>NZ_FOKK01000022.1:61369-64063 GCF_900112005.1 Algoriphagus aquimarinus | reverse complement strand
GTTGTCTGTCCCAACATTACCCTGCAGCGATGCGTAATCCATGTCCAACGAATGTGTCGAATATGGCTCTCCAGTAAACCTAAGAGCCTTGCTGGCCAAGAATTGAGAAGAATTGTATCCAAACTCCATCTAATCAAAACCAAGGAGGAATTGAGCTATTGGTTACTAGGATTGGCTACCTGGGATAAAACATACCATGAGTACACCCATCAAAAAACAGTAAACCCTCTCACTGGAAAATATTGGTATACCCACAAATTATTGAGGAGATCTTTTTCTGTCCTTAGGACTGCTTTACCTCATCTGTTTGAATACCTGGACAATCCACGAATCCCAAAATCAACCAACGGCCTAGAGTCTTTTTTTGGTCATCTAAAGAATAATCTGGTCATCCACAGAGGCCTTTCTACAACCAACAGAAAAAACTTCCTAAAGTGGTACTTGTACTTCAAAAACGAAAAGCGGAAGAAGGTTTTCCTAGCCATAAAACAAGAAGAATGAAGCACTAAAAAAGGTCTCCCAATCTAGGAGACCCTTCATTCCACTTGGCAGTTTCTATTGCTGTTAAGTTGCTCCTCAGCAGAGCTTAAGTCCTCTTCAAAACGGCAAGGAATTATATGAAATATTTAAACCAAAAACACCAACTATTTTTGGCCACATTACCCTTTTTGTTTCAGCCAGATCTCACACTTCTAAGTGATGTGCTATAGAATAACAGAAATCTATCTATGCTGACGTAATATTTTTAGAACCTACTATTGACTTACTCGGTCTACCTATGGTATAAGGTCATATTATGAATCTCCCCTATCTTTTAATTCAGTCTTTTGGGAAATGATTCTGATCTGTTCATCTAATTCATTAGCGGAGGCCGATAAGTAGTCTAGCAATTCACTTTGTGATAATTCTTCAGCTGGCGTGTTCTTAATCAAGTCTATAAGTCCCATTATCCTCGCTAATGGGGCTCGGATTATGTGTGACTGCAACCATGCTATGTCCCTAAATTGCTGATTCTGCTGCTCTATGGACATTATACTCCTAACTTTCTCCGTATTATCCAAGCATGCTCCAATCATCGCAAGAACTTTTCCATTTTGATCCGATTTTATCTTGGCCCAAGACCGCAAATAACGCACCTCACCATTTGGCCGGACGATCCTCTCTTCGAACTCAGTATCCTTTCCCGTACTTAATACAAGTTGAACTATCTCTCTTACTCTTGTCCGATCATCCGGATGCAGTAATTCTAGATATCCCTCAAATGTCGCTTTGAATTCACTGGAGTCCAACCCATAGATTTTATATAATGCGGGTGACCAAGTGACAATATTATGCGCTATATCCCAGTTCCAATTACCAAAATGTGCCAAATCTTGGCTCTGTAGCATGAGCAAATTGGTTTCACTGATAATCTCTGTTTTTTGCCTGTTTTCAAGGACTATCTGCAACAATGCTGTCACCCTTTCCAAAACCTGAAGCTCATCTTCAGTGGGTGTTTTTGGCTCGCGATAATACATCGCAAGTGTAGCCATCACCTCTCCTTCAGTGCTGATTACAGGGTTTGACCAGCAAGCTTTCAAACCATACGTAAGGGCTAATGTCCTGTAGCCTTCCCACTTTGCATCAGTGGTAATATCTGTAACAATAACTTGTCTCTTCAATGCTGCTGCAGTACCACAAGAACCTACATTCTTCCCAATTTGAAGATTCTCAATAGCCGTCATATAGGCAGGAGGCAACGACGGAGCAATGCCACCATATAAATGTCCATTTTTGACTTTCAATATGGAACATTGCATCTGCGGAAACAATTCTTCCAATCCTGCTAGATAACTTAATAAAAGCTCACTAAGGGAATTGTTTATATCAAGTCGGCAAACTTTTTTTTCCAGCTTCTCCATCGCGATTAGCCTCCTGAAATCGGTCGTCTCAGTCATCACACCACAAAGAATAGGTTGAACACCATCCTTATGAATAAGAGCTACTGAATCCTTAATCCATTTAATATCACCACTAACACTTATCATCCTATATTCAAAAGAATGAATTCTTTCAGGATTCTTATTCAAATCACGGTATTGCAACACCACGGCAAAATCATCGGGATGTAGTCTACTCTCCCAAAAACCTGGAATATCTTTCCATTTCTCCTGAGAATAACCCAAAATATGCATCCCTCGATCACTAATAAAGTTTAATTGCAGCATATCTACATCAGCCTCCCATACGCATCCCCCTTTGGATTGCAAAAAAGCTAACAATTGCTTGGGGTTATTTTTCATGATGATTAGAATTAGTTGGTTTGCCTAATTAAGCTTCTATATGGATTGCTGATGAGCAAGATAGTTAAATGGAATAATTCAAAGACAGACCATTTAGATGGATTATGCCTTAGTACAGGATAGCTTGAGAACCAGAACGGAAGAATATACTAGAGATCTGATACTAGAAGTGAAGTAGGTTTATGACAGAAAAACTTACGACCCAAAAAGGAAAGTCCTGGCAGAGCGTAGAGTTATTACAGTATATTCAAAACTACTGACTGATTTGTTTAGCTTAACAGAGAAGATAATGTAAAAAGTAGTCACACTAAAAATGAATTGCCTAAAAATAAGAAAAGCAGCCCATTTGGACTGCTTTCTTGTGATCCCTCTGGGGCTCGAACCCAGGACCCTCCCGATTAATATCGGGATG
>NZ_FOKK01000022.1:0-60954 GCF_900112005.1 Algoriphagus aquimarinus | reverse complement strand
TGGCCATGCTAAAAAAACAGATTGCCTAAAAATAAGAAAAGCAGCCCATTTGGACTGCTTTCTTGTGATCCCTCTGGGGCTCGAACCCAGGACCCATACATTAAAAGTGTATTGCTCTACCAGCTGAGCTAAGGAATCATTACTTTATTGTTCTTTAGTGAATCGTTATCCACTTTTATTTAACTCGTTATCAGTACTAGGACCCTCCCGATAGCTATCGGGATGAGCTAATGAATCGGTACTTAATAAAATAAAAAGCGGAACGTAATTCCGCTTTTGAATTGTGATCCTGTCAGGACTCGAACCTGAAACCTACTGCTTAGAAGGCAGTTGCTCTATCCGGTTGAGCTACAGGACCGGATAAGTAATGTCGGTAAGTAAATACTGGTGACATTACAGAAATAATAAAGTCGGGGTGGCAGGATTCGAACCTACGACCTCCTCGTCCCAAACGAGGCGCGATACCGGGCTACGCTACACCCCGAAACTTCCTTTTTTAACTCCTTGTAAGTTAATTTTTACTGTGATCCCTCTGGGGCTCGAACCCAGGACCCATACATTAAAAGTGTATTGCTCTACCAGCTGAGCTAAGGAATCATTACTCTGTATATTCTTTAGTGAATCGTTATTCACTTTTATTTTATCTCTACGATCAGCACCAGAAGTCAACCTTCCGACACATATCGCTCTGAAAATTTTCAGAAATTTTAACCATAAAATGGTCTCTTTAAACCTTTCAAATTGACTCCCTAGCCTTGCTTTTTGCCAGATCATTGCCGTTATTGGACTGCAAAAATAAGGGGACAAATTTTAAATGCCAAACGTGAAATCAATCTTTCTCACAAAACTTTTGATATTTTTATCGATATCTCTACAAAGTATTCATTGTCAAGCAGATGTAATTGACTTAAATAAAGCAGATTCTTTGTTCAATGCTAGAAGCTACAAGGAAGCAATGGAAATTTACGATTCTAACTACCAATCTGGGATTTATTCACCGGCAATGTTGCTGAAAATGGCCTTCATCACCGAGGGTATTGGAGATAATGAACGAGCTACGCTTTACCTAAGTAAATACTACGATCTGGAACCGAACTCACAAGCCATTACCAAGATCAAAAGTCTAACGGGCCAGAGCACGCTTGTCGGCTACGAGGTGAGTGACGGGCAACGCTTCCTTATATTTCTTACAGAATACCAAGATTATATTGTGGGCATTTTATCATTTTTCTTGGTACTCTCTATTGTGACAAGTTGGATAACTGGTCGTAAAACAGAAAAAACCCAAACTTTCTGGCCTACTATCCTGCTGATTGTTTTAATCTTTCTGGCCAATAATTTCTTGAATGGTCCGCGCACAGGTCTTATCACCAGCAGCCCGACGTTTATTGTAAGCAAGCCATCTGCGGGTGGTGAGCTGATAGAAATGGTAGAACCAGGGCATCGTGTACACATCAAATCCAGCAAAGACATCTGGTATGAGGTGGACTGGAAAGATAAAAGCGCCTATATTAAAAAATCAGACGTGACGAGAATGTGATCTCATACATACATCTCCAGTGGAATTCACCTTGCGAATCCTCCAAAATATGCTGATTGTTGGAATATGAAACACCTCTTTCTGCTTTTTGGCTTTGTTTTGACATTCTCTTCATGCAAGACTCCTGTATCGGACGTACATTTCTATAATCCAGGAATCTCTTTCGAGTTAGCTCAATACAGAAAACAGCAAGTTGCGGATATCCACTACAGTTTATCTTTTAACATCCCTTCCAAAAAATCAGAGGACATCCGTTCACATTTAACTCTGGAAGTTGAAATATCTGACCTATCGCATCCCTTGGTATTAGATTTCCATGAGGAATCATCGCATTTACTTTCGCTAAGGGTGAATGGTCAGGAAACTGAAATCAACCACAAAGACCAGCACCTGATCATCCCCAAGGAAGCACTTACAAAAGGCGCCAACACTATCGAGATTGATTTCCTCGCCGGAGAGCTATCTCTGAACAGAAATGAGGATTTTCTATACACACTCCTAGTTCCTGATCGGGCAAGCACGCTTTTCCCATGTTTTGATCAACCAAATTTGAAAGCGAACTATACGCTGACCATCACAGCTCCTAAAGACTGGGAAGTCTTGGCAGGAGCGCCAGAAATGGCTTCTGAGGAAAATGGCGAATTTGTCACCCATCGCTTTTCCAAGTCAGACCTGATGAGCACCTATTTGTTTTCTTTTGTTGCAGGCAAATTTCAAAAAGCAACATCAGCATCAGAATTCGCTCAAACGATGCTGCACAGAGAAACCAATCCTGAAAAAATAGCCGCCAGTATTCCTGAGCTTTTCACGCTCCATCAACAAGCGAAAGAATTTCTAGAAGAGTATACCGCCTACCCTTTCCCATTCCAGAAATTTGATTTTGTCACCATCCCCATTTTTCAATACGGAGGAATGGAGCATGTAGGAGCCATCCAATACCGCGAATCCTCTCTTTTCCTGGACGAAAATGCTACCAACACAGAATTACTTAGCAGGGCAAAGCTTATCGGTCACGAAACAGCTCATATGTGGTTTGGTGACTTGGTGACGATGGATTGGTTTGAAGATGTATGGATGAAAGAAGTATTTGCCAACTTCATGGCTGGCAAACTAGTCAACCCAACTTATCCTGATATCAATCACGAACTTTCATTTCTTACAAATCATTATCCGTCTGCTTATGGCGAAGACCGAACTCAGGGTACAAACCCAATTCGACAGAAACTAGCCAATCTGAAGGATGCTGGATCCCTGTATGGCAGCATCATCTACGATAAAGCCCCGATTATGATGCGTCAGCTGGAAACAGCCATGGGTGAAACGGCATTTCAAAAAGGCATCCAGAAATACATAAAAACCTATGCTAATGACAATGCAGACTGGAATGAGTTGGTTGAACTTCTAGATGAAAACACAGAAATGGATCTTCAGCAATGGAGTGAAATATGGGTAAATCAATCCGGCAGACCTATCCTCTCCGACAAAATTGAACTTGCCAAAGACGGCTCGATCAGCTCATTTCTAATCAGCCAGAAGGCCGAAGATGGCTCTGACAAAATTTGGCCGCAGCTTTTTGACATCACATTCTTTTATCCTGAGGAAAGCAAGACCTTCTCCGTTGCCATGACGGGCAAAACGCTCAACTTGAAAGAGGCTATCGGAGAACAACAGCCAGCTGCTATTCTCTACAATAGCAATGGGCTTGGTTATGGAGTTTTCCCACTCGATAAGGCTTCGCTAGCTAATATTTCAGCCTTGACAGATGAAGTGATGCGCGGACAATCTTACATCAACTTATTTGAAAATACCTTAGCTGGCAACATAGCGCCAATTCTAGCTTTTGAGACTTTTCAAAAGGGAATAGCCAATGAAGAAAATGAGATCTTAGCTCGTCTCATTTCATCTGAAATCAATTCCATTTTCTGGAAATATTTGAGCGAAGATCAACGTAACAAAGTTCTTCCTGAATTAGAATCACAACTTTGGAATCAATTGCAAGAAGACCTTCCTACCAACCTGAAGAAAACCATCTTCTCTCTTTACAGCGGTCTTGCATATTCTAAAACTGGGCAAGAGCAGCTTTATCAAGTCTGGAAAAAAGATCTTGAAATCAAAGACCTGAAACTCAATCCGGACAACTTCACGAGTCTAGCCATGACATTAGCAATGTATGGACATCCAAAATCTGACATCATCTTAACAGAAGAACGAACCAGGATCAGCAATCCGGACAAACTTGATCGTTTTGATTTTCTAAGGCCAGCTTTATCTCAAAACGAAGCAGAGCGAGATGCGCTCTTCGAATCATTCAGCGAAGCCTCCAACCGTGAGAAGGAATCTTGGGTCTTGTCAGCTAGTGGCTACATTCACCACCCTTTGCATCAGAAATCCGCTATCAAGCATCTTCCACTTGCTCTTCGTCTCCTAGAAGACACTCAGAAGACCGGAGACATCTTTTTCCCCAAAAGATGGACATCTGCTACGGCCGGGCAGTACACTTCCTCAGGAGCGGCTAAAATCGTCTCAGACTTTTTGGAGGCAAACCCAGACTACAATCCCATTCTCAAAAGTAAAATCCTGCAGGCCACCGATGATTTGTTGCGAGTTCAGGGAATGAAATAAGTGCTTAGTCGCAGTGACAGTATTCAGTCCCAGTATTCAGCCGCAGCGTGAAAAAACGATAAGGAAACATACACTATAGCACTAGAAGCGGGATCCCTCAGAACAAAAAAAAGCCGTCCACATACATGAACGGCTTCGTTTATTGCAAATGCAATTATTATTTGCTTGCGATGAAGCTAACCAAGTCGATTACTTTATTAGAGTAACCCCACTCGTTGTCATACCAAGAAACTACTTTCAAGAATTTGTCAGAAAGCTGGATACCAGCGCCTGCATCGAAAATAGAAGTTCTAGCATCTCCAACGAAATCGTTAGAAACAACCTGATCTTCAGTATATCCAAGAACACCTTTCATAGTAGTCTCAGAAACTTCTTTCATTTTAGCACAAACCTCAGCGTAAGTAGCAGGGTTTTTCAATCTAACTGTCAAATCGACAACAGAAACATCAGGAGTAGGAACTCTAAATGCCATACCAGTCAATTTACCGTTAAGCTCAGGAATTACTTTACCTACCGCTTTAGCAGCTCCCGTAGAAGAAGGGATGATGTTTTGACCAGCACCACGTCCACCTCTCCAGTCCTTCGCAGAAGGTCCATCAACAGTTTTTTGAGTTGCAGTAGTCGCGTGAACTGTAGTCATCAAGCCTTCCTCGATTCCCCAGTTGTCATTCAATACTTTGGCGATTGGAGCCAAACAGTTTGTAGTACAAGAAGCGTTAGACACGAAAATCATGTCAGAAGTGTAAGAATCTTCGTTTACACCCATTACGAACATCGGCGTATCATCTTTAGATGGAGCAGACATTACTACTTTCTTAGCACCTGCATCGATGTGACCTTGTGCAGTTTCTTTAGTCAAGAAAATACCGGTTGATTCGATTACATAATCAGCTCCTACTTCACCCCACTTAAGGTTAGCTGGGCTTTTCTCAGCAGTAACACGGATGGTATTTCCGTTCACGACCAATGCGCCGTCTACCACCTCTACAGTACCTTTGAAGTTACCGTGAGTAGAGTCATACTTAAGCATGTAAGCCATGTAGTCTACGTCGATCAAGTCATTGATCGCTACTACTTGGATATCTTCTCTCTCTTGTGCAACTCTGAACGCCAAACGTCCGATTCTACCGAATCCGTTTATTCCAACTTTAATTTTGCTCATAATTATTTTTGATTTGAGTATAGGTTTGAATCCTAAAATTCCCTCTATTATGCATGCCACTTTTGCCTAAAATCCCTGAGGGATGGCTAAGTTATTACATTTATTTGGCTAGCCCAAAATATCTAAGGGGCGACAGGCATTCAATCGATTTCGAAGAAAAATAGTTTCTTAAAAATTCTGAAAAAACACTTTTGACAAAGCTTTTCCCTATTTTCAAGCCTTACCTAAGCAATTTTTAATGTTTGAAAAAGCAATTCTCGAAACCGCCGGCTATACCAGAGCGATACATTCCATCTCCAGAAATTTTGGAAGTACTCAGATTCAAAGAGGTGCCGCCACTCTATTTTTCGTCAATCACGAAGGCTATGCGCTAACGTGTAAACATGTAGCCCAATGGCTGTCTCAAGCAGATCAAATCAATCAAAAATACACTTCCTTTTTGCAGCAAGGCAAAGATCTAAGCGGAGGTCAACGATCTTCTTTAGCAAAAAAACTGGGGTTGAAAGCAGACACTGTGTCTGAGACGCGAATCACCTTTGTAGATTGTGTGGATCAAATTAAAAACATGAGGTTTTTTCTCCATCCAGAATTTGATCTCGCATTGATCAAATTCGAGGGCTTTGACAAAACATTGTTCAACAATGTTCCCAAATTTAAAAAGGAGGATTCTGAAATCAGCCCCGGAGCAATGCTATGCAGACTGGGATTCCCTTTTCCAGAGTTTTCAAATTATCAGTTGAGTGCACAAAGTCAGTCTTTAGAATGGACCAAAACTGGCGCGATGCGCTCCCCGCGATTTCCCATCGAAGGCATGCTCACCCGATTTTTGGGGAATCAAAATGGGAAAATCTACGGAATGGAAATGAGTACTCCCGGACTAAGAGGACAAAGTGGCGGGCCGCTTTTTGACTCTTCTGGAAAAGTGTGTGGAATGCAAAGCCGAACTAAACATTTACACCTAGGTTTTGACATAGAAGATAAAGAGATTGTCGCACATGGTAAGACTAAAAAAATTAACAATTACGCATTTATCCATTTGGGAGAATGTATTCATGTATCCGTGATCAAGGAATTTATGCGGGCGAATAAGGTGAGTTTTGAGGAAGGATAAACTTTCCCATTGTTACCCGATACATGCATAAAAAAATCGGACAGATTTCCACCCCTAGAAATAAGTCCGATTTAAAAAAACACTTAACGCCTTGAGAATTGTCATCCCCAATTGTGCGCAATATATTCCAAATACTCTGGGTGGGGTATACAAACACATAAGTGTGCTTATTCTCTTCATAGTTGTACAAAAAGCAAGAAAATCATCAGAACTGACTCGCCTTCTTTTCTATAGCTGACTTGGCAAACTCTATTGCTTTGCCTGCAATTCCTAAATTAATTTTTGTTGTCAAAATCAGTCTGGAATCTTGAATCCAGAGTTCTGGATCTTTTTTGCCTTTAGACTGATTGATGCTTCGTAGAGTCACGGCAATGTTCTCGGGGATTTTCACTATTTCAGCGATTTGTAGATCCGATAGCCTATCCTTGTATCGGCTATGAATCAGCTCAGAAGGATAAATATGATCGTAATCGTAGCGATCTCCTCCCCAAAGCTCTTCACCTGTATAAGTATCAATATAATTAGCCCTTCCATTTCCACGCTCAATAGCTTGTACATCTACATTTGCTTTGGTTCTTTCAAATGCTCAGTTTTACATAAATCAATAAAAATTAAAAAAGAAAAAGTCTATTATAACTAACCCCATTTTTCAGTAGTTCCAATACCACAATGTGTTGTCTTTTTTAATACCTAATGTTTGAGAAACAATTAACCATTTTTCATTATTTACTTTTACAGGTATATTGCTTGATTCTAATAACCCATCTCCATAGTTACCTTCATTTGCACCCCATGACCATAAACTGCCATCTATTTTAATTCCATAAGAAATAGAGAAACCCGTTAAAGCAAAAACCCAATCAGAATGTCCCTCAATTAAAGTTGGCGTTGAATTATTGTTTGAGGAATATGAACCATCTGGAATTGCACCCCATTGCCACATTCCCCCATCCTCATCAATAGCTAAGCTATGCGGCATAAAGCCCCCAGCAGCAACAAATTTAGCATTTTTTGAGAAAATAGACTTAACCAACTGATTATCATCACTCAATACTCTTAATCCATTTCCAAGTTGGCCAACCTGATTTGCCCCAACGCCCCAGATTGAGCCATCATTGTTAATAAGTAATAAATGAGCACCTTCTACACCCCCGATGGAGCCATCTGTCCAATTGTTTTCCACAAACGGATAGTAATCTTCCTGATGCAACTTGGGCGAATCTGTTCCTTTCCAATTCCACAAAGTTCCATCTTCTTTAATTCCCCAATTATTGTTTGTTGAATAGTTTCCAAGAAAAACCTTACTCCAGTCATTATCAAGCCCTATTTGTTGAAGTTCTGGTAAAATCTGCCATAGGGTATTATCAGTCATAACCCCTAATACCTGTGACTCGGATGTAGATGTGCCTTCACCTGAAGAAAAAGAAATCCATTTCTGATCTCCTATTTTTTTTGTTTCGTTAACATTAAAAGTATAAAGGGTACCATCACTTTTTTGTAATACTGATCCTTGAACATTTACCCAATCATTATCAAGTCCGACTTTTAATGGGATTAAGCCTCTTGTTGTAAAATCAACTATTTCGCTCAATACTGAAAACCTTTGGTTTTTTAGATAAAACTGAATTCTATAAGCCGAACTAGGATCTAGCCCATCAACAAGAATGTTGCTGCTATTTGATTCCAGTTCATTAAATTTCCCATTATTTAAATTCTGATCTCCCTCTGAATCAGAAATAAAATATCCAAGTTTATCAATTGGAAAATTGTCTTCAATTTCTATTTGCAGGCTGATACTAGCAGAAGACCTTGTCACCTGAATAACAGTTGGTATTACCTTAGGCTCTTTTACAAAAATAGCAACAACTCTAGCGTGCCCTGATATTTCAAAACTAATAATACTATCATAGCTATTATAATCAACATCCCATTTGTAAAAAAAATACCCATCGTTTGGAATAGCAGTAAGAGTTATAGTCTCACCATATTTTACTTCATTGCCATAGTTTGATGACAAAATCCTACCTCCATTTTCAGGAAATGAACTTGTATTTAGAACAAAAACGGGGATATTCTCCTCTCTACAGGAAGCAAAAAGGATAATAACAAAAAAAACAAATTGAATTCTTTTAAACATATTATCGTAAATAAAACTTTTTAAAATCTTGGTGGTCAATTACCTCTAAACAATATATAATATGGCAAATATTCAGAGGCTAGCGATTCACACCCGCCCCAATCCCCTTCATATCTGTAGCTCCTAGCTGTAAAAAATCATCACACGCACCTCATACCCACTATCGTCCGAGCGAACTTCAAAGCTATTCTCATTATACCCCGGCAGCAAGCTCAGCTTTTCTTGGATCATTTTTAGGCCTTTGGATTCGTGAATAGAATTGGTGTCTTGGATGGTATGGGTGTCATCTACCGTCTGGAATACTTCCCGTTTTCCAACGCCATTGTCTCTGACCGTGCATAGAAGTTGATCTGATGAGATGATTTCATAGGTGATACTCAACTCAGGGTTGGGATGCTCGGCAGGAAAGGCATGGACAAAGACATTCTCCACCAATGGCTGGATGAGCATGGGTGGAATCAAGATTTCCTGTTGACGAATCAAAGCATTTCCTAATATTTCCCACTTCACCCGATTGTCCATCCGGATATTCTCCACTTCTATATATCGGCTCAGATAGTCGATCTGAGCCTCCAGCGTGATCTGTGTCTGGCTACTTTGCTCCAGCGTTATTCGAATCAATTTGCTGAATTTGCCCAAAAAAGCCACAGCCTGAGCGGTGTCATTTTTCAGAATGAAATACTGGACACTGTTAATGGCATTGAAGGTAAAGTGAGGATTCATTTGGGACCGAAGTGCCTCCAATTTGATTTCGGTCATTCTTTGCTTCAGCTGAGATTGACTTCCAAGGCGGATTAGTCTAGTTTTATAAAACCAATAAAATAAAGCTGACAGCAATCCTATAATTAAGATGATAAACCAGACTTTCAGATAGTAGGGCTTATCGATAGTAAAGTCTAGTAAGGAAACTACGGTCATTTTCCCGGAGTAATAATCCCAAATCTGAACCTCCACTTGGTAGGACCCAAAAGGCAAAAATGGAAGCTCGATCAGTGGCTCATTGCTATACTCAGTCCACTCTGCATCTTTCTTTAGCCTGTAATGGTAGCGCAGTTTCCCGCTGTTGAAATTCCCAGATGCTTTGAAGCGAATCGAAAGTGAATTCTCATTAGATTTTAGCTCCAAATCCCCACCTTCGTAAGCAAACCATTTGAAATACTCAGAACTGACAGGCTTGCTATTCACTTTGATCTCTGTAATGGACAATCCAAGCTCGGGGAATTTCTGAGCAAGCAATTCGGGAAGATTAACTGTATAAAAACCTTTATCCAATCCAATGTAAAGTCTGTCCCCAATTCTAGTAGCACTTTTGAAAATCCGATGAAATATGCCCCTCTCCTCTGCCCAAAACCTATTTTCATCTGGTCTCAAAATATGAAGCCCTAGTTCAGTCCCCACCAAAATGGCATCTTTATAAGATTCTATAAATAAGATAGAATTCCCCTGAAGCTCCTCTTTGGGCCATTTCTTTACTATTTCAAAATCAGGCTGAGGCTTAATTTGATACAAGTCTCCAAACTCTGTCCCAGCCAATAACATCCCTTCTCCTAAATAGTGAAGGGTCTTAAACTTGGACTCTTCCCAAACGCCTTCATTTTTATAAGAAAAAAACTCTTGACCATCCCAATGATAAAGCCCATGAAATACTGAAGCTAAATAATTACGAGTTACTCCTTTGACCACCTTAGAAATCTGCAACGGTGTAGATGGTATATCTGGTTCGAAATAAGTATAAATGAAGTTTTTGGGGTCAGAATAGATTCTTACTCCGTCATAAGGATTAGTTTCCAGAAGTTTCCCGTCTGGCGTAAAACCTATACTAAACGCATGGACAGGTAGATATGCTAAGAACTTCCCATCTAAATCTAGTTGAAAGATCCCCAGATTAGTATTCGTCCAAAAAGAATTCCCTTCATAATGAAGCTGGTAAAACTCCATATCTTCTGGTGAAATATTTGGATCCAATTCAAAGAAACCATCCATGTGCGCTGGAATCGCGGAAGGATGATTTCGATAAAAATTAACCTGCACCTTTTCAAACTCTTCACGACCTATCATAACTTTTAGCTTGGAAGAATCTTTAATTTCCAAGCCAAGGTTACTCAAAACCCCAAAAGTAGACTCATTGCCTGCAATCCCTTTTACCTCTGCTTCATCAAAATCATCATAGATAATCATCTCCTCTAAACGAACCTGGTACAGCCCTTTGTCTTGGGACCCTAGATAAAGCAGCTTACGATTTCTATCTAAAGTTCCAGAAATAATAAAATTTGAAGTAACACCTAACCAATCACTTTCATCTATCATCTCACTATTTTCAAGCCGAAAAACCCCTCCATCTTTGGAAAACAGGCTAGCTGCCAACAGGTATTTCTCACCTTTCAACCCATCTATATTTTTCCAGACGATGGATTGCCCAAAACTTTGAGCAGGTGCATTCCCCTGGATGAATTCTGATGTGGCGATTTTCTTTACGGAACCCTTATCTGCCAGAAGTAAGCTGTCGCTTTCTACTGAAATGGAGTAAATTGGCAACCAATCATTGATTTTTTTAAGTTGTGAGTCTGTATTTTCCCAAACAATCTCAAAGCTCCCATTTCTGTAGGTAGAATAGAAGAGCCGATCATTAAATTCAAAGATGCTGGTAGTGTAATTCAATTCACTGCTTCGAATACTGGAAGGAATTGAGCTGATCTTAAATGTCTCTAAATCCCCAACACTGATCCCATCTTCTGTCCCAATTAGCATCTTGTCTTTGTAGGGATAGAAATGTCGGATTCTGTTATCGGCTAAGCCATTGTCGGTGGTATATACATGAAATTTTTCCCCGTCAAAAACAGAAACTCCTCCTCCGTAGCTTCCAAACCAAAGGTTTCCATTCTTATCCTCTGCTATCGCCCAGCAACTATTGAAACCTAATCCATCTGATTCATAGAAATTCTGAAAACCACCGTTTTCAAATTTAGAAACACCATTTTCAGTTCCTATCCAAAGTATCCCTCTGGAATCCACCAGTAGCGATCTTATGGCATTGTTTGGCAGTCCATCAACAGTAGTGAAATTAAAAGATGGGATTTGCTGAGCTTCCACACTAAAGGTGAAACTCACTAACACTAAAAAAATCAGCGCCAGTTTTTTAATAAAACCCATTATTCAAGGATGTACTCTTTCTCACAGACACAGATATTTTTTCACCATTTCTCAAAATCATAAATCCCTCCTTCTTATCATACCTAAGGAATTTAGTAGAATTGGCTAAGAAGGAATGGTGAATTCTAACAAAAAGATTACTCTCTTCAAACCGTTTTTTGTAATAGCCTATAGGCTTGGAAAGCAACAATTGCTTTTCGCCTTCCAAGTGAAACCTAGTGTAATTCCCTTCTGCTTTGAGATAAAGAATATCATCCAAATCCACGTACTCTATCGTCTCCTGCATATTCAGATCAATAATATTATGGGAATTGATCTGCTTTTTGATACTCTGAAGCGTTTCCTCGATAGCATTCGGTTTTCTCTTTTCCTCAAATCGTACGATTGTCTTTTGCAATTCAACGGTATCAATCGGCTTCAGTAAATAATCAAAAGCAGCATGTTTAAATGCTGGAATCGCATGATCCTTATAAGCAGTAGTGAAAATCACCTCAAAATTACGCTTTGGAATGATCTCAAGTAAGGTGAACCCGTTCTTCTGAGGCATCTGTATGTCCAAAAAAATGAGATCTGGCTCGTGTTGCTGGATGGCAGGCACAGCCTGATCCACAGAATTACACATCGCAAGGATTTCAAACTTATCGGGAAAGTATAGGTCCAGAAGCATTTTAAGTGTTTCTAGTGCATGCTTTTCGTCATCAACAAGTATCGCTTTAATCATGGATTTTGACATTTGCTCAAAAAGTTAAGTTTGAAAATATAACTTATAAGTTTCTAGTCAATGTATGAGTGTCGAGAATTTGGTGTTAAGTGAGAATATAGTTTCAATACCTACGCTTTTCTAACGTTTGCTATTGCCATGCGTGGGACACGAACGGCGGAAGAGGGAATTTATGCGGGCGAATAAGGTGAGTTTTGAGGAAGAATAGCCGACTTCGGAATTTTGATTGTTGATTTAGGCAAATACAATTTTGATAAGTAAAGAGGGCTAGATTTTCTATTTCCAAAAAAACACTCTGTTATCTCTACGCTAAACTCTGTGTCCACCGTGGTTTAAACAAAAACAAAAAAAGCCATCCGATTCCTCGGATGGCTTTCTACAGCTTTAATGTTCTCTTATACCAAAGTTGTCAGCACTTCATTCAGTGTTGCACTTGGTCTCATTGCCTCAGAAGCCAATGTAGCATTTGGCTTGAAATAGCCACCAATATTAATTGGCACACCTTGAGAACCGTTCAGTTCATTCACGATAGTTGTTTCTTGAGCCTCCAATGCTGAAGCTAGCACCGTGAACTTAGCTTTCAGATCGGCATCCTTATTTTGCGCAGCAAGAGCTTCTGCCCAATATAATGCGATGTAGAAATGACTTCCTCTATTATCCAATTTGCCTACAACTCTTGCTGGAGACTTATCGTTTTCCAACCATTTGCCAGTCGCCTGATCAAGCGTCTCACCCAGTAGCAATGCTTTATCGTTATGGAATGTTTGTCCCAAATGCTCCAAGGAAACTGCCAAGGCAAGGAACTCACCTAAAGAATCCCAACGCAAGTGACCTTCATTCACAAACTGCTCCACATGCTTAGGTGCAGAACCTCCAGCTCCAGTCTCAAACAAACCTCCACCATTCATCAACGGAACAATAGATAGCATTTTGGCGGAAGTACCCAATTCCAGAATCGGGAACAAGTCAGTTAAGTAATCCCTTAACACGTTACCTGTCACAGAGATGGTGTCCATACCTTCTTTGATTCTCGCCAAAGAAAGATTAGTAGCTTCTATAGGAGAAAGGATTGAAATCTCCAATCCAGTCTGATCATGATCTAGCAAGTATTTATTTACTTTTTTGATCAATTCTGCATCATGCGCTCTGTTTGGATCTAACCAAAAGATAGCTGGTGTAGCAGAAAGTCTCGCTCTCGTCACAGCTAATTTCACCCAGTCCTGAATCGGAGCATCTTTAGTCTGACACATTCTCCAGATATCCCCAGCCTCCACATTATGCGAGAAGATTTCGATACCGTTTTGATCCAAAACTTTTACAGTTCCGGCAAAAGGAACCTCAAAAGTTTTATCGTGTGAGCCATACTCTTCAGCTTTCTGAGCCATCAGACCCACGTTAGGAACAGAACCCATAGTAGATGGATCGAATGCTCCATGAGCTTTACAGAAGTTGATCGTAGCTTCGTAAACACCCGCATAAGATCTATCTGGAATAATCGCTTTAGTATCCTGAAGTTTGCCAGCCTTGTTCCACATCTGACCAGAAGTTCTGATCATCGCAGGCATAGAAGCATCGATAATCACATCACTTGGTACATGTAGATTGGTGATTCCCTTGTCAGAATTCACCATAGCTAAGTCTGGGCTATCGGCAAGACAAGCTGCTATGTCAGCTTCAACTTCGGTTCTTTTTGGAATAGAAAGTTTATCAAGATTGGAAATCAAATCTCCAAATCCATTATTCACATCGATCCCAACTTCATTAAATGTAGCTGCATGCTTGGCAAAAACAGGCTCAAAAAACACTTTCACAGCATGACCAAAGATGATAGGATCAGATACCTTCATCATGGTTGCTTTCATATGAATGGAGAAAAGAACTCCTTGCAATTTTGCCTCAGCTTTTGCTTTTCTTAGAAATGCCGTCAAAGCAGAAATACTCAAGGTAGACGCATCGATCACTTCACCAGCAAGTATATTCAAGCCAGACTTAAGTATCTCTTTTCTTCCATCTGCTCCATGCAACTCAATAGAAATAATAGCTGCATCAGCCATAGTATGGGATTTTTCACTACCGTAAAAATCTCCCTCTGTCATGCTATCCACATGAGTTTTAGAATCAGCAGACCATTTACCCATGGAGTGTGGATGCTTTCTGGCGTATTCTTTCACTGCTAGAGGTGCTCTTCGGTCAGAATTACCCTCACGAAGCACAGGGTTCACTGCAGAACCTTTGATCTTGTCGTATTTGCTTTTTATGCTTTTCTCTTCTTCAGTTTTTGGCTCTTCCGGATATTCAGGAAGGGCATATCCCTGAGACTGAAGTTCCTTGATCGCAGCTTTAAGCTGTGGAACAGATGCAGAGATATTCGGAAGCTTTACAATATTTGCTTCTGGAGTTTTTGCGATATCACCTAATTCTGCCAAAGTATCTGGCATCTGCTGTTCTGGTGTCAGGAATGCAGAGAAATTAGAGATGATTCTGGCGGAAAGAGAAATATCACGAGTCTCTACCGATACACCGGCAGATTTAGTAAATGCTTCTACAATCGGCAATAAGGAATACGTAGCTAAAGCCGGAGCTTCGTCAGTCAGCGTATAAAGGATTTTTGGAGTTTGATTACTCATGGTTTTAAGAGTTCTAAAAAGACATGTTATACCCTGAGCCTTCAATTGACCTAGCTAGGTCAGATCCATTTCAAAATGTATTTGGATTGGAAAAAAGAGGAAACAGGGTCTTAAAATATTGGGGCTAAAATACGCAAAATATCCTTGTTTCAAATTCCGCTCGCGTAAAGTACTGAGTGTCTGAAAAAAGGATTACTTGATATTAAAGCACTCTACTTCATCATTCTCCTTCTTTCCTTTGTTTGTTCAGGCCGAAGACCGAAGACGGGTGACCGAAGTGTCGTCCATGCTAATGTTCAGCATACATAAAGACGGTTTTTACTTTTTCAAGTAGAAAGGAAGCATAGATTTTATTTGACAACAAAGTCATCCGAATCCATCCAAGCTGGAAATTTCTCTCTATAGGAATCGAGTTCCTCTGCATCCAAAGTCAATACAGTGATCTTTTCACTTTCCCCTAAAAACTCAATCTGATTACCTTTATAGTCATAAGCAGCAGAATGTCCGTTATACTTTATCCCATTGCCGTCTTCGTCTACTCGATTCACTCCTATGGAATAAGCCAAATTTTCAATCGCTCTGGCAGGCAAAAGTGCATCCCAAGCTGAAACTCTAGCCGCAGGCCATGACGCCACATAAAAAATCAGATCGTAAGCCAGTTTCCCGTCGATCATTCTATTTCTAGACCAGATAGGAAATCTCAGATCATAACAAACCTGCGGACAAATCTTCCAGCCATTCAGCTCAAAAATCGGCAAGCTTTCTCCCGCGGAAAAAGACTGATCCTCATCCGCCATCCGAAAAAGATGTCGCTTGTCGTAATGCTGAATTGTTCCATCTGGACTTACCCAAAGCAGGCGATTATAGTACTTACCAGCTACTTGGATGATCGCGCTCCCAGTAATAGTTGTTTTCTTTTGCGTTGCCATTTGAACCATCCACTTGCAAACGTTCAGATTCATCGGCTCAGCAAGTTCAGCCGTATCCATGCTAAATCCCGTCGGGAACATTTCAGGCAGGATAATCAAATCCACTTCATTAGCTATCTCCCACATTTTCTCTTCCAGCATCGCCAGATTTGCCACTTTATTTTTCCAATAAAGGTTGGTTTGTACCAGCGCTATTTTGAGTTGGGGAGTTTTGATCATTTCAGAGGATAGATCATTCGGTAATCTGTGGAGATTTTGCCTTTACTGACATCGATCAGTTTAGATTTCACCAGTCGTTTCTTGAGGCCTTTCAAATAATCCACAAATAGAATTCCTTCCAAGTGATCATACTCGTGCTGAATCACACGAGCGGTCATTCCTGAGAATTCCTCCTCTTTCAGATTCCAGTTTTCATCGTAATACTCGATCGTCAAGGTCTCAGGACGGGTGATTTCTGCGCGAACTTCAGGAATACTCAAACAGCCTTCTTCAAAACTATAATCATCTCCATATTCATCCAAAATTATAGGATTGATAAATACCCGTCGAATACCGACTTCCTCATCCTCTTCATCCAGCATTAAGGTGCTGTCGATCACAAAAAGACTAATCCCCTGATTAATTTGGGGCGCTGCAAGACCTACGCCACTGGCGTTGTCCATTGTTGAAAACATATTCTTGATCAGCTCATCGAGCTCGGTTCCTTCGGTAATTTCCTCGGCTTCTTTCTTCAAAATCGGGTTACCGTAAGCAACTATAGGGTAAATCATTGTCTCTCTAAATAGGATTGTAGAATAATTGCCGCGCTCACCTTGTCCAGGTTTCCGGCTTTTTCTTTTCTGTCTTTCTTTTTACTTCCCATGGTAATCATGCTCTGCATGGCCATCTTAGAAGTGAACCGCTCATCGACGAGTTCTATTTTTTTATCAGGAAAAGCCTTCGAAAGCCTATCCTTCATGGTGATCACTTTTGGAGTCATCTCATTGTCCTGCCCATTCAATCGGGTTGGATAACCAAGAACCAAGGTATCCACCTCTTCTTTTTCACAGTATCTTTTCACGTAATCAATCAAGGTAGACGTCTCTATTGTCTCCAAAGGATTAGCTAACATTTTCAAGGTATCGGTAACAGCTAGACCGGTTCTTTTGGTTCCCAGGTCAATTGCGAGTATTCTGGGCATCAGTTTTTTCTGGTTTTTTTCTTGAATTGGCGCAAAGCCTCCCTTTCCAGCTCTACAGCTTTAGGGAAAAGAAGTTCGTCTTCGATTTTTGCGTGGATTCTAAGTTCCTGTTCGAAATTCTGTAATTCGTGATAGAGCACTTTCATCGTTAGCGGAGCATCCTCATCCAAGGAATAATCAGCAGTCAACTTTCTGATCCCCTCCATTTCATCATCATGAATCTCATGCTGATCTGCTAGCATGTGAATCGGATCTCTCTCCAAAATTGTGATCGCATCATTCAGCGAAAACCTATTTTCCTCAATATCCTGAAGCAATTCTATCCTCTTGAACAGCCTGCTTTCTTCTTCATGAATATGGTGAATGAAATCTTCCACAAATAATGGAAACATAATTCGAAGGTCCGCCATCAAGGAAGCAAACTTAGGCTCTGGGTCTATTCCAGAGATGATATTGGAAAGAAAAGGTAATTCTTGCCGCACAAAATAGTAATGCTTCTTTTTCAAATATGCGACCAAGACCTCGATAGGATTCAGGTAAAGCTCCTCATTGGAAGGTTCTTTTCTCTGAGCCCAAGACTCCAATTCTGTTATTAGTTGACTGGAATGAACTCTATGCTTTTTACAAACCACTTCCAGTGACTCTGTTGGGTATTGATAGAAGCTGATTCCGAAATAATGCAACACAGAAGCAAAGACATAGTTTTCAGAAACTAAGTCGCCTACAAGTGCCTTTTCAAAATCGCCTTCGGTTCGCATCTTGCAAAAATAATTTTTTTTAACAGAAAAAAGGGGAATAAATTGAGCCATTATACTCACCCCTCGTATAAACATTTGATAGATTTATCAAATGACTACCCAGAAAGAGGGCAAAATTGGGTAATTTACAGTAACAATAAAGACAATAACCAACTGAAAGAGAAAGCTGTGAGCGAGACTAAAAATACCAAATCCCAAATCAGACTTCCTATAATATTGGCGCTTGCCATATCTGCAGGTATCTGGATCGGGGCAACTTTTGCTGAGCCAAAAGGAAATCAAAATGATCTAAGGGCTGCACTTTATAAGCTGCAGGAAATAATGACCTACGTCAACAGAGATTATGTGGACAGTGTCAACACCAACGAATTGGTGGAATATGGTGTCACCAAAATGCTTGAGCACCTAGATCCACACTCTAGCTATATACCTGCAAAAGATGCATCTATTGTACAGTCCCAGCTTGATGGAGAATTTGACGGCATTGGAGTTGAATTCGGAATTATACGTGATACGATCTATGTAGTAGCTCCTCTAACTGGTGGGCCTTCAGAGGCTTTAGGCATTCAATCAGGTGACCAGATCATCCGAGTAGATGGAGAGACTATGGCAGGTGTCGGGGTGACTAACCGTGATGTTTTCGAAAAACTACGTGGCCCAAAAGGCTCTGTGGTAGTCGTGGACATGAAGCGTAAAAACCAGAAAGAGCTTATCGAATACAGGATAACTCGCGACAAGATCCCTCAATACAGCATTAACGCATCTTATATGGTCAACAATGAGATCGGATACATCAAAGTAACCCGATTTGCAGCGACCACTTACGACGAATTCAAAGAATCCATCGCTGACCTGAAAAGCAAAGGGATGAAGAAATTGGTTATTGACCTTCAAGGAAATCCTGGTGGATATATGGGTGCTGCTATCAATATGGCCGATGAGCTATTGGGCGATAAAGCATTGATCGTTTCTCAAGAAGGTAAAGTAGAGCAGTACAATCAAAAAGCCTATGCTTTCAAACCTGGAATGTTTGAAGAAGGGCCGGTAATCGTCCTTGTTAATGAAGGTTCAGCATCCGCTTCCGAGATTCTAGCCGGAGCAATCCAAGATAATGATAGAGGTTTGATCGTGGGTAGAAGATCCTTTGGAAAAGGATTAGTGCAAATGCCTATCGATTTATCAGATGGAGCAGAGTTGCGATTGACAATTGCTAGATATTACACTCCTTCTGGCAGATCTATCCAAAAGCCTTATGGTGCTAATTACGAAGCATACGAAAGAGACTGGCTAGAGCGATATGAGCATGGAGAGTTTTTCTCTGCAGATAGCGTTAAGTTCAATGACAGCCTGAAATACGAAACCGTCAAAGGGCGCACAGTCTATGGTGGCGGAGGAATTATGCCTGACTACTTCGTACCATGGGACACTACCATGTCTTCTGCTTATGTGAGCAAGCTGTTCAATTCTGATGCTTCAAGAGAATTCATTCTTGACTATGTGAATGAAAACAAAGCCACATTCGAAAACATGACTTTGGATCAGTACTATACGGATTACATGGTGAGTGATGCTATGCTTACTAAATTGGTAGAATACGGCAAGAAGAACAAAGTCGAATTTGATTCTAAGGACTTTAATAAGTCTAAAGAATATCTAAAAATCTTGGTGAAAGCGCATTTAGGAAGACAGATTTATGATGACAGCGCTTTCTATAAAGTCGTTAATGACATCAATGAAGTTTATCTGCAAGCCATCAAGCTATTTGATGAAGCCGAGAAACTAGCTTTAGCTACCGACCTTCACAACGAAGAAGAATAGCAAGCTTAATTCCCTTATAATAAACAAGAAAGCACCCGCCTCGTCGGGTGCTTTCTTGTTTATTATTTCATTTTATTTTCAATCCATTTCCAAATACGCTAACATTAGGCTGTCTTATTAATTTAAATGACCCAAAAGCCTATGAAAGCCCTATTCACCTTTTTATTGTTAGGAATCACTATGAGTTCTTTTGCCCAAATCAAAGTAAACCACATCGCTGTCCACGTTAGCAACTTGAATTCCAGCAAGGAGTTTTATCAGAAAATAGTGGGCTTAGAAGAAATTGAAGAGCCTTTCAAGGACGGTGTGCATGCTTGGTATGATATCGGTGGAGGCGCTGCGCTTCATATCATCGAAGCACCAAACGTACCAACTCAAATCTCAAAAGTGAATCATCTTTGCTTTAGCATGAAAGACATGGATGCATTCATCAAAACACTGGAAAGCACAAACTATCCATTTGAAAGCTGGCCGGGAGAGAAAGGAAAAGTAACAATTAGAGTCGATGGAATTAGACAAATCTACATCCAAGATCCAGATGGAATGTGGTTAGAAATAAACGATGATTATTGATTCTTTTCTAAGAAATCAACAAAAAGCCCGACTGAAAATATTTTCAATCGGGCTTTTTTGTGGCGATGTGTAGCTTAGAACAGTCTAAAACCTACTGAGAGAATCCATTGGTTTGTTCGCTGATCAGTTTGAAAGTTGCCTACATTTCCACTGAATTTATCCAATGAACTTTCATATTTGGCATCTATTATCAGGTTGCCAATATCCAATCCAAGTCCGGCTTGATAGCCAATAGTAGCATCCTTAAAGTTTGCATTCTGAACAGTTTGCCCTGCTTCCTTCAGCTCTGAATTAACATTAATACTCGCGATCGGACCGGCTTGAACTCGGAGCACCTTAAACATTTTAAAACCGAGCATTACTGGAATATCTACTCTATTGAAGTCTGCCTCATACTCTTTAATCGGCTGGTCATCCGGATCAAAAGTAAATTGACCTTGAGTCTGCGTATACAGCACCTCAGGCTGAAGGTATAATCCTCCAAGACCGATTCTGGCAAAGACGCCCACATGGTATCCGAATTTGGATTCCCCATTTTTGAATTGATCACTTTTAAGGTCCAAACTGGTCTGACTTAGTCCTACTTTAGGGCCAAAGGAGAATCCTTGTGAATAGCCAGCAAGCGTGATCGCGAGCAAGGCTAGAGATAGAATGAGTTTTTTCATGGCTTTATAGTTATTGGTTTAGTAAGCTTAGTAACGAAAGAATTTAAGGAAAATTAGCAATTCCCTTGCCAATACAGCAATACCGCCCAAAACAAGAAAAGGAAGCCCGAAGACTTCCTTTTCAAATATCAATTTGGATGAGTTTTATGCCGCTTGAGCAGTACCAAAGACACCTACCATGTTTAGTATCAGTAGAATGATTACGATTGGACATATCCATTTAACGAAAAACATCCATCCCATTCTGAAAGGTCCTTTAAAACCTGGCGCTCCTAATTTCAATTCATCTGCGTATTCAGAAATCTTCGATGCCCAACCTGTGTATAAGGCAAGCATCAAGCATATCACGATCACGGCAAACGTACCGAACACAAAATCCATTATCCCAAAGAAGCCTTCAAGTCTGTTTCCAAAGAAGTTGATATGTAAATTGGCAAAGAAAGTGCCTGGGATCTGAGATAACGCTGAAGGAACAGAAAGAGCCATAGCTGCAATACCAATTGTCCAAGTAGCACGTTTTCTACCCCACTTTCTATCATCAATCATATAAGCTACAGGAACCTCTAGCATGGAGATAGTAGATGTCAGGGCCGCTACCATCAATAGGATAAAGAAAAGCGCTCCTACGATGTGCCCACCAGGCATAGCCGCAAATACTTTTGGCAATACGTCAAACACCAAGGCTGGTCCAGCTGCAGGATCCTTTCCAGGAAGCAAAGCAAATAATGCTGGAAACACCATCAATCCACCTAATAAAGCAACCGAAGTATCCATCCCTGCAATCCATCCAGCGGACTGGACGATATTAGACTTTTTAGGTAAATAAGAACCAAAAGTAATCATCAAACCCCAACCTACAGACATAGAGAAGAAGGCTTGACCAAGTGCCTGTAGTATAACTGCAGGATTGATTTTACTAAAGTCAGGCTTCAAATAATATTCGATACCAGCGCCTGCACCTTCTAGGGTTACCGCTCTACCTGCAATGAAAATAATGATGATAAACAATACAGGCATCAAAAATTTAGATGCTTTCTCTATACCTCCAGACACGCCACCCAAAACAATGAGAATAGTCATCAAGATAAATAGGAACGTCAAAGGAATCACGTACAATGGAGTCTTCACAAACTCAGCAAAATCTACAGGTACATTGATTATTTCAGTAATAATATAACCTACTGTCCAACCTGCAATTACGGAATAGTAGCTAAAAACAAAGAAACAAACCAGTACACAAAGTACCCCAGCAAGCTGCCAAAACTTATTCCCTCCAGTTTCACGTATAGCTCCAATAGGGTTTTTACCAGATTTTCTACCTAATGCTATTTCATTTAAAAGTAGTGGTAGGGCTATAAATAGCACACAAATTATATAAACAAATACAAATGCTCCTCCCCCATTTTCACCAACTAAATACGGGAATCTCCATATATTTCCAAGACCTACGGCAGATCCGGCTGCTGCCATGATAAACCCGAGACTAGAACCAAACTCACCTCTTTCTTCAGTTTCGTTGTTAACTGCCATAAATTATTTTAAAGTTAAATTAGGGTGTATAAACTGCTTTTTAAGCGCGGGCTAAGATAATTTGTTTTGCCAAAATACCAATTGCCGTTCGGAAAGTTTTCGGCTCAAAACCAAGCTGTTCCTGAGCTTTTTTAATGATAAAACCTGTTTTTAAAGGCCTTTTTGCTGGCTGGGTAAAAGTACTCGAATCCGCACGCTTGATTAATTCCTTATTAAGCCCAAAGAATTCCGCAGTCGTATGTGCCATTTCATACGGAGTCAAAAAGTCTGAACCTGAAATATTAAAAACGCCTTCCGCTTCCTTTTCTGCTATCAAAATACAGCCTGCAGCAAGATCTTCTGCAAGTGTTGGCGTTCTGAACTGATCATCCACCACTTGAATTTCCTTACCTGCTTCCAAAGAAGATTTCACCCAAAGCACAATATTGGTACGGCTCATGTCATGAGCGATTCCGAATACCAATACAGTTCTTGCTATGGCCCACTTAGTTTTGGACTTCATCACCAATTCTTCTCCTATCAGCTTAGTCTCTCCATAATAGTTAACAGGCGCCGGAATGGCGTTTTCATCCAAGGGACCTTCATCACCGGAGAAAATAAAATCTGTAGAGACGAAAATAAAATGAGCGTTTGATGCTTCAGCGGCTTTAATCAAGTAAGCTGTCGCATTGACGTTAGAGTCAAAACAAGCCTCTTGATTCAGCTCGCACTGATCCACATTAGTCATTGCGGCACCGTGAATAATAATATCAGGCTTGATACTAGACAAAGTATTCTCTACTTCTATCTCATTAGTGATGTCTAGAGAAACATATTCAAATCCAGCACCGGGCAATCTGCATTCTCCTTTGCCACTCGCTAAGACCTGAAACTCTCCTTTGTCCACCAATTGGGAAACAAGCTTTTGCCCAAGTAATCCATTAGCGCCGGTGATAAATATTTTCTTCTTACTTGACATCTGGGTAGCTGTAGCCATATTCTTTTTCAATTTTCTTTCGGGACATTTTCTCGACTTTCACTGTCATATATACAGTTTCATTGGGCTTATTTCTGTAGCCTGTATCCACATTAGATATTTCTTCTGCCACTTCCAATCCTTGGATCACTTCTCCAAAAACCGTGTATTCTTTATCCAAATGTGGTACTCCGCCGACTGTCGTGTATGCTTCAATTTGCTCTTTGGTAAAATCCTTGGTCAAATTCACATTGAGTGACGCTTCTAACTCATCTCTTTTGGAAAGAATCAAATTTGTCAAGCTATCGAATTTCTGCTCGTTATATAGTCGGATATATTCATTTTTCAAGTCTACCTGACTTCCCAACTCCATATACTTCATCAGTGATTTTTGAAGTTGTTCCATATCCGTAGTCAGTTCCAACTCCTTGTAAACTTTCCCAATTGTGATATAAAATTGAGATCCATTTGACCTTCGCTCTGGATTGATATCATCCGGTTGACGAGCCGCAGCTATCATGCCTTTTCGGTGATAATAATTTGGTCTGATTTCAGCTGGCAAAGTTGGCCAGTCTTGAGGCGGAAGATTTTCTTTAGTAAAAACATCTCCACCCTGAATCATAAAATTCTTCATGACACGTTGGAATTCGGTAGAATCAAGTCTTCCTGCTTCCGCCAGCTTGATGAAATTGGATTTGTGCTCAGGTGTATCGTCAAAGAGCACCGCCACGATATTACCGTGACTAGTCTCGATCGTAATCACGTAATCTTTCTCGCCTCCACATGCGACTGTAGTTGCTAGCAGGAAGACAAAAAGTAGGTTTCTTAGAAATCTCATTTATTCAAAGTCAATTTAATTTGATCCAATATTACTTTTCCACCTGCGGCAAAAACCTGATCCGCGAGCTCTTGCCCTAACTTTTCTGGTTGATCAGCATTTCCTTCTACGAGAATAGAAATCCGCTCTTTTCCATCTAAACTCACAATTCCACCTTTTAGGCTAAGTTGATTGCCCACTAGATTTGCTAGCGCAAAAACAGGGATGCTACATCCACCTTCCAACACTCTAAGATATGCTCGCTCAGCACGCAGCCTCAAGGAAGTCTCCTGGTGATTACATGCTGTCGCTATTTTAGTCTTCAATACAGGATCTAAAATCTCTGCTACTTCGATGGCTACAGAGCCTTGCCCTACTGCTGGCGTAAACTCATCCAAATCCAATTCCGCTACAATCATGTGGTCATATTCCATGCGATGAGCACCTGCATAGGCAAGTAATAAAGCGTCACAAAGCCCTTCTTCCATCTTACGGATTCGGGTCTGCAGATTCCCACGAACATCCACCGTTTTCACATGTGGATAAAAATGCTTCAAAGTAGAAACCCGACGGGTAGATGAAGTACCCAAAACAATATCCTTCTTCAACGAAACAGACTTGTCATGTGAGACAAGCACATCATTTTCCTTTTCACGCTCGGTGAAGGCAATAATTTCAAAGCCTTCTGGCAAATTGGACTGCATGTCCTTGGCACTGTGAACAGCGATATCAATTCGACCGTCCAGCAATTGATCTTCTAGTTCCTGAGTAAAAACTCCTTTACTCCCAATCTTCGCAATCGACACATCAAGGATTTGATCGCCCTTGGTATCAATAATCACGATCTCTGCTTTCAACCCGGCCTTTAGTAAAAGCTCCTCCACATGGTAGGCCTGCCAAAGCGCTAATTTGCTTCCACGTGTACCTATTTTCACTGACTGACTCATTGACTTGATATTTTCATAGGGCGCTTATTCACCCCTTCTTCTATAAACTTGATGATTGCACCTGCGATATCTATCCCTGTAGCTTTCTCGATCCCCTCTAACCCTGGAGAACTATTCACTTCCAAAATCAATGGTCCTCTATCAGACTGAAGCATATCTACGCCTGCCACATCGAGGCCAAGTGCTTTTGCTGCATTCAAAGCGGCTGCTTTTTCTACTCGGCTCAATTTAATAATGGTAGCTTTTCCTCCTCGATGAAGGTTGGATCTGAATTCACCTTCAGCACCTTGACGCTTCATAGCACCTACCACTTTTCCATTCACTATAAATGCACGGATATCCGCACCCTTAGCTTCTTTGATGAATTCTTGAACAATAATTCTCGCTTTCAGTCCATGAAATGCCTCAATCACAGATTGGCTCGCTTTCCTCGTTTCAGCCAAAACTACTCCAAGTCCCTGTGTTCCTTCCAGCAATTTGATAATAAGTGGCGCACCTCCTACATGCTCTATGATTTGCTTTTCTCCACCTTTCGAGAAGTTGGTAAAAGCTGTCTTTGGCATCCCCAACCCGGCGCTTGAAAGAATCTGCAGACTTCTCAGTTTATCTCTACTTCTTACAATTGCCTGAGAATGTACTGCCGAAAATGCACCCATCAGTTCAAACTGGCGAACTACAGCGGTTCCGTAAAAAGTCACCGAAGCTCCAATTCTAGGGATGATCGCATCGATGTCCGTGAGCTTTTCACCTTTATAAATTATAGATGGTCCTTCTTGCTCGATGATCAAGTCGCAAACACTATGATTTACAATTATTGCTTCATGTCCGGCTGTTTGAATCGCTTCAAAAAGTCTTCTGGTAGAATATAAATTTGGGTTCCTAGAAAGGATTGCAATTTTCATAAGAAAATTTTTAGAGGGTTTGAGTCTCTTAATTGACTCGTAAGGTAAATCTGTATTTACTTAATTCTTTCTGTATTGTCTAGCCAAGTTGACTTTGCACACATCTACAAGAAAACGATTTCTTAGGATTTTTCTCCCGAGCAGAATAGCATTTCTCATGCTCGACCGATCCGATAGCGTGAACTCTGCCGAATATGTCTCCCCAGCAAGCTCAAAGGTAGTCTCGATCAAATAGCGAACCTCAGCATGACCGAATGAATTTTTCACTTTTTTCTCTCTGAAATGCTCAAAGGTAACAACCTCGCCAGCAAATGATTTGTGACCAGGAAGCAAGGGTAGAAACCTCAACACTCGTTTCCCGTCAACATCTATCACTTCCAGATTCTCTGCATGAATACTACTCGTATAGGCTCCAGTATCCACTTTAGCCCAGACAAGGTTTAATCCCAATTCTGGAAGCGTAACTTTTTCTTTTCTGCCAATTATTTTCCGATCCATATCAACTGATTTTCGCCATCAATTTGGCCACATTCATAGAAAGATCCGTTAAGATAAACTTAGCATTGCCATTTCTCTCCAAATGATAATGAGCCATGTTGAATTCTTCATAAAGCTTACCCACGTGCTCCTCCTTCAGTACTTTCCCACTGATATTATTCACAAAGGCACGATCCTCATCATGCGTACGAAGTAACTGATCCAAACCAGCATTCTTTAATAGAATCTCACGTAGGACATTCAGCCCAGTAAGCACAAGTGACTTTTGAGCTTCTTTATCTGACTTGTGAAAATCATCTGCTAGCGCAAAAATATTTTTGAAATCTGCCTTGTAGCAGGACAAAAACCACTCTCTGATTTTTTTCACCTGAAGATCTTCTACCTGATCCACCAATCTGTACGCTTCACGTAGGTTTCCATCTGCCAGCATCGCAATCTGATCTGCAGAAGATTCATCAGCAAGTCCCTTATTAATCAGGTGACTTTTCACTTCTTCATCAGAGAAACCACGAATGGTCACTTTCTGAGTTCTCGAAAGTATAGTCGTGAGCAGTTGGTCTGCTTGGCTCGTCACCAGGATAAAAAGTGTTTTGGGCTGCGGCTCTTCGAGAATTTTCAGTAGCGCATTTGCTGCCGAAGGGTGAAGAAATTCCGGTGCCCAAATCATCATGATTTTATAACCTCCCTCGAAAGACATCAATGAAAGGGCTTGAATGATTTTGCGCGCTGCTCCCTTAGATATATTTAATTGCTTCTTTTCGAAAGTATTGAAATAGATGTAATCATGGACATTCCCATAAGGTTGCTCTATCGCAAACTTCCTCCAGCTTGTCAACACATCTACTTTTTCATCGTCGTCTTTATCATCTTCTTTCGCCTTAGTGATGGTAGGAAAAGCGAAGTTCAAATCAGGAACAACCAATCTACTCATGCGCTGGCAGGAAGAACAGGTGCCACAGGAATCAGTATCTCCGGGCTTTTCACAGTACAAATAAGTACACAGCGCCAGAGCCATGGTCAAATTGGCGGAGCCTTCAGGTCCGTGGAATAACAATGCATGCGCCAAATGATTGTGTTTGACAGCATTGATTAGGTTTTCTTTGGTCTCGGGAAGTCCCGGTATATCTGCGAATTGCATGAATTAATAAATCAGGATGTGGTTTCCCAAATTCTATAGTTTTTGGACATTTCGAAAATCAAACGCAAAATTTCTTGCTCTTCCGCATTCAACTCAAGTCCTCTTCTTCCCACGACAGCTTTTGCTGTTTCTAGAAATTTTGGAAACAAAAAGGTAGAGAATCCTTCTTCTCCACCCCAAGCAAACGAAGGAATAAATTTACGTGGAAATCCTGGCCCAAAAACATTGGAGCCAATTCCGATTACAGTTCCTGTGTTGAACATGGTATTAATGCCGCATTTGGAATGATCTCCCATCATCAAGCCGCAAAACTGCAAGCCCGTATTCGCATAATTCCCAACGGTGTAATCCCACAATTTTACTGTAGAATAATTATTTTTCAGGTTGCTGGTGTTTGTATCAGCTCCCATATTACACCATTCGCCGATTACAGAGTTACCCAAAAAGCCTTCATGACCTTTATTGCTAAAGCCAAAGATGACTGAGTTGGACACTTCTCCACCTACTTTGCAATGTGGGCCTACGGTTGTATCTCCTTTTATTTTCGCTCCCATATTGATGGTAGAGCTTTCGCAAAGCGCAAATGGCCCGCGAATTAATGATCCTTCTTGAATCTCTGTGTTTTTACCAATATATATCGGCCCACTTTCAGCATTCAAAACCGCAGCACGTATCACGGCTCCTTCTTCGATGAAAATGTTTTCAGGTGAATATAACTTGGTGTGAGGATCGGTAATCTTGGCAGATTTTCTTCCTTTAGTAATCAGATCAAAATCCTTTCTGATTTCAGCGCCATTGAATTGGAAGATATTCCAAGTCTTCAATAGAAGTGTTGGCTCTGAATCCAATTGGATGATTTCTTTGCCCTTCACAGCACCCAGATTCTTTTCTGTTTCACCGATATAAGTAGCGATCAGAGTTTTGCCGAAATAGAGTGCTTGATTAGAAGAAAGTGATTTTAAGAGACTAAGACTTCTGCTATCTGGAAGCCATGCTCCATTTATAGCCAGCGCATCCCCTGCTTTGCGAGGGAATTTCTTCTGAAGATAGTCTTGGGTGAGAAATGAAACTGAAGCTCCAGCTATCCTCTCCCATTTCTCAGAGATTTTCAATATCCCGATGCGGATATCCGCCACCGGTCTGGTAAAAGTAAAGGGGAGCAATGAGCCGCGAATGGCGGGATCATCAAACAACAAAATCGAGTCCATGAGGCAAAAATAAAAAAGTCTCCCGGAATCCATGCTCCGGGAGACTTTTTAGCCTGAGATAAGGAAGAATTACTTCTTCTGAGCGTATCTTCTGTTGAATTTCTCAACACGACCCGCAGTATCAAGCATCATTTTCTTACCAGTGTAGAAAGGATGAGACTGAGAGCTCACTTCCACTTTAAACAAAGGGTATTCGTTGCCATCTTCCCAAGTGATTGTTTCGCTTGTTTCGATAGTTGATTTCGTAAGAAATTTAAACTCGCTAGAAGTGTCGTAGAAAACGACGTCTCTGTAGTTTGGATGGATATCAGCTTTCATATTATTGCTAGTTATTATGTACGTCTTTCAAATGAGGCACAAAGCTACCCTTTTTCAGAAAATCCACCAAATCTTTATCAAGTATTTCTAAGTCAATTGATCAAAAGGATTTAAAAAAGGGATTTCTAGTCACAAATGAAGGGCTTTAGCATCAAAAATAAAATAAATATTGCCCAGTTTTAGATTCAAAAATACTTACACATCGTTAAACTCCTGACAAATGCTATAATTTCAAACCTCTTTAATAGTATTTCATTTTCAGGAATGTTTTTTAGATTTAGCCAATGCTAAAGCCATACAGTCACAACCCAAAGTTCCGTTTGCTTATGTTTATAGGCTCATTTTTGCTTCCATTTTTCACTTTTGCACAAGGAAGTTATATACCATTCGATCGGGATTACTACCATAAAATCGAGCGGTATGAGATACTCCAAGGAAATAACAACCCCATGTTCCACACCGGAACAAAACCCTACCGAAGAGATCATGTGGCTCAATTCCTTGACAGCATTGCAAACGACGCAGTCATTCGTACCAGTGTAGATCGCTTTAATCTGGCATATTTAAGTCAGGACAATTGGGAATTTGTAAGCAGAGAAACTCCTGAGTCTGAAAAACCTTTCCTGAAAAAAATTTATAGAAGGCCTGGAGATTTGGGACACTATTATAGTGAGGAGTTTGATGTCCATGTAAGCCCTGTTCTATATTTAAACGGTGGTATCGAATCAGATAATGACCAGAACCCTAACCGTCTCTCTAGAGGTGTCGTTTTACGTGGATCTATTGACAAGAAAGTTGGCTTTTACACCTACTTCACATCTTCAGAGTCATTTTTCCCAAGTTGGGTTAAAGGCTATGCAGAACAAAATGGAGCTGTGCCTGGCGAAGGATTTTGGAAGGAATACAATTCGGAAGGCTATAGCTATTTCTCTGCTTTGGGACATGTAAGTTTCAACGTCACTAAGCATATCCAAGTAGAAGTTGGTCATGACCGTAACTTTATCGGCGAGGGATATCGATCTTTTCTGCTCTCTGACTTTTCCAATCCCTACATGTTTGTGAAATTAAACACGCAGATATGGAAATTTCAATTGACCAATATCTGGACTCAGATGACTGCCGACGTGGATTACGACAGAGGGAGACCAACCGACGGTAGATATCCACAGAAATGGTTCTCCTTTCATCGTTTAGGTTTAAATGTTGGGAAAAACTTTAATCTGGGATTCTTTGAATCAGTAATGACTGATAAAGCAGATTTCAATTATTACAATCCTATTGTCTTTTACCGATGGGTGGAGCAATCACTCGGAACTCCAGACAAAGTCATGCTAGGAATGGATTATAAGTGGAATCTCTACCCATCTATGCAGCTTTATGGGCAATTCGCATTAGACGAATTTGTGTTCTCTGAGTTTTTCGGCCAAGATGGAAAAAACTCCAAGCGAAACAAATACGGGCTCCAAGCAGGTTTCAAATACATTGACCTTTTTAAGATCTCAAATCTTGATTTGCAGTTGGAATACAATTCCGCCAGGCCCTATACATTCCAAGAAAAGGTCGATTATCAATCTTATAGTAATTGGCGAACGCCGCTTACTCACCCTAGAGGAGCTAATTTCCGCGAGATGCTAGGCATAATACGTTATCAACCAATACCGAAACTGAATCTCACCCTTCAAACCATGTATCAACTGTACGGGGGAGATCCAGATGAGGCAATAAATTGGGGAGGAGATATCTTAAAAAACAGACTTGTAGGTAGTCCGACTGGATTGTTTGGAAATGTGATCGGGCAAGGAATTGAGAACAAAGTGATTAAAACAAATCTTAACGCTAGCTATATGCTTCGCCACAACTTCTTCATTGATGCATCCCATACTTTCCGAAGAAGAACTGCACAGGATCTAGACAGTCCAGAGACAAAGCAATACCTGCAAGTGGCCTTCCGCTGGAACTTTATCCGACCAGATTACAACTACTAAGAAGGAACCTCCACTACCATTTTTGCGTAACTTGCGAGATTATTCCACGAATATTAGTTTATGAAGACCTATCTACGGATCCTTTCCTATGCCAAACCATACGGAAAGTTCGTGCCTACTTATATCATTTACGCTTTCCTTTCCATCGTTTTTGGCCTGCTGAATTTCACGCTGCTTAAACCACTTTTCGATGTGATTTTCGAGCAAGTGGATCCAAGCTCCCTCACTCAATATGCCGAAAAGCCCGAATTCAGCTTTTCAGTAGAATACTTCTCCCATCTGTTCAATTACAATTTTCTTCAAGTGGCTGAGGAATATGGGAAAATGGGCACCCTCTTTTATGTCTGCATCATCATCGTTGTTTCCGTTTTTCTATCAAATCTTTTCACCTATCTATCTGGAGTAGTTTTAGCAAAAGTGCGAGCAGTGGTCATCAAGCGGATGCGAATGGACATTTTCTCGCAGGTAAGTAAGCTTCACATTGGCTATTTTTCCAATGAACGAAAAGGTGATCTCATGTCAAAAATGACCAATGATGTGCAAGAGGTAGAAAACACCATTGTGCAATCTCTGCGCGTCGTTTTTCGGGAGCCAGTGACCATTATTCTATATTTCTCAGTACTCTTTTTTATGTCTGCCAAGCTGACACTGTTTACCATTCTAATCATCCCGATCACTGGGGCGATCATAGGCGGAATTACACGAAGACTCAAGAAAAAAGCGGTGCAAAGTCAGGAATCTCTGGGCAGAATTGTAAATATTCTGGACGAGACTTTAGGCGGCATGCGTGTGATCAAAGCCTTCAATGCGGAAGGTTTTATGAAAAAGAAGTTTGATGGGGAAACTGATTTCTATGCAGATGTCAATGTGAATATGGCTCGTAAAAATGAGCTAGCTTCTCCCATTTCGCAGTTTTTAGGTGTATTCGTAGTCGCTGGAATTCTAGTTTACGGAGGTAGTATGGTACTTAGCGGCAACTCAGATTTGGGAGCTTCGGACTTCATTACCTACATCATCATTTTCACGCAAGTACTGAATCCTGCCAAAGAAATTTCTCGAGCGGTAAGCAGTATACAAAGAGGAATCGCATCTGCGGAGCGTGTTTTCACTGTTGTAGATACTCCTTCGCAAATTAAATCTCCGGCATCTCCTTCGGTTCTGAATACGTTTGAACATTCAGTTGAATTCAAAAATGTAAGCTTTGCTTATGAAGACCAACTGGTCTTGAAGAATATCAATTTTACGCTAAATCGAGGCAAAACCATTGCGTTGGTAGGTCCTTCTGGCGGAGGGAAATCTACCTTGGCTGACCTTGTGCCACGCTTTTATGATCCTAGCCAAGGGGCAATTTTACTCGACGGCAATAATTTGAAAGATTTCGATCTAAATGATTTGCGTAGCCTAATGGGGATAGTGACTCAAGAGTCCATCCTATTTAACGACACCGTTTTTAATAATATCGCTTTCGGAGTTGAAGGCGCCACAGAAGCCCAAGTGCTGGAAGCTGCGAAAATCGCCAATGCACATGAGTTTATTGAAAAAATGGACGATGGCTATCAGACTAGCATTGGTGAGCGAGGTTCCAAACTCTCTGGTGGGCAACGGCAGCGTTTAAGTATAGCAAGAGCAGTATTGAAAAACCCTCCAATTTTGATATTGGATGAGGCAACTTCAGCTTTGGATTCCGAATCAGAACATTTAGTGCAGGAGGCTTTGACAAAATTGATGAGCAATAGAACAACTCTTGTAATCGCACATAGATTGAGCACGATTCAGCACGCTGATGAAATCTTGGTTATCGAACGCGGCGAAATCGTGCAAAGAGGCACTCACACCGATTTGAGCCAAGTTGAGGGCTTGTACCAGAAACTTTCTAGTATTCAGTCGGTTTAGTATATTCGTTAAACTTAATTTTAAAACCCATGAAAAAACTTCACCAAATCCTCCAAATAGCCCTTTTGGTCTATTTTGGTGCTTTTCTTATTTTCTTCATAGCCTTTGATACTCTAGGGGGAATCTTTGGAATGGATGAAATCACATCAGATTCCATGGTGACCATTATACTGATTGGATTTATCCTTTTTCTGGCAGCTTGGGGAAGCAGCTATACTGCTTACTCTAGTCTGGCCTCTACGATAAAGAAAATGGAAATTGATGCAAATTCTTTGAAAGCAAAAATCTATGATTTTGAGCATCCAAGAATCCCTACCAATCAGACTGCAAAACCTACAATTCCAACTGACACGGATCAAAGTAACCTTCCTCCAAGACAAAATATTACGGATAAGTAATATTTTAAATTTGTCAAACTAGTATATTGAGGAGGCTAATCAGGCCTCCTTTTTTTTATATCATATGGTAGCGAAAACTTTTGGAAGCGCAGTATCTGGAGTAGATGCAAACATCATCACAATAGAAGTGAATGTAGGACAAGGCACCAACTTCTTCATGGTTGGACTCCCTGACTCTGCTGTGAAGGAATCTCAGCAACGGGTGGAAAGTGCCTTGAAATATTTTGGTTATAGGATGCCAAGACAAAAAGTCGTGATTAATCTGGCTCCAGCAGATATTCGTAAGGAAGGATCAGCTTATGATTTACCCATTGCCATGGGGATCTTGCAAGCTTCCGAGCAGGTGGAATTTCCTACGTTAGGAGATTACGTGATTATGGGAGAACTATCACTTGATGGCAATCTCCGGCCTATTAAAGGCGTTTTACCTATTGCAATTGAAGCGAGGAAAAAGGGATTTAAAGGATTTATTCTTCCCATAGAAAATGCCAAAGAAGCCTCGATTGTCAATAACTTAGACATCATCGCAGTAGAAACGATCCAGCAATCGATAGATTTTCTAATGGGTGAATTGGAAATAATCCCACTTGTAACGGATACGAGAGAGATTTTTTATCACTCCTTAGATGACATTGAATTTGATTTTGCAGATGTACAAGGTCAGGAAAACATCAAGCGTGCAATGGAAATCGCCGCAGCCGGTGGACACAATGTGATAATGATAGGTCCTCCAGGAGCTGGCAAAACCATGCTAGCCAAACGACTTCCTTCAATTCTTCCACCTTTGACTTTGATAGAAGCACTTGAAACTACCAAGATTCACTCCGTGGCTGGTAAACTCGGGAAAAACGGATCGTTGCTTGCCAATCGCCCTTTCCGATCACCTCACCACACGATCAGCGATGTGGCTTTAGTTGGTGGAGGAGGAAATCCTCAACCTGGAGAAATATCACTTGCTCATAACGGAGTGCTTTTTCTAGACGAATTACCAGAATTCAAACGATCTGTGCTAGAAGTGATGCGTCAGCCGCTGGAAGAACGAAGGGTAACCATTTCTAGAGCGAAAGTATCGGTGGATTTCCCTGCCAATTTTATGTTGATCGCCAGTATGAATCCATGTCCCTGTGGCTATTACAATCACCCTGACAAAGAATGTGTCTGCGGTCCAGGAATCGTACAGCGCTATCTGAACAAAATTTCGGGGCCACTTCTGGATCGTATCGATCTGCATGTGGAAGTTACTCCTGTGAAATTTGATGAGATGACCTCCACGCGAAAAACCGAATCTAGCAAGGAAATCCGTGTGCGTGTGATACAAGGCAGAGAGCGTCAAAAGGAGCGATTCAAGGACAATCCCGAAGTTTTCTGCAATGCTATGATGCCATCGCATATCACCAAGCAAATCTGTCAGATCAATGAAGCTGGAAAGATGCTGCTGAAAACTGCCATGGAGCGTTTAGGATTATCGGCCAGAGCCTATGATCGAATTCTGAAAGTAGCGCGAACCATCGCAGACATCTCAGGGTCTGAAGACATCAAAGTCGAGCATCTCGCCGAAGCAATACAGTATAGGAGTTTGGACAGAGAAGGCTGGGCGGGGTGAGAATTTAAAATGGTGAAATTTGAGGTTTAAAGTAATATAGACGAAATCAGCTATGGCGTTTTATCAGTCAGAAATGGAAACATCTGCCTAGAAAACTGTTATGGTGTGAGTGATGGATATGGGCATAAGGGATTATTGATTAGTATTTTTTATATTCCCCTACTAACAAACCCAAAACCTCTTAACATGAAACTGACTCTTCCAAAAACCCTCAGCGCAGTTCTCTTTCTTGCCATTGGTCTAACAGCTGGAATAGCCGTAGGAACGAAGTTGCATGCTGATGAGAAAGGAGAAATTCTAGGCATCAACCATATCGCTATCGTAGCGGAGGATTTTGAGAAATCAGTCAGTTATTATAGGGACACCTTAGGTTTCCCATTGGCTATTGAATACAAAGATGACAAGGGAAACCCTGCATTTTCCTATTTCCAAGTGAGTAAAAGCACCTTTATAGAACTTGTACCCGCGACAGCAAATAGACCAGCTGGACTTGAGCATTTCGGTTTGGAAACCAGTGGAACCGAATCTCTTTTAGCTCATCTTCGAGAATTGGGATTGGACATCAATGGCCCCAGAATTAGCACCTTGACAGGGATCCACATAGGAACCACCAAAGACTTGGATGGTGTGAATATTGAATTTATCGGAACTGTACCTGGCTCAGTTCACAGAAAAGCAATAGACGATTGGGACCTAAAATGATTTAAGCTAAGGCGTTTTCCATATCCTCCAGCAAATCATCCAAATGCTCCAAACCTACCGAAACTCGGATCAGATTCTGCGGCGTCAACGTGTCTGGTCCTTCCGAAGCGGCTCTTCTTTCTATTAAACTTTCCACTCCACCAAGACTGGTTGCATTGATAAAATACTTGAGTTTGGAGATCACTCGATCCGCCACTTCCGCTCCGCCTTTCACCTGAAAGGAAACTACTCCTCCAAAACCTGTCATCTGACTTGCGGCGATTTCATGTCCAGGATGAGCTTTCAATCCCGGATAATAGACCTTTTCAACAGCGGAATGATTTGAAAGGAAATTCGCCAGCACCATCGCATGTTCTGCGTGACCTTTCATCCGATAAGGCAAAGTCTTGATGCTTCTACACAAATAGTAACAATCCATCGGCGATGGCACTGCTCCTCCACCGATCTGCACATTTTTCACTTTCGCCCAGAACTCATCTTCGCTTTTTGTAATCAAAGCTCCTCCCAAAATATCCGAATGCCCACCAAAATACTTGGTACTGGAATGCATCACGATATCAGCACCTAGATCAAGAGGATTTTGAAAAACTGGAGTAGCAAACGTGTTATCACATGCAACCATTGCTCCCTTAGCTTTTGCCAATTTCGCTACTGCACGTATGTCTGTGATTTTCAGTAAGGGATTTGAAGGCGTTTCTATCCATACCAACTTCGTATTAGACTGGAACGCTTTTTCCACATTCTCTAAATCCGTCATATCCACAAAAGTGGCTTCCAAAACTCCTTTGAAAATAGAAAGAATCGCATTTTTCAAGCCGTGGTACATATCATCTGGAGCGATCAAATGTGAGCCCGGTTCCAACGCTTGGAACACAGAAACTCCCGCCGCATTTCCAGAAGAAAAAGCAGCTGCGTCCGCACCTTTCTCCAAACCTGCCAGCAATTGCTCCAAAGCATGACGGTTGGGGTTATTTGCGCGAGCATAGATCATCGACTCGGGCTGGTGAATAAAAGTGGTACTCAGCGTGATCGGCTGCACAACTGGCTTTTCGGAATCAGAGACAATATTTCCTCCGTGTATGGCGAGTGTTTCGAGTTTCATATACTAATGGTTAATATCTGCAAAAAGCAATGCTTGAAATTACCACTATTTCCTTGAGCCAGAAAAGTTTTTGTAAAATGCTCTCCGGTCCGAAAAAACATTGAGGGGCATTCCAACCTTTTTGGATTAGCTCGACTCTTTAAGACAGAAGCAATTTTATGAACAATCAAAAACTAGATACTAACCTGATCACAAACGTCCTCAAAGGCGACAGGTCAGCGCAGTTTCAGCTTTTTGAATTGACCAAAGGAATGCTTTACTCGGCTTGCTATCGAATCGTCAATGACGAGGACGAAGCAAATGATGTGTTGCAGGATTCTTATGTAGAGATTTTCCAAAAAATTCACACGTTAAAGCATCCCGAAGCGCTGATTGGCTGGATGAAAACGATCACAATTCGCAAGGCGATTTTGCAGAGCAAAAAGAAAATCTATTTCGAACCAATTGAGGAAGTCGACTTAGAATCTAGTGAAGGCTTTGATTCTTGGTTTGACGCAGAGATGCTTGATCAGGCTATAGGAAGTCTCCCGGCTGGAGCAAGAGCCGTATTTCTTCTTTTGTCAGTGGAAGGCTATTCCCATCGAGAAGCGTCGAATATGCTAGGAATCTCAGAAAACACTTCGAAATCACAATTGAATTATGCGAAAACACTCTTGAAAAAGCGAATCACTAAACTACTTCAGGCATGAACGAATTTAGCCCAAAACCAGATTTGTGGAGTAAGATTCAGAGGCGGAAGGATTTCGACTTACAGGTAAACGCTCATGTAGCTAATCTTCCAGAACGAATGCCAAAAGCTGATCTCTGGAGTGCCATTGGAAGTGAATTGGATCGAAAGAATCCAGTCATTCCTCTTTGGAAATATGGAATGGCAGCGGCTTCGACAGCCTTGATCTTAGCACTTTCAGGTCTTGCTTATTTAGAGTTTGGGGAAAAAGACGTAGAAACTCCGTTGATAACTGAGGTTGAAGTGGAAACCCCTGATCTCAACAAAACTGATATAAATCCGCTCATTGAAGTCGATCCAGCTTCAATGAATCTCGAGCTAATTGAAGTTGAAAAACCGAATACGACTACTTCTCAACTGAAGGAAACTACTAGAATTACGCCTGCTCCTATTGCGGCTCCTGCGCTGGACTTACCCGATTTAACTATTGAAAACACTTTAATATCAGAAATCATTATTCCTATAGTACCTGAGCAGGAAGCACCGCAAACACTTCACAAGGTTCAAATCTCATGGGGTTTTCAAGACAAAAAAAAGCTTAGAACGAGCTTTGGCTCTGGAGCTCTAGAAGACATCACCGAACGTCAGATCGGACGAGTGGACGAAACTTCCAACTCGATCAAAATCAACTTTAAAAAACAGTAACTACCAGAATCTTATAAATAAAAGCATCATGAGAAGAATCCTACTAGTTTCTTGCCTGGCACTGCTATGTGCTTCCCAAACCATAGCACAAGAAATCGAAAACAAACTCTTTGGCAATAATTTGGAAAAATTGAATGAGGACTTTCCTGTAACGGACACCCTTGTTTTTGACTTTCCAAATGAAGGTAAACTACTCCTATTGTTTAACCATACAGAATATGAACTCAGCGATTTGGAAGAAAAATTCAGTTTGATATTAAAGAAAACCACCAAATTTCCTGAATTCCAAACCTTAGTTTATCGCCTCAGTGAGGAATATCCACAAACCCAAACTGAAGCGGTCATCCTAGATTTGGAAAGAGAATACCTTCCCTATATGGATCAACTCGAGCTGAGCGCGGTGATAGGAATGGACTTTACAGGAGGAGAATTCACGCCAGTAGTCGGCGGTAGAATGATGTTTAACTTCCGGAAATTTGATATCGGAGCATCCTTCACGAATAAAGTATTTTTTCCTGAAAGAATAGAGGGGAACATCAAAGTCAATAGCAATTGGTTTGCAAACCTTGAATATAGATGGGACAAAAGTGACCCAAAATCCAACACTGCCAATATGTTTGGTATAGGGATATTAGTCAATGAAAGCAAAAGTCAACTTTTCACGGGCACTACTGCACAAGCATTCTACAAGCGTAAATTAAATAAGAATATGTCCATCCAAGTGGGCGTCATTGCCACGGAGAATTTCAAAACATTCTACCCTACAGTGGGGATAAGATTTTGGTAGATTAATAATCCCCCAAACAAAAAACAACCACAAAACCTGCTTCTGGAGAAGCAGGTAACAAACAAAGAAAGCCAGCAGTTTGCTGGCTTTCTTTGTTTGTTATGAAAAAGTCTAACGTCTTGATTCTTATATCTAACGTCTAACCTACCTGATTCTATCCACTGATTTCAGCAAAGCCACATCTTTTCTAATGAAGCGATTGGCAAGCATATTACAAACCATAGCTACTAAAATGGCCCAGAAACCAATTTCATATGTACCATTATCGGCAGCCGAGATTTCTGAGTTCACTCCACTTGTGATCAAAAAAACAATTGCAACCAATCCAACCATGAAAAGCGAATTGACCATATTTAGCATCATCTGCCTGCCAAGGTTTCTATATTGAAAGATCGAGATAATAGCCATAAGGCCTACAAATGAGGCTAATGCTGCAATATACCAATTGGAAGAAGACTGAAGCACTTCTCCTGAAGCATCAATCTGGTTCATAAATAAAGCATTCATCTTCCAGATTTCGCCGGAATCTGCTACTTGTTGTACCCACAGGTCTAAGCCCAATGTCAATCCCATGGCAACGGCCACTAGGAAAAGGAAAATTGATTGTAAGCGCTGGATCATTTCTTTCTGATTTTTTGGCAAAGAAAAGGTCTTATGACTTCATTACCAAGGAAAGCAGGTTTCTCGCCGTGATTTGATTGGGAATAGTATCTTTGCAGCCGTATGAGTGAGAGCAAAAGATATTTCCTGGACGTAAGCTACAAAGGCACACGCTATCATGGTTGGCAAATCCAAGAAAATGCATATACGGTCCAAGAGGCCTTGGAAGCTGGTCTTTCTACCTACTTCAGAAATCCAATCTCTGTGATGGGATCTGGCCGTACAGACACGGGAGTGCATGCCTATTCTCAAGTTTGCCATTTTGAGACGGATCAGGATATTGATAGAGAAAAATTTCTACGCGCGATCAATGGGATTTTACCCAAAGACATATCTATTAATTCGATTAGAGAAGTCAAGACAAATGCTCATGCAAGATTCAGCGCCAAGAACAGATCTTATGTTTATAGAATGATTTTGCAAAAAAGTCCTTTTATAGAAGATTATGTGTGGAGACATTACTTCAATCCAGACATAGATAGAATGAATGAGGCGGCTAAAATCCTATTGGAACACAATGATTTTGAGTGTTTCAGTAAAATACATACGGCGGTAAAACATTTTCGCTGTGAAATAAAATCGGCTCATTGGGAACAAAAAGACGGTGAATTGCAATTTCATATAACTGCGAACCGATTTTTGCGTGGAATGGTAAGAGCAATCGTGGGAACACTTGTTTCCGTTGGACTTGGAAAAAGGGAACCTGAAGAGATGCACCAAATTATAGAATCACGAAATCGAGAAAACGCAGGGAAATCAGCCCCCGCCAGTGGCTTGTTTTTCAGCCGAGTTGAATATTCAGAAGACATTTATTTAGACTAGTTTACCTTGAGCCTAGAACAAGAAAAAACATCATCCGGCGAAATCGTCGATTCGAAAGTACTCAAGCAGCTATACGGTTTTGTAAAGCCATACAAACCTCAGTTCTATTTTCTGATCTTTCTAACCATCGCTCTTGCCATTTTGGCACCAACTCGCCCTTACTTCATTCAGGTTGCGATTGATGACTATGTAGCTGTGGGCGACGCAGCAGGTTTGTTGAAGATCATCTATCTACTCGTAGGACTGATGATCATCCAAGCGTTGGTGCAGTGGGCACACACCTATTATTCTGGCTGGATTGGGCAGGTAATTATCCGCGACATCCGAGTAAAGCTGTATAAGCATCTGCTTAAGCTTCGCTTAAAATTCTTTGACAATACTCCGATCGGAAGATTGGTAACTCGGAATATTTCTGATATAGAAACGCTGGCGGACGTGTTTTCTGAAGGATTGGCAGCGATAATCGGAGACCTTCTACAGTTGGTCACTATCCTTGGCGTCATGTTTTACATTGACTGGAAACTTACGCTAGTGAGCTTATGCACCTTGCCGCTGATGATTATTTCTACTTATGTATTTAAGGAGAAAATCAAGGTAACCTTCAATGATGTGAGAAATGCAGTATCCAATCTGAATTCTTTTCTTCAGGAACACATCACGGGTATGAATATCGTGCAGATTTTCAACAGAGAAGATCGGGAGTTCGAAAAGTTTAAAGAAATAAACAAGGAGCATCGAAGAGCACACATCAGATCTGTTCTTTATTATTCCATTTACTTCCCAGTAGCTGAAATCATACAGGCAATAGGAATTGGCTTAGTAGTTTGGTACGGAGCTGTAGGTGTATTGGGAATGGATATTGAAATCGGTGTTTTGATTTCTTTCATCATGTACTTACAGCTTTTCTTCAGACCTATCCGGATGATTGCTGATCGTTTCAATACATTACAGATGGGGGTAGTGAGTTCTTCCCGTATTTTCAGATTACTTGAAAGCAAGGAGCATATCGCGAATGAAGGTGACTATAAACCTGAAAAAGTAAGCGGAAATATCAAGCTTGAAAATGTGTGGTTTGCGTATGTGGACGAAGACTATGTACTGAAAGATATCAGTTTCGAAGTAGAATCCGGTCAGACAGTGGCGCTGGTAGGTGCAACAGGAGCTGGTAAATCTTCCATCATCAATTTGATTTCCAGGTTTTACGAGATCAATAAAGGTCATATTTCCATAGACGGACATGATATCCGGGAATTTGAATTAGACACGTTGCGGAAGCATATTGGCGTAGTTCTTCAGGATGTTTTCCTTTTTTCCAATACAATTTTCTACAACATCACGTTAGGTAATCCAGACATCACCCGTGAACAGGTGATGTATGCTGCGGAGCTTGCTGGCGCAAAAAGATTTATAGAAAGACTACCTGGTGGGCTTGATTACAATGTAATGGAGCGTGGCGCTACACTTTCTGTAGGTCAGCGACAATTAATTTCTTTTGTCAGAGCGATGGTTTACAATCCTGAAATTATCATCCTGGATGAGGCTACCTCATCTGTGGATACAGAAACGGAGGAATTGATCCAAGAATCTATAGAGACAATGATGACAGGAAGAACTTCCATCGTAATTGCGCATAGACTATCTACTATTCAAAAAGCAGATAAAATTATTGTTCTCAATAAAGGAGAAATCGTAGAAACAGGCACGCACGATTACTTACTGGAATTAGGCGGATACTACACGCAATTGCATCAAATGCAACTTAAAACAATGGCTATCTAGCCTGATTTTTGACTTCTATTACAAATACCATATATCAAGTGAAATCCAGCACAACTCAAGCACAACACCGAAACGATAATTCGATGCTGGATTCCTCCCGATAGCTATCGGGATGGCCTATAAAAGACAACCTATAATCATATGAAATACAGATTAATTACCCTTTTGGTATTATTGCCATTTATCAGTTTTGCACAGGAAAGAGGAGTAGGAATCCGTCTAGGTGAGCCTCTTTCAATTACCTACAAAGATTTCATCTCGGAGTACATTTCTATCGAAGGAATGATAGGAACTGCCGGGATTAATGGTGCGAGTTATTATCAAAGAGATTTTGAAAGCAATCTCCCACAATCCAACGCATTCTATATTTCTCATAGTGCAAAGAAAGGGGTGTCCTTCAATGTACGCTCTGCTTACCACGAAGATATCACTGACGTTTTTGGGATCACCGAAGGCTACCTATTGGGTTATGGAGGAGTTGGTGTACAGCTGAGAACAACCAAAGTATCTTATAACTATACGGACGGGCAAACTGGGACAGGCTCAGCGATAAGGGTAGACAACAGGACTAACGTTGATTTTGGACCAGAGGTATTTGTGGGTGCGGAGTATTATTTTGACGATGTTCCTATCTCTATTTTCGGAGAAGCAGGATTCTTTTTGGAGTTGATTGATCGCGTTGGACACATGAAAGCACAGGGTGGTATCGGCGTTCGCTATCTTTTCTAAGAATGAAGAAAAAACTCATATTGGCCATTGGGGTCTTATCAATTCTAATAATTATTGGTTTTTGGGGCTTCAAAAAACTGGGAGGAAACGCACCTATCGAAATCCAACTTGTAGAGAACAAGCCTGAGAATCTTGCTGGATTAACATACAGAGGTACTCCTGCAAATGAAGAGTTGGGAGAGATTTTCAATAAAATGGAGTCTCAAAAAGGTGTTCATCCAGGAAGTCATCTCCATACTATCTATGAAGTGGAGCCTGCTGGTAAACTTGACACCATGATTGTTTTTGTAGGAATTAATCAAATCCTACCAATTGATGATCTTGAATTTCGATCCTTCGAAAATGACAGCTACTTACTTGCAAAAATTCAAAGTAACAAGTGGGTAATGCCTAGTCCAGAGACGGTGAAGGAAAAGTTGAGCGAATATGCTAGAGAGAATAAATTGGAGCTTAGTGGTGTTTATATAGACAAAATCGTCTCTAAAAGCGAAATTCAGGTCATAGCGCCTATCAAGTGAAAAATTGTTAAGGAATTTAAACCAACCATTTAATGGCACAATTCGTGAAAACATCTTACTAACCTTAACAAACTACTCCTATGAAAAATATAAACACATTAATCTTGGCTCTTTTTGGGCTGGTAGTATTCCAAGCTTGTGAAGGACCAGAAGGGCCTCAGGGAGTACAGGGACCAGAAGGTGAACCTGGGATAAATATAGTTTCTGAAGTTTTTGAAGTTGAAGTAAATTTCAATGCTGCCAATAATTACAGTGAAATCTTTCAATTCAATCCTGTAATTGTAGATAGTGACGTGGTGCTTTCATTCGTATTATGGGAAGTAGACGGAAATACTCCTATTTGGAGAGCTATGCCTCAAACTGCTTATTTCCAACAAGGAGGGATCTTAGTCTATAATTACGATTTCACTAGTAGCGATTTCAGTATATTCTTAGACGGGAATTTAGACCTGAGCACACTTAGTGCAGATTGGACGGATAATCAGGTTTTCCGTGTAGTAGTTCTACCTGGAGATTTTGCTTCCACTAATGCTAGACTTGATCTGACTGATTACGATGCTGTTACCAAACTTCTAGGACTGACAGACGAAGACTTTAAGCGAATAGAATTGAAATAATTCTAAGAAAATATTAATCTAAACCAACTGATTACTACAAGCTGGATCAATGTCTTACATAGGTCCAGTTTTTTTATGTGGTTATTTTGCCTGCCAAAAATAATTTGGCGCTTATCTTTGCATCATGCATTTGAAAAACGACCTCCTACTTCGAGCCGCCAAAGGCGAAACAACAGAAAGAACTCCTGTATGGCTGATGCGCCAAGCTGGAAGAATTTTGCCTGAATATAGAAAAGTAAGAGAAAGCGTAAGTGGATTTATCGAGCTTGCTCAGACTCCTGAACTTGCTGCTGAAGTAACCATCCAACCAGTGGATTTACTGGGAGTGGATGCTGCGATTATCTTTTCAGATATTCTAGTAATCCCTGAAGCTATGGGATTACCCTACGAAATGGTAGAGAAAAGAGGTCCACTTTTTCCTAATACAGTCAAATCGGAAGCTGATTTGAAGAAGCTTCATGTCTCTGACGGATCTGAACTACAGTATGTCACTGACGCTATTAGCATTACAAAGAAAGCATTAGATGGCCGCGTACCTTTGATCGGTTTTGCAGGCGCGCCATGGACTATTTTCTCCTACATGGTAGAAGGTCATGGCAGCAAAACATTCTCTGCAGCAAGAGAGATGCTTTATACTCAACCAGCATTTTCGCACAAATTGCTTCAGATGATCACTGACAGCACGATTAATTATCTTAAAGCTCAGATCGAAGCCGGCGCTCAATTAGTGCAGCTATTTGACAGTTGGGCTGGGATTCTTGGCCCAAAGCAATACGCTGAATTCTCAATGCCATATATCGCTCAGATCTGTGATGCGATCACGACTGTGCCAAAAACTGTTTTTGCAAAAGGAGCATTCTTTGCAAGAGAAGAAATGGCAAAATTGAATTGCGAGACAATAGGATTGGATTGGAATATGGGAATCGCTGAATCACGAAAACTCATCGGTTCTGACAAAACGTTACAAGGAAATCTAGACCCTGCGGCTCTTTACGGAACTGCCGACCAGGTGCGCGAGGCTACCATCGCTATGATGGAGCAATTCAGAGGCACAAGACACATAGCTAATCTTGGCCATGGGGTTTATCCAGATATTAATCCTGAAATGGTCAAAGTATTTATACAGACCGTAAAAGAATTCAAATAGATTAACCGCGGTGAACACGGAGTTTTCCGGGGGAGTCCACAGTATTATCCTGCTTCTAGAGAAGCAGGATTTTCTTTTTAAGGCCAATCTTTATAAACCTCTTTATTGAATATTTATTCGGAATCAATTCACCTTAAGTTCATCACCAACTTTGATGACTCCGCCTGACAATGCAACCACATTTTGTCCGAAAAGCACTTTTTTGCCTTCTCTTCTATAGGAAGCCAAAGTCTTTAGTGGTTCAGCGGCTTTGATACCGGTATTTTGATCCACTGTGATCATCACACAGCGAGCGCAAGGCTTGACTACCTGCAAATCCAATTCACCAATTTGTATTCTCCTCCAAGAATCCTCGATAAATGCCTCCCCACCAGAAAAGACAATGTTGGGTCGAAAGCGATTCATGGGAACAGGCTCTTCTAACTTTTTATTTAGGTCCTCCAAGGATTTCTGACCGATAAGCAAATAAGGCATGCCATCTGCGAAACTCACCGACTCCCCATTCACCGCATATTTCGGGTCCACTTTTCTTTCCGTAGACAATGGCATTTTCACCAGACGAACATTCATGCCAAGTACCTTGCTAAACCACTCATCGATTTGAGAATTCACCAATCGAGCAGGCATATCATCATCCCAGACTGTCACAGAAGAAATCTCCTCTCCTTCTTCGGTAAATGGGATGTGTATCGACTCAAGTGGATTAGAACTATGATAGACAGAAAGCGAATCCTCCCCAATCTCCACTCGTAGCAAAGCCATGATCGGGAAAGTTCTCTGGGAGAGAAACCGTCCACTTTCATCAATTAGCATCCAGCGACGATCAAGTTCAAATCCTCTTTCCTCCACTTTAGCCTCAGTAAGACGTATTCCAGCAAGGGATTTAATCGGATAAATGTATAGGTCTTGAATAATCAGAGAGTCTGGCATACTTTAAAAATAAGTCTCTCAAATCGAAAATCTTGTTTCAAATTAAAAAATTTGCAATGGCAAGGATAATTCCTTTGATATATGTCCATATCGAAGGCAATAGTTCGAATTCTCTATTGGCAGTTAGAATTCCCATTCCTAGCAAAACCACTAGGCTCCATCGGCATCGTTCTTTCATATTTCCCTTTAAAAAAAGCTTCATTCTACTTAATAGATGCAAAAGTCAGCCAAGTGGTTGCAATGGCAGGTGCATTTTTCTCATAAACTGCCAGTTTGGAGATTTTTGCAGAATGGATAAATGACAATTCAGTAGTTTTTTGATCCTACTCATGTCAATAGAACTGCCAATCTGACACAAAAGCACCAAAATTCCCAGATGGCACATCCCTTGAAGAAGGGGAGTAGTACAAATACGAAACAACTTAAAATTATATAATCATGGGAAAAATCATCGGCATTGACTTAGGAACAACCAACTCCTGCGTAGCAGTGATGGAAGGTAACGAACCTGTAGTCATTCAAAACAGTGAGGGAAGAAGAACCACACCTTCTATTGTGGCTTTCCTTGACAACGGAAACGGTGAGCGTAAAGTAGGTGATCCTGCAAAGCGTCAAGCGATAACCAACCCGCAAAACACTATTTCTTCTGTTAAAAGATTTATGGGTAAAAAATTCTCTGAAGTTTCTGCAGAGAAAAAACATGCCTCATACAAAGTAGAAAAAGGAACCAACGACACTATCACAGTGAGAATTGGTGACAGATCATATACTCCACAAGAGCTTTCTGCAATGATCCTTCAGAAAATGAAGACTACGGCAGAGGATTTCTTGGGACAAACAGTCACTGAAGCGGTAATTACTGTACCTGCATACTTCAATGATTCTGAGCGTCAAGCTACTAAAGAAGCTGGACAGATCGCTGGTCTAGAAGTGAAGCGTATCATCAACGAACCAACTGCTGCGGCTTTGGCATACGGGATGGACAAGAAGCATCAAGACATGAAAATAGCGGTGTATGACCTTGGTGGTGGTACATTTGATATCTCAGTGCTAGAGCTTGGAGACGGTATTTTCGAAGTAAAATCTACCAACGGTGACGTTCACTTAGGTGGTGATGACTTTGACCAAGTAGTAATGAACTGGTTAGCTGAAGAGTTTATGTCTGAAGAGCAAATCGATCTTAGATTAGATCCAATGGCACTTCAGAGATTGAAAGAAGCTTCTGAAAAAGCTAAAATCGAACTTTCTAGCTCTGCATCCACAGAAATCAACTTGCCTTATATCACTGCAACTCAAACAGGTCCTAAGCACTTGGTGAGAACATTGAGCAGATCGAAGTTCGAGCAACTTACTGAAGATCTTGTTAAAAGATCTATGGAACCATGCAAGAAAGCTTTGGCTGACGCAGGTATGACTCCTTCAGATATTGACGAAGTAATCTTGGTTGGTGGTTCTACTAGAATCCCTAAAATCCAGGAAGAAGTTGAGAAATTCTTCGGTAAAAAGCCTTCTAAAGGTGTAAACCCTGATGAAGTAGTAGCAATCGGTGCTGCAATCCAAGGTGGAGTATTGACAGGTGAAGTGAAAGATGTCCTTCTTTTGGACGTGACTCCTCTTTCTTTAGGTATCGAAACAATGGGTGGAGTATTGACCAAATTGATCGAATCTAACACTACTATTCCTACTAAGAAATCTGAAACTTTCTCTACTGCTTCGGACAATCAGCCTGCTGTGGATATCCACGTACTACAAGGTGAGCGTCCGATGGCTAAGGATAACAGAAGCATCGGTAGATTCCAGCTTTCTGACATCCCGCCAGCACAAAGAGGCGTTCCTCAGATCGAAGTAACTTTCGACATCGATGCTAACGGTATCCTTAATGTATCTGCAAAAGACAAAGGAACCGGCAAAGAGCAGAAGATCAAAATCGAAGCCTCTTCAGGACTTTCTCAGGAAGAAATCGACAGAATGAAGTCTGAAGCAGAAGCAAATGCTGCGACTGATAAAGCTGAAAAAGAGAAAGTAGATAAGATGAATCAAGCAGATAGCTTGGTATTCCAAACTGAGAAACAGTTGAAAGAATACGGAGATAAACTTTCTGATGGAAATAAAACTGCTATTAGCTCAGCTTTAGAGGAGCTGAAAACTGCTCATCAATCTCAGAACCTTGATGGAATTGATTCCGCAATGGAAGGATTGAATAAAGCATGGGAAGCTGCTTCTACAGAAATGTACAATGCTGCTGGAGCCGAAGGAGCACAAGCTGGTCCTGATGCAGGAGCAGATTCTGGAACTACCGGAGATGGTGTTTCAGATGTAGATTATGAAGAAGTAAGCGAAGAGAAGAAGTAAGCTTAGACTTATCTAACATAGACGGCATCTGTAGTGATACAGATGCCGTTCTTTGTTTAGGACATAATTAATAATAGAATAAGTTATTTTAAGCTCCCAAAGATTCTGAAAATCTCAAAAAATGCAACTAACTGCTGACAATAAACTGAAAAAGCTCATCGTGGTAGGCGACCGAGTTTTAATACGCTTGAAAAAGCCAAATGACAAAACTGGCTCAGGTCTATACTTACCTCCAGGAGTTCAGGAAAAAGAGAAAGTACAGCAAGGTTATATTATTAAAGCCGGTCCTGGCTATCCGATTCCTATGCCTTCTGAAAATCAGGAATCATGGATGGACAAAGAAGATCAAGTAAAGTATATTCCCCTGCAGGCGAAGGAAGGTGACTTAGCTATCTTTTTACTATCCGGAGCACATGAGATAGTTTATGAAAGTCAAAAGTATTTCATCGTCTCTCAATCAGCTATCCTAATGCTCGAAAGAGAACAAGATCTTTAATCATAAAAGGCTCGGAATATTCCGAGCCTTTTATGATTTTATAAATTGGTATTGTTTAACGAGTCCATTACTGCGGATCAGCTTAATCCTCCCAAACTTTTTTATTTTTTGCTTTTGGACCTTTTAGATCTTTGTTTCTTCTGACTAACGCAGTTTTTGTGCTTTTGTTAGACACTTCCCAAACCTTACTATTTTTAGCTTCAGGTCCCTTGATATCAATTGGAACAACATAGAATGCGGGTGGGGAAGCATGCGCTGCTAGCTCAATGGCGGTTGCATTTTTAGCTCTTGGACCTTTCAAAGTAGCTTGCGAAAACACTACAGTAGAGGACATCATAATTGCGACTAATAATACTGCTTTTGTCATGACATGTATAGTTTAATTTAAGACTTACTAAACTATACTTATAAACCATAAAAAGGTTACAAGAAATCAATACTTTATAAATGTTTTTATTCAAATAATAAAATTATATTTCCCAACTATCTGTAAAAAATAATTTTTAACGTTTAAAATCGAACCAGAAATTCAGCTAACAATTGCCTTTAAATAAAAAAAGGCTAAAAAGTAACTTAACTTTAAGCCAATAGGATTAAAAATAAAAAAAACCAGGATGAAATTCATCCCGGTTTTAAATTAACAATAGACCCTGTTTATATTTTTAGAATGCAAACACTGCTGCAAACATAAAAGAAGATAAGCTCTTGCTTGGATTCATATCATTATTCATAAAGTAATTCTCCCCCATTGTATCTAGTCTTAACTCAGGAATTAGCGTAAGGTTTTTGCTAACCTTTGCATTTCCTGAAAGAGTTACGGCAAATACGTTACCGTCACCATTTCCATCTAGACCAACCACCCCGTCAAGTCCGCCATTGAATACAGAGAAATACTCTCCTCGTAGACCCAAAGCAAATTTATCAGAAGTAGTTGCCTGCAAATAGCCTGCGAAACCATAGAAACCAGCACCATCTCCGCTTGAGTCACTTACCGAAGAACCACTGTACATTTCACCTGCGGCAGTAGTATTATAGGTAGTATTCACACCAACATATAGCGCCTCTGTAACATTAAATCCTGTAGTCAAATCAACCTGAAAAGTGTTTCCCATAGAAGTTTGGCCTGGAATCAACGAACTGTTATCCATGTCTAGCTTACCATCTTGATCACCATACACAAAGTTCAAGTAGGTGCTCCCAGCATCTGTAGAATACCCCAATTGAGCACCTAAGGTATAAGTACCTGCCAAATTGAATTCTGTCATATCTGTAGGATTCATCACTGCAGCCATCAAAGACCACTTATCAGAAAGTGCAAAATCAGCCTTCAAACCAGTATGGGAAAATGGCCCATACGAGAACATATAAGAAGTAGAATAATTAAAATTTGCAGTTGGAGAGATAACCTCATAACCAAGGAAGGTATTGAAATTTCCCATCGTCAAAGTAACCGCATCAGATACGTTCCAGTAAACATATAATTGATTTACGATTTGGGAGCTACCAGCCATTCCACCAGCATACATTGGCGAACCGAACACGGCATCTTCTCCTCTAGGACCAAAAACCAGATCAGCAACTACCCCAACTTTCTCTCCTTGATAAGTGGCAATGATATTTGCCATACCTAAAGAGAACCCTGGGAGATTACCGAAAGATGAAGCAGGGGCTTGAAAATTATCGCCCTTGTTTGGACCATTAAAGTTTGTACGGAAGTAAGCATCTACAGAACCTGAGAATGTCAATTTAGACGACTCCTCAACTTCTTGAGCAATAGAGCTTGAAGCTCCAAAGGTTAGTAATGCTAGTATTAGTAGTTGAATTTTTTTCATGTTTTAAGTAGGTATAGGTTTTGAAATAGTTCTAAGTGATTTATTACTACCGAGGAATGAGAACAGCTCATTCCTCGGTAGCTAATTGTATGTCTATTCGTCGTAAACGATGGTATAACCACGAATCCCATGTTCGTGGGAATCTAAACCGCTACGCTCATGCTCCTCAGAGACACGGATTCCCATGGTCTTTTTAAGAACAAAGAAGATTAAGAAAGCTGCAGAGAATGCCGCTACTCCACAGATAGCTACTCCAGCCAACTGAGTAAGGAATGTGTGCTCTGGGTTTGTAGAAAAAATACCAACGGCTAAAGTTCCCCATATACCACAGGTCAAGTGGACAGATACAGCACCTACTACATCATCCAGCTTAAGCTTATCAAGCAATACAGCAGAATACACCACTAAAATCCCAGCCACAAAACCTACTAATACTGCTGATGCAGGATTGATAACATCAGCTCCTGCTGTGATTCCAACGAGACCCGCTAGTATACCATTAAGGATCATTCCTAGATCCAGGCGCTTAAAAACTATATTTCCGGCAAGAAAGCCACCAATCCCTCCTGCACATGCTGCAAGACTAGTAGTAACTAAAACAAAAGATACAATTGCAGGATCTGCGGAAAGAACAGAACCACCGTTGAAACCAAACCATCCTAGCCAAAGTAAGAATACACCTATTACAGCAAGAGGAACACTAGAGCCTGGCTTATCGACAGTCTTACCATTTACATATTTACCGATTCGTGGACCGACCAAAATCACACCCGCAAGAGCTCCCCACCCTCCAACAGAGTGAACCAAGGTACTTCCTGCAAAGTCATAGAATCCCATAGCATCTAATGCTCCACCGCCCCATTTCCAGCTTCCGATTATAGGATAGACAATACCTACATATAATAAAGTAAATACTAGATAAGCCCACAGCTTCACTCGCTCAGCTATAGCACCAGAAACAATCGTAGCAGCAGTAGCTGCAAACATCGCTTGAAACAGAAAATCAGTCCAGTATGTATAACCGCCACCTGCATAACCTACTGTCACGTCAGCATCGGCAGGTGAAAACCAAAACATATTCCAGCCAGCAAAATCAAAACTCAACCAGCCTGGAGTTTCAAAACCAGGGTACATCAGGTAAAACCCAACAAAAGCATAGGATAAAATCCCAATAATAGGGGTGATCGTATTCTTAAACAGAATGTTTACTGTGTTTTTGGCCTGGCCAAATCCAGCTTCAACTCCTGCAAACCCTAAGTGCATAATAAACACCAAGGCTGTGGAAAGCATCATCCAAACATTGTTTGTGGTAAAGAGATTCTGTGAAATCTCGGCTGACAAGTCCATTGTCGCGGCCGCATCTTGGGCCAACAGAGGTACGAAATAGTTCATAGGTTAGATATAGTTTTTTAAACGTTTTTCAGAATTTAAGATAGGTTTGTTTGAATAATCAATAATCGAATGTAATTATATTATTACTAAAAAAACAAATCCATAATTACAAAATAGGTATCAAAAAGTCTTTTTTGGTATCATTTTGAATCCATTTTTTACATTTTTTACAAAAAATTAATAAAAACAAGCTCTTTTTTAAACCTGACATTTAGGAAAATATTATTCGGTCAGTATCTATAAAATTTTACGAAACCGATTGCTAATACGGCGATTCAGAACATTCCTAAAAAAAATCATACGCTTTTGGAACAATATTCTTAAAAAACAGAAAAAACAGGATTTTAATCAAATAGATCAATTTTGCGAAAAATATAAATATTTAGAAATTTGACATTTATTTTACCCTACACTCAAACAATTAGAGAATTTTCTAATAAAACTGATCACTTAAATAACCATAGACATAAAAAAAACCGGAATTACCCGGTTTTTAACTCAACATGTAAATACTACTATCCTATTTCACCAAACTTGCATATTCTTTGGCAAAGTAGGTCAGAATCACCTTCGCTCCTGCTCGTTTAATACTCAACAAAATCTCAAGCATTGCTCGATCGTTATCAATCCATCCTTTTTCCGCAGAAGCCTTCACCATACTATACTCTCCTGACACATTATATGCAGCTATCGGCAAGGGGAAGTTGTCATTAAGCAACTTTATAATATCTAAATAAGAAAGTGCCGGCTTTACCATTAGAAAATCAGCTCCTTCTTCTGTATCCAATCCCCCTTCTATCAATGCCTCCTGAGAATTGGCAGGATTCATTTGATAGGTTTTTTTGTCACCGAATTTAGGTGCAGAATCTAATGCATCCCTGAAAGGCCCATAGAATGCACTAGCATACTTCGCAGTATAAGACATGATAGAAGTATCTGTAAACCCGCTTTCGTCCAACAACTCACGTATGTAACCCACTCGACCATCCATCATATCCGAGGGACCTATAATATCTACGCCAGCGTCTGCTTGAGCCAATGACATCCTCGCCAAAATCTCCAGCGTCTCATCATTCAATATTTTACCATTCTTCACCAAGCCATCATGTCCATCGCTACTATAAGGATCCATTGCCACATCGGACATCAAACACACTTCAGGAAACTCCTTTTTGATTTCGCGAAGCGCCTTCAGGTAAAACGTCTCTGGATTATAACTTTCTGACGCAATAGTATCTTTCAAACTATCCGGATAAGCCGGAAACACATCAAACGCCTGAATCCCCAACTTCATACAAGACTCTATTTCTCTAAGCATGGTATCTATAGAGTACCTATAAATCCCAGGCATGGAATCAACAGCCACACTTTTCTTCACTCCGTCCACCAAGAACATTGGGAATATCAAATCCTTGACAGAGAGACTAGTCTCCTCTACAAGGTTTCGTACTGCTTCAGATTTTCGATTTCTTCTAGGTCTTCTTAGCATGATTTATTTGAAAAGTTGTTGAATCTGATTAAGATCTAATTTTTTGTAATCTTCTATATATAAGTCACATTTTGGCAATTCATCAATTGTATGACTAGAAAGCACGCCAACTACTTTCATACCAGCATTTAAGCCAGCACTGGCACCTGAAAAGGAATCTTCAAATACCAAACAGTTCTCAGGCCTCACTCCAAGTATGGCAGCACTTTTTAAATAAACTTCAGGATCGGGCTTATGATTTGACACATCTTCTGAAGCAAGCTGAGATTGCATTAGCCTCCCAATTCCAAGTGTACCAATAATCAAATCCAAATTCGCCCTTGGAGCAGATGTAGCTACAGCGGTGAGCACATCGGCAGATTTCAGCTGCGCAAAAAACTCGATAAAACCTGAAATTGGATTTACTTCTGACTTATATATCTCCCTGAACAGCCCTTCTTTCTCATCTTCAAGCAAAGCCAATTCCTCCCCCTCTATCTTTCTACCTAAGAAATGGCTCAGAATATATCCGTTATTTTTCCCGTACATATGCTCAGCATATTCAGCTTGAGTAGGGTTCAGATCTCGCTTCGCAAAAAATTGCTGGAAGGCAATGGAATGAAATGGATTGGTATGACAAATCACTCCATCCATATCAAAAATGACAGCTTTTAACATGTATTGGTTCAGTTTTTAGAGTTGCAAAATTAAGCATAAGACAATAAAAAACCCTCCCAAGTTCCAAAAACAAGAGAGGGCTAATTCAGGATAATAAGTACGCTACTCTACTTTTCAAAAGAAGCAATTGTCTTCTCTATAATATCACAACACTCATGAATCTGCTCTTCAGTCATCACAAGAGGCGGCGCAAAGCGAATAATATTACCATGGGTTGGCTTCGCCAAAAGGCCATTATCTTTCAAAGCCACACATATATCCCAAGCAGTACTACTTTCTTCAGTATCATTGATCACAACAGCATTTAGTAATCCTTTTCCTCTAACGAGCTTCACGAGATCTGATTTCTCCACTAGTTTCTGCATTCTTAGCCTAAACAATTCACCAAGTTTCTCTGCATTTTCAGCCAATTTCTCATCTTTCACTACTTCCAAAGCTGTCATTGCTACACGTGCTCCAAGTGGATTCCCCCCAAAAGTAGAACCGTGCTGACCTGGCTTGATTACATTCATCACTGCATCATCTGCCAAAACAAGTGACACCGGATAGAACCCTCCTGAAACTGCTTTCCCCAAAATCAAAATATCAGGACGTACATTTTCATGGTCAACAGCAAGTAATTTCCCTGTTCGGGCTATTCCCGTTTGGATTTCATCTGCTATAAACAACACATTCTTTTCCTCACAGGCAGCTTTCGCTTCCTTCAAGTAATCAGGCCCTGGCACATACACTCCAGCCTCACCTTGAATCGGCTCTACTAAAAACGCAACCACATCCGGATCAGCTAGAACAGCTTTTAGCGCATATATATCATCGTAAGGAATTTTGACAAATCCAGCTGTATAGGGCCCAAAGTTCTTACGGGCATTTTCATCGTTAGAGAACGAGATGATTGTCGTAGTCCTCCCGTGGAAGTTATTTTCAGCCACAATGATCTTAGCTCGATTTTCATCAACACCTTTTCTCTCGTAGCCCCATTTTCTTGCAATCTTAATAGCTGTCTCCACTCCTTCGGCTCCTGTATTCATCGGAAGCACTTTGTCAAAACCGAAATAATCTGAGATATATTTCTCGAATGGGCCTAGCACATCATTATGAAAAGCACGGGACGTTAACGTCAAAGTACCCGCCTGCTCTATTAAAGCATCCTTAATGCGTGGATGGCAATGTCCTTGATTCACGGCAGAATAGGCAGACAAGAAATCGTAATAACGCTTTCCCTCTACATCCCAAAGAAAGACTCCCTCTCCTCTTGCCAACACCACGGGTAATGGATGATAATTATGTGCACCGTATTTATCTTCTAATTCTATTGCTTGCTTACTCGAAGTGATAGTCTGCATGTTTTTCGTAATTTTGTGTTCTGTATTATATGGACTCGTCAAGTTCAAATATAGCAAATGCCATTACCCCAACCATGAAAGACAGCAAGAAGCCTCTCCCAACATCCGCATTAAGTTCGGAAGACTTTTATTTCAATGAGCAAGGACTCATGGTTTTCACAAAAAAATATCACTTAAAACGGGGTTATTGCTGCGGAAGCGGCTGTAAAAACTGTCCTTATCCAAAAGACTGAGATAAAAGAGAATATTTTTGAAAGGCATTGTTGCAAATCCCCGAAAAGTTCCGATATTTGCAGACTCATTACAGAAACGGATACAATTTACTATACATTACCATGGCAAAAGTTTGTGACATTACCGGAAAAAGACCTCGAGTAGGTAACAACGTCTCCCATGCAAACAACAAAACTAAGCGTAGGTTCTACCCTAATCTTCATAAGAAGACGTTCTACGTTCCAGAAGAAGATGCATGGATCACTTTGAAAGTTTGTACTAAGGCATTGAAGACTATCAATAAGAAAGGTATCACTGCAGTTTTGAAAGAAGCTCAGGATAACGGGATGATTGTAATCAGATAATCAAGGTCACGACCCTAAAATCAATAAAAGATGGCTAAGAAAGGCAACAGAGTACAAGTGATTATGGAATGCACGGAGCATAAAGCTTCTGGCTTGCCAGGTACTTCAAGATACATCACTACCAAGAATAGAAAAAACACTACTGAGAGATTGGAATTGAAGAAATTCAACCCAATCATGAAGAAAGTAACTGTTCATAAAGAAATTAAGTAATTTAGCTCGGAAGAAATTCCGTTAAAACGACAAAACCATGGCTAAGAAAGTAGTAGCAACCCTTAAAAAAGAAGGTGGCGTATCTTACGCCAAAATCATCAAGGCGGTAAGATCTGAGAAGACTGGCGCCTATACCTTCAGAGAAGAAATGGTTCCTTCCCCTCTGGTACAGGAAACCTTGAAAAAATAAGTTGCACATCGCAGCATAAGGCATTCTAGTCCCTCTGTCCATCGGTCAGCAGGGACTTTTTCGTTATATTCCACTTTTAAAAAGCATAAGTATGGGAATCTTTGGTTTCTTTTCAAAAGATAAGAAAGAAAGCCTCGATCAAGGCCTTCAGAAATCAAGCGAAAATATATTCACAAAACTCAGTAAAGCCGTTGTAGGCAAGTCCAAAGTGGACGATGAGGTTTTGGATGAATTGGAAGAAATTCTAATCACCTCCGATGTAGGTGTAGATACTACTATTAAGGTCATCCGAAGAATCGAAGAGCGAGTAGCTAAAGACAAATATGTCAATACGGCTGAGCTTGATGTAATTCTTAAGGAAGAAATCGAGAACCTTCTCAAAGAAAATAACTCACAGGATCTCTTTGACTTCGACCTTCCAGAAGGAAAAAAACCTTATGTGATCATGGTAGTAGGTGTCAACGGAGTTGGTAAAACTACCACCATCGGAAAACTTGCCAACCTTTTCAAGTCAGCTGGAAAGTCTGTAATTCTTGGAGCTGCAGATACTTTTAGAGCTGCGGCTGTAGATCAATTGATTCTCTGGGGGGAAAGAGTTGGCGTGCCTGTAGTTTCCCACGGCATGAATACTGATCCAGCTTCTGTAGCATTTGATGCCGTGAAGCAAGGAGTGGACACTAATGCCGATGTAGTAATCATCGATACTGCAGGCCGACTTCACACAAAGGTCAACCTGATGAACGAGCTTGGAAAAATTAAACGCGTCATGCAGAAATTTATACCTGATGCTCCTCACGAGATTTTACTGGTATTAGATGGATCCACAGGACAGAATGCATTTATTCAGGCTAAGGAATTCACGAAAGTCACCGAAATCACTGCTCTTGCCATCACCAAACTTGATGGTACAGCCAAAGGTGGCGTAGTAATCGGCATATCTGATCAATTCAAAATTCCTGTCAAATACATAGGCGTAGGAGAGAAAATGACTGACTTACAGATTTTCAATCGGAAGGAATTTGTCGATTCGCTCTTTACGAAGAAATAACAAAACCGCACTTAATCAGATACCCCGACCAACATCGGGGTATTTTTTTTGTTAAAATTTGAACAATTAACAAACTTTACCGTAATTCAATATGATATCATTTTAACATCATAACAATATGGAAAAAGTAACTAAACCTATGTCAGGATATTTCATGATCCTGTTCGTTCTTGGGCTTATCATTTTTGCAGTTGCACTTTTTATACAGCAAATCATGATAGTAATCGGCATTTTATCTGTGGTGACAGCGCTTATCTGTCTTGGAGGGTTCTTTATCGTAGAACCAAATAAATCGATGGTCCTGTTACTTTTTGGTAACTATAAAGGAAGCGTGAAAGCTAATGGCTTTTACTGGGTCAATCCTTTCATGACAAAGAAGAAAATATCTCTTCGTGTGAGAAACTTCGAAAACAAACCAGTGAAAGTAAATGACAAAATTGGTAATCCAGTGATGATCGGAACTATCGTTGTTTGGCAAGTAGAAGACACATTCAAGGCTACCTTTGATGTAGATGATTACGAAAATTTCGTCCACTTACAATCTGATGCAGCGATTCGAAAAATGGCAGGACTTTATCCTTATGATAATTTTGAGGCTGAAGAGGCTGAAATCACATTAAGATCTGGAGTAGAAGAGGTTAATCATTCCTTGGAAAAAGAAATTAGCAATAGACTGTATCATGCAGGAATCAAAGTGATAGAAGCTAGAATTTCACACCTGGCTTATTCTTCGGAAATCGCCTCGGCAATGCTCCAAAGACAGCAAGCCACAGCAATTGTAGCTGCTCGTCAGAAGATAGTTGAAGGTGCTGTTGGCATGGTAGAAATGGCTCTAGCCGATCTCAAGATGAAAGAAATCATTGAATTTGATGATGAGAAAAAAGCAGTGATGGTTTCTAACCTTATGGTGGTACTTTGCTCAGACAAGAGTGCTACTCCAGTGCTTAACGTTGGGACACTAAATCAATAGCAATGGCTAATCGGATTTTCAAAGAAAGCCAAACTTATATAGGCACATGGGTTATGTATTTTATCATCTTGACCGAAGTACCAATAGTGATATTATTGATTGTCCTATACGCCACGTCAGACGATAAGCATGAAATGGCAATTGCATTAGGAGTTGTTCTCGGCACAATGGCCTTAATCCTTGGCTTAATTCTCAACCTAAAGCTGGAAACTAGAATTGACGATAATAGAATATCGTTTAGATATCTGCCCTTCATTCTGAAATGGAGACAATACCCTAAAGCGATGATTAACTCAGTTGAGGTAATTAAATACAGTCCAATTTCAGATTACGGAGGATGGGGAATTAAGGGAAACAAAACCACCAAGGCATATTCAGTACTGGGAGATGAAGGTATTATTATGGATGTGGGGGAAAAGAAAAAAATATTGATTGGAACGATGAAGTCTAAGGAATTGACAGACTTTATGAAAAACTGGATGGAGGAATAAGCTATGCCTAAGAAGAAAGCATTTGCACTACGGTTGGATGAGAACATGATGAAAGCGATCGAAAAATGGGCCGCAGATGAGTTCCGTAGTACCAATGGTCAACTCGAATGGATCATCCGTGAATCGCTTAAAAAAGCAGGGCGATTACCGAAGGGAGAATCAGGTAATTCAAATTTAGAATAAACCAGATCGAGTGGTAGTATCCCATTAAGTGTGTAAGTGTAGAAAAGTTATTCTATAATTTTTCGGCCCATTCAAAGGCCTGGAAAAATTTATGGAAATAACTTTTCGGGGTAACTTTACACATTTAAAGCTATGAAAAAAGAAGATGTTCTAAGCGAGGAATTCCTCAAGCAGTTCAAAACCGGCGAAGAGTTGTACTCTTTTCTTTCTCAGATTCAAAAACGTGGGGTAGAACAGATCCTCGAAGGCGAACTGGATTCCCATTTGGGATACGATAAGCACCAGACTTCCATTAGTGCCAATGCACGTAACGGTCACAGCAAGAAAAAAATCAAAAACCAGTTTGGTGTAGCTGAGATTCAGGTGCCACGAGACAGAGATGCCTCCTTTGCTCCTGCGCTTATTCCAAAGCGTAAGAACATGGCGGAGGGAGTGGAAAATATCATCATTTCCCTGTATGCCAAGGGGATGAGTGTCAGTGATATTGAAGAACAGATCAGGGAGCTCTATAATATTGAACTGTCCACCTCAGCGATATCACGGATCACCGAGCGCGTTTCACAGGACATTACCTTGTGGCAAAACAGACCGCTGGAATCAGTCTATTGCATCGTCTGGATGGATGGTATTGTATTCAAAGTCAGAGAAAGTTCCAGAGTCATCGACAAAACCATTTACATCGCTATAGGTCTGCGAACAGATGGAAAGAAGGAAGTCTTGGGGCTTTGGTTGGGGAAAAACGAATCCGCAGCCTTCTGGCTGAGTGTATTGACAGATTTACGTTCCAGAGGCGTTCAGGACATCCTGATCACCGCCACGGACAATCTGAAGGGCTTTACAGAAGCCATCAGATCCGTTTTTCCCGAATCCACCAAGCAGATCTGCATCGTCCATCAAATCCGCAATGCCTGCCGATATGTGGTCTGGAAGGACAGAAAGGCCTTCACTGCTGATATGAAGGAAATCTACACTGCTCCCAACCGTGAAGCAGCAGCACTCGCTCTGGATCAGTTAGAAGCCATCTGGAGTCAGAAATACGGCTATGCAATCAAAAGCTGGAGGGACAACTGGGAAGAGTTGACTGCATTTTTGGCTTTCCCGATGGAAATCCGAAAGATCATCTACACCACCAATATCATTGAAAACCTGAATGGGAAAATCAGAAAATACACCAAGAATAAACTTTCCTATCCGACCGATGATGCAGTAATGAAGTCCGTATTCCTGGCCGTTAACGAATCCACTAAAAAATGGACGATGCCAATCCGGGATTGGGGCACCATCTTAAACCAATTTATGATTATGTTTGAAAACCGTCTAAAATTCTAACCAACCTTAAAATTCATTTACACACTTTTCGGGATAGTGTC
>NZ_FOKK01000021.1 GCF_900112005.1 Algoriphagus aquimarinus | reverse complement strand
AAGTATCAAATCAGCTGTAGCATGACAGAAAGCTATGATCCATACCAAAATGCGGTGGCAGAAAGAGTCAACGGAATACTGAAACATGAATTTATTCTGGGGATCATAATCCATGATTTAGAACTGATGGACAAACTGATAAAAGAGTCTATTTATATTTACAATAATGAAAGACCACATTGGAGTTGTCGGATGGAAACACCAACCAAAATGCACCTGCAAGACAGCATAAAGATTAGAACCTACAAAAAGAAAAATAGCACCGTGTCGAAACCCGATGCTATCTAAATTATCCTTTAAAACTGTAACGCCTATTCAGGACTAGTCATAATTTTAATTTACAACTCAATTCGCAGCCTTAATCTGATAATGCCTCAGCGGTTTTTCTCCCATTAGATGCTCAATGAAGTAATCCCAGCGCTTTTTTGTGAAGTAATCGCCAGCTGTTCTGCCAAAGCTGTGATTGCGACTAGGCCAGATAAATAAGTCAAAATCTTTTCCTGCATTGATCAATGCTTCCGCAAATTTAAAAGTTGCCGAAGGGTTTACATTTTCATCTATTCCTCCATGAGCCAAGAGCAAATGACCTTTGAGATTGGCTGCATTGGTGATATTGGATTGTTCATGGTAGAAGTCTCCGGTTGGATATCCCATGTACATTTCCGGCCACCATGCCTTTTCCATTCGGTGATCATGATCTCCAGCCGAAGCAACGCCAACTTTATAGAAATCCGGGTGTAGCAGCATCGCCCTTCCAGCATCGTATCCACCAGCTGAGTGACCAAAGATTCCTACTTTGTCCACATCCATAAACTTGTTTTTAGCTGCCAATTCCTTAATAGCCAAGACGTGGTCAGTGGTGCCGTCTCCAAGGTTATTATAAGAGACGTCGTTGAAAGCTTTTCCTCTGCCATGCGTGCCAAGACCATCTACAGTGACTACCACAAAACCAAGTTCAGCCATCGGCTGCTGCAAACCTATCAGTCCAGCTTTGAAAGTCTTTGGCGTAATGTCGATGTGAGGGCCTGAATACGTGTAATCTACGATTGGATACTTCTTCTTGGAACTGAAGTCTGTAGGCACATAATAAATCCCATAAATGGTAGTTTCCCCATCTTTGGCCGTTGCAGTGAATTGCTTAGGTGCTTGGTAACCTTTTTTGACAAGGATAGAAATGTCAGCTTTGGAGACTTCATGGACAACTTTCCCTGTCTTAAGCTCTCGAACCACCGAAACAGTTGGCTGATCGACTGTAGAATAATTATCAATAAAATAGTCCTTTCCACTGCCATAACTGATGTCGTGAAAAGCATTTTCAGGAGTCAATAACTCAAGGCCTGTACCGTCGAAATTAACCTTATAAACAAATGAATAATATGGATTTACGTTTTCCTCCTTGCCTGAAGCCTCGAAGTAGATATTATTGTTTTCTTCATCAATGGAAAGCAGGTTTTTGACCACATAATCGCCTGAAGTAATTCGATTGATAAGTTTCCCAGTCTTCCAATCCATCAGATAAAGCTGGTTCCAGCCAGATTTCTCTGTTCCCAGGATAAATTGTCCATTGTCCAGTTTCACGAAAATGTTGTCGTTGTTGATATGGGTGGGTGATGACTCCGAATAGACTTTTCGTATTTCTTTGGAGTCTGCATTGATTTCTAGCAAGTCAAAGCTTTTAAAACCTCTTTGTAAATAGGTACCGTAGAGATTTTCACTGTCGCTGTCCCAATTGAAGTACATTCCTATGAAATGCGGGAGAGACAGGCTAGGGAATTTGTTCTCTTTTTTACTTTCCAATTCGAACAAAACAGGCGTGTACATCACTACTGAGGTGTCTCCAGGTGAAGCTCGGTAATAGCCCATGAGTTGGGGACGGAATTTATCATCCTGACTATTGTCTAAAAGCAGCATCTTCTCTGCTAATCTTAAATCCACAATCTGGGTCTGGATTTTTTTTGAATCTGGTGACCAATTGATGCTTAGGTGTTCAGGGCGCACCCCGTTTTCACCAAGAACCATGTCTGACCAGCCCCAGAATGAAGCGTATTCATAGTCTTTTTTCCCGTCGTAACTCAGTTGAATCTCCTCTCCAGTTTCCAGGCTTTCTACGTAAAGATTGAAATTTCTTACATAAGCTTTCCAGTTGCCATCAGGGGAAATAGATACAGATCTATCTCTAGAATCAGCCGTAGGTCTTTTTGACTCCAGTGTTCCTTCTTTATAAGTCCAGCTTTTATTCATCCATTCAAAGAGAATTGATCCATCTTCTTTGACTTGAATACGAGTGAAAGGCAAGTCAGAGGCGGCTATAGTTTCCCCGCTTTTTTCACTTAGCAACTTGGCTAATTCCTTATGGTCAAAAGCTTCTTTGGTTTCTCCCTTTTCAATATCTGTCAGAAAAAATCGCTTGCCATCTTTGGTATACGTTTGATGCCAAAAGCTCTTTTTATCATCTAGCCAATTTGGAATAACATCTAGATGAAAGACTTCTTTTTGGATGTTTCCACTGAGAAAGTACTCAGCTTTGTGGTAAGTGTCCTCGGTGATTTGGCCAAAGGTATTTTGAGTAAATAGGCCAATTAGGAGAATAAGTAGCGATGGAAATCGAATAGCTTTAAACATAAAAAAGGGAGATAACTTGGGATCTCAAGGTATCCCCAATTAATTGAAGAAACACTTTAGAAATTGACTTAAAGTGATCCTATTTTGTAAATGGCGCTAGTTAACCAGCAGTTTCATAGGCTTTTTTGATCCATGTGATGACTTCTGAACTTACATCTTTTTCATCTTTCAGGTGTATCTTATGACTACACATGCCATTGGTTTTGGTGTCAATTTCCAAAACACCTTCCGGGGGATGACCTTTAAGATTGATGCCAATTTCATAGCGGGTTTTGGTAGCAGGTATGAGCATAGCAAACTGTTTTTTACGTTTAATACTCACGTAAGCATTTTTAGGTGCGAAGGCTATGTCAGTTCCAAAAGCTTTGATTTCTTTACTTAGCTTATCAAAAATCGGTAAAAAATGTTCCTTGCCTTTGTATTGCTTGATGGTCAACTCATCTGTATCTGATACTGATCCAGCATCAGATTTCAGCGCTTTATGCGCGACTAGGTTTGCAAAACCATGGGTAAAGGCATGCTCGGTTTTTAAGAATTTGAGAATTTCTCCATGCTTTTTGAAATCTTCTTTTTGAACAATCGCAACCCATTGAGCTAGGCTTTTGCCTGTGTTTTTCTCAAGATTGTCGATCATGGTTTGCGCTGCTTGATCCATAATTTATTAGGAGGTATGTGTTTCTATTTCGCAAAGAACAGGAAAGTGATCTGATGCTTTTTTGAGGGAATCGCTTACAGCTTGGATTATTGGATTGCTCTTTTCTAAAATTGGGTTCCAGACTGCCCCTTTTAAAACCTTCAGACCTTGACTAGCTAGTATATGATCAATCAATACATTGATTTGATCTCCCGTGATTCTGTCTTTGTATTTGCTGGAATTTGGGGTGTAGCCATAGCTGTTAAGTCTTGGTTTGGGCAGAACTGGTTTTAATACAAATTCAGGTTTCCAGACATCTCCCAATAAAATCTCTACAGCACTTTTGGCAAATTTGTTTTCATAGAAATCCAACTCAAAACCGTCATTGATATCGCCCATCACCATGACTTGCTGATTTTTCTCCAAATACTCATCACAGCGCTCACGTATAGACATGCATTCTGCAAATAACTTCAGTCGATCCCTTGCTGAAATCTGCTCAAATCTGGCGTAATCTACCATGTCGAATATCCCTTTTGACTTGGTATGCGCAATAATGACTCTTGTAATCAGTGAATCATCCAATCCAAGTATACTCAATTCAAGCGGTGGACGGTAATGCTTGTACTGTTCTTTGATCAGTCGGTTTGTGGTGTCTTGTAGGAATGGCTCATCAAATCGACGTCCAGCCTTAGTCTCAGGAGTAAAGAGAACGTTGACTTTGTCGGGATTATAAATGGCACATAGTTCCTGCTGACCGGCAGAAGGGAAGCCGTGTATTCCTTTGAAATTGGAATCGGGGATGAACATTTGAGTCCAGATTTCCATTTGCCGGGAAGCGGTTTTTGATCCGTCTACGAGTGTATTAGGACCTTCCACTATTCCAAGAAAATCTGGATTCATTGCTTTGATCACATCGGCCAGTTGAACACTCCTAGTGAGTTCCTTCCCTGTTGTTTTTGGATTTCCGTCGGTGTCAAAAAGATCCCGCATCCATTCTACATTGTATACGCCAATTTTATATATCATAAAAATGTAACTTAGGTTAAAAATCAACCTTAAGTTACATTTTTTATAGGTATATACCTGATTAGCATGTTATTGTATTTACACTTTGATGTAGATTTTCTTTTTGTCCATCCACAATCCAATCAACCATATGACGAGCATATAGCTAAAAGCGAAAAGGAATGAAGCCATTTTTGGAGCTAGCCAGCTGGTATAGAAATTAGTATAAATGAATCCTTTTAATGTGGTATCACCGACAGGAATCATAGATAAAAGAGTGACTACAAGTCCCGATAGCACATATAAAATCAGTGGGTTTCTTCCGAAAACCTCGAAGAAATAGGTCCAACCTTTCCAGTTTTTGATCTCGATCACTGCCACCAACAGGGCTAAAAGAACTAAGTCAATGCCAGTGGTTAACAGAACATAAGAACTTGTCCAGATCTTTTTATTGATAGGAAATAGAAGATCCCAAGCGTAACTCACAACAATAAGAACCACTGCTATGCCGAGCAATTTCTTTACAGCATCCATGGTATTTCCCAATTTCTGGATCATTTTGCCAGCTAAGTAACCTGCGATCACATTTACGATTCCCGGTAACGTGCTTAATATCCCTTCTGGGTCGAAAGGAATTCCCTCACCTCCATACATTCTTTCAGGGCCTATTAGTGCAAGGTCTAGTTTGATTGCTGCATTGCCTGTAAGGCTATAAGGATCAGAAGCGTCTCCGAAGAAATACATTATCGCCCAGTAGCCGAGAAGTGCGATTGCACTGAAAATCCAGCCTAATTTTATCCCACCGTAATACAGGACGATAGAGGCGAAGAAGTAGCATAAGGCTATTCTCTGCAATACGCCAAACAAGCGAACTTCAGTAAGGTCTATGAAGCTGATTGCTCCCGAATCAGAAAGGTCATAAAAAGGAAAAGCGTTGAGAAGCCAGCCTATTAGGAAAATCAAAACTGTCCTTTTTCCTACTTTTTTAAAGAAGTCAGCGGCATTCATTTGCTGAAGCTTTTTCATAGAAAAGCTCATCGCGTTGCCGACTACAAATAGAAATGTCGGAAAAACCAGATCAGTCGGTGTGAAGCCATGCCAGTTTGCATGTGCGAGAGGCGCAAATAAATTGCTCCAGTCTCCAGCTGTATTGACTATGATCATAAATGCAATTGTCAATCCTCGTAACACGTCCAGTGCCAGATATCTGTTAGATATACCTGGGGAGATAGAATTTTGGGTCATCTTAAGGTGGGGTAAATTGGGATGAAAAAGATTACATATCCATTAAGCTTCAAGATAAAATATTATCTTGTTTTTCACTTTACTACTCACTTTTTATCAAAGGAAAATACACTATTTATGAAAAATATATCTGTTGAAGATTTCAAAATAACCAAGCCAATATCCTTGAAAGATGTCTCAACCAGTTTGGATCTGGAAGCATCTGAAAAGAAAAAGGAAAAGGAACTAAACAAGTTGAGAGAAAACCTCAGCGAGCATCAGGATATAATGTATGCTCACAATAAGTATTCTGTACTTATCTGTCTTCAGGGAATGGATACAGCAGGCAAGGATAGTTTGATTAGAGAAGTGTTTAAAGAATTCAATCCTCGGGGAGTGGTAGTTCATAGTTTCAAGACTCCTTCCACTTTGGAGCTACAGCATGATTACTTGTGGAGGCATGTTGTGGCCTTACCTCAACGTGGAAAATACGGCGTTTTTAATCGCACGCATTATGAGAACGTATTAGTCACACGAGTTCATCCTGGTTATATTTTGGGTGAAAATATCCCTGGGATCAATTCAGTAGATGATATCACCGTTGATTTTTGGGAGAAGCGATTTGAGCAGATCAATAACTTTGAAAAGCAGATCAGCGATAACGGGACTATAATTTTCAAATTCTTTCTGCATCTGGGTAAAGAAGAGCAAAGACAGCGATTGCTTCGTCGGTTGAATAAAGCGAAGCATAATTGGAAATTTTCGCCTGGAGATCTAAAGGAGCGGGATCGATGGGATGATTATCAGAAGTGCTATGAGGAGGCGATTAACAAAACCTCCAAGCCACATGCACCTTGGTATATTATTCCATCAGATAATAAAGAAACAGCCCGTGTTTTGGTTGCGAAAATCATCTATGAGCAAATGAAAAAGATGAAAGATATTCAGGAGCCAGAATTGGATGAAGCTATCAAGGAGAATATAGAAATGTATAAGGATATCCTTTCTAAAGAAGTAAAGTAGGTTGAAAATTGTATTTTAAACTGATATAAATGCGTAAAAAAAAATTAAAGATGTTTTTGATATGATCTGAATTTTAGTAGCTTCATATACTTTTAAGGTATTGATTTTTAACCAGTTGAATTTTTGCTACTATGAAAAATTTACTCAGATTCCTCGTAATTGTATTCATTTTTATTTCATGTAATCCAGATAAAACCTCGATTAAATCAGAAAGTGTTTCGCCTGGATCACTGGAGAAAGAGGTATATAATGTTGAATTGTATTTTGATGAATCATCAGGTTTGGTGCCTCTGAAAAATAATCCTAACTGCAAAAACAGCCTAGACGACAAAGCATGTCAAATTGCTGCAAATGAGCTTAGAAATAGCATTATTGAAAAAATCAGGAAAATAGATTCATCTATTGTGGTAGATACAATGCATGTCAGAGTTTATCTAGATGTATCAGTTTACTTGGATAGTCTAAATAAGGGTCAATTTAAAAAACTAGAAGCTGCAGCTACAGCGAATAATTATGTGATTTCTCAAACATTTGAAATCCAAGCTAGACGACCGATTATGCAAACTGATTATATACAGCAAGCAAGGCGCCCAATAATGCAGGAACAATTTAGGTATGATTCACTATCCAAAACTAGTATGATGGTCAAAGAAATTGGTGGTGGTCAACCCGGCTCTTCAATTCCAACTCATCGTGTTTGGATAGTTGACAGTGGAATTGATTCCACACATCAAGATCTTAATTTTGGACAAAGTGAGGCTGCTCTTTCGTCTGATTTTTCTATGGGTAATAGCAAAAATCCATTTGAGGATGGTTACGAACATGGAACATTTTTAGCCGGAGCGATAGGAGGACTAGCCTCTTCCAAGCCAATTTTCGCTGAGGGATATGGTATAAATGGAGTTTTTCCACTTGCAAAAATGGTTTCGATTAAGATTTTTAATAAATCAGGTAACACGAACAGTGGAAGAGTTACATCGGCCTTGTCCTATGTATTTAGCTACGCAAAGTCAGGAGATGTGGTGAATTTAAGTTGGGGACTGAATATCTCCTCTGGAGATTGTGAAGCAAATCAGTATAAAAAGATATATGAATGGATTGATAAGCTAGCAAGCAAAGGAGTATATGTTGTAATGTCTGCAGGAAATGAAGCACAGGAATCATCGACCAATTTCCCTGGATGTATTGATTTAGCATCCCAGCCAGCTTCTACTAAATCGAAGATTTTCACCATCGGATCTGTTGAAGTTCCAGTTTCTGGATCCTATTATTACTCTTTCTTCTCAAATTACGGAAGACCTTCTGTTGATTATTTAACTCCTGGAGAGGATGTTTTCACTACTGCCCCAGGTGGCAAATACGTGCTAGTGTCAGGGACTTCTGTGTCCGCAGCAATATTCTCAGGGATTCTTTATCATAATTCCGGCGTAGGTACTCTTGCAATAATCAAAAGAGGCGCCGTCCCTGGAGGTACTAATCCTGATTATCCAGTTGCGAAAGTTGGAAATTAATGCTCAGAAGCTAAATAAGTGATAGCTGATATTAAAACAGAGGTTTAAAATTAGCTATCACTTTTGTTGACCCAGATCGTTGGATTGTAGTTCTTGATTTAGCTCGTACAATTTTGTGTCTATTTGGTTTAGGACCGACTGCAATGCAGGATCCTTTAGGTAGTCTTTAAAAATTGGGTTTGTTCTGATTTGAAATTCATCCCTAAACCCACTTGAATATGCTTGATTCAGATACTGAACAAGTTTTGTTTTGTTTTTTTGAATCCCTTCTAACTGCGCCAGATCGAACCATAGATTCGAATCATTTTTAATTGATTCCACAGAAGTTTCCCGTGCATTGAGTGCTATGTCAGTCAGTTTCTTTGCTTGAGATTTGTCACCCTTTTGTAAATAGGCATGAGCTAAAAAAATTGGAGTGGAATCATAAATATCATTTACAGTATTGGGGTTAAGTTGTATGACTTTTTCAAATAGCTCAATTGACCGATCCATATCTCCAGCCATAAAAGCAATGTATCCGGCTGAGGAGTAATTGTAGACTGAGTTAGTAGTATTATTCTTTAAGATTATATCAATCATCTTTAAAGCCTTTGTTTTATCCCCTTTTTCAAGATATACATAGGCAATTTGTTCGGCCGTTAAAGCATCAAAAGTGATTGAGTTGGATTTTTCTAACCATTCGATTGCAGTCTCATGGTGACCCAAGATTCTATAAATCCAACCAGTGATTTGAGTAGGTATATAATTAGAAGGATTTAAGGAAGCAGATTTGATTTGGAGATTGATTGCTTGGATTAGGTCTCCCTGTGTCATGTAAACTGTTGCAAGATTTCCAATGGCACCGCTAAGGTTGGGGTTAAGTACTAAGGCCTTTTCCAAAGACATCTGCGCAAAATCAATTTTACCTTGATAATAGTATACAGATCCTGATGACTTATATGCTTCTTCAAGATAAGGATCAATTGCCAAGGCGTGAGCACTTGCATTGATGCTGGAATCCAGCCAATTTTCTGTTTCACCGTAATAGACAAGTCTAGCGTAGGAGTCGGCAAGTCCTGTATAGGCCAAGGCATAATTAGGGTCGATTTCGAGGGCGGATTTAAAATGCTTTATTGCTTCTAAAGTTTCGCTTTTGTTGCTTCTACCGTAACTTTCTTTTGCTTTTAGAAAGAGCTCATACGCTTCAAAACTGTTAGTTTGTTCTTTAGAAATCTGCTCTTTTTCTTTTGTGCTTAGATTGATATTAAGTACTGTAGCTATTTTGGTAGCGATTTCGGATTGGACTTTGAAAATGTCCTTCACCTCTCTATTGAAGGTTTCAGTCCAGAGATTTTTATTTTCTAAAGGATCTATCAGCTGGACATTTATTCGGATTTTATCTCCAATCCATTCTATTGAACCTTGGAGGATAGTGCTCACATCCAACATTCTAGCAATAGAATCCAACGGGATTTCTGAGTATTGATATTTAGATACAGCATCCTTGTCAATCACCTTTATGCCTTCAATTTTAGAAAGGTGTGATATAACATCCTCCGTGAGCCCATCTGCAAAAAATATCAGATCAGGATTGGAAATGGTGTTTGTGAATGGTAATACTGCTACCGATTTGTCCTTTTCCCAAGTGTAATCATTCCATAGTATTGAGTAGATCAAAAAGATTGATAGGAGTATGGCTACACCTAGTCCAACCCAAAACTTCCAAGATTCTTTTTCCTGAGATTTTAAGGTGGTAATCATTTCCTTGCGTTTGGGAACCGCAAGTGGGGTATTGCTGAGAGCATGAATATCTAATTCTTTCGCGACGTTTTTGAGTCGAAAAGATCCTAAGCTTACATGTGTTAATTCTGAGTTTTTAGGGATTTGCTCTAATACTTTGTGTGAAAAAAGCACACAAGACGGTACACCTATGCTTTGAACTCGTGATGCGACATTAACCGCATCACCAAAAACATCTCCATGGTCTAAAATGACTCCTCCGCAGTGTAGACCTATTCGAAGTTTAAGTTCTCCTGTTGTGATCCATTCCTTTTGGATCTCAAGGCTTGCTTTCAAGGCTTCTTCAGCTGTCTCAAAAGTAGCCAAGATTCCATCACCAAGTTCTTTGATTACTAAGCCGTGGTATTTACTCAGAACTCGTGTGTGAAGTTCCAGATTCTGCTTCATCAGCTCAAAAGCATACTCTTCATCTTGGCCCATCAGTAGGGTATATCCTACTATGTCAGAAAAATATAGGATCGATTGCTTCCGATTTAGCTCCTGATTCATGAAAAATTGTAAATGAGGGTAAGAAATCTACATTAACTCAATTAAGAGTAGCAATTAATCTAATCATTTTTCAGGAGCTTAGAAAATACCAAATGTAAAGATCGATACTGATTTACAATTAGTTAATCAGTTTTAACTTAAGTCAAGATTGTTCCTATACGGTTTTTCATTTTCACTGATTGAAAATCACCTCATCCACAAATACCCATGCTTTGTCTCCTGGGTTCTGATGCCATTTAGGTAAATGAGCAAGAGGAGTTAGTGTGATTTTAAGCTTGTCGTAGTTCGTGTTTTCTAACTCAAGAGTTAGAAGTTCTGACCGTGCTGATAAGGCTTTTGTAGACACAGCAGGAGAATTGCTCGCTAGAGTCTTCCATGTTCCATTTTCCAACCCTTGAACGCTCACCTTTTCAGGAGGGAAAATATGTGCCGCTTCATTGTAAAGAAGACTCAGAGAAATTTCTTTGGCTTTAGATAAACCCTTAAAGTCTACTTCCAAAACCATCGGTTCATCCTGAAAGCCCAACCATTTTTGCCCATGATTTGATGCATCAGCTTTTTCTAAGTCGAATAGAGTCGCGGGCCCTGAAGCCTTATACTTTGAATTAGGCTCGTAAACCAGCGAGAATTCAGATGGCTTGATTCCAGAATGCATGAAAACCGATTCAGTAGGTTTAGAGCCATTCCAATCCTTTGCAAATGCTTTTGCTATGACCTTTCCGGTATTCGTGACAAATATTGGTTTGGTATAAATCGTACTCGATGTACTATCTGGCTCGGTTCCATCAAGTGTGTAGCGGATCTCAGCTGTTTTAATAGGGTGAGAGAGCTTTATCTCAAGACTGTCCTGATAGATCATCTCTGCTTGAGAAATGATTGGGCTGTTCAAATCATAAATAATTCCCTTACCGTCAAATCCAAAGTCTATTACAGTTTCTGGAAGTGCCTTTTTAATGGTTTCCTGATCTTGACTACTCATCGCGGTTTCCCATAAATAAAGCTTTTTCAAAGACTTCATTTTTGCGAGATTTTGTATAGATGCCTGATCAACTGTGTTGCCGGAAATGGCCAAAACTTCTAAGGTGTTCAGTTCAGAAATCACCTTCATCTGATCAGCATTCAAGTCTGTGAAGTTCAGTTGAAGTTCTTCCAGATGCTTGAAGTCCTTCAAAAACTTAAGATCCACACCAGCCAAAGGCATTTTGTTCAGACTAAATCGGACAATTTGGTCTTTGACTATTTTTAGGTCTGAAAGTGATTTAGGAGGAAAAGCAGAAATGCCAAAATATGAGACATCCAATGCAGGAGACTCAGGAAAAAGAGCCTGAATAGATCTGTATGAAGTATTTAATTCCTGAATATCTTCTTTGTCTGCAGCGTCAAAGGAATAAATTTTATTGCCTTCAAACTTCACTGAAGCCAACTGGTAAAGTTCATTTTTAGCAGGAAGCGTAACCAGCTTTTGCTCAAAACTAGCGCCTGAAGCAACCCATTCACTTAAAATCAATAGTTCTTCTTCAGTTAATTGAGCCTTGTTCTTTGGAGGCATGTGCTTCTTGTCATCTTCAGGAAGGTTGATTCTCTGAATTAGTAGTGACTTCTCAAAATCTCCAGCAAGTACAAATGGACCGGATTTTCCTCCTTTTTGTAAGCCTTCGATATGATCCATTCTTAGCTCTCCTTTGATCTTTCCTTCTTTATGGCAACTGATGCATTTTGCCTGCAAAATAGGCTGAACCACATCTCCGAAGATTTCAGCTTCAGCTAAAGGGATTACTTCAATTTCATTTGACTGAATGGGAGCCAGAAGAAAATCTTCCCCGTGTGTCAATCCTGCACCCCAATGACCTGTAGCGATTATAGCTATGGCTAACGCGACACTAGACAACCGTATAATATTTGCTTGGATAGCTCTGAAAAAATAGAGCAAGACACAGCCTCCGAAAACCACCAGACCTCCCCATTTGTGCCAAGTAAGTATCTCACCGGTATATTCTTCCTGTGCCAAAATCAGCCCAGCCAATACCGTGATTCCTGCGAAATTACAGCCGGCAAGAAAACTGATTTCACCTATTTCTCTAATCTCAGGTTTCTTGTCAATTCCTGGAATCCAGAAAAAAAGCAAGCCCATTAACAGCAATACAATAGGGAAGTGTAATAAAATGGGATGGCTTCTGCCGACTACCTGTAGCCAGTCAGGCAGCACCAGAGAATTTCCCGCAAGGGTGATGATGAGTGTGAGACCTATCCAAACAAAAAGAGTGCTTTCCAGAATAGATCTGATCGAAGAAATCTTGAACATATGGTTTCTAAGCAATTAAGTCTTTTACTACTTTGCCTGAGACATCGGTCAGACGATATCTTCTTCCTAAGTGTTTGTATGTCATGCGCTCGTGATCAATTCCCATAAGGTGAAGGACAGTAGCTTGGAAATCATGCACGTGCACAGGGTTTTCGGTGATGTTGTAGCCAAATTCATCCGTCTCGCCATAGACCATTCCGGACTTTACTCCGCCACCTGCCATCCAGATAGAGAATGCGCGTGGATGGTGATCACGACCATAGTTGTCAACCAATATTTTTCCTTGGCAATAATTTGTTCTTCCAAATTCTCCACCCCAGATTACGAGGGTTTCATCCAATAAACCTCTTTGTTTCAAATCTGTAATGAGAGCCGCCGAGGCTTGATCCACATCTTCGGCTTGAAGTCGCATTTCATTTGGGAGATTGCCATGTTGATCCCAACCTTGATGATAGAGTTGTACGAATCGCACACCACTTTCTGATAGCTTTCTAGCCAAAAGACAATTGGCGGCATAGGTACCTGGAACTAGACAATCTGGGCCGTAGAGTTTGATGATACTCTCTGGCTCTTTGGAAATATCAGTCATTTCTGGGACGGCTGTCTGCATGCGGTAAGCCATTTCGTATTGCTTTACTTTAGCAGAAATCTCAGGATCATTGAATTGCTGCATGCTTAAATTATTCATTTCAGCAATCTGATCTATCATTTTCCTTCTTTCGGAGCGACTCATTGATTCAGGGTCTTTGAGATAAAGTACTGGATCTTCAGAATTGGAAAACTGAACGCCTTGGTGAGTGGCATCTAGGAAGCCATTACTCCACAGTTTAGAATATACTCCCTGTCCATTGCCTCGTCCACGACTTAGCAAAACAGAAAATGCCGGAAGATTACTATTCTCAGATCCTAATCCATAGCTCAACCAAGATCCCATACTTGGGCGATTTCCTACCTGAGCACCCGTTTGGAAGAAAGTAAGCGCTGGGTCGTGATTGATCGCATCAGTATGCATGGATTTCACGATACAAATATCATCGACAATTCCAGCAGTATGTGGGAAAACCTCTGATATCCAAGCTCTTGATTCTCCGTATTGGTCAAATTTGTAATGAGAACCTACTAAAGGAAAAGAAGATTGACCAGCGGTCATTCCGGTGAGTCGCTGCGTGCCACGAATAGATTCAGGGAGTTCTTCTCCCATTCTTTTATTCAAAAGAGGCTTATAATCAAATGATTCCAATTGACTTGGAGCACCATTTTGAAATAGATAAATAACTCTTTTCGCCTTTGGAGCAAAATGAGGAAGTGCTTTCATCATCGCTTCTTCAGCCTCAGCTTTTCCAGAAAAAAGATCAGGAACCAATAGAGAACCCAGTGCCAGACTTCCAACCCCAAGGCTAAGTCTAGAAAGAAATTTCCTTCGGTTGTGATTTAATCCTTCTTCTAATATTTCCTTTTCCATGTCAGCTCTTGGTAATGGTTTCTTCCAGATTGTAAATACTCACGATCACTTGCATGAGCGCTGCAGTTTCTGGATTGATATTTTTTTGTTCCAGTGGATATTCACCTACGCTTAAAGTAGGGAGTACTTGGTCTGGATTTTTACTAAATCTCTCTAATTGATCTTCGTAATAGGAGAGAAGGATAGACTTTTCCTTGCTGCTCATATCTCTGCAAACAATACGTTTGAATGAATTGGCTATAGCATTATCTTCATCTGTGTACTCGTCCCACATTTTGCTTGCTAGCACACGGGATGCTTCCAATATCATCGGGTCATTCATCATCACCAGTGCTTGTAATGGTGTATTGGTTCTACTTCTTCCTATTTCACATCGATCACGATTACTGGAATCAAAGATTATCGCCTTCGGTGGAGGGACAGTGAGTTTGATGAAATTATATAGACCTCTGCGATAGAGTTTGTCTCCTTTATCTTGAATATAGGTTGCCAAAACGCCTCTTCCAGAGGTAGCAGCTTCCCATATACCTTCAGGCATATATGGCTTTAGACTTGGGCCTCCCAATGTTCTCACCAAAAGTCCGCTACTAGCAAGTACCAAGTCCTGAATATTTTCAGCAGGTAAACGAAGTCGGGGAGCTCTTGCCAGATATAAATTTGCAGGATCAGTATTGAGATGCTTTTCAGTAATTACAGCTGACTGCTTGTAGGTAGCAGAGCTAAGAATTTGCTTCATCAATCGCTTTATATCCCAACCATTTTCCATAAAATCTACTGCCAGCCAATCCAATAACTCAGGATGGGTAGGGAGGTCACCTTGCATGCCAAAGTCACCGGCAGATTTTACTATTCCTTGGCCGAAAATCTCCTGCCACATTAGATTTACAAATACTCTAGCTGTCAGAGGATTTTCTCTAGCTGTGATCCATTTTGCTAAGCCCAGACGGTTCTTTTCAAGATCTTCTGGAAATTCCATAATGGAACTAGGCGTAGATGGTTCTACTTCAGTAGTAGGTGCATCATAGACCCCGCGGTCAAGTATGTAGGTTGGTCGCTGCTCATCGAGCTCGCCCATTACGGAAATACTCAGTTTGGCTGTATCTGCATAATTGATGAAACCCATAATGCCAGAAATATCTTCCTGGTCTACAAAGAGAATAGGAGTTTTAGCTGGCTTGGATTGAGAAACATCACCTTGATATCCTTTTTCAGGTGTATTATTGAAAAAGGCAAACATCTCATAATACTCTTTTTGAGAGAAAGGATCGTACTTATGGTCATGGCATTGGGCACACTCTATCGTAATGCCTAATAGACCTTTGCTCACCGTGTTTGTCTTATCTAGGACGTATTCGATTCGGTATTCCTCATCGATTACACCACCTTCTTCTGTGTATTTGTGGTTTCTATTAAAGGCTGTTGCCAAAATCTGTTCTTTGCTTGCATCCGGCAATAGGTCTCCAGCAAGTTGCCAGGTGACAAATTTGTCATATGGCATGTTTTCATTGAAAGCATGAATTACCCAATCTCGATAAGGCCACTGAGTTCTGATATTGTCATCCTGATAACCATAGCTATCAGAATACCTGGAAATATCCATCCAAAGAATGGCCATTTTCTCACCGAATCCTGAATCTTCTAGCAAACCATCCAATAAATCTTCATAAGAAAGCTTACCAGTGAAATCTCCAAATCTATCCAAAACTTCAGGACTTGGAGGGAGCCCTGTCAGATCTAAACTTGCCCGCTTGATCAGTTCATTAGGCTTAGCTTCAGGATTAGGTTTAAGTCCTTTTTCCTTCATTTTCTTCAAAGCAAAGCGATCTATTTCATTGATAGTCCAGTCAGTCTCTTCTGGAAGTTTAGCCTTTTCTGCTTTTACAAAAGCCCAGTGCGGTTCATATTTAGCTCCTTGCTCGATCCACTTTTTGATCAGTTGAATTTCCGAGTTGGATAAGGCAAGATTAGATTCTGGTGGAGGCATTAGCTCTCCTGGATCTTCGGAAATGATCCTATGGTAAACAGTAGATTCCTCTAAGCTTCCAGGCTTAATCACAAAATGATTTGGATCTTCTTTCAGTGCAGCATAAGCACCAGCTTCTGTGTCAAGGCGTAGGTCTGATTCACGTTTGTTTGCATCAGGGCCATGACAAACAAAGCATTTGTCAGAAAGAATAGGTCGGATATGGAAATTATAACTTACCTGTTCAATATCTGACAGTAGTATTTCATCGCTCTGTTTTGGGCTACAACTAAAGATTGCTAAGCCAAAGCAAGAGAATGCAAAGAGTCGTAAAATTGGGGAAGATGTCATTATTGGGTTAAATCGATATTAAAATCGCTTTCAAACTAGTGATAATTTGGACAAAAGCTGTCCTGACAGTAAAATTATTCTCGACTTTTTTTAATTAAAGAAAAAAAACTTATGCTAAAATATTAATTAACAGATAAATGTTTTGTGATTTTTCAAGAAAAATATTTTTATCTCCTGGCGTGATATAATAATGCTTTTAAACAAAAAAAGCTGCCCAGTTGGACAGCTTTTCTATATTTTATGTATTGGAATTATCCTTTAATCACGGAGAAGTCAAAGTCTTCCAAGAACTTCGTAGTGAAGTTTCCTGCTTTGAATTGCTCATTTTCTAACAATGCGATATGGAAAGGAATAGTGGTTTTGATACCGTCAATTACAAATTCCTCGAGAGCTCTTTTCATTCTCACGATCACTTCTTCTCTAGACTGACCGCTGACAATCAGCTTGGCAATCATGGAATCGTAATTAGGAGGAATCACATAGCCTGCATATACGTGTGAATCAATTCTCACACCACGTCCACCAGGAACATGAAGGTTTTGAATCTTTCCTGGACTTGGTCTGAAACCATGCGTAGGATCTTCTGCGTTGATTCTACATTCCATAGCATATAGCTTAGGATAGTAGTTTCTTCCAGAAATAGTCTCACCAGCAGCCACTTTGATTTGTTCTTTGATCAAGTCAAAATCAGTAACTTCTTCGGTGATGGGATGCTCTACTTGAATTCGAGTATTCATTTCCATGAAGAAGAAATTGCGATGCTTATCTACAAGGAATTCTACTGTTCCAGCGCCTTCGTATCCTATCGCCTCAGCCCCTTTGATGGCAGCTTTACCCATTTCTTCGCGAAGTTCATCCGTAATGAATGGGGAAGGAGTTTCTTCAATTAGTTTCTGATGTCTTCTCTGAATGGAGCAATCTCTCTCCGAAAGATGACAAGCTTTTCCTGTTCTATCTCCGATGATTTGAATCTCTATATGTCGAGGTTCCTCTACATATTTTTCAAGGTATAGGCCATCGTTGCCGAAGGCTGCACCTGATTCCATTCTTGCATCATCCCAAGCTTTTTTGAATCCTGATTCTTCACGAACAATCCTCATTCCTCGACCACCGCCACCGGCAGTTGCTTTTAGAATGATAGGATAACCCATTTCAGTTGCGAGTTTGACACCTTGCTCCATGGATTCCAAAATCCCTTCAGAACCAGGGATAGTTGGTACGCCAGCAGCTTTCATGGTTGCTTTGGCCGTAGCCTTGTCACCCATTTGGTTAATCATCTCAGCACTAGCACCGATGAATTTGATTCCGTATTCTTCACAGATTTTAGAGAATTCTGCATTTTCAGAAAGGAACCCATATCCTGGGTGAATTGCATCTGCATTAGTGATTTCAGCAGCTGCAATGATTCTAGGGATATTTAGATAGGAGTCGCGGCTTGGAGCCGGGCCTATACAGACAGCTTCGTCTGCAAATCTTACGTGCAAACTATCTTTATCCGCAGTGGAGTAAACTGCCACAGTCTCTATCCCCATCTCTTTACAAGTACGGATGATTCTTAGGGCAATTTCGCCTCTGTTGGCGATTAGTATTTTTTTAAACACAGCTATTTATTTTTTGGTGAAAAAATTAACCCGCTGGATCTACAAGGAATAATGGCTGATCATATTCTACTGGAGTAGAATTGCTAACCAAGATTTTGACGATTTTACCGGAAATTTCAGATTCGATCTCATTGAAAAGCTTCATAGCTTCGATGATACAAACTGTTTGTCCAGTTTTGACAGAATCTCCTACAGCTACAAATGGATCTGCATCCGGGCTGGATGTCAGGTAAAATGTACCAATCATTGGGGATTTGATCTCTACCAAATTAGATGGGGTAGCATCTGCAGCAGGCGCTGGAGCAGCTGCTGGAGCTGGAGCAGCAATAGCCGCTGGTGCAGGAGCTGCAGCCATTTCTACCATTCTTGGAGCATTGGATTCTGCATATTTCTTAATAGAAAGTTCAAACTCGTCAGTCTTGATTTTAACTTCCGCCAAACCAGAATTGGAGATGTAATCGATCAACTCCTGAATCTCTTTTGCTTTCATAGGTCTATTATTTAGAGGTGCCCTAAGGCAGTTTTTTAAATGGGTTTTAAAACAATAAAGCTGTGTAATTTAATGAAATCACACAGCTTAACTAAGTTATTTTACTCTTTCTGAGTAGGAACCATCGCGCGTATCCACCTTGATTAGGATATCTTGCTCCACGAATAAGGGCACCATTACAGTAGCTCCAGTTTCTACTGTAGCTGCTTTCAATGCGTTTGTTGCCGTGTCACCTTTGATGCCAGGCTCGGTGTAAGTAATCATTAATTCTACGAAAGGAGGAAGCTCAACTGATAGTGGAGTTTCTGTCTCGTCATGAATTAAAATATCAACAAACTGCCCGTCTTTCAGAAGGTTAGCTCTTTCTATAAGTTTTTCTTGTATAGAGATCTGCTCGAAAGTGGTAGTGTCCATGAAGTTGTAGCCCATGTCATCAGCATACAAAAACTGATGAGGTCTTTTTTCCACTCTAGCAGTTTCTACTTTTTCTCCTGCATTGAAAGTTTTGTCAAGAGTCTTCCCTGACGTAATGCCTTTCATTTTTGTTCTTACAAATGCAGGGCCTTTTCCAGGTTTGACATGCTGAAACTCCACAATAGAGTAGATGTCATTATTCATGACCAAACAAAGTCCGTTTTTAAAATCTGCAGTACTAGCCATAATATTATTGTTGTATTATTTTTCTATAAACTTATTTTGGGTCGTAACCCCACTTAAGGTATATCGATCCCCAAGTGAATCCGCCACCAAATGCAGCAAGAATCAAATTGTCACCTTTTTTTAATTGACTTTCATAGTCCCAAAGGCAAAGAGGTATAGTTGCGGCTGTTGTGTTACCGTACTTTTCGATGTTCATCATCACTTTTTCAGAGCTGATTCCCATGCGATTGGCAGTAGCATTGATAATTCGGAGATTTGCCTGATGTGGTACAAGCCAAGCGATATCATCTCCTGTCAATCCGTTTTTCTCCATTATCTCGGCACTTACATCCGCCATGTTTGTTACTGCGAACTTGAACACCGTTGAGCCTTCCTGATAAGCATAGTGCTCATCAGCGTCTAAGGTTTCTTGAGTGGCAGGTCTGCGACTTCCTCCAGCCTTCATTTGAAGATAGTTTGCTCCAGATCCATCAGACTTAAGAATTGAATCAACGATGCCTAGGTCTTCAGTAGTAGGCTCAAGCATTACTGCTCCTGCACCATCACCGAAAAGTATACATGTTGCTCTATCCTTGTAATTAACAATTGAAGACATTTTATCTGCTCCGACTACAATTACTTTCTTGTGCGTCCCACTTTGGATGAACTGATTACCAATTTGAAGGGCATATAAAAATCCTGAACATGCGGCTCCGATATCGAAACTGTAGCTGTTTTTTGCGCCGACTAGGTCCGCGATAATGTTTCCCGTAGCAGGGAAAGGCATATCAGGAGTAACGGTTGCACAGATGATCAAATCAACATCAAGAGGATCAGTTCCTGTTTTTTCCAAAAGACCCTTGACGGCTTCGGCACCCATTACTGAAGTACCTTGATTTTCTCCCTTAAGTATTCTTCTTTCTTTAATTCCTGTTCTTGAGACGATCCACTCGTCATTTGTTTCTACAAGCTTCTCAAGTTCTTTGTTAGTCAACCTGTATTCCGGAACGTAACCTTGTATTCCGGTGATCATGGCTCTGAGTTTGTCCATTATGCTGGGGTTAAGCTAAGACGATCAAATCAAAATCATCTCAAACTGTTTGTTATGGATGTGTTGTATCCTGTAAGGAAGGCAAAAATATTACAATTGTCATTCTCTACCAAAATAAATCCATCATTGGAAAGGATTAGGCTTGATAAACAAGTGTTTTGAATTAGGCCAAAAGCAAAAAAAATCCATTTGCTACTTGCAAATGGATTTTTTCAGTTTCAAATGACTGATTAAGCCAAGATTTCTTTCTCGATGATAACTTGTCCTTTGTAGTACAATTTACCGTCCAACCAGAAAGCTCTGTGTGGTAGGTGCATTTCACCTGTAGTTGGGCATTTCGCCAAACCTGGAGCCTCCAACTTGTAGTGAGTTCTTCTTTTATCTCTTCTGGTTTTCGAAATTTTTCGTTTAGGATGTGCCATTTTATGCGTGGTTTATAATTATTCCTTATTTTTTAATTTTTTTAAAAGATCCCATCTAGGATCAACTGCACTGTTATTATCTTCATTAGAATCTGATTCGTCGTCTTGATCCTGAGAATCTTGCCCATCTATATAGGCGTAAATTCCCTCTCCCTCGTACTCCTCATCATCCATCTCATTTCTGTAGTCAGGATGAATCTTCTTTGCTGGTAATCCCAACAAAATAAATTCATAAATCAACTGAGCTACATTCACTTTCGGAGTGTCCCGAGTGATCATGCTCATGTTTTCGTCGATTTCTTTTTCCTCTGAACCGTATTTGAAAATCATCTTTTCATGAAAATCCAAAGGCTCTTCAAAAGACTCCAGACTTCTATCACAGGTTAAGGTTACTTTACCCGCGATATGAAATTTCATTTCAATTAAGTTGGCTCCGACTTTCATCTTGATCCGTACGATCAAATTGCCTTTTTTGACAAGTTCGTTGTCTTCGAAGTGTTGGAAAAATGAATCTCCAATCTCGAAGTCAATTTCGTGGATGCCTTCGAGGAACTTAATGACCTCAATATCAAATGTTCTCCAGAATTTCACGATACCTCCTCTCGATTTAAGACCGCAAAAATAGTGAATTATTATAAAAGGATGAAAGAGATTTTGAAATAATCTTTGGTTTAGTCTGATTATTTTTATTTTTGAATGGTCAGACTGAATCAATCATCCCATTAATCATTGCTCTGTGCGTAACTCGCAACATGCCTGTCTGTTTCATTCAGACTAGATTTCAATTAATAAATCTCCTTTTTTCCTTCTCAATCCTCCGATTCTTGTGGGTTGTGTAATTGAATAATGTCTGCTGCAAGGAAAATAGCTGCCCTCATGGAGCCTTCGTCTGCCAGATTTTTTCCTGCAATATTATAAGCTGTACCATGATCTGGTGATGTTCTCACTACAGGCAAACCTGCGGTGAAGTTTACGCCAGTACTGAATGCCATGGATTTGAAAGGTACTAATCCTTGATCGTGATACATAGCCAGAACGCCATCAAATTTGGTTTGGTGTGCCATTCCGAAAAATCCATCAGCGGGATAGGGGCCAAAAACCATCTTGTTTTGATCCTTTAGCGCATGAATTGCTGGCTTGATGATTTTTTCTTCTTCCTCGCCTAATAGTCCATCTTCACCAGCATGTGGGTTAAGACCCAAGATTGCGATTTTAGGTTTATTGATACCAAAGTCTTTTTCAAGGCTTTTAAGAAGAATTTTAGCTTTCTGATTGATTCGTTCCTGAGTTACATTCTCAGCCACTTTTGCCAAAGGCACATGACCGGTAACTAATCCTACTCGTAGCTGTTCTGATACCATTAACATCAAACTTTCTTTTGATCCTACGGCTTCAGTGATGAATTCTGTATGTCCTACAAATGGAAGTTCTTCAGAATTCACGTTGTTTTTATTCAGCGGAGCTGTTACCAACGCCTGAATCTTTCCTTCTTTCAGATCATTTACAGCCATCTTTAATGCTTCCAAAGCAAATTTCCCCGCTTCATGCGTTTCCACACCGGGAATAACCTCAGGACATTCTTCGGTTACATTGATTACATTGATGCGCTTGTGCTGAATCTCGTCCAGGCTTTTAATTTGCGCAAAATTGAAATCATCTAGCCCCAATTGCTTTCTATAGAAAGTTATCGCTTTACCATGTGCATAGATTAGCGGGGTAAAGGACTTGTAGGTTCTATTGTCAAGCAAGGCTTTCATGGTGACTTCTACGCCTATACCATTGATATCGCCAATACTTATTCCGATAATGGGTTTGATCTTTCGTGGATGCATATAAAATATAATGTGGACTTGATGTTAAGGTTTGGTCATGCCTACCTCAGTTCGCTAGTCCTTTAGAATTATTCTCTTAATTTTGATTTCGCTAATTTATAAAAATTTATCTGAGCTAACCGATGGAAAAGGTCAAAGCCAAGAAACACTTGGGACAACACTTTTTGACCGATTTGAGTATTGCGGAGCAAATAGCGCAAGCGGTCAAAGGTCATAATGAAGTAAGCAAAGTCCTTGAAATTGGGCCTGGTATGGGTGTGCTTACGGATTTCTTATTGAAAGGAAATCTGGATCTACACCTAATCGATATCGACAAGGAATCTATTGCTTATCTGCATAAAAAATATCCTGAATTAGGGGATAAGATCATAGAAGGGGACTTTTTGAAAATGCATCTTCAAGAGGCATTTCCGGACAAGTTTGCCATTGTGGGCAATTTCCCATACAATATATCCTCACAGATTTTCTTCAAAGTACTGGATGTAAAAGATCAGGTGACGGAAGTGGTGTGCATGCTGCAAAAGGAAGTAGCGGAACGTATTGCTTCGCCAAAAGGAAATAAAGACTACGGGATATTATCTGTGCTTTTGCAGGCTTATTACGATATAGAATACTTATTTACTGTTCCGCCTCATGTATTTGATCCTCCTCCGAGAGTCAATTCCGGAGTGATTCGTCTGACTCGGAATACAACGGAAAAGCTGGATTGCAACGAAAAACTTTTCAAGCAGGTGGTCAAAGCTGGTTTTGGGAATAGAAGAAAAACACTTCGAAACTGCATGAAGCCTTTTAATCTTCCCGAGGAGTTTAATTCAAATCCGATTTTGGATTTACGCGCAGAGCAATTGGATGTGGCTGAATTTATATTTCTAACTCAAACAATCGAAGCTTCTCGTGGAAATAATTAAGCAGTTTGAACTTTCGAAAGAATACTTAGAAAGCCTCCAGCAAGCGATTGAAGCCGAGAATTTAAACTTCATCCAGGAGTCGCTGGATGGAGTGAATGTGGCTGATATTGCTGCACTGCTCGATGAGTTGTCGATGGAAGACTCCATCTACGTGCTTCGAGTGCTGGATGCGCAGTTGTCTGCAGATATTATTATCGAGCTGGAAGCTACGACTCAGCATAGAGTTCTGAAGGAGTTGGACGTTCAAGAAATGGCCAATTTGATTGAGCTGATGGACTCCGATGATGGTGCGGATATTCTTAATCTTTTCTTGGAAAGGGAGAGAGAAGATATCATCAGCCACTTTCAGGATAAAGTAAAGTCAGATCAAATACTCGAACTCTTACGATACGATCAGGATACAGCTGGTGGTATTATGGCGAAGGAATACATTCGAGCCAATAAGAACTGGAATGTCGTTCAGACAATTAATGAGATCCGTCGTCAGGCAGAAAATGTAAGTAAGATCTACTCTATTTTTGTTGTCAACAATAGACAGCAATTGATGGGGATCGTGTCCCTAAAGCGGATCGTCCTAGCATCAGAGGAAACGAAGATCGAGGATATCTATGAGGAAGAGGTGATTTCTGTGCCTACTTATATGGATCAGGAAGAAGTAGCTCAAGTCATGCGTAAGTATGATTTGGAATCACTTCCGGTGGTGAATAGCAAGAATAAGCTGGTGGGTAGAATCACTGTCGATGATATCTTGGATGTAATTCGTGAGGAAGCCGAAGAAGATATTCAGGCGATGACGGGTATATCCGATACAGTCGATGAGTACGATAGTGTAATCAAGCTTTCCAAAGCCAGATTGCCATGGTTGCTGATTGGTATCTGTGGTGGTTTGCTAGGAGCGGGGTTTATAGGTTTTTTCGAAGAAGGGCTTAGCAAAGTAACAGCACTTGCCTTTTTTATTCCTCTCATTACAGCTACTGGGGGGAATGTTGGAATTCAAACTTCCTCCATCGTAGTGCAATCCTTAGCGAGCAAATCAATTTTTGATGATTCGATGGCCAAGAGATTTCTGAAGGTGTTGCTAGTAGCAATATTGAACGGGTTGATCTTAGCTACTTTCGTATTTGGCGTGGTTGTTTTATTTTACAAAACCGACGTAGCATTCGCGATGGTCGTATCAATAGCCTTGTTTTCAGTTGTATTACTTGCCTCATTTATGGGGACGATAACACCGATCATACTTGATAAAATAGGTATAAATCCGGCTTTGGCTTCTGGACCTTTTATCACCACAGCAAATGACCTCATTGGTCTTGCAGTTTACTTTTTAGTCGCCATGTCTTTATTACACATCTAATTTCTTTCAAAAAATGAAGATTCTTATCATTGACGAAATGCATGAAAGTATCATGCCTATGCTGCAAAAGGAAGGACATGAGGTAATCTACGCACCTGAAATCAATCGGGAGGAAATCATCGCTACTGTGGCGGAATTTGATGGACTCATCATAAGATCAAAGACTCCGATGGATCGAGATCTTTTGGAGCGAGCAACTAATCTTAAATTCATTGGTAGAGCTGGAGCAGGTCTGGATAAGATAGATCTGGAGTATATGGCTGAACATGACATTAAGCTTTTCCATGCTGCTAAGGGAAATAGAGATGCGGTAGCGGAACATGCAGTCGGAATGCTCTTGTCATTATTTAATAATGTGGGAAAATCCGATCAGGAAGTTCGAAAAGGCATTTGGGATCGAGAAGGAAATCGTGGCCATGAGCTGGCAGGAAAAACTGTGGGCATCATGGGCTATGGCAATATGGGTAAATCCTTTGCTCACCGCCTTCAAGGCTTTAAAGTTGAAATTCTAGCCTATGATAAATTTAAGATGGATTTTGGCGATGATGTCGTTCAGGAAGTGATGTGGGAAAAGCTAAAAGCTGAGGCAGATATTTTGAGTATACATGTGCCACTTACTCCTGAGACGAAAGATTTTTTCACCTTGAAGGAGCTTAAAAGTTTTGCCAAACCTTTCTGGTTGATCAATACAGCTAGGGGAGAGGTGATAAGTTTCAAGACGTTGAATGAGGCTTTAGATCAGGGCATCTTGCGTGGTGCTTTGTTGGATGTTTTGGAAAATGAAAAGTTCCAGAAGTTCACTCCTGATCAAAAAGCCGAATTTGAAAAGTTGGCGGCGCGAGAGAATGTATTGTTTAGTCCTCACGTAGCGGGTTGGACCTATGAATCTTATGAAAAGATTAATAAAGTTTTAGCAAAAAGGATCAAAAAGGCCTTTAAGGGCTCTTAAACAAGTTTTCAAAAGTTGGTCAAAGAAAATGCGGCTTTGCTTTGTTTCAAAGCTTTGTTATCTTTGTAGTTCAAATACAAGCTAATAACAAGGTAACGGTCACGTCTTGCGACCGTTACTTTGTTTTTGTAGCTTTTTAATAGAGTAGATTATGGGAGAAATACAATATTATACTGAAGAGGGTTTGAAGCGATTGAAGGACGAACTTCAAATGCTTAGAACAAAAGGCAGAACTGATATATCTAATCAGATCGCGGAAGCTAGAGACAAAGGTGACCTTAGCGAAAATGCCGAATATGATGCTGCAAAGGATGCCCAGGGACACCTGGAGCTTAAAATTGCTAAGTTGGAAGCTGTAGTTGGAAATGCGAGAGTTCTTGATAGCTCTCAACTGGATATTTCAAAGGTTGGGATCTTGACTACGGTGAAGATCAAAAACGTGAAAAACGGCATGACTGTTAGTTATACCTTGGTTTCTGAGCAAGAGGCTGATTTGAAAGCAGGTAAGATTTCTCTTGCTTCTCCTTTTGGAAAAGGCCTTGTAGGTAAAAAAATAGGTGATATTGCTGAGGTAGTAGCTCCAGCAGGAACACTTCAATTCGAAATATTAGATATTTCATTCTAACTCAATCCCGGCATATGTCGGGATTTTTATTTTTACAGATTATGGCTTCAATTTTCACCAAAATCATCAATCGAGAAATTCCCGCTCAGATCGTAGCAGAGGATGAAAATTACATTGCTTTCCTAGATATCATGCCTTTAGTCAAAGGTCATGTGCTCGTTGTTCCAAAGCAGGAAGTTGATTACATTTTTGATTTGGAGCCAGAAGTGCTTTCTGGCTTACATGTTTTTGCACAGCGAGTAGCGAAGGCCATTGATAAAACCATCAAATGCACACGAGTAGGTGTCGCTGTGATCGGTCTTGAAGTTCCTCATGTTCACGTTCATCTCGTCCCTTTGAATTCAATGGATGATATTAATTTCACTCGTGCGAAGCTGAAGCTTAGTAATGAGGAATTGGCGGAGATAGCGGAGAGGATTAGAGAGGCGGTTTAGTTTGCACTCGCAGTCGCGGTGATCAGTATACACTCTCAATAACCATTCAGCTCAAATTGTTTATCACTAACGCGTAGCGTTTTGAATACTGCGACTGAGTATTGTGGTCGAGCACTTTACAAATCAGAAACCTCATACCTAGGTGTTCCACCTTTTTTGCTTGCTACGAAAGCTCCAAGTTTACAAGCGAAGTCTAAAACCTGATCCAGAGGTTGATCTTCTAAATATGTTTTGATAAAACCACTGAGGAAAGCATCTCCAGCTCCGATGCTATCAGCCACTTTCACCTTATAGCCTTCATGAGAGGTGATGTGTCCGTCTTTGTAGATCAAAGCACCTTTCGATCCTTGAGTTACACAGATCAGATCCATAGGGTAATGCTGGTCTAGGTGACTACAGACACTTTTTACACTAGGTTCAACATCAAAATAGTCTGCAAAAATATCCAACTCATCTTCGTTGATTTTTAGAATATCTGTGAAACCGAGTAGGGTCTCAATAATCTCAAAATCATAAAATGGAGGACGGAAGTTAACATCAAAAACTCGCAAGGTTTTATGATGAAGTAATTTGAGAAGGGTGGTTAGGCTTTCACCATTGCGAACCCCAAGGGTGCCAAATACAAAAGCATCCGAAGCTTCGACAGCCTCATCTATTTCAGTATTCCAATGGATAAAATCCCATGCTACGGGTGATACGATGGTGTACTTGATATTTTCCGGATCATCAACATTTACTAAAACCTTTGAAGTCTTGTGCTCAGCATTAAATTGAATCAAATTCAAAGGAAGATTGAATGTCTCTAAGAATTCCAGAAGTTGTTGACCTTCCGTATCTTTTCCCACAGCGGAAATTAGTCTAGAATCTAACCCTAGCTGATGTAGGTTAAGTGTGACATTCATTGGTGCACCCCCAGGTACAGGACCTGAAGGGAGGCAATCCCATAACATTTCTCCGAATATGACTGCTTTATGCTGCATTGGTATTGTGTAAATCTTGTTGAATCTCCTCCAATGAGCGGCCCTTAGTTTCTGGCATTTTATATTTCACCCAAAGTAATTGCCATACCATCATCAGTGCGAAGAATGCGAAGATGTAACCTGGACCAAACTGAGTAGCGAAATATGGAAAGACGTTAGCAATCAATGCTGCTAATATCCAGTGGGTAAAACATCCTATGGATTGTCCGTAAGCACGAAGTTCATTAGGGAATACTTCGGAAATAAATACCCAAATCACAGCTCCTTGACCTACCGCGTGAGATGCTATAAAAGCAAATACGAATATTGGTAGCCAGAAATTGTCAATTCCTCCCACAAGGAAATTGTATGACATCAGTGAGAGCGAAATGATGTAACCAATCGAGCCGATGTACATTAATTTTTTTCTGCCTATACGATCTATTAAATACAACCCAACAAAGGTTGCTAGGAGATTGATAACGCCTATTCCTATGGTGGAAAAGAGGGCTGATTCGGTAGATATTCCTGCCATTTCAAAGACACGAGGAGCAAAATAGATGATCGCATTGATGCCTGAAACCTGATTGAAAAAGGCAATGAAAATAGCCAGCATGGTAGTGGACAAGAATGCTTTGGTAAATAGGGCAGAGAAGCTTCCTTTTTGCTTGATGGTTTGTTCTTCAATTACTGCCAATCGAATCGCTTCATCTACTCCATCAGGATCAGTTCTGGTTAAGATTTCTCTGGCTTTTACTTGGTCATTGAATTTTGAAATCAACCAACGAGGACTTTCTGGAATCCTGAAGATCATAGCGGAGTAGATCAGGGCTGGAATTGCTTCCACGCCAAGCATCCATCTCCAGTCGTTTGCAATGCCAGCTGTGCCTATCAGGTAGTTTGATAAATAGGCGATAAGGATTCCGAAGACGATATTGAACTGATAAAGTGCGACGAGTAATCCTCTATTTTTAGCAGGAGCAATTTCAGAAATATACATGGGAGCAACTACTGAAGATGCCCCTACTCCCAATCCTCCGATAAATCTAAAAAACATAAATGTATAAGGATCTGGAGCCAATCCAGAGCCCACGGCAGAAATCAAATACAATGCTCCAATCCAAAGCAAACTCTTTTTTCTTCCAAATTTATCCGCAGGAACCCCTCCGAATAAGGCTCCAATCACAGTTCCGTAAAGAGCCATTGCTATGGCTAAGCCATGGGCAAGATCACCTAGTCCCCATACATCCTGAATTGCACGTTCAGCACCAGAAATTACTGCAGTGTCAAAACCAAAAAGGAAACCGCCCAAGGCAGCAGTAATCGATAAAAAGAATACGTATTGTTTTGAATTCATGGATTCTGGGTTTAATAAAGTTTGCTAAACTAACCAGAAGCCGAATAAATCAAAACTGTATCTTAAAATGCTTTACCTAAAAGGGTATATGAAGCTGCCAAATCGCTCGACAATTGCTTTTTCTAAATCTTCTCTATGGTCCGGATGTGCGATTCGCATTAGCTCATAAGCTCGCTGGCGTAAATTTTTACCGTAAAGATTTACCATTCCGTATTCTGTAACCACATATTGCATGTGAGCACGTGTGGTGACTACTCCAGCACCTTCTTTGAGGAATGGGACAATTTTGGAAGCTCCTTTGCGAGTAGACGATGTTAGCGCCATGATGGGTTTGCCTCCTTCAGAAAGTGATGCTCCACGCATGAAGTCCATTTGCCCACCTACTCCTGAGTATTGATAGCTAGCAATTGAATCAGCGCAAACTTGACCAGTAAGGTCCATTTCAACGCAGCTGTTGATGGAGATTACTTTTGGATTCTTACGAATTACAGCGGTGTCATTTACATAAGCTGCTTCATGGAAGGAGAACTCGGGATTGTCATCTATTGCGTCGTATAGTTCTTTCGTGCCTGTGACGAATGCGGAGACTATTTTACCTGGGTGTTTTTTCTTGTATTTATTGGTAATGGCTCCAGATCTGAGCAGGCCCAAAATGCCATTTGAGAACATCTCTGTGTGAATTCCAAGATCCTTGTGTTGCTTAAGGGAATCTAGCACTGCATCTGGAATAGCTCCTATGCCCATTTGTAAGGTAGAGCGATCTTCTATAAGTGATGCACAATGGTTTCCTATTTGTCGCTCTATATCTGTAATCTTATCTCCATAATTCACCTCAGGTAGCGGTTCGTCTACATGGATTGCTGCATGAAACTTGGAAATGTGAATATGACCATCGCCATGTGTTCGTGGCATTTGCTTGTTTACCTGTGCTATTACTATTCGGGCAGTCTCTACAGCCGGTTTGGCTACATCCACAGATGTGCCCAATGTACAGAACCCATGTGCATCAGGTTCTGACACCTGCACAATAGCCACATCAATTTTAAGTATGTTTTGTCTGAATAGATGACCAATTTCACTTAGAAAAATGGGAACGTAGCCTCCATGCTCAGAATTGACTGCCGCTCTCACATTCTGAGACACAAAGAGGGAGTTCATGTAAAAGCTGTTTTTACATTCATCCGATACTAAGGGCATGTCTCCTAAGGTGGTAATGGCCACAATTTCTACATCTTTCAGTTCATTTTTTCTGGCCGCCAAAGCATATAAAAGTGTAGTCGGAGTAGCAGCACTTCCGTGGATGAAAACTCTTTGGTGACTTTGGATAGAAGAAACGGCAACTTCCGGACTTACGTAAGTGATCATATGGTAAAAATAAAGTTAAAATGATATTCAAGGCTTGCTACCCAAGGTCGGGAAAAATCCTGATGAAAGTGCATTTTAGCTTAATTGGGGAGCTTAAGGAGCCAAATTATATTTTGTTTTTCATGTAATAGCGAAAGTAGAGCACCTTTATAATTACTATATTTGTGCTATGAGCAACAAGGAGATGAAAATTTTCTTTGCTCCTGAGAAAAGAATAATACACAAGCTAATCCAACTCCATGACTACCATTCCTGAGAGCTATAAACCCAAAAATCACATTAGAATCGTTACTGCAGCATCCTTGTTTGACGGGCATGATGCAGCGATTAATATCATGCGCCGAATCATACAGTCTACTGGCTGTGAGGTAATCCACCTAGGACATAATCGATCTGTACAAGAGATCGTGGATTGTGCTATTCAAGAAGACGTACAAGCGATTGCTATTACTTCTTATCAAGGTGGACATGTGGAGTTTTTTAAATACATGTATGATTTGCTCCGCGAAAAAGGCGCTGCTCATGTGAAGATTTTTGGAGGAGGAGGAGGGACTATTCTTCCTGAAGAGATTAAGGAATTGCAGGATTACGGTATAACCCGAATTTATGCACCGGATGACGGACGTTCTATGGGGTTGCAAGGAATGATTAACGATTTGGTTAGTCAATGTGATTTTGCCATAGGAGATGAAATTCCAGAAGGATTTGTATTAGGGGTTGATAATAAAGAGCATGTTGCCAGAGCTATTTCAGCATTCGAAAACTTCCCTGAAAATTCTTCTGCACTCTTAGAGAAAGTAAGAAATCAAAGTAAGGATTCTAAAACTCCTGTGTTGGGAATCACAGGAACTGGCGGTGCTGGTAAGTCTTCTCTTGTGGATGAATTAGTTCGAAGATTCATCATGGACTTCGAGGATAAAACACTGGCAATCATATCAGTTGATCCATCTAAGCGAAAAACAGGTGGAGCACTGCTGGGAGATAGAATTCGTATGAATGCGATTCATCATCCACGTGTGTACATGCGTTCTTTGGCCACCAGACAATCCAATCTTGCGCTATCGAGATATGTGCAGGATGCAGTGGATACTGTGAAAGCTGCTGGATATGATATGGTGATTTTGGAGACTTCAGGTATAGGTCAATCGGATACAGAGATCGTTGAACACTCAGACCTATCACTCTATGTGATGACTCCTGAGTACGGAGCTGCTTCCCAATTGGAGAAGATAGATATGCTTGACTTTGCTGATGTGATCGCATTGAATAAGTTTGATAAACGAGGAGCTTTAGACGCAATTCGTGATGTAAAAAAGCAGTTTAAGCGTAATCATAATCTGTGGGAAACCAAGGATGAGGATATCCCAGTTTTCGGTACCATAGCTTCGCAATTCAATGATCCTGGCATGAATCAGCTTTATCGCACGTTGATTTCCAAGATTGCTGCAAAGCATCCAGAACTGGATAGTACATTTAAATTGACTGCAGGGAGTTCAGAAAAAATCTACATCATTCCTCCAGCTAGAACTCGCTATCTGTCTGAAATATCAGAGATTAACCGAAACTACGATGTCTGGGTAGATGAGCAGAAAGAGATTGCTCAGCAGCTTTATAGCATTACTAAGTCTATTGAAGCAATAGAAAATACCAAGGTGGAGGACAAGGATCGCTTGATCAAAGAACTTCAGGAAGTGTATGCTCAAGTGGAGCTTGAGTTTGATCCTAAAAACAAAAAATGGTTGGAGGACTGGTCTTCTGAAGCTGCCAAATACTCCGAAGACTTCTATGTATTTAAAGTAAGAGACAAAGAAATTAAGATTAAAACGTTCTCTACTTCACTTTCGGAGACTAGAATTCCGAAAGTAGCTTTGCCTAAGTATGAAGCATGGGGAGATATTTTGAAATGGGGTTTACGGGAAAATGTACCAGGCAAGTTCCCTTATACCGCGGGAGTTTTCCCTTTTAAAAGAGAAGGAGAAGATCCTACTCGAATGTTTGCAGGAGAAGGTGGGCCAGAGCGTACCAATAAGCGCTTCCATTATGTATCCAAAGGTATGGATGCAAAACGTCTGTCTACGGCCTTTGACTCCGTAACCTTGTATGGAGAAGATCCAGATTACCGCCCTGATATTTATGGTAAAATTGGAAACTCGGGTGTGAATGTCTGCTGTTTGGATGATGCAAAAAAGCTTTACTCAGGCTTTAATCTAGTGGATCCAATGACCTCAGTGTCAATGACTATAAATGGACCAGCTGCTACGATGACCGCGTTCTTTATGAATGCTGCAATAGATCAGCAGTGTGAGGTTTATATCAAGGAGAATGGTTTAGAAACAGAGATTGATCAGCAAATAGATCAGATCTATAAAAGCAAAAATCTTCCTAGGCCAACGTATAATGCTAAAGTTCCTGAGGGAAACAATGGCTTGGGGTTGATGCTTTTGGGAGTGACTGGTGATCAGGTGTTGCCTGCCGAAGTCTATAAGAAAATCAAAGCTGATACCATCGCGAGAGTGAGGGGAACGGTGCAGGCGGATATTCTGAAGGAAGATCAGGCTCAGAATACTTGTATTTTCTCCACTGAATTCTCCTTGAGACTGATGGGAGATGTGCAGCAATACTTCATTGAGCAGAGTATTAGAAACTTCTACTCTGTGTCTATCTCTGGATACCACATTGCTGAAGCAGGAGCCAATCCTATCACGCAGTTGGCTTTGACGCTTTCCAACGGTTTTACGTACGTAGAATATTACGTGAGTCGTGGTATGGATATCAATCAATTTGCACCAAACCTCTCTTTCTTTTTCTCCAATGGAATCGATCCTGAATATGCAGTAATTGGTAGAGTTGCCCGTAGGGTCTGGGCAAAAGCCATGAAGCTAAAGTATGGCGCTAATGAGCGTTCGCAAATGCTGAAGTATCATATCCAGACTTCAGGTCGCTCACTTCATGCGCAGGAAATTGACTTCAATGATATCCGAACTACGTTGCAAGCGCTTTATGCGATCTATGATAATTGCAACTCGCTTCATACGAATGCGTACGATGAAGCGATTACAACTCCTACTGAAGCGTCAGTTCGTAGAGCGATGGCTATTCAGTTGATTATCAATAAAGAATTGGGGTTAGCTAAAAATGAAAACCCTATTCAAGGAGCCTTTATTATTGAAGAATTGACAGACTTAATAGAAGAGGCAGTGTACGTGGAATTTGATAGAATCACGGAACGTGGTGGTGTGCTGGGTGCAATGGAGACAATGTATCAGCGTGGTAAAATACAGGAAGAAAGTATGCATTATGAAATGCTAAAACATACAGGTGAATATCCTATTATTGGGGTAAATACTTTTCTGTCGTCTGAAGGATCGCCTACAGTAACTCCTGGAGAAGTGATCAGGGCTGAGGAGGAGGAAAAACAAGGTCAGATAAAGACATTGCAAACGCTACATGCGGCTAATCCAGAATTGGTTGAAAAACACCTACAGGCGCTTAGAAAAGTTTCTGTAAACAATGAGAACATATTCGAGGAACTAATGGAGGCTGTTAAGTATTGTTCACTTGGACAGATTACTCATGCTCTTTACGAAGTAGGCGGTCAGTATCGCCGAAATATGTAAACTGATTTCAACATTGAAAAATTGGAAGATTATAAAGAAAAAGCATGTTCCAATTTTGTAACTATAAATAGATATGGCAAAAAGAAATGTAACGGTTCGCATGAAGGCGGATCACGAATACGAAGCAGTAAATCCTCAAGGAAATGTAGTACAGATCGATATGTATGATCCTCAGGAAAAAAAGGCACAGTCTCCAATGGATATGTTGCTTTCTGCCTTAGGTTCATGTGCATCTGTAGACGCGGTCTTGATGATGAAAAAAAAGCGCAAAACTGTCACAGATTTTATCGTAGAAGTAGAAGGTAATCGTAACGATGGAGTACCAGCTTATTACACGGATATACATTTGAAGTTCATCTTGATTTCTCCCGATGCCAAAGAGGAAGAATTTGCAAAGGTGGTAGCCTTATCAGTAGAGAAATACTGTTCGGTGGCTTCTTCATTGACAGCAACCATAACGTTCTCATCAGAAGTAAGAACATCTTAATGAGGGTTGTCAAGGAATTCATTCAGGAGGACATACGGATCAGTATGTTCTCCTGGAATAATAAATACATCCTCAAGTATGAATTGGGGCCGATGGAGCAGACTTTCAAAATACCAGAAACGGATGTGTTGGCTGAAGAGGATTTAGAGATTTTTTGGACTGGGGATTTTTTTGAAAAAGTAAAGGCAAGGTTTAAGGAAATGGGTCAATCATTTCGTGCTGAAGTGGAAAATTTATAATTTCCCTCTTATCCATATCTTATGAAGGCACCTAAAGTCTGGTTTTTTACAATACTTGCATTTTTTACATCCTGTGGTTCTTCAGAGATAAATGATGGTAATCATAGCACCACGGTTGATAGATCAATTGTACTGGAGATGGAATCAGAGCTTTCTGAGCTTAATGATGAGATTATTCACCTAAAGGATCACTTTGAGTTTTTTCTGGCAAATAGAGACAGTTTATTGAAGTTTGCGGATGTTGGTAAGTATAGTTTTGATGGGCCTTTTTCTACCAACACTCCCAAGAACTCCCAAAAACTTAGCTCTGTGGTGATTTTGAATACCACCCCAGACTATGACGCAGCAATGAATAATGTGCTAATCACGAATGGAATGGATTCACTGTTTAATCAGACATTTGAAAATTACTCCTTTGTTGCGCAAGTTTATTTTAATGCTAAAGATCAGGTATCACGTGTTTATCCTGCTTACGATGCTAATTCCCTATTAACTCCGGATTTAGATTTGACCACTTTTAATTTCTATTACGAGGGAGATTTTCAGCATAATCCAACGAAAGGTCCTGTGTGGATTCCTGATGTTTATATAGATCCAGCAGGTAGGGGGTGGATTCTATCCTTGATTCATCCTGTATTAGAAGATGGAGAGTTGTATGCTGTGCTGGGAATTGACATCACTGTGGATGAGATTATTAGTAGGTATATAGAGTCGAAGGAAGGGGAATATTTGATAGTAAATGGTAAAGGAGATATAGTTGGAGGTAAAGCTGCTGCGATTGAAGCTTTAAGCTTTCCTCCATTGCTTAATCATGTTTATATAGAGACTATTCTTGCGGATAATTTTCGAATTTCAGATTATAATCTATTCAATAGTAAGAATAGAGAGGTACGTGAAATGGCTCTATCAATTATTTTGAAGAAGGAAAACCATTTTTTCTTTAAGGATGAATTCAGTCCTAAGGCTGCTTACGCAGTCCCATTTACATTTCTTGATTGGTATTTGATAGAAATTGAAACCAAAACTCTATGAGGCAAAGAATAGGATATCGTAGAGATTTTTGGCTAATGATTGTCATAGGAAGCGTCCTAGTGATTCTAGTAATATTACTTGGGTTGAGTTTTTTTAAAGCGATATCAGATGCTGAGACCAAATCTAAAAGGGAGTTTCTGAGGAAACAGACCGAGCTCGCTGCTACGGAGATTGAAATCGAGATAGATCGATTTGAAGTTAATGCCAGTTCTCTGATAAAATATCTAGAAGATGAGGACTTGGACCAAGATGATTTTAGAGATGAATTTACAATTGCAGTCCGACGTGTATTTAATAATTATCCTAGGCTCATTGATACTGTTTGGGTAGACCTTCAGGATTCTACAATTTATTTGACTCAGACTGATAGGAATGATTTTATACGTGATTTCGCGGTAGGTCAAATCCCTACCAAAGCTGATCGCGATTTTATTTTTACAGTTGAAGGAAATGGTTTGGGCTTTAAGCTTACATTTTCTTTGGATCCAGTGAGATTTACCAAAGATTTTGTGACTCACTATTATTTGAATAAAGGTGGGAGTAAGCTCCTTATGCTGGGAGAAAAGATGGAAAATCTGGATCCCGGTCTGGATGCCAGTATGCTGGAAATAGATGAGGCGTCCTTAAAGCGAATCAAAGATGATGTAGAGATTGGTGTGATTGGTATTTATGAAATTGACTGGGAGAAAGAGCCAGATTCTGGTTCTGGTATCTTGGTACAATACCCGTTTAATTTAGGTGAGTTTTATGATAATGCTGCTCTATTATTCATGGTTGAGTCTGACTCAATCACGGGGGGCATTTATAGTACTTACCTATTCTTATTTTCAGGATTCGTATTTCTGCTGATGGGAACGGTGGTTTTCTTTACGCTTTCACTGCAGAATAACCTGGAGTCACAGAAGTTGCTTAAGGAAAGCGCGGAAGAGATTTCTGAGCTTTTTGATCAGCAAAATCTACTTTTAAAGGAGCTTAGGGGTTTCGTGTTTTTTCATGATCACAAAGGGAGGATTACCCAAGTCAGTGATGAAGTAGAGGAAGTACTTGGGCATCCAAAATCGGAGTTTTTGGATGCTATTAGCAGTGAAGGTGAACATATAGATGTTCTAAATGTGAAGAGTTTGGTGAAAAGTGCACTAAGTCAAAATAAGTCTTTCATCGATGTAGAATATGATTTTCATAAGCCAGACGGTACTAAAGTACACTTGAGAATTTTCGAGAAATTAGTCTTCGATGAAGAAGGTGGTTTTAAGGGTGGCCTAGGTATATGTACTGACATTACTAGCCAATTTCAAAGCAATCAAGAATTGATAGAAAGTGGGAAGCGGCTTCAAAACCTGATAGATAATATACCTGATATCATATTTATTTATGATAATAAGGGGCGAGTTCTTGAAACACATGCGAGAGATCAAAAATTTTTAAAATCAGTAAATCGCTCACTCATAGGTGATTACTTGTTTGACCTGATTCCGAAAAAGCAACGAGAACAAACTCAATTTGCCTTTAACTTGGCTAGGAAAACCGAGCAAATTCAGACCGTGGACCTGAAGATCGATTTGGGTCAAGAAAATCAATATTTTGAGGTAAGATTTTTTCCTTTAGATAGAAAAAGGATGATGTCTATTTCCAAAGACATTACCAGCCAGCGGATTTGGGAAAAGGGTTTGGTAGATGCTATGAATGCAGCTGATCAAGCAAGCAGAGCTAAGTCTGAATTTCTCGCCAACATGAGCCATGAGATCAGGACTCCTATGAATGGTCTTCTGGGAATTATTGATTTGCTAGATCAAACAAGCCTGGATGAGGAGCAGCTACAATACCTTGATATCATCAAAAATTCAGGGAATTCATTGCTGAGTATAATCAAGGATATTCTCGATTATTCAAAAATTGAGGCTGGGAAAATTGAAGTCAATTCTATAGTTTTTTCACCTGCTGAAGAATTAGATAAGCAGGTGCAAATTTTTTATGGTTTAGCCCAAAAGAAGGGTGTAATTCTAACAACTACTCACGGGGCAGGAACCAGTGAATTGATGGAGGGGGATGTAGAAAAGATCAATCAGGTGATTCTTAATCTTGTGGGAAATGCTGTAAAGTTCACCTCAAGAGGTGGAACGGTATCAGTGAAGCTTGATATAGAGAATATTTCTGGGGACATTAATTACCTTCAGTGCAGTGTGAAAGATAGTGGTATTGGTATTCCTAAGGAGGAAATAGCCAAACTAACAGATCCATTTTATCAAGTAGAAAGCTCAAGTTCACGTAGTTATCAAGGAACAGGATTGGGTTTAGCTATAGCCAAAAAAATTGTTGAATTGATGGGAGGGGAATTGACTATTTCCAGTGAGTTTGGAGAAGGGGCGGTCTTTGCTTTTTCGGTAATATTAAAAAAGGCAAAATTTGTAAAAGAATATCCTAGTAGTGAGCTTCCAAAGAGAACGAATTGGAATGGGATGGCTGCTGAATATCCAGCGCAGATTCTACTGGCAGAAGACAATGATCTTAATCTCCAGCTGATGACTTTAATGCTTGACCAATTGGGATATGATTTTGAAGTTGCAAAAAATGGATTGGAAGTATTGGGGTTAGTCAAAGCCAAAGAGTTTGATATGATCCTGATGGATGTGCAAATGCCTTTACTTAACGGACTGGAGGCATCAAAAAAGATTAGAGCACTTGGTGAAAAAGGAGAGATATTTATAATTGGTCTATCGGCCAATGTCTTTGACGAGGATCAGAGAAAAGCGGCAGAAGCGGGCATGGATGATTACCTGACCAAACCGATACGTCTAATTTCTTTGGCGGAAAAAATAAAGGAATATTCCCTGAAATCAGCCTCTAAGAAAGTAGAATGAAAAAAGCCGGTTATAAAACCGGCTTTGAAATTATAGAGGGGTATTGATATCGAATGCTTCCAGGTAATCTGAGACTCTCTTGACAAATCTTCCTCCTAAGGAGCCATCAACTACTCGATGATCGTAAGAGTGGGATAGGAACATTTTATGTCTGATCGCTATCACATCACCTGTTGGAGTTTCTATTACAGCAGGTTTCTTTACTATAGCACCTACAGCCATTATTGCTACTTGTGGCTGCGGTATAATAGGTGTTCCCATTACATTACCAAAAGAACCCACATTAGAAACTGTGTAGGTGCCTCCAGCGAGATGGTCAGCGTTTAACTTGTTGTTTCTAGCAAGATTCGCTAGTTCATTTACTTTTTTGGAAATCCCAACTAGGTTCAACTGATCAGCATTTCTGATGATAGGAACAATCAAGTTTCCATTCGGCAATGCTACGGCCATTCCTACATTGATATCTTTTTTCCTGATTATTCTATCTCCATCTACGGAGATATTGATCATTGGGAAATCTCGGATAGCTTTAGAAACTGCTTCAATAAAGAATGGAGTGTAAGTGATCGACTCGCCAAATTTGGCTTTGTAATCAAGCTTATTTTTTTCTCGCCACAATACTATATTGGTCATGTCAGTTTCCACAAATGAAGTGACATGAGCTGAAATACGCTTTGACTCCAACATACGCTGAGCTATCATTTTGCGCATACGATCCATTTCGATGATCTCGTCTCCACCAGAAATACTCATCTGAATTTTTGGAGCAGAAATAGATGGAATTGAAGTAGCTGGTTTAGCTGAGGCAGATTTAGACTTCAAGTAGTCCATCATATCTTGCTTCGTCACTCTGGCATCTTTACCCGAACCTGGGATTTTGGAAAGTTCAGCTTTGGATATGCCTTCTTCTTTGGCGATGCTTTGTACCAAAGGAGAATAAAATCTCTCATCACCTGAATCGAGAGAGTCAGAATTAATTGGAGCTTCTAAAATTGAGGCTGTATTTTCTGGTGCTGAAGCGATAAGCTCATCCTTGAGTTGGTTCGCTATGGGCTCAGGATTGACTGGGGCTGACTTTTCTTCGCCAGATGTTTCAATGATTGCTATTGGAGCTCCCACAGCTATTACATCTCCTTCTTTAGCAAGAATTTGCTTTAATACGCCAGCATGCGTGGAGGGAACTTCAGTATCTACCTTATCGGTAGCGACTTCAAGAACAGATTCATCCTGTTCGATAGTGTCACCCTCATTTTTCAGCCAGGTCAGCACTGTACCTTCTATGATACTTTCGCCCATTTTGGGCATTAGCATTTCTACAATCGCCATGGTTATGATTTAATAATTTATTGGGTTTATATACAAGTTTTAAAATTAAATTTTCTAAAACACTATCCCAAACCTTTCAATAGAAATTTTATTCGTTATTTCTCTAAAATACAATTTCGTAGCAAGTTTAAAACTGCAACCGCTGTCAGTTGGATATTAAGCATTCTATCCTGAGTTAGTTGTAGCTTCTTAGTTTCTACAAATCCATCTCCTGCACATGCAATCCAAATTGTTCCCACTGGTTTTTCCGTCGTTCCTCCATTAGGTCCTGCAATTCCGCTACTGGCCAAACCAAAGTCTGCCTTGAATAATTCGCGAACTCCAGTTGACATCTCTTTCACAGTTTCCTCACTCACAGCGCCAAATGATGACAAGGTTTCATTCTTAACATGAATAATTTCCTCTTTAAACTGATTGTGATATGGAATTACAGATCCCTGAAAATACGAACTACTCCCAGATATACTGGTAATCAAATGAGAAATGTAACCGCCAGAACAGCTTTCGGCTAAAGCTACCGTTTTGTTATTTGTAGTCAAAAGCTTGCCGATGGCAGTTTCTAAAGATTCTGAATCATAGCCATATACGTACTTGTCTATACTCGGGAGAATCAGGTCAATTTGTTGTTGAATATCATTTTCGATTGCAGTTTTGTCCGTGCCAAAACCTGTAAGTCGAAGTTTGACATGACCTAAAGAAGGTAAATATGCCAATCGAATATTCTTTGGAAGTGCATTTTCCCAATCTCTTATCAAATCGGCTAGCCAGCTTTCTCCAATTCCGACAGTTTTGACCATTCGGTGTACAATGACAGGTAGTGGGAAAAGAGTTGGAAGCTTTGGTAGCACATAGTCTGTCATCAGTTTTTGCATCTCATGCGGCACGCCTGGCATAGACATCCAGTAGGTTTCATTGCGTTCAAACCACATGCCTGGTGCTGTGCCTACCTCATTGGGGACGTAGGTACAACACGCTGGAAGATGTCCCTGTAATACATTTAGAGGAGTTATTTCTCTTCCTCGCTTTTTAAAGAACTCGGTGACTGCTTCCACGGCGGCTGAATTTTCGACTATAGGGCAGCCAAAATATTCTGCCATTAGTGGTTTGGTCAGGTCATCCTGTGTAGGACCGAGACCGCCCGTGATCAGAATAATATCAGCTCTAGCTTCAGCCGAAGCAAAAGCCGCAAGTATATCTTTTCTATCATCACCAACGGTCGTTTTTCTGACCACTTTTACTCCCATTAGATCAAGCTCTTGACTGATCCAATGACTGTTCGTGTCTACAATTTGCCCGTAGAGTAACTCATCTCCAATGGCAATTATTTCGGCTCTGACTACTTTCATAAGGTTATCTTACTTCTGATTTACGTAGGATCTTAGTGAAAATTGTAGGGACAAATCTTTTTAAATAGATACCCATAGTTTCCTTTCCACCGATATAGACTTCTTCTTTCTTATGATTAAGGGCATTGAAAATCTCCTTGGCACACTGTTCCGCACTCATTCCATTTTCCTGAGCCTTATCCATCTCATTGAGTGGAGTTCCATCAGCAGTTAGAGCATTCTTGGAGACATCCGTTTTGATAAAGCCAGGGCAAATCATCGTTACAGCTATATTGTCATCGAAATGTTCTAATCTCAAGGACTCAAAAAAGCCGTGCAATGCATGCTTTGCTGCAGCGTAACTTGATCGATATGGCGACCCAAATTTTCCTACCAAGGATGAAATCACGCCGAATTGACCTGATTTTCTTGCTATAAAATGGGGTAGTAGAGCTTTTGTAAGTCCTACAGTTCCAAAGAAATTCACCTCCATAAGCTTGCGATCTACTGCTAATGGAGTCTCACGAATCAGTGAACGCTGACTGATACCACCGTTGTGAAGCATCATATCTATATGGCCGAAAGCTGCGATTGCTTCTTTGGTCTTTCCTTCGAAAGACCCCTGATCCAATAGATCGAGTGGAATAACTTGGCAATTCTGAGGGTAAGCACTGGATGACTTTACCTTTTCCAGCGCTTGTTCATTTCTAGCAGAAAGAATTACCTGATAGCCTTCTTTTACGAATTTGTAGACAGAGGCTTCTCCGATTCCAGATGAGGCACCAGTGATCCAAATTACTTTTTTAGACATGTTGCTTATGGATTCTTTGATAATTGACGTAGGTGAAGTCATATTGATGACGCTCATCGGCTGGATGAAACTCAGAGAAGGTGACCTTCCAGTTTTCTTTATTGAACCCTGGGAAGTAGGTGTCTCCTTCGGGACTGGCTTCTACTTCTGTGAGTACTAACTCATCTGCCAGAGGCAAGGTTTGACCGTAAATTTCGCCGCCTCCAATGACGTAGAGATGTTCCACATTCATTTTTTGACAAAAGATAAATGCCTTCTCTACACTCTCGAATACGTAATGCCCTTCAGGAACTTGGTAGTTCTTATTTCTGGTAATTACGATATGAGTGCGATTAGGAAGAGGCTTGCCCAAAGACTCGAATGTCTTCCTACCCATTAAGATAAAATGATCTGAAGTGATTCTTTTGAATCGTTTGAAATCATCAGGTAATCGCCAAACTAGATCATTCTCCTGACCGATGACATGGTTGGTAGCCAGAGCGGCTATAAGTGATATTTTCATGCAAAATGCTTCTTGCCTTGAAGATAACAGGCCTATCCCCGAGAAAAAACAAAATGGAACAGAATTACTGCTGTTCCATAGATTTCATGATGTTTGGATATTCAGCCATAGTTAATGACTTCGGAGACGACTCGTCAATTTCTATTACTTTCATATTGACCGTTTCAGAATCTTTGGAGGTATAGTTTAATTCCATGAAACTGCCCTTCGGCATATTTTTAAATTGCTCAGCATATCTTTCTTGGGCTTTGGATGTCATCATCGGACTGTTTCCACTCCAGAAAGAGGAGTAACCTCCTATAGGCTCTGCAGTTACCCAATAATACCCTTCACCATCTTCACTTAGCATATGATATTCTTCACAAGCGTAGCCCAAGATATCTTTCGTTTTTCCAGTTTTCTCTAGTGTCACTTCATACTCATCCTCATTGCTTTCCATTTGTTCTTCAACTGCCGCATTCACCTCGTCAAAGTCCATTTTGTACGCTAAACTGGACTTTTTCCCTTTGTTGTCTAGGAAGACTATCGATGCCTGATTTTTGATATCAAAAACCATAGAGGTCATAGCATTTGGGTTTTTAGGATCCACTAGCTCCATGCCGGTATAATCTCTAGATTCTGCTAAGTATGATTTAAATAAAACTGGATCTTCTGTCTTTCCTTTTTCGTCGGTGCTTATTATTTCAAAAACCAGATGCCCAAAAAAATCATATTGGCTTTCTGTGTCCACAGGCTCACCAATTCCTTTCATTATTTTGCTCATATCGAGACCTCCCGGTGCTCCATCCTCGCTGTCACCATACATATCTGAGAACAACTTTTCAAGCTGCTTCTCAGTGATTTTAGTTGCTTCCTTTTCTACTTTTTGTTGTATAGCTTTTTCTACACCTCTATTGGCGGCATTTTGGATTTTCTTGAGGATTTGAGCTTCTGTAGAAAATGAAATGGAAGTGAAAAAAAGCAAAATAATGAAACTGCGATTGAGATTTTTCATGAGTTTAGGATTTAAAAATTTGTTTAAATAATGGACTCAAGTTCCTTAAAATCAGGATAAAAATGAAATAATTTTCACTTTTTTCTTTATAGTTCTAATCAAGAAAATTTGTAGCCTCTGAGCAAATCATCCACTTTCATTCTCTTTTTTCCTTCCAGCTGCAGTTCCAAGATTTCTAAGACTCCTTCACCAGTTTGGACTTTTATATAGCTTTTGTTGTCTGTTTGAAGTTCTCCGATCGCTTTGTTGGTTTTCTGATCTGCTGAAAACTGCGTTTTGTAGATTTTACAGCTTTTGTCATCAAATCTAGTCCAGGCAGCAGGGTAGGGAGAAAGGCCACGAACCAAGTTGTGAATGGATTCTGCTGAATTAGACCAATTGATTTCTCCTGTTTCTTTGAAAATCTTCGGAGCATGATGTAGTGCTTTGGATTCATCCTGGGGTAGCGCCTGTACTTTGTCTGCAGCGATGTCTTCTACCGTTTTTAGAACTAGTTTTGATCCTACATTCATCAACTTTTCATAGACAGTTCCAAGATCATCTTCTTCTAGAATCGCCACTTTTTCCTGATAGATGATGCTTCCAGTATCGATTTCATGTTTGAGGAAAAAAGTAGTCACCCCAGTTTCCTTATCTCCATTGATGATGGCCCAATTGATGGGGGCAGCACCACGGTAATTTGGTAAAAGTGAAGCATGGAGATTGAAAGTGCCCAATGGAGGCATATTCCAAACTGACTCAGGAAGCATTCTAAAAGCTACCACAATTTGTAAATCCGCTTTTAGAGCACGAAGTTCATCCTGAAATTCTGGCGATTTAAGATTAGTTGGCTGAAGTATATTCAAGTCCAGTTTAAGTGCAGCTTCCTTTACCGGAGAAGGGATTAACTTCTGACCACGACCTTTTGGCTTATCGGGTGCAGTGATCACACCCACGATATTCCAGCCGTTTTCTACCAGTAGTTCTAGGCCTGCCACCGCAAATTCCGGTGTGCCCATGTATATAATTCTAAGGTTCTTGTTCATCGTTGGATTAGTTTCAGGTTTGAAATTCTCGAATTCAGCCTGTACTTATTTATAGATCAGGTATTTTTTACGAAGTGTGCTATATTCTTCCAAATCATTCTTCCAACTCGCCGTGATTTCAGCTTCCGTTTTTCCATCCATGATCATTTTTTTCAACTGATCTGTTCCGGCAAGAGTGTTAAAGTAGTTGTTGAAGAAAGCCTGACCTTTTCCTGATTTTTGATAAGCATCTAGAAGATACTTCAGCGTAAACTCATGCATCATCGATTCACCTCTCAAATCCACTCCATAGCATTTTTTATCCTGATGTGGAGGATTCTTCGACATGCCATCTATGCTCACAGGAGTGAAGGTGAATTCCCCGAATTTCGGATCTGGATAGCCATAAACTTGAAATGGGAAATGTGTACCTCTACCTAGGGAAACGATAGTTCCTTCGAAAAAGCAAGTGCTAGGATAGAGTTTGATAGATAAGTCATTTGGCAGATTTGGAGAAGGTTTTACAGGTAAATTGTAAGCTTTCTGATGATCCCAGTTTCCCACAGGAATCACTTCTAAATCTGCTTTCAATCCACCTTTTAGCCATTTTTCTCCATTAATCATTTGTGCTAGCTCACCCACAGTAAGACCATGGACGACTGGAATAGGATGCATGCCCACGAAGCTTTCAAAGCCCTTTTTTAGCACAGGTCCAGCGATGTAATTTCCATTTGGATTAGGTCTATCGAAAATGATCACCTTTTTACCATTCTCCGCTGCAGCTTCCATCAGGTAATGCATAGTGCTGATATACGTGTAGAATCTCACACCCACATCCTGCAAGTCGAAAATCAGAATATCTAAATCTTGGATCTGCTCTGGTTTCGGTTTTTTGTTGTTTCCATAAAGTGAAATGATAGGTAGGCCAGTCTTGGAGTCAACTGTATTATCAACTTTTTCTCCAGCATCTGCCTGACCACGGAAGCCATGCTCTGGGACGAACACTTTTTTAACATTTACTCCTTTTTCCAAAAGAAAATCAACAACATGCTTGTTGTTGCTATGCGTCAAAATGCTTGTTTGATTAGCAACTATCCCTATTTTTTTTCCTTGAAGCTGGTCCAGGTAAAGTTCAGGACGTTCTGCTCCTGGCAAAGGAGTGTCTTGTTTGGCTAAAGAGGAGAAAGAATTGCTGAGAATTAGCAGTGCTAAACTCAAAAAGTAAATAAAGGGAGTAAGTTTCGTTTGCTTCATGCTATTTTGCGGTCTAATCGAACAAATTAAAGCAGTCCTTTGAACCTTTCCTATTTCATCGCCAAAAGAATCAGTTTCAAGAAAGCTGGAGGATTTTCGGCCACCATACACAAGATTGCTGTAGGAAGCCTAGCTTTAGGCTTAGCTGTGTCGCTCATTTCGTTCATGGTTTTAGGCGGTTTTCAGAGTACGGTATCGGAGAAGGTTTATGGTTTCACCGGTCATTATCAGGTACAACGCTTTACAATGAGCAATTCTTTTGAGGAAGCTCCTTTTTCTGAAAATTCCAAATTCAGCCAAACTCATCTTAACCTTCCTTTCATCACCAAAGTGCAATCCTTTGCTCATAAAGCAGCACTGATCAAGGGTGATGAAGAAGTGCAAGGCGTTCTGATGAAAGGAATTGGGCAGGATTTCGATACGCTGGGTTTCAAAAAATATGTGATTGATGGGAGAATGCTTCGGATTCCTGATGAAGGGACCAGCAATGAGGTAATGCTAAGTCAATTTATAGCAAACAAACTTTTGCTAAAAGTCGGCGATAAAATCACCCTTTACTTTGTACAAGATCCTCCAAGATATAGACGAGTGGAAGTGGTAGGGATCTTTCAGACCTACCTGGAGAATTTCGATGAAAAGATTATAATAGGAGAATTACAGACCATCAGAAGTCTAAACGATTGGACAAAAGATCAGATAGGTGGGATGGAGATTTTTGTAGATGACTTTAACAATATAGAATCATATACTCCACAAATAGAGGAGCTTATGGATTATGATTTGAAGTTGATAAGTAGCCAAGATAAGTTTTTAGAGATCTTCGATTGGCTAAAACTGTTGGATAATAATGTCTACGTATTTATTGGTTTGATCGGCTTCGTAGCGATCTTCAATATGGGAGCTATACTCTTCATTTTGATCATGGAGCGTACTCAAATGATCGGTTTGCTAAAAGCACTGGGATCTACGAATAAGCAGATAAGAAGTATCTTCTTTTGGAACGGAATCAATATACTTTTAAGAGGGCTATTGATTGGCAATGCACTAGGTCTGGGAATCGGACTTTTGCAGGATCAATTCAAATTGGTACCACTTGATGCCGCTAGCTATTACATGAGCTATGTGCCAATAGACTGGAACTGGCCAGCATTTATCTTGATCAATATTGGAATTACCATGCTGACAGCTGCGGTACTTTGGATACCAGTAATGGTGATTTCTAGAGTAGATCCTATTCGCTCGATACGCTTTGATTGATCTTATAAGGGCGAAAAATGCTCTTTATCTTCATCAAAATTACACCTAACACTGCTTCCTTAAATATCCCGCTACTCATCTTAGATGTGCCTTTGGTACGGTCCGTGAAAATGATTGGGACTTCAATGACTTTGAAACCCAGTTTCCATGAAGTGAATTTCATTTCAATCTGGAAAGCATACCCTACAAATCGTACTTCGTCAAGTTTGATTCCTTTAAGAACTGATTTGTGGTAGCATTTGAATCCTGCTGTGGCGTCTTTGATCGGTAAACCAGTGATGAATTTCACATAGACACTAGCAAAATAAGACATCAATACTCTTCCCATTGGCCAGTTGACTACATTCACTCCTGTGATGTATCTGGAACCTATTGCTAAGTCAAAGCTTCTATCTGCACATACATTATAGAGTTTGATTAGGTCATCGGGATTATGGGAAAAATCGGCATCCATTTCAAAAATGAAATCATAATCCTTCTCTAAGGCCCATTTGAAACCTGTGATGTAAGCAGTTCCTAATCCTAGTTTTCCTTTTCGCTCAATCAAGTGAAGTCTATCAGGAAAGGCGATTTGTTGACTTTTTACAAGTTTACCTGTTCCGTCTGGGCTGCCATCGTCAATAACTAAAAGTTCAAATCCACCCTCAAGGTTCATCACCGTATGGATCATCTCCAGGATGTTTTCTTTCTCATTGAAAGTAGGTATGATGACGAGTTTCCGGTGGTTCATAATTGCGCAAAGGCCAAAAGTAATGTTAAAGACCGATTTTAGAAGAACGTACGGTGTAAATTTTGGTTAAAGTATAGCTTTGCACAAAATATATAAGAAATGAAGCGGCATGTTGCTATAGTAAGTTATTTCTCAGTTGGTGCATACGATGCCAATACGGTCGATGAAAATCTAATCTTATCTGAAATTCTAACCGAATTGAAAACTTCACATGAGATCGTTAGCTGGTCTGATCCTCAAGTCGATTGGAGTAAGTTTTCATTGTTATTTATTAAGTCTACTTGGGACTACTTTGATTACTATCCAGAGTTTTTGACCTGGTTAGAAACTATCCGTACTCATGAGATTCCTACGCTAAACAACTTAGATACAATCCTTTGGAACTCTTCGAAACGATATCTTTTGGAAATTGAATCAAAAGGTTTCCCTGTTATCGCCGGGATGATTTTGGAAAAAGGAAGATTGATTTCAAAGGTTGAAATAGAAGGGAAGGTTAAATCTGAATCTTGGGTTGTGAAGCCTTTAGTAAGTGGGAGAGCAAAGAATACATTGAAATTTGCTAGTGAGGATTGGGATAAACATGTGGGGAAAGTACAGGCTTGGGTAAACGAAGAGGCATTTTTGGTACAGCCATTCATTTCTGAAGTGGAAAAAGTAGGAGAGTATTCCTTACTGTTTTTCAATGGTGAGTTTTCTCATGCAGTTTTGAAAACTCCAGCAAAAAAAGATTTTAGAGTGCAACATTATTTTGGTGGCACGATCAAGACTATAGACCCTTCAGCATCTATGTTGGCTTCTTGTCAGGCCTTAGTAGATGAATTTGCATCAGATAGCTTGTACGTGCGCGTAGATGGGGTAGAGGTCGAGGGGCAATTCCATTTGATGGAGTTGGAAATGATCGAGCCTTACCTGTTTCTAGCTCTCTGTGAACAGGCGATTCCTACTTACAAAAAAGCTATTGCAGCCAGGTTGGTTTAAGAAGCACAAAAAGCAAGTTGATCTTTCGCATATTGGCTTCCTTTGTTTGCAGCTGTTTGAAGAAGCAAGCAGCCTTCGGAATCACCCATAGCGGCTAAACAAATGCCTTTGTGAGCCATAGCTTCTATATGATTAGGATTTTTCTTTAAGACTGTGTTAAAATCCTCAATGGCCCATGTTACATAACCTGCATTCATATAGGCAAACCCACGGTTATATACCCCTACCATATTATCAGGTTCTCGGTTTACATAAGAATTGAAGGAAGCAGCGCAACCCAATGCATCTCCTTGGTAGGCTAGCGCCATTCCAGTATAGAAATAAACTTTTGGATGGTCCGGATTCAACTCAGTTGCTCGTCTTAGAAACTCTTCTGCCGATTTGAATTTACCCGTCATAATTCTCGACCGCCCAAGTAGATATAAAATATCAAAATCATTTGAATCTAACGATGCTGCACGCAGAAGTCTTAATTCAGCATTTTTGTAGTCTTTTTGCTCAAACAATAACTTTCCCAAACCTGCATATGCCTGAGCATATTGATCGTCAATGGCGATAATTCGTTCGTAATCGGCTTTGGATTTCTCATGCTCTCCGATTTCTTCATAACTCCGAGCCCGCATATGCAGCGCCTTGACATCAGTCACATGGAAAAATAAGTATTGATTCAGATCGGAGATCGCATCCTCGTACTTTTTATCATTAAAAAGATGCTCAATATTTTGAATGCTACTTGAGCATGAGCTACTTGCAATTATTAATAAAAGAATAGTCAGGGTACGTAAAAGTCGTTTCATGACTAAATGAACAAAAAAATAAGGATTAGGAAAAATATTTCTTGTGAAATTTTCCTAATCCTTTAATTATTTCAATTATCGAGATTGAATTGGTCCTAATCTCTTGAAGCTTAGAGAACTCCCTTAGTACTTGGAAGTTGATTGATATTTCTAGGATCACGCATCACTGCCATTTTGATGGCTCGTGCCAAAGCTTTGAACATTGCTTCAATTTTATGATGCTCGTTAGCTCCTTCAGCTTTGATATTCAGGTTGCATTTGGCCGTATCTGAGAAGGATTTGAAGAAATGATAAAACATTTCTGTTGGCATATCACCAACTTTTTCTCGCTTAAATTCTGCATCCCAAACGATCCAAGGCCTTCCTCCAAAATCAATTGCAACTTGTGCCAAGACATCGTCCATCGGCAAAAGAAAACCATAGCGATAAATACCTTTTTTGTCTCCTAAAGCTTTCAAATATGCTTCTCCTAGCGCTAGTGCTGTATCTTCAATCGTGTGATGCTCATCAATATGAAGGTCACCATTTACTTTGATTTCCAGATCAGTGCTACCATGCTTGCCCAGTTGCTCCAGCATGTGGTCAAAGAAATGCAAGCCTGTTTTGATATCACAATGTCCGTTTCCATCAAGATTTAGCTTGATATAAATGTCTGTTTCAGAGGTCTTTCGACTTACTTCAGCAGCGCGGGGAGGCATTTTCAAAAACTCATAGACCTCATCCCAATCCGTAGTGCTCAATGCCGCCCTTTCAGTAGGCTCTCCAATGAAGATAGCTTTTGCTCCAAGATTCTCAGCGAGCTTCACATCCGTCAATCGATCTCCGATCACATAAGAATTGGCAAGATCATATTCTTCAGTAAAGTAGGCTGTCAGAAGCCCCGTATTTGGCTTTCTGGTAGGGGCATTTTCACTTTCAAAGGTTTTGTCCACATGGATTTCCTTGAAGAAAATATTTTCCTGCTCCAGCGTTTTCAGCATCTTGAATTGTGCTGGCCAGAAGGTGCTTTCTGGAAAAGAATCCGTTCCCAAACCATCTTGATTGGTCACCATGACCAATTCAAAATCAGTTTCTTCAGCGATTTTGCGAAGGTTAGAAATAGCCTTCGGCAAAAACTCCAACTTCTCTAAGCTATCAACTTGATAATCGGTAGGCGGTTCTTTGATAATTGTTCCGTCTCGATCTATAAAAAGTACTTTCTTCTTCATGGTTTATAGGTTAAAGCTTTCTGTATAGATTTTCTTCAAAGCTTGGATAAAAGCTTCATTTTCAGATCTTGTTCCTACTGAGATCCTGAGGCAATCCTCACATAGCTGTACTTTAGAACGGTTTCTAACTATGATTTTTTCCTCTATTAGATCATCATACACATGACTTGCATTAGGTATTTTCACCAGAAGGAAATTCGCATGAGTAGGATGGATCTTCTGTATGTAGTCAAGCTTTTCCAACTCGCCCTGCAGGAAGTCTTTTTCAGCAAGAATATCCTGCGTCATTTTGGCAACTTTATCCTGATTTTGGATAGCAGCCAAGACTGTTTCCTGCGTCAATCCAGAGATATTGTAAGGAGGCTTGATTCTGTTCAGAATCTTGATCATTTTCTTAGATGCGAACGCCATTCCCAATCGCAAGGAAGCAAGGCCCCAAGCTTTGGAAAATGTCTGCATTACTAAGAGATTTCCATATTTACCCAGTTCAGTGGTGAAGCTCGGCTCGTCACTGAAATCAATGTAGGCTTCGTCTACGACTACCAATCCATTAAACTCCTGAAGCAAACGTATAATATCGTTTCTCTTCACCTTATTCCCGCTAGGGTTATTTGGAGAACACACGAATATTATCTTGGTATGCGCATCTACTGCTGCAAGAATTTTGTCCGGCTGAAGTTGGAAATCTTCAGTCAAAGGGACTTTTCGAGTTTCTACATCATTGATATTTGCGCTCACTTCATACATCCCGTAAGTAGGAGGTAGAAGAATCACATTATCAATTCCTGGATTACAGAAAGCACGGAAAAGCAAGTCAATTGCCTCATCTGAACCGTTTCCCAAGAAAATATGAGAAGGTTTTACGTCTTTGATTTTGGCAATTTCAGCTTTAAGCTCTAGCTGATATGGATCTGGATATCTATTGTAATCCTGATCGGTAATAGAACCGTAAGGATTTTCATTTGCATCCAAAAACACGCCTTCTTTCCCAGTGTATTCATCACGGGCAGAAGTATAGGGTTGTAAGTTGGCTATGTGTGGCCTAAGTAGTGGATCTAAGTCAAACTTCATTTTTTCTGGTTTTTCAGATGTTTGAGTCTAATAGTGACAGCATTTTTGTGAGCTTGAAGAAGCTCATTCTCAGCCATCACTTCTATTGTTGGTCCCAGATTTTTTAATCCTTCTGGGCTTATTTTCTGGTAAGTCATTTTCTTCAAAAAGCTATCCAAAGACACACCGCTGTAATTTCTGGCGTAGCCGTAAGTTGGCAGTGTATGGTTAGTTCCTGAAGCGTAATCTCCTGCGGACTCTGGTGTGAAATTTCCGACAAAGACAGAACCTGCATTATAGATTCCTGCTACTGCTTCGTCTTCCTTTTCAACACTTATAATAAGGTGTTCCGGCGCGTAGAAATTGATCAGTTCTAAAGCTGTTTCCATCTCATCGATGATTACAGCTCTTGAGTTTGAAAGTGCCTTTTTCGCTAGATCTTTCCGTGGCAAATCTTCGAGTTGAGCATCGATTTCTTTGATTACTCGCTGCGCAAATTTCTCGGAATCTGTCACCAAGATCACTTGGCTATCCACTCCATGCTCTGCCTGAGAAAGTAAATCTGCTGCTACAAAAGCTGGAATTGCCGTGTCATCTGCATAAACAAGAACTTCAGAAGGTCCGGCTGGCATATCTATAGCTACACCATATTTGGTAGCGGTTTGCTTGGCTGCGGTTACAAATTGATTGCCAGGGCCAAAGATCTTATCCACTTTTGGTACACTATCAGTCCCGAAAGTCATCGCGGCGATAGCCTGAGCTCCACCTACTTTCACGATTTTGTTAATACCAATCAAGTTGGCTGTGTATAGAATAGCAGGATGGATTTTTCCTTCCTTATTGGGTGGAGTGCAGAGCACAATTTCTTTACAACCCGCCAATACTGCAGGAATTCCCAGCATCAATACGGTACTGAAAAGCGGAGCTGTCCCTCCAGGGATATAAAGTCCTACCTTCTGGATAGGTACGCTTTTTCTCCTACAAACCACACCTGGCATCACTTCATCTACCAGTTCTGGAGTGGCCTGAGCCATGTGGAAGCGCTCAATATTGGTTTTGGCCACATTGATAGCATCTTTCAATTCTGCAGAAATGGCCGCTGATGCTGCTTGTATTTCTTGTTCAGATGGAAATAGAGAATCCAATTCCACATGATCGTATTCCAAAGCGAATTTGAGCAATGCCTTATCACCATTCCTTTTCACTTTACGTAGGATCGGCTTTACGATCTTATTGATCTCCTTGGTTTTGAAAACTGGACGGGCCAAATGTTTCTTCCAAGTATCCTTAGCGGGGTTGTCAAGGATTTTCATAGGTAGTAGAATCTAATGTGGAAAATACTGCTTAGTTCGATTAAAGAATCATCTTTTCAATAGGTACAACGAGGATTCCCTCGGCACCAGCTGCTCTCAATTCCTCGATGTTTTCCCAGAATGTATCCTCGTTCAGTACTGAATGAACGGATGACCAGCCTTCCTGAGCCAGAGGCAAAATAGTTGGGCTTCTCATTCCAGGAATCAAACTGATGATTTTCTCAATGGATTTATTCGGAGCATTAAGCAAAACGTATTTGCTGCTTTTTCCTGCTTGAACGGCATTGATTCTGAAAAGTAATTTTTCAGCGATCTCTTTTTTCCAATCGGGAAGATTGTTGTGAGCTATCAAAACAGCTTCAGATTTGAAGATTTCCTCCACTTCTTTCAGGCCATTCATCATCAGCGTAGAACCAGAGCTCACGATATCGCAGATTCCTTCTGCCAAACCTATGCTAGGCGCGATCTCTACCGAACCGGAGATTTCGTGGATGTCTGCATTGATGTTTTGGCTTTTCAGATAATCGCCAAGGATTTTAGGATAGGATGTGGCAATGCTTTTCCCTTCGAAAAACTCTACTCCTGAATACGCTTGACCTTTAGATACAGCAAGAGAAAGTCGGCATTTAGAAAAGCCCAAAGCTTTCATTGTAGTGACATTTTTGTCTTTTTCTACGACTTCATTTTGTCCCACTATACCTAGATCTGCAACACCATCAGCTACATAGCCTGGTATATCGTCATCACGTAGGAATAAGAATTCAATTGGGAAATTGGTGGATGTAGACTTGAGTTTGCCTGTTCCATTATAAAACTTGATACCACATTCTTTGATGAGGCTAAGTGAATCGTCAGATAGTCTGCCGCTTTTCTGCACGGCAATACGGATTATTTGTTCCATGGTCGTAAGTTACGCTAAGAAGTAAAATGTTGTAATAAATGTTGGCGAAAAGCGGAATCCCTATCATCGGCTTCACCGGGTGTGTAAAAATATTCCTCAGGAGGAATGATGGAAATGGTGCACCAAGTTGCCTTGATGTGCAGTTGCTAAAAAGTCAATATTTCTATTGTTGTTTTCCATTATCGTTGGCAAAGATAGGAGTCCATTAAGAAAATGCAAACGGAGATCTATTTTTTTGGAAGTCTTTTTTAAACTCAAAGAATACCAAGGTTTTGTAAAACGGTTTGAGTTCACCGTAATTTTCTGATGTATTTCAGTTTCTCACTACTAGAATCTATAGAATGCTTTCCACGCAAGAATTGTTTTCACTAGTCAAGAATTTTATCAAATGATTCCATGTCTCCAGCTAATGCCTTCCTTATGATTTGATTCCAATCTGCTTGTTTTTCACTATTTATGCCATTTCGAGTTTGGCTGTCATACAATTCTTGTAAGCGATTCATCTCTCTATAGGCATCCAAATAGATGTCATTGAGTATAGCTTCAAACAGAAATGGTTCCAGTTCCACATTTTTCAATCTACTTATCATGCGATCAGCAGCAATTCTGGTTAGGTCGAAATGCCTTTGCTCATGGTTGTTGGCGTAATCGTTGGCATCCTTAACCCACGATTGCTCGGGCAGCATGTATACCTTCACTGAAATGGTCTGCACTATTTCTCCATTTTCTATCTTGGCATTTCCTTCAATAGATATACTGCTGAAAATTGTGGCGTTGTAAGAACTTCTTGGGTTTGGTGTCTCGGTGAAATCAGCCCATGTCAAGGGTCTTTTTGGATCATAAAAAACAGTATCCTTTGAGCTCTCTCTAATTGGATCTATAATATTCAATCTTACTTTTTTCACTAAAGCCCGATTGGTTAGGTATTGAGTGCTAAGCCAAGAATCGAAGTATTCCCAGCTACTTTCAAACAATTTCTGGAGGGAAGTCTCCACAAAATGCATCTGCGTGCTCGGTCTTCCATATTGAACTTTACTGTTGAAATCTACCAAATGAATAGTTTCTTTCTCTCCATAAAGAAAGAAACCTAGACTCAGTTGTATATCGCCTTTATATGCTTTGAGATCAGGATGGTAGATTTCCTTAAGATCCAGCTTATACACTTTCACCAGAATCCTATAAGAAGGGTTTTTAGTAGAGCTGATTCTTGCATTGTATAACTGAAGGGCTTCTTGGGGCAGATTGCCTCCAAAGCTGGCAGAGTGTTTATTTCGCTGAGGGTCATAGACCTGACCAATTGACTTTTGATCGCGGGAATCTACGACTTGCCTAAAAGTATAATCCCTTGCCTGAGGAGTATTTACAGTAGGCTTAAGTTTCAAAATCACATCTTGCCCAAAAGAATTCCCAGTATAGAGAAATAGGAATAATGAAAGAAAAGCTGATGTCAGAATTCGAGTCATTGGGGATGGAGAGGAAATTGAATCTTCAAGGATGACTTGACTATTCACGAAACTAACCAACTATTGGTTATCGAAAAATAGTTTGATTTATAGGAAAGCGATCAAGTGAATTTGATATGTGGGACATTGGAGGTTAGGTCAGATCTCTTTATCCTTGAATCATAAAATCAATTATTGACTCAAGTTGCTTGCTTCATTATTCGTCTGAAGCACTAATAAATCAAAGGGTATTTCGATAATTGTACGGAAAGTGATCGCTGACTTGTATTCTATCGGACGAAGAGTGTACGAAAGTGTACAGCTAATTTATTGGCAGCGACAGTCAAGGTGGTAAAGTGAAATTTTTTCAAGATTAAATTTAGTTAACAAGTCGAATCTGGTGCAACCCTTCAAATTGCAGATTTACCATTAAAGTGTCCGCTAGCAATACAATCGATCGGTGATATGACCAGTTATTGTACAGGTTTTGTTAAAAAACTGACAACTCATTCAGAATTTAATTCTGAAAATCTGTTAAAAAATTAATCTTTTGAAAAAAATGAAGTCTTCAGGCAAAGATTGTTTTTTGGATTGGTACGCGCTTAGCAATAGGGAGAGCACAACAGAAAATCTAAAAATTTTAAACCAACATATTATGAAAACCTTATTCACAGTAGCATTAGCCAGCGCATTATCTTTAAGTTCATTAGTAGCCAGCGCAAGTGAGGATTTGAAAGCACTCTCTACAGTAAATTCAAACTACAAGAAAATTAACGTCACTCTTACTGAGGGACTTGGTAAAGCAAAAATATCCATTCTCGACGCAGATGGAAAAAGCCTGAGCAGTAGAAACGTGCGTGTCAAAGATGAAAACTTGATGGTTCCTTATGACTTGAAAAATTTGCCATCCGGTGAGTATCAAGTGAAAATCGCAACAGACCAAGAGGAAGTAACTTACACCGTAGAAACAAGTGAACAACCAGCTACAGCATCAGAATTTCCTTTGATGGCTTCCGGCAAAGTAGTAGACAATAACACTGTAAACCTAACCGTGATAGGATTAGATGAGCCTGGGGTAGATGTAGAGGTTTATTCTACAGAATCTGGAGAGGTGATTTACAAAGATCACATAGCTCAAGCTGACGGCTTTAAAAAGGATTATTCATTCAGCAAAATGACTACGAAAGACATCTACATGAAAGTGATCGATGCTCAAGGAAGAAGCAAAACACTACACTTCTAATAATTAAGCCAACTATTACCACAAGCCCTGATTTGAAAGTCAGGGCTTTTTTTATTTTTAAACACAAAGATCAACAAAGGCTGCAGCTATCTTGTTTGGCTCACACCAAGAAAATTAGGCTACAACCACTTTTTCCTTTTGAAATAAATGAAGGGCAGGATCGCAGAGCAAATCATCACTAGCAATACCAGAGGATAGCCAAATCCCAATTTCAGTTCAGGCATTATTTCAAAGTTCATCCCGTAAACCCCAGCAATGAAAGTAGGCAGAGAAATACATACCGTAACTACCGTGAGCATCTTAAAAATATGGTTTTGCTCCAAGTCAATCTTATTCGAAACATTTTCTTTTAAATCATCCAGTCTGTCAAAATTGAACTGTATGTAATCAGAAATTACTGTCAGGTCATTCAGTTCTCCTCTAACACTTTCCTTCAATTCCGCTTTTTGTTCCCAGTCACTTTTGATATACAATCTCAACACACGTGTGGTCTCAAGGAGTGACTCTTTGATAAGTAAATTGTTGAAATTATGTCTAGTGATAATGTCCATGACATTGCCTGAAAAATCCTTCTGTATCAGAATGTCATTAGCTAGATTTTTCACTTTTCTACTGAGGTTTTCTGTGATATCCGCGAAATAGTCAGAGATAAACTCAAATTGAAATTTGAAAATGCCATTCAAATCCGTAATCCGTTTAAGGGAATTTATTTTAGCTGGATACATCTCATTGAAATAAGTATCAAGATTTACGCTGGTAAAAAGGAAAAGGCCTGCATAGGTAATTATGATAAACAATGGCTCCTCAACCATGGTTTTCTCATGATTGAAATAGGGGATAGAAAAGTGAAAAGCAGCTTGTTTTTCATTTTCCAAAAAGTGAGAACTGATTTCAATATCCTCATAATGCTTCATGATGGTGAAATCCAGTTCGTAACTCTCCTCCAACCACCTTAAATCAGCATTGCTGTGATCCAGGAACTGCATGACATGAAAGTCCAGCTCGGAAACAATGAGTTCGCTCACATGTTGAGCCTTGAATGACTTTTTATTCTTTAGGAGGATTTCGATCATTGGTTTATCTTAGGTAATAATCATGAAGTATATCATTTCAATCCATTTTACATATTAAATTCTTTCCATCTTCCTTCTCCTCACTATCCAAAAAGCCACAGCAATAATTGGAACCCAACACAACCAAGCGACTATCTGATTAGCTGGGATAAAATATCTTTGAGCAATAAAAATAAATTAGGAGTCAATATTTAATCGTTCTTTCAATTCAGTTAGTAGCTGTATGTCTTCACTTCTTATTTTACCATCTCTGCCGGGAGGACAATTAAGGATCAGAATATTATCTTGAGCTGTTGCTACATTATATAATTCGACTAGCTCATCGATAGGTTTATATACCGTGTCCTGAGTGTTGTAAAACCATCGCTTACTAATGCATACCGTCGATTCCCATGGCATGTAATATTCTTCATTGTTATGAGTGAATATTTTAGGATCATTTTCTTTAGGCAAAAAAGGATCGCCTAGTCTAAAATCACTAGGAAAATACCTGATTGGATATCCTTCTTGTTGCTCTTCTGGAATCACCTTGTGGTAATCTGGGTTGCCGGGAAGACCAATTGTCCAGTTTATTCCTACCTGACAATCTGGTTCTTGTGATTTTATGGTTTGATATATCTCATTAATTGGCCATCGATTGTTTTCTTTCACCCAGCCTCCGTCAAACCAAAACTCAACAATGTTGGTATAGGGCTTGGTGATCTCTAGTAATTCTTCCAATTGATTGATCATATAAGAATTATAACTACTATCCAATGCGACATTTTCTACATCAGCATTGTAGTTTCTATCCCATAGTGAATAGTATAGGCCTAATCCAATATTGTACTTTTTACAGGCTTTGGCCACTTCTTCCACCACATTAGTCGTATTTCCTGAGGTAGCCACATCGTATTCGGTGTATTTACTATCCCAAAGAGCAAAACCCTCATGGTGTTTAGTGATTAGAATCACGTATTTCATGCCTGCGTCTTTGGCAGTTTTAATCCATTGATCAGCGTCAATAGTTGAAGGAGTGTAGGAAGAGGTGGGTTTTGAGCCGTCCGTCCATTCCATATCGTGAAAAGTGTTTATTCCAAAATGGATAAACATTCCATACTTTCTTTCTATTTGCTTTAACTGTGCCTCACTTGGTTCTTTGGATGGGATAGGGAGTATTTCTTTTCTTGCTTTAGTACAAGAAATAAAAATAGCGCAGACTAAAAGTGATAGAAGTGTGTTTTTCATTTTTCTATTTGTTAACTCAAAAGGCAGGAGGTGATTCTGTTTCCAATTAATTGTACTTATTCAATAATTCCTAATCTCATCTTCCTTCTCCTCACTATCCAAAAAGCCACAGCAATATTTGGAACCCAACACAACCAAGCGACTATCTGATAAGCTGGGATAAAATCTCCTTGATGCATTATGATTAGAATTGGTAGCCAGATTCTCAGCGTCACTGCCGCGAAGCATGCTGCATAGCTAAAGATCATCCAGTTTTCATGTGAATCAAAATCCTGTTTTTTGGCCGTTAGCCATCCCATCATCGTAGTACCAAGCCAGATAATCCCCAAGGATACAAAGCCAAGAACACTGACGATTCCTCCTGTGGCATACAGTCCGATGTATATACCAGCTAAGCTACTGAAGAATGCGGCGGTGACGTAAGCCATTCCGATTTTCTTGTGAATCTTCCTGTTTCTGTCTCGAAATGCCTTGGGAAATTGAGTCCATCCTATCAGTAGAGCGAAACCTCCAAGAATAATGTGTGTGTAGAATGCAGCGTTCCAAATTGGGCTGCTTAGTAATTCTTCTGACTTCTGCTGCAGCAAGCCAAAATTCCTTTCCAAAACAAAGTATAAGATAGGATACAAGCCTATGATGCAACTCAATAGTGCAAAAATCACCCATGATATTTTCTTGATTACTAGATTCACAATTAACTTTAATTAGAAACCTAAACCCTGAGAATAGACTTGGGTAAGTTTCGATGATTTGTCTTAATAGGTGGTTGTATTAGTTCTTAAATCCATAGGCTACTTCACACCATGTTTTCTGAAAGTGAGATTGACTCTCCCATTTTTATATTTTGGATCAATAGGAAGACTATGCTCATATAATTCCTGACATTTTTCTCCCATAATAATCATACTACCATTGGCCAAGTTGATAGCGTATTCGTCTCTGCTGCTTTTCTCTCGTAGAACAAATTTCCTTTCTTCACCAAGACTAATAGAAGGAATGAAATTAGTATCACCGAAGGCAATGTAATCGGAGTGGAAATCAACGCCAGAATTACCGTCAGGATAGAAGATACAAACACAAACTTCAAATTTTTGAGATGTGAGCAATTCTACCTTCTTTTTTAGGCGACTCATTGGTTCAGACCATATAGCTGTACTGCCCCAATGCTCTGAAGGTAAAAGATTCTTAGTGTAAATATCCTCATCCAGAAACATCATTTTACCAAAGTCCAACTTAATTAATTCACCGTTTTGAGACTTAAAGAAGTTCTCATCAGTCAAGTTGAAATCACTGATTAGGTGGCTATATAGTTCATTAGATTCGAGCTCACTTAGAAAATTTTGATGGTAATCTGCTTCGCAGTTGAGAGGAAGTTTCATTTAGAAAAATACGGGTAAAGTTTTTGAAAATATGAATGGGAATTGACTTAGATCCATTCAGATTGAACTTCCATTTCCAAAGGTTGGTAGTTGATGTACTGAACTATCCTGGGCTCTTTCGAAGTATTCGGACTGCTTCCATGAGGTAGGCATTGATTCCAAATGATAAAATCTCCAGCAGCTGCGGCGATTGATTTTGTAGGAAAATTACTTAGATTTTTTAGATCTCTGGGGTTATCCGCTGGTTTCAGGTTGTCAAGATAGGTTTTGATTTCATTGTGAAACCCTGGGATCAGCGTAAATGCTCCTTGATTTGCCTTAGTGTCTGTCAAATATAACAGGCCCTGAAGTCCAAAAGGGATGGGCATTTTTAAACTTACATCCCAGTGCAAATTGGGACCGGGGAAATGGTAAAACTCAGTTTCAGGTGGATTGAAGCTTACTCTATCCATGGAAACCAATAAATCTGATTTTTGCCACAACTGCCGATAAGCTCTATTTATTCGCTCAGAAAGTCTATTTTGATCCAGTTGTGGTGAGTTGAAATGCTGAATCATTATCCCATTTTTCAGCGTATGTGGCTTATACCAAGTTTCCGAGTTTTCAGGATCTGCCTCAATACACTGATAGATTAATTGGACCGTTTTTTCGCAGGCCTCTTTGGAAATAGCATTTTTCAGGATGATGTACCCATCTTGGTGCCATTGTTGAAGTTCTTGTTCCGTAAAAATTGGATCTTCCTTTCTTGCGTCGAATTCCTGCTTATCGGTAAGTGTGCTATTGAACTGTTCAATGACGCTAGGGGAAACAGACCCATTTGCTACTATCCAATCTTCAAAATCTGAAAAATCTGTGCTTTGACTGAATAGGTATTGGACTGTTGGCTCCAAGCCAATACCAAGGGCGTTAAAAACTGCAATAATGTATTTCCATTCTACACGTTCGACTTCGGCGCTGGGCGATTTCAGATTTTGGTAGTGACACCATATTTTCTTCAAATAGTAAATCGGAATTCTGCCAACATCGGTTATTTCTGCAGTTTGCATTAGGTTACGTGAATGTCTGTTTATTTCGAAAGATACTTTTCCAACTGGTCAAAAGTACCACCAAATCCCTGTTCCATATTACCAATATTGTCAGTGAATACCTGTTTGGAAACATCAGAGGCATTGTGGGGAAAGGAGACTAGGTCGATTCTGGTTTTGCCGTCTTCCACATAAAACTCCAGATCTACGATCATTTCCATAGGCCAATCAGAGCCAAATGGCTCTTCTGGAGCTTTGACTGTTTCTCCAGCTTCATTTGAGAAGCTATTGATAAACTGAAGTTTGGAAGATTCCTTGATGTCTTTGATCACCCATTTTGCCCACATTTCATTGCCTTCTTTTCCTTTGAGTACAAAGTGAAAAATTCCTTCAGGATGAAATTCGAATGTTTGCACTTCCATTTCATACCCCGCCGGTCCCCACCAGTTTTGGAGGCTTTCGGAAGTAGTAAAAGCATTGTAAACTTCTTCTTTGGATTGAGTAAAATAGCGGGTGATTTCGAGTTGGGCGTACATACAGTATGAATAAAGTTTATGAAGTTTTGTTCGTTAAGCTAATTCTTACGCAATGTGTTAACAACCTTGTATTGTCTTGGAATTGTGTCAACTCCCCCTTTTCAAAGGGGGCAGGGGGATTTAATTAATTTATGTCTTATTACCTTTTATTTTGATCGTTTCCATCCTGTAAGATAAGATTTTAGACTTTTAAAATAAGTGAATGAGCTTGATTTTAAAGAATGCCCTGTAATCTCAAATGCTGAATCAGCATAATCGTTTTGGCATCTTTGATCTCTCCATTTTTGACCATCTCCAAAGCTTCTTCATAAGGCATTTCCAACACTTCGATGTTTTCTTCCTCGTGATCTACGCCACCACCTTCACTGACTTTCATGTCCTTTGAGTAGACGGCAATAAAGAAATACAGAATCTCTGTTACTGAACCTGGAGACATGTAGGCTTCAAAGACCTTTTTCACATCTTTGACCACATAGCCAGTTTCCTCCTCAGTTTCTCTTCGGATGCAGTCCTCAGCATTATCCTTATCTAAAAGCCCAGCACACGCTTCGATCATCATGCCTGTTTCATTGCCATTGGTGTAGGTTGGTAGGCGAAACTGACGGGTAAGAATGACGGTTTTATGTTCCTGATTATATAAGAGAATGGTGGCACCATTTCCTCGATCGTAAGCTTCACGATCCTGAGTGATAACCTCGCCATTTTTCTTTGTGAACTGAAAAGTAATTTTCCGAAGCGTGTACCAATTGTCTGAGAGTACTTCGGTATTGGTGATTTTTACGTCTTTGATCATGTTTTGGACTAGTGTTAAAAATAAACCCAGAGTAGTGATCTGGGTTTAAAATGATTTTAAAATTTTTAAACATCGCGCGAAGAGAATAATACCTACTGTTTACTATTTCACCTCTCACCTCTCACTACTTACTTCTTACAAATCTTACAATTTACTTCACTAAGAAGCCTTCAGCGTGATCCACCATCTTTCCATCCAGCGTCATATATTCGCCCATACAATCCGCTGTCATGCAGGAGTGAACTGGAAGGATTCCAAGGATGTCACCTACTTTCACTTTCGCTAGGAGTTCATCTGAAGCTTTGATGATACCATGTTCCTGAGAAATGCTTTTGAGGAAGGATTTATCTTGAGGGATAGTCCACCCATTTTCGTTTAGATAAACGACTTCACCGAAGTTTTTCAGGCCATTATCTCCAACCAAAACATCCTTCGCCAAATGAACTCCACCACCATGAACCAAAATTTCCTTGCGGTCTTTTTTGATATCCACTACAGGAACAGCCAAACAAACAGCAATGTCTTCTTTATCACAACCTCCTAATTCAGCTTGCATCAAATCATAAAACACAAAATTTCCTGGTCCCATCTCATCGATATCTCCGAAATCCTCCATCACTGCACAGCCTGGCGTATCTCCAGTTCTGGTAACTAATTTCGAATATTCAGAATTGTATTTATGTTTCAGCATGCTCAGTGCATTTCGGGTTTGCTCGTAGAGCGCAGGGATATCTGGCATATAATAGGAGTGTCCCGCATGAAGGTAGAAACCTTTGAAATTGAGTTTGTCAGACTTCTTGGCGATCAATAAAATCTCCTCCATCAAACCGAAATCAGATACTTCTACGCCTGTTCTGCCATAGCCAGCATCGATTTCTATGAAAAAACCTACAGGATACTCTAGTTGCTCAATTAGCATTTGAGCTGTAGCCGCATTGACCAGTTGCACTGAAATGGATTGCTTGGCAGCGATTTTATTAAGTTTAGGGATCTCTAGTGGATTGAATGGAAAAGCGATGTGAATATTCACCCAACCCTGACCAGCAAGGTATTCAGCCATTTTGATAGAAGAAGCGGTTACTTCAGTGATGTTATATTCTTTAGCCCAGTCGCCGATTTGGTGAGATTGAGCTGTTTTGAAATGCGGAACAAGCTTCATATCGTGGCGTGCAGCTTTATCAGCCATTCGTTTGATGTTGGCTCGACAGATTTTTTCGTCCAGAAGTAGCGTAGGGGAGGTTATTTGATCGAGGTAGCTCATTCGTTATAATTGAGATTTTAAAAGTTTTATTGAAAGTAAGAAAGATTTACGAAGTGAGAAATACGATTTACGAGATTCCCGAGGAGTTGAGGTTTGGTTTTGCTCGCAGCGACGCAGCGAAAATTGATTATAAAACTTATGGATAGACTTACAATTTATGGAGATATCAAAACTGAGAATGCCGATTGAATCAGGAGATAAAGCATTTTGGTTTTAGCCCTGAAAGGGTTGGATATACAAGCGATGGGTGAAGCCCATCGTAATGTAAAAGCGTGAATTCCTTAGCCCTGAAAGGGTGTGATTTTTAATTGAATTTGGTTCGATATTTTCCGGAAAAGTATTTTTGCCTTTTTAGGGCAGGTCGTCTTATAAATTTCATGTGCGCCATCGCGGGAAATTCGTTAATTCTTTTTAGTATAAATTCAAAAACCTTCGAGGTTCCGAAAACCTCAAAGGTTAAGAAACATGAAATTGCGCCTTTGCGCCGTGGCGGGAGATTTTCAATAAGAGAAATTCTCACCCCTATGCAGGTAACACCGCCAATTCTATTAATTTTGTCACCCAATATATACGGCTGAAATTGGCCTAAATAGCATTCTTAATTGCCTCAAAACCTTCATGGAAGCAAAGAAAATACGGAGCACCTTTATTGAGTTTTTCCAATCCAAGCAGCATCACTACGTTCCCTCATCACCGATTGTGGTCAAAAATGACCCAACCTTGATGTTTACAAATGCGGGAATGAACCAATTTAAAGACGCATTTCTAGGTAATGAAATCGCCAAATATTCCCGTGTCGCCAATTCTCAGAAATGCCTTCGCGTAAGTGGAAAGCACAATGATCTCGAAGAAGTGGGAGTGGATACCTATCACCACACCATGTTTGAAATGCTGGGCAACTGGTCTTTTGGAGATTACTTCAAGAAGGAAGCGATCGAGTGGGCTTGGGAGTTGTTGACTGAAGTTTACGGTTTGGAAAAAGACAGATTGTACGTTTCTGTTTTCGAAGGTGACACTGGCGATAACTTAGGTTTGGATCAGGAAGCCTATGATCTTTGGAAAGCCATCGTGCCTGAAGATCGTATCATCATGGGTTCCAAAAAGGACAATTTTTGGGAAATGGGCGATGTAGGGCCTTGCGGTCCTTGTTCCGAGATCCATGTTGACTTAAGATCGGATGCTGAGCGTGCTCTAGTAGCAGGTAAGGATTTGGTGAATAACGATCACGAGCAAGTTATCGAGATTTGGAACTTGGTATTCATGCAGTTCAACAGAGTTTCTGATGGATCGTTGAAGCCTTTGCCGGCAACGCACGTAGATACAGGGATGGGTTTTGAGCGTTTGGTGAGAGCTATTCAGCACAAATCTTCCAATTACGATACAGATTTATTTGCACCATTCTTGGCAGCTTTGGCTAAGAAATCAGAAAAGGTGTACGGAGAAGATTTACCTACGGACATTGCTTTCCGTGTGATTGTAGATCACATTCGTGCGATTTCATTTACTATCGCTGATGGGCAACTGCCTTCCAACAATAAGGCTGGCTATGTGATTCGTAGAATCCTGAGAAGAGCGGTTCGTTATGGATATACCTTCTTAGGTTTCCAGGAGCCATTTTTATATGAATTGACAAGTTTGATTGCTGATAATTTCGGAGATATTTTCCCTGAAGTGAGACAGCAGCAGGAGTTTATAGCCAAAGTGATTTTCGAAGAGGAGACTTCTTTCCTTCGTACGTTGGACAATGGCCTGAAAATGCTCGATCAGATTAAAGCTGAATTGAGTGAAAAAGGCGAAAAAGTAATTCCAGGAAAAACAGCCTTTGATCTTTACGATACCTTCGGATTTCCGCTGGATCTGACTTCTCTGATCGCACGTGAAAGCGGACTTTCTTTGGATGAAAAAGGATTTACGCTAGAAATGGAAGCTCAGAAAACCCGCTCCCGTGCGGCTTCAGAATCCGAAACAGGAGACTGGGTGATTTTAAATGAGGATAATGGGGTTGAGTTTGTAGGATATGATTTCCTTAAAGCGCATGCTCAGATCATCAAGTATCGAGTTATTTCTGATAAAAAAGGCGACAAATACCAATTGGTTTTGGACAAAACACCTTTCTACGCTGAATCTGGTGGACAGGTAGGAGATACAGGTTGGTTAATTTCTGAGACTGAAAAGGTCAAAGTAATCGACACTAAGCGAGAGAATGATCTGATTGTTCATTTTGTAGAAAAACTTCCAGCTAATCCAGAAGCGCAGTTCGGTGCTGAAGTAGATGCTGAAAAGCGCTTTATGACGGAGAACAACCATACTGCTACGCACTTACTTCAGTCTGCTTTGAAAGTAGTCTTAGGCGATCACATACAGCAGCGTGGTTCTTTGGTGAATCAGAACTTGCTTCGCTTTGATTTCTCACATTTCAGCAAACTTTCTGATGAGGAGATTTCTCAAGTGGAGGATATTGTGAATGAGAAAATCAGACAAAATATCCCTCTTTCTGAGCAAAGGAATATGCCAATTGAAGAGGCTAAGAAACAAGGAGCAACAGCGCTTTTTGGAGAGAAATATGGTGACTTCGTCCGTGTGATTACTTTCGATAAAGATTTCTCTGTGGAACTTTGTGGAGGAACGCACGTACCTCAAACGAGTAAAATTGGCTTGTTTAAGATTATTTCTGAGGCATCGAGTGCTTCAGGCGTTCGTAGAATCGAAGCAATCACGGCTAAGTCTGCTGAGGATTATTTCCGCAAGCAGGAGAGTTTGGTGAAGGAGATTCAGGAATTGCTGAAGAATCCTAAGGATCTCATGAAGTCAATAGAGTCTTTGCTTCAAGAGCGAAATGACTTGAAAAAAGAGATTGATTCCTTACACATGGAGAAAGCTTCAGGTGTAAAAGTGGAATTACTAAAGCAGTTTGTGGCGGGTGATGGGATCAACACCCTCATCGCACAAGTGGAATTGCCAAATGCAGATTCCTTGAAGAAGCTGGCGTATGAGTTGAAAAATGAAACTGCGAATGCTTTCGTGATTTTGGCTGCCAAAATTGAAGATAAGCCTCAGATCGCAGTGATCATAGACGAAGAGCTGATTACTGGCAAGGGTCTAAATGCTGGACAAATTGTAAGAGAATTAGCTAAAGAAATTCAAGGCGGAGGCGGTGGACAGGCATTTTTTGCCACTGCAGGAGGAAAAAATCTAGCTGGACTAGAAAATGTAGTGGCCAAAGCCAAGGAGTTATATCTTTAGAAAATAGAAAAACACGCGCGGATGCTAAGTGAAGAATTAAAGAATAAATATCAGTTGGTCATCGGTCTTGAGGTGCATGCGCAGCTTATGACTGAGAGTAAAATGTTTGCTGCGGATGCTAATCAGTATGGTGAAGCGCCCAATACGCAGATATCAGTGATTACCCTTGGTCATCCGGGCACTTTGCCTAAGGTCAATAGGAAAGCTATTACCTATGCCATCAAGATGGGATTGGCATGTAATTCTGAGATTACTCGACACAATGTCCTTGCGCGAAAAAATTACTTCTACCCAGATCTTCCAAAAGGCTATCAGCTTACGCAGGACAAAGGACCAATCTGTGTAGGAGGAACTGTACCGATTCAGCTACCTGATGGAACCAAAAAGGAAGTGATCCTCAACCGTGTTCACATGGAAGAAGATGCTGGAAAATCCATCCACTTGGCAGAAGAGGTTGATACCTTGGTTGATTTCAACCGTGCTGGTACGCCTTTGATAGAAATAGTAACTGAGCCAGACTTACATAGTCCAGAGGAAGCTTATGCGTTCTTGGCTGAAGTGAAAAAGCTGGTGAAATACCTAGATGTCTGCGATGGCAATATGGAAGAAGGTTCTCTTCGCTGTGATGCCAACGTCTCTGTGATGCTGAAAGGTGCGACAGAACTAGGTAAAAAAGTGGAAGTGAAAAACATGAACTCTTTCCGAAACGTGTTTCGTGCCATCGAGCATGAGCATGAGCGTTTGATCGGACTGATCGAGCAAGGGATAGAAGTCATTTCTGAGACAAGAACTTTTGATGCAAATACAGGGCTTACAGCCAGTATGCGTACAAAAGAAGACCTGAATGATTACCGTTATTTCCCTGAGCCGGACTTGAGTCCTGTAGTGGTTTCTGACGAGTGGTTGAATTCCGTGAAAGCTACCATGCCTATCTTGCCTAGAGATCTTCACAAGAAGTTTGTGGAAGAATTTGGCTTGCCGCATTACGATGCTAGCTTTTTAACGGAGTCCAAAGATGTTGCAATGTGGTTTAATGAGCTTTGCAGCAAAACCCAAAACTATAAAGCCGCGTCTAACTGGATGATGGGGCCTGTAAAGTCATCCTTGAATGAGCAATCTCTTCACATGGATGATTTTCCAATCAGTACAGATTCTTTCGTAGCGCTGATAGCTTTGGTAGATGACGGTAAGGTGAGTTACACCGCAGCCTCACAGAACTTGTATCCTGAAATGCTGAAGAGTACTACGGAAAGTCCACTTGAAATAGCTCAAAGACTTAATTTGATCCAAGAAAGTGACGAGTCGTCTCTGAAGCCGATAGTGGAGGAAGTTTTGGCAGCTAACGCGGCTAAAGTGAAAGAATATAAATCAGGTAAAAAAGGCTTGATGGGCTTGTTTATGGGACAAGTGATGAAAAAATCCCAAGGAAAAGCAGACCCTAAAGTCGCAACAAAATTATTGACAGAATTATTAGAGAATTAATCCATGCTGAATCGAATGAACGGAATCGTTTTACTTGTGCTCTTATCATTTTTCTCCTGTGAGGAAAAGCAAACAAACGATGGAAAAGTCAAAATATCAGGAACTATAGAAAATGCCCGTGAAGGAGCAGTGATATTATCACAATTCACCGAGAGCCGTCCAAAAGTTTTGGATACGCTTCAGTTGGATAACAAGGGGAAGTTCAGCTATGAAGTTGATGTGAATTCTCCTACGTTCTATGAATTAAATTTCTATGGAGAAAAGCTTGTTCGTTTAGCGCTGTTCAAAGATGATGTGAAATTGGATTATGACTTTGCTAATCCGGAAAGCCTTGTAATTGAGGGTTCTAAGGATACACAGGAAATGCTGAAAATCGAGGAATTGATGGAAGCATACCAAACCAAAGTAAATCAGCTCAATGAGGCCTACTACAAGGCTATGGGTGATAATGATACAGAAACCATCAAGCAAATACAGATTGATGCAATGGCGCTGGAAAGTAACCAGTCCACTGAGGTGAAGAATGTAATCAACAGCATGGGAGACAGTTTTGCTTCCCTTGCAGCTATCGGGTTATTGAATCCTAAGAACGAATTTCAGTTTATGGATAGTTTGGTAGCTAAGCTTGATGAGAAGTATCCTGATACAAAAACAATCATTCAGTTAAAGCAGCAGTTGGATGATATGAGAGCGCTTTCAATGGGGCAAATCGCTCCAGAAATTGAGCTTCCAAATCCTGCTGGTGAAACGGTAAAGCTTTCTGATTTGCGTGGAAAATATGTAATGATAGATTTCTGGGCTGCTTGGTGTAAGCCTTGTCGCGAAGAGAATCCTAATGTGGTAAAGCTTTATAGTGAATATAAAGATAAAGGATTCGAGATCTATGGCGTTTCACTTGATCGCACCAAAGAGGCTTGGGTTGATGCTATCGCAGAAGATGGCTTGACTTGGCCTCAGGTATCGGATTTGCAATATTTCAACTCTGCTGCTGCAGAGCTTTATCAGATTTCTGCTATTCCAGCTACTTACCTGATTGATCCAGATGGAAAGATCATCGGTAAAGATCTTCGCGGGCCTAGCCTTAGAGCTAAGTTGCAAGAGATTTTTGACTAATAGGAACCTTGATTAGTACATCAAAAAAGCCTTCTGATTTTTTCAGAAGGCTTTTTTGTGGATAAGAAATATGAAAGGAAGGAAGAAAAAGTACCAAACAGTCCTTCCTTTAAAAATCGAGTCACCGAAAAAGGAATAGTAAAAGTTGTTTATCACCCAAGACAAATCTACTGAAAAGATTCAAAAGAAAAACAACCTTTAAATTATTCTTATTTAAGTTAATATTAATTTTCCCTGATATAGAGGTAATATTCTGTGAAAATTATCATTTCATTAAGAAATGAATTATTTAGCTATTTTTTCATAGCTGGCAATCACTCCTCTTACCATCGCAGAGCTGAAACCCTGATGCTCCATTTCATTTAATCCTACTATGGTGCAACCCTTTGGCGTTGTTACCTTATCAATCGCAGCTTCAGGATGTATGTTCTTTTGGATCATAAGCTCAGCGGCACCTTTGACTGTTTGATTTACGATTTTGCTTGCTGTGACTGAGTCAAATCCAATTTGAATTCCGCCTTGGATCATTGCTCTCATAAATCTCAATACATAAGCAATTCCGCAGGCACCCAACACAGTTGCTGCCTCCATTAGACTTTCGTCGATAGGAATTGTAAACCCTATTCCATTAAACAGTTCAGTCACTAAGTTGACTTGGTCTGCATTTGCATTTTGAGAGCATACGCAGGTCACAGATTCCTGAATGTCCGCTGCAATATTTGGCATTGCTCGAAATGCAATACTAGTAGGATCAATCACCTGGTACATTTCTTCAAGTGAAATTCCAGTAGCTAAGGAAATAATGATTTGCTTTTTAGGATCAAGAGCAGGATTGATTTCGTTTAGAATGGGAGCGACGTTATAGGGCTTTACACCCAAGATGATGATGTCAGCATTAGCTGCTGCAGAGATATTGTCACTTTGGACATTTACGCCTTTTTCCGCAAAATCACTCAGGCTTTCCACGTGTCTCTTGGTAAGTGTAAGATTCTTTGGATCAAAATCAGCACGTCCCAATAGACCATTTGCAATGGAAGCTCCCAGATTACCACAGCCGATGATGGCTATTTTTACTTTCGAAATCATAGAAAATATAATTATTGATTGGATTTGTTGATTAAAGGTAAACAAAAAGGCTGTTTCTGTGCGAAATCATAAAATATTATGCAGGTTTTATCATTCAGCTCCAAATTGATATTTAGTCAGGTTACGATAATTGTTTGCCGCCATTTTAGCTTGTATTAAGGATCTCAAGGATTATAGGCTGGCTAAAGCTTGAAGATAAACTTACGTTTTTGATCATGCTACTAAGCACATTAAAGAAACACTCTGATTAGAGTTAGGTTTTAGTTTCTGAATAAAGCTTAATCAATGGTTATTGAACTAAAAGGATGATTTTTTTATCTATTGAAAAAACAAGTCATAGTTTGATTAGGAATAATAGCTTTCTTGCAGCCTATTTGAACGGTTATGATGAAGAAAATATTATTGCTGATGCAATTGCTGATTATTTCTCAGTTAGCGCATTCACAAATTAACATGGAAGACTCTACGGTCCGAACAACTGCTTATTGGGAAATGAATGAAATGAATTCCTACCAAATAACTCTTGAGTCTTTTGATGTTATCGGGCTTGATACGAGTAATTGGAATAGAATAGACTATGTGGTGGATATGAAGATTTTGGATAGCACAGAGACCAATTATGAGGTTTCATGGACTTATAGAGATTTTAACCTAGATCTGGGAGAAAGGGATTCTGCTTACCAAACTTTGGTGGAAAAGATGATGACGATTTCGGAGGGTTCATTAGTGAGCTTTAGAACTGATGAATATGGTGCTTTTCAACAAGTGACAAACTGGGAGGATATAAGTGAGTTTTATAGAAAAGGTGGCGATACACTTAAGTCCATGTTTGGTAATATTCCTCAGATTAATGAGATGATAGATATGACCTTCACAAGTTATAGAAGTAAGAATTCTATTGAATCACAGAGCATAAAGGATGTTTTGCAATTTCTAAATTTTCATGGTGGTGAATATAAGCTTGGAGAAGAGTTGTCTGGGATAATAAACTCTTCAAATGTATTGGGGAAGAATAGGCTTGAAACACAGGTGAACGTTTTATTGGACGAGATTTTTATAGAAGATAATGACTATAGAATAGTATCATTTTCTGAAGCTAATTCTGAACAATTGATTTCAGAAACTGAATTGGTATTGAAAACTATGATGCCAAATGCTACCGAAGCAGATATCGAGCAGGTAATGGAAGAAATTGGAGTGCCTACCAATACTGTAGAAAATGTGTCTGTGATTCATGGGTGGGGATGGCCAATTTTTTCAAAAGAAATAAGGAATCTTGGATCCAATCAGAAAATCAAAGTAGAAATCCGCACGATAGAAATTCTATAAAACTTGTTCTGGAATACCATTTGCATTTTTTCAGGGTTAAAAGACTCAAAAGTCTTACCTTCGTCACCTTAGATAGAATCCCTTTTTGATGCCAAAACTTATTCGAATCACCACCGTTCCTATTTCCCTGAAATTATTGCTTGCAGGGCAAATGAAGTATATGAAGGAGCAGGGGTGGGATGTGCTGATGGTAAGTGCCGATGGTAGAGAAATTCCTCAGGTAGTCCGCGCCGAAGGTGCACGGCATGAAGTCATACCATTTACGCGTAAAATCACTCCTTTTCAAGATCTAAAATGTCTGTGGAGGCTATATCAGCTGATCAAACAAGAGCAGCCTGATATTGTGCATACACATACCCCAAAAGCAGGATTGTTGGGGATGATTGCTGCAAAATTCGCTGGAGTCAAAGTCAGAATCCATACGCTTGCAGGAATTCCGTTTATGGCGGCTGAAGGAGGAAAGAAAGGACTTTTGGAAAAAATTGAGAAGTTGACCTACAGCTACGCAACTCACGTTTGGCCAAATTCAAGTGGTTTAAAGAATTTTGTAATTGAAAATAGCCTTTGTCCTTCGGAGAAACTCACAGTGATAGGTAAAGGCTCCTCAAACGGTGTTGACCTAGAGAAATTCAACCGTGGAGTTTTGAAGGAGAATCATCTGGTAGCTGCTACGATGCGAATACTCCCTGGTGAAGATGATTTTATTATTTTGTCGGTGGGCAGATTAGTGAAAGACAAAGGGATACAAGAATTAGTAGATGCTTTTTTAAGCTCGAAAATCGTAGGGAAATCAAAGCTCGTACTTCTTGGAAGCTTCGAACAAGATCTAAATCCTCTTGATCCGGAGACAATAAAAATCATAACCGATCACCCTAGAATTGTGCAGATAGATTGGTCAGATCATGTGGCGCACTACCTTGCTTTGGCAGATGTGCTGGTACACCCTTCACATAGAGAAGGCTTTCCAAATGTGCTTTTAGAGGCAGGAGCGATGGAAGTACCTATTATTTGTTCTGATATCATTGGTAATACTGATGTTATCTCACAGCAGAAAACCGGGTTGATTTTCCCTGTGAAAAATGTAGAAATACTTAAGGAGGCCATGGAGTTTGCTTACGTAAAGCGCGATAAGATGGCAGAATTGGCCGCTAAGCTATATGAGGAGGTTTGTGAAAATTATGAACGAATTCAAGTTCAAAATGAAATTTTTGCTCAGTACCAACTCGTTTTGAAGGAGAAGGATAGCGCGGAATAACTTATATTTGGCCATCGCTAAAACTTGAATTTTTACCTATGAAATCGAGCATAACTAATGCGTCATGCATTGGAATGATTATCAACCTTGCGAGATTCCATCCCGATAAATCGGGACAGGTAGTGACCTTTATCAATCAAATTAAAAACACATGAAGTACCTGGTTACCGGAACTGCCGGATTTATTGGATTTCACGTTGCGCAGCAACTTTTGGAACGAGGAGATGAAGTCGTTGGACTGGATATTATCAACGATTATTACGATATCAATCTGAAATATGCTCGATTAGCGCATATGGGTATTCAGAGAGATCATGTGAAAAAGGGTGAAATGGTTCAATCAGACACTATTTCAGGGTATAGATTCATTCAGTTGGATCTTTCTGTCAAAGACCCATTAGTAGATCTTTTTGCTCAGGAGAAATTTGATGTAGTTATTCATTTGGCTGCTCAAGCTGGAGTTCGTTATTCACTTTCCCACCCTGAAGTTTATATCGAGAGCAACATTGTGGCTTACTTGAATATTTTGGAGGCTTGCCGCTTTCATCCTGTCAAGCATTTGGTGTATGCTTCTTCCAGTTCTGTGTATGGCTCAAATGAAAAGATGCCTTTTTCCACTTCAGATTCGGTAGATCATCCTATCAGTTTGTATGCCGCTTCTAAAAAGTCGAATGAACTGATGGCTCATACTTATAGCCACCTTTTCAATATCCCAACAACTGGTTTAAGATTTTTTACCGTTTACGGACCGTGGGGAAGACCAGATATGGCATTGTTTCTGTTTACAGAAGCCATCTTGAAAGACGAGCCAATTCAGGTATTCAACTATGGGAATATGAAGCGTGACTTCACCTATATAGATGATATAGTGAAAGGGGTGATCAAAGTAGCGGATAGACCTGCAAGTCCAAATGCTGAGTTTGATTCTCAAAATCCTGATCCAGGAAGTTCCAAGGCACCATACAAGGTTTATAATATTGGAAATTCCTCTCCTGTTTTATTGATGGATTATATCCATGCAGTAGAAAAGGGATTAGGCAAAGAAGCTAAAATGAATATGCTTCCGCTGCAACCTGGTGATGTGCCAGCTTCTCATGCGGAGGTTTCTGATTTGGTTCGAGATACAGGTTACAAACCAGATACACCAATAGACCAAGGAGTAAAATCCTTCACTGATTGGTATTTAGACTACTACAAAAAATAAGATGAGCAAATCAATTTTAATTACAGGTGGAGCAGGTTTTATAGGGAGCCACGTGGTGCAATTATTCGTTGAAAAATATCCTGATTACAAAATCGTCAATTTAGATGCATTGACTTATGCTGGTAATTTAGAGAATTTGAAAGCTGTAGAAGGTGCCTCAAATTACATCTTTGAAAAAGCAGATATTCAAGATGAAGATGCCCTCAAAACGATTTTTGAAAAGCATGCCATCACAGATGTAATTCATCTGGCGGCTGAGTCGCATGTGGATAGATCTATCACTGATCCATTGGCATTCGTGAAGACCAATGTCTTTGGAACAGTAAACTTGCTGAATGCAGCAAAAACTTTCTGGGAAGATAATCTTGCAGATCACCTGTTCTATCACGTTTCTACGGATGAGGTATATGGCTCTTTGCATGATGGAGGATTCTTTTTGGAAACTACAGCGTACGACCCTCAATCACCATATTCGGCATCTAAGGCTTCCTCTGATCATTTTGTAAGGGCTTATGCCAATACATATAAGATGAAAACAGTGATTTCAAACTGTTCAAATAATTACGGACCAAATCATTTTCCTGAGAAACTGATTCCACTTTGCATTCACAATATCAAAAACAACAAGCCTCTGCCTGTCTATGGTAAAGGAGAGAACGTTCGGGATTGGCTATTTGTGAAAGACCATGCAAGAGCGATTGATATAGTTTTTCATAAAGGAAAAGAAGGTGAAACCTATAATATCGGTGGCTTCAATGAGTGGAAAAACATTGACATTGTAAAGTTACTATGTGCCAAAATGGATCAGAAGCTTGGTAGAGATGCTGGGACATCTGAGAAACTGATCACCTATGTGAAAGACCGTGCTGGACATGATCTCCGCTATGCGATCGATGCTACCAAGATTCAACAGGAATTAGGCTGGGAACCAAGTTTGCAATTCGAGGAAGGGATAGAGATCACTATTGATTGGTATCTTACTAACCAAGATTGGCTTGATCGTGTTACTTCTGGAGCCTATCAGGAGTATTACACAAATCTATACGGGAAAGGCTAACAAGCTAAATACCACCAAAGATTTAAAAATAAACCATGACCAACTCATGGTTTATTTTTTTGACTTGTTTTCTTGATATTCAGCTGGAGTCATAGCGTAGGTTTCTTTGAATGTTTTGATAAAATAGGAGGGAGAGCTGAATCCTACTGCATAGGCAACTTCAGAAATGTTTTCTCCGGATTTTTCTAGCAGTTGCAGTGCCATTCTCAGCCTTTGGTCTCTGATGTAGGCAGTAGTTGAAAGTCCTGTCAATGCGGTTAATTTCCTATGAAGCTGCATTCTACTCATTCCTAGTTTTTTGCTGAAATCACTCACGGTAAAGTCGCTATCAGAGAGGTCGTTGTTGACGATATCTTGCATTTTTTCCAAGAAGCGTTCGTCAGTTGATGTAATCGCTATGTCTTTTGGAGAGATGAAATTTCTATTAGAATACCGTTCTCTCAGCTGAGCTCTAAGCTCGATCAGTTTTTCCATTCTAATAATCAGCTGGTTGGTTTTAAATGGCTTAAGGATGAAATCATCGGCGCCTGCTCTAATGCCTTCCAGTTGGCTTTCTTCGTCTGCCTTGGCCGTGAGCAAGATTACAGGGATGTGTGAGGTTAGTTCGCTGGACTTCACTTTTTTGCAAAATTCAAAACCATCCATTTCTGGCATCATAACATCAGAAATAATCAATTCAGGAATTTTTTTCAAGGCTACAAAAAGTCCTTCTTTGCCATTTGAGGCTTCCAAAGTTTGAAAGTAAGGGCTCAATTCTCTGACTATAAACTCCCGCACTTTATTATTGTCTTCTACAATCAGGATTAGAGGAAGTTGTTCCCTCGTTTTTAGGTCAGACATAGGTAATCTAGGTAGATCAAATTCCTCACTTTCCTCATCGATCACTTCATCGGGATGAAAGGCATATTTATCTACAGGCAAAATTATTGATACATCAAACCAACCAGATTCTTTAAAGTTTCCAGTGATTTTTCCATGATAGAGATGGATCATTTCTTTGATGAGTGACAAGCCCAAGCCAAATCCTTTTTTATTTTCGTTAGCTCTTTGAAAAAATCGAAGCAAATCCTCTTGACTGTATTTTTCAAGGCTTTCATTTCGAATTATTAAGTGAAAGTTGCCATCAGAAATAGAGCAGTCCAGTTGAATTTCCGAATCCTTTTTGGCGTATTTGATGGCGTTTTGAATCAGGTTTTTTACAATTTTTTCCACCTTATCGGAATCGTACCACACCTCTGTCATAAGCGGGATACTTGTGGTTAGGCTTAATCCTTTTTCTGAGGCTTGATAGAAATAATTGGCTACGATAGATTGTAGTAGTAATCCTAAATTCCCTTTTCGGACAGTTAACTGATTTTTACCTGCCTTTATTTTGGTTACTTCCAAAAGCTGATCCACCAGGGTAAGTAATCGATGAGAATTGATTTTTACCAGATTCAGTTGAGATTTGATAACAGGATTATCCGATTGACTTATAATTCGATCAATAGGCCCAGAAATAAGCGTAAGTGGAGTCCGGAACTCGTGGGAGATATTAGTGAAAAGCTGTGTCTTGAAATCATCTATTTCCTTGAGCGTTTTGGTTTCCCGCTCCTTCGATTTGAGGGAAAATTGAATCTGCCATTTCCATTTGAAGTATCGATAAAACCTAACTACCAATATGATTAGAAGAAGTAGATAGACTAGTTTGGCTAGCGTACTAAAATACCAAGGACTCAGAATCCTAAATTCCAAAGCCACTGGTTCTTCAGCCCAAATACCATCATAATTACTTGCCCGAACCAAGAAACGATAGTTTCCAGGAGCGAGATTGGTGTAGCGAGCTTGATGGTTATAACCGTTCGATACCCAATTTTCATCATGGTTTTCGAGCATGTATTCAAATTGATTTTTACCAGGAGAAGAGAAAACCAAACTTGCCATGTTGAAAGTGAGGGTGTTTTGATTGTGATTCAACTCGATATTTTGGCTTAGTTGTATTGTTTGATCAAAGGCCAGAAGTTCTGTTATCGCAATCTTAGGAGGGGTTTTATTCAGCGAAATATCTTCCGGATTAAACCAATAAAAGCCATCTAAGCTTCCGAAATAGAGAGTCCCGTCGCTATTTTTGAAATAAGCTCCAGTGTTGAATTCAGTAGCTAGTCCATCGTAATTAGAGTAGTTAGTGATCTGAATATTCTCATCCAAATCTTCATTTAAACCTACTTTGGTGATTCCCTTATTGGAACTTAGCCATAGATTCCCATGCTGATCATCCAAAATTGAATAGATAACATTATTAGAAAGTCCTGTCTCAGTAGTAAGGATGTTAACCTTACCAGTCTTGAGATCCATGCGGTATAGTCCACCGCCGTTGGTCCCGATCCATAGTTGCTCATTTTTTAGATTTAGAGATTTGATATTATTGCTGCTGATCGAATTTGCGTCTTCGGGTACATGGATTGATGTTTCAAATAGTTCGGTAGTCAAATCCAATCTTGCTATTCCGTGATTTTCAGTTCCAATCCAGAATCTACCTGAGGGATCTTCCAGCATCGTACGGATATTGTTGTCAGGGATACTGTTTTTACGAAGTGTATCATGGACAAACTGCTTTAAAACTCCTTTTTGGGGATCAAACCAGAGCAAGCCATCATTTCTGGTACAAAGCCAAAACCTATTTTTGCTGTCTTGAAAAATTTGCCAGATAGTGGCGGCCGGTTGGTTCACACTGCTCTCTTTATTGAAATGCTGGAACTGTTCTGACTTAAGATCCATAATGCTTAAGCCCTCATCTTGATAGCCAATCCATAGTTTGCCTTTTTTGTCACCCATGATGCTCATCACCCGGTTATTTCCCAGACTGTTAGGGTCTCTTGGGTCATGGATAAAAGTTTTCCAGGTTTTAGTTTTAGGGTTAAATCGGGTTAATCCCTTTCCTGAAGTTCCTAGCCAAACATTTTCATTTTCATCTACATAGATTGCTCTGACCACGTCGATATTGATGTTTTCAGGCAGTTCCTGATTATGGAAAAAATTAAATTTTTCTAAATAGGCATCGTAGAAGCTCAAACCTGCACCATCAGATCCAAACCAAAGTGTTCCAGTATAATCTTCAAAAATTGTAAGGATGTCATTATAGCGAATCGACCTTGGGTTCTGCTTGGTATTTGAAAATGGCTTTAAGCTTTTAGCCAGTAAATCGATTTGCTTGACACCTTTACCATAAGTAGCTACCCAAAGCCGTTGCTTGGAATCAATGAGCAAATCCAAAATCATGGCATCTTGTTGTGAATCCTCTGTTAGATTCAAATATGAATTCATAGGAGTAGTTTTTTCGCCTTGCCCTGAGCTAGTCCAAAGTCCCTGATTCAATGTTCCAAACCAAAATCTTCCGTTGGGATCAAGAATAGAAACAGCGAGTATAGTCCCTGATTCAGGTTTCCACAATCGACCTGATATTCCAGAGTTTTTATTCCATAATACCACCTCGTCACTAAAGGTCAAAATGAGATGCTCTTCATCAAAATTTGCGAGATGGACAATTTCCTTATTTGGGTCAGACCAGGCCATTTCAGCTTTTTTTATTTCTTCATTCCAGAAAAATAGCTGCCCTGAAAGTGATCCGAACCAGATCTTTCCTTGGGTATCCTCTATGATACTCGTAGCTGAAGCGATCCCTTCTATGGGAATAAAAGCATCAATTTCGCGGTAAAACAGCTCTGGAATTGTACTTTCAGGGATGATCCAAAGTCGATTTTTGCTGTCTGCAAATACTTTCCCAAGCAAGAGACGAGTTGACTCCGTGATGTCAAGAAACTTTTTATCAAAAACTACAAAATCTCTTCCATCGTAGCGATTCAGCCCTTCCTGAGTAGCTATCCAAAGAAATCCTTCTTGATCCTGAGTCACAGAGACAGCAGAGTTTTGAGAAAGCCCGTCATTGACTGAGAGCTGACGAAAGGAAAGGTTGTTTTGGGAAAAAGCCTGCACAGTTGCGCAAAGGATGATTACGAGAGCGAAAAGTGAGTGTATAGAAGTGATTTTGCTGGTGAATGGCATGATAAAAATACTGGTTAGCTTGCTTCAAGTAACTGATAAATAGGGGTGAGCCTGCGGGATGTAGTGAATACTTCATATCTGGTAGAAAAACCCTGAAATCAAAGAAGTTAGCTTGGAAGAATTTAAAGGCGGATTGAGAGTTTTTTGTCTTAAACTAGTGGGGCTAGTCTGGAATTTGGAAAGTATTCAATATTTTACCTGATGACTTTGCTTAACGTGGCCTTAACGATGAAAGAAACTATGTGGAATTTATGATTCGTGTGGTGATAATAGATGATGAGCCTAAAGCAATCATTTCCCTTGAGTGGGAATTGAAACAGCTGGGGGAATTGGTAGAAGTGGTTGGTAAATTTGGAGAAGCTGAACAAGCCCTGCAAGAATTGGAAACGCTTCGGCCAGATTGTATTTTTTTAGATATAGAGATGCCTGATTTGGATGGGTTCAAATTTTTGGGGCATTTTCCCAATCGCAGTTTTGAAGTGATTTTTGTGACTGCTCATGCCGAGCATGCCATTCAGGCCATCCGAGAAAGTGCTTTTGATTACTTGCTCAAGCCAGTTGATCAGGCTGATTTAGAAAGTTTGTTGAAAAGAATTCATACTAAACTAAACAACAAATCAATCAACTCCGCTTCTAACAACACTGCGCTGGAAAAGGAGAAAATAGTCATCAATATGGATGATCAACTGCTTGTTCTTGATCCAGATGAGGTGATTTACTGCGAGAGTGAAGGGAGTTATTCTTATATCCATACCCTAAATGGGGGAAAAGTTTTGGTTTCTAAAAGATTGAAATTATTGGATAATCTATTTTCCAAGTACAAATTTTATAGAATACATCATTCCTTTTTGATCAACCTGGGAATGGTGAAAGCCTATGAAAAATCAACAGGGAAAGTAAAGCTGATCGATGGGATTTCTCTTCCTGTCTCTAGGCTTAAAAAAGCTGGATTTACTGAATCACTGAAATAAGCGCTAATGGATTTTTTTGAAAAATACCCGTTAATCGAAGTGCTCGAAAATAGCAATTTTAATGGTTTGGGCTGGGCGGTGACTAGTGTGCTTTTTTACCTCTCACTATATCACTTTGTTCTGTTCCTTAAAAGCAAGGAGAAGTTCTATCTGTTTTACAGTTTATATGCTTTGATCAATGCTATCAATCTGATTCAACGCGTAAAGGGGGTATTTACAGAAAGTCTTTATACCGAGTTTTACGAGCTTTTTATCCATTTGAATTTTCCTATTCAATTTGCCAGCTACCTGATATTTTCCTTTTTCCTCATCGAGATTCTCAATTTCAGAAAGCATTACCCAAAGTTTACCAGCTTCTTTACCTATTATGCAGTGGTCACCAGCTCTATTTTTGGAGTCTTGGTTTTAGGGAGATATGTATGGGATGGGTATGATATGATGCGCGGGTATTATATCACGGTATTCATGCCTTGTACCTTGGTTTTGCTAATCTATGGTGTGTATCTCACTGTCAAAACGGGGGAGAAGGTAAGGTTTTTCATTCTTGCAGGTTTCTTGATTCTTGGTATAGCTACCTTCATTTTTGCTTTTCTGACTTTTGGAAAAGATGCCTCGATTACCAACAAATACCAATACATCTATTATTTGGCCGTATTGGCAGAAAATTACTTGTACACTTATGCTCTTGCTATCAAGCAACGGGAGGTGTATGAGGAGAAATTTGTAATTAAAACTGAATTGGTAACAAAACTTCAGGAAAATGAAGACCTCCGGGATGCTTTAAATCAAAACCTTCAGAATGAATTGAAACTCAAGGAAAGTCAAATATCATTTTTGGAAGCAGATGCCGCGGAGCAACGAGTGGTCAAGTTGAGTTTGGACTATGAGAAGCAAATTACCTTACTTCACCTGCAATCACTAAGGAGCCAGATGAATCCTCACTTCATCTTCAATGCACTTAATTCAATCAAGGTATTTCTAATCGAAAGTGATAAGGAGAATGCCGTTCTGTACCTCAACAAGTTTGCAAAGCTTATCCGTATGGTTCTGGAGAGTTCTAGGGAATTTAAAATTTCTCTAGGAGAAGAGTTAGACATAGCTAAGCTTTACCTCAGCCTTGAAGCGATTAGGTTTGAGGATGGAATAGATTTTAGCATTGATGTAGAACGGGGCGTTAGTCTTCGAGATATCAAAGTGCCGCCATTGGTTTTTCAGCCATTTTTGGAAAATGCAGTATGGCATGGATTGATGCGCAAAAAGGGAGTTAAATCCATTTTAATTAAAGTGTCCACAGATGAGGAAGGAGTGGTGGTCTCCATACAAGACAATGGAATTGGAAGAGCAGAGGCCATGAAAATGAAAGCAAATCAAACCATCCAAAAGCAATCCATCGGTATTTCTCTCTCCTCAGATCGACTCAAGTTTTTTAATCAAAGTGAAAAACTCAATTACTTTTTTGAAATCATCGATCTCGATGAAAACCCAGCTCAAAGGGGGACAGAAGTAAGATTTCACCTTAAAAAGTAAGTTAGGTAAGGGGGAGAAATTTTGAATTGTTACCTCAGTGCTACTCTTTGATACATGGCTTTGATCCAATTTCTATTTAGGGAATTAGCTTTGATTAAATAAAAATAATAACGGTTTTTAAAGTTTTGCAGTTTTTTTCAAGGGATTACTAGATGATCTTTTTTGGAGAAATTTCAGCTTCAACCGGTTAGTTCTATTGGTCAATGAAACAAATCAGCTATTTTTTCTTAAGTCTCTTCCTCTTTATTTCTTGTGGGAAGGAAAAAAATACCATATCAAAAGAGAGTCAATTCCTGAGCGCCAATTCATCAGATTCTTTCTCTCCAGATTCTATAGATGGAAAGTTGGAAGACACCTCGAAGGGTCTGGAAGTACAGATTCCTATGAGCAATGATCAGCTTAAAAATTGGATTCCAGAGAAAATTGGAAAAATGGACCAATGGAAATTAATAGTCGGGCACAAACTAGGAATGCAAATGAGTGGTGCTATTGCTACCTATAGAGAAAGTGGAAAGGAAGAGCAACAAATCTCATTGGAGGTATTGGATGGGGCAGGAGCAACGGGCGCTGTTATGCTCAAGTCGATTAATCAAAAATTGAGTTTGGAATATGAAGAGCAATTGGAGACAGGATATTCCAGGATTTATGAACGAGAGAAGATTCGAGTTTGGGAGAAATATAATTCTTTAGAACATAGCTCAGAAATCGAATATGTGATAGGAGAGCGATTTCATTTTAGGTTTAAAGGCCACCTGATTCAAATGGATGAGTTGTGGGAGTTTGTAAGTGAAGTAATGAAGGAAATGTATTAAGCGGATTTTGCAGGATTAGTTACTATTTCTTCAGCATTAGGTTCAAGTAAAGGTTTTATTTTCAGTGCTTTTGTCTCGGCTTGTTAAAGTTGTTTCTTCTTCGGCATGCAACAAGATTTTTGATTAGCTATTTATAATTTTCAACACTTAACCATTTAAAACTATGAAAATCAAATCCATTATTATAGGTGCATTTTTGTTTCAAACGCAGATGGTACTTGCCCAACAGGAGCTTAGTGGGCGAATTTCCAATTATAGTAGTGGCCTTTCCAAAATTGAGTCATTTGATAGATTTTCTGCTATCAGCAAACAATGGGGAGAGGTCAATGAAGATGGGGATTTCACTATTTTTTTGGAGGGTGATTTTCTAGTAAAAGCGAAAGAAATGGCTGATGAGGCCCGGGAAAACTCACCGTCTGGATTTGTGCTAAGCTTTCCTACAGTATCAGAAGTATTTGCATGTCCATTTGAAGAAGTGCCAACTGAGGGTGGTGAAATTGTAGTTTCAGGACTTCCAGAATTAACGCTTATGGACGAAATGGGAAATCCTAGCAATGGGATTTTGTATGCAAGCAGTAGTGCAGATATTGCCAAGTGGCTTTTCAGCTATCGTGACGAAAATGCTAGTCTTGGTTATTATTTAGAGTTTTATTTTCTGGAAGGGCCTGCAAAGGCGAAAGGAGATTGCAAGTTAGATACGTACACTGGAAGTGGTGAGGAAAAATATGAGGATTTCACCAGTATTGATTTAGAACTGCAGCCTGGTTGGAATATTATTCGCCATGGGATAGATGAAGTTTTCACTGCTTCCTCAGGAAAAGTCTTTGCATCTAAAATGTCCATGACCAGATTGGAAACCTTACCAGAAGATCTCTTATGGATTGCTGTGAAATAGAAACAGAGGGAATGGGGTATTATAAGCCTGAATAGCTATTCAGGCTTTATTTTTTTGAATTTGTTACATGCGTGTAATTCTTTGATACATACGTACCATCCTTTCTGGACATAGAAATTGAAATTTGGTTTTAGAGGAAAATTCCCTTTTGGGATGAAATCTAATTAGATCAAACACCTGAATTTCAATTTATGATAAACTTTTCCAGCATCTCTAAAACCGTTTTTGTGGCGCTATTCATTTGGGCATTCAGCCCCATTGGAGTTTTTGCCCAATCACTCACAGGAAATTATACGATTGGCCCATCTGGGGATTATGTGAGTTTTACAGGAGCAGTGAATGCGCTAAACACTAATGGCGTTTCTGGTCCCGTGGTATTCAATATAGCTGATGGTGTATACAATGAGCAACTTGTGATTGGTGTAATTACTGGTGCTTCAATTACAAATACAATTACTTTTCAATCTCTGAATTCCGATCCTGAACTAGTTCAATTAAGCTATGAGGCAAGTTCTTCCGCTGGAAATTATGTGGTTTCCCTAGAAGGAGCATCACATTTAATTTTTAAGGATTTGAAAATAAAAGCTACAGGTACCACATATGCTCGTACGGTAAGAGGGCAATTGACACTGAATAATCTATTGTTTCAGGCATGTATTTTTGAATCACCTCAGGCTAATAGCACGAGTACTGATAGAGGGAATGTGATTATTACCGCCTCAACTTCTTCAGGCATTCGATTTATAAACAACAAAATTATTGGTGGCTCTACAGGGATTTTTTATCAAGGCACGAATGGTTCAGGCGGAACAAGAGCTTTGGGATTTGTATTTGAGCAGAATCAAGTTTTGATTCAGTTTTACCGTGGAATCCAAATAAGTAATTTGTTTGAAGCCCAAGTCACCGACAACCGGGTGACCTTGTTGGCATCTTCCTATGTGTTTTCGGACGGAGTCTTTTTGGACGAGGTCGAGGGAGCGTCTAGGTTTACGGGTAATCGGATTGAGGGGGCAAACCAGTACGGTTTGTATATGACAAGCTGTACTGCAATCTCAGGTTCCCCTGGATTAGTTGCCAACAACCATATCCATTCGAAGGCAGGGAGTTATTCGGTATACTTTGCATCCAACCAGTATCAGGGTTTTTATCATAACAATGTCAATACGACTGGTGGGGCAAGTGCTTTTTACTACAGTGGTTCGGGTACTGCGGGAAACAAAGTCCAGAACAACATCTTCAAGTCGAATA
>NZ_FOKK01000004.1:392269-392586 GCF_900112005.1 Algoriphagus aquimarinus | reverse complement strand
CTCACTCAATCATAAAAGACACCTTAATCCTTTGTGGAGTTCTTCGCGTCCTTCTCGACTTAGCGGTAAAAAAAACTGAATATGCATCCACTGCCTCCGTTCGTGACACATGATCTGACATTTAGGATTTGCAAATTATCAATTCTCAAGTTGGCAAAGGAAAGGTGGGTTAACCTTGTTGAAGAATTGATTGAAGATCAAATTCGGCAACTCTCTATGGCAGGAAGATTTATTGAAATAAAACCCTTTGCGATACTTCTTAGTGTCCTCTGCGTCTTGGCGGTTTAAAAGGATACTTACTTTGTGCTTTACCGATC
>NZ_FOKK01000004.1:191967-391369 GCF_900112005.1 Algoriphagus aquimarinus | reverse complement strand
AACAAGAAGTCTCAGGTAAATGAGAGTGCCAACGGCACGATCGGTATCTCACTCAATCATAAAAGACACCTTAATCCTTTGTGGAGTTCTTCGCGTCCTTCTCGACTTAGCCGTAAAAAAAAAAACTGAATATGCATCCACTGCCTCCGTTCGTGACACATGATCTGACATTTATGGATTTTCAAATTATCAATTCTCAAATTCAATGTTCAATTATCAAGTAGACATAGAATCAAATTGCGCTCACTGCGTCACACTCTGCGAACTCTACGGTTAAAAAACATGTAATACTTAACGAAATGATTTAACTTACCCGGGTGGATTTAGGAAACATAGTTTATATCGTCGCAGTCTTGGCCTATTTTATCTATCAGGCTACCAGAGGCAAAAAGAAAAATCAGGGTGGAGAGTCTGAGGAAATGACTGATGCTCCTGAGCAAAAGTCTGTTTCTTTCGAGGATCTCATGCGGGAAATCCGTGATGCTCAGAAGCCTAAGAAGGTAGCTCCAGAGAAGCCTAGAATGCAACCTGCTCCTGTAGCGCAACCCAAAGAGGTAGTTTATGAGCGTGCAGGTGAAGTAGAATCACGTCCAGAATGGAGAGCTGATCCTGCTCCTGCGGTAAAGAGATTTCCTACCAAAAAGTGGGAAGAGGGGGACGATGACGAGATTCAACATTATCAAGGTGCTTTTGAAAAAGTGAAATCCGATCTAACACAGACTTCTAAGGGTATTCCAGATATTCCTTCCCTGAAAGAAGTGGTTGTGGAATCATCCAATTCGGGAAGAAGCAGGTATGCACGCATGCTTAAAAATCCTAGGTCTATCAAAGATGCTGTAGTGCTGAAGGAGATTTTGGATAGGAAGCAGTTTTAGAAATGTAATTTCAAATTAGAGATTTCAAATTTGAAATTATTTCTGCTCTCTCAAATAGATCTGTTTCCAAAAAACACCCTCATTTTTTTCATAGGTTAATCCATAGCCTAGCTCTTTCAACTTAATCAAGACAGCATCAATTTCCTCTTGCTCCTGTGGGTAGGCATGCTGATAATAAGTGTAGAGAAGGAGTGTAACCGTATCCGTTTTATCTTCCTCCCAAATCAAAAAACTATCCAATCCATGGAGCTTTTCTTGGGTGGATTTATCTTCTGGGAAAAGTACTTGCTCGCTAAATTCCAGAAAGTTATTTGTTAATAAAAAGGTTTGACTGTTAGTGGCTTGTGATTCATTACTTAAAGTTTGAATCAATGAGGTGTACTGCTTCAAATTCTTCTGATACGGGATGGCTAAAATCGCTGGAGCAAGAAGAATTACCGCGATAATAATAGCTTGAAATTTGAAGCGGTAAGCATACACAACTCCTAAAAGTGCAAGTTGAAATCCAGCCATTTTCCAATCCAATTGTACCAGGCTAATGGCAGCGCCTAGACTTAATAATCCCATCATCCAAAATCTAGCTCTAAGGGATGTTTGCCATTTCTTCCAGCCAATTGCAATCAGCAAACAAAGAATAGGAACCAGGATTATCAGATGTCTTGGATTGAGGTAAATGGGGTTGTAGAAATCCAAGGTGGAAGTCATAAACCAAAAGCCTATCAATAGGCAAAGAAAAGCCAGTGAGAATTCAAAAGCTGGTGTTTTCCTTGACTTTAGACCTTGTGCTATTCCCGGAAGCGCAAAGACTATCCAGGCCCAGTAGGACCGCTCTACAAAAGTAATGATAGGCAGTATAGTGAGCCTTCTGACCATGGCCCAAAGACTTTTGTCTGCGTAGGTAAATTCGGATATGTAATGCCCTGCATTGATGGAGCTGACCCGATGAAGAGGATCCCCGAATTTGATCCAGAAGTAACTTAGATAAGCTGCAGATAGTAATATTCCTGTAGCTAGAATAGCCAGGTAAAATGCGTAGGAGATATCTTTCTTTTTCCAATCGAAGTAGAATAAAAGCACTGGGAAAGGAGCCAGCAATATGATGGTTTCTTTTGTAAGAAAACCTGCAAAAAGCGCTGCTACCAACACTATTCCAGCGAGTATAGGTGTATTTTTTCTATAAACAGCAGCAATCGGGACCAGGCAAGTCCATAGAACCAATAAGCTGTCTGGATATACTTTGGTGAGGAAATGAAGAAAATATACCTGCGTACAAAACCACAAAACTACTACCCATGCAGGAAAAGATTTAGGTAGGATTTTTACTAATAGAATGAGCGTGGCAACATAGCTGAGCAGGGATATTAACGAAATCCTATGTGCATCAAAACCGATCAAATACCCTATTAATCCTGAGGGGACATATGCTCCCCAACGACTGGAGAAATGGTAATCATTCACTTCCATAGTTCCTTCCCAGAACTTTTGTCCAGCAAGTAAATAATAGACGTCGTCACTGAACGTAATGCCGTCATAGCCAAAGAACCAGTAGGCGAGAAGGAAGAGAATACCAGCGCTGAGAGCTGAAATTCTAGGATGGGAAGAATTAAGATTGCGTACTTGGTTACTCATTAAGCTAAAATTAGAAGGAATTTTGTTCAGCAGGTGAAAAAGATTGAATAGAATTTTACTGACAATACACGTCAATTATTCCTTTTCCTTTATTCAATTGTTTACTTTTAGCTTTCTAAAATCAGAATCTACTATGAGCCAGGCCGGAAAGATAGAGCAGCAAAAAATTCTTCGCGTTTTCAAATTGATCAATTTACTGCAAAGTACTATTGGGAAGCCTGTTCATAGACTTGCCGAACTTCTGGAGACGGATGAGCGCACGATTTATCGCTACTTCAAACTTCTGGAGGCACTTGGCTTTGAGGTGGTGAAGGAATTCAGCAAATACAAGATTCAGCAACGTCCCGGAATGGATCAGACGCTGAATTATGGGACTTTTTCGCAGGAGGAAAGCCAGTGGCTTCGATCCATGATCGAAAGTCAGGGCAAAGGCAATCTGCTTCATGATTCTATTCTAAAAAAACTAGCCGTACGCTCCGAAGTAAAGCAGGTAACGGAGCAACTTTTTAAAGCAAATCTAGGGAGATTGGTAGACGAAATCGGCCAAAGTATACAGGGCAAGGTGCAGGTTTGGCTGAAGGATTATTATTCCTTGAGTTCCGATACCACGAGTGATCGCTTGGTAGAGCCGGTAGCTTTTTCATCCAATTACGAGACTATACACGCCTTCGAACCTGCCAGTAAAAGCATGAAGGTTTTCAAAATAGAGCGCATCGGGGAAGTGGTATTGAGTCAAGAGCCTTGGAAATATGAAACTAAGCACCAATTACCGGGGACTCAATTATTTGGATTCACAGGGAAAAATCTCTTTGTGGTAAAATTGAAACTAAGCAAAAAAGCCTACCAACTCATGATGGAGGAGCATCCGAATGCACGTCCATTTATGTCCATCAAAAATAGAAACCAGTATTATTTCAATGGAGAAGTACCACAGCTTCCTGGATTGGGAAGGTTTATTCTGGGTTTGCCTGGGGAAATCAAAGTGGAAGAAGGAGAGGAGCTTAAAGAGTATGTGAGTGAGCAATTATCCAAGATGTTACTGTAAGAAATAGAGTTTTTCTATGGCATTAATAGGGAGTTAATTCTACTATTTTTTTCTGATTATCCGCAATGTTGCCAGTAGCCATAGTTTCTTGGCTTTATAGGACGGAAGACCGCTGACCGAAGTGGCCTAAATGCTAATGTTTACCAAATTCTGGAATGCTTTAATCGCTTTACTGGCAGAAAAGTGGGTATACATATATTTTCTAATGAATATCTTTCTCTACACACATTACATGACTAAAAAATGGGGGCAGAGCAAGGTCGAGACCTGTTGACTGCTACTAACAGACCAACTATTATCAATCTCCAAAATCAATAAATAATGGGCTTAGAATTTAATCTAAGCCCATTATTTAATCAAATATGCTTGCTAATTGACGACATTCACCTTGTTCTTCTATTCACAAGCATATTTCCAAAAACAATCAAAACTATCATTCCAAGTATAGTCACCAGAACCCAGAGATTACTTAGCGATGGCCTATCTAACCAAATCCCAATAAAGTATCCTGAAATAGATATCAGTCCCATTGCTCCAAATACAATAGCAGAAAACGTGGGCAGCCCGTTGGTTTCAGCATTTTCTTTTTCTCTATTGGATAAATTATTATAACCTGCTAAGAGTCCAGGGAAAAATTTGATCAGAATTCCTAATACTATAAAAAGCGAACCTATGTAAATACTTTCCATGATTGATACATTTGATAGTTAAAAACAACTATGGAATATAGCAAATACAAGGTAGATTGACAATATGAATTAGTTTGACTTAGTGACTTTCTTTAATCATCAATCCTGGCAGCATTAATTGAGCTGTTTGGCTTGGGTTATCGATCTGTTTTAGTTCCAGCAGATCCATTCGTTGTAGGATTCCGCCATTACTTGTAATGACCTTCCGCATTTCCACAAAGGCATTCATCAACTGTATACTTACCTGAACGGCTGTCTGGCTTCTCAGTACAGCTGAAAGCATGGCTACACCTTGCTCAGTGAAAACAAAAGGTAGCGAGGTTGAGTGCTTTAGATTGTTTAACCGGTCACAATTTGTGACCAGTTTAGATTTCTCCTCTTCAGTAAGCTGAAATCGGAACTCTTTAGGAAAACGCTCCAGATTTCTTTTTACTGCTTGATTGAGTGCTTTGGTTTCTACATTATATGCGGCTGCAATATCCCGATCAATCATTACCTGTACCCCTTGGATAGTCAATACCCAATCTTCGAAATTTGCTTTGATCAGATTGTTGTTTGTCATTAAAATCAAACCCAATTATTAAAAAAAAGTCACATCAAAGAATGCTTAGACTAAAATAAAGACTTCAAAGGTATTTTGGGCATTCATGAACTAGAAAATCTAAAATTATTCTGATACCAGTTCCCCTCGACTTTGCTCGGGGACCGAATTAAAGTCTACCCACATTACACGATTAAAAAACGGGGGCCGAACAAGGTCGAGGCCAGTTGACAGCTACTTATAGACCAACTATTACCAATCTCCAAAATCAATAAAAAAAGGGCTTAGAAATTAATCTGAGCCCTTTTTCTTATGTCTTGCGTCTAAAATCTAGCGTCTCATTTCAGACTCTTCGTCATCTTATCTACTTTCTTGCTCAAGTCCAGAATTGCTTTCGCATAGCGGGTATCCCATTCTTCCAGACGATCTGATGATTTGGTCTCTACCTCGTATTTGATGCCTGGCAATATCCATGAAGCATAGCCAGAGAATGGATCCGTACTTACGTAAAGAGATCTATACCAGCTACCGAAATACATGCCCTTTGGATCGATCCAGCTTTTCTCCAGAGAAATCAATTGCTTATTCAACGCATGGATTTCTTTGTCAGAAAACTCACCCGAAGACAAGGCAGTATTCATGGCAGCTTCGTAAGCTGCTGAGCTAGCTTTTAACTTTTCTATAGCAGTATCGACTTTATCGAAGGTGCTGAATGAAGCATCCATTTCTTTCACCGAAGTTACAGCGTTGTCGAAATGTAGTCTCAAATCCTGTGCATATCTAGGTACATCGTAAGGGATGATCGTAGCATTCGCCAATCTCAGCGTCAACACACCAATCACAGAAGCTACTGTTCCACCCATTTTGAAGGTTGGATCTACGAACTTGCTGTAGTAGTGGAAGTTGTCATAGTTGGAGTGGTAGGCAGAAGTTCCACCTGCTCCACCGCTCATACTTGGTACTCCAGCATACATATAGAATGCAATATGATCTGAACCACCACCGAGGTTTCCGATTCTAGGTTCTTCATTTTTTCCAGCCCAAACCTGATACACTGTCTTGGCAGAATCTGGATAAGCCACTTCTTTAGAAGCTTCGATGATCAAGTTTTTCAAAGTAGGAGCTGCTGATACACCAAAATTTCTACCTGATACAGCGCCGTCAAAATTCATATAAATCACAGCGTTTGCTCCCAATTCGTCTTTGAATTGCTCCACCCATTCCGTAGAACCGATGACACCTTGCTCTTCAGCATCCCAGTGCCCGATCAGGATAGATCTTTTTGGACGCTCACCATTTTTGATTAATTCTCCCATGGCTTCCGCCAAAGTCAGCATCATCGCTGTACCAGAGTTTGGATCTGTAGCACCGAAGCTCCATGCATCGTAATGACTTCCTAGGATGATCCATTCGTCAGGGTATTCGCTTCCTACGAACTTGCCCACCACATTATTTGCTCTGATGAAATCTACTGGCTGTTCTACTTTTACCCGAACTTTCAGATTAGCTCCGCCAGTGATTCTATACTCAAAAGGTAACCCACCTTGCCATCCTTCAGGTACAGAAGAACCTTTCATTCTGCTTAAAATCTCTTTGGCTGCGCCATATCCAATCGGGGAAACTGGAATAGTGTGGAATGCCACGTCTTTTGGATCCAAGCGCTTCACCTTTTTGTCTCCATCTAGAGGAAGAGCAGGTTCGAAGGGCGTCAAAGGATCACCAGTGTAATCCAATGTCAATAAAGAACCACGTTGTATGGTTGTTTCGTTGTAAAATGGGCCGTCTGGGTAGACATCACCTTTACCAAAGCCAGAATCCTTCGGATCTGTATAGATGATCAAGGCAGCTGCGCCATATTGCTCGGCGAACTGTGCTTTGTACCCACGGAAGTTTCCTCCATATCGTGCGATGACTACTTTACCTTTTAGATCAACTCCCATTTCAGCGAGTTTCTCGAAATCTGCCTTCACGCCATAATTGGCATAAACGACTTCAGCAGTGACATCACCAGAACCTGAATAGGCATTGAAGCCTTTATGAAGTCTGCTGTCTGTAGAAAAAGGATCACCATCTATAGGGCCTTCTTGTTGCGACAATGTCATTTTATCCGGAGTGATAATCTCCAAAAGTGACTCGCCTGGTTTATTTGGCAAGTACACATCGTAAGGGTAGGAAGTCACATCCATCCCAGCATCCTTCATCACCTGGGTCATGTAAGCTGCTACAGCTTCATTCTCTGGTGTTCCTGCGATGTGTGGAGCTTTCGTTAGTTCTTTCAGGTGAACTTTAAACTGATCATAATTCACAGCTTTCAAGTAATCCCTCTCTATGGATTCTTCTTTTGCCTTATCCTTTGGATAAAAGCCATTGACTTGCTGTGCTTGTGTGGAAATGCCAATACTAAATGCGATTGCAATCCCGAAAAATGTTTTGTTTATGGACATAGTTAGTTATTAGTTAAAAGCTCTGAAACTGATAAAATATGCTCGGAAGGAACATTGACAATTCTCTTTGTTCTTAAATATCTACCTAATTCATACTCATCATAATTTGGATTTTCTGGGTCAAAGCTGGAAATTCTAACCAAGCCTCTGGAATGGATGAATTCCCCATTTCCTATCCACATACCCACGTGAACTACTCGTTCTTTTTTCTCATCAGATCCTTTTACTCCAAAGAATAGTAGGTCACCTACTTGCAGTTTCTCCCAGTTTTTATCTTCATCGACTAGATCACCTTCGTTTATCTGCTGGGAAGCATCACGGGGGATAATCTGTCCGTTGAGGTAAAAGATGGTTTTGGTAAAGCCACTACAGTCTACTCCTTTGATGGATGTGCCTCCCCATAGATAAGGAGTTCCCATCATTTGCTTAGCGGTGGTGATCAAAGCTTCCGGCGTAGTATTTCTGGATGCAATCCAGCTTTCCCATTCTTGGGCCTCCGAGGAAGAGATCCAACCTTGACGACCATCAGGGAGGTTCACTTTCAGCTGATCTTTGCTTTCTTCCGCAATTGTCAAAATATCTCCGGCAACTAGGTCAGAAACCATTTCAGATTTATCAGTGCTTTTCCAGACATAGCCAGTGAGTGCTGTAATCACAACCTTTGGTTCGCGGAACCAGTGCTCCAACTCTGCCTCAGTCATCAAATGTATGCCTGCTCTATCTACCCAAGACAAATACCCATCTGGGGTTTGAACTAGAAACCAACCATCGTCCTCTTTCAGAACTGTTAGGGGAGTGCCCATTAGTGCTTGTGTCGCTAATTCAGCAGAATGCTTCGGCTGACTACGGATATTGGCAACTGAGATAGTAACCAAGGCTTTGGTTTTATCTCCCAGTTCTGCATCTGGTAGGCGGAGCACCGCATCGGTAAAGTTGATTTGTTGGGCATTGAGCTCGTCGATTAATTCCTTCAAAGCCACAGGTTGATTTGTTTCTCCCTTCAGAGAGTCATTTTCAAATCTCAAGTCCCAAAGCGCTACACGTTTGTCAGGGGCGACTTCAGTTCTTTTTGCTTCGATGAGCGTACTTACTTCCTCATTATGATTCTTGCTTTCGCAGGAAAATAGGACAGTAACTAGGGATACTAAAATTGGGATATATATTCTTTGCATAACAGAGGCAAAATAAAAGAAAAACCACAAGCAAAGCCCAATATTTGAACTCTTCTTGTGGTTTTAATTGACTTAAATCAGAAGATTAATTCATTCTCAATCCAGGAGAACGATCAAGGAACTCTTGGTATAGTCTGATTTGACGGTTAGAAAGTGGCATTCTATACCCATCAATAAACACATGCATGATATTAGTCCTTGTTTCGAAAGGATCACCATCAGCAATGATCAAGTTGGCTACTTTACCAGCTTCCACAGATCCGTATTTATCAGCTACGCCGAAAATTTCAGCAGCATTGATTGTAACAGCTTTCCAAGCTTCTTCTTTACCCATACCGTAGGCTGCAGCGAATGCTGCAAAGAATGGAAGGTTTCTTACGTTCTCTTGTCCGTCAGTTTTGATGGCTACTTTCACACCAGCCTTAGCCATTTTACCTGCATTAGCATAAGGAGTGTCGTAACGATCTGAATCACGGGTTGGAAGTGCTTGAATAGGGCCAGTAACCACAGGAATGCCAGACTTAGCGATTTCATCTGCTACTCTCCAGCCTTCAGCTACTCCTGTAAAAATCACCTTAGCATCTTTACCTTCTACCCATTTGATAGCAGCCTGGATATCTGATGCAGCATTTACTTCGATCAAAAGAGGAAGTTCACCCGTAGTTGCTTTTGCAAGCTGGGCCATCTCAGGATAGTAGTCCAATTTAGCGCCATTAGCAGTCATGGTTGCATAGCTCTTAGCGTTGTCCCAAAGATCGTCTGCCTCCTTAAGTGCTTTATCGTTAGCTTTTTTGATGTCATCATCAGATCTACGATCAAATCTGCCACGACGACCAGAACTTGGGAAACTCATCGCGATAGCTTTGAAACCTGCATACATCTGATCTGGCGTATAGCCATTAAGATTGATCAAAGCGGCAGTGCCAGGGAATAATCCGCCTGTAGGAACAGTAAGAACAGTAGTTACTCCAGAAACTCTAGTCACTGGAATTGCAACTGAATTAGGATTTACTGCAGTCAATGCCTGCATATTAGGAGAGAAATTTCCTATTTCAGCATAATCAACTGTTTCCTGTACAGAGTTGATTTCCACAAGGCCTAGTTTAGTGCCCCCGTCAATCATTCCTGGGTAGATGAATTTGCCAGTACAGTCTATTACTTCAGCTCCATCGGCAGAGATATTTGCGCCAACTTCCTTGATTTTTCCATCTTCTACCAATACAGAGGTGTTCGTTAGAACTCCTTTAGTAATGGTAACAACAGTAGCATTCTTAAGTAGAAATTTACCCGCTCTTGGTTTGATTACTTCCCCGTCAATCTGTGCCATAGCCATCATAGGCAATAAGGCAAGGAGGAAGGCGAAAAAGGTTTTATTAAGTCTTTTCATGTCTTCTTTAATTACGGGTGATTAATGATTTAAATTGAATAGTGCCTCTGTAGTCTCGAATAGACTCTCAGTGTCCTGCATACATCTGCTATCGTGACCTTCAAAGATCATGATAGGCTCTACCATCTCTGTAGCACTCACTCTCAATCGCTGATCATTTGCATCTTCCTTGATGTCGAAATATTTCACACCGTCTACAAAAGTCATTTGCGGTACAGTATAAGATGAAAGGGGATGACCTTCGAAAATCACCAAATCAGCTTGTTTACCTTCTTCAATAGAACCCACTTTATCCGCGATTCCCAATTGCTTGGCTGGATTAATAGTAATCATAGACAAAGCCTGATCGTCAGTCATTCCACCATAGCGCTGAGTTTTTGCAGCTTCATGGTACAGGTGACGGATCAACTCAGCATCATCAGAGTTGATAGAAGTGATAGCGCCATTGGCAGTTAGGATAGCAGCATTGTAAGCAGTGGAATAGTAAACCTCCATTTTGTAAGCCCACCAATCAGCAAATACGGAAGCTCCCATGGTGTATTCCGCAATTTCCGGAGCCACTTTGAAACCTTCGTTGGTGTGCTGGAATACTAGTTTGGTGATACCAAAGTCTCTGGCAACGTTGATTAGCATGTAGATCTCATCTGCACGGTACGAGTGACAGTGAATGATGATCTTTCCATCTATAATGTCCGAAAGAACCTGAAGTCTCTCATTATGAACAGGAGGAAGGGCAGTGCTGTTTTTCTGAGAAGAAGCGGTAGTGTATTCACCCCATGCTTTCTTGTATTGAATAGCTTCATTGAAACCATTTCTAAGAACAGCTTCTACACCCATTCTGGTACGTGGCTGAATGCCATTTCCTCTTCCGTGTACTCTCGTAGGATTTTCACCCAAAGCGAATTTGATCGTACGAGGAGCATCTTGCATAATAATTTCTGCAGGATCAGTTGAGCCATATCTGTGTTTAAGCGTTGCATTTTGTCCGCCAATCACATTGGCTGATCCGTGCATAGCATGTGAGATAGTCACACCACCAGCTAGGGCTCTATAGATACCAATGGAATAAGGATTTACCACATCCTTCATTCGCACTTCAGCGACGATAGGAGAGGAAGCCTCATTGACTACATCCAGACCTAAGTGTGAGTGAGCATCTATGATTCCTGGCATTACATACTTACCAGTAGCATCTATAGTCTGTACACCAGATGGAGCACTTAGATTTTGACCGACCTTTTTGATGATACCATCTTGAACAAGAACATCTGAATTCTCAAGAGTTCCATTTGTAACTGTAAGAACGGTTGCGTTCTTTATCAATACACTGCCTTTTTTCACTTGGGCTGAGGCAAACTGAATACTCAGACCCAACAGAGCGGCAAGAAAATAATTTACTTTTTTCATGACTTTACTTGTTAGCGATTAGAGTTGGATTGAGAGTGCCTTCGAAAGGAAATGATCCAAATTCGCCTACGGTCATGGTGCCTTCGAAGCTACCAGCATCTACTTGACCAGCTACGTCTACAGTGATTGCCATTCCATTTGCATTCACTTCGAATGAAAAGGATAGGGCGCTTCCGTCCAAAACTACATTACTGATAGGAGCTGTTGCCTTACCCGAGCCAGATGGGTCATCGTAAGTGATAGTTCCTGTATAGTTTGAGCCATCTTTTTGAATAGATAGTACTCCAGAACCTGAACCTGCAGGACTTTCTGAGGTGTAATCCCAGTTTCCATCAATTTTCACAGCACCTTTTCCTTCACCTTCTTTGGAAGCTTTCTTCTTCGCTTTTGTTTCATAATCGAAGATGAAACCATCTACCATTACGTGCTTGATCTGAGAATCTTCTGCGAAAAGAGAATCTGTACTCATAATCAAGTTTGCTATTTTACCTTTCTCAATAGAACCGGCAATTTTATTGATTTCTAAAATGGTTGCCGCATTTGTTGTCAAAGCTGCCAAGGCAGCTTTTTCAGAAAGACCATTTGCTATCATTGTTCTCATAGCTTTCATGATGTCTCCTGATTTCACTCCCGCTGTAGTGAATGCGAATGGGATTCCAGCTGCTTCCAATTTACCTGCCTGAGCAAGTGCCTTGTCATAAGATTCCTTCACTCTAGCATTCAGCTCCTTTACTTCGTCTTTGGCATCGTCCTTTTGCGCTTTGATGGCCTTATCATCTGGGATTTCCAATTTGACCAATACTCCAGCTCCTGATGCTTTGATCACGTCTAGAACTTCCTCGTATTCTTCAAGTCCAGTCAAAATAAGTTTGAACCCCTTGTCCTTCTGAAGGCTAATGGCTCTTCTGATTTCCAATTCTGATGAAGCTGAAAACAATACAGGGATCTTACCTGCTACCACATCTTCCATTGCAGAATAAGTAGGAGTGATCTCTGGACGCTTTAGTCCAGCCACGGTGGTGTATTTCTGTGATCTTTGGGTAGTCAGCTTAGTATTGTCATATACCTCTCTGAATTTTGCCATCACACCAACTGCAGTGCCTGGATACATTCCTCTAGATCCTCTGAAACTTGCCACTAAGCCAGAGTTCTCTACCAATAAATTGGTGGAGTTGTCAGAGCCTAAAAGTACAATAGCAGCTTTTCCTGCAATCATACCACCATCAGGCATAATCTGAACAATTGTAAATCCAACTTTTCTTAGATCTTCAACTTTGCTGTCCTTACTTGAGTATTGATCCACAGCAGATCTCCATGGAGTTATTCCTGCGATTTCGTCAGAAGGATTTGAAGAAACAAAGTTGTCTGGTTTTTCAGGATCCTTTGGCTTGGTAATTCCTACATCACTTGCTCCATCAATAAAGCCTGGATAGATATATAAGGAATCCCCGGCAATTAACTTGGCTTCTTTCGGAAGAGAAAGATTAGTTCCTACCCCTTGGATTAAGCCATCCTTAATAAGGACGGTAGCTTTGATCCCGGCTTGGCCAGGAGCTGTGAAAACAGTTGCATTTGTGATTGCATAGGTATCAGAGATTCGTTTCTTTCCCGATGGGTCGCTTTGAGCAAAAGCCACGGTGGAAGAAAGCCATCCTGCAACCAACAAGCAAAAAACACCTGCATGCAGTAGATTTTTTTTCATAAGGTGGAAATGGTTTTAATTGAGAGGAGGATTTGATCCTTTATAATGTCCTTTACGAACATTTCAAATCTTCAATCTCCAATCATTTATGGTTTATATTTTGATCAGCAAGCTAATAAAAGGGTTTTCCTTATCCATTTAGATTTTTTTTTTGCGGCTCATTATTTGATCAATGGCAAGATCTTCAATTTGAAATACTGTTTTTCCAGTACAAAAAAGTATCTTTTTAATATGATTTTATTTGACTGGTATTAAGGCTATGGAATTAGGTAAGAGATACTATCTTTGACCCAAGTGTCACCCGACGAAAAATGAAAAAAATTCTAATCATCGAAGATGATTTGCTTATCTCAAGCCTAGTACAATTCCGTCTCAAGAAGGATGGATATGATACGGTGTTGGTAAAAGATGGGAATGCAGGTATAATAGCTATCGATACAGAAACGCTTGATCTAATAATCACTGATGTAATGATTCCATTTAAAAATGGAATTGAAATTATTCATCATGCTAGAAAGACAAAACCTGAAGTTCCTATTATAGTCTTGAGTTCATTGGGAGAAGAGGAAAAAATTGTGTTGGAAGCCTTTAACTTAGGTGTCTCCGATTTCATTCCTAAGCCCTTCAATCCTAATGAATTGGCAATTCGTGTAAAACGTATTCTTAGTTCGTAATTCATGAGAGTTAAAAACGCAGTTGCACTTGTGTCCTTGCTGTTTTTGATGATCAAAACTGGTATAGTTTTGGGTCAAGAAGAACAAGTCTTCCCTGATTCTATTTCATTTGCAGATTTTTTAAAGGTTCAAGGTAAAATCCCCGGATTACAATTCCGATTAGTTGATTACTCCAATGAGGTAAGCTCAGACAGTGTGTTTAATAGCTTAGTGAAAGCTGGCTTTGTTGGTGATTTTGCTAGCGCACTTACGCTGAAGGATAGTATAAACAATACCTACTCAAGGGATTTGCATATACAGTATTTGATTTACAGTGATCCAAACACATTCGAAGCAACACAGGAATATGTTTCAAATCTCCTGAGGAATGGCGATATAGAACCTACAGTACCTGGAAATGCGAATGGTAAGGATTTAATTTCCCTTGCGTCTAGAAATAAGTATTCCCCTTTTCTTAAAGGCACGTATACCTACTTTAGTGAGGTTAAAATTTTTGCAGTTAGCCTAGTCATCATATTATTCTTCGTTTTCGCATTCAGCATGATTCTCTTTATGTTGATATTTAAAGCTCGAAGAAATCAGAAGGAAAAATTACTGGTATTATACGATGAGCAAATTGTAGCACCACTTTCTGAAATACTGTTTGAAAAAACGCTAGAAGAATTAGAATCCCTAAGTGATGAGGAGCTAAACGGCTATTTCCCTGCCAAGCAACTCAAAAAACCTTTCTATGTTCAAGTGCTAGTTGAGAGAGTACTTGCGTTGAATAAAACGATGAAAGGTGATTTTAAGCTTAAGCTTAAAGCTCTGTATAAGAGGTTGGATCTTGACAAGTTTTCCATCAAAAAGCTTAAAACCTCCAAATGGGATACTATAGTCACTGGGTTGGTAGAAATCAATGAAATGGATTTGACGGAAGCTATATACGCAGTGAAGCAGCATATCAATTCCCCTAATTTTTATGTGCGTTCTCAAGCTGTAGCTACAATTCTTACACTTTCGGACAGCGTAGATCTATCCTTTCTTCGTGATCAGACTTTTCCGCTTTCCCGTTGGCAGCAGATGAATTATCTGAGGATCATCAAGTTTCTACATACCACACGTGACCTTCATATAGAAACACTTTTTGATTCTAAAAATCAAAGTATTAGACTGTTTGGTTATAAGCTAGTCCGGGTGATTGGTCGTGTAGACCTATTGGCCATATTGGAAGAGAAATCCAGTGCTGTATCCGAAGATGAGAAAATTGAGATTATCAAAACTTTTGAATATCTGGGTGTGCCTGCTCATACAGAGTTGATTAATGGTAGTTTGAAATCTGAAAACATCGCCTTAGTATCCATTGCAGCCAAGGCAGCAGGAGCAATAGGCGACGCTACTTCTACCAAGATTATATGTGAATTATTAACTAAAGAGCCAGAATTTAGATTGAAAATGGTCTTGCTCACAAGCCTTCAGGATCTCGACGAAACAGTTTATAATCAATTCGTGAGTGAAAATGATGATAAAGAAGTAAAGAGAATCAATATGCACCTATCAGACTCCTTACTACAAGATGTATAGTTTCTTATTCTATCTTATTTTAGAGATTCTAGGATTCATTTTTCTTTTCCTAAGCTTTTCTGTGATCGTGCTCTATATGCTGATTATGATACTGAGCGCAATGGAAATGCGTGATCATAGAAGAAAAAATAGATTTGCAGACTACCAGGATATCATTACTTCTCCCTTAGCTCCAGGGGTTTCTATTTTGGCACCAGCTTATAATGAAGGTGAATCTATCGTTCAAAACGTCAAAAGCTTGCTTTCCCTTCATTATGGGAAATTTGAAGTGATTGTGATTAACGATGGTTCCAAAGATGATACGCTGACCAAACTGATCAATGCTTTCGAATTGCAATTAACTGACTTTGCTTACCACGAGGAAATAGAAGCAAAACCAGTGAGAGGCATCTACAAGTCAAAAAATCGCTCGTATAATCGATTGCTTGTGATTGACAAGGAAAACGGAGGCAAGGCAGATGCTCTGAATACAGGTATCAATGTGTCTTCAAAGGAAATATTAGCCTGTATAGATGTAGATTGTATTCTTTCACATGAGTCTATTACTCGTATGGTAAGGCCATTTATGGAGGAGACCAACCGAAAAGTAATTGCTGTAGGTGGAGTAATCGGAATTGCTAACAATTGCGATGTGCAGGATGGTACGGTGACTAATTACAGAGTACCGACCACACTTTTAGGTAAATTTCAGGTTATAGAATATTGTAGAGCATTCTTGATGGGAAGAATGGCATGGACTAGAGTAAATGGTTTAATGCTTATTTCAGGTGCATTCGGCTTTTTCAAGCGTGACCTAGTAGTGGAAGTAGGAGGGTATTTTCCGAAAACCGTAGGAGAGGACATGGAGTTGGTAGTACGTATGCGACGGTATATGGATGAGCGAAATATTCCTTATAAAGTCAGCTTTGTGCCTGATCCGCTGTGCTGGACCGAAGTACCAGAGAGTGAAGAGATATTATCTAGACAAAGAAATCGCTGGATCCGCGGTACTATAGAAACACTTCAACTTCATAAAGTGACTGCCTTCAATCCGAATTATGGGGTGATGGGGATGGTTTCTTATCCATATTGGAGTGTATTTGAAAAAATGGCTCCAGTATTAGAACTGATGGGCTTACTCTACACTGTAACACTAATTGTAATCGGAGATTTCTCGGCCTTCTATTTTATCGCTCTATTCATCGTTTTGTATTTATTGTCCATACTCGTATCCTCCTTTAGTATACTTTATGAGCAGGTTTCTTACAATAATTACAAGGATAAAAAGGACCTTAATAAGCTTATTGTGACTGCATTCCTGGAGCCAATACTGATTCATCCAAAGATTGTACTTTGGGGCCTCAAAGGGCACTGGGACTTTATCAAAGGCAAAGGAGGATGGGGTCACATGATCCGAACTGGCTTTAAGAAAGTAGAGGATAAAAAGAACATTGATCCTAACACATTGAATTCTTGATTATGAAAAAAGTAGCTTTTCTTCTGATGTGTTCTCTGGCTTTTTCAATGGGAATCAAGGCTCAGGACTCATTTGATCCAGATGCTTTGCTAGTAGACGCTAGAACTCTGATTTTGGATGGGAAATATGTTGAGGGCAGGAAGATTGCTTTTCGTGCTCTGTCCAAATATCCTGATTATGCTGATATTTTAATATTGGTAGGGAGAAGCTACGCGTGGGAAGGCAAAAATGATTCCGCATCTATCTATTTGGAGCGTGCAATACTAGCTTCTCCGGCATATGAAGATGGTTATTCTGCCTATTTGGACAACTTGTCCTGGGATGAGCAATATGATCGAGCAGAAGAAATTTTGGCAAAAGCTAAAGAGAATTTAGGGCAGCCACTTTCTAATAATCTTCGCTACAAGGAATCTCGATTGTATTACTTCAAAGAAGAATACGATGCGGCGTTTGAGATAGCAGAGGAGCTTTTTGAGAAGAATTATAAGAATGACAATTTGCTCGGCTACATGCAAACTTTGCAACGCTTAAGAAGAAATAATGCTGTAGGAGTTACTTACGATTACGATACTTTTGATGGTGATATTTCCCCTTGGAATACCTTCTCTATCTATGGTAGAACCCGTACTGATTTGACGGGAACACTTATAGGAAGAGTTACTCAATCCTCTCGTTTTGATTCGAATGGGACATTATTTGAGTTGGATGCTTATCCATCTTTAGGTAAAAAAGCATACGCTTACCTGAATGTGGGCGGATCTTCGGCAAGCTTCTTTCCCCAGTTCCGTTTTGGTGCATCTGTTTACTATAATTTACCGAAAGCTTGGGAAGTCGATGGCGGATTCAGATATCTGAAATTCTCTGATCCCACTACTATTTATACTGCTTCGGTAGGTAAGTATGTAGGCAATTGGTGGTTTAACCTTCGAGGTAACCTAATTCCTGGAACAGGTAATAGTTTGGGGACTTCTGGCAATTTGCAAGCAAGATATTATTTCAAAACAGGAGAAGATTTCTTCTCAGTACAGTTGAGTTCGGGAGTATCTCCGGATGAGGAAACTAGAGACCCTACACAACTTTTGAATTCCTATAGAGCTAGAATTGGATATCAGCAGCTTATTTTACCGCGTTTTATGATTTATGGTTATACTGGTTATAGTCGTGATGAGCTTGGACCAGATAGGTTTAGAAATAACTTGAACTTTTCATTGGGTGTTGAATATAGATTTTGATGAAAAGAATTTTTACGGAAGAATTTAAGCTATTTATAAGTCGGGTTTTACCCTTCGTTTTACTGTTGATCCTTATTCCATTGATCAGTTATTTGATTTGGATGGTGTTGCCAGCCAAAGAGATGGAGATTGTGGTGATAGACAAGACCGTTCCTACTGACACTTATCAAGAACATCAAACTTTGTTCTGGGCTTTTGAGTACATGAAGATTCAGAATAAACAAGGGCAGTTTTATGCTAAAGACAAGGACTACTTTGGGTTTTTTCCTGATGAATCACCTTCATTTGGAACCCCTAGAGACTTGAGGGAATTGTCTGAAATTGAGATTAAAGAGGCTGCTTCAAAACTGGATATCTTATACTTTGCTGATACCTATGGAGTATTTGAAGATGATTTTGAGAAAGAGCCATCAGATGAGATTTCCAAAAAGATCTATGGAGGGTTAAATCGGGGCGATATCAGTCTCATGCGTGAAGTAGCTGCTCAGCACAAAACTATCATTGCAGAGTTCAACACTATGGCCTCGCCTACACCTATAGCAATAAGAACAGAGTTCGAAAATATCATGGGACTCAAGTGGACGGGTTGGATAGCTCGATACTTTGATGAAATGGATACGACTATTAATGCTGATATTCCAAAATGGTTTATCTCTCAATACGTAGAGCAACATCAGAATACCTGGGTTCAGCCTGGTCCTGGTATTGTGTTTGTCCATGAAAATGGTACTGTGGAAGCTTTCTCCAACGAGGTGGACTACTTAGGTAGAATTCCTAAAATCCGTACACAACGTATCAATCAGCTTGGTTTTAAGCTTCCTGAGATTGTGCCATATCCAGATTGGTTTGATATCGTACTTATTGAGCGAGATTATCAAGTGATTTCCTACTATGATATTGATCCTACAGATTTAGGAAAAGAAAAACTGAGGAGCATGGGATTACCCCGTTTCTTTCCCGCAGCAGTGGTGAAGAACGTTGGCAAAGGTCAGTATTACTACTTGGCAGGAGATTTCTCAGACATGCAGAATCCGCTAGGATCTCCGCATTTTAAGGGTTTACCTATGCTTTGGAGAGGATTGCATACCGTGTCTGATTTTACTGATAGAGAGAGCTTTTATTGGAATTACTTTTATCCATTGCTTTCTCAAATTATGGATAAGACCTACAAAGAAAAACTTAAAGACTAAGACTACTCGATGGGTAGCAACTTACGCGTCTGCAGCGTGTAATTATTTTTGTTTTTGTAGTCTTCAAATTCACCAGTCAATTTGTTCTTGATGTTTTGATCTTCGATGGGATCTATATTTAATCCATCAGTGATGATATATAGCTGATCATCAGAGATAAAGTATTCTCCATTAATGTATTCCATCAGCTGATTTTTATTACGCATCAGCGGCATAGCAATATTTGATTGGAATACTTTAGCAGTGTCCAGCACCTGTCCCATCCAGATTGTTTGCTCAGGTAGTTGAATTCCAACCTGTGCCTGCAAAAATGCCAGCAGGGAAGGAGTAACCTCAAAATGGCTGCTCATTCCTTTCATGTAAGCAGGACGGTTAATTAGAGGGGAATAGATAATCAGAGGAACATGAAATCTGTCCAATCTGGATGCCATAGGTACTTCCGGAAGTCGGTGATCTCCAGTGATAACAAAGATTGTATTTGCAAATTCTGGCTTCTTGCTATAGGCTGTAATAAAATCCTTTATCGCATCATCCGCATAGAGTATAGTCATGTAGATGTCCTGATATTCCCGATATTCAGTCTTTTTGGCATCGGATAGATTCAGGTAGTTTTCCAGATGATCTTCAAACTTTTTCGAATAGAAATCTCTTTCTGGAACCAAATATGGATCATGGGAGGTGATTGTTTGGAATATTCCGACTTGAGGTTTTCCAATATTTCTTGGGAAAATGGCTAAACCATTACTAAATATTTCCTTGTCACCATATCCCCAGGTAAAGCCATTGGCAGGTGGCATTTTTTGATATTGAGGAGCAAAGTCATCAATATCTATAAGCTGAGTTACTCCAGCATTTTCCAGAAATTCCTTTTGGTTGTCAAAGCTGACATCACTACCAATAAAGAAGCTGGATTCGTAGCCATTTTTCTTCAAAACGCTTAGGAAGGTTTCATGATTAGGAAAATCTTGATACAGCTCTTGAAATCCTCTTTCTCCAAAAGGAAGCCCTGCCATTAGGCCAGGCAAAACTCCAAAGGTTCTACCGGTGGAAGAAATTGCGTTGGTCCAAACCAAGCTATGAGCCTCCAGGGAATCAAGGAAAGGCGTAAAGCTTCCGAGGTAAGCATCCTTTCCAGAATACGCTTTTCCTATACTTTCTACTAGAATAAAAACAATATCGGGCGCTGCGCTAAGACTGTCAAAATAAGGGCTTAACACATCTGGATATTCTGCTTTGTGCAGAAAAGGATAAGTGGGGTCAGTATATTCCTTTTTTACAAAAAAGGCCTCATTAAGAGTTCTGAGGTAGAAATCAAAGTAATATTCTTTGGTAAACATGAAGTAATCAAAGGCCTCTTCTGAGAGATACTTAGATTTATTCATCTGAATATTTGTCTTTGTCTCGTCTAGTTTATTTGAATCAGTAATAGGTAGAAAGTAGAAGAAAATCAAAAAACAGTAGGTAGCAATGGTTAAAGCCACGGTTACTTTGCTGCTGATTTTTATGTACTTATTAGCCATGGCTAGAATGTAGAACATAGCCGCGCTCAATAAGATACCACTACCTACAGTCAAAATATTGAACTGCCCGGAGGATCGAACGGTGAGGATGATGTCATCAACGTTGTAGGCAAAAAGATCTTTTCCCAGCGGGACAAATGTCTTGTTGAAATAGAAAATTAGTGCCGACTGAAGAAAGATTGCTATCACTAACCAAGTTTGGGTAAACCACTTTGCAAACTTGACGGACAGCAGACTATTCACTACATGAAGTATGAAGAGTAGACCCAGAAAATAGAAAAGCCAACTGAGATCTTCCAAAAGACTGTAACCAATTACCTCTTTTATACTAAGAGGAATTACACGTGTTTTGAAAATTAAACTTAATTCAATTGCTCTCAACAAAAACAGTAAAGTTGAGAAGATCAGCGACATACTCCAGAAATTACTGAGAGTAGTTTGAATTTTTGCTGGGAGGTTGGATCGAATTTCAGCCTTTTGGGCCATATTTACTCGTTAACTTTTTTGGGTGAAGTCTGAAAAGATAGGGTAAAATCGGGTATCTTCAACGAGAGAATTAAAATATTATATGAGCAAATCAGATTTGTTGTTGGAGTTATACACCAACTTGAGTACTACTGGAGCTGTAGCTTTCAGTTCAAAAACATTGGTTAAGAAGATGCTTGCCCATGTTGATTTTAAAGAAGCCAAATTAATTATTGAATTAGGGGGAGGAGATGGAAGTATTACTAAGGGAATAGTAGATAAGTTGAGTCCGGATACCGAGCTTTTGGTATTTGAGATCAGTAAATCTTTTTGTACTTCCATGGAGAAGTTATTTCCACAAGAAAACGTCAGAATTATTAATGATTCCGCTGAAAACATTGATAAGTACCTGGATGGAAGAAAGGCTGATTACGTGCTTTCTAGCTTACCATTTAGCTTTTTTGCGCCGGAAGTAAGGGATAAAATCCTTTCTCAAAGTAAAGCTGCACTGACAGAGAGTGGCTCCTTTATCCAAGGTTGTTATTCCTACCTATTGAAGAATTTATTCAAGAAGCACTTTGGTAAAATAAATATCAGCTTCACACTTAAAAATCTTCCGCCAGCTTTTGTAATGGTTTGTCGATAAGTTATTGCCATGGAAGTTCTTAGAACAGCCATTTTAGATATGCTTAGGCGAAAAAAGGCCCAACCTTTTGCTTCATCCGAAGTAGTCCAACAGATGTACCCTGAAGACTGGGAACAGTTTCTCAATGACGTGAATAATGTGTCAAGGGAAATGCAGGATGAGGGACTTATACGTGTTTCTTTCGACAAGCAGCAAAATAGCTCTGATAGCAGTTCTACAAAAACTTTGATAATATCACCACCAATCAAACTATAGTAGTTCTATTTCAGTTTGTAAAGCAATAAGAACTTATACAATGGATAGCGAATTGAAACTCCCGACTACTGAAGTAAAAATCCCTGAAGGTTTGAATATGATTACCCTTGGAGCTGGATGCTTTTGGTGTATAGAAGCGGTATTTCAGAGATTGCAAGGAGTAGATAAAGTGGTTTCAGGATATTCTGGAGGCTTTATTGAAAATCCCACCTACAATGCAATTTGCTCTGGAACTACTGGTCATGCAGAAGTGATAGAGGTTTATTATGATCCCTCGGTGATTAGTTTGTCCGAACTGTTGGAAGTTTTCTGGGCGACACATGACCCTACTACCTTGAATAGACAGGGTGCAGACGCAGGACCACAGTATCGATCTTCTATATTCTATCACAATCCCGAACAGGAAATTCTGGCTAATAATCTGAAGACTCAATTGAATGCCTCTAAGGTGTTTGACAGTCCTATAGTCACAGAGATTACGGCCTTTACTAATTTTTATCCTGCGGAAAATCATCATCAAGACTATTACAACCAGAACGGAGCACAGCCTTATTGCCAGTTTGTGATCAAACCCAAAGTGGACAAGTTGAAAAAATTCTTTTCACAGCGCTTAAAATAGTATTTGCTATTTTTGTCTCGCAAAACCCATTTGCACTTATGATTAGAACCAGAGCACACGAGTCCAGAGCCGCGATCGAGCGATTGTATATCACAATGAGGCACCTTTTTACACGAGGTAGCTATAAACCTATGGGGGTTTCAGGTGAAAGCCTGGTGGATGCCTTACGCGTATTAAGTCCAGAGATTTACGGATTGGTTACTGACCATGAAAAGATAGAATTGGATGGTTTGCTCTATGTAATGGAGCGATTACCAAGAGGTATAGAAGAATGCCGTTTTGTGCGTCTGATTAGTCGTGAGGGCTATGAAACTTCCAAATTGACTGCAATAGTACCATCTAAGCGTAAGCGGAATTGTTACCGATTAGACGAGCAGATCATGTATGTGGAGATGACACGTGGTCGTTCAGACATATATGATATTCTGACTCACCTTACCTTCCTATATATAGAGTCCAACAAAATCTACAATAACAGCACCGATCCAAAAGGGAAGATTTCTACCAATTGGTTGATGCTAGAGGAATTTGTTCAGAAAGAAGCAGCGGGAGAGGAGTTTGAGAAAGAAGCAGCAAGTGCTTACTTGAGTCATTTGATCGGAAGAACTTACGAAGAGACTATTGAGGCTGTAGACAAATTTGAGAAAAGCAGCAATTCCAACAGTCTGTTTTCCATAGTGTATCACATGGGGAAATTAGCGCAGGAGGAAGCCACAAAGCAGTTGGATCGTGAGATATCTTTTTCTACCACACTTAGAGAGAGAATCGGACATCACGTATATGGAGAAATGTGGGCTAGGAGAATAAAGATTGCACTGGATGAGCATGACCTTCTGAAACGTCCCATTCATATTATTTCTGCCAATCTTCACTCTGTTGTCAATACCATCTACGGAACCCAGTTGCTAGATCTCAAAAGCTACGAAGCTCTGGAAAATGTGGTGATGGATATCTCTGTCAAAGCAAAAAGTAACAAAGGAGAAGCTATCGATAAGTATGCGTTAAAGCATGGTTTTATCAATTTGCCGGATGAGTCAGGAACAAATATTGGAGCTCAGATCATCGATACGGCACTTTTGGAAAAAGATGAATTGATTCCAGGAGTTAAGTTGCCAAAAGATAAATCCAAGAGACCTGTTTTCGTGGTGATGGATTATGCCTTTGGCGAACAGGCTTACGAATGCTTCGATGAATTGCTCAAACCTTATGATAAGGAAGGCAAGTCCATTCCATTGGATGTGGTATCTACATCTATCATGGGAAAAGCTGGTATTCTATATGGTGGCAAAGGTGATCTAATGATCCCAAATGCCCACGTATTTGAAGGGACTGCAGATAATTACCCTTTCAGAAATGAGCTAAAGAAAGCTGATTTCGAAGGATTTGGTTTGGGAGTATATTCAGGCCCTATGATATCTGTTTTGGGTACTTCTCTTCAGAATAAAGACATTTTGACCTACTTCATGGAGTCATCCTGGAAAGCAGTAGGTTTGGAAATGGAAGGAGCGCACTATCAAAAAGCGATACAATCAGCTTCAAAAATCCGTAAATCCATTCGCTCCAATGTGAAGGTCCTTTACGCTTATTACGCTTCAGATAATCCTCTGGAAACGGGAAGTACGCTGGCTTCAGGTGCTTTGGGTATGGAAGGAGTAAGGCCTACTTACTTGATTACCTATAAGATTTTGGAGAAGCTATTTAAATAATATGTGTATTCGCTTGAATGCACCTACCAAAATAATATTTTGAATCATTTCCCTTCGACTGCGCTCAGGCTCAATTTTTTAGGCTTGCTGGCTGGAAGACCGATTACAGGTGACCGAAGTAGCGAATTCGCTAGGGTTACCCGAATTCTACATAGCTTTTATCTCTGACTGTAGGTAAAGCGGATTTGCTTATGGAATAAAAATCGGATTAAATAGTAGCATACCTGTCTATTATTTCGTCTTTTCAAAAAGATAGAATATGAAATATTATTTAGCCTTTACAATCTTACTTTTACTTTCTCTCCAAAGTTGTCAAGATGATAATATTCCATTAAATCAATTAGAATTCTACTGGGATCAAACTAGCTGTGGAGATCCATGGGATGCAAATAGTAAAAACACTGATAGTGAAATTAAAAGAGCCGTTGAAGGATATCTGAATAAGGAAGGTGTTTTGGGAGCAAAAGTCATTTCCATTACCAACGATGGGCCGCTGATAGTTTGTGCAGCATGTTCTTGTACGACAGGAAACCGGATTTATGTGACAATTCCTCTTGACCAGAAAGGTAAAATGATTGCATTGGGATTTCAAGAAGCCTAATACCAAGTCTATTTGGCTTTTGAAAAAGAACTATTATGAAATATTATTTAGCCTTTACAATCTTACTTTTACTTTCTCTCCAAAGTTGTCAAGATGATAATATTCCATTAAATCAATTAGAATTCTACTGGGATCAAACCGGCTGTGCTGATCCATGGAGCACAAGTGCCAATAACTCTAATGATGAAACACAAAAAGCTGTTGAGGATTACTTAAGAAATGAAGGAGTAATGGGTGCTAAAGTCTTATCGATCACTGGAGACGGTACTGGCCAAGATTGCTATGCATGTTCTTGTACGACAGGAAATAGAATTAATGTGGCAGTCCCTCTCAACCAGAAAAGTAAAATGCTTGCACTTGGATTTAAGGAATCCAAATAGATGAATTTAGAGGAAGATTTTCCGATAATTTTAAGCTCGTGCTTTAAGAATATGTCAGTCCGAGCGGAGTTGAGGACAATGTAATCTTGCCTTCGACTTCGCTCAGGCAGACATGGATCTATATAGTCAACAAAAAACTACTACTTACGACTTACCACTTTTTACACCATAATCACTCTTTCCTTTGCGAAAATAGCCATGGCCATAAGTCAGGTTCGGTACTCACCTGATACCAAATGTTATGTCCTTCATTTTGGTATTCTGTGTATTTAGGGTTTTTTCCAGTAACTCTCATTGCGTCGATCATATCTCTGGATCCGCTTACAGGCACATTTTCATCTTTTTTCCCATGAAAAGCCCAGACCGCGACACCCGTAATCTCAGAAGCTAGAGTTGTGTCTCCTTCACCACAGACGGGAATGGCTGCAGCAAATAAATCCGGTCTTTTCGTGATAAAATGCCATGTACCATACCCGCCACGGGAAACTCCAGTGATATATCTTCGGTTGGTATCTATATTTTCTTCCGAATCCAGAGACTCTATCGCTTCAAATACTAATTCATCAATCACAGGAGTGTTTGGAACGCCGCCCCAGCCTTTACCTTCTGGACAGAAGGGGACAAAAATGTATGCAGGGTATTTTATTCGATTTACATTTTCGGACAGAATCTGTGCTGCCCCTGCTTCATAGTCGCTATAAGGAAGAGAAATCACTAGCGGGTACGCTATCGTAGGATCCATTTGAACTGGCTTTAGAAGGAGGTAATGTAGGCTGTCTCCCTGATTCCCTACGTATATCCTTTCGTCAAATAGCTCTACCAGCTGATCTGTTTTATCCTGATTCTTTCCTTGCCAATAAGCTTGGGAATAACTTTCGCTAATGAAGGGAATGCCTATAGCTAGAAAAGCTATTACGGAGACAATCCCAAAAATCCCATAGCCATACTCAGCAGCTTTAGATTTAGAATTGACTTTGGATTTCAATTCCTCGCGGAAATTAAGTACTAAAAGAAGTGGAATTAGAGTTGAACTAAGCGATATCCATTTGGAGGTTTTTTCTAATGCAGAAAGGATTTGGAAGTCTTGCGTACCAGGTCCAGCAAAGGTGATCATCAAGAGAAAACCACTTGAAATCAGAATTAGGATACCTGCAATTTTTAGCCATTTTCTTTCTGATGAATTAGTAAAAGCTAAGGCATAGCCGAAGAGAATTGAGGTTACTAACATGATCACTACAACCTGGAAGTAATACTGTTCATATTTCTGCTCTACTATCATCATATATAGTACAGCCATTTGCAGTAAGCTACCTACAGCGGAAAGTAAGAGAGTTACTAAAGCAGGCTTATACTCTTTATAATTAAAATACTTTGACAGAATGGCTACTCCAGCAAAATAGATGACATTTAGAAGTATTAGCCAGGGAATGAAAAAGTCTTGGAAAAATATGCGGTTCCCAAGCACCAAGTAAACTGTACCCTGAAAAAGACCTGAAATCACGGATAAAACCATGATAAACACAGCAAAATTATAGTCGCTTTTATTCATCGCTTTTTGGCTTTATCGGAATCCAAAATTCCTCTTCAGAATCCGGGTCATTGTTTTTATACTTTTCTCCCATCAATGCAAAATGTGGCCTAAGGTCAAGTTCATAAGAGGAGCTGGGAATCCAGCTTCCAATGATATACTGATACATCGCGGGAGCTTCATTATCAGTTCCAGTAAAAGTGAAAACGGCATAAAGGCCAGATGGAATGATGAGCTTTTCCATTCCATCTGGAATAGTTTCCAGATCAGTCACTTTTACTGCCGCCCATTTATCGAAAACAGTTGCAGGGTTAAAAGAATCGAAATAGGAGAGGGAATCATAAACTTCCACTGAATACAAGTCATTCACAATGCTATTTAGTATTTCCTTTTTCCTTGGCATAAAAGACTTCCAAAGCTGCTGAACCTGGTTGTTCAGGAAATTCATTCTCACTTTTTTGCCAATGAGTTTAGTTTCTGGAAGGGACGTTATGCTTGGAGTCATGGTGTTTTTATTGATTATTAAAGTAGGCCATTGTGTTCTGGGAGGATAACACAGAGAGCGCAGTGTTTAATCTGTAGTAGCTTGTGTAACCTGGCAAATCATCCACGTGATCAGTTTCCACTTCGAATCAAATCATTCTTAAAAAACAAAAACTCATTGAAAAGAAATGGGGGTAGGGGATTTAAACTTGTTCTCCTTATTAATTTCTTCTTCGTTAATTTTCACCCCTAGATTCCTATCTCTACTCCATGCCTAGGCTCTTTTCAAGAAAGCTATTTATGGCTTCACTAAGCTTCTTGTACCCGTCTGCTGAGTAATGAACGTCATTTGATCCTTTACCGTAATCCTTATGAATTTTCACAGACTCTTCGTAGATATCATTTACTAGGACTTTGTGTTTTTCCATAATTGCCTTTGCAGCCTCATTGTACTTTTGCACATCATCTGTGAATCTACCTTCTTCCTCAGGTGGTACATAGGTAGTGGTCACAAAGATTAATTTGGCATCAGTTTTTGCCTTGATAGCAGTTACTAATAAGTCTAGGTTTGCAGCGTACTCATCCACTGTATAGGTCACCTTTCCATTTACTTTATCTCGCATTCCGTATGCTTTGGCATCTGGATGTCTGTAGGCCAGATCCCATAGCCCCCAATTAAATTGAACTACATCCCAATCTTTATTGCCGAGCCATTTATCAATTTGCTTGAGCCCAGTGCCTGTATGTTGGGCATTGCTAGGATTGTGTTTTACCTGTGCTTTACCTTCAAAATGATCTTTGACGAAGGGTGTATAGCCGATCGATATGGAATCGCCTATTATCAATATCCGCGGTTCTCTCAGGCTAAAAGCGCTTGAGAATAAGAATAAAAGCAATACTAAGCCTAAAATAGTCTTGTTCATTCTTGAAGATAATTAGCTGAATTGGTCTTTCCCAATTGCAGTAGAGAGCTTTTGATTCATTTGAAAAATATCAAAATAACTCGTGTTTATGTCTTGGAAATCCCAACTATTTGTGTTTCTGTACAAATCGGGGCTATATTTGGGCTGGCGTAAAAGTTAGCGCCTGCTTTTTACAATACTTCACTCACCACATTTTGGACTTCTCATCATTTAATTTCGAAACCTCGCTTCAGGAAGGACTGGACGCAATGGGTTTTGAAAAACCAACTCCAATCCAAGAAAAGGCCATTCCGGTCATCATGGAAAATAAGGATCTTATCGCTTGTGCCCAGACGGGAACAGGTAAGACCGCCGCTTTTATACTTCCTATACTTAATAAAATAAGCAAGAACGGAACGAGCACTTTGAATACACTTATTCTGGCGCCAACCCGGGAACTTGCTATTCAGATTGATCAACAAATCCAGGGTTTTGCCTATTTCTTAGGTATTAGCTCTATTCCAATTTATGGAGGAGGAGATGGGATCGTCTGGGAGCAACAAAAGAAAGCCCTGGAAACAGGTGCTGAAATCATCGTTGCTACACCGGGACGTCTGATCGCTTTGCTAGCAGGTGGTAAAATCGATCTTTCTACGCTAGAACATTTGATTCTAGATGAGGCTGATCGTATGATGGATATGGGATTCTCGGATGATATTCTTAAAATCGTCAATTACCTTCCTAAGAATCGTCAGACAGTTCTTTTCTCAGCTACCATGCCTCCTAAAATCAGGCAGTTTAGCATGAAGTTTCTCAATAATCCAGCTGAAATATCCATCGCTTTGGGTAAGACTGCTAAAGGAGTAACTCAAGCCATGTATTCTGTGTACGATACGCAGAAGGAAGAATTGGTTAGAAATATACTTTCTCAGAAAGCTTACGAGGCTGTTATCATTTTTGCTTCTACGAAGGATAAAGTGAAATCCCTTTTCAAGGTGTTGAGAAAGCAATTCGATATTGAAGCTTTTCACTCAGATTTGGAGCAAGTAGAGCGTGAGAAGATTATGTCTGCTTTCAAAAATAAATCAGTGAAAATCCTGATAGGTACAGATATCATTTCACGTGGTATAGATGTAGTGGGTATAGAATTGGTAATCAATTATGATACGCCATCTGACCCGGAAGATTATGTCCACAGAGTTGGTCGTACAGCACGTGCAGATGCAAAGGGTGAAGCGATTACTTTCGTGAATCCTAAGGATCAGTATAAGTTTGATAATATAGAGAAGTTGATCGGGATGAAAATCACCCAGAATCCACTTCCAGAAGGTTTTGAAACAGGCCCTACTTACACTGGAACTGCAGAGAAAGGCAAGTCCGACTACGGGTCAAAAAAGAAGCCTTCATTCAATAAGAACAAGAAGCCAAGTTCAGGAGGTAATAGAAAGCCTTTCCCTAAAAGAGAGAATTCTGGAAATGAAGCTCCTAAAGAGGTTCAACAAAAGCCAGTTGAGGTTAAGAAACCTACTGAGGTTAAAGCTCAGTCTGAGCCTAGGGAGGTTAAGCCTAGCAAATATGGTATGCGAAAAAATGTCGTTGATCCTGATTAATTGATCAACTAAGAAATTGCTATTACGAAGTACTTCAATTACATTGAAGTACTTTTTATTTTTAAACCTTTTTAGCAATGCAATACATAAAACTCAGATCAAGAGGTTCATCTGTTTCATTTTTACAGGAACTTCTTGGAAAACTAGGTTACGAAACTCCGTCTTCAGGCTATTTTGGAGTTGAAACCGATGTGGCAGTTAAAGACTTCCAATCGAAAAATCAGCTTGTCGTAGATGGAGAGGTAGGAATTAAAACTTGGACTTTGCTTTTTGACAAAACCAAGCCAGCGGATGTGCTTGGTGATGTGTTTCTCGGTGAGCAAGATCTCATTGATTTTGCCAAAAGGTATCAATTGGACCTTGTTGCGGTAAAAGCAGTAAATGAGGTAGAAAGCTCCGGTAAAGGTTTTTTGATTGATGGAAGACCTAAGATTTTATTTGAAGGCCATGTATTTTGGAGACAATTAAAAGCTAGAGGGATAAATCCTGAGGATTTTTCCAATCCTTCCAATGAAACTGTTTTATACAAGCAATTCAATAAAAAGCACTATTTAGGCGGGACGAGGGAATATGATCGTTTGGAGCAAGCAGCTTCTATCTCTTCCGATCCCAAATTCAGAGAAGCCGCGCTATCCTCAGCTTCTTGGGGAAGCTATCAGGTAATGGGTTTTCATGCAATTCCATTGGGGTATCCCTCTGTACAGCAATTTGTAGAGGAAATGTACAAGCATGAGAGAAATCACTTAGAAGTATTTGGGAGATACATTCTGAAAAACGGTTGTTTAGCCTATTTACAAGCTAAAAACTGGGCAAAATTTGCAGAATGCTACAATGGATCAGGATATGCACAGAATAAGTATGACCAGAAAATGGCTAAAGCTTATTTAAAGTTTTTAAATAATATCGAGTTATGATACTTAATGATTTAATAAGACTTTTTGAAAGGGATATGAAGCGAATGAAAGTGGAGATTGATGCTTATTCCAAAGAACAGAATTTGTGGAAAGTGGATCAAAAAATCACTAATTCAGCAGGGAATTTATGTTTACATCTGATCGGAAACATGTCCCACTTTGTAGGAAAAGAAATAGGCGGGTTTCACTATGTTAGAGATAGGGATTTTGAATTTGCTGGCAAAAATGTGCCCAAGGCTACATTGATTGAAATGATAGAAAAGCTGGAAAATGTGATCACAGCTAGTTTGGAAGGGTTAGATGAGGGTATGCTTGAAAAAGATTATCCTTTAGAGGTTTTTGGTGGCAAGATGTCCCACAATTACTTTCTAATCCATCTCTTGGGTCACTTCAGCTATCATCTAGGGCAAATAAATTACCACAGAAGATTGCTGGATAAATAAAGAAGTACTAAATTATTAGATAAAAATTCTGTGGACTACTTTTCCAGAGACAGGCTTTGTTTAGTCTTTTGGATTGCCCCTATGTTCTTAAGAATCTGTGTGATGTAGGCGAACCAACTATTGAATATTAGGCTCCTTTATCTTGCCGTATCTCTAATTTCTATTATCTAGAATTCCTTTCAATCATGAAAAACTCAGCTGTTTTTGTTTCCTTTTTATTAGCTGTTTTTTCATGTGCTCCTAAGAGCAATACCACTTCAATGGAACTTAATGAAAAGATTACTTTAGAAAAGTTGGACAGTGTTCAAATTAATCATCTAGGTAAGTATCAAGTGCATGATCTAGATCCGGTGTCTCAAACTGTTGTGTTCGTAGATCACTTTGACGTTAGTTCAGAGGATATTTTACTGGCAAAATTCGATGGGTCAATAATCAATTCATTTTCCAAATTAGGTGATGTACCTGATGGTTATGGGGTCTTAATGAGTTCAATAAGGCTTACAGGTGAAAATCAAATTATGGTATTTGGAGGTAAAGGCTTTATAACGTACGATTTTGATGGAAACCTAATAATGCGTGTGAAGGCAATAGATTTCCAACCGCTTAATTCTAAACCATTTGGTATGGGGCTAGGTATTGAAAAAATAGGACAGCGGTATTTATATGTGAATCAAGATCTTCCTGATAATAGGAGTTTTTCGGATAAGGAGATTTATGATGAAATGTATTTATTGAAGTGGTGGTCTCCAACTACAGGAGAGCAAGAGTCCTTTGCCCAATTTCCGGAAAGTAGTATTTACAGAAGTGGAAAATACTTTTACCCCAATTCTTGGGCTCCTGCGTACAGCATTTCTGATGATAAGATCTATGCGGCATTTGGATTGGAACCAGTAATCAATGTTTTCGATACCAATCCACCTTATTCTCTACTTTCCAGTATTCCACTTGATCTTCCAGAATACCGCTACTTTGAAGGGAGGGATAAGTATTCAAGAGACTTAAATTTTTTCTTTTTAAGCGTAGTTACTTCAGGAAGAATATTAAACATTAAGAAAGTTGATGGGTACTTCTTGGTGGCTTATATCCAAGGATATAGCTCTGCAGATATAGAAATGCGAATGGCAAAAAAATCTGAAGAGGAAACTATAGATTTCAATAACAGAATGGATGAGAATTATCCAGTACACCTTGCTATTCTCGATTCACTCGGCAAATTAGTAAATGATATTGTTCCTAATGGTTTAGAGGCTCAAAGTATGTTAATAAGAAATGGCGAACTTTGGATGCAAGAAACTCCAGATAAAGAAGTGGAGCAGGATTACTTTAGACTTTTTCGGGTGGGGTTGAAATTAGATTAAAAAGGTGCTTTAGGTCATTCAATTCTTAATGAACCAAAAAAGTCCCGCATCAACGGGACTTTTTTGGTTCTAGGAATTCTTAATTCCTAATAAAGTACTCTAAAGCGGATAGTGCCTGGAATGTGTTTCAATGCATCAATTGCTTCAGGTGAATATGCTTTATCTATATCAGTGATCACATATCCAATTTTCTCGTTGGTCTTGAGATATTGCCCTACGATGTTGATCTCGAAGTTGGCTAAAATCTGATTAATTTTTGCTAATACTCCAGGTTCATTCATGTGAATGTGAATGAGTCTATGTGCATTCTGCAAGAATGGCAACTGAATATTCGGGAAGTTTACAGAGTTGTAGGTATTGCCTGTATTGATGTATTCCATGATTTTACCAGGAACAAATCGTGCAATGTTCTCTTGTGCTTCGGAGGTGCTACCACCGATATGAGGAGTCAGAATCGTATTTGGAAGTCCAATAAGTTCAGATTCCAAGGGCTCGGTATTGTTCTTCGGTTCTTCAGGAAACACATCCACAGCACAGCCGGCAAGATGTCCGGAAAGGATGGCGTCTCTTAGGGCTGGGATCTCCACCACATGGCCACGGCTTAGATTGAGCAGAATTGCCCCCTTTTTCATCAAGGCAATTTTCGATCTGTCTAATATGTTTTCGTTCTCTTTCCTACCATCCACATGAAGAGTGATGACATCGCAAGTGCTTAGCAGCTCATCCAAACTGTCGATTTTTGTTGCATTTCCAAGTGCCAGACGCTCAATTACATCATAATAGAAAACGTTCATTCCCATGTTTTCAGCAAGAACTGAAAGCTGAGCACCTATATTTCCATATCCAATAATTCCCAATTTTTTGCCTCTGATTTCAAAGCTTCCGCTTGCAGATTTGTCCCATTTGCTCTGGTGCAATGCGGCAGTTTTATCTGCAAAACCTCTCATCAGGAAAATGATCTCAGCGATAGCCATTTCCACCACAGATCTTGTGTTGCTGAAAGGCGCATTGAATACTGCAATGCCTTTTTCCTGACAAGCTTCCAAATCGATCTGATTGGTTCCGATACAAAATGCACCTACCGCGATCAGTCTATTGGCATTATCCAATACCTTCTTAGTGACATTGGTTTTCGAACGAATTCCTAGAATGGAAACAGTTTTGATTTTCTCGCAGAGTTCCTCTTCTGACATGGCAGAGCTTACGACTTCTACTTCGTAGCCTTCTTCATTGAGTAGATCGACACCGATTTGGTGGACGTTTTCAAGGAGCAATACCTTGATTCTGCTTTTCGGGTAAGAGAATTTCGTGTTCAAATTATTGACGTATAGGATTTCATCCAAACTTGGCGCAATATGATCTGCCTCTTTGGTTACTTTAGGACGGTTTACATTTTCAGTAAATGCATAAAACTTATTGGCTAGGCCTGACTTCTTGATTTCATAATCTGTGTAGCCGTCGCCGATCACATAGATTTCGCCTTCAAGATTGATTTTTTTAATTGTTTCCGCTTTGCCATTATTCTGAGAAAGTGGGTTGTCATGATTGAAATCTACAATATTATCCGACTCATCGTACACAAATTCATTTGCAAAGACATTGTGATGATGAATACCATAATCCGCTACGATAGGAATGATGAAATCCTTAAAACCATTGGAGACGATGTAAATATTATCCGCATTGTCTTGAAGGAATTCTTTGTTCCGTTCGAAAGACTTGGAAACTTTTTGCTTCAATGCAGCAATCAGATCAGTAATCTGTCCTTTATTGGCTTTTAGGATAGCTATTCGTTGGATCAAACTGTCACGAAAGGTCACATTGCCTTCCATGCCCTTATCAGTAATATCCTTGATGGCTTTTAATTTTAAGTCTCTTTCTGGATCATTGAGAAGACTGATTTCACCCAGAATATCGAGGGCTTCTACTTGAGTGAACGTACTGTCAAAATCAATAATGAACTTAGTCGGATGAGGCATGTGCAGGGTCAATAGGTTAATTCTTCTGTAAAATTACAGGATTGTTAAAAAAATCGAAGTTTTATTGAAAAAATTGTTTCAATTCTTTTTCGCAATCGATCTTTTCGCAATAAATAGGGGAAATAGGCAGGAATTTCGAATTAGTATAAGTTTGCCAAACATTCAGGGTTTTCTTTTACTCTCCGATTCAAAAGCGTATTTTTGGGCATAAATCTTCATATTCTATGAAAAATTCTCATTTAGTTATACTTGCTCTTGGTGTTGCACTAACTACTGCCTGCCAAAATCAGAAGTCTGAAACAGTTCTGGCAGAAGTAGGAACAGAAGTAAGTGCTTCCGATTCTATTCCTGGTGGTTACGGTGCTAGTCTAGACGTGTCAGGGGTAGTTTCTCCAGCCGAAATGGTTCTTGTGGTAGAGAAGGAAGGGAATTTTGAAGGAAAGATTTCTGGAGAGATTAAAGAAGTATGTACAAAAAAAGGCTGTTGGTTAACCATGGAGCTCCCTAATGGAGAGAACATGCGAGTGACTTTCAAGGATTATGAATTTTTCGTTCCCACGACTTCGCAGGGATATCCTATTATTTTGGAAGGAATAGCTGTTTTGACAGAAACGGATGTAGAAACTCTGAGACATTATGCTGAGGACGGTGGAATGAGCAAAGAGGAAGTTGCTAAAATCACTGAGCCTAAACGAGAGATTACTTTTGAAGCAGTTGGTGTGGTTATTAAAGATAAAGCCTAATATGCCGATAGCGCTTGACAACCTTCGGATAGGGAGAAAATATCAGTTGGTCAACATGGGTGAAATCAGACAGGTGGAGATTATCGACCGTTTGAGAGGTTCCAATTTCAAAGTAAAGGATCTTGATACCCTTGAATTCTACACCATTGAGGAGCTACTTCAGTGGGGCAAAGGCAAGGATTACGATATCGATGAGATTTTTCGATAGAAGTTAAACTCCTACCATTCACTTTTTTTAGGTGCCGTCGTATCCTAGAATTTATTCCTATAAACTAGACGAAATGAGTAATAAAAGTACAGTTAAGGCTATTCTTGGAGCAAAATGTCCTCAGTGTCATGAAGGAGATTTATTTTCAGTTCCTGTAAATAGCTATCGCAAATTATCCGATGTCAATAAATCTTGCTCTGAATGTGGAGCTAATTTTCATGCAGAACCGGATTTCTTCTATGGAGCAATGTACGTCAGCTATGGTTTTTCGGTAGCCTTAGTTATTACGACCATGGTGGCTTTGAATGTGTTGATGGAAAAGCCTGAACTTTGGATGTACCTTACTACTGTAGCGTTGTCGAATATTCTCTTAATGCCTTTGATGCTTCGGTATTCTAAAGTATTGTATCTCTATAATGTGGGCAAATTGAAATATCGAGGTTATTGATTTTTCAAATATTTTTTAGGTGAAATAAGTAGTAAAAGAAGGCATACTGATACTAGAAGTAAGAAAAATAAAGCTGGTAAACCGCCTATTACAGAAAGAATCCGCACCCCATCGATTCCTGAGTAAGTGATCATTATCCAAGAAAGAAAACCGATCAGCACGCCCCAAATTACTTTCAAATTGGTGTCTGAGCGAAAAGGATCTCCATCTTGCTTTTTCATGCTTATGCTTGCCAGCGCATCTGTGCTGGAATCTGCTGCTGTCACATAGGATAAGAAAATGCCAAGAATGAATAGCTGGGCAAATACCTTGAAGTATCCCATATCGTCAAAAACCTTGTAAATAATGGATTCTGGGCCTGAATTTAGAAAAAGGTCTTTGTAGCTATCAGGATTAACTGAGGCAAAATCTAGGGTAGTTCCTCCAAAAATCCCCATCCAAACCAGACAAAAAAGTGCAGGTAAAAACCAGTTTACCAAGAGAAATTCCCGTACTGTTCTGCCCACAGCAATTTTGCCAAGAAACAAGGCCGTCATTGGCGCCCAAGCCATCCACATCGCGAAATTGAATGTAGACCAATCGTAAGTCCAGCTGTTACCTGCACCACTTAGTTGCAGGCTTAGATCTGTGAAATTTGAAAAGTATTGATTGAAACCAGTCAGTATAGAGTCGAGTATTTTCCCTTTTTCTCCTAGTATCACAAATAGAAATGCAATCAGAAAGAAGAAGCCTAGATTGAAAAGTGAGAGATTTTTGATTCCTTTTTCTATTCCCGTAGAAGCTGAGATAATGAAGGTGACCAAGATGCCAAGCGTGATCAATCCTGTGAGAAATGTTGGATTTATATCGGGAAAGAAAGCCAGAAACCCACCAGAAAGACTCAAAATTCCTGCTCCAAGTGCTGCAGCCATACCAGTCACCAAAGCGAAGAGGCTAAACATGTCCAAGCCTGTTTCCCAAAAGCGATGAGGTGTATTGCCTATCATCGGTCTGAGCATGATTCCAAGGCTAAAACGACTTTTTCCAGAATAGTACATCAACGCAAAAACTAAGGCTGGTACGGCATAAATGGCATAAGGAGTAAATCCCCAGTGGAAGTATAGTGCGCCTAAAGCAAAGGACTTAGCCTGCTCTGAATTGGATTCAAAGCCTTTGAATTCTGGAGGAAATAGAAAATGGGAGAGTGGCTCAGCGCTTCCCCAAAACAAGATGCCAACTGCGATAGTTGTACAAAGAACAATCGCAAACCAGCTGATTCTATTTAATCTAGGGAGAGCTGATTCGCCACCGATTCTATAATTACCTAAGGGAGAAAAGAAAACTGCAATAGTAAGCAGGGTCATAGCAAATGACAGCCAGCTAAAGCCAATTGAGAAGTTGGTAAGTATGCTCTGCTGTATATCTCTAATAAAATCTATAAAGGAATCAGGAAAGAAAATACTGCTAAATACAGCTAAAATTAGAAGTATAAATGGTGGCCAGAATACCCAGGGGCGAACATTAAATCTGAAGAATGCAGTGTTTTTTGCCATGGAATGAGTAAGATACCGGAATTTAAAGTTCTTCAAAAGTAGCATTGAAACTCTTTCAAAATATGACTCATACGACCAAGTGATGAAAAAACTTAAAATAGTTGGGCTTTACTTTATGTCAGCATTATACATCCTTGCTGGTATAAATCATTTCATAAGCCCAGAGGGATATCTCCGCCTCATTCCAGAATACTTTCCTGCGCACGAGCTAATAAATATTTTGGCAGGAATTTGCGAAGTAGCATTTGGAATCGCCTTGCTATTTCCAAAGACTAGAGGATTGGCATCATGGGGCATTATATTGATGTTACTAGCTTTTATCCCAGCCCATATTTACTTTATCCAGCTCAATTCTTGCATTGAAAATGGAATTTGTCTACCTCCTTGGACAGGTTGGTTTCGATTGCTAATCATTCATCCAGTTTTGATTGCTTGGGCTTATCTATACACACGTGAAATTTAATTGAAGTATATGCGTGTAGGCCAGAATTATATACTTCTTACTTTCTGTTAGTAATACTAACTATTTGAAGGATTTGTTAACATTTCACTGACTTATGCGTTTCAAAGGAGGTTACAAGACTCTTTTATGGAAAACTTAGTGAATAATATGAAGATGGAGGTGCATGACAACCTTTATCTAAAAGAACCTTTCAGCTCAGAGTTGGGTAGCTCCATAGTACAGAATGGAGCTGTGCTCATTCAGGATTTAGGTATGGAGAATTTTACCTTTAAGAAGCTAGCTGTAACAGTGGGAGTGACTGAAGCGGCAGTTTACCGCTACTTTGAAAACAAACATATGTTATTACTTTATCTTACAGCTTGGTATTGGGCGTGGATGGAAGTAAATTATGTTTATTCTACTGCAAATCTTGAAAGCAGCAAAGCGCGCTTATCCATTGCAATGAGACTCATTGTAAATGGACCAGTATTCACCAAGAATGTTCATATAAGTCCCTCAGATTTGCGAAACATAGTAGTGAATGAATCATTGAAAGGATACCTGACCAAAACCGTAGATACAGAACATAAAAACGGAATTTTTGCTCAAGTATATAGTTTTGGAGAGCGAATTTCTGATTTGATATTTGAAATAAACCCTACTTATCCTTATCCAAAAACCTTGGCATATACTATCATGGAGTCCAGTTTACTTCATGCATTTAATGCTAAGCATCTACCAGATATGACCGAACAATCGCTAGACTCGGAAAATCGTCTCGTCTTTTTCGAAGATCTCATAATAAAGGCAATCTCAAATGCATAATTCCAAGACAATTACTCCAATGAAGCGATTTTTCAATCTGCTGAAAGAGGAAAAGGATCAGGTGTATTCAATCTACTTTTATGCCATTTTAAATGGTTTGGTAGCGTTGTCTCTACCTCTGGGAATACAGGCTATTTTGAATTTCGTCCTAGGAGGTAGGATTACCACTTCTTGGGTGGTTTTAGTTATTATAGTCGCTGCAGGTATTGCTTTTGGTGGTTTTCTTCAGATCTCCCAGTTGCAAATCACAGAAAAACTACAGCAAAGGATATTTGCCAAGGCTGGACTTTCTTTAGCCTACAGACTTCCGAAAATTAAATCTGAGCTATTTCACGGGACCTATGCACCAGAGATTGTCAACCGGTTTTTCGATACTGTAAATCTTCAAAAGGGGGTTTCAAAGATTTTGGTGGAGTACTCCACTGCATTGATTCAGGTGATTTTCGGTTTGATTCTTTTGTCGTTTTATCATGCGACTTTTATCCTCTTTGGGATAGTTCTGGTGCTTATACTAGTGACGATATTCTATTTCACCAGTCCCAAAGGCATGTCCACTGCGATGAAAGAATCTACGCATAAATACGAGACAGCATATTGGTTAGAAGAGATTGGACGTACCATAAATACCTTTAAACTGGTTGGAGGGAATTCAAAACTGCCAATTCTGCGTGTAGACAAACTTCTCACACGCTATGTGGAATTTAGAACACACCACTTTTCAGTACTAGTTTTTCAGTATAAAGTCTTGATTGGCTTTAAGGTATTAATTGTGACCAGTCTTTTGATTGCAGGCAGTTTACTACTGATCAATGGACAAATCAGTATTGGTCAATTTGTAGCTGCAGAAGTAATTATCGTGATGGTGGTGAATGCTGTGGAAAAATTGATCATCTCATTGGAAACTGTATATGATACGCTGGTGGCTTCTGAGAAACTTGGTCAGATCATGGATATGGAGCTTGAGGATCACAATGAATCCGAAAAGGATATCACTAATCAGCAAAAGGGAATTAAACTGGCAATGGAAAATGTCATTTTTCAGCCTAGGGATGTCAGTAAGCCTATTTTGAAAGGAGTGACTCTAACTATTGAACCTGGTTCCAAAGCAGTAATCACAGGGAAAAGTGGAAGTGGGAAAAGTGCTATTCTAGCCCTTTTTTCAGGTTTATATGAAACCTATCAGGGCAAGGTAAAGATCAATGATCTCTCTTTGGAGATGATACACTTGGACAAGTACAGAAGTTCAATAGGGGATTGCATGGAGTTGCAACAGATCTTCCATGGAACCATAGGTGAGAATATTTTGGTGGGTAGAGACATAGAGCCCAAACAAATGGAGTTTCTCCTTGAATTGGTAGGACTCAAGGACTTTGTGTATCAGTTACCGGAGGATTTGAATACCATACTTCTGCCCGAAGGTAGAGGACTTTCAAGAAAGATGGCTCAGGCGATTATGTTGGCCAGAGCTTTTGTGGGTGAACCTCAGGCCATGATCCTAGAGAATTCGCTTCAACACCTTGATAAGGAGATAAAAGATCGAGTTAAGAATTATTTGTTTGGTGGAAAGTGGACACTAGCGATGGTGACTCAAGATGTAGAAGTGATCAAGCAAGCTAGTCAGGTAATCGTGATGGATAATGGCGAGCTTATTTTCCAAGGAGATCAGGCAGGATATCAGAAATTTTTAACGCTCAACTCATAAGACTATGTTAAACATCTCTGAAAATAAAATCAAAGATAGAAGGCCATTTGAGCAATCAGAAAGTCTTAAAATGACCTTGGCGAGTGAGCAGAAGAAAAGACGGGTAAGAATCCTTTTTGTGTCCTGCTGCATTTTATTTTTAATGCTTTTTCTTCCTTGGACACAGTATATACGATCTCAGGGCTATGTCACTATGCTTCAGCCTCAGCACAGAGCACAGACTATTCATTCTGTAATAGCTGGAAGAATTGATAAATGGTATGTGAATGAAGGAGCTTTTGTAAGCAAGGGAGACACTATAGTCAGCATCACAGAAGTGAAAGATGAATACTTTGATTCATTACTGCTTCCAAGAACTCAGCTTCAAGTAGATGCAAAGAATCTATCCGCACTTTCCTACAAGGAAAAAGTAAAGGCCCTGGATAGTCAGATAGCTGCGCTGAAACGAAACAATATCCTGCGGAAGGAGCAAGCTAGAAACAAGCTCCAAATGGCTGAATTGCAGGTTCAGTCTGATAGTATACGATTTGAGCAAGCTAAAGTCAATTATGAAATTGGGATCAAGCAACTCGGAAGAGCAGAAAAGCTCTACGAAGAAGGCTTGCGATCGCTCACCGATTTGGAAACGAGAAGATTAAAGTTTCAAGAGGTACAGGCTAGCGTTATTGGCGCGGAGAATGGCTTGTTGAGTAGTAAAAATTCCTTCGTTTCTGCTCAATTGGAGTTAGATGCGATAGATAATGATTTCAAAGATAAGTTGGCTAAAGCCGAATCGGACATGTACACGGCTCAATCCAGCCAATACGATGCGGAAGGTTCTGCTTCGAAACTTGAGAATCAATACTCCAACTATGAAGCACGAACTGGGTTTAGGCATATTTTGGCTCCACAGGATGGATACATAGCTGAGGCAATTCAAGTAGGATTGGGTGAGACTATCAAGGAAGGTGATCAAATCGTAAATATCGTTCCGTCCAATGGTGAACTGGCTGTAGAGATGTATATCTCACCAGTAGATCTGCCTTTGATGGAAGTAGGCAAAAAGGTTCGATTCATCTTTGATGGATGGCCTGCAATTGTATTCTCAGGTTGGCCAAAGCTATCCAATGGTACATTTGGTGGCGTTATTGTCGCGATCGATCAATTCGCTGGCAAGAGTAATCAATTCAGAGTTTTAGTGGCTGAGGATCCAGAAGAGGCAGCCTGGCCAGAGGTTTTGCGTGTAGGATCTGGAGCTGATGGAATAGCCTTGCTGAATGACGTTCCTGTTTGGTATGAAATCTGGCGTCAGCTGAATGGATTCCCTGCAGATTACTACACTAGGATTCAGAAAGAAGACATAGCAAAAAGTAAGAAATGAAAAGAACTCTCTTTACACTCTTATTAATAGCGAGCGGTCTGAACCTTCAGGCTCAGGTACCAGATACCCTGTCATTTGAGACATATCTGGAATGGGTGAAAGCATATCATCCACTTTCTGCCCAGGCGGATATTATGCTTACCATGGGTGATATGGAAGTTCGCACGGCACGAGGTGGTTTTGATCCCTTACTTTATGGGAATTTGGACAAGAAAAGCTACGATGAAAAGACGTATTACGATAAGCGGGAAGCTGGAATCTCTATCCCAACATGGGCGGGAATCGAACTTAATGGAGCATTTGAGCAGAACTCAGGACAATATCTAAATCCTGAAAACTCGGTGCCATCAGGAGGTCTATTGTCAGCAGGAGCATCTATAAACTTGGGGCAAGGACTGATTTTGGATGATAGAAGAGCAGGACTACGTAAAGCACAGATTTATCAGCAGTCCACGGAATCGGAGCGAAAAAGCATGCTGAATGAATTGTATCTACAGGCAACTGACGCTTATTGGAATTGGTCCCTAGCATATGAAAACAAGTCTCTTTTAGTGGAAGGTGTACTCCTGGCAAAAATGAGATTTCAAGGAGTGAAAACCAGTTACGAGCAAGGAGATTTTCCAGCTATAGATACGGTGGAAGCAGCTTCACAACTGTTAAATAGGGAATACAATCTTCAGAAAGCCGAAAATGAGTTGTTTATTAGAACTCAGAATCTCAACAATTTTCTCTGGGATGAGTCAGGCAATCCTATTGCTTTGAATCAGGAGACTATTCCTGAAAAGTTATACACTGAACAAGCATTGATATTGAATGAGGAAGAATTGAGGGTATTGGTGGGGGGTCATCCTGAGTTAATGTTGGCAGATTATGAATTAGCCAGTCTCAATGTAGACAGGAGGCTCAAGGCTCAGCAGATTATCCCTGTCGTAAAACTCAAGTATAATTTCCTAACTGAGAATCTTAACCAATTTGATCAGGCAAGCTTCTTTGAGAATAATTACAAATGGGGGCTTACCGTTTATACTCCACTGATGTGGCGAAAAGCCAGAGGTGGGATGCGTTTGGCTGAAGCCAAAATTGATTTTAAGCAGAATTCCAGAGATTTGAAGGAACTTCAGCTTCGCACTAAGCTCGAAAATGAATTAAATGGCTGGAGTGCGGTAAATTCTCAGATCAATACGTATACACGAAATGTAGCCGCATTAGAAATGTTGCTACAAGGAGAAATAAGGAAATTTGAAATAGGAGAAAGTAGTTTGTTTTTAGTCAACAGTAGAGAGGTTTCTGTCTTCAGTTCCAAAATCACTTTGAATGAATTGCTTTCTAAGAGAAAGGTTTCCTTTGCCAAAACGAGATTTGCAGCCGGAGTTGGGTTTGATTGATCTCATATTTGATGTAAATTTATCTGTAACCAAAACTAGATTTTATGCCAGCTTTTGTAATAATAGAAGTAGATATCACAGATCAAGAAAAGTACAACGCTTACAAGGAACTGACTCCTGCGACAGTTTCAGCTTATGGCGGTAAGTTCGTGCTGAGAGGTAATCCTGTGAAAGTACTCGAAGGAGAATGGGATCATGAGCGCTTGGTAATGTTGAAATTTCCGACGAAGGAGAAAGCTGAGGCATGGTATAATTCGGAAGGATATCAGCATGCTAAGTCTGTGAGAGGGGGAGCTGCGAAAGCAAAGTTTCTATTGATTGAATCGTAACTAGTTTTAAAAATAGTTCATAAAAAAGGCTTCCAAGTGGAAGCCTTTTTTGATTGGATGTCAGCTAATTATAAATCTGGCTGTGGAGTCATCCTTAAGTATGGTTTGATCACCTTATGCCCTTTAGGGAATTTGGCCGCAATATCCTCTGTCTTGATTCCAGGAGATACGACTACATCTTCACCTTGCTTCCAGTTGGCTGGAGTGGCTACTGAATAATTTGCCGTCAATTGAAGTGAGTCTATTACTCTGAGCAACTCATCAAAGTTCCTTCCTGTGCTTGCTGGATAGGATATAATGAGTTTCACTTTCTTATCATTTCCAATAATAAACACAGAACGAACAGTGAAATTTTCGCTAGAATTAGGATGGATCATATCGTACAATTCTGATACTTTTCTGTCCTCATCACCGATTATTGGGAAATTCACCGTAGTGCCTTGTGTCTCATTGATGTCAGAGATCCAGCCTCTATGGTTTTCTACTCCATCTACACTGAGTGCAAGTACTTTCGTGTTGCGCTTAGCAAATTCATTCTTAAGCTTTGCTACAGCTCCTAGTTCTGTCGTACATACCGGAGTATAATCTGCTGGGTGGGAGAATAGAACTCCCCAGCCATCTCCTAAATACTCGTAAAAATCAATTTTACCTTCTGTGGTGTCGGCCGTAAAATTTGGGGCCGTGTCGCCTAGTCGTAATGCCATCTTGTTAATTGTTTAAAAGTTACTTTTTCAATACGTTGAATATAACGCTCAGCTATCCTTTCCGTTCGTGTTTTTCAAAATCTTTGTAAAAAAAATATGTAACCCAAACTCATCTTGGATAAGTGGAGTTGTAAGTCCATCGATAACTTTTACTTCGTACATAGACTAAAACCAAAGCTCCCATGAAAACATACTATAATCCAGAAGATCTTAAAAACTTCGGAAAGATCGCTGAATTTCAAAAACCACTTGCTGACAAGTTTTTTGATTATTACGGAGAAGTCTTTGCCGAAGGCGCACTTACAGCAAGGGAAAAATCCCTAATAGCCCTTGCAGTAGCCCATACGATTCAATGCCCATATTGCATAGATGCTTATACCACAGATACAATGGAGAAAGGTTGCGATGAGGAGCAGATGATGGAGGCCGTTCATGTGGCAGCTGCTATCAGAGGAGGTGCATCGCTGGTGCATGCTACTCAGATGATGAATAAAGCCAAAGAAATATCCATGTGATGAAATCACTAAAAGCGCAACATCATCGATTATCAAGTGCAAAAGAAGAAATTGGCATCTTAGAAAACCCAATACCTGGTTCAAAAGGGGATGGCTTTTCTACTTATCTAGATGAAATTGGTCTTTTTCCCCTGAAACCAACCCAATTGGACATTCTCCAGCTTAATCTGGGTAAAATGTGTAATCAGGTGTGTCAGCACTGCCATGTGGACGCTGGCCCAGATCGTAAGGAGATTATGACCAGAGATATCATGCAGCTATGTCTTGAGGTCATTAGGAATCATGAAATCAAGACTGTTGATCTGACAGGCGGAGCACCTGAAATGAACCCAGATTTCCGCTGGTTTGTAGAAGAGATACGCTCTATTGATCCTGAAGTGACTATTATCGTGCGTTGCAACCTCACTATTATTTTGGCTAATCCTAAGTACCATGATTTGCCAGAGTTTTTCAAAAAGCATAGAATTGAAATAGCATCCTCTTTACCGTACTTCACATCAGCGAAAACTGATTCTCAGCGTGGAGATGGAGTTTTTGACAAATCAATCAAAGCCCTGAAGTTGCTTAACGAACAGGGATATGGAATGGAGGGATCTGGCTTAATTTTAAACTTAGTATATAATCCATCGGGTGCTTTTATGCCCGCAGCCCAAAGTGGTTTAGAATTGGAGTTTAAAAAGCGGCTTGCTGATAAATTTGGGATTACTTTCAATTCCTTGTTCACCATTACCAATCTTCCGATTAGTCGATTCCTTGAGTACTTGCTGAGAAGTGATAATTATGAAGCGTACATGGAAAAGCTGATCGCCAGTTTCAATCCTGTGGCAGCTGCCGGTGTAATGTGTAGAAACACGATATCTGTTGGATGGGATGGGTATTTATATGATTGTGATTTCAATCAAATGTTGGAACTAAAGGTGGCCACAAAAGATTCTCAGCATATTAAAGATTGGAATAAGGCTTCGCTACTGGGCAGAGAGATCATAGTGAAAAATCATTGCTTTGGTTGCACTGCAGGAGCTGGATCAAGTTGCGGAGGTACTACTATATAACATGAAATTCGGAATACTAATTTTTCAGAAAAATGCTGAGCTAGGTAAGGTAAAAACCAGACTTGCAGCTACTATTGGTGATCAAGGTGCTTTTGAGGCATATCAGCTATTGGTGAATTACACCCATAAAGTAGTGTCCCAATCGCCTTTTGAGAAAATCCTTTTTTATTCAAATCATCTCGAAGAAGATCGAGCTAAATATCCTGAAAACTATAGGTTTGAATTACAGTCAGGGGATGGTTTGGGTGATAAAATGGGCAATGCTTTTCAGCGTCTTTTCGAGGATAAATTTGATAGCCTGATAATAATAGGAACGGATTGTGCAGAGATATCACCGGAACTCATCGCAGAAGCATTTGAAAGATTAAAAGATAGCGACGTGGTCATAGGACCTGCTCATGATGGGGGATATTACCTGCTAGGTATGCGTAAGTTTATCCCCGGATTATTTGAGGGTATTCCTTGGAGTACTGATCAAGTGGCAACTTTGACCATGAACTATTTGGAGAAGCATCAGATCTCGTTTGATTTACTGCCTACACTTTCAGATGTGGATTTTGAAGAAGATTGGAATAAGTTTAAGCATAAACTTTAACCTTAATATTTCCTCTTTTCTTGGGTAAACTAAGGGAAACTCCCATCTTACTTCAGATTTGTTCGTTGAGAAAAAATATTAAATCATCCCCATTACTTCTTGCTAGAGATATATGTTGATAAAATTCTTAAAACCAGTTAGTTCGACCTTGATTGTCTTTTTGCTAGTGCTTGGGTCTAGCTTAAATAGCTTTGCTCAAACCAAAACTAATAACTATGACATTGTGCTTGCCGGGTTTACAATTGGCAGCATGCAGGCAGATAGGACTATTTCGCCAAAGGCTGAAGATTATCAGCTCCATAGTAAAGTGGAATTTTGGTTCTTCGGTAAAATCCATGTGGAATTTCTTCAAAACGTAAATTTTCAAAATGGCCAATTGATTAAGGCTACGACTAAGTCGGATTCTAATCGAGGTAACTTTGTGACTACGGTAAATTGGAACAAAGATCATTACGACGTAAATGCCAATTCCTATAAATTTCATAATGAGGAGTCTATTAAGCAGGCTATTTTTAGCACCCCCGCCAAACTATATTTCCATGAACCTAAACATGGTGACGAACTGATTTCTGAGAATTTCGGTATGCTCACTAAGGTGATAGAGCTAGAGAAAGGCGTGTATGAAATCGATGTGAATGGTAATACAAATACTTTTTATTATGAGGGAGGGGTTTTGCAAAAAGTAGTGCTAGAAAACAACCTCAAAAATTACTCGATAAAACGAAGAGTTGACTGAATCAAATAGGATTTCTGTAATAATCCCTTGTGTAGACGAGGAAGATAATTTGAAGGAACTAATACCCTATCTAGTAAAACATGGTGGTGGGTTAGTTTCAGAAATCATACTAGTTGACGGCGGCTCTATAGATAATTCTATTTCCCTTGCTAATTCCTTCGGAGCTCGAGTCCTACACTCATCGGTACGTAATAGAGCTAATCAATTAAATTTAGGTGCTCAAAGTGCAAAAGGCAATGTATTTTACTTTGTCCATGCCGATACTAGACCAATTAGAGATTTCGCCCAAGTGATACTGACCAATATGGCTGAGGGGAAACAAGTGGGATGCTTTCGCTATAAATTTGATATAGAAAATAGGCTTTTGAAATTCAACTCTTGGTTTACCCGTTTCAATGGCGTTTTATCAGGAGGAGGTGATCAAAGCCTATTTATAAAAAAAACATTTTTTGACTCCTTGGGAGGTTTTGATGAGTCCTTCTGCATAATGGAAGACTTTGAGCTGGTGAGGAGAATCCGACAAAATTCTGATTTTCATGTCCTTCCAGAGGAAATGACCGTTTCCTCTCGCAAGTATATAGAAAACAGTTGGGTGAAAGTGCAGCTGGCTAATCTTACGGCTTTTTCTCTTTTTTTGTTAAAAGTGAAGCCATCAAGGATCAAAAGTTTATATTTAAATTTTTTAAACAAAAGAACTAAAAGCATAACTGTAGTTGAATGAATCAAGCGACAATTAATGGTATCCAGCAAATAGGTATAGGAGTGAAAGATGCAAACCAGGCTTGGGCTTGGTACAGGAAAGCATTCAAGATGGATGTGCCAATCTTTCAGGATAGTGCTGAAGCTAAATTGATGATTCGCTATACTTCTGGAAAAGTAGAAAGCAGACACGCAATACTAGCCTTGAATATGCAAGGTGGTGGTGGATTTGAAATTTGGCAATACACGTCGAAGGTTCCTCTGGTAGCTGAGCAAGAACTTACCTGGAAAGACTTAGGCATTTTGGCTGTAAAAATGCGCTGTCATGATATCCAAAAGACCTACGATCACCTAAAAAGCGTAGGAGCTATTATGCTGGGTGAACCTGTGAAAAACCCATTGGGAATTTGGCATTTTTATGTGAAAGATCCTTACGGGAATACTTTTGAGCTGATTGAAAATGGCTCTTGGTTTAGTAAAAACAAAGATCTTACAGGAGGAGTATTAGGTGTAGTAATTGGCGTGTCATCCGTGGATGATGCACTGCCTGTTTACCAAAAGCACTTACTGCAAACTGACATTCTGTGCGATAAAACTGGCGTTTGGGAAGACTTTGTTCAGGTGGGAGAAGGAGCTACCGCATATCGAAGAGCAATCCTTCAAAGTTCATCTGAATTGACTGGAGCTTTTGGGAAATTGTTTTGCCAAACTCAGATCGAACTGATAGAAACACAAAGTCAACCAAGAAATAAAGCATTCGAAAATAGAAATTGGGGTGACTTGGGCTTTATTCACGTATGCTTTGATGTCAATGGAATGGGAGCAATCAAAGACAATCTTGCAAAAGATGGTATTCCATTGACAGTAGATAGTGGAAATGAGTTTGATATGGGTAAAGCCGCCGGTAGATTCTCTTACTTAGAAGATCCTGATGGCACGCTTATCGAAATGGTAGAGACTTTCAAGGTTCCTATCATGGAGAAATTAGGATGGTATTTGAACCTAGACAAAAGAAAAAGCACTAAAAACCTTCCGAACTTTATAGTTAAGCTTCTTTCTCTTAATCGGGTTAAAGGTTAATCACAATTTATTTTATAGAAATCAAGCGGGCTAGGTCGACCAAACGGTTGGCGTAGCCCGCTTCGTTGTCATACCAACCTACAAGTTTGATCATTTTTCCTTTTGCTGAAGTTAAAGCAGAATCAATGATACAGGAATGCGGATTTCCAATGATATCTATGGATACGATAGGAGAGTCCTCGACTTCGAGAAGTCCTTTTAAATAACCTGTACTAGCTTCTCTGAAGGCTGTGTTTATCTGATCTTCGGTAGCATCTAGCTTAAGTTCGACAATCATGTCAGTTAAGGAACCGTTTGGAACTGGTACTCTCATCGCAGAGGCTTCGATTTTTCCTGCCAACTCAGGCAAAATCTCATCTAAAGCTTTTCCAGCATTAGTCGTAGTGGGGATAATTGAATAGGCGGCTGCTCTAGCTCTTCTAAGGTCACGGTGAGGGGCGTCATGAAGGTTTTGGTCATTGGTATAAGAATGGACGGTTGAGGCAAAGCCTTTGACCACTCCGAAATTATCATCCAGAACTTTGACCATAGGGGCTAGGCAATTTGTAGTGCAGGAAGCATTGGAGACAATCTTCTCTTCGCCTGTCAAAATAGAGTCATTGACTCCCAAAACCACCATTTTGATAGTTGGATCTAGTGAAGGTGCAGAAATGATAACTTTTTTTGCGCCAGCAGTTAGATGTTTTTCAGCTCCTTTTCGATCTGTGAATCTCCCCGTACATTCGATTACTAAATCAATGTCTAAACTTTCCCAAGGAAGTTTCTCGGGGTCAGACTGCCCATAAAGTTGAATTTCGTGTGTATTGACTTTCAAGATCGAATCCTCAAGCCCAATTTTGCTTTCAGATTTACCATGAATGGAATCGTACTTGAGAAGGTGAGCTATTGACACTGGATCAGCCAAATCATTAATAGCCACGAGGGTTAATCCTTTATTTTCCAGAATAAGTTTAGCGGTATATCTTCCTATCCGCCCAAAACCGTTTATTGCAATTCTGATGTCTTTGGTTGGTTCCATGGGTAGTTTTCAAATTCGAAGTCAAAAATAGGAAAATCAGCTACAAACCTGCCAAAGAAAATTTTATTCCTTTTGGTTCAGCTTTTTAGCTCAAATAAAAAGAAATTTTCGAAGCCAAATTGGTTTTAAAAACTTAACCCTCTATATTTGCACAACCATTCAGAAAAGCAAGTTTTCTAAGGGTAATAATGGTCGGTTCGTCTAGGGGTTAGGACGTATCCCTTTCACGGATAAAACACGGGTTCGATTCCCGTACCGACTACTATCTTGCTGTTGTCCAGCGAGTTGCTTATTGATTCAAAAATTATTTCCCTATGGTCGGTTCGTCTAGGGGTTAGGACGTATCCCTTTCACGGATAAAACACGGGTTCGATTCCCGTACCGACTACTAAGACACTAAAGCTCAATCCCCGCTTTGTCTTAACAAATTTTTGTTTTATGGTTGTTAGTGGTTAAAGTGAACAAAATCCCGATCTGTGATCGGGTTTTTTGTTTTACAACCCTTTTTGATTAATGGCGGGAAAAGGCATTTTTAATTTTGTTAATTTCAAGATTGGAATAATAAAATAAACCTATGCCTCAACCCAAAATTAAACGACACTATGCCAAAATCATTTTGGCAGCAGCGATTCCGCTACTATTTTCTTGTTCTAAACAAGAGAAGGTAGATCTCCGGGAGCGCAATCTATCCCAAGAAGAAATTGCACCAATGGTTCAAGCTGCCGAAAGTCAGGTTAACCCCACGTTAAGCCCTGGGTTCAAACTTTCACTTTGGGCAGTAGATTCCTTAGTATATGATCCAATTTCTATTCAGATTACCGATGATGGTAGTTTGTATTACTCACGCACTAATCGTCAGAAAAACTCTGAATTTGACATTAGATCACACCAAGACTGGGAAATAGAATCCATAAGTCTTCAAACCATCGAGGAAAAAAGAGCTTTCCTTCAAAAGACGCTTTCGCCTGAGATGTCTGATAAAAACACTTGGCTTGCTGATGTGAACGGAGATGGTTCACACGATTGGCGGGACATGACTGTGGAAAGAGAAGAAATTTACAGACTGGAAGATAGAGACGGTGATGGCCGTGCGGACTATTCTCAAATGATGGTTCAGGATTTCAATGACGTGACTACCGATGTAGCAGGTGCTTTATTGAAGCTGGATAATAACTTATTTGTGGGTGTAGGTCCAGATGTATGGAGACTTACCGACAAAAATGGTGATGGCATAATGGACGAGAAAGAATCAATTTCTCATGGATATGGTGTGCATATAGGATTTGGCGGACATGGTATGTCAGGCCTTGAAATTGGCCCTGATGGTAGAATATACTGGGGTATTGGCGATATAGGTTTCAATGGCAAAGGACCGGATGGTACGGAGTGGAAATATCCTAACAGAGGAGTAGTAGCTCGTGCAAATCCTGATGGAAGTGATTTTGAGATCTTCGCCATGGGTGTAAGAAATACGCATGAGTTTACCTTTGATGCTCATAATAACCTGATCTCAGTAGATAATGATGGTGATCATGGAGGGGAAAGTGAAAGACTTGTGTACCTAGTTAATGGTTCAGATACTGGCTGGAGAACAAACTGGCAATTTGGTAAATACCGTGATCCAGATAATAATACCTATAAAGTATGGATGGATGAGCGGCTTTTTGTACCAAGACATGAAGGTCAGGCGGCATATATCACACCGCCAATTCAGAATTATATCAATGGTCCTACAGGCATGGCTTATAATCCTGGGACTGCTTTAGCAGAAAAGTGGAAAAACACCTTTTTCGTAGCTTCTTTTGTAGGGAACCCAGCCAGATCAGGAATCCACGCATTCAAATTGGAGCAAGATGGAGCATCTTTCAAGATGTCCCAGACTGAAAATATAATGTCAGGAATATTGGCAACTGGTTTGGACTTTGGACCCGATGGTTCGCTTTATTTTGCAGACTGGATAGAAGGTTGGAATACGAAAAATTACGGTAGAGTATGGAAACTTGATGACGAGGGTGGAGCTAGCTGGGAAGCTAGGAAAATCACCGCTCAGGTCATGAAAACTGATTTCAAAACTTTAACAGATGATGCGCTTAGCGGTTATCTGAGTGATGAGGATATGAGAATCAGAAGAAAAGCTCAGTTCGAATTAGCAAAAAGAGGAGCTGATGGAGCGAAAGTTTTTCAAGCTATTATCAACAAAAAAGGTAATCAGTATGCTAGAATTCACGCAATCGTGGGTATTAGCCAGTTGGCTAGAATGGACAAAATGGACTATGCGGATGCTTTGATCCCATTATTGAAAGATCAAGACTCTGAGATCCGTGCTCAAGCTGCTAAATGGCTTGGTGATATTAAGTATGCGAAAGCAGGTGAAGCACTTATGCCCTTGCTGAAAGACAGTGAAATCCGTGTGAGATTCTTTGCGTCCGAAGCTTTAGGAAGAATCGCTTACGAGCCTGCTATAAACGGTTTGATTGGCGTATTGGAAGCTAATAACGATGAGGATGCCTTTTTGCGTCATGCGGCAAGTTTAGCTTTGGCTAGAATCAACAAGAAAGATCCTATAATCAAGTTAGCATCTCATCCTTCTAATGCAGTTCGTCTTGGAGCTGTTTTGGCACTACGTAGAATGGCCGATCCAGGAATCGTAGCATTCTTAGCAGATAAAGATGAATACATCGTAACGGAAGCTGCAAGAGCTATCAACGATGATTTCTCAATCGAAGGTGCTTTACCAGCACTGGGTGATCTATTGGTCACTACAGGCTTTGAAAATGAGCCTTTGATCAGAAGAGCGATCGGGGCCAATCTTCGGGTGGGAACTCAGAAGTCCATGGATAATTTGAAAACTTATATTGCCAAGCCTGGTGTGAATACAATTCTGAAAGCTGAAGCTATTGCCACTTTGGGAACCTGGGCTAAGCCTTCGGTTCTTGATCGAGTGGATGGTAGAAATAGGGGAGCTGTAGAAAGAGATTTAGCTCCAATTCAAGCTTCTGTAAAAGAGACGCTAATAGGGGCGTTGAATGATAAAAATGAAGTAATCAGAGAAGCTGGAGTAAAAGCGATAGGGAAGTTGAAGATTGCTGATGCTGAAGCTAAACTCATTGCTCTTCTAAAAAGTGATCAATCAGAAAATGTACGTGTAGCTGCAATTATGGCTCTTTCCAATGCGAATCCAGGATCTATTTCTGGGCCTATTGAAATAGCTATGAAAGATAAGTCAAGAGCGGTAAGAGTAGTAGGATTAGATCTATTGACCAAGACTGATATCTCTCAGGACTTGATGGTGAATTTACTTCAGGATGTAATTCAAAACAGAACTACTGCTGAAAAACAAGCAGCATTGCTAAGTCTGGGTAACCTTGACAAGTCTGCTGAGCTTCCTCTGTGGAATACGCTTCTAGATGATTTGTCGAAGGATAAATTGCCAAATGAAGTGATGATCGAATTGGAAGAAGCGATAGATGCTACCAAATCGACTGATTTGAGAGCAAAATATGACAAAGTTCAAGAGTCGCGAACTCATGGTGATCTGGTAGCGCTTTACAGTGGTGCTCTGGAGGGAGGTAGCGTAAGAGTAGGTAGAAATATCTTCTTCCAGAATCAAACTGCTCAATGTATCCGCTGCCATGGCTACGATGATATGGGTGGAGTGGCAGGACCTCATCTAAATGGTGTGGCTAATAGAGCTACTAAAACAGAACTCTTAGAGGCTTTAATTGACCCAAGTAAGAGATTAGCACCTGGTTTCGGATTTGTTCAACTAGAATTGAAAAATGGAAGCTCTGTGAGCGGAACTCTGATGGAGGAAAAAGCTGACGGGTTAGTTTTGAAAGTTGGTTCTAAGCCAGATACCTTAATCATGAATACTAGTATAGCTGAGCGTAAAAACTCACCGTCTAGTATGCCAGATATGAAAGAATTACTTACCAAAAGAGAAATTAGAGACTTATTAAGCTTCCTAAGCACTATGACTAAGGAGTGGGAATAAGAAACTGAAAGTAGTTTAGTAATTATGGGATCATCACTTTTGTGGTGATCCCTTTTTTTATTTAAAAATGAGGGAGAATATTCTTTAGGAGAAGTTGATTACAGTATTCTGCTTAGCTCTATCGCCGTGGTATCTAAACCACCAAAAGGTTATCATATGGTTCTTCCAAAAGTAATGCATGGATACATCCTAAGTTAGACTCGTAGTCTGATACGATAATCACATGCTAGATGTGATTTAACTACTATGAGTAATTAGAGAAGGGGTTTCGGGTTTCCGTAGTTATTTCACCAGGAATTTTGATGAAGGATATTTTCATGGGATAAAATCAAAAGAGCCATCCCGGAATTCCAGAATGGCTCTTAAGTAGATTGGGTTACGGTAATTGTTAATTCAAGAACTCATCAAATGTAAGGCTTACGAAATACGTGGTTCCGATAGTTGGGTTACCCCAAGCCTGAGTATATCCTTTGCTGAATAGGTTAGAACCACCGATCTTCAGGATTGACTTCATGCTTTTGATTTTATAGCTCACCTGTGCATCCAAAGTACCATAGGCTGGTACTACTGATAACTGTTGGCTGGAAACTGAAGGATTGACAAAAGAAGATTGCCAAGCAAATTCACCTTGCCATCTGTAAGCAACTGCGAACCCAAGGTTGTCTACAACTTCTCTATTTGCGAAGTTCAATACATAACGATATTCAGGAGTATTGAAGCTAGGCTGGAATCCAGTTTCAGCTAACTCATCTAAGTTAGAAAGCGTATTGAAAGACACGTTGCCTCCTACAGTGTAGCCTTTTGGCAACTTGTAGTCCATACTTGCTGCCCAACCCCAAGATTTTATTATCTCAGTTCTGTTTACTGGCATAGAAAATACATTTCTACCACCTGGACCTGCACCAATAAGGTTAAGTCCTGTTAGTGGGTTAGGTCCTGCAAGTCCTGAGTCAGAAGCATCTTGAATTAATACTTGGCTACCATTGAAGTTTTCGAATCTATTGAAATATGCATAAGCATCAACCAATAGTTTATTTCCCCAAATTCCTTTGTAACCCACTTCGAAAGACTTCACTCGCTCTGGCTTGAACTCTTTTATTTCATATGGTTGAAGCTGAGCAATATTTGCAGCTGCTGATAAAAAACCTACAGTTTGAACTATTGCTGCTTGAGCTCCTGAAGGAGGTATTATTCCTGCTTCTACCTGCTGAGTAACTATTGCAATTGCTTGCTGTTGGATAGCTGGATTTTGAGTGGACTGTTGAACCGCTCCACCATAACTAGTTACATTAGCTAACGTGTAACCTGGATTTGTATTCAAATTATACCGATTTGTAAAGAAAGGTAAGCCACCGATCAAGCGAGCTTGTGGTGTATTCAAATCGATGTACTGATCCTGGTTAGTAGGGATACGGAAACCAGTCTGGTAAGAAGCTCGGAAATTATGATTTCCTTCAGTGAAAACTCCGGAAATTCTTGGAGACCATTGACCAGCAAAGTTTTCATTTTTGTCATAACGAGCAGAAGCTGTCAATTTAAATTTATCATTGAGAAACTTTTTTGAGCCCTGAATATATCCACCAAACTCCTTGATATTGTATTCATCGCCATTTTCATCTAAAGCGAAAATAGTCCCGTTTGAATTCAAATCATACATTCTATAGTTAGCACCGACTACAACCTCAGCAAATTTGATTTGCTCTGAGAAATTGTAAGATCCTTCAAAGTGGTACAAATTACTGCTGTCAACGAACTTTGCGCCAACTCCATTTTGATTACCAGGGATAGGTCTTGAAGTTACACCGTTCAATGCATTTTGGAATTCTGGAGATCCAGGTATGTATCGACCTTGGTCAGCAAATTGTCTAGCTAAACCATGGGCTGTATTGCTGTCTGCACCTTGACCTATAGCATTTGCATATGCTCCTACATATTCAGGAAACCATTGTGTACTTGCTTTCCAAGCTTCATTGATGCCCTGTGCGGCAGTTCCTACAGCAAAAGCATCACCAGACCTTTCTTGAGTAGTATATGCTCTTACATACCAGTTAGAAGCTCTTAATTCAGCTTTGTATTGTCCCATCATGAAATCCTTCAGGGAGTATCTATCTGCACCAGTATAGACTGTGGTACCAAAACCTAGGTTCCCTTGAAGGACTGCTTCGATGTTGTCATTGATTCTATAGTGTAGAGCAGCATTGAATTTTACGGACTTAGTGCCATAATCAGCTATGTCTCTTTCCATGTAGCCAGTTCTTGAAACTGCAGAATTAGGGATTAATCCCAATGCTGCTGAAGGAAGGACTCCAGCTTGAACCATAGACTGGGCTACTGAGAGCATGTTTACGTTAGTTTCATCACCATAAATATTCACACCATTGTATGCTGGATTATTTTGAGTGTTTCCAGATTCAATAGTTGACCCATTTAAAAGAGATTGATCTCTGAAGTCATTTGCTTGCCAATCATCAGCTTTTAGGTATTCCATGTTTACTTTAAAAGCAAACTTGTCGCTGATAGCTTTTGCATATCTAGCACTGAAGTTATAGAAACCTGTAGCTGCTTGTGATCTACCACTTTCATTCATGATGCCTGTTTTTACACTGGCAGAAAGTCCTTGGTAAAGGAAAGGACTTTTAGAGTTCATCAGCAAAATACCATTAATGGCATTAGGCCCGTAAAGGGCTGAAGATGCACCTGGAAGAAGTTCCACACTTTCAAGGTCAAGTTCTGAAATACCTACAATGTTACCTATAGAGAAATTCAATCCTGGAGCCTGATTGTCCATGCCATCGATCAGTTGCACCGTTCTTACGTTTCCGTTAGCATTGAATCCTCGTGTATTGAAGGACTTAAATAGGAGAGACTGTGTGCTCATTTCCACTCCTTTCAAGTTGTTAATCGCATCGTAGAAACTTGCTTGAGGAGCATCACGAATAGCGATGATATCCATTTTTTCTACTGATACAGGTGATTGAAGTACGCTTTCTTCAACTCTGGAAGCAGAGACTACCACTTCTTGACCAAGAATGGTAGTTTCAGCTAATTGAATGTTAAGATTACTCTGTGATCCATTGATTTCTACCTCTTGTGGTGTGTAGCCAATCATAGAAAAGACCAATGTAAATGGAGGTTCTTGGTTAACATTCAGAGAATATTTACCAGAAAGGTCAGAAATGGTCCCGATTACCTTTCCTTTTACCAAAATATTGACACCGACTAAGGTCTCTTTGGTATCTGCATCTGTTAATGTTCCAGAGATTGTTGTCTGGCCAAATACATTTGCTGCAGTGAGGGAAACTAGCAGTGTCATAAGAAACACTGAGCCCCTGATTTTGAATGTAAAATTACTCATAGGCTGTATTGTTAAATATTAGGGTTTATAGCATTTAGGGTGAAAATGCTTTATGTAATACGCGAAAATTAGCCTAAAAAATGAATAATTGGCAGATTCATTATAAAATTTAATGTCCCTTCAAAAATTCTAGATAGTGGAATAATTGGAAACTAAGGCATTCACTTAAAAAATTAATAATTAAAGACTCCTTTATTGCTAATCCTTAATTAAGTCAACGGTTTTGTTAACGATTCTTAAAACAATATTATTTTTTAAAAAATAGAGGTAAAAGAAAAAAAGCCCGATTACAGTCGGGCTTTTTTGAGGATAAATGGAGGGATTAACCTTCCTTATTTTCTTCATTTACATGCTTTACTAGTCTATCACAGAGTTCTTTTATCTCCTCAGACATGTACTCATCAGCAGTACTATTTAGGATAGTTTGTGCCATTCCTCCTAAGATATCGATATAAAAACGTTTCATTTCTACTACTGACATTTCCTCTGTCCATAGGTCGATTCGAAGTGTACTATGATTCTGATTGTCCCATACATTTAAGCTAATGCTTTTGGTGTCTTCCATACCTGCTCCTTCTTTATCGGAAGCGTCCCACTTGATGGATTTTGGGAAACTGTTTTCATCTAAGTCGACTTGGAATTTGATCTCTGAATTTTTCATGTGTTATAGTTTGATTCCACTGGAATCCCTGTGATGATTCTGCAAAATTAATCAGGTTAACTTCATGAGCATCGCCTGAGTTCATTTTTGCTGATTTTATTAGAAAATCATCTCGGGTATTTCACCTTCAATGATCAATTTACCAGCGGTCATCTGCTTAATTTCTTCTACTGTAACTCCTGGGGCTCTTTCTTTCAAGATAAAACCACCAGCTGGGGAGATTTCTAAAACGGCCAGATCGGTCACTATCTTCTTAACACAACGTATCCCTGTAATAGGAAGTGAGCACTCTGGAAGAAGCTTGGACTCACCTGATCTGGAGCAATGCTGCATAGCCACGATGATATTGTCTGCTGAAGCAACTAGGTCCATCGCTCCGCCCATTCCTTTGACCATTTTCCCAGGGATCTTCCAGTTTGAGATGTCTCCATTTTCAGAAACTTCCATTGCGCCAAGAATAGTCAAGTGCACGTGTCCACCTCGGATCATTCCAAAGGATTCAGCTGAGTTAAAGAGTGAAGATCCTTTAGCCATGGTCACTGTTTGTTTACCGGCATTGATTAAGTCTGGATCGATTTGATCTTCAGTAGGGAAGGGGCCAATTCCTAACAGTCCATTTTCCGATTGGAGTACGACTTCTAAGTTATCAGGAATATAATTGGCTACTAAAGTGGGTATTCCAATTCCTAAGTTTATGTATTGCCCATTCTTCACCTCTTTGGCGATTCGCTGAGCTATTTGATCTTTTGTTAGCATTTTGGGTTTGTTTTTGAAGTCGAAGAATGTTTGAGAAATAATAATCAACCTTTCAAACTACTTTGAGACTGTTCTTTGCTCAATTCGTTTTTCATAATTCACACCTTGAAATATACGCTGAACATAAATTCCTGGAGTATGAATTTGATTCGGGTCGAGTTCGCCTGCCTCTACTAATTCTTCAACTTCAGCGATACAAATTTTACCAGCTGCAGCCATAATTGGATTGAAGTTTCTAGCCGTTCCCTTGAAAATCAAATTCCCGGCTGTGTCACCTTTCCAAGCTTTAACGATAGAAAAATCAGCTTTCAGCCAGCTTTCCAACAGATACATTTTGCCATCAAATTCTCGGGATTCTTTTCCTTCAGCTACTTCTGTACCTACTCCAGCAGGGGTAAAGAATGCTGGGATACCAGCTCCTCCTGCACGTACACGCTCTGCAAGTGTTCCTTGTGGGATCAAATCGACTTCAAGTTCTCCACTGAGTAACTGACGCTCAAACTCGGCATTTTCGCCAACGTAGCTTGAAATCATCTTTTTGACCATTCGCTTTTTTAGCAAAAGACCAATGCCAAAATCATCTACTCCCGCATTATTTGACACGATAGTCAAACCGGTAATATCTTTTTCTAAAAGTGCTGAAATACAGTTTTCGGGTATGCCAGTAAGTCCAAAGCCTCCCATCATCAGCATGCAATTGCTGGGAATGTCTGCTACTGCTTCACGGGCATTTTTTACAGTTTTGTTGATCATATATTTTGGGTTTATAGCAAGTTCTTAGCACTCTTCTGATCTAAAAATAATTGTTCTTTCAGAGCTTCTAATCCATCAAATTTCCTTTCTTCTCGGAGAAATGCTTTGATGTATATCGTAATTTGTTTGTCATACAAATCTCCTTGAAAATCGAATAAATTGGCTTCTACAGTCTTTTGAGTGCCATTGACCGTAGGACGATTCCCTATATTCAGCATGGCTTTGTAAAGCGCACCATTTACCAAAGCCTCTACAGCGTAAACGCCATCTTTGGGGATAAGTTTGTAATCGTTTGGGATATGGACATTAGCAGTTGGGAAGCCTATGGATCTGCCTATCTGCTGCCCTTTGATTACAATACCATTCAATTCATAAGGTCTCCCCAGGTAATTAATGGCTGTTTCAATATCGCTAGTTTCTAAAGCATGGCGAATTTTGGTACTCGATACGCCAATATCTTCTACATCTTGCCTAGAAATTTCCTCTAGATCAAATCCGTATTCTTTATGATGTGCCTGAAGGTATTCGAAGCTTCCTTCGCGGTTTTTACCAAAACGATGATCATATCCTATTACTAGTTTTTTGGTTTGGATAGTATCGACCAATACATTTTCAATAAATTCCTTTGAAGTTAATTGGGAAAATTCTTTGGTAAAAGGAATAGTAACTAGGTGATCAATACCCAACTGACGAAGAAGCTTAGCCTTTTCCTCAAAAGTACTTAAGAGTCTAAGATTATGCTCGTCTGGATATAGGACTAGCCGTGGATGCGGCCAAAAAGTAATCAAAACCGTCTCGCCATTTATTGATCGAGCTATTTCACGGATTCGCTGAAGGATTTTCTGATGCCCAAGATGTACTCCGTCAAATGTACCGCTGGTTACTACCGCATTGGAGAGTTTTGGGAAATCACTTAGGCCTTCATAGATTTTCATATGTTTATGATTGTTTATCAACGGTCACATTGCCAGTCCCGAACCGGTAGCCATCGAGATCCATTCGGGAGAATCTCACATTCATTATAATCATATCTCTGTACCACCTTTTTCATCATACCTGTCTGCCTCAGGTAGGCTCGATTTCATTTGTCCTTGCTTTGATTTCTTCTACTAAAGCTAAAAGCTCATGAGCTTCTGAGTTTTTGAAATTACCAATTCTTGTTCGGCAAAGCGAACTCATGTAAGCGCCCACATTAAGTTTTTCTCCAAGATCTCTAGCCAAGCTACGGATATATGTGCCTTTGGAACAAACTATTCTAAACTCAACGACAGGATTTTCAAACTTGGTGATTTCGAATTCACTGACCGTGACAGGCCTAGGTTCCATTTTTACATCCACACCTTTACGAGCAGATTCATACACTCTTTTGCCATCTACTTTGATAGCAGAGTGCATAGGAGGGATTTGCAAGATATCACCGGTAAGCTCAGCTACTGCAGCTATTACTTGTTCCAAAGTAATATGAGAAGGATCGGCTACAGGAATAATTGGTTGTTCGAGGTCAAAGGAATCTGTGGTAGCACCAATAACAAAGGTGCCTGTGTATTCCTTTTCTTGACCCATGAAGGTGTCAATTTGCTTGGTCATCTTACCTGCGCATACGATGAGAAGGCCAGTAGCTAAAGGATCAAGTGTTCCTGCATGGCCTACTTTCTTTATTCGGAGGGCGTTTCGAACTTTTTTTACTACATCAAAAGATGTCCATTCGAGAGGTTTATTGATTAGAAAAACTTCTCCGTAAGGCTCTTGCTGCATTTTATAGGGGATAAAGAGGCTAGAGTACTAAGTGTAATCTAGTCCAGATAATAAATCAGGAATTTGGCTCAGACTTCGCGAAAATCGCATAAAACTCGAATATAAAGCCCGCCAAGGTCACAATTGGACCTATAGTCAAACCTAAAACGCCATTGCCGTGTGGCTCGCTGTCCATTCCTATAATGACGAATCCAAGAATGATCAGACCGATGCCAATAAACATCAGTTTGTAGTTTTTGCGGGAAAAAGGAAAAGAAGATTTGCTCATTATCTTAATAGAGTTCGTCCAAAGACATATTTAAATACTTATTCACTGCACGTAAGGTACTCAAGACTGATAGGATTCCTCCCACGGTGATCAAAATACCAAAAAGCACTAATAATAATTGTTGATTTTGAAGCATTGCAAATCCCTCAATGTTTGCTTGGGTGTATTTCACTAGGGCGAAAAGAATCACTGAAGCAAAAGCCCCCGCCATCATGCCAAATAGAAATGCCCTGGAAAGAAAAGGCTTTCTGATAAACCCTCGAGTAGCGCCCACTAACTGCATAGAGCGAATCAGAAAACGCTGAGAGAATAAGGCTAATCGAATGGTATTATTAATCAACATAACCACAGTAATGATCAGAATTAGAATAAAGCCTCCAAGTACCAAACTTACTTTGAGTAGGTTCTTGTTGATAGAATCAACCAGATCAGTCATATAGGAAACTTCAAATACGCCCGGGATTTCCTGGATTTCTGCAACGATTGCTTCAAGCTGCTCCGAAGTCTGAAATTCCTCAGCGATGGTCAAAACAAAACTGTCTCGTAGTGGATTGTCCTCTAAGAACTGAGTGAAATCTTCTCCAGTACTTTCTATAAATGTAGCTGCAGCTTCTTCGTCTGGCACAAACTTAAGGTTGAGTGTATCTCCTTTTTGAAGAATAAAAGACCGCTGTGCAAGGTTGTCATGTATAGCATCCAAGTCTTTCTGTTCTAGGTTTTTTTCCAGGAATACCTGTACCTCGATATTCTCACGGATCATGCTTGTCAGCGTTTTAGCCTGAATCAAGATCACTCCGAAAAGACCTACGATGAAAAGTGAGAGGGTAGTGCTGAAAAGTACACTTCCAAATTTGAAGTGCCCTAATGTCTTTTTCTTGCGTGGATAGTTGGCCATAGATTATGATTTCTGCTCAAAAGTAACTTTCCCCAAGGATATTGCCAATCTATTCCTGATAAAGGATTTCAGTGATTTTTTCTTCACTTATTTCAAAAACTGCCTCATTTAGCTTTGATATTTCTAATATGCTGGAAAAATCAGCTTAAAACGAATAACTAATTTGAAGTGAATAATTTGGTGAAGGAGATACTATTTTAGCGTCATTTTATGATTTCATAGCTTTGTTTTCAATTGTTGAATTTCCTTGAAAGGAGTATGAATGAGAAATATATTCCCCAATGCGACTGGCTATTCATTAGTTTGAATAATGGAGTTGCTAGAAGCTATCTGCGAAAGGCAGGAGAGATATTAATTGAATTAATGAGGGGGATAGCTGAGCATAAACAACGGATTATAACTTTCGATTTTTATATTTTCCTGTAAATCAAAATACTCAAAGTATGGATTTTCAAAGACAAGAAATCTTTTTAATTGTATTGTAATAAACTGTAAATCAAAATAATACGATCTTTTTGGATTAAGCTTTTCACAGGGATCGAGGATCTGATTTTAGAAAAAAAAGGAAGCCGGTATAAAATAAAGTTAAACTTATTGACATCCAACTAGCTTTCATATCTAGTATATAGATCGTAGATCTTACTACCTGCTTTTGGATTGCTTTTCTAATTAGGTATGGTTTTAGGGTCTAACATTTAGTAATCACTTATAGCTTATTCTAATTACACTAAACTTATTTTTTATGAAAACTTATCAATACACATTAGTATGCATTTTCTTCTTGCTGTTGGGAGCTGGAAATGTACACGCGCAGTCTAAGTCAAAGATTGTTGGCGTTTGGTTCAATACTGATAAGACAGCTCAGATTGAGATCATGGAAAATAACGATGAAATGATCGGTAAACTCATTTGGATACAGCGTGAGGAAGGCGATTTGGAAGCATTCACAGATACCGTCAATTCTGATAGTAGTTTAAGAGAAAGACCTTTGATGGGCCTTACGATTTTGGAAGGACTAAAATATAAAGATGGGATTTGGTCTGATGGGAAAATTTATGATCCTAAATCTGGAATAACTTATACTTGTGATTTACAGCTCAAGAAGAAGGATATTTTGGAGATCAAAGGTTATCTAGGCGACTCATGGGTGAGTCGGACAGTAGAATGGAATAGGGTAAAAAAATAAGGCAGGAATCCCTGCCTTATTTTTTTACCCTATTCAAATACCTTCTTTTAGTTTTTTTGCTGAAGGTAAAATGACTTCAGAATATAAGAAAGCTGTTCAAATTCAATGAGAAATGCATCATGCCCAGCGGTTGAAGTGATTTCCTTATAGGTTCCTTTTGTTACTTTTTGGCTGATGTACTGAGATTCCTCTGGTAGAAACAGCAAATCAGAATTGACACCAATGGCCAACACATTCGCTTCAATTTTCCCTAAAGCTTCATCTAATCCTCCGCGATTTCTTCCCAAATCATGAGAATCCATGGTTTTACTCAGAGTCCAATAAGAGAGTGCATTAAATCGTTTGGCTAACTTCTGTCCCTGATATCTTAGATAAGATGCCGCACGGTAATCATCCAACTTATTTTCTGAATCAGCTTGCTTAGTCGCCAAGTCAAGTGGGTGCCGGTAGGTTAGCATAGCAATAGCACGAGCAGTTTCCAGTCCTTTTTGACCAGCGGCGTCATGAAATTCTCCCCAGGTACAATCCGACTCTATAGCCATACGTTGGGTTTCATTGAAGCCTATTACCCAAGGTCTAGTTTTAGGAGTAGACGCTAAAATAATCGCATTCTTAAGTTTATTGCCTAAGACATACGCCCATTCTAAACCTACTTGCCCTCCCAAAGACCCTCCAATAAGGCTATGAATTGATTCTATTTCCAAATGAATCCTCAAGCGTTCCAATCCCTCTGCGAGGTCTCTTGTAGTCATCTGAGGGAAATCGTAATAATACGGCTTACCAGTGTTGAGGTCTGTACTAAAAGGCTGCGTAGAGCCATAGCAAGAACCCAAAAGATTAGCACAAATGATGAAATGATCTGCTGGATCAAAGAACTTGTCTTCTCCGATCAGACCATTCCACCATTCAGATGCATTAGAATCTCCTGTAAGCGCATGTATAACCCAGATTACATTTGATTTGGAGGCATTGAGTTGACCATACGTGGTATAGCCAAGATCAAATTCAGGGAGTGATTCTCCTGATTCCAGCTGTAAAGGCAAATTTGAATGAAATATTTCCTGGGTCATGGTAATCGAAGCGTACTGACTTTTAAGATTCATTTGTTGTGTTAGATTTTATCGAAAGCTTGCTGCAAATCCGACTTGATGTCTTCTATGTGTTCGATCCCACATGAGATTCTCAATAATGTAGGAGTGACTCCAGCTGCTAGTTGTTCCTCGTCGGATAACTGCTGATGAGTGGTTGCTGCTGGTTGGATGATTAATGTCTTCGCATCACCCACATTGGCTAAGTGAGAAATTAATTCCAAATTATTAATCAGGGAAGAAGCTTGCTCTTTGTCGCCTTTCAATTCAAAACTCAATACCCCACCAAAGCCATTAGTCAAGTATTTTTTAGCCAACTCATGGTATGGAGAGGATTTCAACCCAGGGTAATTCACTTTCTGAACAGAAGGATGGGCTTCCAGCCATTGTGCTAATGCCAGCGTATTTTCCACTGTTTTCTTAACTCGAAGAGAAAGCGTTTCTATCCCTTGAAGTAAAAGGAAAGAGTTGAATGGGCTGATAGCAGGTCCAAAATCACGAAGACCTTCCACTCTTGCGCGAATTGCAAAAGCTATGTTAGGAAGTCCCAATGGATTATTTTCTCCAAATACTTCCCAGAAATTCAATCCATGATACCCTTCAGAAGGCTCAGAGAATTGCTTGAATTTCCCGTTACCCCAGTTGAAGTTTCCGCCATCAACGATGATACCACCGATAGAAGTACCATGACCGCCGATCCATTTGGTAGCTGATGAGGTGACAATATTTGCACCGTGAGCGATAGGCTGACATAAATATCCTCCAGCTCCGAATGTATTATCTACTACCAATGGAATTTCATGCTTCTTAGCGACAGCTGCGATAGCTTCGAAATCAGGAATGTTGAATTCAGGATTTCCAATGGTTTCCAGGTAGATCGCCTTTGTTTTATCATCTATAAGTGCTTCGAAATCTTCAGCATTTTTCCCTTTGGCAAAACGGGCATCTATACCAATTCGCTTAAATGAAACTTTAAATTGATTGAAAGTACCACCGTATAGAAATGGGCTTGAGATAAAGTTGTCACCAGCCTCCATGATATTATTTAAGGCTAGAAACTGAGCTGCTTGACCAGAACTGGTAGCGACTGCGGCAACTCCGCCTTCTAGTGCTGCAAGTCTTTTCTCAAATACATCCGTAGTAGGATTCATGATCCTAGTGTAAATATTCCCAAATTCCTTTAGGCCAAAAAGATTTGCACCATGCTCAGCTGAATTGAATACGTAAGATGTTGTTTGATAAATTGGTACCGCGCGAGAATTTGTAGTTGGATCAGGTTCTTGTCCTGCGTGAACTTGGAGCGTGTCGAAGTGAAGGTTTTTTGACATGATTTTATGGATTTATTGGTTTGAAAAATTATGAACATTAAAAAGCCTATGACGAATTCCTCCGAAATAGGCAGTAATAGAATCAACACATGAATAAAGCATGCTGCTTTACCACAAATGATGTTGAAAGTGAGAGAAGTGAATTGTATCCTGAGTGCATTTTACATTGAACTTATAGGTCCAAATAAGATTATCTCATTTGGCAGGAATTGGCACCTTGGACTTTCCAGGTTGCCAGAGGGTCGATGAGCCTGTCTCTCGCCTCTTCTATATAAATCCGAGCACTTAAAAGTGAAAGGATGATGCAAATAAAGGGTCAGCGAGTGGGAAATCAAAATATATTACCAGCCGCTGACCAAAAAAACTTGAAATTATTTATCTAATTCCTCCAATTCAAATCTGAATATTGGGTTAATATTCTGAAAATCAGGCTCAATGTTGAGTAATTCTTTTATCAGTCCATCTTTCAATCCATAAGCCCATCCATGAATAGTTGGAGCTGATCTATCTCTCCATGCTTTCTGTATGATTGAGGTCTTGATTAGATCTTGACATTGCTCAATCACATTGAATTCGACAAGTGCATTGACTTTATCGTCGTGATTTTCGATGGCATCTATTTCTTTTTGGTATAGCTTATAGACTTCTTTGATGTTTAAAAGCCATTTGTTAATTAGTCCAAAGCTTTTGTTTCCAAGTGCAGCTTCTATACCTCCGCATCCATAGTGGCCACATACGATGATGTGTTCTACCTTAAGTACCGCCACAGCATATTCCAACACACTTAGTAAATTAAGATCAGTATGCACCACCATATTCGCGATGTTGCGATGCACAAATATTTCGCCTGGATCCGTTCCTGTGATCTGATTGGCTGGTACTCTACTATCCGAGCATCCTATCCAAAGGAACTTTGGAGACTGCTGCTTTTCTAGTCTACCAAAAAAGTTCTCGTCGGCCTGTTTTTGATCGGCAGACCATGCTTTGTTTTGAATTAATAATTTCTCGTAGGGGCTCATATGTTTTCGTGAATTTTATACTTAAATCCTTCTACTGTAATACTAATATTTTTATCGGAGCAAGAAGCTATAAAATCATTTAAAACCTCCTGAATATCATGGTCAATAAACTGAGCTTTTTGAGCATTGATGATGACTTTGCTACCTGAAGGTATTCTAGATAAATTTTTCATCAATAGCGCCTTATTAAGGAAAGAAACATCTTTTTGGAGCTTTAAGAGATAATTGCCATTCATTTCTGTTAAAGTTACAGAGCGAACAAAATTTGTTTTTATCACAAAGAATAACCCGAAAACCATTCCAATACCTATACCTACCAAAAGATCAGTAAATAAAATGGCAACTACAGTGACTATAAAGGGGATAAACTGGTCCCAGCCATTTTTGTAAATACTTATGAAAATAGATGGTTTTGCTAGTTTGTATCCTACTAAGAATAGAACTGCTGCAAGACAACTGAGCGGTATCAAATTAAGGATAGTTGGAATACTCAATACTAGAATCATCAGTAGTACTCCATGGAGTACAGCAGACATTTTGGTCTTGGCTCCTGAAGCGACATTCGCTGAACTTCTTACAATCACAGCGGTGACAGGAAGGCCGCCAATCAAACCTGATATCGAATTACCAATTCCTTGCGCTACAAGTTCTTTGCTCGGAGGAGTTGTTCTTTTATGAGGATCTAATTTATCTGCTGCATCTATACTCAGGAGTGTTTCGAGGCTACCTATTATTGCAATCGTAGCTGCAACTATCCAAAAGGTACTTTCTCCAATCATAGAGAAATCAGGAAATGTCAGCAAATTTCCTATTTGTCCCAAATTATCCAAAACCGGAATGTTCACTAGATGATCACCACCAAGTTGCCATTCTGGCTTCCATACGCCATACGCAAGGTTGATGATAATTCCAGACAATACAGCCCATAGAGCGCCAGGAACGACACCAAGTATTTTATGATTTTTAATTTTTGGTCTTTCAAAAAGAATCAAAATCCCCATGGCAACAAGTACAATAGGAATTGCTCCTATGCTGTAATATTGGATAGCGTACCAAATTTCAGAAAAGGTATTATGATTATCAGTCTGCAAAAATGCCTGATCACCCATCAAATCCACATCGTATCCAAGTGCGTGTGGGATTTGCTTCAGAATTAAAATTAAGCCTATGGCTGTCAACATTCCCTTAATGACAGCGTGAGGAAAGTAATAACCGATCACACCTGCTTTGGCAATACCCAAAGCGAGCTGAATCAAACCTGCAATTACCAGAGTAGCTAGGAAGAGAGGGAAAGTGCCCATGCTGTTGATTGAATCAAGTACGATTACAGTCAAGCCAGCTGCCGGTCCACTCACACTTACATTAGAACCAGATAAAGCTCCGACTACTATTCCTCCAACAATTCCTGCAATAAGTCCGGACATAGGAGGTGCTCCACTTGCTATTGCTATCCCTAAACAAAGCGGTAGCGCAACCAAAAAAACCACTAAACTAGCTTTTAAATCATATTTAAGATTACTTCCAAATAGGGTGTTCATTCTAGCAGTCGGTTTTTTATGAAGGGAAGAATTTTCTTCTTGATTTCGAATAAAAATAAATTATTGTACGGAATGATTCAAATAAAATGCATAAAACCTACATCAAGTCTTTTTTTAGAAGATCTTCTATGGAATGCTCTACGTCTTTAAAATTAAACTGTTGGATAGACATTTTCATTTTTTTCTCTATTTCTTCCAGATTTAAGTTTCCAATACTTCCTTCATGGGAATGATTAAGCTTGCTTTGGTCTGGATTGAAATTACCAGATTCTATATCCATTCCGACTTGTTTATAAGCATCTCTAAAGGGGATTCCTTTTAATACAAGGTCGTTAACTACTTCTACTGAGAATAGATGCTTGTAAAATGGATCTGACAAAATATTCTCTTTTACCTTGATAGATTTAAGCATGAATGTGCTCATGCTCAGACAAGATTTTAGACTTTCCAATGCAGGGAAAATTTCCTCCTTAAGTAACTGCAGATCTCTGTGGTATCCAGTGGTAGTATTGGTTAGAATCATGGAAACCGCATTTGGTACCGACTGAATCTGATTTGTTTTGGCTCTGATCAACTCGAATACATCCGGGTTTTTCTTGTGAGGCATAATGCTGCTTCCCGTCGTCAAATCATCTGGAAAGCTGATAAATGCAAAATGCTGATTCATAAAAATACACACGTCGGAAGCCATTCGATTCAGAGTTCCTGCCATTCCTGCCATGGCAAAAGACAAAGTACGCTCAGTTTTCCCTCTGCTGTTTTGTGCATTCAATACGTTGTGATGTAGATCCGCAAAACCAAGAAGCTTGGTCGTCATCGTTCTGTTTAGAGGGAAGCTAGAACCATATCCAGCAGCAGAACCTAACGGATTTTTGTTTGCTAGGTCAAATGCAGCCTTTAGCATGCCCAAATCTTCACTTATGCCTTCGGCAAAAGAACTAAACCAAAGCCCAAAGGAGGAAGGCATAGCTAGCTGTGTATGCGTATAACCTGGCATCAGGTCATCTTTATGCTTTTTAGCTAATTCTATCAATTGCTCGAAAAGTACAGAGCTTTCTTCTACCAATTCATGAATCGCAGCTCTATAGTAAAGTTTCAAGTCAACCAAAACTTGATCATTTCTGCTTCTTCCACTGTGAAGTTTCTTGCCTACATCGCCAAATCGTTCTGTAAGTAAAAACTCAACCTGAGAATGCACATCTTCCACACCTGGAGCTATTTCAAATTCGCCTTTCTGGATTTCAGCATAGATATCCTTTAGTCCTTGCTGGAGTATATCGTTTTCTTCGACTGTAAGAAGTCCAATAGTAGAAAGCATCTGGGCATGAGCCATAGATCCTAGCACATCAAAGGGTGCCAAAAGTATATCAAATTCAGGATCGCGACCAATAGTGAAAGATTCCACTTCCTTTTTGCTTCCTGTTTCTTTTTGCCAAAGTTTCATTTCTATGTAGTTTGAGTAAGCATAGTAGCGTAGGTTTCAAGTATCTTGATATAGCCAATTATGCCGTTCTGAATTTCGTTCAAATAAATATATTCGTCTGCTGAATGTGACCTTGTTGAATCGCCTGGGCCGATTTTGACAGATGGGTAGGGGATTAATGCCTGATCAGATAGGGTAGGACTTCCGTAAGTTTTTAGTCCTAGTTGTTCACCGACTTTCAAGATCAGATGACCCTCTGGTACATGTGAAGATTGCAGTCTTAGTGATCGTGGAGTTAGCTCTGCATTAATAGAGCTTTTCAATTCATCTAAAGCTTCTTCCAATGAATATGCATCAGTGACGCGAACGTCTAATACAAATTCGCAGAGATCTGGAACTACGTTATGCTGTTGTCCAGAGTGTATGACTGTTGCTGATACTTTCGTCTTTCCCAGGAATTGAGAAGTCCTAGTGAATTCGAAATCTCGAATCGCTTTTAGGTCATCTAAGGCTTCATAAATGGCATTTACACCTTCTTCTCGTGCTGCATGTCCTGCTTTTCCGTAAACTTTTGCATCGATCACCATCAAGCCTTTTTCTGCAACGGCCATGTCCATCAAGGTAGGTTCTCCCACAATAGCCAAATCACAGGGAGGAAGCTGAGCTATAACTGAAGCAATTCCATTTTTACCTGAAATTTCTTCCTCAGCAGAAGCAATCATGATTAGATTGAAAGGAAGCTCTTGTCCGTAAAAATGTGAAAAAGCTGCCATAAGGCTAACAAGTGGTCCACCAGCATCATTGCTACCTAGTCCAAATAATTTACCATCTTCAGTAATAGCCTGAAAAGGATCCTTAGTATATCCAGTATTTGGTTTTACCGTATCGTGGTGCGAGTTTAACCAAATAGTAGGTTTATTTTTATCAAAAGGATTTGCAAAAGCCCAAATGTTGTAGCCTGATTTATGGACTTCTATATCACGTGCAGTGAAAAATTCTTCAATAACTTCAGCTGTAGAGCTTTCTTCCCTAGAATAGGATGGAATTTCTATTAACTGAGTAAGAAGTTGAACTGCATCATCATATAATCCCATCGTTGTATTCAAATTTTTGTCTTAGTAAAGGTCGTATCGACTTCTCTCTATGGTAGTTCCAGAGAGTTTGCCTTTCGCTGCTAAAGAGAGATTTTCTGCTTTTCCTATCCACACATGATTAACACCTTTTTCTAATGCTTCGAAGGCATTATCCAACTTAGGTATCATGCCAGAGTGAATTACATTTTCTTTGCGGAGCTCAGCATAAATATCCTCATTGATTAGTGGAATGATAGAGTTTTCATTTTTCTCATCGATCAAAACTCCGCTCTTATTAAAACAGAAATATAGATTGACCTGATGTTCTTTTGCAAGACTAGTAGCTAGGGCAGAGGCAATACTATCAGCGTTAGTATTGAGCAATTGACCTTTAGCATCATGCGTGATCGCATTCACTACAGGAAGTAAATTTCCTGAAAGTAAAAGATCAATCAGTTTGGTATTAACTTCTTGAATATCACCTACAAAACCGTAGTCAATATCCTTAACAGGACGCTTAATGGATCTGATTATATTTCCATCGGCACCAGTCATTCCAATCGCGTTAACTTTCAGCGCTTGAAGTTTTGCTACCAAGTTTTTGTTGATTAAGCCGGCATAGACCATTGTCACCACATCCAGTGTATCCTGATCAGTGATTCTTCTCCCATCTACCATTTCAGGCATTACACCTAGAGATTCACCAAAGCGAGATGCCATAATTCCGCCACCATGGACAAGTATTTTATGTCCAGGAAATTTGGCAAAAATAGCTAAGAATTCATTTAGCTTCTCAGGAAAGTCGATGACATTACCACCGATTTTAATAATACTAATTTTCATTGGGCGTAAGTCGTTATTTATTTCCTAGCAGATGGCTAATGGCTGCCTGAGCGGCAAAAATTCTATTTTTTGCCTGCTGCTGTACTAAAGAGCGCTCTCCATCCAAGATCTCATCGGATAATTCTAGGTTTCTTCTGACTGGTAAGCAATGCATTACTTTGGCATTTTCAGCATTCTCAAAATGATTTTCAGTAAGCATCCAAGAGGCATCAGTAGAAATGATTTTTCCATAATCATTGAAAGATGACCAGTTTTTAACATAAACAAAATCAGCTCCTTCCAATGCTTTACTTTGATTGTATTCTATTGTAGCACCTTTAGAAAATTGCTCATCTAATTCATAACCCACAGGATGAGTAATTGTTAGATCATGATCCATACCAAGGGTCCATTCTGCAAAGGAATTAGCCACTGCATGTGGAATAGCCTTAATATGTGGGCCCCAAGTCAGTACGACCTTTGGCTTCTTTTTACCTGCCCAATTCTCTCTAATCGTGATCTGATCCGCTAGACTTTGAAGTGGGTGACGAGTGGCAGATTCCAAACTCACTACAGGAACTCCTGAATATTTAACAAACTGAGAAAACACAAAATCAGATGTGTCCTCTTCTTTATTTGTCAAAGAAGGAAATGCACGGATCGCAAGAATATCAAAATATGAACCTAATACTGCAGCAGCGTCTTTGATGTGCTCTACCGTGCCACGATTCATGACTGCTCCATCTTGCATCTCCAGCGCCCAACCTTCCTTGTCCATATTCAGTACAATTGGCTCCATACCCAAATTCATAGCTGCTAGCTGAGTAGAAACACGTGTTCTCAGAGAAGGATTTAGGAAAATACATCCTATGCGCTTCCCTGCACCTTTTGCCTTATCAAGAGCTGGGTTGGCTTTGTATAGAAGTGCTTTTTCGATTAACTGGTTGCCCAGATCGAAGGATTCAAATTTTGTAAAATGCTGTAGTGGCTGGATAATATTGGCCATTGCTTAACTGGAAGGGGATTGACTTAAGATTTCTTTTAATGCGGTTAAAAACGAATTTAACTGATTCCACTCGATATTTAAAGGAGGCAGGAGTCTTATCGTGTTCTTACCAGCAGCGCTTCCTGTGAACATGTGGTATTTTTTTACCAATTCAGAACGAACAGGACCAGCTTCCCGATCAAGGTCAATACCTATAATCAGTCCAGTACCACGAATAGCTGTGATTCCCGGGACTTCTTTCAATTCAGCTAAAAGCTTTTCACCAAGTTTTGTGGCGTTTTCGAGAAGGTTTTCGTTTTCAATAACTTCTAACACTGCCAAACCTGCGGCGCAGGCTAGGTGATTGCCTCCGAAAGTAGTTCCGAGTAATCCGTAGGTAGCTTTGAACTCAGGTGAGATCAAGATTCCACCAATAGGAAATCCATTACCCATTCCCTTTGCCATACTGATGATATCTGGCTTCACACCATCTACTAATTGATGGGCAAAGAACTTACCGGTGCGTCCAAAACCAGATTGTACCTCATCAAGAATCAATTTGACCCCATAAGATTTAGCAATTCCTGCCAAACCTGTTAGAAACTTAGAAGAAGGAACCTGAATTCCATTCACTCCTTGTATGCCTTCTATGATAATTCCTGCAATATTCCCATCTTTCACACGCTTCTCTACAGCTTCCAAATCACCCCATGGAAGAATCTGAAAATCCTCTCTCTCATTACAGGGAGCAACGATTTTTGGATTATCTGTCAAAGCTACTGCACCTGAAGTTCTACCGTGAAAACCTCCAGAAAAAGCAATAAAGCCAGATTTTCCAGTTGCGAAGGAAGCAAGCTTAATCGCATTCTCATTAGCTTCAGCTCCTGAGTTACACAGGAAAAGCTCATACTCAGGATAGCCTGAAAGCTCTCCAAGCTTTTCAGCATACTCCTTTTGTACAGGGATTTGTATGGAATTGGAATAAAAAGCGATCTGATCCAGTTGATCCTTGATTCGCTTAACGTAATGTGGATGGGTGTGACCAATGGAAATCACTGCGTGACCACCGTATAAATCTATATATTCTTGTCCTTGATCGTCCCAAAGTTTGCAGCCTTCAGCTTTTGTGATGGTCACTGGGATCAGGGGATATACATCAAATAATTTCATGAGGATTTACGAATTACGATTTTTGATTTACGGAGTTCTTATGAACCTCGCAAATCAATTTCAAGGTTGGAGAATAATGAATGCTGAATGATGAACACTTAATATTGAAGTGACCATCATTCAGTCTTAAATCTTGTGTCTAGCTTCTAATATCTTAGAACCCTAAACTTTTCAGATTCAAGCCCATCCTCTCTTCAAGTCCAAATGCCAAATTGTAATTTTGAACTGCCTGTCCAGAAGCTCCTTTGAGTAGGTTGTCAATAGCAGAGTAAATCACCAATTGACCAGCTTCTTTCTGCACGTAAACGATGCCCTTGTTTGTGTTCACTGCTTGCTTCATATCGATATCGATATCAGAAACGTGAGTAAATGCTGCGTCTTTATAGAATTCTTTGTAGGCAGCTACAGCCTCCTCTTGAGTTCCTTCAAAAGGGAAATAAGCTGTAATCCAGATCCCTCTAGGGAAATTGCCACGGTAAGGAACAAAGAGCATTTCAGATGAAAAGCTAGCATTTAGCTGCTTGAAAGTCTGATTAATCTCCTTTAGATGCTGGTGTGTAAAAAGCTTATAGACAGACATATTTGAAGATCTGTAACTGAAGTGTGATGTCTCAGCTAGTTTCTTGCCTGCCCCGGTACTTCCTGTGACTCCAGAGATATTGATCGTGTCTTTCACCCAGCCTTTTGCGATAGCAGGAAGTAGTGCTAATTGAATGCCTGTAGCAAAGCAGCCTGGATTTGCGATTTTCTTAGCAGTTTTGATTTTGCCAGCATTTACTTCAGGAAGACCATAGGTAAAGCCATTCGACTCGTCTCGGAAATCAGTGGACAAATCGATCAAAACTGTCTCAGGAGAGAAGGAGTGTTGATCCAAAAACCCTTTGGTTTGGCCATGTGGCAATCCCAAGAACACAGCTTCTATCCCTTCTGTCTGTACTTCGTCAGTAAAAATGAGATCACAATCTCCGATCAGATCCGGATGAACCTCTGATACTTTTTTGCCTTTCTGGCTATTGCTATGTACGTAGACCAATTCGCAAGCAGGATGATGAACCAGAAGACGAAGTAATTCGCCTCCAGTATATCCCGCTGCGCCTATGATCGCTGTCTTGATTTTAGTCATTGTCAGAGTTTACCTTATGGAAAATTGAGGTTTGGTTACCCAAAATTCGGGTGAAACCTTTTACGTCTTCTGCTGTATAGCCTTTGTTCATTTCTCCGTAGCTACCAAATTTGTTGGACATCAGATCATGATTAGAAGTGATTCCAAGTAAAGTGAATCGGAATGGCTGAAGTAAAACCCGAACTTCACCAGTCACATAAGTCTGTGTGCTAGCCATGAATTCTTCCATGTTTCTCATCACTGGATCAAGGTAATGCCCCTCGTGCAGGTGATTACCGTAGAATTCAGCCAATTGATTTTTCCAGAAAAGCTGCCACTTGGTAAGTGTGTGCTTCTCTAGCAACTGATGGCCTTTGATGATAATCAATGGAGCAGCAGCTTCGAAACCAACTCGGCCTTTGATACCGATAATAGTATCACCAACGTGAATGTCACGACCGATACCATAGGGCGCAGCCAAAGCCTGAAGAGCTTGAATTGCTTCTACTGAATCATCATATTTTTTACCATCAACCCCTTTAAGTTCGCCTTGCTCGAAAGAAAGTATCAATTCCAAAGGCTCAGATTCTGTAGCTTGAGTCGGCCAGGCTTCTTCAGGAAGGTAATCGGAAGATGTAAGCGTCTCTTTTCCTCCTACAGAAGTTCCCCAGATTCCTTTATTGATAGAATAAGCGGCTTTCTCGAAATTCATCGAGACGCCATGCTTTTTCAAGTATTCGATTTCTTCAGCACGACTCAATTTCAAGTCACGAATAGGAGTGACGATCTCGATGTCTGGCACAATGGTTTGGAAGATCATATCAAATCGAACCTGATCATTTCCAGCTCCAGTAGAACCGTGAGCTACTGCTTTTGCACCGATAGACTTGGCGTACTCAGCTAATGATTTCGCCTGAAGGATGCGCTCTGCAGATACAGATAGTGGATAAGTTTGGTTTTTAAGGACATTTCCAAACACGAGGTATTTGATCACTTCATTGTAATAAGTGTCCATTACGTGAAGTGTTTTGAAAGAAGCTACGCCTAAGCCTTTTGCCCTTTCCTCTATGTCTGTCAATTCTTCTTCGGAAAATCCGCCTGTGTTTACCAAAACTGCATGCACTTCATATCCTAGTTCTTTGGACAGGTGCAAGGCACAAAATGTGGTATCCAAGCCTCCACTGTAGGCTAAAACTATTTTTTTCATAAGAGTCTAATTTTCTTTCTATTGTAATCTCGCTATGTGAATAATCAACTCATAATCAGTCGATCTTCATTTAGGTCGATTCTATCGAAATAGGATTTTGCTTCCGAAAAGGAAGAAATGATTTATAAAAAGATGCTTGTAAGAGTGTCCTTCGACTTATTCAATTTAAGCATCACGTATTTCTTTAATCTAACCCAACGATCAAATAATTTAAGATCTTTCTTGAAATCATCACGAAGTGCTAATTCTTGTGTGTGATTTCTCTTTGAGTTGGGATCATAGAGCATAGCTGTGCACAGACAGTTTTGCCTATTTTTACTCATTAATATCTCGTAGTTGATACAACTTTGGCAGCCTTTCCAGAATTCATTATCATCTGTAAGGTCTGAGTAAGAAACAGGAATGTAACCTAATTCAGAGTTGATTTTCATTACTGCAGCACCTGTTGTCAATCCGAATATGTTTGAATCTGGGTACTTCAAACGGCTAAGTTTGAATACTTCATTCTTGATTTTTCGGGCAAGTCCGTATTTTCTGTATTCAGGAGAAACGATCAAACCAGAGTTTGCAACATATTTACCATGACCCCAAGCTTCAATGTAGCAGAAACCTGCCCATTTGCCGTCAGAGGTCAATGCGATTACTGCTTTTCCTTCTTCCATCTTGGTTTCCACATAAGCTGGGCTACGCTTGGCTATACCAGTTCCACGAGCTTTAGCGGAGTTTTCCATCTCATCGGTGATCTGAGTGGAGTAGTCCTTGTGAGAAGCATTTGCTACAATAATCTGGAAAGAAATGTTATCCATTAGGGATTGCATGTGTTAATTCCGACGGAATCGGAAGATTGGTAAATAAATCAAAATGTAAAAGGGCGGGCAAGTACTCCACGTAGGAATACAACTATTCATCGAAGGGTTAAACCCTATAGAAAAATCTACACGTCCTTAACGGAGTGAAAAAAGCAATAGCATCAGCGTTCACGACTACTGAAGTAGTATGAATAAATGTTGGCGCTATTTGATTTACTTGTGTCATGCGTAATAGGGTGGCAAAATTCATTCCTTAGGAAGGAAAATGCAAGAGTTTTTAAGAATAATTTAAGGTTTAACCCTGATTTTTACAGATTTGAGAAAATTGAAGGGTCTATTTTGCTTAAATAAGCATCTTCAGAATATAATTTGGCGTCTAATTGTCAAATAGGCAATTGAGTATAGAGGATTGCAGTTATGCATTCCCTGACATTTCCTTCAAAGCAGTGACAAATTTGTCCATTTCAGCTTCTGATGTATATACATTGGGAGTGATTCTGCAACCATTCACTCCGCCAGCACCATTTATTGCAACGGTAAATATCTGATACTTTTCAATTAAAGTCTTAGCCATATCTGCTGGACTCATTGCATCAAGGCCCACATTTGCAATGGCACAAGAGCGGTGAGGATCTTTAGGTGTATTGACATTTACTCCTGGCAAATCACGAACCTGGTCAGACCAATAGCGCTGTATGTATCTCAATCGCTCTTCTTTTCGTTTGCTGCCCATTTTATTTAAGAAGTTGACCGCATCGATCACCGACAAATCTGTGGAAACGGCATGTGTACCTGTGTGATTCAGGTTAAGAAGTGTCTTTTGATCCAATTCATAAGGAGCAAGAAGAGGCCGGATTTGCTGGCTCTTTCCTTTTTTGACATAAAGCATTCCGCAACCAAGAGGGACACTCAACCACTTGTGTAAGCTACACCCGTAATAATCACAATTCAATTCTGATATATTGAAATCAAAATGTCCTACTGCGTGAGCTCCGTCTAACATTATTTCTACACCATGTCCATGGGCCATATCAGCAATTTTCCTCACGGGCAAAATATGGCCTGTGATATTGACAATATGAGGGACCATCATCAGTTTGGTTTTGGGGGTGATCGCTTTCTCATAGACGGCTACTATTTCTGCATCATCTTTTGGATGCATGGGTATGTCTATTCTTTTGACTTTGATTCCATAGCGCCTTTCTGCCAACTCAAACATATTGAGCAAACTTTCATAGTCTTGATTGGATACAATTGCTTCATCGCCTGCTTTCCATGGGTAGCCAGAGATTATTATGTCAATAGATTCTGTCGTGTTTCGGGTAAGCACAACTTCTTCTGATGAAGCACCAATTAATTCTGCAACCATCGCTGCACTTTTGGCTTTGTTGTCCCACTGTACCGTACGCATATAGCTTGAAGCTTGATAATTGACTTCTCTGAGATGCTTGATGTAGTTTTCTAGGGTTTCTTCTGGCAAAAAGCAGTAATAACCATTCTCGAGATTAATGTAATCGGGCTTCAATTTGTAAGCAGCGCGGATTTGATCCCAAAAGTCAGCCGCATTAGGATCTATCTCAGCTATAGTTTTAGCAGTGGCATTTTTCGCAGAGAAAAATGATCCTGTGCCGATTCCAAGGAAGGTCAAAGACTTTAAAAATTTACGCTTATTCATAGATGTAGATGTGTTTATTAAAGTATATGTCTCTCCAGTTTTTTGCCAGCATTAGAGACCAAAGTATAATATGATTTGGTTAACACTATCACTGAGGCCGCTTCGGTCACCCGTCTTCCGTCAACTGGCCGGAAGAGCAAAGGGATTTTGGCTACTGGCATCTTTGTGGATTTTCAGATTAAAGTATATAGCTGAAGATCCAAACTATCAATAAGATAATAGCTAACCAAGTGATCCAAGGGGATCGCTGAGGAAATTCAAACTTGCAGATTGGGCAAATCTTCGCTTTGGAATCTATTTCCATCGCGCAGGAAGGACATTCTTTGGTTTTCAAAATTGGCTGAACTCTTTTGGCTTAATTTCTATTTCATCATAAGTTAATTAAAGAATCTAGCTATGAAAATAGAAATATGGTCAGATGTAGTTTGCCCTTTCTGCTACATCGGTAAAAGAAAAATGGAAAAGGCGATCAATAATTCGCCTTTCAAAGATAAAATCGAGATTGAATGGAAAAGCTTTCAGCTTAATCCGGATCAGGTTACAGACCCTTCGTTAAATACGCTGGAGCATCTTTCCAAGTCTAAAGGCTGGTCAATGGAGCAAACTTTAGAAATCACGGATAACGTGGTGAACATGGCTGCAGCAGAAGGTTTGGACTTTCAGATGGGAAAAACGGTCGTTGCAAATACGATGAATTCACATCGGTTGATCCATTTAGCCAAAGAATCAGGCAAAGGAGGAGAGATGAAAGAGATTTTACTGAAATCTTATTTTACGGATGGGTTGAATGTTGACGATGTTGACACGCTTGTTTCTTTGGGAAAAGAAGTTGGTTTAGAAGAAGAGGTAATCAGACAAATGTTAGCCTCTGAACAATTCAAAGATGCAGTAGAACAAGATATCTACGAATCCCGAACAATAGGAGTGAAGGGAGTTCCTTTCTTCGTATTAGATAGGAAATTCGGGATATCAGGGGCACAACCGGATGAGGTTTTTGATCAGACTTTGTCAAAAGCCTGGAATGAATTTGCTAAAACCCTTCCAAGTCTTGAAATCGCCGAAGGTGATGGGGAAGCTTGTGATGTAGATGGAAATGATTGCAACTAAGTAATACTTCTAATTCGGCTATCAGAAGTAGGATTCTGCTAGTCGAATTTATTTTTCTAATTTTTTATTTAGATTATTTACAAATAACTAATCGTGTGAAATACAGTGAGCTATCCTCGTTTTGAGAATGTAGCCTTAGGATAGAGACAAGTTTTTTACAATCCTTATTTAGATTAATTATAATTAAACTCTAATTTTGCTGTCAGATTCACCTCAGGCGGCACATGAAAACAAGTTTTACTCTATTATTTTTTACGTTGAACGTTTTAATTTCTGATTTGGCTTTTTCCCAAACCGGGAAAATCTCAGGAACTTTGACTTTCGATGATGGCGCCCCTGTTGCCTATGCATCTGTATTTATTCAGTCCATTAAAAAACATACCCTTTCTGATGAAAGAGGTAGATATGAGCTCACGGATATTCCTTTTGGACCATATCAGGTCAATGTGAGTAGCATAGAAATCCAAAAACATGATTTTAGTATACATATAGATAAGACAAACCTAAAGCTTTCAACTACACTCAAGCGCGCTGAGGATAGTGAGTTGGACGAGGTAATTGTAGAAGGAGAGTCTCACAAAAGTGAAATTGAAGCAACAGGTTTTGCAGTAAACGTGATAGAAACGAAGAAGGCATCTCTTCAATCACTACAAACCAATGATTTACTGAATAGATCAGTAGGAGTTCGAGTTCGCCAAAATGGCGGTTTGGGTTCGCAAGTTTCCTATAATCTGAATGGTATGTCTGGTAATTCTGTCCGAATATTTATAGACGGAGTACCCATCTCCACTTATGGTGGATCCTTTAGTCTAAATAGCATTCCTCCGGCTTTGATAGAGCGAATTGAGGTCTACAAAGGAGTGATTCCAGCTCATTTGGCTGATGATGCTTTGGGTGGAGCGATCAATGTAATACTGAAAAAAGGAGCGATGAACAATCTGACAGCTTCTCTGTCCTATGGTTCATTCAATACGCTGCAAGCCAATATGAGTGGATCATTCCGCAATTCCAATTCAGGTTTTACAGTAAAAGGTTCTGGGTTTTATAACTACTCAGACAATGATTACGAGGTCTGGGGGAAATTCGTAAGAAATATTCTTCCTAACGGTCGCTATGAATATGTCAGAGCCAAGCGTTTCAACGATGCTTACAAATCAATTGGTGCCAATATCCAAGTAGGATTTACTGATGTCAAATGGGCTGATCAATTTTTAATTGGATACAATGTCTCGGATGATTACAACGAGATTCAGCATGGGACATACATGACTATACCTTACAAAGGTCGCTTCACGGAGTCTCAGGCAAATGTTGTAAGTGTTGCCTATTCTAAATCTAACTTTCTGACCAAGGGACTTGAAGTGAATTTCAATGGAATGATTTCAGATAGAAAGGAAGTTGTGAATGACACGGTGCGTTGGAATTATGATTGGTTTGGCGAGCAGAGTATTGGTCTCAATGGAGATCCAATTTTGAGACCAAGCGGTGCACAGCAAGGGGCACCAACAATTAATCATATTAATAGAAGTATCTCCACTTTTAGAGGAGGAGCTATTTATGATTTTTCTGAAAAACATAGATTAGTTTTCAATCACATGTACTATACAATCGATAGAACGGAGCGTGACGATTTGAAATCAGCTATTGAAAGAGAATTTATAGGTACACGTGACTTAACGAAAAATGTCTCTGCGCTGGCTTATGAGGCGACGCTTTTTGAATCTCGGTTTAAAGCCAATCTTTTTGGGAAATACTATCAACAGAAAATTGATCGGATGGATCCTATTCTGATTACTTCAAATGGAGAGCAGATTAAAGGTGAAGATCGTGTGTCTAGTAACAATTCAACTCCAGGCTATGGATTAGCGACTTCCTATAAATTGAAGCAAAATTTAACGTTCCTTGTTTCAGCTGAAAAAGCTGTAAGAATGCCTTCCGAAAATGAAATTTTTGGTAGTCCTAGTGAAAATATTATTGAGAACATAAATATACGCCCTGAGGTAAGCAACAACTTGAATATTGGTTTACGAAGTGGCACCTATAGCTTAAATCCTACCAACAAATTTTCATTCTACGTTTCGGGCTTCTTAAGGGATACTAAGGATAAGATTGTAAGGAAAATCAACCCACGCTTGAACGATGCAGTTCAAACTGACCCCTTTGAGAATTTAGGGAAAACAAAGTCAATCGGCTTTGAGGGTGAGATCAACTACACTTGGAAAGATAATCTGGATGTATTGCTAAACTTCTCTAAGTTCAATTCGGTGTTCAACATTCAATATGATCCGAACGGAAAAGAGTACACTTACTACAACCAGCAATTACCTAATGAGCCATTTTTCACTATCAATACAACGGTTCAGTATGCTTTCAAAAATGTACTTCAAAAACGCTCATCACTGAATTTGTACTACAGCGCAGGTTTTGTAGATAGATTCTATACCACCTGGTTGGAAATCGAAGACTTTAGAACCCCTCGCCAATTCATCCAAGACATCGGGATGAATTATATTTTCCCTAACCAAAAACTAGTAGTGAGTGCAGATTTGAGAAACATTTTCGATCAGCAAGCCTTCGACAACTTTGCTGTTCAAAAGCCTGGAAGAGGCTTTTATTTGAAAGTCAATTATACCATTAACAAATTCTAATTCAACCAACAATTAATTTTAATCAACCAGAAGTAAATTATGAAAAAGCAATTTTTAAACTTTTTAACACTGAGCGCATTAATGGGCACAATTGTGCTTTCAAGCTGCAGTGATGACAATGGGGGTGATCCTATTGAACCGCCTGTAGAGCAAGAGGATAGATTCATCACCGTAGCAGGAGCTTTGATGGCTGATAACCCAGGTGATGGTAATGGTGGAACTATGGTTTACTCTGTGTCCATAGAAGAAGCAAAAGATCCAGAAACTCAGATCAGCGTATATACGGAAGGTTTTGGAGTGAAGTCTAATAGAACTGCACGTCTTCAATCATCCGAAGATGGAAGTACACTTTTCAATATTGCCTACACAGGTGACAATGGAGGTGAGTTCTCTAAATACACCGTGAATGGTGGGGATAGCTTCGTTCAATCTGATGTTTCTGTTAATATTTCACAGTACGCAGGAACTTCACCGCGTTGGTTGAAATTGAATGATGGAGACAAAACTGGTATTGCATTAAATATGGCTAACATAGCAGCCAACAATGCGCCAGCGGGAAATACTCCAGATGCAGCTTTTGCTTATTACAGAGGAGTTGCTACAGTACTTGCGCTAGATTTACAGGAATCTCTTATTAGAAGTTATGTACAATACGAAATCCCACTTACTGAAGAAGAAGAGGCGGAAGGTCATACTATTTTTAGATTGGACGGTTCTGTATTGAACAAAGCTGGCGATAAGCTGATCATTGGTACCTGGATGAGAAAATACAATGTGGCTACAGGTGAAACTGAAGGTGACTACGAGAGATTGGGTTCTAAGTCTGTGGTAGTAGATTATCCGTCTTTTGCCAACCCTTCTGTAATCAACTCAACAGTCGGACATGGTGACAATAGTGGCTACAGAAGTCACTACAGCTACTTAGGTGATGATGGGAATATTTACCAAGCTACTGAAAGAGATCCTGCGGGTTCGTATATCCTAAGAATCAATCAGAGCAATGTATATGATGATTCTTATGTATTTAGCTTGAACCATGCTTTAGGTTTAAGTGGGGTAACTATCGAAGCGTGGCAATATGCTCAAGATGGAAAAGCATTTGCGCTTATCTCTCATGATGGAGCAGAAAATGGTTTTGTGGTATGGATGGATTTAGATGCTAGAACTGCTTCTATTGTTGACATGCCATATGATGCTGATTTGGAATTCAACCAGTACCAAGGTTTTGTAGTGGATGGTATAGACGTGTATATGGCTGTAACTCCTGTAGGTAAGGATGGTAATATTTATATCCTTAATAGTAATACCGGTGTGGCTACTAAAGGTGCTACTTTGGTAAATCAGCCAGGAAATCACTACATCGGTATTTTCTAATTTTTTTTAATTCTTTGTAATCCCTTGGTTCATTTAAAAAGAGAATCTTTTAGGATTGTATAAAAATAAATCCCGGAGAAGAGGCTGAGTAAAAGCTTCCTTTCCGGGATTTCTATTTTTTGGTAAATAGGGAAGTTAGTAAACAGTAGTTAATACTTTCCTGGGCTTATTTTACCAAACTCCTCTAGTTTTCATCTGAAGAGTATAGACGGCATCCATGGCCGTAATAAAGAGTGTTTTTCTGTCAAGTGCACCAAATACGACATTGGCAGTCCACTTAGCCGGAACTGGGATATGTGCAATTTGCTCACCATTTCTATTGAAAACTGTTACTCCATCTCCAGTGAGGTAAACGTTCCCTCTGTCATCGATCGCCATACCATCAGACCCCATTTCGCAAAAAAGAGTCTTATTAATCAAGTAGCCATCTTCACGAACTTCGTATTTATAGGTTTTCTTTGCACCTATGTCAGAGACAAAAAGGTACTTACTATCAGGGGTTCCAACAATTCCATTTGGTTTTACCAGATCATCAGCAACTTTGAAGAGTTCGGTTCTGTCAGCTGATAAGAAGTAAACATTCTGGCCATCTTGCTCAGACTCTTCGCCACGGCCTTCCCAATACGGGCGGGCATAAAGAGGATCTGTAAAATATATACCTCCTTTAGGACGTATCCATAGATCATTTGGACCATTCAGTTTTTTGCCTTTGAAAGCAGTGATCCATACTTCAGGATTTCCATCGGTATCAAAAGCCCAAAGCTCATTTTTGTTGTCAGCGCAGGTAACCAAAGTTCCGTCTAGCATAAAATACATTCCGTTTGATCTTCCTGCATCTTCTTTGAATACACTTACTTCATTGGATATAGCATTCCACTTATGAATACGGTTATTTGGTTGGTCTGTGAAATAAACATCTCCAAAGCGATTTACTGCCGGACCTTCTGTGAATTCAAAGCCATCTTGAACTTTTACTAGTTGTGCATTTTTAGCGACAATGCCTTTTTTGTCTTCTATTTCTTGAGAGAAAGCTTGGGCACCAATCAAAAGTGCTGCTATGCAAAGGGTTGATTTAATAGGGTTCATAGTGTTATTGTTATTTTCTATTCATTGTGACTACTAGCACATTTAGATCTTCGCTATAAGCCATTCGGGTAATATTTTCGTGAGTTACGGAATTGATCACACCTAGTGATTTCCATTCTGGGTTATTATACTTTCTTATAAATATTTCATTGCCAGAAGCCATTATCAGGTGGTTTTTATCCAGCCATAAGAAATCCTGAGATCCTGAAATTCCCGAAAGATATACTTCTCTATTTCCATTTTCTATATCATAGCTCTTAATAATACCCGGCTGGCCATTAGTCAGACCTGCCATATAGGTGATTTCAGATGTCTTAGGGCGCTTCTTGACTGATCGTTGGATTGCTGAATCTATTTCAATCAGATCATTTCTACCTCTAGCATATACTAATTTATTTGGCTCACCTAGTACAAACATTGCAGCTTTATTGTCATACCAGTCGTAATATCCCACAGGTTCAATGTCGTCGTAGAGTAGTTCTGCTGGTTCAAAATTGGTAGGGTAGAGCCAAATTCTCTGCTTTTTGTCTTCCTCCATGACTACTGCCGCTATATACATTCCACAATCAGTAATGCTGGGTGAGAATTCACTTCGATCAGATGTTTTGGAAAGATTGGTGAATTTATCTGATTCGAAATTATAGACGATTATATCGTGATTGCCATTTTCATCAGCAGCAGAAAATACTAACTGATATTCATTGATAAAATTAGGTTGGTTATCGTATTCAGGACGATCAGTAAGGGAATGAGCAGTTTCAGGTAGCAATTTCAACTTACCACCTTTTCCACTGGTGTTGACAACCCAAAGATCTGTACTAGTCTGTGCATGAAGGGGAAAAGTACTGGCTAAGTATAAAAAGAAGCAAGTAGCAAAGAAGTATTTCATTTATAAGTCAAAATTGAATTGCCAAAATACAAAATGAAGACGAATTATAAGTGTCAAAATACACATGAAGCCATTTTGGAATTAATGATGAATATTATGTTCGGTTTCGGACACAATGATGTTCGTTTACTTAGCATGAAAATAGCATAACCTTCGAAATTCGCCGTTTTAGGCTATGTTTGGGGAATGGCACCTTTTTCGTAATTAAACAGAACATGAAGGTAATAACCCAATGGATATCAAATTTGCCGCTAGAGTTGATCTTTTGGATCGGCAGTATAGCAGCGATCCTTCTCTTGGATCCTCAGGGAGGCAGTCACTTAAGTCTCTGTCCGCTGAGCCAACTTGGGATTGATTGGTGTCCGGGTTGTGGCTTGGGAAGGTCTATGAGTTTACTCGCAAGAGGAGAATTTCAAGCTTCCTGGAGCATGCACCCACTGGCTTTGCTGGCGTATGTGGTTATTATTTCTAGAATCTGGCAACTTATTAAAAACTTAAAAACAACACACAATTATGGCTAATGTATTAAGACATCTTCCTGAATTGGAAGGAATGGAACTGGGCTACATCCAGGGTTTGATGAAGAATATGGATGAGGATCAGGCATCTCTTTTTGCACAGGTTTATCGTGCCAGAAGAAAAGACGCACAGATGATTTTGATTTTGACTTTGTTAGGCTTTTTTGGCTTTGCAGGCTTGCATCGATTCATACTTGGGCAGATTGGCTTAGGTATTCTATATATTTTAACCATTGGACTTTGTTTTATAGGTACCATAGTCGATTTGGTCAATTATAAGAGCCTTGCGTACGAGTACAACATCAAAGTAGCTCACGAGACTATGAATATGTTGAACGCCAATTACCCTGGTGATATGACGAACACGACTACCTAATTATAGATTTAACGAGTTAAAGAGCCGGGGGAAACTCCGGCTTTTTTGATTTCTGTCAACTTCAATAACTTTGGTTATTTTGAAAAAAAAATAGAATGAAAAGTAGCTGTCTTTCTACGGCAAATGAGTCAGAAAAATTTGGCAATAAAAAAACCTGGGGGTAATACCAGGTTTTTTTATGCATGTTTACTTTTCAAAAATGATTACTGATACGACTTTGTATTCAGTGTTTCGTCACTTTTGAAGAAATCAGTAAGTTTTCCGAAGGAATTTTCGAAATAACCATCTAACATTTTTTTAATAATGAAAGAACGATACTCGTCTTTCGATACGATTGGAAAATACTCATGACTCTTTCCGTAAGACTTGTGACTCACAAATCCTTTACGCTCCAATATCCTAACTATCGTAGACACAGTGTTATACGCTGGCTTCGGTTCGGTCATTGGAGTAAGGATGTCTTTGACAAATCCTCTTTCGATTTCCCAGAGGATCTGCATGATCTCCTCTTCGGCTCTTGTTAATGGTTTCATAAATAAGGCGTTAAGTTTTAAGTGCAAGAAAATTATTCGTTTAGTTTCACAATTGCAAAAAAAACCACCTTTAGTTTTAATTTTTTTTTATCTCAAGAGATTTGGTGTTCACATAAAAAATAACCGAGTTCAACAAAAAATGGCCTCATATGAGGCCATTTTTTGTTATGCAGGTCTTAACTTAATAATCCTTGTCATGTGCAATAGTTTGACAATGGGATATGTTGGATCAAATTCATACCATTTCACTGCGAAGTTTGGTCTATTTGGAAGCTTATGGTGATTGTTTTGAAACAATTCTCCTAGCATTAATACATCCAATAAAAGGCTGTTTTTTGAATGGTCGTTATTATCAAAATTTGCGTATCCATATTTATGCCCACTCCAATTTACAATAGCTCCGTGAACTGGTCCCATAAGGAAGTGTATAGGAAGTAAGAAATACATCCACCAATGCGTACCTGGCATATCGAAAACAGAGATACATAGTACATAGATCGCGACATATAATAACCCCCAGCTCACACGCACCAGCATGGTATCGGCAAACTTGTCGAATTTATTCCAGTCAGGAATATCTTTGGAGAACCTCTCTTCAGGCTTCAATCTGAAAGAAAAATACTCATTATATATGTTTTTAGTTTTCCACATCATGGTGAATAAGTTCTCGGTATGATGCGGGCTGTGTGGATCTTTTGGTGTGTCGCTGTAGGCGTGATGCATTCTGTGAAGAATAGCATATGCTCTCGGAGAGAGATAGGAGCTACCTTGCCACATCCATGTAAAGAAATAGAAAAACTTTTCCCAGTATTTGTTCATATAGAACATTTGATGGGCAGCATATCTGTGAAGGAAGAAGCTTTGGCAAAACAAGGAGAAATACCAATGCAGCAAGAACAAGATAATGATTATCACTCGGCGTAGGATTTATGTTAGAGGCGCAAATATAAGGCAACCCAAATCAAGTAACGAATTAATAGCTCTTTGCATTCCAATTTTTTGAGATGATATTTATCAGGTTTTAGAAAAATTAAGGTAATTTCTATCTTTATAAACACGTGGAAATAACCGATAGACCTATGAATTTTCTAGTAAAGATCCTTTTGGGAGGGATTTCTGTAATAATTGCTGAATATCTGATCCCCGGTATTCACATTGATACTGCTGTAACAGGTTTTATCCTTGCTGCATTCATCATCCTGATCAATATTACCCTGAAGCCCATATTGATTGTACTAACCTTGCCAATTACCATTTTAACGCTTGGTCTATTTTTATTGGTCATCAATGCGCTGATGTTTATGCTTGCTGATCGGATTATCCCAGGGTTTCAGGTGGATGGATTTTGGTGGGCAGTTTTGTTTGCAATCGTTGTTAGTATTATTAACTCACTGTTTGGTAATAGTTTAAACCCTTCCAAACCATCACAATAATAATTATTTGTTAAACATTTATTGAGTGACTAAGTTCTTTAAATTAGAAAGGGCTTTGAAAAGGGCTATTCTCAAGAGGTTTATTAGGAAAGCTCCTTAAAGAGTTAATTTATAAAAACTTCTAAAATTTCAAAATCCTTAAATCGGCTTCCTACTTCAACCAACTCTTCTAATTGAACTTCAGATTATTATATCTCTTGGAAAACCACAATTATTTAACAATTTCTTTATTAGACTTTGCGGTTTTAAATAAATTCGATTAGATTTTGATGTTATATTACTATACGATTTAGTACTATTGGATTGCTAATCACTTAAAAGATAAATATTCTTTAAATATTTGACCTATGTCAATCTCAAATCCAGGTTTTGATCCTCAACGCATCGAAGAGCTAAAGGATGAGCTAGGGAAGCTCAACAAAACATTCAAAATCCTTCCCGAAGAAGAAAACTCTGATGAGTTTGTGAATTTCTATTTTATAGGAATGTATCAAGGTAAAGAAGTAATCTACGACTCCGCTTTGTACACCCTTAGGTTGCATCATGCTAGTGAAGTGTATGAACTAGCAGAACATAAGGCCGCTCAGAAGTTCCCGAATTTCAAAGGTATAACCTATGAAGAAGATGAAAATGGTAATTTGAAGCCATTAACCAGTGAAGAAGAAGAAATCGGTTGGTTTATCACTGAGATCATCATGGAAATAGAAGAGGAAGAAAGTGTAAAAGTGCAGGAGTTCGTTGATGTTGATACCCACCATGATTTCGGAATTGGTGTAGATGCAGCCTTGAATATCGATTTGATAGATGAAGATGTGATCGCCAAATTCATCAAAGAATTTAATGACGATACCTTAGAGCTGGATGATACGATGTATGCTTTTCAAACTGAAGAAGAAGATATCGAAGATTAATCTTAACTGAGTTAAACACTAAAACGACGCTTGCTAACCGCAAGCGTTTTTTTATGCTAAAAATTGCCTATTCACCTATCTATAAGCATTCCTTGCCAGTGGGTCATAGATTTCCAATGGAGAAATATGAATTACTTCCTGGTCAGCTATTGCATGAAGCAATTGTCCATGAGGAGAATTTCTTTGAGCCCCATCCCTTAGATGAAAAATGGATTTTGACTACGCACACAGCGGAATATTGGAATAAGCTTGAGAACTTATCTTTATCCAAATCTGAAATACGGGCTACTGGATTTCCTTTGTCCAAAGAACTGGTGGATAGGGAAGTTACTATTTTGCAGGGTTCTGTTCAGGCTGCCGTTTTTGCTTTAAAGTATGGAATAGCTATGAACATTGCCGGAGGAACGCATCATGCTTTTGCTGATCGTGGTGAAGGGTTTTGTTTATTAAATGATATTGCTGTTACAGCTAATTATCTATTAGCAAATCAATTGTCTAAAAAGGTTTTGGTGATAGACCTAGATGTACATCAGGGCAATGGCACTGCCAGTATATGTGCGAATAACTCAGATATCTACACGTTCAGTATGCATGGAGAGAAGAATTATCCCATGCGTAAAGAAATCTCCAATCTAGATTGCGCTATTCCTGACGGAACGGGCGATGAATTGTATTTAAGTATACTCCAAACCCAGCTTGAAATAATATTGAAAGATTTTTCGCCTGATTTTATTATTTATCAATCTGGAGTAGATGTGTTGGAAAGCGACAAATTAGGAAGATTATCGATGAGCATTGACGGAGTTAAGAATCGAGATAGTATGGTTCTTAACTTAGCCAAATCATTACAGGTGCCTATTATGTGCTGCATGGGAGGAGGTTATTCAGCTAACGTAGCTAAAATTGTAGAAGCCCATACGCAAGTCTATAGATTGGCTCAAGATCTATATTTTTAAGTGCTGAGCTCTAAATTTACCTAGAGATGTTAAGTCAATTCTTGTAAAATCAATACTTTCTTTATATTTGCGCCCTTGTAATCAATAACATCAACAAAGTGAAAAGAGGAATAAAACTAATCGGTGCATTGAGCCTTGCTACAGTGCTTTTATACGGCTGCGATAATGCTGGAACTTCTACTACGACTGGCGAAACCGCTTCCAAAGAAGTAAAACAAGGTGATTTGAACGTTGCTTTTGTTTTCACAGATAGCGTGATCAATAAGTATGATTACTTTAAAGCGAAGTCTGAAGAGCTAACTGAAAAAGGAAAGAAATTTGAAGGAGATCTTCAAGGAAGAGCGAACGGCTTTCAGCAAGAAGTTCAAACTTTCCAACAAACTGGTGGTAACATGACTGTGAACCAGCAGAGAGCTAAGCAAGAAGAATTGGCTAAAAAAGAGCAAAACCTGATGACTTATCGTGATAATTTGATGCAAGAATTATCTGCTGATGAAGCTGCCCTTTATAGTGAAGTATACGACAGAGTTCAGAAATATCTTAAGTCTTATGCTCAGAGCAACGATCTTGATGTGATTTTGAGCTACACTAGAGGTGGAGCAGTTTGGTACGCGAATGACGCTATTGATCTTACTACATCTGTAATCGAAGGATTAAACAAAGAGTATACGTCTGCTCCTGCAGACACAGCTAAATAAGCTGTACTACATCTTCCAAATATTGAAACCCAGCTTAGGCTGGGTTTTTTTGTGGGGAAAAATTGGGTATTTTTGAAGCTCTAACGAAAATTTATAGAATGAAAATCACTGAATTTTTAAAGCATAATTACCGTCACTTCAACGCTGCGGCCTTGATCGATGCCGCTGAAGGTTACAAAAGTCATTTGGATAATGGCGGAAAAATGATGGTAACACTTGCCGGCGCAATGTCTACTGCTGAGTTGGGTATTTCACTAGCAGAGATGATACGTCAGGACAAGATTCAAATAATCACTTGTACTGGTGCAAATTTGGAAGAAGATGTGTTCAATTTGGTTGCTCATGATTACTATGAGCGGATTCCAAATTACCGTGAACTAACCCCAGCGCAAGAGCAGGATTTGGTTGAGCGACACATGAATCGCGTTACGGATACATGTATTCCAGAAATGGAAGCGATGCGAAGAATTGAAAATGTGATTTTGGAAGAATGGGTGAAAGCTGATGAAGCGGGTGAATCATTTTTCCCACATGAGTTTTTCTATAAAATCTTACTTTCAGGAAAATTAGAAGAGTCATATCAAATTGATCCAAAGGATAGCTGGTTGCTTGAAGCTGCCAAAAAGAATATTCCAATCATAGTTCCAGGATGGGAAGATTCCACATTGGGAAACATGTTTGCAGGTCACGTGATCACGGGAGATGTGAAGAATGTGCATACAGTTAGAACAGGCATTGAGTACATGATTTACCTAGCAGATTGGTATACAAATAATGCTACAGAGGAAAGTACTGTTGGATTTTTCCAGATTGGCGGGGGAATTGCAGGAGACTTCCCTATATGTGTGGTGCCGATGTTGCATCAGGATCTGCAAAGAACGAATGTGCCACTTTGGGGGTACTTCTGTCAGATCTCTGATTCGACCACTTCGTACGGTTCGTATTCTGGAGCTGTTCCAAATGAAAAAATCACTTGGGGTAAATTAGGAATCGATACTCCGAAATTTATCATCGAGTCTGATGCAACGATCGTAGCACCTCTGGTATTTGCCATTGTGTTGGATCAATAAACTATGAGAAAATTTAAGAACGTATTTATAAAAGCAAGTAGCGTAATGCTACTTGCTTTTTGCTTTTCATTCCATCTTCACGCCCAAAAAGTAGTATCCCTCTCTGGAGCCAATAGTCCTCAGGACGATATGAATCCAGTATGGATTGGAGATAATACTTTACTTTTCACTCGAGCTTTCCATCCGGAGAATATAGGTGGAGTTACAGATCCAGGTGATATCTGGATGACCAAAAAATCAGAAACAGGAGAATGGTTAGAAGCCGTTCATAGGGCAGATCTAAGTACTGATGGCTATGATTTCTCTCTAGGTTTGGAGGATATTCTTACGCTTCTCGTATATCACACAGGTGGTCAAAGATTTGGGATTTACCAATATTCCAAGTTTGGAAAAGATTGGAATTTTCTTCGTCGAGTATCTATGCCTGGATTGGATGGACTTTCAGGACAAGTTACAGGTCGGGTAGGTGCTGGAGGTAAAGTGATTTTTCTTTCAGGAAAAGGGAAAGACTCCAAGGGAAATGAAGATATCTATGTGAGTGACAAAATTGGCCCAACTGAATGGTCAAGCCCTGTCAATCTTGGGTCTGCGATTAATACGATAGGTCAGGAAATGAGTCCATTTTTTAATGTAAAGTCAGGTGAATTGTATTTCTCATCGAATATGCATGAAGGTGCACAAGGGAAAGATATATTCATAGCAAAGCGCATGGGAGAAGGTTGGAACAACTGGAGCAAACCAGTAATCTGGGAGCAAGTGAGTTCTCCTGGCTCTGAAGTTTCAGTGACTTTTATCAATTCCGAAGAAGTGGTGTGGACGAGCACTCAGAATAGTGACGGCTTTGCCGATTTATTGACTTTTGAGACAGTGATCCCCCTTGATATCCCTACAGAATTTTCAATTGCAGCTCCTGAAGCTATAGCTCAAACAGCACAACCAGAAAAAATAAAAACAGTCTCCATAGAGCCTATATATCCTGCATCCAGTGTAGGAATACCTGAAGTGAGAATAGTGGAGCAAACTGAAGAAAAGGCAGAAGAACCGATTTCATGGTTTGTAGTGGATGCGAAGAATAAAACCCTTGTTCCTTACACCTTAACCTGGAAAGCCGGGGGAATTAGTGTTTCCAAGAGCGCAAGTGATTCACTCAAACTCTCTGAGTTAGGAAATGCTCAAGTAAAAGAGATTAAGGTAAGTGCTAATGGTTATTTCCCTAAAACCATTTTAATAGGAGAAGTAAAGATTAACGAACCCACTGTAGTGCTGATGACAAAAGCAGAATCGGGTAGTGTAGTATTATTGGATAATGTGAATTTCAAACGCGGTACTGCAGAATTGGAAGGAGAGGACACCAAAGCTTCTTTAACTGAATTGGCAGAATTTCTTTTGTCAAACCCTGAGATGAAACTTAGAATTCATGGGCATACGGATAATGCTGGTGATCCTGGATTGAATAAGGGGCTTTCTCTAGATAGAGCAGGAAGCGTAAGAGATTTCTTAATCGAGCAAGGAGTTGCTTTCGAAAGCCTCAGAATCTCGGGCTGGGGAGGAACTAGACCTCTGGCGTCCAATTCTACCGAAACAGGCAGATCAAAGAATAGAAGAGTAGAGCTAGAAGTAGAACGCTAAGAATTAATGGGGTCTTATTCCTAATCGAAGGTGTGTTTGGATAATTTTTTAGTCGCAGTAGGTAGTCGCAATAGGCAAAATGACTAGAATAATGAAGCATTCGATACGTACGCTCTTCTAATAAAAACGGCTTTGAAAATCATCTTTCAAAGCCGTTTTATTTTTAAAGAGAATAATCTCCTCTGTAATCCCGCTTCACAAATTGGTTAGCAGGTTCGAAATTAGAGACCTTCATTTCTGGACCATCCCATACGAGTTTGATTCCTCTTCCCGGATAATCGAACTGATTAGCATTATCGGCTTTTGGAGTTCTGTAATCATAGCTTCTGATAGCAAGATTTCCCATCAATACGGATTCAGTCAATGGGCCAGCGATAGAGAATGGAGAGCTCAAGTTTTTGAATTCTTCCGAACCATGACCTGCGATACAAGCTTCAACCCAGTTATTATAGTGGCCACCATCTCCTCCATCTACTCGATGAAGCGTTTGTGGCACATTTGCATCTTTTGTTTTTGACGTAGGAAGTAACTGAGGGTTTTTTCCATAAGTGGAGCACATCATTTTACCTTTGGTTCCTTCGATGATTACTCCGTTACCACCATCACCCATTTGCTCATTAGGAGCTAATTCTTCTGGTCTGTTTGGTTGTATACCACCATCCATCCAGTGGAATTCAAGATCATCTTTGCCTGGTCTATCAAATCTCAAAGTAATATGAGAAGAAGGAGGGCAGCTCTCAGGGAAGTATCCTCTTTTGAACTCACCTACATACACTGATCCGACGGAACATTCGGCGGATTTTGGATAGCCAAGACCTAATACTCTGAAAGGAGGCTCCATAATATGACAAGCCATATCACCTAGTGCACCTGTGCCGTAATCCCACCAACCTCTCCAGTTAAATGGGACAAGGTTGCCCACATAATCCTTGTAGGGAGCAGTGCCTAACCATAGATCCCAATCCAAATCAGACGGAGGTGTAACAGGTTCTGTAGGCCATTGTATGCCTTGAGGCCAAACAGGTCTATCTGTCCACGAATAAACTTTAGTAGCTTCTCCAATTAATCCAGCATCATACCATTCTACCATTTGACGAACTCCATCTCCTGAAGAACCTTGGTTACCCATTTGGGTGACTACTTTATATTTTTTTGCTGCTTCTGTTAGCATTCTAGCCTCGTAGATATCATGAGCAAGTGGCTTTTGTACATAGACATGTTTGCCCATCTTCATAGCCGCCATTGCTGCTACAGCATGCATGTGATCAGGAGTAGATACTGTGACTGCATCTATGTTATTCCCCTCCTTATCCAGCATTTCGCGGAAATCATTGTAATATTTTGCCTTTGGATGCAACTCTCTACTGCCTTTGGCTCTGGAATCATCCACATCACAAAGTGCAATAAAGTCTACTTTGCCTGTTTTGGTTACTCCGCGAACATCACTTCCGCCCATACCTCCAACACCAATACTAGCTACACGAAGTTTGTCACTTGGGGCAATAAAACCTGGGCCCCCTAAGACATTTCTTGGTACAATGTAAAATCCGGCAGCAGCTAAGGCTGAGCCTTTAAGAAATTTTCTCCGGGAATTCCCAGAATTTGAACCTTCACTTTTCATTAGATTAATAGTTATGTTAAAGAGGGTTTTTTGGATTGTTCTATTCGTAATTATCGATCAAACCAATTTCAGACTTTGTGAAATTTGAAATTATCAAAAACCAGTCACAATTTTTAGCCCATTCATAAAAATACACATAGTAATATCAACATACCTTTAATTACTGCCCAAGTTCAAGCGTTTCGCTATAAAATTAATTTGTCCTAAAAAGATTGTTAAAAAAATAGATTAAGTTTACTCAAACCTTTATTCTATGAAACTTACCTTAAGGACTTTGGCTGCTCTAGCAGTTTTATCTGTTAGTTCCTGTCAAGCACCCAATTCAATCCCGCTCGATGAAGCTGGAATTATACCTATTCCGAGATCAGTCACATCTAAATCTGGTGCATTTGAGTTGAACTCAGAATCTTCCATTCAATTGATTGGTGCAGGTGGAGATTTAACTAGAGTTGGTAATTTTTTGGCTGAAAAACTTCGTCCTGCTACTGGATATGCTATTCCAGTTTCGGCTGAGAAAGGTGATTTAATTTTGGAATTGACTGGGGGAGAGGCTTCCGAAAAATATGGTATTGAGATTACAGACGATGGGGTAAGAATTACTTCTACTTCTGCAGCTGGACTTTATTATGGCACCCAAACACTAATCAAAGCTTTACCAGTGGAGATTGAAAATTCCTCAGTAGTTGACGCAGATTGGACGATAGGGAATGGCAAGATTGAAGATGAACCTGAATTTGCCTACAGAGGTGCTATGCTGGACGTGGCACGACATTTTATAAGTGTCGAAGATGTAAAGCACTACATAGATCAGATGGGAAGCCTGAAATACAACTATCTACATTTGCATTTATCTGATGATCAGGGCTGGAGAATTGAAATTAAATCATGGCCTAAATTGACTGAAATAGGTGGAAAGACTGAAGTAGGAGGTACTGAAGGTGGTTTTTATACCCAAGCAGAATATAGTGATATTGTGAAATATGCAGCGGATAGATTTATGACTGTAGTACCAGAGATCGATATGCCAGGTCATACTAATGCTGCCTTGGCTGCTTATGCTGAGTTAAATCCTGGTGTGAACTTACCTGATGGAGATTTTGCTACGATGACTGAGGGTAAAATTGATTTTGATATCCTAGACAAGAATCCAGAGCCAGCTGAAATATATACAGGCATTGAAGTGGGTTTCAGTACGTTTGCCACAAACAAAGAAATTACTTACACCTTTGTTGAAGATGTGATCAGAGAGCTCGTGGAGCTTACTCCTGGCCCTTATATTCACATTGGTGGAGATGAATCCCATGTAACTGAAAAGGATGATTACATCTATTTTGTGGAACGTGTACAAGGAATCGTAACCAAATATGGCAAAACGAGCATAGGTTGGGATGAAATCGCAACAGCAAAATTAGCACCGGGTTCAGTAGCTCAATTTTGGGCATTGGAAGAAAATGCAAAGCTGGCTAAGGAGCAAGGAAATCAGATTCTTATGTCCCCAGCTAAGCGTGCATACTTGGATATGCAATATGACTCTACGTCTAGACTTGGCCTTCACTGGGCTGCATATATTGAGCTTGATGATTCATATAATTGGGATCCAGCAACTTATGCAGATGGGATTAATAAAACCGATATTCTTGGAGTGGAAGCTCCTCTTTGGACCGAAACAATTACTAATCGTGCGGACATTGAGTACATGGCATTCCCTAGATTGGCGGCCCTTGCTGAAGTAGCTTGGTCTTCAAATGAGCGAAGAAATTGGGAAAGCTTTCAAAAGAGAATTGCGCAGCAAGGTAAGCGTTGGGATATCAATGGAATAGGCTTCTATAGATCTCCGAAAGTCAATTGGTAGTCTATGCTATCAACATTAAAGACCCGGCTTCAACCGGGTTTTTTGTTGCTTAGATAGCCATACTCTTTGAAATTGAATAAAATGAACCTAATATGGACGTTAATTTTAAAATCATCCGATCAGGTAACTTGATTACTCTAAATAGAAAACTTTAATGGGCGAATACATTATATCCTTTGCTAACTGGATTTGGGGAACTCCTATGCTTATCATTTTAATGGGAGGTGGAATGGTCCTGTTAGTGCATTCAGGTTTTGTCCCCTTTCGCAAGATTGGTCATGCTATAGGATTACTTAGAGGAAGGTATGACAACAGTCTGGCGCCGGGTCAGATTACCTCCTTTCAGGCATTGTCTGCTGCTATTGCAGCAACCGTGGGTCTAGGGAATATAAGTGGTGTTGCTATTGCGATTAACATGGGAGGTCCAGGAGCTATCTTTTGGATGTGGGTTTCTGCATTTGTAGGAATGGCTACTAAGTTTTATACCTGTAGTCTAGCTATAATGTATCGTGGAAAAGATTCTGAAGGTAACATACAAGGGGGGCCCATGTATGTGATCGAGGAAGGAATGGGGAAAAAGTGGAAATTCCTTTCTGTGATTTTTTGTGGAGCAGGTATTTTAGGATTACTGGCTATTTTCCAAGCGAATCAATTGACAGCAGTACTTAGAACTGTAATCCTAGAACCTGCAGGGTTAGATGAAGGCGACAAAACGCGTTGGATTATTGGAATTACTATGATGGTTCTAGTAGCCATTGTAATTCTTGGAGGAATCAAGAGAATAGCCGCTGTGGCATCCAAAATGGTTCCTTTCATGGTTGGACTTTACTTTGTGACAGTGCTCATTATAGTATTCAAATACATAGGTGATGTACCTGATATGTTGTTGAAAATTGTTACCGACGCATTTACGGGCGAAGCGATGGCAGGTGGAGCAGTAGGGGCAGTGATTATCGTTGGTGCTAGACGAGCTGCATTCTCTAATGAAGCTGGGATAGGAACTGCACCGATGGTCCATGGTGCTTCCAAAAATAATGAGCCTATTCGTGAAGGTTTGATAGCGATGCTTGGGCCTTTCATCGACACGATAGTCGTTTGTACACTTACAGCTTTGGTAATCATGCTGACAGGTGTTTGGGAGTCAACTGAAAAGGATGGAGTTAGACTTACTCTTGCAGCGTTCGATATGGCACTTCCATTCTATGGGAGATATCTATTGATGATAGCCGTATTAGTCTTTGCACTTTCTACGATGTTCACTTACTCTTATTATGGTCATAAGTGCTTTGGTTATCTTTTTGGAGCCAAAAGAGCAGATTACTACAATTATTTCTATTTGATCACCATTGTAGTTGGTGCTGTGGCATCTTTGGATGTTGTGATTAGTTTGGTAGATGGTATGTATGCGATAATGGCTGTACCAACAATGATCTCCACATTATACTTAGCTCCTAAAGTGCGTGTAGCGATGAAGGATTATTTTCAGAGAATGAAAAAAGCTTAACCATGAACGTCTTAATTTCTCCAAATGCATTTAAAGGCACTATGGGTGCTCGTGAAGCTGGAGTAATTATTCAATCATTTATAAATAGAAAGTACCCTCTTGCTAATACAGATTTACTACCGATTGCAGACGGAGGAGATGGCACTTGTGAGCTTTTGACAGAGATTTTGGGCTTGGAAAAAAAGCATGTATGGGCACTTGATCCCTTTGGTAGGCCTATCTCATGTGCATATGGGTGGGAGGAGCAAGCAAAAAAAGCATTTGTAGACGTCTCTACAGCCTCGGGGATTGCTTTGTTAGGAAATGAGTTGTTGAATCCATATGTCGCTTCTAGCTATGGTACAGGGCTCTTGATAAGGAATGCAATTGATCTTGGGGCAGAGGAAATTGTCCTAGGTCTAGGTGGAAGTGCTACTGTTGACTTGGGGATAGGGATTTTAGCTGCCTTAGGTATTGAGTTTTTGGACGAGAATGGAAGAGCGTTGATTCCGTTTATGCCTAATTTCCTTTTTAAAATCAGACATATTCAGAAATCTCCACATATACCAAAAGTCAAGTTCTCATGTGTTTGCGATGTCAAGAATACTTTTTTTGGCAAGCGTGGTGCAATTCCAGTTTTTGGTCCACAAAAGGGTATTCTAACAAGTGAGTTTGAAAATTACGAGTTAGAATGTCAAACAATTGTGACGAAGCTTTTTTTAAAACAAAAGAAACTATTTAAAGATTTATCGGGATTTGGAGCAGCGGGGGGAATTGCGCTAGGGTTATCAGCTTTTTTTGAAACAGATATAGAATTTGGTTCCCAGTACTTTTTTGAAACAGTGAAGTTAGAATCAAAGGTGAAATGGGCCGAGGTGATCATCACAGGAGAGGGGAGGTATGATAATCAGTCAGCAGAAGGAAAAGCCTGTTTTGAATTGATGCAATTGGCTCGTAATCATTCTAAAAAAATAATTCTGGTGACTTCAGGTAGGGAAAAGGGGGTAGAGCAATTCGATAAGGTTTTGACCTTGCCTGATTTGGATTTTACAGACCCTGATTACAAAATTATGTCCAGAGAAAATCTTCAAGCTATTCTAGCTAAGGAATTCTCTCTGGACTGCTTAAGCTAGGACAGTTAGACTCTGTGATGGTCTGCTTTCCAGTTTTTAATACTTTTCTTGATTTCTTTTGGAGTAGTATTTTCTTTAATAGACTTATCTATTAAAGCTAAAATCTCATCGTCTCCTGCAAATCGTAACGCAATAATTTGGGCAGAAGTAAGCTGTATTTCTATATCGTAAAATGTACTACCTGTAAGATGAAAATAACGTTGTCTCATTTCCAGACGAATGATCCGATTTTGATTTTTGATAGCATAGATCCTTGGGAGGTACGAAATCAATAGAATTAGGAATGCTAATAGTAGTTGATAAATACTTTCTGCTACGGAGGTGGATGAGCTGAAGTCAGTTCTCACAACGGTCCACCCCAAATATATCAGAGCCATTGGCATTATGATAAAGTGATGAAGCGGGTAGAGCTTAGCGTGATTCTCGAAATTCTGTGTTTTTGACATAGGTAAGGGCATAAAAAAAGGAGGCGTTAGCCTCCTTTTAAATAAGATATAAGTTATTAATGATCAGCCTTTTTCTTCTTTGTGAAAGTGCTTCTCGTATCAATTGCAGTGATGCCGGCTCCAAGACCGATTAATACACATACAATCACTAGGAAGGTTTGGGCTCCTCCAGCGATTGGAGAACTGAAAACGTCAAGTAGTATCATGATCAAATTGTTGAATTTCTAAAGATTGCTCGAAGATAATTTCTTAAAGCCAATTAACCAAAAAGATTCTAGTTAATCGAATTGATCATCATCGAAATCTTCTTCTTCATCACTGCTTTCGTCATCGTCATTGAAATCCATGATATTATCATCGACAAATTCATTTTCATCATCGAGATCATATTCATCTTCAAAATCATTACCGAAATCGTCGTCATCATTTAAGTTGTCGTCATCTTCGAAATCGTCGTCAAAATCCTCCATAGTAGTTTAGATAGGGGTTTTTTAATAGTTGAACGTTACGAATTAAAGTAAAAATTTATTTAGCACCATACTGTGGATATGATTTTTTAAAACTTTTTTTATGACAAAAGTTTCTAGGCTTATTATCTCCGACTGTTTCAATACTGTTGTGTTAATTCAATATTAAATTTTCGCTTGTATTAAGGGTTTTAATAGAGGAGGCGGTAATTCAAACTATGGTTTATTCTTTGCCTATGGACTTAAAGAATTGAGTAAAAAAAAGACCCAATCGCGGGTCAATTAAATATCGATTTTATATATTTTTTTATGAGGGGTTTCGATAGGTAATCTTTTACCACGCTATATCCACTTGCTTTATGAATGTCCCTTTCATCCACAGAACTACTCAAGATGTAAATTTGCGCCTCGTTTTTTTCAGAATTAAAACAGTCTAAGAAATCCCAACCAGTCATTTCTGGCATATTTAAATCCAAAAACAGGTAATTGGGCTTAATAGAATAGATTTCTTGTAGTGCTGCCCTAGCACTTTGGTACTTATAAAATTGACAAGGCTCTTTCACATTCCTGGAAATGAGCTTTTCAGTAACAAAAGTACTGATTGGGTCGTCATCTATTAAAACTATGGTTAGCATTGAAGTGCAAAAATAAGTTGCTGAAATACATTATAGCTACTACAAAAGTAATCGCAAATTAATATTTAACAAATATTTTGCCATTTAAGAATCAAAAGAAATTGAATTTATTTAAAAAAATTACTTGAGTTTCTCATTACCTGTTAATTACCCCCTATACTATAGAAGGAAAAAATGATTTAGTATTTCGGAGGATGTATCTCTAGCAACTTGCAGAAAAAGGGAAAAAATAAAGCGGCTTAAAGCCGCTTTATTTTTATGCCTGTGGATGGGCTGCTGCGTGCAGTTTCCCAAGTTCCTGATCAATAGTCCAAAGACCAACACCTTCTTCTCCGATTATATCGAAGAGTTCAAGAGCTCTTCTAGACATAGTCTCCTCTTCTCTTTGCTCAGTGACGTACCACTGCATAAAACTAAACGTAGCAAAGTCCTTCTTGGTGAATGCGTGATCTACGATATTATTAATGGATTTGGTCACATTGATTTCATGCTCCAAGATCAATTCAAAAATCTCTCTCAATGAATTGAAATTATGTCTTATATCCTTGATCTCAGGCTGAAAGGCATGTCCTCCTGCCTCATTGATATATCTGAATATCTTCATCATATGCATTCTTTCTTCATCTGCATGTGTGTAAAGATAATTAGCAGCATTTTCATAGCCCATCATATGACACCAAGAGGCCATAGACAAGTAATATGCGGAAGAAGTACCTTCCATTTCTACCTGCTTATTAAGTAATTTCTCTGTATCAACAAGTAATGAACGCTGTAGCGTTACGATTTCTTTAGTTTTCATAGTATTAGTGTTTCAAATAGTTAACTAAATATAATCATTGAGGTTCCATCCAACACGCCTTATTTTGGAATTTGGAATTGATTTAATTAAGAACTGTGCTTATCTGGAAAGTGGAGTAGGAAATACGGGAAGGCTTTCTGCTCCTGATTCTGAGACCGCTTGTACAGCAAAGAAGTAGTTGTCTTTGGAATATGGCAAGGTCAAACTAGTTTCTGTAGTCCAAAACTTTCTTTCCCACATTGCAGAAGAAGTCTCTCTCATCAATACATAATAGCCTTTTGCCTTACCAATGGCTGGAGTTTCCCAAAGCAAGGTTGATTTGTTGCTCAAGCCACGTACATCAATTTTAACTTCCTGAGGTTGATCAGGAGAATTGGCCAATGATGCAAGTGAGGCAAGATTTACGGCAGTAACTTTTCTCAAATACTCGAAGTCCATAAACTCTGGCAAATCGCCATATTGTATACCATCTTCTATTCGTACATTTTCGTGCTGATGAATGAAGTTTTCATTCATTTCTGACATTCTAACTGCTGTGAATGCATTTTTTGCAAAAGGAGTTTGATCTCCACCTCTTAAGAATCGATCGGCTCTATAGATCAATTTCACTTCAAATTGATCTACATAACGTTCTCCAAGTTCTTTGATGTATCGTGCCAGCTGCCGGGATTTACTGTCATTGTCTGCATTGGTATAGCGTCTAATATTACCTTCCTGCTCAGTTTCGGATGCTGGGATCGTTTCCGAAAATACACGCATTTTAAGGTTATCCTTGATCAGCGTTTCAGATGAACTGCTATTTCCTACGATGTCGTTGTTCAGTACAGCTGCGATATTCCATTCTTCAGCTGTAGCTTTATCCGCCAAATATGTAGCGCCTTTCAACCCCTGCTCTTCACCAGTAAATGCTACAAAAAGAATTGTAGCAGAAAAATTATGTGAAGCCATCACTCGAGCTAATTCGATAACAGCTGCTGTTCCACTACCATCATCATTTGCACCAGGTGAGCTACCTTCAGCGTCCATTACATCCTTATTTCGAGAATCCATATGAGCTGAGATGATGAATATACGGTCATCAGAAGGGTCAGATCCTTCTAGCCTAGCAATTACATTTGCACCTGGCGAATCTTCTAATATCCTTCGTTTGTCAGCAGGGATGGTGAATTTCTCGATTTCTGCAGTCATTCTTCCTCCAGATTGCTTCGCAAAATGGTTGAACTTTGAAAGTACATACTGCTGAGCGGCAGGCATCCCGCTTTCTTCATTCGTACTTAGCGTATGACGGGAATTAAAGGAGGCGAGTGTTCTCACGTGATGCTCTAGTGAATCGGAGGAAATCTCAGAAACCATTTGAGCTATTTCAGCATTTCTAATGACGGTTGTTTGGGAAATAGCCGCCTGACTAGAAATAGCAAAGAGGAGAAAAAGCAAATTTTTACGCATGATATGGAGCTGGTTTATACTTATGACTTAAATTTATCTCAATAATATTCAAGCCAAAGCATTTTTACATGAAAACCCTAGTCCAACCGAAAGAAGGTGATTATTCAGCCTTTTTCTCCAATTATCTAAAGCTAGTATCTGGTAACAACTACGAAGAACAGCTACAGAATCAAGTAAATGAACTCTTAAAATTATTTAAAGAAAAAGGTAAAGACTGGGCTGAGACGGCCTATGCTGAAGGAAAATGGACACCCAAAGAAGTGCTTGGTCATGTGATTGATACTGAGAGGATCATGACTTTTAGAGCTCTCTGCTTTGCTAGAGGAGAGAAATCCTCATTACCAGGATTTGATCAAGACCCTTACGTGTTAAATGCTCGATTTGGGCAAGCTCCTATTGAATACCTTCTTGAGGATTTTCAGGCTCAGCGTAAGGCTTTACTCACTATGATTCGAATATTACCTGAAGATTCCTTGGATTTGGTAGGTCGGGCAAGCGGGAATCCTATAACCCCAAGAGCTTTATTTTGGATCATCCCCGGTCACTTCACACATCATTTGAATATTTTCAAGGAGCGCTATTAAGTATGAAATTAGCTATAACTACCATTGATGCTTTTACTAATAGCCCATTTTCCGGTAATCCTGCTGCTATTTGTCTATTAGATGGAAAGCTAACGGAACAGCAAATGCAGACGATTGCTATGGAAATGAATCTGAGTGAGACTGCTTTTGTAGAAAAAATCGCAGAATCAGATTCATTCAGTTTACGCTGGTTTACTCCAACAGTTGAAATAGATCTATGCGGACATGCGACACTAGCTTCAGCTTTTTGGATGGAGAAGTCTGGCTGGATTAAATCAGGACAAACCATACGATTCCAGACACGCAGTGGAGAGCTTTTGGTGAAAAGTGATGGAGAATGGATTGAGATGAATTTTCCTTTGATATCAACTTTTGAAAAAGAGCATCCATTTTTTGAAAATGAATTCTTTGGTGCAAAAATTACTCATTCCTCAAAACTGAAAGGGAATTGGATTTTTGAGTTGGAAGATGCAGCCGCTGTAGAGAATTGTGAACCTGATTTTACTCTAGTGAAAAATCATAGTGAAGAGGGAATTATTATTACTGCCCCAGGAAAGAACTCATTTGATATTTATAGTAGGTACTTTGGCCCCAATATCGGAATCGATGAAGATCCTGTAACGGGATTTGCACACTGTGCTTTGATGGATTTTTGGTATAAGAAAACTAAAAAAAGTAAACTCAAAGCATTTCAGGCTAGTAAACGTGGGGGAGAACTACATTTAGAAAAAAGAGAAGATCGAGTGATCATTCGTGGTCAAGCTGTACAAGTGTTATCTGGTGAAATTGAATTTTAGATGAATCATTTCGTAAACAAAAGAGGTAGGCAAGTAAAGCACGCTTTCAATTCCTTCACTGACTATTGGTTGACGGATGCAAGTTTTGTTGTGTTATTACTTATTCTTTTGTTCACAGTATTTGTCCTTCCCATACTGATTGAGTACGGTCATGTGCATTCACTTTTTGTCAATACAGTCTTTCTATTTTTGTTTTTCACGGGTATTTGGTCATCCAGATATAGGCTATTAGTGATCCTGACTACGGTGCTTTTTTTGACACAATTGGGGTTAAGAATCCTTCGTTTCTCTAATTACGATTTTGAATTTTACTTGGCAGAACGGATTGTGGGAGTATTAAACATGATGGTTTTTATATTTCTGAATATCAGGCTTTTATTTAGAAATCATGAAGTAAATGTTTATAGAATAATAGGAGCTGTAAATGTATACCTGTTGGTAGCAATTTTAGGTTCTTTTCTTTTTGAAATCATCTATTTAACCACGGGTTCTGGTATAGGAGGCGATGTGGTTTTGGAGGGAATAGACAAGGATTTTGCACTGTATATTTACTTCAGTTTGGTATCACTAACCACAGTAGGTTTTGGAGATCTATATCCTATCCAGATTATTTCAAAAATGCTATCGGTATTTCTCTCCACCATAGGAATTCTTTATCCTGCGGTGGTAATAGCAAGGCTAGTATCAGCAAGTAAGGACTAAAGAATTATCTCCATCTATGTAAATTCTCACTGGTTTCTATTTACAATTAGTAGTTTCAAAACTGAATGATTTTACCCCATACTTTATGAGAAAAATAAGTTTAATAGTACTCTTTGTGATCTGCTTTTCGGCTGTAACGGCTCAAACGGAACGTCATATCGAAGTTGAGTCAGCCGTAGTTACTACGCACACAACTACCATCAAGGGCAAAAAAGTCCCTTACAAAGCCACTGCTGGAACTCAGCCTGTTTGGAACGAAAAAGGAAAGCCAATCGCCTCATTGTTCTATACATTTTATGAGCGAACGGACATCACGGATAAGACAACTCGTCCACTTGTGATTTCCTTCAATGGGGGTCCTGGCTCTGCATCTATCTGGATGCACATAGCCTATACTGGACCAGTGGTGTTGAATATTGATGACGAAGGCTATCCACTCCAGCCATACGGAACAAAGTCAAACCCATATTCTATTCTTGATGTGGCCGACATAGTTTATGTGGATCCAGTAAACACTGGATTTTCGAGAATTGTAGATGAAGAGGTAGATCGCTCTACTTTCTTTGGAATCAATTCTGATATCAAGTACCTAGCAGATTGGGTGAATACATTTGTAACGCGCCAGAATCGCTGGGCTTCGCCAAAGTATTTGATTGGTGAAAGCTACGGAACTACTCGGGTTGCAGGTTTGGTGGCACAGCTTCAAAACTCGCACTGGATGTATTTCAATGGTGTGATCATGGTTTCTCCAACTGAATTGGGTATCGACCGCGGAGCGCCTATCCACACGTCTAATTATCTGCCTTATTATGCTGCTACAGCTTGGTACCATAAGGCCTTGGATTCGTCTTTGCAAAATCAGGATCTAGATGATTTCTTGCCGGAGGTTGAAGCATTTACAATTAATGAATTGATACCAGCAGTAGTAAAAGGAGGAACGCTGTCAGCTACAGAACGTGATGCAATTGCAACAAAATATGCGCTTTATTCAGGTCTAAGCAAAGAAGTAATCCTAGAGCATAACCTTCTGATTCCTACTAACTTCTTCTGGAAAGAATTACTTAGAGACAAGGGGATGACCATCGGTAGATTAGACAGTAGATACAAAGGGTTTGATAACGCAGGAACGGGTTCTCGACCTGATTTTGACCCAGCCTTATCTTCTTGGAATCATGCTTTCGCGCCTTCATTTCAGATTTACGTGAGAGAAAACTTGAATTTCAAAACTGATTTGACCTATAACCTATTCGGTCCTGTGCATCCTTGGAACCGCTCTAATGAGAACACTGGTTACGATTTAGGAGATGCGATGCGTCAAAACCCATACTTACATTTGATGGTGCAGTCAGGATACTACGATGGGGGAACTGATTTCTTCAACGCGAAGTATAACCTTTGGCAAATCGATGCTGCTGGGCGAATGGCAGATCGAATTTCTTGGAAAGGCTACAGAAGTGGTCACATGATGTACTTGAGAGCTGAGGATTTGGAGACTTCAAATGAAGATATTCGTCAGTTTATCATAAATTCAATGGTAGCTCCTGATATGCCAGCGAAGTATAATTAAGCTGGAAGCTGGGTGACGGAAGACCGAAGTAGCCTCAATATTTGAGTTTATCATTCAGCGATGCTATTGTCACTTTACTGTTAAAAAGATGAATAGTATTAATTAATGCCAAAGCCAGAGAAAATTCTCTGGCTTTACTTTTTTACAAAAATTTCATTTTAAAGAGCAAGATGCGTTTTGAAGGATTCAAAATCTTGTAACATTTCTTTTGATCCGATCATTTCACCTAAAATCTGATAAATATCGGCAGGCTTCTTTCCTTCTTTTCTTAGAAATTGTAAAGAGTTGGCTCCTTCAGATTTAGAGAGCTTCTTGTTTTTTGGGCCTTTCAAAAGTTGATGATGATGGAAGGTTGCATCTTCGAAGGATTTAAGATCAAGACCATTTGCTAGGATTTTTTGATCCAAAGTTGATCCCAACAAATCATTTCCCCGCACTACCAAATCAACTCCATAAGTAACGTCGTCTATCAAAGAGGTCAGGTGATAAGCAGGTAGTTTGTCTTTTTTCCTAACTATGAAAAAGGCGGAGTCCTCAGGTAGTACATATGATTTTTTGCCTTCAGTGTAGGTGTTCAGATGGATAAAATCGGTATCAAAAGTATCCATGCGCCAGCACGTTTCATTTCTTTCCAAAGGAATATTTCTGACTTGACAATGCCCCAAATAATAGCCTGAGGAGTCCAATTGCTGGATTTTCTTGCGTGTACAATCACAGGCAAAGACTAATTTTCTTTCTCTAATCTGCTCCAAAGCATCCAAATAACTAGTCATTTTATGAATCTGAGACCAATCCTGCTCAAATTCCTGAACTGTTTTTGGACCTTGATCATATCCTATCTCCATGAAATCCAGTGTGTCAAAAATATCCTGAACAAATTCAGTTCTATACCGATCCCGGTCCAGATCATCAATCCTAAGTAGAATTTTAGCACCGCTTTTTTCTGACAAGGCTTTTGTTACCAAAAATGAGTAGAGGTTTCCCAGGTGTAAAAATCCGCTGGGAGTAGGGGCAATTCTAGTGAGCTTAAAATCCATTGGACGAAATTAACCAGATTCAGGTAACTTAAAGTCATGAAACACACAGCTTTCTTCTCAATTGTGATTTTAATGCTTAGTTCTTGTGCATCTGACACCTACATGATGGTGCCTACAGGTCAAGAATTGATAGAAAAATCAATAGCCTACCATGATCCAAATGGCAACTGGAGTGACCTTAAAGCAACTTTCCTCTTGGAAGATAGTTTGCCAGCACCTAGAGAATCGCGAAGCTATAGTTTCAGCTTGGACAATACTCAGTCTATCATGTCATATAAGATTGATGGTACAAGCTATGTCGTATACCATGATTCTTTACAGGTGGAAATGGGAGAAATTACCTTAGATCGTGCGCTTCGCAGTAGAAATTACTACACATACCTATGGGGTTTACCAATGAAATTACAAGATGCTGGAACCAATATTGATGCAGTAGCGACCTTGGAAGAGCTGAATGGAAAAGAGTATCATGTAGTACGTGTGCCTTATGACAAAGACATTTGGTATTTCTATTTGGAGCCTGAAACCTACAGAATGGCTGCCTATAAATTCTATCAGGATGAACCAAATCTTAAAGGTGAGATCATCTACTTAGATGGATTGACTGAATTTGAAGGAATGAAAATCCCATCAAATAGAAGTTGGTATAGAACCGAAAAGCCTGAATTTCTTGGAACAGACAAGTTGATTGGTGTCCAGCAACTAAGTAAATGAAATCTTATTTGCCTCGCTTAAGCTTCTTTAACTTCATGGGTTTTAATAGATCTGAAAAGCCTGCTTATTTTTGGGCTTTATGAAATTAAGGTTATTAGTACTTATATATTTTGCTTTTCTACCGGCGCTCTTGGCTCAGCGATCTTTTTCAGGGAATGTCTTGGACGCCAATGATAAGAAATATCTCGAAGGAGTAACTGTGGAAGTTTTAGGCACTGACCAAATGCAGATTACTAATTCAAGAGGCTACTTTTCTGTTAAGGGAGAAAGTGGGGATACGCTACGCTTATCTTATCCAGGTTTTCTTGAGCAAAAGGTAATTCTTGCGGAAGAGATATTTCTACTGCTTCAGATTCAGGATAGAGCTAGGATGCTTCCCGCATTTGAGGTGAAAGCAGAACCTTATTCCTTCCGCTTCAAAGACGGAAAGTTAGTTTTGATAGATCCTGACGAAGAGAAAGCTCCTTCTAACAAAGGCGGTATAAGTGCAGGGTACCTTAATTCACCTAATCAAACTGGCGGAGTTGCTATAGCCGGAGTATTGTCATCTCTGACCAAAAGAGCTAAGCAAGAGCGAGAATACCAGAAAAAACTCGAGTGGATGAAGAGGAGAGAAGGCTATTATGAAGTGATTGAATCGGATTCAGTTCGCCAAAATTTCATGGTCAAGTACCAGCTAGAGCGATCAGATTGGGACAGAATGATCATTCGATTCAATGAGGGAAACAATTATCATGAATTTCTCGATTGGGACAGAAAGCGTGTTTACGCCACATTGAGCGAGTTTATTGAAAGAGAAAGTAAGTGGATTAATTAGGCCTTCCTCTTGAAGGACCAAGTCACATAGAATCTTGCTACTTCTTCACCCTGTGGATTTCTACCACTCGATATCATTGTTAGTTTTCCAGTGTCATTTGGTTGTAATGATTCAAGCAGAATAAATAACTCTTGACCTTGTTCACAAGTAAAGGTGATTTTTTGATTGGCTTTTTTGAAATATTCTGCTTTGAAATCTACTACCAACATAGAGTATTTTCCTAGACCGCTTATAGCTAATTGGCATAAAGCTCCTGTCGTCAATTCACCTGCTCCTGCCATCGCAGCAAAGTATATTGACTTAAAAGGATTCTGCGTTCTCCAGCTATATGGTATGGTCACCACACATTTTTCAGCATCTAATTCCTTGATTCGAAATTTCCAGAAAATTGCAGAAGGCAGCTTAATCAACATGCCAAACCAAAAATAAATTGGATTGCTCATTTTTTTCTGATAAGCCAAAGCCCCTGGTTTTAAAGCAATTTGGGTATCCCTTGTGTTCATATATTATATAATTGAAATCTTAAACTAGTGAAAATTGCTTTCTGGTATTTAATTTGGATCAATTGATGAAAAAACAACCACCATGAAAAAGATAGCAATTTTATTTTGTACTGGATTAATCCTCTATTCCTGTGCAACTGTACCACTTACTGGTAGAAGCCAGTTGGCATTAGTGCCGGCAGAAGAGATTCAGCCGATGGTTAACCAAGAGTATGATAAAGTTTTGAAAGAAAATAAGGTCGTGACAAATACCGCTGATGGGCAAAAAGTTCTCAAAGTGGGCAATCGCATGGCGAAAGCAGTGGAAAGTTATTTGGTTTCGCAAGGTTATCAAGACTTAGCAAATAGCTTTGATTGGGAGTTTAATTTAATACAAAGTGATGACGTCAATGCTTGGTGTATGCCAGGAGGAAAAGTAGCTTTCTATACGGGGATTATGCCGCTTACGCTTACCGAAACAGGTATTGCTGTTGTAATGGGGCATGAAATTGCACATGCTGTAGCTTCACATTCTGCAGAAAGGATGTCAACTGGATTGCTCGAAAATTTTGGGATGAGTTTGCTCTCTTCTGCAATGGGTCAAAATCCGACTTTGACACAGGCTATTTTATTACAATCTGTAGGTGTAAGTAGTGAACTTGGAATGCTAAGTTTCTCTAGAAAACATGAGCTTGAAGCTGATGAGATGGGATTGACCTTCATGGCAATCGCAGGATATGATCCTAGAGAAGCTCCAATATTCTGGCAGAGAATGCTGGATAAGGAAAATGGCGCAGCTCCACCAGAGTTTCTATCTACTCACCCAGCTTCACAGACTAGAATTGATAAATTGAATAGAAATATGCCTGAAGCATTGACCTTCTACAAAGGAAAATAAGCTTTGGATAGGTTAACTATAATAAAGGCTGCTCTTCTGAGCAGCCTTTTCTGTTTAATAGGAATAGTAAAATATATTGAGCAATCGATAAATGTTGTCATATTCTATCAAAAGCGGAATAGGTCATATTACCTCAGATTTTAATTTCTTTTTAATCTGTACTAAGTGATTTTTTACCGTATTCGTTGAGATGCTGAGTAGGTCACATATCTCTTCGTAGGACTTGTTTTCTTCAAATTTCAGACTTACAATTTTACGTTTATGCTGGGATAGACTAGCAATGGCAGTTTCTAGTTTTTCGAAATTGTGACGTTCGAAGTCTGCTTGTCCGGCTTCATCATGTTGTTGGTTCAGTGTTCTCCAAAGCTCGGCTGTTTCTTGTGTACTTTTCTTGATTTCACGTAGGTGATCAAAGGCCTTATTTCGCAGACAGACAAAAAGAAAGTTCTTAATGTCTTGTATGTTGTGAAGTTTTTCTCTCTTTTCCCAAATCTGTATAAAGACATCCTGGCTAATGTTTTCAGCTTCATCTCTATCTTTTACTAGCTTCAAAACAAAATCAACCGATGAATTCCAAAACAGGTCATAGAGCCTAGAAAAGGACTTTTCATCGATTATTTCTAATTTGTTGCTACCTCCAAAAAGTAAAGAGTTCATGGCTTTGGGTTAAGCTTGAAATTATAAATTTCATAAGCCAAAGTATTTACGCCTGTATTAACATTTGGTGAAGTAAAACACTAATGAGCTGTCTCAATCGATCTGGTTGACTCGTGATTTAATACCAATCCAGAAAGCTGGCAGATCTGTTTGAACGATATTAGCACCATGCTCCACTAAGTCAAAAGCAAGCTCAGGTTTTGGATTTGTGGTGAGTTCCTTGTCAAGATCACCGAGTGAATTGATCCAAGTTCTTAAACCATATTTTTGAGCAATTTTAATGGTTTTCTCCGTGTTGAAACTCGGGTCTATATGTACTATTACAGGGTCAAGCTTTTTGTAGGCTTTTTTAATTTGGTTGGCTTTATAAGTTCTCGGCATCAGATAAGCTGTGGGCATTTTAGACTTGATTTCAGCTAGGATTTTCCAGTCGGAGTCGAAAAAGATCACCTCATCCAATACATCCAGCTCTCTGACAACAGCCATCACTTCTTCGATTTTGTCGGTTTTTAAATCCAGGTCAACCATAATTTTTCCTTTTGAAAGTGCCAAGGCTTCCTTCAAAGTTGGAATAGCGATGCCAGAATCCTTGCCATCAAATAATAGCGTGAACTCCTTAAGTTCAGCACTGCTCATTTTCTCTAGATCACCAGTACCAGTAGTGGTCCGGTTTATCGTCTGATCATGCATCAGGTAAACGATTCCATCTGTGGTCACGCGCGCATCGATTTCTATAATGTCAACACCTAGGTCAATCGCCTCTTGAATAGCTTGAAGACTGTTTTCTGGGTGCTTTTGGTGAGCAGCTCTATGTGCGGCGACGAGAAGCTCATTGGTATTGAGTAGCTTTTCTCTGATTTGATCGACTTGGGCAAAAGACGAAAGATGTAGGAAAAATGCGAGTGCAAATACTAGTGCACTTTTTAAAATGGGGCTAAGAGAGAGGTGTTGAATTTTCATTTGTCTTGAAGTCTTTCTGGGGTGTTAGGAATTTGATTAATCAATTTGTTTTCGCCTTTGGAGTCTTTGTGAATCTCAAAAGAATCGTAGAGTTCTCCAAGGGCGGTGTAAGTTTTGAAGCTTAGCACATTTTCTTTGACCTTGATCCACTGATAAGTCTGCGTGCCGTAAGCTTTGCGATCCATCCATTTATCGGGTTTTACATCGTACATTTTTGGGCCAGCGATAGAGACCACGTAGACAGTTCCTTTTTCATAATCCATCTGACCATTTTCCTCAAATCCTCTCCCGCGAGCATAGGCATGATCGTGTCCTTGTATCGCAAGATCAACCTTGAATTCCTGCAAAATCGGCCGGATATAATCTATCATTTTGTCATGATATCGATCTGGAGCAGTTGCGTAAACAGGATAGTGGAAGGTCACTACGGTCCATTTTCTAGGATTTGTTGTTAAAATATCTCTCAGCCAATCCCTCTGCGCTTTTCTGTAAATAGGGGACTCATCAATCTGCTCACCATCCAAGGATATGATCTTCAATTCTGGGTAATTGACTTCATAGGTAGTCTCCTCCAATCCGCTTGGGCCATTTGTTGGGAGATTGAACTGCGCGTTCCAATGTGGTGTAAGAGTTGGAGGATTTTTAGAGAACTCATGATTCCCTGGTGTCATCATGGAAGGAATGGTCGCGTGAATCCATTGTCCAGCATCAAACCAGCCACCCCATTCGAAGTCAGCACTTTCATGATTAATCAGATCTCCAGCATAAACCGTGAAATCCATCTTGGGTAGGTTGATTATCGCTTCGCGAAAAACTCTGCTAAACATAGCTACTACCTCGTTTTGAGCATCTCCGAAATACAAGAAGTTCACTTCCTTATCATCTTCAGGAATGGCAAACTGAAACCATTCACTCCAGTTTTCTCCTTCGCCCACTCGATAGACATATTGTCCTCCGGGCTTCAATCCAGATAGTTTCACCTGATGGTAATTCGCATGAATTGTCGGCTCATCATCCTGCTGAGATACGAGCATTTCAGTTTTTGCTTGTAAAAGTTGTGTGTATTCTCTGTATTCTGGTCCTGCTGTAGCGATTGCAAATTCTAGTTTGGAAGTATGCTGAGAAGTATCCGTTCTCCAGTTTACTCCGACCGCTTCCAATGGATTCTCTGAAAGATTGAGTATAATTCGATCAGGTTTTGAGCTGGGAAGGAAATGTGCATTTGATTGATTTGTGTCTGAACTCTGGGAATAGGCACCTATTGGAAATGCAAAAACAACCGCTAAAAACAGTCGTTTTAGCATACTTAATTTACTCATTATCATAATTTTAAATGGCTATCTTCTAAGTTTTGCTTAGCTTTGAGTGTGGATTTTTTAATAGCCTTTTTCATAGTATAGACTTCGATAGTCAACTTTCAGGCTATTGTTTAATATTAACTTTATATGAAGATGAAAAGAACCTTTCTTAATGCACTTGCGCTCCTAGCGCTAAGCTTCCTGATTAACTATCAGCTTTCTGCCCAAACGACCAAAACTGCTTTGGCAGATTATTTGGCAAAGCCAAATCCTGATTTCCAATTTACCCTGAAAGACTCAGTAAACCATGCTGGTCTGACCCAATATGAATTGGAACTCACTTCCCAAGAATGGAAGGGCTTGATTTGGAAGCATCGCCTGGTGATTTTGAAACCAGCGAAAATCAATTCCGATAAAGCACTCCTGTATATAGGCGGCGGCAAAATCGAAGAAGGGATTCCGGTTTATAGAGATCGGGATGACGAAATAGTAAAGAACATGGGAAAGCTCGCTCTGCAGAATCAAAGCATGGTTGCTTTAGTATTTCAAGTGCCGAATCAGCCGATTTTCGATGGGAAGTCGGAAGATGAAATCATTTCTTACACACTGCATCAGTTTCAAGAAACTGGCGATCTGGAGTGGCCAGCTTTGTTTCCAATGGTCAAATCTGCTTCTACTGCCATGGATGCAGTGGTGGAGTTTAGCCAATCAAACTTATCTGCTCCGATAACAAGTTTTATGCTTACAGGTCTTTCCAAGAGAGGCTGGACCACGTGGTTGACAGGTTCGCAGGATGCACGTGTGACGGGAATCGCGCCTATGGTGATCGATGTGCTGAATATGCCGACGAGTCTTCAGTATCAAATTGAGACTTGGGCGGACTACAGTATAGAGATACAGGATTACGTAGCGCTTGGTATTCCGCAGCAGGCAAGTTCTGAGCTAGGATTAGCGACGATGGATTTGGTGGATCCATATGCTTACAGAGCTAAGTTGACCATGCCGAAGTTGATTTTCATTGGGACAAATGATCCTTACTGGCCAGTGGATGCGGTGAAGAACTACATTGACAGCATTCCTGGACAGAATAATCTGATCTACATTCCCAACGTCGGTCACGATTTAGGAGATGGGAAAATAGCTTTTGAGACGGTTAGTGCTTTTGTTGCTTATCAAAATGCTGGTAAATCACTCCCAGAGGTTTTCACGACAGTTTCAAATGGAGCAATAGATAAGCTGAATCTTGAGCTAAAAGCTACAGGTCAGGATCCTATGAAAATTGAACTATGGGAGGCGGAGTCGGTAGAAGACAAAGATTTCCGAGATGAGAAATGGACGTCTAAGAAGCTTAAATCGGGAGCATCAAATGTGGTTTCCTTGCCTAAAGAAGGTCAAAAAGCATTCTACATTGCCTATTATTTCAAATCCCCAACTGGCAAGGAATTCTATGTGACGAGTAGGATGTACAGAGCTGATTCGAATGGATTGGTGAAATAGGAGAGTTGGAAGTTTGGTTTGTAGCATAAAAATGGCCTGTGTCTGCACAGGCCATTTTTTATTATAATAACCTCAGATGTCATAGGTTGATAATCTTCTCTGGGGGTCAACAACTTTTTAGCTCATGCATTGTTCAAAAGTTCGTTCAAAGCATCTTCGGTTAAAGTTTCTGGTTCAACGGATCCCGTTTCCATTTCCTTTTTTCTTCGAAGTATTTCTTTTACGTTCTTTGGGTTGTCGAAATATGGGTCTCTACTGGGTGATGGATTCTCATTTTCTGCCACAACAACCTTAAATCCAATGCGCATAGCATCAAGCATTGACTTCACAAGATCAAGTTTGAATTTATCTTCTGGTTCAATTAAGATTTTTTCCATAATTCGAATTTGCAAAATTTACAGAATTAAAGTTTCAAAACTATGGTAAAGAATGAGTTATATACTCATTGTCCACACAGCTCAAAATATTCTCTTCTCTTCATCCCCCCAAAAACCAAACAGGCTGCACCCAATTGAATGAGGCAGCCTGCTCTTTGTCAAAAAGACTCGATTATCACCCAGAAACCATAAATCTGGGCAATGTCTTTACCATGGTTTTCCGGTGCCCTGAAGCAACCAGAATTTTGACCATGCACTGTTGTTTTCGTCAGACTGAGAAAATTGAGTTACTTCCAATCGGCTCACAGCCTGAGTGGCGTTGTCCTCATTTATCGTCAACTCATCCTGCATGTAGTAGAAGCGTAGGGGAAGAGCACTTCTCACAGCCGCTGGACCTGCTGTCAAAGCTGGGAAACCTGTTCTCCTATAGTCAAACCAAGCTTCTGTACTTGCCGACCAGCTTGCAATCCATTTCTGGGTGATGATCTGTTCCAGGGTATTGTCAAAAGCAGCTTTTCCAGAAATGTAATCTGTATAATCTCCCGATAGACCCCAAGCTTCGAAGGAAGCTCTCACGCCAGCTTCGTAATACATCTGAGGAGATCCACTTGCACCAAGGCCAGTTAGTGCTGATTCAGCCAAGATAAACTGTACTTCCGCAGCACTCATCAATCTAGCTTTCAGCAAAGGACCAGATGGATCTTGATACATTTCACTCACAAAAGAAACATGAGGATTATACGACTGCTGACCTGGTGTAGGGTTTAGGTTGTACTCACTTGGAAGGTTGGAAACCGCCGGAGGAATTCCCACATAGTCAGGATCGGTATCCACTTGTCTGCCTTCCGCGACATCTGAGGAGATGTATCTCACGCCGTCTTTGATCTCGTCTGTGTCTGCAGGCAGCGTATCATCGATGACAATAGGTACTTGGATTTTCTCCGCCCAAACTGAAATTCTGCTATCGTTCAAACTCTGAAGAACATCCACTAGCGTAGAGCACATTTTGATTCTTCGGTAATTGCTACCATTCGATCCATCAAATTCCGTGTTGGATGGCCAAGAGGTGTTGGAAGATGCGCCTGGGAAAGAAATCGCAGCGTCATCAATTACATTGGTGATGATAGGAAAATTGGTGGGATCACTTAGGATTTGCTGTATTCCTGAGCTGGCGAATTCTGGCATTTTCTCAGAAACTCTCAAATAGATTCTCAGTTGTAAGGAGTTGGCAAACTTTCTCCATTTCATCACATTTCCCTCAAAAAGAATGTCCTGAGGCGTAGTTTCATACGTACCCACTGCTGCAAGAATATCATTGGCTTCCTTCAAGTCATTGATTGCACCTTCGTAGATTACCTGCTGAGAATCGAATGCAGGAAGAAGGTATTGCTCTCCACCCTTGTCACCGCTTACGGCATCCAGGTAGGGCGCATCTCCCCAGAGATCAGCGATACGGGCAAAGTGATAGGCATTCATCACCTTGGCAAGGCCCAGATAGAATGGAAGTTCTAGCGCTTCAGCTCGTTGCTCCATCAGTTTGATGTCCTCCAAAACACTGTAATTTCCCGTCCAACTCTGGTTTGACCAGTCGTAATTGTTATGTCCGCTGAACCAAGCGTCGAGTTGGGTGTGCTGCATGACTCCTGCCATATCGCCAAAACCTAGACTTACATCCATCGTAGCGGTATTGGAAAGCACCGTAGTTAGGATAAGGTTTGGGTGAACGGAGCTTGATTCCACTCCATTTGGATTGATATTGGTCTCAGTGAGGTCTTTGCAGGAAGTCACGGCTCCCAAAAGGATGCAGCCTGTGGCCAATGCGCTGAGGTAATTGATATATTTTTTCATAATTGAATCTTTATTTTCTGATGTCAAAAAGTGATTACAGATTAGAATGAGGCGTTGATTTTGAATCCTACTGGGATGACCCAAGGATTGACATTGTATCGCTCTATCCCTTGTTTGAAAGTGCCATTAGCTTCTGGTTGGAATGCATTTTCTGGATCGATTCCCACCTTGGCTTTAGTCCAAAGGATCAGATTGCTAGTATAGACACCTACGTTGATAGACTTCATTTTTAGCTTGTGGACAAACTCAGTTGGAAGCTGGTAGTTGATTGCAGCTTCTCTCAGTTTCAAATAAGAGGCGTCAAATGTAGCTGGCGCGAAGAAGCTCCATGGATAGTTGTCAGCGTAAGGGATGAACTTGGTTGCCTCTTCACCTAGGTTTTCGATATAGCCTGTTACATTTCCTTGGTCATCGTATTGCGCGATTACGCCAGGATTGAATACCCCGTCATTCACAGTTACATTGTATTCGATTGGGTATCCTCCACTTTCAGCAGTTGGTCCACCGACTACATTGATTCCGTCTGTGATGAATTGACCTTGATTAGCTACTAGGTAATCTCTCAATTCTTTTCCTTGCATTCCACTTGGATCGATCATCTGATCCAGCCAACGCTGCGTTTTCAGATCTGATTCGGAGTATCTGTAAGTCTGAGACACGAAATCACCGCCCTGTCTCCAGTCAAAGTTTAAGCTCAAGCTCAATCTCTTGTATCTCAAGTTTACCTGCATTCCTGCAAGGAAATCAGGATTGAAATTCCCGATTTTGTTCTTCGCGGTGGCCTGGTTTACGGCATTCCAACTTCCATCTTCATCCAAGATTGGATATCCGTAATAAGGAGATTCTTTGTCCTCTACAGTTACCAAACCTCTGTCATAAATATCTCCGATCTCATCGCCCACATATGTCCAGGCACCACCTCGGGAATCAGACCACAGGTAGAATACATCCACTTCGTCAGTCAATTCTACGATTGTACTTCTATACTTAGAGTAGTTGAAACTCAGGTCCAGCGTTAGATCATCTGTTCTGATAGGAGTCACGCCAAGCATTACTTCCCAGCCTTTGCTATTTACCAAACCCGCATTCACATACTTGGAGGTAAAGCCCGAGGAAGAAGGGAGTGTCACAGGAAGGATTTGGTTTTTGTTGTCAGTATTGAAATAAGTGACGTCGAATTTCAGACGATTTTGAAGTGCAATCAACTCAAGACCGAATTCATAAGAGGTAGCAATTTCAGGCTTCAGATCTGGAGTTTTCAAATTGTCTGGCACAGTCAATCGTGTCTGTCCATCCCATTCTCCGTTATTGCTTAATACCTGGTATAGATTGTAAGGATCGGTGTCATTACCTACCTGTGCCCAGCCAGCTCTTAGTTTCAGGAGATCGATAGAATTGCCCATATCGATCATTTCATTCAGGATCAAACTCAAAGAAGAGGAAGGATAGAAGTAAGATCTATTAGCCTCCGGCAAAGTAGATGACCAATCATTTCTAGCTGTGACATCCAAGTAAATCAGGTCTTTGAAACCAAAGTTGGCAAGTCCATAGACACTGCTCACTGCCTTCTGCGAAGTAGAGGAAGTGTAAATCAAGTTTTCAGAAGAAGTGTTGCTCAAGGTATAAACACCTGGTACGATCAAGCCGGAACCTTCAGGTTTGGTAGAGTTCTGTACGGAGTTGTTGTCATTGAATCTCAGATTTCCACCGCCTGAAAGTGTCATGTGGAAATTATTGAAGTCCTTAGTGTAAGTGCCTAGGATGTCAATGTTTCTTTCCATTCTATCCAAATTGACCAAGCCATATCCGCCATTTGGATCACCTGTATAGCTCATTGGAATCTTAGACTCTCTTCTCTCAGAATACATGTCTAGCATGTAGCTTGTTTTCACATTGAAATTATCTGAGAATTTGTAATCCAACGCGATGTTTCCAAAGACCCTGTTTCTAGTGAAGCTGTTGTTTACTTCATAAGCCAAGAAATATGGATTGTTGTAATCTCCGATCGCCTGTGAGCGCTGCTGAATTCCTTCTTGACCTGGTACCCAGTAGGATTTCAATTCATTGATATCTATGTGGGGAGAAACCTTGTAAGCCGCTTCCAGTGGATTCGTGCCACGATTACCAGCTGGTCTATTGTCAGAACCTGTTTGGTTGATATTCAAACTGGAACTCAACGTCAATTTAGGATTGACCTTTAGCGTGGTATTGATCGAAAGGTTGTTTCTGGAAAAATCAGAATTTGGGATAATCCCCCAGTTGCTCAGGTTCGTGTAGCCGATTCTATAATTGATGAATTCATTGTTGTTTGCCACAGATACTCCGTTGGTAGTAGTCACGCCTGTACGAACAAAGTCAGAAACATTGTTTGGATGTGATACCAAAGGTGTTGGGATACGATTACCATCAGCATCCAACGGGCTATTCCATTGAATTGCAGTATAACCTTTGTCTAATTCTGGGCCAGCACCAGCAGAAGAACCTTCTTCGATGACTAGTTGACCTCCTGGATAGGGGTTATTGTCAGGTGTATAAGGTCTTACTCCCGTGGCAAATTTGCTGTGAAAAGGAAGGTACTTATATGGCATCTCCAAAAGTGTGTTTGAAGAAACTGTCACCGTTACGTCATTGACTTTTTTGCCTGACTTGGTTGTGATCAAAACCACCCCGTTTCCAGCTCTGGAGCCGTATAGAGCAGCTGCACTTGGACCTTTCAGAATAGACATACTTTCTATGTCTTCCGGGTTCAAATCCGAAATTGCATTACCATAATCCACTTTGTTTTCACTTCCGATTTCGGAGATATTATTCAGGCTGTTGATGATAGGAACCCCATCTACTACGAATAGAGGCTGATTATCTCCACTTAAAGAGCTTATTCCTCGGATGACCATACTCACTGAGGAGCCTGCACCACCTGTAGAGCTCACGCTTACTCCAGGTACTCGCCCAGCGATAGATTTTAGTGCATTGTCCTGACTACCGTTTTGGAATGCATTGCCATCAAGTTCCGCAACTGAGTATCCTAGCGACCGCTCGTCTCTTTCTATACCCAAGGCAGTCACGACTACTCCTTCCATATCTGCAAAAGTTGGAAGAAGCTTCACGGAGAAAAAAGTCTGATTTTGAACAGCGAATTCCTGAGTTTCGAAGCCTACGTAGCTGAAAATCAATACGGACTCTTTGGTAGGAACTTCAATAGAAAACTTGCCATCGATATTAGTAATTACGCCATTTGTAGTGCCTTTCACTAGAATGGTCGCGCCGGCTAATGGCAAATCAGTTTCATCCAACACTATTCCAGTCACCGGGAAAGACTTCTCAGTCTGCGGTTTGCGGATGAGGATGTTTTCGCCCATTACTTTAAACTCAAAAGGAGAGGTGACCGCAACTTCTTTGAGTAAATCCTGAATAGTTGCTTTCGTACTTACAGTGATTTTCTGAGAAAGCTGCTCGTGAATCCCATCTGCATAGATGAATTTGTACTCGCTTTGAGACTCTACTTCTGAGATAAACTGCTTCAGAGGAAGGCTGTTACTTGAGATCAAAATGATCTTGTCCTGGCCCAATTCAGCCGCCTGTACCCAATTGGGCAACAGCATCATCAGCATGAGCCATGCTCTGCCAAGGTGTAAAAGATGTTTTTTAGTAAATGTAATTTCCATACTTTGTCCGTTTAAGTGGTTTGTTTACTGCTTGATTAAATCGCCACGCTGTAGGTCTTCGTCAAATTCTCTTCAGCGTGGTTTTTATTTTTGAAAGTCTCTAAAAAGTTCCCGCAGATTGACGCAGAAAAAAGTCGCTGATTTCCGCTGATCTTGTTGGTCGATTAGAGTTTACTTGCATCTTTATTTGTGAAGTCTTAATTCATGAATGTTTTTTATTGTTAGGAAAAATTAATTTTCAGATGGTTTAGACTTTTTCGAAATCACGGTGATCAATTCGTTCGAATCGGCTTCTCTATTTGCCAAAAAGCCTATCGCAGAGATCACCTCATTTATACTTTTATCCTTGAATTGACCAGTAAGTTTTAGCTCGTAAAGACTCGAATCTTTGACATCCAACTCAAGTCCATACCACCTTTCCAGCGTGTTTATTACCTGCTCGAAATCAGTCTGATTGAAGTTTAAAACCTGGGATTTCCAGTGAATGGGCTCATTGAATTCTACTACTCGGTAAGTTTTAGCATGCTTGTCAATCTGGATTCGCTGACCGATAGTGAGGGTTTCGTCGATGACCAAATTCTCCCATGCCAGCGATACATTTACAGTGCCTTCGGTCACAGAAACTTCTATCATCTCATCTTCTTCGTAAGAGGAAATATTAAAAGCAGTGCCCAGCACCATGACTTTGACAGCTTGGGTGGTGATCTCAAAGGGATGAGATTTGTCTTTTGCCACTTGGAAAAATGCTTCGCCACGGAGATTGACTTTTCTCATTTCCTGATTTTCAAAAGGCATCTGCTCCAAGGAAGAAGCTACATTCAGATTTACTTCGGTGCCGTCAGGAAGAGAGATGTTTTTCTGCTCTGCAAAAACTGTTTGATATAGTGTGAAGCTTTGTGTGTCAGTATTTTGCAGGTAATTGAATATTAAAAAACTAAAGCTTGCCAGCAAAAGAAGAGTGGCAGCCACGCCCATCCAGTATTTGCCCAGCTGATGACTGAAGGTTTGTTTTTTAGAAGTGAGTATGTAAGCGCTATTTTCATTCAGGCTATTCTCAAAACTTGATTTCAACGCTTCACTGTAGATTTCTCGCACTTCAGGATCATCCAAGCCGTTTAAAAATGAGTCAAAATCAGCCTTTGTAATCTTGTCTTCTAAATACCTGTTGACCAAATCTTTGATCTCCTGCCGTGATGGACGCATGCAACGTTGTCTTAGTGAATCACTGGAGTGAAATTCCAGTGAAAGCAAATTCAATTGCTTGCTCTAAAGACTGTGGCAGTACGAAATGGACTAGTCGTGTTGCATTATCAAAAAGTTAAAGATTTGTGAAGTGGAGTAATATTGAATTATACATGCTAACCTTTTCCTTTACAAAAAAATCCCCCAAGAAGTGTATGACTTTTTGGGGGATAGTTGAGATAAATATGGTTATTGATTAAATCCTCTCAGTTTGATCTGAGTAAGTTTTCTTTTGGTATCAAGCGGAAAATCGCCTCGCATCATCCAATCGTAATAACCTGGCTCTTCTTTGAGTACCTGAGTAACAGGAGTTCCTTTTTGCTTTCCAAAATTAAATACCTCTACGCCTTCGTTGTTAAACACAAATCTTCCAGCTAGATCTACCATTCTTTCATTTAGAAGATCATGAAGTTTCTTCATGTCATTCTCGATGATCCCCATTTTGTTTCCCTGAAGATCTTCCATTTCCTCCCCGAGGTATCGTTCTATTTGCGCTTTGAATACATCCAATGTAGCAAGTGTGTCCGCTTCAGCACTGTGTGCATTTTCTAGTTTTTGGCCACAGTAGAATTTATAGGCGGAAGTTAGGTTACGCTTTTCCATCATGAAAAAGATCTTCTGCGCATCCAGCAAATTTCTCTTATCCAAATCAAATTCGATTCCTGCTCTAAGAAATTCTTCTACTAATAGTGGGATGTCATACTTCAAAACATTGAATCCAGCCAAATCTGACTGGCCAATGAACTGGAATATATCTTTAGCCAATTCCTTAAAAGTCTTCTCTTCTTTCACATCCTTGTCATATATGCCGTGGATGAGCGAAGATTCCAGCGGAATAGGTATGGTAGGATTGATTTTTCTTGTGAAGATTTCTTGCCCGCCATCTGGCATTACTTTTACTATGGAAATCTCCACAATTCTGTCGGTGGAGATATTGATTCCGGTTGCTTCCAGATCAAAAAATGAAACGGAATTCTTCAAGTTTAACTGCATGGTTATTTGAATTTAGCTTTAATCGGTTCGAGATCCATTTTGTCATAGGATCCAGAACTCATCAAAAGTAGGTTGGAATTTGTATAATCTTGAGCCAAAAGGAATTCCTTAAGGTCCTTGCTATCTGTAAATAATTTTAAATCAGGTCTTTGAAAGCCATCTCTCAGTGTCTCTTCATCCATTAGTTCTAGCTTTTTCAACGCTACAGCATGCGGATCAAGGTAGATAATTGCCAGATCAGCAGCTTCCATGGACTTGGCATAATTAGGTAAAAACTCCTTATTCAATGAGGAGTAAGTATGCAATTCCTGCACTGCAACTAATTTTCTGTTTGGGAATTGGGTTTTAACAGCTGATACCGTTGCTTTCAGTTTGGAAGGAGCATGCGCAAAGTCTCTGAAAAGGCTGGAGTTATCAGTTTGCATCAAAAGCTCTTGACGTTTTGCAGCGCCTTTGAACGTCTGAATGCTTTCGTAGAACTGCTCTTTTGTCAATCCTAAAGCCAAACAAATATCCATCGCACCTTGAAGGTTTTGAAGATTATGCTCTCCGAAAATGTAAATAGGTACTAAGCCATCTTCTGTTTCAAGGAAAGTTTTACCTTCTAGAATAAGTGCAGGATGAGCTTTATATGCAGTTTTCTTTGCTGGAATCTCACTTTTTTCTGCTGCTTCTTTCACAAGTGGGTCAGCTTCGCAATAAATCAATTCACCTGACTCCGGAGTCAAATCCATCAATTTGCTAAACTGCTCTTTGTATTCGTCAAAGTCTGGAAACACATTGTAATGATCCCAAGCAATACCACTTACCAAAGCGATGTCATGCTTGTAATGGAAGAATTTTGGAGTTCTATCTAGGGGAGAAGTGAGGTATTCGTCGCCCTCAATGATGATCACTGGAGCATCCGACAGTTTTACCATCAAATTAAATCCTTCGATCTGTGCACCTACTAAGTAGTCAAAATCTACCTTCTGATCTTTCAACACATGTAATATCACGGAAGTGATAGAGGTCTTTCCGTGTGAACCCGCCACGATAACTCGTTTTTTATTCTGGCTCTGATTGAATATAAATTCAGGGAAGGAAAAAACTGGTATGCCTAATTCTTGAGCTATTACAAGCTCCGGATTATCTATTCTAGCATGCATTCCAAGTATAATACCATCAAGTTTGGAAGTGATTTTCTCTGGAAACCATCCATATTCAGCAGGTAAAATCCCTGCTTTTTCTAATCGGGTTCGTGATGGTTCATAGATTTCATCGTCAGAACCGGTTACTTGGTATCCTTTTTCTACAAGTGCCAAAGCTAGGTTGTGCATCACGGCTCCACCGATGGCTATAAAATGATAGTTATTCATTGAGCTAAATAATGAGTTGGAATTCTACTTCAAACTTAAAAATAATAATCGGGTGCTCAGGAGACTAGCAATTCTAAATCAAAACATTTTTTCTGAGTGGTACAATTTGCCTATTTTCGAGCCAAACCCAATAGAATGATTCCAGATAAATACGCTTACCTCAGTTTAGCATTGATGTTCATGATTGCTTGGACATTGATTTTTATCAAGAATCCCTGGAAAAGTGGGATGATCAGAGTCGGGGCAGTTGGAGGATTAATGGGAATGATTGCAGAGTTTTGGTATTTCCGGGACTATTGGCGACCGCCTACTTTATTCGGGGAAGGGATTGTAGGGCTAGAAGATTATATCATTGGTTTTGCTTTGTTTGGAGTAGGGGGATACATCCACTCTTCCTTCACCAATAAAGAGATTGACTTTGATAAAAAAATGATCCCCAAAAATTGGGACTTCTTTTACATATTCCTGATTGGTTGTGGAAGTTTGACCTTCTTTAGTGTTATACTAGGCTTCCATTCAGGTTACGTTACCTTCTTGACTTTCTTCCTTTTATCCGTTTATATCTGGATTCAAAGACCCGATTTAATTGGATTATCTATTATCTCAGCTTTCGCTACGCTTGCCATATCATTGGTGATCTATTACATCAATTTTAATATATTATTTCCGAATTTTTGGGATCAATACGGTATGTTAGATAAGCCTATTTTAGGCTTCAAAATACTCAATATCCCACTTTCTGAGATGTTATGGCACTTTTCCTGGGCGATGCTTTGTAGCATGTTCCGAGGATATAGAAATGGTGTCTATTATAAATAATTTCCCCTTTGAGGCTTGATTCTTGATGCCTTCTCTTTGTTGATAACTCGGGCAAAAGTTGTTTAAAACTCTTGCCTTTTTCCCAATACATTTGTTCCATGGCCGAAAATAGTAACAACCCACGTATCACCCGTAACAAACCAACTCACCAAAACACAAGCATGCTCGGAAAAATGCCGCCACAAGCGACTGATCTTGAGGAGGCTGTGCTTGGTGCATTGATGCTGGAGAAGGAAGCGCTCACAAATGTGATCGATATCCTGAAGGTGGAAAGTTTCTATAAGGATTCGCATCAGGTCATATTTCAGGCAATTCTTGATCTTTTTACGGAAAGTCAGCCAATTGATCTTCTTACCGTGACTTCTCAGCTTCGCAAAAGCGGGACATTGGAGATTGCAGGCGGCGCTTTCTATGTAACCGAACTTACTTCTAAGGTAGCTTCTGCTGCCAATATTGAATATCACGCAAGAATTATAACCGAGCAATCCATCAAGCGCGAGATGATCAAAATCGCTTCTGACATCCAAAAGGATGCTTACGAAGAGACCACAGACGTTTTTGAGTTGTTGGATAAAATGGAGCAGAATCTTTTTGAGATATCTGAAAAGAATATCCGAAAAAATTACTCTGACATGAAGTCCATTATGCGAGAGGCGATCATAGAATTGGAAGCTAGAAAAGGTCAAAAGGACGGACTGACAGGTGTTCCTTCTGGTTTGACAGCTTTGGATCGTGTGACAGCAGGTTGGCAAAAATCGGATTTGGTCATCATTGCAGCACGTCCTGCGATGGGTAAGACAGCATTTGTGCTTTCTGTTTTGAGAAATGCAGCAGTAGATCACAATCGACCAGTGGCCATATTCTCTTTGGAGATGTCCTCCATACAGTTGGTGAATCGACTTATTTCCTCGGAAGCAGAACTTGATTCTGAGAAAATCAAGAAAGGTTCACTTGCAGAGCATGAGTGGGCACAATTGGTTCACAAGACTGCCAAACTATCCAAAGCACCGCTTTTCGTAGATGATACACCTGCCCTTTCTATCCTTGAGCTTCGTGCAAAATGTAGAAAACTAAAAGCTCAGCACGATATTCAGATGATTGTAATTGATTACTTGCAGCTGATGTCTGGTGACTCCAAAAGTGGCGGAGGAGGTAACCGAGAGCAGGAAATTGCGAGTATTTCCCGAGCCCTGAAGAAAATCGCTAAGGAGCTTGAGGTGCCGGTAATTGCACTTTCACAGCTTTCTAGAGCAGTGGAGACCAGAGGAGGAGATAAGAGACCACAACTTTCGGATTTGAGGGAATCAGGAGCCATCGAGCAAGATGCCGATATGGTAATGTTCCTTTACCGTCCTGAATATTATGGAATTACGGAAGATGAGGATGGTAATTCTACTCAAGGAGTGGGTGAAGTGATCATCGCCAAGCACAGAAATGGTTCTTTGGACAATGTGAAACTTCGCTTTATCGGTAGATATACTAAGTTTCAGGATTTGGATGGCTTCGGTAATATGCAAGATCCACAAGGCGCAAATGCAGTCTACAGACCTACGTTTGCAGCTCAGTCTAGTGGAGTTTCTGAGTTTGACTCGGGTAATACGATCAAGCTACAGAGTAAAGCCAATAGCGATGATGGAGATGATTTGTTGAATAGAAATAATTCGGAAGACGCTTTTTAAATTTTTGAAATGAGAGCAATTACATTAGATAGCAACCAAGATTCTAGATTACTTCTTGCAGAAGTTCAAACTCGGAATTTGCAACCAGGAGAAGTTCGTGTCATGATAAAGGCAGCAGCCTTAAATCACCGTGACGAATGGTGTAGAAAAGGTCTCTATCCAAATATTCAAGACGGTGTAGTACTCGGGTCTGATGGAGCTGGAATTGTCACTGAAATAGGAGAGGGAGTAGCCTATGATTGGTTGCAAAAAGAAGTGATTATTAACCCTGCGCTGAACTGGGGAGAAAACCAAAAAGTGCAAAGCTCTTCCTTTGAGATTCTTGGAATACCTAGAAATGGGACTTTGGCTGATTCAGTGATTGTTCCTGTGGACAGACTTTACGACAAACCAGCACACATGACCTGGGAAGAAGCTGGAGCATTGCCGCTTGCAGGTTTAACGGCGTTTCGAGCACTTACTTATCAGGGCGAAATTCAGGCAGGAGAAAATTTGCTTGTAACTGGTTTCGGTGGTGGAGTAGCCCAATTTGCTGTGCAATTTGGAATGGCTCTTGGCGCCAATGTGTCCACAAGTAGCAGTAGTCCAGCGAAGTTAGAACGAGCTAAAGCTATAGGTGTGTCAAAGACCTTTAACTATTTGGATCATAATTGGATAACAAAAGCATTAGAGGAGACAAATGGCTTTGATTTGATCATAGATGGCGCTGTTGGTGATACACTAAATCATCTGATTCAGGTTGCTAAACCTGGAGGAAAAATAGTTTTTTACGGAGCGACTCTAGGAAATCCTAATAAAATAGAAGCTAGAAAAATCTTCTGGAATCAGTTGAAAATCATGGGTACCACGATGGGTTCAGATCTTGATTTTAAGAATATGATTTCTTTGGTCTGCGAAAAGAAAATTCAGCCAATTATTGATCAGGTTTTCAAATTTGATCAAGCTGAAGAAGCCTTTGATAGAATGCGTGACGGGATGCAAACAGGCAAAATCGTATTAGTACCTTAAGGTGTATTAAATCTGTACGTAGGTTTCACCAAACTCCTTTTTTGCTATTCTATAAATCTCATCCTTTTCCGGCGGAACGACTAACATGTCTCCAGTTTTGACGATCATAGTTGCCTTCCAAGGTGCCTGAAATTCCATAACATTTGTAGCTCCGAATGCCTCTAAATGCTCTTTAGCTACTATGATTCCTGTAGTTTCACCCTTAGGTTGATAGCAACCCCAGCCTTGTTCTAGAGATTGGACTAAAGTATACTTCTTCTTAAAAGTTTCTGCTTTTACGAGGTACAATTCATTTGTGCTCGTTTGGTTTTCTACCAGCCAATCTCCCGCTTCAGCAGTATTTTGTGTTTCATCTCCATCTGAAGTCTTTGTCACTACCAATAATCCCGCTTGTGCTTTTTTGGCGCGGACCATAGATTTCTTTTTATAGCGTTTGCCACTTTTTTCTAGAATTGGAAGAAAATGAGTCAGCATCTCTTTTTGGGTGATCATTAGGCAAAATCTTTGAAGTGGAGTATTAAATTATCAAGGTAAGAAAATGGCAACGATTCTACTTGTATTGAATGGAAGTTGATGCAAGAATTATATCATCGGTAGGTGGTTTTTGGACATTCGATACCTAACCTTCTTATTTTGTTATTTTGAATTTATAAAATGTGACTTTCTCCTCTTCTCCGAAATACTCTTGATTTTTAAGGACTATGATCTCGTCTTCGTTATTGTAAACTCCATTGAAAAGTAATCCCTTTGGGAGCTCAATGTCTTTTTGAATTAGCGAATCATTCTTATCCAAAATCGCTGCATACCGTGGGATTCCATTGATAAAATCCATCCATTCTTCCATCTTTTCAGGATCGTGTTGGCCCGAAACTTCCTTTTCAACCCCTTTGGTATAGATCACTACTGTATGATTAGACAAGGGATAAAGCCCTTCAATTCTCCCGAAAATATTGGGTTCTCGCTGTTGATTGATGAGTTCTGGATTTTCGATTGGCACACCGATTATGTCTACGGCATCAGAAATAGTTAGATATACAGTTTTTGAATAAATCAACTCATCGCCTTTCTCTTCATATACATGGTATTTTCTTTCGGCTAAGAAATAGAGATACCATTTCCCATCCCTTTTCTCGACAGTAGGAAACATCCAACGATAATAATTTCCATCCTGATAAATTGTGTTTGGAGGAAAACTCATTGTGTTGGTTATTTCTCCTGTTTCAGGATTATAGGTCTCCAAAATAGGACTTGTATAGATTTTCTGATAAAATGCAGACGTATTTGAGTAGTCACTGAGATCTCTCTCTGGGCGTATGTAGGCATAAGTATCGCCTAGTGAATAGGCAGAAAAATTTAATCCATTGAGGTGTAGATATTCCAAAGGCATTTCGATTCTTCGGCTTATTTCACCGTTGTTTCCGAATTGAATCAAGCCCTTTTGGGAATCCATAATTGTGACCTTTCCTTCCAAAAAACTTTTTCCCTGAAGCCAAGAAATCGCGTTAGGCCCATCTTTTTGTAGATCATAGTGATGCAGGGATGTTCCCTTTTCATCAAAAAGTAAAATAGAATTCAAACCATGATCTATTCCCAGGTAGAGGCCTGATTCTGGATCAAAATCAAAAACATTAAGATTTCCTAGGTAATCAACTTGTATGGAATCCTTGATTTCAAGGGTAAAAGACTGAGGTGAATTATCAGTTGAATTACGCGATTTGCAACTGAAAAGTGCTGCCAATATAAAAATCAGACATAGTTGTTTCATGAATTCAAGAACGGATATTTTCTTATTCCTAAAAAGTTAAAAAATTCAAAATTTTCCCCTAAGAATAAGCCATTCAGCTCTCAATCTAAGTCATTTTCAAAAAGGAAATTCTGATAAGCATTCTGTAATTCCTGCAGAGCTTTGGTGTTTTTTTCGGCACGAGCCAGAGAGATACCATTTTCAAAAATCACTTTAGATTGCTCTATTTCGCCCATTTCGGCGTATAAATGCGCAGCTGGAAAGTAGGTGGCAAGGTAAGTTGGATGTTCATCTAGTAATTTTGCAAAGAGTGAATATGCCTCATCTTGATCTGTTTCTCGGAACTCTATAGCCAAGGCATACCAGTTGAAGGGATTCCCTGGTTCTTCTTCGGTATATTGTCTTAGTAACTGTATCCTGTCCAGATTGGTCATCAATAGTTTTTTTAATTAAGTGCTTACTGTTATTTTCACGAGAAATAAATCTAAACTAATCTAATTCTAAACCAATGAAGATTCTTGTTTGTATCACCCACGTACCCGATACTACCTCCAAGATTCAGTTTACGGCCGACAATACCAAGTTTGATTCTACGGGAGTTCAATATATTATTGGCCCTTACGATGATTATGCCTTGGCTCGTGCTGTTGAATTGAGAGATCAAGCGAGTGGAAAGTTAACAGTTTTGAATGTAGGAGAAGCGGATTCTGATCCGACGCTTAGAAAAGCACTAGCAATAGGGGCTGATGAAGCGATTAGAGTAAACTCTGCACCGAAAGATTCTTATTTCGTTGCGCAGCAGATTGCACATTACGCCAAAGAAGGAGCTTACGATTTGATTTTGATGGGTAGAGAATCCATTGATTTCAACGGCGGAATGGTTCATGGCATGGTAGGAGAGTTGTTGGGAATTCCTTCATTTTCCCCAGTGATGAAACTAGATGTAGATGGATCTTCTGTGAAAATGGCTAGAGAAATCGAAGGTGGTAAGGAAATGCTAGAAGCAAGTCTTCCACTGATTGCTGGTTGCCAGGAGCCAATTGCAGAATGGAAAATTCCAAATATGCGTGGAATCATGTCTGCGAGAACTAAGCCGTTGACGGTAGTAGAACCTGTTTCTCAGGATACACAAGCTGAAGCGAGTAAATATGAGCTTCCACCAGCTAAAGGAGCTGTGAAATTAGTGGATAAAGATAATGTAGCTGAGCTGGTAAGGCTTTTGAAAAACGAAGCAAAGGTTCTTTAATCCAAACCCAATAACTTATTATAAATTAAGATATTATGTCAATTTTAGTATATATAGAACAAGCCGAGGGAAAGGTGAAAAAGACCAGCCTTGAGGCAGTCTCTTTTGCAAATGCTTTAGCTGGACAAACTGGTGAGGGAGATGTAGTTGCAGTAGCTCTTGGTACTATTGGTGCCGAAGAATTAGCTGCAATAGGGAAAGCTGGTGCTGCAAAAGTACTTCACGGTGCAGATAGCAAACTAGATGCAGGTGTGATTCAAGCACATGCTTCAGCAGTAGCTCAGGCTTTCAATCAAATCGGAGCGAAGACCTTGGTGTTGGCGAAATCTTCCTTAGGAGATGCGGTTGCTGCTAGACTTGCAATCAAACTGAATGCTGGTTTGGTTTCCAACGTAGTCGAGTTGCCAAAAACTGATGGTGCTTATATAGTGAAGAGAAGTATTTACACAGGAAAAGCTTTCGCAGAAACTACGGTAACTACTGAAAATAAAATTCTTGCAGTTAAGAAGAATGCAATTGATCTGAAGCTTGATGGTGCCGATGCGCAAGTAGAAAACTTCGATGTAGCGCTGGATGATGCCGATTTTGCTTCTAAAATCACTTCTACTGAGCGTGCAACTGGAGATGTCTTGCTTCCAGAAGCTGATATCGTAGTATCAGGTGGTCGAGGATTGAAAGGCCCGGAAAACTGGGGAATGGTAGAAGAAATGGCGAAAATATTAGGAGCAGCTACGGCATGTTCTAAGCCAGTTTCTGACCTTGGATGGAGACCTCATCATGAGCATGTGGGTCAAACTGGTGTAAAAGTCGCGCCAACTTTATACATAGCGATAGGAATTTCAGGAGCTATTCAACATCTTGCAGGAGTCAACTCTTCAAAGTGTATCGTGGTCATTAATAAAGACCCAGATGCGCCTTTTTTCAAAGCTGCAGATTACGGAATCGTAGGAGATGCATTTGAGGTTGTACCCAAATTGAACGAAGCATTTAAAGCTGAATTATAAATTTTTGTGGAAAAACTCATAGAACTCGAGATTTTAGGACTCTCGTCCAACCATTCCCAGTCAGGGTCATTTACCTTGGTGTTAGGGGAAGTTGGTGGAGCTAGACGTTTACCGATTGTGATCGGCATGTTTGAAGCTCAAGCGATAGCTTTGGAGATCGAAAAGATTGTTCCAAATCGTCCCATGACGCATGATTTGTTTAAGTCATTTGCAACTGGGTTCAATTTTGACATTGAAAGAATCGTCATCACAGATATGAAGGAAGGAGTCTATTACGCTAAAATTCAGTGTAAAAGCGACCAAATAGAATCTGATGTAGATGCACGACCTTCTGATGCGATAGCGATAGCGATACGATTTGGAAGTCCTGTTTACTGTACTGAAAAAGCGATGTCCGAAGGGGCGGTAGAGCATTATGAAGTAGAAAAAAAGGAGGACAAGAAGGAACCTACACCTTCATCACAAAAATTCACAACTAAAAAAGAGCCTTCTTTGAAGGATTTCAGTTTGGACAAGCTCAATCAGATGCTTGACAAAGCGATAAACAATGAGGATTATGAGCGAGCCGCTCGTATTCGCGATGAAATCAATAAAAGAAACTAATACATGCTAAAGCCCGAGACTATCTCGGGCTTTTTTTATGACTTGATTTAGTTCAAGTCTCATGACTTGGACTTGAATAAATGTAGTCTTCAGACTTCCAGAACGCAGTGTGAGTGTCTCACTAAGGCATATAGATTTGTTTTATGTAGCTTTCTAAGCACATGCATTGGCCCCTAATTACTTCTTCATCTCCGTTTAAAGAATTCAATTTCTCTGATAGATGTAAACATTTAGGCTTGTGCCTTGGAAATCCTTGCAGTCAGGAGACTGCATTGAGAGTGGGTCCAAGTCTGGATACTTGAACCAAGATATCGTTGGTCTACAATGATCGAAAATCTAGGCCGAGTCAGCTTTATGCTCTGTGTTCCTTATGTGGTTCCAAAATCTCTACCCTAAAAGTCACTAAGGCAATAAAGGAAATGTCTATTGAAGTCTTATTAATTTCAGCTCTACGAAAATCTATGTGTCTATGTGGTTATTTTTTTCACCACATAGACACATAGGAAAACATAGAAATGTTCTCATTTCGGATTAATTCTCATTCGAAAGCTTTATGCCCTTTGTTCCTTTTGTGGTTCAAAATACTCTACCCCAAAAGTCACAAAGGCAATAAAGGAAATGTCTGTTGAAGCCTTATCAGATGCTTCAATGAATCCTCAGAATTGAGAGGGCTGAAAGACCTAAATACCATAGCCCAGTTCGCAACGCTGGTTAAGTAGTGTAAGAATAAGCGGAATCATCTTAAACTAGTTATGGGACACATAGTAATGGATATAGTTTACCTTCTTTTTCAGAAGCTGGACTCCACAAGTGAATTAGCCGAAACAGTGCATTTTTTAGAAACAGACTAAAACAAATTCCAATTTGCGACTGATTACTGATCGGCTTTCTAACTCTAACTGTCAATATTCATCCCCAACCACTTAATTCATAATTGTTTTCTGAACAAGCGTTCCTTATTTTTAGGCCTTATTATGCACTAATTATTGAATGGATTACTTAAGAGGGGTTTTTGGTCTGGCTGTCATCGTTTTGGTGGCTTTTATTTTTTCAAGCAATAAGAAAAGAATAGACTGGAGATTAGTTGGGATAGGGATTTTATTGCAGCTAGTATTTGGCTTTTTGATCACTCAAGTTCCTATCGTAGAAAGTGGCTTTGCAATGGTTAGTCGAGGCTTTGTGAAGTTTCTAAGCTTCAGCCGTGATGGGGCCGCGTTTATTTTTGGAGATCTAGCAGGAGATAGCTATGGTTTCATTTTCGCATTCCAAGTGCTTCCAACTATCATCTTCTTCTCTACCGTATCAGCTGGACTATATTATTTGGGAGTTTTACAAAAGGTCGTGTTCGGGATTGCTTGGGTGATGTCTAGAACGATGAGACTTTCTGGGCCAGAAAGTTTATCTGCTGCTGGAAATATATTTCTGGGCCAAACAGAAGCCCCGCTTTTGGTTCGTCCTTTTATCCCTCAGATGAGTAAATCTGAATTGATGTGCTTGATGACTGGTGGAATGGCGACAATTGCAGGCGGAGTTTTGGCTGGTTATGTGGCTTTTCTAGGTGGCGATAGTCTGGAGGAGCAAAGTAGATTTGCAGCCTATCTACTAGGCGCTAGTATCATGAATGCACCTGCGGCTATAGTGATGTCGAAGATATTTATTCCTGAAGTGGAAAAAGAGCGAGTGCAAGATAAGCTTGAAGTGAACGAAGAAGCGATGGGTGTCAACTTGATTGATGCAATGTCGATAGGTGCTTCTGAGGGACTTAAACTTGCGCTGAATGTAGGAGCAATGCTTTTGGCATTTATAGCTGTGATAGCCGCTGTGAATTACCTCTTGATGGGAATCCTAGGTGATATTACAGGCCTAAATGAATTTGTAGTGAATAGCACAGGAGGCCAGTTTCAGGGCTTTTCTTTGGAATATCTTTTCGGTCAGGTTTTCCGGGTATTTGCTTGGGTGATCGGAGTGGAGTGGGCAGATACATTGCAAGTGGGTAGTTTGCTGGGGCAGAAAACTGTCATCAACGAATTTGTAGCCTATCTGAGTCTTTCGGAAATGAAGGAATTGGGAAGTCTTAGTCCCAAGTCCATTGTGATCGCTACTTATGCGCTTTGTGGATTTTCTAATTTTAGCTCTATAGCTATTCAATTGGGTGGAATCAGTATAATCGCTCCGAACCAACAAGGAAACTTAAGCCGATTAGGACTTAGATCCTTACTAGCTGCTTCACTTGCTTGTCTGATGACAGCTACGATTGCGGGGATGTTGTTTGGGTAGAGAGTATTAAGATGCAAGTATCAAGACTTTAGAATCAAGATAAATGTGACCCATGAAATGATGAATAGGTTATTGGTATCATTTCTTTCTGTAATTCTTGGAACGTTTGTGGTTTACGGAATTATGAAACTTGATTCCTTCATTTATTCAGTGAAAAACCCTGAATATTACGATATGCTGAATAACTCTGCTGCTTTAGCAATTCCAGATTTAGGCTTGGTTTTACTATTTTTTATTGGAGTCTTACCTTACCAATTTATTGCAATCATACCTCTCCAAAGTTTACTCAAACGAGTAGGCTTTTCAATTCTAAAATCAAGTTTTGTAATAGTAGGTATTTCAACTCTTATTTATTCCTTAGGATTTACAATCATCTTCAGAAGTCCATATTTGGGAGTATTGGATACTATTCAAACTTTTGGTTTTGGGGTTTTTGTTTTTGGCGTGTACTTCCTGATAAATCTCTCTTTACAGCAGGTTTTGTTGAAAAGAATTCCGAAATGAATATCTTAAGACATTGTAGTAGTAAAAAATACAGTCCCTTCATTGGTGAGGTTAAATGTGTTTTTCTGAAATCTATTTTATACCCATTTTGCCAACTTTTGTGAAATTTTTCAATATTGTGGCGGCCATTTGTCTATTACTGATATCTGCCATATTTTCTTGCAAACCTTCCGAAGATTCAGCGGAAAGAATATTTTCGGATATTTTAATTATTGACAGTATCGAGCTTGATTTGCCTCTTAGGAGGATAATGTATAAGAATGGTAATTACTATTCCTATGATTATTACTCCAAAAGCATTTTGAAGCATGATACCAACTTTAAGATTATTGATAGTCTAGGAGCAAGGGGAGAAGGTCCAGCCGAAAATCTAATGGTGAGGAACTTTCAACCACTAGGTTCAGACAAAATCAGGATTTTTGATACGCAGAAGCACGCGTATAAAGTTCAGGGTTTTTCTGATTCGGTTTATCTGTATCACAAATTCATGACTCCTGTAGAAAGAGGAGTGGCAATTAGTGAGTCTTTATTACTCACGATAGCGAGTTTGCCTGGTTCTAAGCTCGGTTTTTCATATTATGATCTAAACAGGTTAGAATCAGAATCTATCGAAAAGATAAATGTATTATTCGATGAAGAAAATTCAGGAATGATATATGAAGGAAAGCTACTTCAGGAAGGGAAGTTCGTAGTCCACACATCCTACTTTGCTGATCATTGGTTTGTTTTCAATACAGTAAGCGGTGAACTTAAAGTAGGCTCTTATCGCTATGAATTTGAGAATCCCAAAGTTCTTGAATTAGGAGGGGGAGTAATGCTAGACAATGCTCCTGAGTTAATAGCAGATGCATTCTTATACGGCTCAAAATTATTCGTGATTTCCAATGTAGGTGAAAAAGAATATCCCGACCAACGGGTTTTGGATATTTACGATCTCGAAACCACTAATTATATCAAATCTTACATCCTTCCAAAGCTGCAAGATTCTGCACCCAGCGAAGGGTTTTATATTGAAAGTGATCGGATAGGATTACGATACGAAGACTATTTGTATTTTCTGCAATTGGAATAAGGCGCAAGCTATTAGTTTAATTATTGAGGAATAGTAGTTCCAGTTTTCAACAAATACAAAAGAGGTAGTAAGCTTAATCCCTTTAGGGATTAAGCTTACTACCTCTTACATTTCACCTCTTTACACATTAACTTTTTACAAGCCAAGCGGCTTCCTTATCATAGTAAATCGAATCTCCAGCATCTCATTTACTTCGCATCATACGCACGGTAAACCATCCTAGTAAAACCATAATAAGTGCCATTATTGACCATAACCAAGCCATATTTTGGAATAGAGGCTGTGCATTGGTAAGCTGTTTATTTGAAATTTGGCGCTCATCACCAACTTTTAACTCAGTGAGATCCTCGGGGATTTTGTCATTAAATTGGACAAGATCATAACGAGGTCTAGATGCAAGCTCATTTCCATAAACTAGATAATAGTCTGCTGGCTGATTGAACCGTACGAGCAACTCATGAACATATCCCTTAACTTCAAAATCCGTAAAAGTTAAGACCTGATTATCTTGGTTTTCAACTGTGATTTTTAGCTTTTGTAGCACTCTACTTTCGAAGCTAAATTCATTTTCTTCTATAGAATTTAACGTTCCTGTCTTCAACGTGCGATAGTTTTCTTTCCAGCCTTGCTGAGTCTCTATACTATCAACTAAATAGGAGACGGTAATAGGACGATAAAAATCAAATCTATCGCTCACGTTGATCCGCAAACGGCTGACTGGCACAGGATTTTCTAAAGTGAGTTCTATCTCAGTAGTTTTGTTTTTAGTTTGGATCGTTGTTGTTTCAGCGATTGAAAAGACGTTAAATGTGCCTTCAAGATATTTCTCATTAGCAAGAGCTACTTTTTTCAAAGTAGGCTTTTTGTCACTAGGAATGAGAAGCCGGAAATAGCTATAGCTGGCCGCAGGAAAAGTGAGTGCACTAAAATGAAAATCTGTTAGGTCATTAGTGATAGACAGGATCCGGTAATCCTTTAGAAGGCTAAACCATTCCTGCTGATTGTGACTGCCCTCAAGCTGTATGTCCCAGTCATAATTATCCTCTCCAAAATCCAGGTTGATTCGATTGATCGGTTCAGCAGAACTAACTTGGAACGTAAAATAGTATCCATTCTCATTCTGAACAGCGTTGATAATTTTTGATTCTATTTCTGTGTCAGAAACCTCATCCATTTTTAGCCGAAGGAGATAAGGAGCTTCTACGGTATCTCTATTTTCCGTTATTCCGTAAATGCGCAAATCAGACAAGTCTGCTCGAACTTTTCCGAAAATTTCATCCGGCAAAATAACCTGATGCCATTCACGGGAAGTCTCACCTAATTGACGAGCATACCTGTATTGATCCAGTTGCCCATAGGAGAAAGAATAAGTCCAGAATAACAGAAAGGTGAAGAGTTTAGCCTGTAGAGTCATCAGAGATAATGTGCTTATACTTGTTGTAGAGAAATGAAATGATCAGAAGTAGAACTCCCAAGGATACAAAAACGATGGTTTTTGAGATCGTATTTAGATTGGAAATATCATAGAGGAAAAGCTTCAACAGTGTAACGGCAAATAAAGCTATAGCACCAATTCGCAGGTAAGCTTTCTTTTTCCAGATTCCCAGTGAAATCAGCAATAGTGAATAGGATCCCAACAAAATGCTAAGCCCTAATTTATAGGTCTGCGAAGAGCCACCGATATCCATCCAGTGCAATAGCTCACTGCTCAGAATCCATAAAATGGAGATATGGAGCAAAGATTCCAGCATTAGATTCATGTTTCGTCTGAAATAGTCCTGTAGTGTAAATTTGTGGACGGCATATATAGCCAAAGCGACAAAAACAAATGATACATACCTGATCCAGAGGTTGTACGATCTTAAAGGGTAATATTCTACCAAGTGCTGACTCAAGTAAGATTGACGCAATTCACTGATTTCATAAAGTGATTGAGTCAAGAAAATAAGGATAGTCAGGAGACTCAGTCCGAGTGTTATGATTCCTAAACTAGAGTTTTTGATGCGTGTGAAGTTGATATAGGACAGAGCAGCGACAAAGAATAGGGAGTAGTTGTTTATCCAAATTGATTTGAATTTCAATAAATCATAGTTTGAATAATTGGCGTCATAATCTTCATTAGGAATGACAACTGTAGATGCATCAAAAAGCTGCGCCCAATACAAATCTATTTCATTTCGAAAGGCATTATATAAGCTTAGAATCAAAATACCAGGAATCACAAAGGATATGAGTTTCAAAATCAATCCTTGGGGAGATAATGCAGAAGGGTAGGTTTTGCTCTGATGGAGAAAGGTGATAAATGCAAAAGCTGTCACAAACAGTATGGAGGACAGGAAATTCACATTGAGTACAGGTGTAATATAGTTTTCATCATAATACAAGAAGCTCAACAGATACGACCAGTCTTGGAGTATGCTTATAAAAGCTAAAAGCATGAGTGGATAAGCTATTTTCTCATAGACTGCCACTCTTTTTGTTTTGCCTATCCAAAATAGTAATGCTGCTTCTCCTGCCCATAAAAGTGTAACCCAGTTGCCATCTAGCTGTATTGGAAAAGTGATTGTAACAAAGAGTAATACCAGTCCAGATACGAGGTAGAACAAGTTACTGTCTGCAAGTTTTTTTCTATAAAAGAGTAGGCTGATCCCGAAATGGATGATCGCATTACAAAGCGCAAATAAGCCCAACAGTTGCTGACCCGTCTCATGCGTACCAAGTAAATCATAGCCCAATCCAAAGAATATAAAGGAGTTTGATACAAGAAGAATGATGTCTCCAAGTTCAAATTTTTCTTTATGCAGGAGCTTATAAGCTATAAATGTGGTGTAAAAAGTGAAGAAGAAAATCAGTAGAAAAATCCAAGCTATAGAATAATGGACAGCAAACTCATAGGAAAAAAGATACCAAATAAAGAAGATGGCCCACGTCAGTCCAAAGGAAGCGTAATAAAGTTGTTTCCAATATTTTTTGAAAGACAAAACAAGGATTCCAACATTGATGATGGTTATGTAGCTTAATAGTACCACTACATTTCCGCTGCCATCACTTAGTAAGAAAGGGACAGCATAAGCTCCAACTAATCCAATATGTGCAATGACTTGTTTATTATACTTAATGGCTACTGCCACTGTGAAAGCAGTAAATACTACCATCAGACCAAAGGTCATTAACTGCGGAATTAGAGAATAGAGGTCATATGCTAAAAAGGTGATAAAGTACATGATGGCCATTGCACCGCTTACGAGTACGGCACTGAAGTTTTCATACTTTTCTTTAAGCTTCATGCCAAATCCTAAAAGACCTATTCCCATCAGATAACCTAAAATGATCCGAGTAAGTGGGCTAATTAATTCATGGTCGATGGAGTATTTCGCACCAATTGCAACTCCGATAATGGTGATTGCAATCCCGATTTTGTTAATCAGATTTTCTCCAATGTATTTCTCTATCTCGGATTTAGTTCTTTGCTTCTTTGGGACATAAGGACGAAATTTTGCTTGGTTTTCCTGAGCAATAGAATGCACTGGCCTAAGCGTGGTTGGTTTCTTTTCTTCCGTTTGACCAGCAATTGCTTGGTTGGGCAAGGGAGGGTGAAGTTCTCCCGTCGATTTAGCTTCTGGATTGAGTTGGCGGATTTCCTCTCGAAGAATTTCTATTTCTTTTGAGAAATCTGTTTGTCTCCTTAGTAATAGATCGAGTTTGCCGGAGAGTATATTTATTTGTTCGTTTTTATCTGTCATTCAGGACTTTCTTGTCAATTATTGTTGTTCCTAGGATTGCTTACTTCATCATTAAGGACTAAAAGCCCATAAGAATCACAGCGCCTCTCCATTGATCAGGTAGTTTTCTTATATTTTTATTCTATAAACTAAAATATATAGGGAAGGATGAAATCCTAAAATCATAGTCTGATATATAGAGTGAATATATGTAAATTAGTTGAATGAGCACTTCCTTTCTAGGATCGAAAAATTACCTCAAATCGCCTGTTTACCTTAAGTTTTAATCGCTGAACCTTATTCAAGAGCGTAAAGACAATTAAACGCAAAAAAGGTAGTAAGTAGAATAAATCCTCAATTCTACTTACTACCTCTCACTTTTTACCTCAAACAATATTTACCACTTACAAGTCAAACGGGTTATAGGTTTACTACTTATCCCCGTAAAGCTTTTTTCCTGCTTCTTCATACTTATCACCAGCCACCCACATTGGTTGGTTAGCTGTATTGGCAATATTCTGAGCAGCAAGGATAAATGATTTCCAATAAAGCGTCACATAATCCAAATCCATGGAGTCCACATGATCACCAGCTTTGTGATAGTATTTGTTGATCTCATCATCAAAAGCCGTGAACCCAAGACTGAAAGTAGGGGCAGGGATGCCTTCTTTGGCGAAATTCACATTATCTGATCTATCGTAAAGTCCTTGCTCAGGAGCTGGATCAGCAATTGCTTTCAGTCCAAAATCAGCAACAGCCTCAGACACCAAGTCATCAGCTGTTGTTCTTCCCAAACCGATTACAGTAATAATGGAAGTATCATTGTATCCTGCACCATCTATGTTCAGATTGTAAATTATCTGATTCAATGGAATAAGCGGGTTCTCTGCAAAGTATCGGCTACCTAGGAGACCTTTTTCCTCAGCAGTCCAAAGTGCTAGCAACACGGATCTTTTTGGTGGGTTTTTAGCAAAAAACTTAGCAGCATTCATAACGGCTACAGTTCCAACTGCGTTATCACGGGTACCATTGTAAATAGAATCGCCGTTGGCGTCAGGAGTTCCTATTCCTACGTGATCATAGTGAGCAGAAAGCATAACAAACTCATTTTTCAAGTTCTTATCTGTTCCCTCGATCCAAGCCACGACATTTTTGCCTTCAATTAACTTGTTTGTTTTTCCTTCTATCTCCAAAACTGCCGATTTAGCATTTCCAGTAGCTATTTCCTTTGGCAATACATTCGAGAGATCTTTCACCCAGATGTAAGGCAATTTGCTTGACTCACCGTTGTCAATTCCCATCTGAGCACGGTTCAGGTAATTGACGATCAAAGGCCATGGAATTGAAGGGATGTTGAATCGCTCAATTAAAGCTATAGCACCTTGCTTTTTGGCATTTGCAGTTTTTTCACTACCCAGAGAGAATAAATCCGCTGGACCCATTTTGTCTGGAGCACCTACGCTACTTACCGCTATTTTACCGGTCAGATCTTTTCCTTCGAAATCAGCCGGAGTACCAAATCCTACATCAATCAATTCATAAGTCCCACTTAGTGATTCTCCATCAAGTACAAGTAGGTTTACACCCTGGCTGAAGGTGGAATCTCCCATAGTAACTTTGCCTTTGGAAGGAGGTGATGAAAGACGGAAAGGAATATTTTGGAAGAACCCATCAGCTCCGGGTACTGGCTTTGCACCAGCAGCTTCCAATTGCTTTGCTATAAAATCATAGGCTAGAGCCATCTCAGGGGCGCCAGGATCTCTACCTTTTAGCTCATCAGAAGCCAAATAGGTCAATGCTGAAATCGCTCCTTTCTCATCGAATTTCTTGTCAATTTTCTTCTTTTGTGCTTCAGCTACAAAAGTCACAGATAATAAGAGGCCGAGGCCTAAAAGTGATTTTTTCATGGGGTTTATAAATTGTGAGTTCTAGATTCTATTAATATCAGCATTGATACAAGTTAGTTTCAATTCTTTATTCTATGGGTAGGAAGACCGCAGACAGCAGACAGAAGTGGCCTAAAACATAGAGTGGAATTATTCGATTTTGATTTTGTTTTTTTAGTGCCAGAAAAGCGGATAGGCATACTAAACTAATTCAATTTTGGGAAAAGATGGGCTTTATTCCTTCAAATGAAGTTCTGACCAGCCCAAATCAGTTATGGTCTTTTGAAAATGAGAAGGAAGTTGAGCCAGCACTGAGATGGTTTCGAATGTAACAGGATGCTTAAACTCAAGTTTTCTTGCATGCAAAAGCAAGTTCTCCATACCGAATTGCTTTTCGAAAAACTGGTTCTGCTTATTGTCACCATGCTTTTTGTCTCCCAAGATATAATGCCTCAAATGTGCCAAATGACGACGAATCTGATGGGTTCTACCTGTTTCAGGTTTCAACTCCAACAAACTATAGCGGCTCGTAGGATATCTTCCTGTAGTATCAAATGGGATTTCAGCCTCGGCTATCACCTGATAAGAGGTTTGCGACTCCTGCATTCTTCCGGATCTCTCGCTTTTCAAAGGATGATCAATCATCGCTGATTTAACTTCAGGAATACCACGCACAATCGCCAAATAGGTTTTCTGAATCGATCGATCAGCAAATTGCTCCTTTAGCAAGGGCAGAATTTCTTCCTTCTTGGAGAAAAGTAAAACTCCACTAGTCGGCCTGTCCAAGCGATGTACAGGTGAAACGTGCTGTCCTATCTGATCACGTAGCATCTGCAAAGCAAAAACAGTCTCATCCGCAGCAATTGCAGTACGGTGTACTAGTAAGCCAGAAGGTTTATTGATGGCAATAAGGTATTCGTCTTCGAAAAGGATGTCAAGACACATGTTCTGAATTCTTTATTCTTTAGTGATCAATAACTAATTTTTTGAAAAGTAATTTTCAATTACAAATATTCATTTTTCGAATCAATTGACCTTTGTTTTCTCAATGCAAAGGTCAATATTGATCATTCTTCTTTAGGATTATGTGCAATTTGTAGAGGAAAAAAGTTAGACATACCTACTCACGAGAGGAGATAAAATTATAATGATAGAAAGTGAACTGATATTTGGACTTAAAAATAGTGACCGACAGGCATTGTCAGTGATCTATGATAAGTATTATCAGGATTTATATTTTTATCTATTAAAGTTCTATTCTCAGGAGGATCTCGTTCAAAATGCCATCCATGATATGTTTATTGATCTATGGAATTCTAGAAAATCAATTGGCGAAATCAAGTCTCTTAAAGCGTACTTGCTAGTATCTTCCAGAAGGAAGCTTTTTAAATTGATTAAGGATATACAACTAAATTCGGATCAAAATTTTTCTTATGAAGATGAGTTGACAGACATTCCTTTTCAATATTCACACGAGGATTTTTTGATAGAAAAGGAGATTGATGATAATCGTAGAATAAAAATTCTGGAAGCCATTAATCAACTGCCATCACGGCAGAAAGAGGCTGTGTATTTACGGTATTATGAAAAATTATCAGTAGAAGAAATTAGTTTGGTTCAGGGAATTAACTATCAATCTGTACTAAATAATTTACAGCGAGCCTATGAAGTATTACGAGCTAATCCATTAATTGTAAATTTTTTAAAAGCCGTTTTGACAGCTTTAATTGTTCACTGAAAAGGGAAAAGTAAAATATTTGTAATTTTTTTCGATTTTGATGAGTATCTGAATTCAATATTCAGCTCTCTATTATAAAGGGACTAATCAAAGGTCTGGTCATTGCCACCTTCTGTCATTTATAATATGAAAAAATCAAGATCAATTTTCGGAGATAAACAGGGCGGTCCAGAAATCTGGAATTCAATAAAATTCGCCAAGCGTAAATTACCCGAAGAACTTATTGCAAGTCAAAAAAACCGACTCATGGAGGGGATATTGGACGACAAAAAATCAACTCCAATAATTCCTATTCAACCGAGGAAGACTATCTGGATTTGGTATGCTGCTGCTTCTATAGTCTTGTTGATGACAGTAGGTAGCTTCCTGTTATTAAAGGAAAATAATTTTGAGACCTCATACGGACAGATTGCTACTGTCCACTTGCCAGATGGAACTTCAGTCACTTTAAATGGAAACTCTTCTATTAGTTATTCGCCAATAAGTTGGAGATTTTTTAATAATAGGAATGTGAGTCTTACAGGCGAGGCATTTTTTGATGTAGCCAAAAAGGAAGTGGATGGCAAAAGAATCAAGTTTCAGGTATTGACGAGAAACCTACAAGTAGAGGTCCTAGGGACACGGTTTAACGTGATTGACCGAGAAGGAAATGAATCTGTTGTGCTCGAAGAAGGAAAAGTGCAACTGATGATTCCAGATGTCCAAATACCCCTTCAGATGGTTCCCGGAGACTATGTGGGGTATGATGCTTCAAAAAAGCGAATGCTGCAAATGGTCGTCCTAACGGAAGAATATACATCCTGGAAAGATAAATACATACTTCTGGATAATAAAACGCTAGGAGAACTAGCGCAGATCATAACCACTGTCTATGGAAAAAAGGTGGTATTTCAGAATGATGAGGATAAGAAAATTCCGTTGGAAGGAAAAGTGCCTTCAGATGAAATTCGGATTTTGATAGCAGCACTAAGGCTTGCTACAAAACTGGAAATAAGCCTCGAAAATGATGTGGTGACTGTCAGTAATTCGAGTAAAACAATAACTATTTAACCCAATAATTATGCTAACCAAAATAACCTACTTATGAGAAAATACTATTACTTAATAACCTTACTGCTAGGATTATTGGTGGTGGGGAGTGGAGCTGAGGTCTTCGGGCAGGAGCTACTTTCCTATAATCAAAAAAATTCTGAGGAGCAGAACAAAGAGAAGAGAAAGTCTATGACTTTCAAATCAGCTATGAAAAAGTTTAGTGGTCATTATGGAATTTCATTCCTATATAGAACTGATCTTTTGGATGATAAGATGGTTGAATTTCCGATACTCGATGGGGATATGGAAAAAGGATTGAGAGAATTATTAACTCCATTAGATGCGGATTTTAGAGAACTACGGGATAAATACATAGTTGTTTTTTCGAAAAATAGAAGTCTGGATACTTATACCAGTGGAGTGGAATACCTAAAAGTGAATTCTAACTATTTGGAAAGAAAAATTACTGGTAAAGTCACCGAAGCAAATGGAGAAAGTCTTCCTGGAGCTACTATACTAATTAAAGGGACTAACATCGGAATTTCTTCAGATTTAGATGGAACCTATCAAATAGTAATTCCTGATGAGTTAGAGAATCCAGTTCTAATATTTTCTTTCATTGGTTTTGACCCGCAGGAAGTGGTTGTGGGAAATCAAACCGAAATCAATATAGTACTTACAGATAATCTATCCTCTTTGAACGAAGTAGTTGTAGTAGGCTACGGTTCGGTAAAGAAAAGTGATTTGACGGGTGCTGTATCTTCGGTCAAAGCGGATGAAATTCAACAAACTCCTATTACTTCCATTGACCAAGGTTTAGTAGGGCGAGCTTCAGGTGTGATGGTGACTCAAACCTCCGGCATGCCAGGTGCCGTCGCTTCCATTAGAATTCGTGGTTCCAGTTCTCTTCAAGGAGGAAACGAACCGCTTTATGTGATTGATGGCTTTCCTGTGTACAGTGGTTCTGGATTTGGGGAAACTGGTGGAAATGCTCAAATGAGTGGTTTGTCAACTATAAATCCAGCGGATATTGAATCCATAGAAATTCTAAAAGATGCTTCAGCTACGGCTATTTATGGAGCTAGAGCTGCAAACGGAGTAGTTCTAATCACTACCAAAAGTGGGAAAGAAGGCAGGGACCAGATTTCCTTTGATGCTTATTACGGTGTTCAAAGTGTGGTCAAAAAAATTGACGTAATGAATGCTTTTGATTATGCCACGCTAGTCAACGAGGCCTATACTAATGATGGTTTGAGTCCTGTTTACGACAGCAATAAGATGTCTGAACTTCAAGCTAATCCAAAAGGCACTGATTGGCAAGATGAGCTTTTTAGATCAGCACCTATTCAAAATTATCAGTTGTCCTTTTCCGGAGGAGATAAAAAGACCAATTATGCAATTTCGGGTAACTACTTCAATCAAGAAGGAGTAATCATCAATTCAGGGTTTAAGAGGTATTCTGGAAGGGTTAACATTTCCCGTAATATCAGTACCAAATTTAAAATAGGCACAAACCTGAACGTAAGTCAGACCAATTCAAATGCTGTACCTACTGATGCTGGCGGTGCTGGAGGAGTAGTAACAGGTGCGATGAAATTTAATCCTGTGTTACCTGTGTACACCAACGAATTATTGGGAGAATATACTCAGGTGAACAGTCCAGGGATTATTTACGCCAATCCAGTGGCTTCGGCAAAAGAGCAGGTTAGAGAAAGCAAAATGCTACGGGTACTTGGAAATGTGTATGGAGAATGGGAATTTATTCCAAACCTAACAGGTAAAGTGTCCTTCGGTACTGACTTAGTTAATACCAAGTTTGACACTTTTATTCCTTCTAATATTTTCGAATCAAATGGAGTAGCAGTAGCCAGAGTAAATGGCGGATACACTACCAATTGGCTGAACGAAAATACCTTAAACTGGAATAAAAAGATAAATGATGATAATTCTGTTTCGGTTCTAGGGGGTATTACATTCCAGAAGAATTTCTTCGAAAGTATAGGAGCTTCTTCACAGGATTTTGTGAACAATGTGTTGCAGGAAAATTCTCTGGGATCAGGATCTATCTACAATCAGCCCTCCTCCTCAAAAACAGAATGGAGCTTGGTTTCCTATCTGGGAAGAATCAATTACAACCTGAAAGAGAAATACCTTTTGTCTTTAAATGGTAGAATTGATGGTTCATCTCGATTTGGTGAAAATAACAAGTATGCTTTCTTCCCATCTGGAGCTTTAGCATGGAGAGCGTCAGAGGAAGATTTCATTAAGAACATGAACACATTCTCTAATTTGAAAGCCAGAGTAAGTTATGGTATCACAGGTAATCAGGAAATAGGATTGTACAATTCACTTCCTACGTTATCTAATACTACTTATACGATCGGTGGTGCGTTAGTAACTGGTTTTTATCCAAACTCTATCCCTAATCCAAATTTACAATGGGAAAAAACTTCGCAATTTGATTTTGGCTTAGACTTCGGGTTTTTTGATGAGCGTTTGAGATTCACAACAGATTACTATTTCAAAAAAACGACTGATTTGATTTATGATGTTGCAGTTCCTTATGTATCTGGATTTGCTTCATCGCTTCAGAATATAGGAAGCGTGCAAAATCAAGGCGTAGAATTAATGATAGAAGCTGATGTGATTGCAAACAGTAATTTCCAATGGACTTCCTCATTTAACATCTCATTCAATAGAAATAAGGTTATTGAGCTTGGAGGAGAAGATTACAAGGATGTAGGTGCCGATGATGGCCATTTGAAAACCGGATCAGTCCACAGACTGATAGTAGGACAGCCTATTGGTTTATTCTACGGTTATGTGTCTGACGGAATTATTCAAAGTACAGAAGAATTGGCTGCTGGACCTGTGGGGCCAACCAATTGGGTAGGAGGAAGAAGGTACAAGGATATTAGCGGTCCAAATGGTGTTCCCGACGGACTCGTAAATGCTACTTATGATAGAGCTATCGTAGGTGATCCTAATCCTGATTTCTTTGGCGGATTCACCAACACTTTTTCTTATAAGCGTTTTGAAGTCAATGTATTTACTCAGTTCTCTTATGGCGGTGATATTTTCAATTATAATGAAATGGAGCTATTGCTTCCTTCTGGTGGTCAAAATGTGTACACAGAATTGGCGAATAGATGGACTCCATCTAATCCAAGTGAAATCTATCCAAAAGCCACTACTAATAGATCTGCTGTATTCAGTGATGTGTTTATTCAAGATGGTTCCTATCTCAAAATCAAAACGTTGACATTTGGTTACACTTTCCCACAAATGGAATCTAAGGTTTTGAGTGGGCTTAAATTATATGTGACAGGCCAGAACATGTTCACATTTACCAACTACACTGGATACGATCCAGAGGTAAGTTACCGTGGCGCTACTAATCTACAATTAGGGGAAGATTTCGGTGGATATCCACAGTCCAGAACATTTATGATTGGTGCAAAAGTGAATATTCAATAAAGAACAGACAGATCATGAAAAATATAAAATACATACTAATACTATTCGTAACGGTAAGTTTGACTTCATGCATGGGCGAATTCTTAAAAGAGTCGCCAGAAGACAGATTTGTCCTCACTAATTTCTATAGCAGTCAATCAGATGCGGAAGCAGCTGTGGCAGCAGTCTATCAGAAATTATATGTGCTCTATGAGCGGAATATGTTTATTCTGAATGAACTGCCTGCTGATACTGAGAAAAATGGGTTGGGAATGCCTAATCAATATCTACAGAACCTAGAGTTTTTGAGACATACTTCAGAGAATCAATTTACTAGGGAAATGTGGCTCCAGTGTTATTCTGGTATTGGGAGAGCAAATACTGCCATTATCAATATACCATCCATTGAAATGGATGAGCAAATTAGAGCGCGGTTGGTAGGAGAAGCGAAGTTTCTAAGAGCCTTGTATTACTTCAATTTGGTTCGTTTCTATGGAGATGTTCCTATGATTTTGAAGTTAGAATCAGTGGAAGATGCACTAGGAGCTAGAGTGCCTACAAGAGATATTTACACGCAAATCATTGCTGATCTGACAGACGCAGAATCTAGTCTTCCTAGTATCTATAGCTCAAATAATATAGGAAGAGCTACCAAGGGAGCAGCGAAGATTTTGCTCGGCAAAGTCTATCTAACTATGCAGGATTACTCTAAATCAGCCGCAAAATTGGCCGAGGTAATCAACAATGAAGGTGAGTATGGCTATGGCCTACATGAGAACTTTAGAGACAATTGGAATCCTGCTACCGAAAATGGTCGAGAGATGGTCTTCAGTATTGAGTTTATGGACCCTCCAGGAGATGGGAATGGTGCCATGGTACTTCAGGGACCAAAGTATTCTTTACCAGGTGGATTTGCTGTTTTGGGATTGGTTAATTCCAATGAAGCTGATATTCCTACGCGGGATTTGTATGATAGGTACACAGATGATGACGAAAGAAAAGCAGGAACTTTTAGAACAAATTTCGTGAGTCTTATAGATGGATCTATCCATACTTCTACTATTCCTATCTACACGAAATATTGGGAAGAGAATGAGCCTAATCCAAACAACAGCGATGCAAATATGCATGTAATCAGATATGCTGATGCTATCCTTATGTATGCAGAAGCATTGACTGAGACTGGACAGACAGAGCCTGCTGCTATGCAACTTAACCGAATCATGGAAAGGGCATACAACTCTACCTCTCACAATGTTTCCGGCCTAGCGGCTGATGAGTTGCGTGAATTAATCTACGAAGAGCGACACAAAGAATTAGCTATGGAAGGTCATAGATGGTTTGATCTGGTTCGTACAGGTAGATTTATTCAGCGAATGAAAGAGCATGCTGCCTATGAGGCAAGTGTATCTGAAAGCAACAAGGTGGAAATTGCCCAAAACCTCAAAGATTACATGGTATTAATGCCAATTCCTCAGCGAGAAATAGACCTTAATCCAGCCTTAACGCAGAATCCAGGTTATTAATTGAACAGCAAACCACAATTCTGGAAGGGTTTAAATATCACCCTTTCAGATTTTTTCACACCCATTAATAGAGCTTTATGTACAAGAGTATTATACTAGGTTTAGGCTGTGCATTTTTCACTGTGTTAATTTCTAAGGCTCAGGAAAAGCTGCAACCCAATATCGTGTTGATTTATGCAGATGATCTTGGGTATGGAGACTTAGCCAGTTACGGGGCTTTGGATTTTGAAACTCCAAATCTTGATAAATTAGCTGCAGAAGGCATGCGCTTCACGAATTTCGAAGTTGCTCAGGCTGTGTGCAGCGCGTCCAGGGCGGGAATTCTTACTGGCACTTATCCTAATCGTTTGGGATTAAGTGGAGCTCTGAATCCGCATGCCACCATTGGTTTGAATCCAGAAGAGGAAACTATTGCAGAATTGGTGAAAAGAGCTGGGAACTATAAAACAGCTTTGTTTGGTAAATGGCATCTTGGTCACTTACAACCTTTTTTGCCCTTACAACAAGGTTTCGATGAGTTTGTAGGGCTTCCTTATTCCAATGATATGTGGAAGTGGACTTATGATATGCAGCTGGCAACTGAGCAGACACACGCCAGAAAAGCAAGCTTCCCAGAATTGCCACTTATGGCTGGAGACACGATAAATAGTTTTATCGAAGATCTTGATGATCAGGCTGAACTTACCACGCGGTATACGGAAGAAGCTGTAAGGTTCATCTCTGAAAATAAATCGGATCCATTTTTACTTGTCGTTCCTCATTCTATGCCGCATGTACCTTTGGCAGTTTCCAATAAATTCAAAGGGAAAAGTAAGCAGGGATTGTATGGAGATGTAGTAATGGAGATTGATTGGTCTGTAGGTGAAATTATGAAAGCTTTAGAGCAAAATGGATTAACAGACAATACTCTGGTAATCTTTACCTCTGACAATGGCCCATGGTTGAATTTTGGGGATCACTCAGGATCTGCCGGTGGCTTGAGAGAGGGTAAAGGTACAAGCTTCGAAGGTGGTCAACGAGTGCCATGTATTATGAGATGGCCAGGCCAAATCCCCGCGGGTATTGTAAATAATAAGTTAGCCTCTACACTGGATTTCCTGCCCACTTTTGCGGAAATTCTTGATGTCCCTTTACCGGAAAAGAAAATAGATGGCGTGAGCATTTTGGCATTGATGCGAAATGAAGAAAATGCCAATCCAAGAAAAACCTTCAATTACTATTATCAAAAAAATGCTTTGGAAGCAATAAGGCGTGGTAACTGGAAATTGATTTTTCCTCATGAGCATAGAACATACATAGGTTCTGCACCTGGAAAAGATGGAGTAGATGGAAAAACCAAGCAGGAGACCATCAAGATGGCTTTATTTGATCTTCGGAGAGATCCTGGAGAAAGATATGATGTACAAAAAGAGAATCCTGAAATCGTAGCTGAGCTAATGCAACTAGCTAACCAGGTTCGCGATGACTTAGGAGATGATCTCACGAACAACCCGGGTAAAAACCGTCGTGAACCAGGGCGAATTACTAACAATTAAACTTTATTAGACATGAATTTCAATAAACTTAGGCTTTCCACCTTTGCTGCTGCAGTTGCTTTTTTAGCAATTAGTTGTGAAACTAAGGTGGAAGAAAAAAAGGATGAAAAACCACCTAACATCCTGTTTATTATGGCGGATGATCATGCATATCAGGCAATAAGTGCCTATGGTCATGGGCTTAACGAAACACCAAATATAGATCGTATTGCTAAGGAAGGTGCGATTTTCACACGTGCCACAGTCACTAACTCCATTTGTGCTCCTAGTCGTGCGGTATTGCTGACAGGTAAGCATAGTTTCATCAATGGTAAAGTAGATAACGTGCAGCCATTCGATTGGGAACAGGATAATTTCCCAAAACTACTTCAGGCTAATGGGTATCAAACTGCTCTAATTGGTAAAATTCACTTGGACGGTTTACCGACTGGTTTTGATTATTCCATGGTTTTGCCCGGTCAAGGGAATTATTACAATCCGGACTTTTTGGTAAATGGAGAACGGAAAAGGTTTGAAGGATATGTGACGGATATTACGACCGATGAAGCGTTGAAATGGCTGGATCAAGGTCGTGATAAAGACAAACCTTTTGTCATGATGTATCATCAGAAAGCACCTCATAGGAATTGGAAACCAGCTCCTGAGTATTTGACTTTATATGATGATAAAGATTTCACTCCTCCTGCCAACTTTTTTGACCAAGAAACAGGCTATGCTGGTAGAGGAACTGCTGCTCGTACACAAGAGATGGAAATCGACGGTGAAGCTGGATGGGGACATGATTTCAAAATGGTAATAGATCCATATGGAGATAGTACTGGTTTTGATAAAGAGTTAGCCAGATTCAATCCAGAGCAATTGGCACAATGGAATGCAGCATATGATCCAAAAAATGAGGCTTTCAAAAAGGCTTTTGGACAGGGTGATGAGTCAACTTTCACTACAGAGAAAAGACGTGAAATTGCGCATTGGAAGTATAACCGATACATCAAGGATTATTTGAGAACCATCAAATCTGTAGACGATGGAGTAGGTGAGGTTTTGGATTACTTAGAGGCAAATGGACTGGCAGAAAACACAATAGTAGTTTACACTTCAGATCAAGGATTTTATCTAGGAGAACATGGATGGTTTGATAAGCGATTTATGTATGAGCAGTCCTTCAGAACTCCGCTTTTGGTACGTTATCCTAAAGAAATCAAGCCTGGAACTACTATAGATAAATTGGTTCAAAACCTAGATTTTGCTCCAACATTTCTTGATTACGCAGGAGTGGATATCCCAAAAGAAATGCAAGGTGAATCATTCAGAAAACTCGTAAGTGGGGAAAGTGGGGAATGGCGGGATGCTGTTTATTATACCTATTACGAATATCCTTCTGTGCACATGGTCAAAAGACATTATGGAGTTGCCACTGAGCGCTATAAGTTGATGCACTTCTATTATGATATCGATGAGTGGGAAATGTATGATTTAAAAACTGACCCTCAGGAAATGAAAAATATCTACGATGATCCAGAATATGCAGATGTTCGAGCGAATATGCATGAGAGACTACAAGGACTCCGAGATAAATACGGGGATAGTGATGCAAACGATAAAAAATATTTAGATGCCTATATGGAGGTCTACAATAAGAGAAATAATAGATAGATTGAGTAACAAACGGAAAACCCAAGAGAGCTATCTCTTGGGTTTTTTTATGGGATATTGAGTTTTGATTAATATATAGTCCCCGAACCAATACATTCCTCACCATCATACCAGGCCACAAACTGGCCTGAAGCCACGCCTTTCTGAGGCTGATCGAAAATGACATAGAGGCCATTTTCTTTTTGGATCAAAGTAGCTCCAGAGAGCGGTTGACGATAGCGGATGCGTGCTTCGTATCTTCTGGTTTCTCCAATGTTAAGTTTCAGGTCTTCGCGTATCCAATGGATCTCGTCAGTTTTCACAAAAAGTCCATCTCGAAGTAATCCAGGATGTGTTTCTCCCAAACCTGTGTAAATCACATTCTCGCTGGTATCCGTAGAAATCACAAATAATGGTTTGCCAGTTCCTCCCACATGAAGCCCTTTTCTTTGGCCAACAGTGAAGTAGTGCGCACCATTATGCTCTCCAAGTACTTTTCCCTGATTTTGTGAATAGTGAATAGGTAGAGAGATAGCATCCAACGTTTGCTGATCGTAATCTTCTGGAGCTATTCCTGCTGGGATTTGCTTATTCTGATAAATAGCAAGCTCTTCAGGGATTTGTATAATCTGTCCTTTTTTAGGCTTCAACTGCTGCTGAAGAAAATCAGGCAATCTAACTTTTCCAATGAAACATAATCCCTGACTATCTTTTTTATCTGCAGTAATCAGATCCTGTTCTTTGGCTTTTATCCGTACATCTGGCTTTTGCATATGCCCGATTGGAAAGAGTGCTTTTGCTAACTGACTTTGATTCAATTGGCATAGGAAATAACTCTGATCTTTATTTGGATCGGCCCCTGCAAGCAATTGATAGGCTGTTTTGCCATCTGCACCAATAGTTTCACCTTTTTGGCAATAGTGTCCAGTAGCTACAAAATCTGCTTTTAGCTTTTCTGCTGCTTTCAGAAAAATATCGAATTTGATCTCTCTATTGCAAAGAATATCTGGATTGGGAGTTCTGCCGGCTTTGTATTCAGCAAACATATAATCCACAATTCTATCCTTGTATTCCTCACTGAGGTCAATCGCTTGAAATGGAATTCCTAGTTTCTCTGCCACCAGCATCGCATCGGTGGAATCTTCCATCCATGGACAGTCGTTGGAAATGGTGACAGATTCATCGTGCCAGTTCTTCATGAACATCCCGATGACTTCGTAGCCTTGCTCGATAAGTAGGTGAGCGGCAACGGAACTATCGACCCCTCCGGAGAGGCCGACTACTACTCTTGGTCTTGTCTTCATGTGCTGTAATAAGTAATGGATTCAAGGTCCATTAGGTTACAATGTGATCAGAACAGTATTTTTTGCGAAAATGGTTCTGATTGGGACAAAGTTAATGGAAATCTATTTGGATTCTGCGGGCTTGTATTTGCCGTACACGGCATCCTTAAACTTTTTGTGAAGCTTAATTTGATCGTATGGAAAAAGCTGGACGAAAAGCACGGCAGTGATCTCATTCACGGGGTCAACCCAGAAAAGTGTACTGGCTGCGCCATCCCAGAATAATTCACCCACAGTTCCATTCATCTCATCAGCGCTGGCAGGTGGTGCCACTCTCACGGCGAAATCAATTCCAAACCCAACATTTCCTTTGCTTGGAAGCCATGATCTTTCGGTTACCGAATCTGGGAGCTGGTTAGAACTCATCAGTTGCACTGTTTCAGGCTTGAGGATTGTTGCTCCTCCAAATTCACCCTTATGAACCAGCATTCTGGCAAAAGTCATGTAATCATCCAAGGTAGAAGTAAATCCAAATCCTCCAGGTGACAGTGGCCATTCGTTGATATTGAATCTATGGGCTTCTTCATTTGGCATTTGTTCCAGCTGACCTTCGCCAGTTCTCCGGTAAGATGCAGACATTTTTATTCTGTCGGCTTCAGGAACGAAATACCTTGTTTTGCTCATTTTAAGTGGATCAAGCACATGCGTTTGCACATATTCTTTGTAAGGAATCCCTGAGATTCTCTCTACCAAAAAAGCCTGTACATCTACGGATTGACCGTATTCCCACTGCGTTCCTGGCTGAAACCAAAGTGGAACTTCTCCAATTCTTCTAGCCATTTCTGTCAAATCAATCTCAATACTTCTTGGATCTTTCTCTGCCAGAATATCGCTTAGACCAGGAATGTCTGCTCTATTTGGAAAACCAGCCGTATGGCGCGTGATGTCTCGAATAGTGACAGGTCTATCAGCAGCTACAAGTTTGATGTTTCCATTTTCATCCACTCCATCGTAAACCATCATGCCAGCAAACTCAGGCGCGTGTTTCGCGAGGGGATCATCTAATTGAAATTTCCCTTTTTCATAAAGTGTCATTAACGCAGTTCCAGTGATAGGTTTGGTCATGGAATAGATCTGCACAATCGTGTTTCTTTCCATTTTGACCTGATTTTCCCGATCTGCATAGCCAAAAGCATTGTAGTAAACCTCCTGATCTTTCTCAAAAATCAAAGCAGAAACCCCAGCTATATTTCCACTTTCCACAAAGCTTGAAAGGGTAGAATCAATCCTTGCTCTGACTTGGTCATCTACAAGAAAAGTGGGGGAGGATTTTTCCTTTTCTTGGCAACTGCTTGAAAAAACAAGAATTGCAAAAGCATACAGAAATAGCTGTTTCATGTGTTTACTATTTGATTTTCTAAACCCATATGGAATCTCGCATGCTAATTCATCATTCCCGTTAGGTGTGATTGGTTCATAGCAGTCTACCTTACGTAAGCTCGATTTCATAGATTTGGGTATAGGTTAATTTATTAAAAAATGAAACGGCTAAACTTAGTATTTACAGCTTGAAATCCTCTTCCCAGAATCGGAATCCGCCCTTGAATGCATTTTCGTTTGTTCCCAATCTACAGCCTTCAGGAATAGTGGTGAGCAATTTGGAATTTCCTCCTCCCAGAAGAATATCATCTGGTTGAAAAGCTGCTTTGAAGTATTCAACTGTTTTCTGTACGTTTTTCTCCCACCTTTTTGAACCGCTTTTGACAAGGTATTCTTTCCCTACGTACTCTTCAAACGTCTTCTTCTTAAATGGTAGGTGTCCACCTTCCATAGGGATAATTGAATTGTGAATGACCATCGCAGTTCCCAGTCCAGTGCCAAAACCTAGAAAAAGCAACTTTTTACCCTCATAACTACCGAGAGCTTGCATGGCTGCATCGTTAATAAACTTTATTGGGCAGTTGAATGCAGCTTGGAAATCAAATTTACTCCAGCCTTCTCCAAGGTTCACAGGCTCGGAAACTATTCTATTTTCTTTGACTACCCCTGGGAAACCCATGGTGATCATATCATACTCCCATTGGAAAGCATTTTCTTTCACGAGTTCGACCATCTCTTCGGGCTTAAAATCAGCTCCAGATGGGATTTTAATACGTTCTTCAGCACCTGTAGCCAGGATTTTTACATTTGAACCCCCTATGTCGATTACGAGGATTTTCTTTTTGGTTTTTTCCATTCATTGAAACTAAATAGAAATGTTTACTTACCGAAGAAGAAATTGATTCAATTCTGAATTTTTGATTAAAAAGAGCATTGAGTTAAAGCAAATATAATTTTGGATTCAAATGATTTTTCTTAGGTCAAATGCTGTGATCTCACCTATCTTACTTTAAATTACAAGTAATACCAGCGACCCAGATAACCCAAATCATAGTTATTCAAGTAATGATTTGATCCTTTTGAAACAGAATTTTCAACCTAGCCTATGTCTATCAAAGTTGCTATTCGGCACTATACTAAGTATGAGTACGATCGTCACATCAATCTAAGTCCTCAGGTCATTCGACTTCGTCCAGCACCGCATTCACGTACACACATCAAAGGCTATTCTTTGAATATTAAGCCTGAAAATCACTTTATCAACTGGCAGCAAGACCCTTTTGGTAATTATTTAGCGCGAGTGGTTTTTCCTGAGAAAGTCAAGTTTTTCGAGATTGATGTGGAAGTAATCGCTGATATGGTGGTGATCAATCCCTTTGATTTTTTTGTAGATGATTATGCATCAAGTTTTCCCTTTGACTATGAGGAAAGCCTAAAAGTTCAACTTGGTCCGTATTTGGAGATCAAGGAAAAAGACCCGCTGCTGATGAAATTGGTAGAAAAGGCAAAAGGCTTAATTACCAAAGATATTATCACCGTGGATTATCTCGTAGCGATCAACGCTATGATCAATCAGGAGTTGAAATATAATGTCCGCATGGAACCAGGGGTACAATCCTGTAGCGAAACGCTAACGATCGGTTCAGGTTCGTGCCGTGATTTTGCATGGCTATTTGTTCAGGTTCTCCGTCATATAGGGATGGCTTCTCGTTTTGCTTCAGGCTATCTCGTACAGCTGACCGCAGATGAGAAATCCCTTGATGGACCTTCTGGACCAGAAGAAGATTTTACGGACTTACATGCTTGGACAGAAGTTTATGTGCCTGGAGCAGGTTGGATTGGTTTGGATTCTACATCTGGCTTATTTGCTGGAGAAGGGCATATTCCACTTGCTTGTACTCCAAATCCTCAGGATGCAGCGCCGATTTCTGGTATGTCTGAGCCAACTGAGACCGAGTTTTTCTTCAAAAACGAAGTTACTAGAATTGAAGAAACTCCCCGAGTGACCAAACCTTACTCTGAAGATCAATGGGCACAAATTCTAGCGGTAGGCGATACCGTAGATGAAGACTTGGTTGCCAATGACGTGCGACTTACGATGGGAGGGGAACCGACTTTTGTATCAGTAGACAATCAAGATGCGCCAGAATGGAATTCCGATGCAGACGGTGAGCACAAGAGAAGCCTTTCCAATACACTTTTTCATAAACTTAAAGGCGAATTCGGGGAAGGCGCACTAATGCAATACGGTCAGGGTAAATGGTATCCCGGTGAGCCTTTACCTAGGTGGAAATTGGCTTGCTTCTGGAGAAAAGACGGTAAGCCCATGTGGCATAACGATGCTTTGATGGCTGATTTGTCCAAGGATTATGGAATGGGTGATGCCGATGCGGAGAAGTTCATGTCCGAATTGGTTAGCCAGCTGAATCTGGACAAAAGCAATTTGACTCCACTATATGAGGATCCATTCTACTTTATTTGGCAGGAAGGAAAAGTCCCTGTAAATATTGATCCATACAAATACGATCTGAAATCACCTCTTGAGCGTCAGAAATTGGCGGAATTGCTCAATGAAGGTCTGGATAAACCGGTCGCATTTACTATTCCCCTTGAATGGGATGTCGACGAAAAACTGTGGCAAAGTTGCCGCTGGGAATTCAGGCGCAAAGATTTGTTCCTAATGCCTGGGAATTCTCCAGCTGGATTAAGGTTGCCTCTTGACTCAATCGAATTTACTCCGCCTGCAGAAGAGCCGATCAAGCCAGAAACAGATTTATTTGCAGATGTGCCCGAATTGCCAGATTCGGACACTAAATCAACAGAATTCAAGGTAAAACCTAAGAATTCAAAGCGAATTTTCAAGACCTCCCTAGTAGTTGAAGTTAGAGAGGGTAAGTTGTTTGTTTTCTTTCCTCCTCTTAACCGCATTGAGAATTACCTTGATTTGGTGTCTGCAGTGGAGCGAACTGCCGAAAAGCTTGAAATTCCGATCTTGATCGAAGGATATGATCCTCCTTCGGATAAGCGTATCGAAAAGATGATGATTACTCCAGATCCTGGTGTAATCGAAGTGAATATTCAGCCGGCAAAAAGCTGGAAGGAAATCACGAATAATTATGGAATACTCTATGAAAAAGCCCGTGAATCGCGTCTCATCAGCGAGAAATTCAATGTGGATGGAAAGCATACTGGTACTGGTGGTGGAAATCACATCACGCTAGGAGGCTCGTCTCCAGAAAATAGCCCGCTTTTGCGGAGACCAGATGTTTTACGAAGCTTCATCACTTATTGGCAGCATCATCCTTCTTTGTCCTACCTATTTTCCACTCAGTTTATCGGCCCAACTAGTCAGGCTCCTAGAGTGGATGAAGGCAGGGACGATATGCTGTATGAACTAGAGTTGGCATTTCAGCAGGTACCTGACGGCAAAGAAAATGAAATTCCATTCTGGATGGTTGACCGGATTTTTAGGAATTTGCTGGTAGATATTACCGGTAATACTCACCGGGCAGAGTTTTGCATCGATAAACTTTACTCGCCAGATTCTAGCACGGGACGCCTTGGAATTCTTGAATTCAGAGGATTTGACATGCCTCCTCATTATAGAATGAGTATGGTTCAGTTGCTGTTGATACGTTCATTGATGAGCTGGTTTTGGAAAGAGCCATATAAGCATAAGCTAGTAAGATGGGGAACTTCTCTGCATGACAAGTTCCTACTTCCTCATTATTGTCAGAAGGATATGACAGAGATTGTTAATGACCTGAAAGGCGCTGGATACAATTTTGACATCGCTTGGTTTGATCCGTTCTTCTCTTTTCGCTTCCCTTTCATTGGGGAGTTACAAGTAGAAGACATTCATATAGATATGAAGATGGCTATTGAGCCTTGGCACGTCTTGGGCGAAGAGATGTCCAGTACCGGTACGGCTAGGTATGTAGATTCTTCTCTAGAAAGATTGCAGGTAAAAATCACTGGCTTGACGGATTCTCGCTATCATTTGCTTTGCAACGGACATAGAATTCCTTTGAAGAACACTGGTGTGCAGGGTGAGTTTGTTGCTGGCATCAGATACAGAGCGTGGCAGCCTTATTCTGCTTTGCATCCTACCATTGGCATTGATACGCCACTGGTGATTGATTTGTATGATACCTGGACGAAGAAGTCGGTAGCAGCATGTCAATACCATGTCGTTCATCCAGGAGGTAGAAGCTATGACAATTTCCCTATCAACAGCAATGAGGCTGAATCGCGTAGGATTTCACGCTTCTTTGACTTTGGTCATACCATAAATAAAACTCCTAATGAACCTATAACCGCTGTGCAGGATGATCAGCAGTCAGGAAGATATATCACTAAAGTGAATGTGGAAACAACCTATGACGATTCACCAGAGGTAGTTAATCCTGAATTTCCGTATACAATGGATCTCAGACGGTATAAAAAACGATAATTGTTTATTATTTCAAGCTTATTTGGGTCAATTTTGAAACATGATTGAGTCTTATCTTATTGACAAAATGTTCAATAATGCGCCGTTTCTGGATGAAATGGCAACCGACCAAGGTAAAATACATCCCCATTGGGAACGATTGGCAAAATACTACGAGCAAATCGGCTCTGAGAAAATGGAACAGTTTCACGAGGAAGTTGGTCGACAGCTTCGTGAAAATGGAGTAACCTACAATGTTTACGGAGATCCAAATGGCATGAATAGGCCGTGGATTTTGGATCCTGTTCCCATGGTATTCAGCAGTGAAGAATGGGAGGGAATCGAAAAAGGTTTGCTTCAGCGTACTGAATTATTAAACCTAGTCCTTAGTGACTTATATGGTGATCAAACACTTATCAAAGAGGGGCATATTCCATTTGAATTGGTTTACAATCATGGAGGTTTCCTAAGGCAGGCTCACAATATAAAATTGGATGGAGATCAACAGCTCATCCAGTATTCTTCCGATTTGGCGCGTGGGCCAAATGGTAAAATGTGGGTTCTTCATGATAGAACTGATGCACCTTCTGGCTCGGGATATACATTCGAAAACCGAGCAGCCATGACCCGTGTTTTCCCTGATCTTATTCGGGAAAATCATGTGAGGAAAATAACGTCATATTATCAGACTTTCAAAAACACACTTAGTAACCTAACTACTAACAATAAGGAAAACCCAAGAGTAGTTTTACTTTCTCCTGGGCCTACCAACGAAACCTTTTTTGAGCATGCATACATCTCATCATTCATGGGATTTACGCTTGCTTTTGGTGAAGATCTGACGGTAAGTGATGGATATGTATGGCTAAAAACCATCAAAGGACTTGAGAAAGTCGATGTAATTATCCGCCGCGTGGACGATGTTTTTTGTGATCCTTTGGAATATAGAAACGATTCACACCTCGGAGTTGTAGGTCTTATGGAAGCAGTAAGACAACGAAAAGTTCTGGTGATTAACCCGCTGGGATGTAGAGTTTTAGAGAACCCGGGTTTAATGGCCTTTTTGCCTAAAATCAGCAAGCATCTGCTAGGTGAAGATCTTATTTTGCCATCTGTAGCTACTTGGTGGTGTGGTCAACCTAAGGAAATGAAGTATGTTTTCGAACATATTGACACATTGGTGATCCGGAATATTTACCGAGGAACACAGAAGAAATCTGTTTTCGGAGGAGATCTCTCGAAAGCTGAGTTGGAACTTTTGAAGCGAGAAATTCGCCGTAGTCCATACATGTACGTAGGGCAGGAGATGGTAGAATTTTCGACTACCCCTTCGTGGATCAATAATAAACTGGAAGCAAGAAATGCTGTTTTCAGAAGTTACGTTGTTGCTGACTCTGAAAATAAGAGTTATAAAGTAATGCCAGGTGGACTCTCACGAAGTTCTCCAGAAGAAGGTGCATTTTTAGTATCTAATCAAACAGGTGGAATCAGTAAAGATACTTGGGTGCTAGGCAAAGGAAAGGATGTCACAACTTCCATTACAAAGCCTATAAAAATTCAGCCATTGGTTCGAAATGTACTTCCAAGTCGTACTGGAGAGCGTTTATTTTGGCTGGGGAGATATCTGGAAAGATCAGCATATTCTGTGCGTCTGATGCGTATGACCTTACTTTCGTACAATGAAGTGGACGAGGATATCCACATTCATGAGAATCCAGTCTTAAGCACATTACTACAAACGCTCACAGTGATGACAGGCACGTTGCCAGGATTCACTGTCAAAAAGAATCTGAAAAATCCAGAAGCTGAATTGCTTGCTTTAGTGCATGATGTGAAGAAATCTGGTAGCATAGCTTATTCGATTCAGTCCTTTCTTACTAATGCTTACTCAGTTAGAGATAGGTTGAGTTTGGATACTTGGAGGATATTAGACAGTATCTCGGAAGAGCTCACTCGTATGCGCAAATCAGACACGAATCTTACGCAAGCTTACCAAAGCTTGGATAATATGGTGGTGAAATTGATGGCTTTTTACGGGCTGAATATTGATAATATGACTCGTGAACCCACTTGGCATTTATTAAATATTGGGCGATTTATTGAGTCTGCTGCTAATAACTGTATGATTTTGAGGGGAATGCTTAGTAAATCCTTTGATTCTGAATCAAATAAAGAATTGATGGAGGATACACTGCGTTGCAATGAAAGCTTGGTCACCTACCGTTATCGCTATCGATCCAATCTTGAGATGCATGGCGTACTGAGTTTGTTGATTTTGCATGAAGACAACCCAAGGTCACTTGTTTTCCAATTGCTGGAGATTGACAGTCACCTGAAAACACTTCCAAATCAAGATGAAAAAGAACTTTTCAGCATGGAGCGTAAGAAGCTATTAGAAGCAATCACCAAAATTAGATTGTGTGACATCCAATCTCTGTGTGTACCTAATGAAGATAGCCAAGAATTTGATGAATTAACAGCTCTTTTGAATCAGATCATTGGCCTTCTGCACGAAACTTCTGATTTTATTTATGAGAAATACTTTAGTCACACTGAAACGAGATACAGTATGATTCAATCCTCTGTAATTCCTGAGATATGAAATATAAAGTCACACATATCACAGATTATATCTACGAGTTCCCAGCTACTCTTTGTCATAACCTGATGTTCCAAATTCCTCCAAATCTACCTTTTCAAAATGTGGAAGAATATTCCTGTGAGATTACCCCTAAACCAAGTTCAGAGATAGAGAGGACCGATTTTTTTGGAAATAAGTACCTGTATTTCTCTGTGGAAAGATCTCATAAGAACCTAACTGTAAGCTCCAAAAGTGTCGTTGAACTCACGGTTCCATCATGGATTTCGGTGAAACCTTCCAAAACAATGCCTTGGGAAAAAGTGGTCGAATTACTTCATTCCACAGAAACTTCTACGGATGTCCGACAATATTACTTAGAGTCGAACCACGTTCAATTTGTGGATGGGATACGTGCTTATACGTTGAAATCTTTCACTCCGGAGCGACCAATAATGGAAGCGATGCTTGATCTGAATACTCGGATATTTCGTGATTTTGCTTTCACTCCGGGATTCTCAGATATCAGTACTCCGCTGGAAAAAGTGTTTAAACACAAAAAAGGAGTCTGTCAGGATTTTGCACATTTCTCTCTGGCCTGCTTACGGGTAATTGGATTGTCTGCTCGATATGTCAGTGGATATTTAGAGACTTTGCCTCCTCCAGGTAAGCCAAAATTAATAGGTGCAGATGCTTCACATGCTTGGATTGCAGTATATATTCCAGGGCACGAATGGGTGGAGTTTGATGCGACAAATAATCTCCTGGTCAACGATAAGCACATCCGTGTGGCAGTAGGGCGAGATTTTGCAGACGTAACCCCTCTAAAAGGAATCGTCTATAGTGGAAGTGAGCAGGAAATGAAGGTCAGTGTAGACGTGAGGAATCTGGATGATAAGTAGTCGTTATTGAACTTATCTTCTTTAAAAAAGGTATTTTCCAGTAACTGACTAGTTACAAATGGATTCACTGGATAAAATCAAAGGGAATATCAACAGCTCTTTTTTAGACTTTAAGCTTTTACTTGAAAGATGGGAAGCACTTGCTGATAATATTCATCCTAGCACTTGCCTGTATCACGATTACTTAAATCGCATAAGAAATTTCCCTCAGTTGCTGGAAGCTGACATCAATCCTGAAGTTTTAACGACTGATGAAAATAGACTTGGCTTTGGTTTGATTCTTAGTTCCTTATTTCCACTTTCTGGACAGGAGGACAAGAAGATTCTAGCGATCTCCAAACCTTTTGAATATAATCCTATTTACGCTACTCCTGCCTTTAAAGCTCAATTTTTAGATGAAAATGGGGGAATGAAGGCTCCCGACGATCTAGATTATGAACGGATCTCATTTGATAAGATGGTTCATATATATGGCATGATTCTAAATCAGTTTTATGGAATAAAAATGAATCAATTTCCTCCAATGATTTTCAAGTTCAGGGGAAATGATGGTGTAAATAGACATTACCAAATTGAACTGAATTCTCAGTTTGTTCGAATAGTTGCAAAAGCTCCACTGCCTAAGCTTGAAGATCATTCGGATTTCTGTACCAAAGCTGAACCTTACCAATTTGAACTAGAGCGCATCAAAGAATTGCTCCCTTTAGATCTTTTCGAATTTCATGGTTTTATAATCATGGAAGCAAATGATTTGACAGTGTCTCAAAGTGTCGCAACACTCAATGAAGCCGTACTCAAGCAAGATCAGGTAAGTGCAGAAGAGTTCATGTGGATCGTAGAGGACTCTGTGAAAAGTCTATTGAATAGAGGTGGTTTAAAGGTTGGTTTGGCAGTTCTTCAAAATATTTCCGGTAGGATAATAATGTCTGAAAGTCGGCTAGCTTACAGTTATTTGATTCGACAGCTTTTTACACCTGGTAGTGACGAACCTTACCATGCGATCATGGAATTTCTATCTAATGTGAAAAAACCAATTTTTCTAAAAGATCTTCAGAAAGCAGGAGATGAATTGCCACTAGTAAATCGTGTTCTAGACATGGGGCTGCAGGAAATAATACTGTATCCATTGCGCCATAATGGTAATCTGGTAGGGGTTTTAGAAATATGTTCCTTCGAAAAAGGCAAATTTGATCCTTTGATGCTTCACACATTGGATCAATTAGCTCCCTCACTTTCTCTTGCTTTAAATAGGCAAGCTGAAAATCTTGATTATAAAATTAAAGCCATTATCAGGAAGAACTTCACCGCAATTCACCCAGTAGTGGAGTGGAAATTCGACGAAATTGCCTTGGATTATGTGCTAGAGGAAGAAGAAGGAAAAAGTCCTGAGATCAAGCCTATACTTTTCAAGGATGTCTATCCATTGTATGCGGCGGTTGATGTCAAAAACTCTTCGATTGAGCGAAATAGAGCAATCCATGATGACTTTGTTATCCAATTGGATAGGGGAAAGGCTATTTTAGAACTCGCTGGTAAGTTGCATTACTTGCCTTTACTAGACAGTCTGATCGACCAAATTGATGAATACAAACGTAGGATTAATCTGATTTTGCTCAGTGAGGAAGAAGTACGGATCACAGAGTTTTTTCATCGGGAGTTAGAACCTACATTTCTCCACCTAAGTGAAACATACGATGACTTGAAAGGGGAGGTGAAAGCATACTTTGATGGATTGGATCCACAACTTGAGATTGTCAATCAGCACCGTAGAGCTTTTGAAAAAAGCCTTCAGTTAATCAACCATACGGTGGGTGCTTTCATGGATGAGCAGGAGATGAAGATCCAGCAAATTTTCCCTCACTATTTTGAGAAGTTTAAAACCGATGGCATTGAATACAATATTTACATTGGTCAATCCTTGGTGAAAAATCAAAAGTTTGATAAGATTTACCTGAAAAACTTAAGGCTTTGGCAGCTTCAGAGCTTGATAGAGGTCTTTCATCTAATTGAGAAAAAGAAACCTGAATTGGAAAGTCCACTGGAAATCACTCAACTCATTCTGGCACATAGTACACCTATTTCCATCAGTTTCAGACTGGATGAGCGAAAGTTCGATGTGGAAGGGGCTTATAATATTCGATATGAAATCATGAAAAAGCGAATTGACAAAGCGCTGGTTTCAGGAACTCAAGAACGCCTGGTGCAGCCAGGTAAAATAGCTATTGTCTATTCGCAGAAGCGGGAGGCCAAAGAATACTTGGATTTCATTAATTACCTACAGAATAAAGGACAGCTAGAAGATCAAATTGAAGAGCTGGAACTGGAGGAGATGCAAGGAGTGCATGGTCTGCGTGCTATTCGTGTATCCGTGACCCCGAAATCTAACACTACGGAAGATGATTTATCAAAATTGATATCCGAAGGAAAAGAAGGGTAAGAATTCTTCCTCGTTGAATCCTACAGAGAAAGTAGCTACCAATTGATTAAGCGGAGCTAACCAGATTCCTGCTCCATAGGAATTGTGCCATTTGTCTGATTCTTCGTTTTTGACCCATACACGACCAATATCATTGTATGCCAACACGCCAACGGTAGCCGGAAGTATATAGGTGTTTAAATTGAATACTCGAATTCTAACTTCGGTATTATTGTAAGCTACTGCATCACCATTAAAGCGGTACCTTCTGTATCCGCGGAGATTATTTAGACCTCCCAGCGTTTGGCCTTGGAAAAACTCATAGTTCCCCCAGTTTTTGCCAGCCCCAAATCTGCTTGCCCAGACTAATCTAGATGGGTATCGGAATGACCAATACAAGGCAAGTTCCCCGTCTATACTGGTGAAATTCTGAGAATGATCATTAAGTCCCCACATTCTTTTTGCTTTTCCTTCAAAGTATAGTCCTCTAGTAGGAAGCGCTTTATGATCTCTTCTGTCAAAAACTACTTTACCCGAAAGGCCAGTATAGAATTTGGCTTTATCAAGTATGATCTGATCCAGGCCACTTTCAGCTGAGGTAATGAATTTGTCGGCATTGTCATCTGGGTCAAAACGATAAACCTGATAATGTGGGCCTACAGTCAAACTCCCACTTTCTCCCAGTTTTGCTTGTAAGCCTCCGTATAATTCATACCAACGAAATCTAGATCTATAAAAATCTACGTCATAGGTATCGTCATTGTACTCAGACTCATTTCCTAATCCAAAGAAGTTAAAAGCATAGTCTGGAGCACGTACATCAGCCTTCCAAACCAGATCAAGATTCCCTAGGATATCTACAGCATGACCATTGTATTCTATATTAAATGCACTGGATTTTATCGCGTAATTCCCTACAATAGATTGCTGTATGGCAAATGGTTCTTTTTTGAATCCTTGCTTCTCCCAAAGTACTCCTGCGCCTAAGAAGATTCCATCGTCCTTATTGATTGCTACAGAAGCAAGAGGCATGAGCTTATCATACTTGAATTCTTTCCTATTGTAAGTTAAATAGGATAAGGAAGGTGCATATTTGATTTTAGCGCTTTCACCAAGTTCGATGGGAACCGCATCTTTAGGATTTTTGTAGATGAGCGTATTCTTCCTTTTTGTGCTTCCCTTGTCTTCATAGGTTTTTTCGCCTTTACCAGGAATCACCCTCACTTTGATTTTACCTGGACCTTCACCCTTAAACTTGAAATTATCGTCACCCTTTAATCCATAAAGCCGAATTTCCTCAGTTTCCTCAGGCAAGAAAGTTCTATGGTAAAGTTTCTGCTCCAAGTCTCCAGACTTATCGATTTTCCTGACTTCTACTTCTACACGTCCGTCCTTGTGATACTTTACTTCAAAGTCCTCATTTTTATTAGATCCAACCACAGTTACATCCTTTGAGAGGAAAGCATAGTGCTTGAGCATTTCTTCTTTGAGCCAGGTTTTACGCTGTCTAAGCTTCGCCTGAATCTCAGGCGCATCTTTCGCTGATACTTCCTCTGGCCAGTCTCTGAATGCGTCTGAGATCGCTTGATCGGTCATCTTTGCGGTTTCTTTATCCAAGGCCTTCTCCCAATCCTCCCGATCTAGCTCATTGAGAAAACTCCGGTCAAAATACCTACCGTTGAACATGAAGCCAGAAACAAAATGAGGAGCTTCAAAGTCAAATCCCTGAAACTTGGGACTTGCCCATTTTCGACTCGCAATCTTTGGAAATAAACCTTGGTTCAGGAAAAAAGCCTGATCTCTATCTCTAGGCATAGGAGTGAACTCCCAGCCATTTTTTCCTTTTTCACCTATCCATCGCCATTGGTCATCATGCCTATCCCAATCGGCGATCCAAAGGTCAAAAATCCTAGCATTCAGAACCGTTTTCTGCTTGACTTGATGATCGTTATCATAACGGATCTTTTTGAGCATTTTGTCTGTGCTGAAAAATTCTATATCATCAGGATCATCTTTACCGGCTATTTCTCGCTCTTCAAACAGGTACAACTCATCTCCAAAATCTTTTCTATAAATCCCCAGCAATGGATCGTCAGGCAAATAGACAATCTTAGGATTTGTATGAACTATCCCAACCTCCTCAGCGAGTCTCGCCACTGCCAATGCACCATAGGGGTGAGAGGAAGAAATTTGATCCTGAATTATCTCTTTGGCAATAGTCTGCCTGAGAGGTGCAGAAAGTGCGTTCTCAGGATATTTGTTGATGGAACGCATTACATATTCCTTCCCATCTTGGTCTGCAAGTCTCAAGGAGCGAGTTTGCATTCCCCCACCTTTTTTAATAATAGTTAAACCTGATTTGGCCTTAGTCAGGTCTATTGCTTGAAAAGTGGCTGGTATAGCCCAGGTTTCTCGGTAGTTTTTTCCTAAGAAATTGTAGTAACCTTTTCCGTGTAGGTACTGCGTAGAAATAGGTCGAGTGACTTCATCTGGTAGGTTGCGGCTGAAAAGTTCTAATTCCGAAATATTATCTGCAAAGGGTTTGACCAATTGAGTTTCATAAAGTGGCTCCTCCTTTAGCGGATCAAAAAATGTAATTCTTACCTCATGGTCTTCATAAAAATCCAAAGCCGCATAGCCTTGCTTGGTGTAAGTAAATTCAGCGGTATTATTTTTTTTGATATAAGTACTTTTTGCTCCAGCTCCACTGATTATATAGTGCACATTATCCTCACGAGTATAGGCCAATCCATGCTCATGGCCGGCAACTTGGATCACATTCGGATGTGTGTCAAAGATCCTATCCATAGCTTGGATCATTGCTTCATATTTGGGATGGGAAAGATCCTGAATGTCTCCAAACCAGCTTCTATACAAAGGATAGATGGAACCGATAATAGGCAACGGAATATAAAGATTTGGAGATTTGACTGTTAGGGGAAATAGATGGTCTTTCCAGCTATAACCACCGTTGTGAGGCCCATAGGATCGAAGAGGATGATGCATAGCTACTAGGATGGTTTTATCCTGATTTTCCTCTAATACATAACCTATTTCAGCTAAAACCTCTTCCTCGGATTTGTAACCACAGTCTGAATCTGCAGCTGGTCTGTCTTTGAGGTGAAGCCACCATTGGCTATCTAAAGTGATGAGTATAGTCTCCGTGTCCAGCTCTATTACATTCGGGCCAGGACAACCACCACTCGGAATCCACAGCACTTTGTCTTCTGGATAATTATCCAGCACGTATTCTTCAGCACGAAGTACTGCATTCCAGCCATCAGTTTTTCCCTGTTCCCAATCATGGTTACCAGGTACCATCCAGATTTTCCCAGACAGGTGTTGGTACAGATCGAGTTGTGTTTTTAATATCAGTTCGGCTTGATCCCTATTATCCTCTTCAAAATTGGGCATTCCTCTCGGGTAAATATTGTCACCCAAATAGATGATGTGTGAAGTAGAGTTTTTTTCATTTTGAAGCTTCTTGCGAATATCCTCTACCACTGGGTGATGCCCATTTTCCATTTCGCCTGCATCACCGATCAAGTATATACGAAACTTTCGAGGTGCCTCCTGAGCTATGAGAAAAGTGGAAACAATGCTAAAAATGAGGAGGAGGACAATTTTCTTCATGGATGATAATCAAATTTCAGAATGTTTGGTTCACCGTCCTGAGCTTCATTTGATATGTACATATTCCCTTTTGGGTCAAAGGTTATTCCCTCTGGCTGTTTAAAAGTCTTAGAGTTAAGCAGGTATACTTTTATAGGTTTAAAATCTGTGTCGGTTATCAACAACCATTTGCCAGTTGAGGAAAGTATATAGAATAGGTTTTCTATAGGATGGAGAGCAGCTGCTGAAGGCTGTATATCTAATTCTTTTGTGCTTTGTCCAACAAGTAGAGGCTGTATTTCTTCTCTTTTCAATGTTGCGAAGGGGAGGGGATCATAGCTTTTGGATGTCAGGTCAAACCGAAAAATGGAGGCTTGTTCAGGTCCAATGTCCCATTTACATGCCTTGCAGAATACATACAAATTTGTCTTAGAGGAAACAATTGCTTCCAAGTCTCTTTTTTCTTTGATAGGAAAATGATGCTCACTAGTTTCTGTGTTTTTTGCAAGTGGAGAATTGACTTCATAGAGTGTTCCATTACTCTGGAGGACCCAGGCTACGCCATCCACCACCAATAAATCTTCTATATCCTTATTTTTTGCAAATTTACCCTTCTTCAGGATTTTGCCTGTTTCAGGATCTAACCTATAGATAATGGAAGATTCATCTTCTATAGCCCATAGCTGATCTGCTCCAACCCACTCCAAGCCAGAAACCTCTTCCATGTCATGTTGAAGCTTGATTTTCTGGAATTTTTCCAGATCATAACCTTCAGGAAATGGCATTTTCCCCAACTCCGAATCATTAGAGGTACATTGTGTGTTTAGAAATAGAAGTAAGACTAATATCTTAGAAAAATACATCATTGTTAATTTGTTACTAATTACCTTGAATATAGTATGTTCAAAATAAGTCAATAGCTGTGGATAAACAATTGGAAAAATTTGAATCCTGGATCCGGGAGATGTTTGAAAATCGGCAGAAATCCGAAGTTTGCTTTCATAACCTGGACCATACCTTACAGATTGTAGAGAAAGTCAAAGAGATAGGAGACTATTATAAGTTGAAGGAGGAGGAGCAAGAAGATTTGTTTTTTGCAGGTTGGATGCACGATGTCGGATATTGGGAAGGAACCCGTGAAGGGCATGAAATGCGTGGAGCTGAAATGGCGCAGGATTACTTACTCGAATTGGGGGTGAGCAATGAAAGAGTCGATAGAATAAAGTCTATTATTCTTGCAACACGCGTTCCTCAAAATCCTCAAAACCTGCTTGAAGAGATTATATGTGATTCAGATTTGTATCATTTGAGCTCAGATCGCTTTTTTGATCAAACGCTGCTCTTGAAAAAAGAAAATGAAAATTGCGGGAACGGGAAAATATCTCTTACTGATTGGTTAAAAGCCAGTAAGGTTTTTATGATGTCTCATCATTACCATACTGGATATGCAAAGGAGTTTTTGCAACCTGGAAAGGAAAAAAATTTGCAACTTATAGAAATGAAAATCAAAGAAACAGGTGAAGATTCAGGGTCTAGTTCAAAAGGAAAGAAAAAAAATAAGGACAAGAAGAAGTCTGAGCGGGGAGTAGAAACGATGTTCCGTGTCACTTCCACAAATCATCTGGAGCTTTCTTCCTTGGCAGACAATAAGGCCAACATCATGATCTCTGTGAATTCGATTATTATTTCGATCGTCGTCACGGTCTTGATTCGAAAACTAGAGGAATATCCAAACTATATGATTCCTACGTTTTTGCTGATTGTGACCTGTCTCACAGCGATGGTCTTCGCTATATTAGCTACACGTCCCAAAGTAACGAGAGGTGTAGTGACGAAGGAAGATATCACCAAAAAGCAGGGCAATCTGCTCTATTTTGGGAATTTCCATGAAATGTCACTTACCGAATACAAAGAAGGAATGCATGCTTTGATGGAGGATGGAAATTACCTTTACGACAGTATGATTACTGATATTTATCATCTAGGAAGAGTGCTATCAGAGAAGTATCGCCTGCTTCGCAAAAGTTATAACATCTTCATGGTTGGTTTTGTAGTCTCGGTGATATCGTTTTTGATCGCAACGATCTTCTTTGAACCTATTCAGTATTAATCTACAATAGTGCCTTTGGTTGACTATGAAAAGGTAAAAAAGGCATAGTGAATGTCCTTTGCCCTATTTTTATGTAACTCAACCTCCTGACTTTTTAGCCTTATATCCAGCAGCCTGTAGAACTTGAACTACTTTGTCGCGGTGATCACCTTGGATAAGAATTTCTCCATCCTTTGCTGATCCACCTACACCGCATTTATTCTTGAGCATTTTCCCCAACTCTTTCAGATCATCATCACTTCCTATAAAGCCTTCTATAAGGGTTACCTTCTTGCCAGCACGTGCTTTTTTATCCAGTAATACCTTTAGATTTTGCTGATTGGAGGCTAGGGTTTCGTCGCTCTCCTCACCCCCAGTTTGAAATTCGAAGTCATCACTGGTGGAATAGACCACACCATCTCGCTTTTTCCAATCGTTATTTTTCTTTGCCATAATCAAATGAAAATACCTACCCCGAAGAGTAGGTAAGGTTATTCTTATTAGTGAATTACTTAATCTTAAATGTCCAAACAGGACGCTTTGCATGATTGACCACATCTTCTGCGATACTTCCTGTAAACAGGTGAATCAGTCCAGATCTACCATGTGTTGCCATCGCTATCATATCTGCATCTATGTCTTCTGCAAATTCCACAATTCCAGCTTCCTCTGAATTTGAATTGTAAATCTCTGCAACTGCATGCTCAATGTTATACTTATTGGCAAATTTCTTAATTCTAGCAGCCGACTCACGTGTGGTTTCAAAACTACCAGGGGTATTAATGATAACTAGATAGAGATCAGCATCAAACCATTTTTGAAGTGATTTCAGACGACCTGCTAATTCATCCTGATCCTCACGGAAATCACTGGCAAATACAATCTTCTTAAATGCTTCAGGATTGGCAGCAGCTTTCACAGTCAATACTGGACAATGTGAAGAGCGTACCACCTTCTCAGTGTTACTTCCTATAAGAACCTCCTCCATGCCGCTGGATCCTTTCGAACCCATCACAACCAAGTCTGGATCTTCCTCTACAATAGCGGAGGATATGCTTTGAAACGCATTTCCCAAGACTATCTTGGTTTTAAATGCATAATTATTTCCCGCATGCTTTCTCTCTAGTTCTTTAAACTGAGCTTTGCGGCGATCCATGAGTTCAATGAAGAAGATTTGGTTTTCGTAGTCAGGAATCATTTCTCCGCCACCCATGGTGCCCATTCCAGCTGTGGAAGGAACTTCGATGACGTGCAAAACTGTAATCTCAACACTGTCAAATTTATTAGACAGGTTAGCAGATAAATCCAGAGCATTTTGAGCTTGCTCTGAGAAATCGAAAGGGACAAGTACTTTAGTCATATCAGCGCTGAATTGTTTGTACCAAATTACCCCAAATAAGAGGATAAGAAAAGGACTTTTGTCAGCTTTTTCCTAAAAAAACTAAACCTATTCCAAATAGGATAACCCATACTAAGGTACTGATCGCCATTTTCTTCAGGTTAGGATCTATAGCTTCAGAGTCCTTGCCTTTTTGAACATTAATTCCAATTCTTATCATCATCGGAAAAACAGCTAGAGCTAGGAGAGAGGTCCATTCGTTGGTGATAAAAGCAAAAATAAACAGGCAATAATTACCTCCCAATATCAAAAACCAATTGTAGACAATTGCCGCTTTTTTTCCGATTCTCACAGGTATGGATCGTTTGCCTGCAGTCTGATCTGACTCTATATCTCGAATATTGTTGATGTTCAGCACAGCCGCACTGAAAAGCCCTAGGGCAATCCCTATCCAAATGACCGAATCATCCCATGCCAAACTGTGAAGGAAATAGGTACCGTAAACTCCCATTAGCCCAAAGAAAACAAAGACAGAAATATCTCCAAAACCAGCATAACCATACGGGTTATTTCCTGAAGTATAAGAAATGGAAGCCCAGATAGCGGCTAACCCCATTCCTAGAAATATGCCAAACAGAACCCAGTCTTGAATAGCTAGAAATAGCAGAATCAAACCAGAAATAAAGGCCAATGCCCCAAACAGGTACATGGCTTTCTTCATTTCAGGTAAAGAAATCAAACCAGACTGAACTGCTCTCATTGGTCCTTGACGATCCTGATGATCAGCACCATGAATACTGTCCCCATAGTCATTGGACAGATTAGAAAGTATCTGAAGAAAGATCGTGGTAAGCGATGCAAGGAGCAAGATTTCCCAACGGAAAACTGACTTGTATGCTGCTAAAAATGACCCAGCAAAAATACTTGCCAGAGCTAAGGGTAAAGTACGAAGCCTAACTGAATGCAGCCAGGCTTCTTTTTTTGTTTGAATAGTTTGTTTCACTCAGCTGTAAAGGTTCTGATTAAGCGTTGATGATATCAATAATTTCTTGATCCAATGGTTCTACTTTAGAAGGGAAAAACTTGATCAGTTCACCTTTTTCATCCAACATGTATTTGCAAAAATTCCAGCTTGGTTCTTCGTTGTTCCACCCATTCATAGTTGCATCTGATAGCCATCTGTAAAGTGGGTGCTTGTCGAAACCTTTCACAGAAACTTTCTCAAACATCGGAAAAGTCACGCCATAATTCTCAGAACAAAAGGTTTGAATTTCCTCATTTGAGCCTGGCTCTTGTCCTCCGAAATTATTGGCCGGAAAACCTAAAATCACAAGTTTGTCACTGTTCTCTGAATATAACTTTTGCAAGGCTTCATACTGAGGCGTGTACCCACATTTGGAAGCTACATTCACTATTATGATCTTTTTGCCTTTGAAGGTACTGAAGTCAACTTCCTTTCCATTGAGGTCTTTCATTTTGAAATCAAAAAATGATTTTTCCATGGTGTTTTCAGATATAGATTCCGTTTTAACTACTCGGGAATGCGTTTTACTGATAGCATAAGCACTGACTAGCAAAAGGAGGCATCCAAGAAATACTAGATTTTTTATTCTTTTATTTTTAGAAGTCATATAGCCTAATCCGAACCTAATTGTCTCAGGCCGGCTTTAATTGTGAAAATTATATATAGGTACTAATCATACCAGGAATTGACACCAAAAGCATCTTAGATATTACATTCGTTCAGGTACAGCGATTCCTAATAGTTGCATTCCTTTCTTTAGGGTTTTGGCAGTATGAGACGAAATCGCTACTCGGAAAGCGAGAATTGTTGGGTCATTTTCCAGAAATATAGGAAGATCCGCATAGAATCTATTGTATTCCTTCGCCAAATCGAAAAGGTATTGTGCTAAAATAGCAGGGGAATAATCCAATCCAGCTTGGGAGATTCTTTTCTCAAAGTCATTGAGTAGATAAATCAAACTAGATTCTGATTCTTCAATATGAGCTAGAGTAGAGAAATCAGTATGCTTATAGTCAACTCCGATTTGATCTGCCTTACGTAAAATAGAAGCTATCCTTGCGTGAGAATATTGGATAAAAGGACCCGTGTTTCCTTGGAATTCTATGGATTCCTGAGGATTGAAAAGCATGCGTTTTTTAGGATCTACTTTCAATAGGAAGTATTTCAAAGCTCCCATTCCAAGAGTTTCGTAAAGCTCAGTTGCTTGCGCCTCATTGAAGCCATCGATTTTTCCCAACTCTTTCGTATGCTGAGCAGCGGTATCCACCATCTCTTGCATCAAGTCATCTGCATCTACTACAGTTCCCTCACGCGACTTCATTTTGCCTGTAGGCAAATCAACCATTCCATAAGAAAGATGAGACAAGCCATCTCCATAAGGTCTGCCTAGTTTTCGCATGATCTTAAACAAAACATCAAAGTGGTAATCTTGCTCATTTCCAACTACATATACTGACTTGCTGATCCCGAAATCATCGTACTTTAAATCAGCAGTCCCCATGTCTTGGGTGATGTAAACTGAGGTGCCATCCCCACGAAGAACTAGCTTTTCATCCAGCCCTTCAGCAGTCAAGTCCACCCAAACTGAGCCATTGTCTTTCTTGAAAAAGACTCCTTTTTCCAAGCCTTCAGCTACTATGTCTTTACCTAAGAGGTATGTGTCAGACTCATAATAATACTTGTCAAAGGTAACCCCCATACGCTCGTAGGTCTTTTCAAACCCAGCATAAACCCATGTGTTCATCAGCTTCCAAAGCGAAACTACCTCCTCGTCATTTGCTTCCCATTTGCGAAGCATATCCTGAGCCTCTAGGAAGAGGGGAGCGTTCTTTTTCGCTTCATCTTCAGATTGACCTTGATCCTTCAGTTCAGCAATTTGCTCTTTGTATTTCTGGTCAAATATCACGTAGTATTTACCTGCCAAATGATCTCCTTTCAGTCCAGAAGATTCAGGAGTTTCCTCATTGCCAAAATGCTGATAAGCCACCATGGACTTACAAATATGTATTCCGCGGTCGTTTACCAAATTAGCTTTGATGACCTCGTAGCCATTTGCTTCCAGTATATTTGCTACTGAGAAACCCAGAAAGTTATTTCTAAGGTGTCCTAAGTGCAATGGTTTGTTAGTATTCGGTGAAGAATATTCCACCATCACTTTCTGGCCGTTTGCAGGAAGTTGACCTACATTTTCGTTAGCAAAAAGCTTCTGGAAAACATCCACCCAAATCATGTTATTCAATTCCAGGTTCAGGAAACCTTTTACCACATTGAAGCCTGCTACTTCAGCCACATTATCCTTTAGGTATTCGCCGATCAGATTGGCGGTAGCTTCAGGAGTTGCTTTAGATACTTTGAGGTATGGAAAGACCACGAAGGTGTAAGTACCCTCAAATTCCTTTCGCGTGGGAGCGAGGCTAATCTGATCCAAAGGTAGATCGTGATTGAATATGTTCTGAAAGGCAAGCTGAATGCCTTGGTTGATTGTTTCTTGTATGTCCATATTAATTAACCACAGCGGGCACTGAGAGGAACACAGAGGCCGCTGTGAATTTATTAAGTGTAATTATTTAGTATTTATTACTCTTCTAATCCCAGGCTTTAATCTAGGAACATTGAAATTAATTAAGAGCCCTGATTTGAAATTTCCAAGTTTGAGGTAATTGAGTGTGTGCAAAATGAATATCTGTAGTTCTCTCTTCAGCTTTCAGCTCCAAAACTAGCTTTCTTTCCACTAAAATATCAATGCAGTAACCATTTTCTAACTCGACTCCATCCATAATCAGTGGCATACTCTTTTATACTTCGATGGAAAGACCTTCATTTTTGAGCTTGAATGCTAAACCTTGCTTATATGCATTCTCCAAAAGTCCAGGCCCTAATTGACTATGGACATCTATTGCTATACCAATCACTCTTGAGGCAAGTTCATTTTCGAGTATGAGATCTTTGTCAATCATAATTGTTTTTTTTCTCAGTTTTCTCTGCGCAAAACTCCGCGCTCTCTGCGAAACCTCTGTGATAAAATAACTTAAAAATTATCCACCAAGCTTTTAACAGTCGCTTCGAGGACTTCAAAAGCATTCTCCGCCATTAAGTTCTCTGAGTCGAGCGTTGGATTCACTTCTACGATTTCCCAACAACACACTCGCTTATCTTGAATGAGTTTGACGTTTAATTCTATCGCTTCCTGAACGGTCAAGCCATCAGGAACCGGAGTACCAGTTCCCACAGAAATGGAGCTATCCAAGCTGTCCACATCAAATGAAATGTAGATTTGATCGCAATCTTTCAGTGTTTCCAGAGCTTCAGAAGCGATTTGATCAATTCCTTTTGTACGAACCTCCTGAGTGCTGAAATTTTTGATACCGTAATTTTTGATCAAATGATCCTCCGGATCTTCTGTATCACGCACTGTGATAAATACAATATCACCTGGGAGAATTTTTGGGAAGTCACCACCAATGGTTTTTATCTTTTTCCATATCGCGATTGTATCCTCAGTTGGTTCATTTACCTGGCAATCTATATTGTCAAGTTGCGACACCATCGCCAAGGGCATTCCATGCATATTTCCCGAAGGAGTAGTATAAGGAGTATGCAAATCCGCATGAGCATCGATCCAAATAACGCCTAAACGCTTATCAGGATCTGCAGCTTTGATTCCCATGATAGTTCCAGCGGCTGTACTATGATCGCCAGCTAGCACAATTGGGAATTTCTTCTCCATTCGTAGTGATTCTATGGTAGTATAGACGTTTTTGAGTACCTGATAAACGCCATCTATGTACTTGGCGTGTGGGAAATTATTCCCTTTCCAGAGAAAACTGTTTGCGTCCTGAACGTTGATAGGATCAAACTGAGTGAAGAAATCTGACTTCTTGTCTAAGCTTGCAATCTTCAATGCATCAATGCCCATACTTGCTCCCCGGGTGCCTGCAGCTAACTCAGATCGTACTTCTACTAGTTTAATATCACGCATGTGGGATAGAGTTTAAAGTTATATTGGGTTGGGTAAAGCGAGGCAAAAGTAGTTAAAAATGCCTTTAAATGATCAATACTCAAAGTTCAATTGACTAGGATCAAAGTTCAATTTTCAAAATTGCTTCGACTTACTTTAACTCAATTAAAAAAAATCCCGCAGATATGCGCTGAAAAAACACGCGAATTAAGGCGGATGTTAGAGAACCAGCAAATCATTCATCTAGCTTATCAAATCCGCGAAAATCTGCGGGAAATGATAATTATTCCAGCCTCAATTCTAGTGCAGATATGAGATTCTTACCTCAAAATCTATAGTTTTGAACTATGCCTATTTCATCTAAACTTCCTCATGTAGGGACTACTATTTTCACAGTGATGTCCAAACTCGCATCTGATTGTGGGGCTATTAATCTCTCACAGGGATTTCCAGGGTTTGACTGCGACCCAGAATTGCTAGAATTGGTAAGTAAATACATGAAAGCTGGGTATAATCAATACGCTCCAATGAGTGGAATCCCCATATTAAGAGAACGAATTGCTGAAAAAACTAAGTTGGTTCATGGTGTTGACTTAGATTCAGAAAGTGAAATAACTGTTGTTTCTGGAGCTACGGAGGCTCTTTACGCAGCTGTTACAGCCGTTGTGAAGAAGGGTGATGAAGTTATTCTATTTGACCCTGCTTACGATTCTTATGCGCCAGCTGTAGAGTTGAATGGTGGTATTCCAGTATTCGTTCCACTTGAGATGCCTGACTTTTCTGTAAACTGGGAAAAAGTAAAGGCTGCCATTACGGATAAAACAAGATTGATTATGGTCAATACACCTCATAATCCTAGTGGCTATGTATGGACTCACAAAGATCTCGATACGCTAGCTGACTTGATTCAGGACAGGGATATATTGCTTGTAAGTGATGAAGTGTATGAGCATATCACTTTTGATGGACGAACACATCTATCGCTTTTGACTCATCCAATGTTGAGGGAAAGAACTTTTGTCTGTGGCTCTTTCGGTAAGACTTTTCATGTTACGGGTTGGAAGATTGGCTATTGTTTAGCACCACCCAAACTCACGGAGGAATTTAGGAAGATTCATCAATTTTTGACTTTTAGCACAGCCACACCTTTACAATATGCTTTGGCTGATTATTTAGCTGAGCCGTCACGGTATTTGACTCTTCCAGATTTTTATCAGAAAAAGAGAGATCTTTTTTGTGCTGGACTGAAGGCAACTCCTTTTGAATTCATTCCTGCTCAGGGGAGTTTCTTCCAAATGGTGTCGTACGCACATCTTTCTCAGGAATCAGATTATGATTTAGCAGTACGATTGACCAAGGAAATAGGAGTGGCGAGTATTCCTATTTCAGTATTTTTCTCAGATAAGAAAGATCATAAAATTCTTCGATTTTGCTTCGCAAAGAATGATTTGGATTTGAATAAGGCACTAGATCAACTTATTAATATTAATCTTTAAGTCTATCAGTCAAATACTTATGAGCCAAAACTGGTTTTTAAGTCTTATATTCCCTATAAATATTATAGGGAATATAGGTTTGTGAATAAAACTCTTCTACCTTTGATTCGTTATTACAACCTAAACCTCACAAATATGAGCGCATTACTTCAGACAAATCCTTCATCGACAGATCAGGTGATTAGTTTAGCCAATGGCTTCTCTAAAGTTTCAGTGAATCAGCAGGAAATCGTAAAGATTTTCAATCAAAAATCTGGCTTGGTGATGCAGGGAATGTGCAAGTTTGAGGAGAATTGTGAGGCACTTTACCCACTTTTCAGGGGATTGAGTGAAGCGGGGAAACCTAAAAGTTTGAATTTGAGATTTTCTTCGGCTGAAAAGACAGCCTATTTCTATTATCCAGTAGCCAATCAAAGAGAAGTATCTAGTTTCTTTTCAGAATTGATTTTACTTCTACAAAAAGAAGTAAAATTCAAAAAAGTACTTAAAGAGGTAATAACTAACCGAAACCATTTTAATTCAGAGCAATTCTTGCTTCAGAATGCCATGATGGATTGATTGATTAATTAAGAAATCAGTACGATTAACTAATATTGGGACAGTCCGAAGGGATTTGTCCCTTTTTTCATTTGAATTCAACTTAGAAAAAGCAATTTTTGCAGGGCTTTAACACCAATTACTCTTGCTAATGAATACTTATAAAGATCTGATTGAGCAAACATTTGATTTTCCTACCAAAGAATTTAAAGTAGAAAACAATGAATTGCACTTCAATGGAGTGAATATGATGGAGATCATAGAGACCTATGGTACTCCCCTTAAGCTTTCTTATTTGCCTAAAATCTCTGAGAGTATTCAGAACGCCAAGACGTATTTCAAGAATGCGATGGAGCAGCATGACTACAAGGGCAATTACACGTATTGCTATTGTACTAAGTCATCGCACTTCAACTTTGTACTGAATGAAGCGCTGAAAAATGATATTCATATTGAGACTTCATCGACTTTCGATATTCCTTTGGTGAGAAGCCTTTATGCTCAAGGAAAAATAACCAAAGACACGTTTATCATCTGCAACGGTTTCAAGCGAGAATTGTACAAACAATATATCTCAGAATTGCTTAATGACGGTTTTGTAAACTGTGTGCCAATTCTTGATAATCTGACGGAGATCGATTATTACTTGGAGCATGTGAAAGTGCCTTTCCAGGTTGGGATCAGAATTGCAGCGGATGAGGAGCCAAAGTTTGGTTTTTACACTTCTAGACTAGGTGTGAGATACAATGATATTATCTCGCTTTACGAAGATAAAATCAAGGATAATCCAAATGTAAGCTTGAAAATGCTGCATTTCTTTATCAACTCAGGCATCAGAGATACGGCCTATTACTGGTCTGAATTGACTCGATTTATACAGAAATATGTAGATCTGAAGAAGATTGCTCCATCGCTTGATACTATGGATATTGGTGGCGGTTGGCCTATCAAGACGAATGTGTTTTTCGACTATGACTACCAGTATATGGCTGAGCAAATCGTGAAAAACATCAAATGGATGTGCGGCAAAAACAATACGGACGAGCCTAATATTTTCACGGAATTTGGAAGCTATACAGTAGGAGAGAGTGGAGCGGTGCTTTATTCTGTGTTGGAAGAAAAGCTTCAGAATGACAAAGAACTTTGGTACATCATTGATGGGTCATTCATTACTCAACTTCCTGATAGCTGGGGATTAAATCAGAAGTATATCATGCTTGCGGTAAACAATTGGGATGAGGGATATCATAACATCAACCTAGGTGGATTGACTTGTGATAGCATGGATTACTACAATTCAGAAGCTCACCAGTTCAACATATACCTTCCGAAGCCTGAGAAGAAAGTTCAATACTTGGGCTTTTTCCATACTGGAGCTTATCAGGAATCACTTGGAGGATATGGAGGAATTCAGCATTGCTTGATTCCTGCTCCAAAACATGTGTTGATCGAGAAAGATGAAGATGGAAATATTAGCCATCGACTCTTTGCAGACGATCAGACAGAAGAGAGTATGCTAAAGACGCTCGGATACTAAAACTTGAAACCGCTCCTTAATCAGAGTGGTTTTTTTTTGATTTTTTTACCGCAAAGCCGCAGAGAAAAGCGCAAAGGAAGTTTCATGAATAGCTCCAGAGGAGCGATATTTTTGTAGCCTCAGGTTTTAACCTGGGGTTATAGAAATTTTTACCGTTTTGAGTTTTGGCCGAAATGCAGTAAATCGAGAATTTCTGGTTCGCCAAAACAAGAGGATTTCAACATAAGGGTTTTTGTATACTATGATCTGGTATAAGGATTTTTCGCCCCTGTTCGTGTCACGAATAGTATTCTAATACCTAAAATGAAACCAAAATTATTCATGCAAACCTAGGATACGCTTATTCATTTTTTTCACCAAAACTTCTATCTTAGTAAGCCAACCCAATTTCAACCTAATGAACTCATACGCAGCTAGATTACTGTACTTTTTGCTGGTGTTGATTTCAGTTGATTTTTCGCTAAATGCACAGACCATCTCAGGAACAGTAAAAAATGCTAAAACGGGTGAAGCCATGCCCTTCGCAAATGTCTTTGTCAATAACACCACCATAGGTAGCACCACGGATGTGAATGGGAAGTATTTGATTACCGGAAATCTTCCTAGAAACATAGAACTCGTGGCTTCCTTTGTAGGGTATAAAACTGAGACCAAATCATTTAGCCTTTCGGCTACCAATAAGGTGGATTTTAAGTTGGATCCTCTGGAGTCTATCTTGACTGAAGTAGAGTTGAAGACTCGTCGGGATAAGAAATGGGAGCGGGACTTGCGTCGTTTTAAAGATGTGTTTTTGGCAGTCCCCGATGATCCATTTGCTTCACAACTTGAGATAAAAAACCCTTGGGTTTTGGATTTTGAAACGGTAAAAGAGAGTGGGCCGAACTACGTTCATGCTACAGCACAGGAGCCTTTGCAGTTGGTAAACGATGCCTTGGGCTATGATGTAACTTACTATTTGAAGGATTATCGTTTTTATAATAACCGCTCCAGTTATGTTGGATTTGTGTTTTTTGATCCGAAAGACATAAGCGACTCTACGAAGTTGGCCATCACTAAAGCCAATCAGGAAACAAGCTATGTTGGCTCTATTCGTCACCTGCTAAAGGCAATTTTGCTCGCTAAATCAGCTAATGAAAATTTCGAGATCTTTCAGCTGTTGCCTTCAGATATGCTTCGAAAAAGAACCAATGTCTATATTGAAGAAATCGACAAATCCATCAAGCGAGTCAATCCAGATTCTATTCTCAGAATGCCGCTCAAAAACGGTAATTACAGAGTTTATTGGCCGAATGATACAGAAATTCACTTCAGAGGAAAACGTTGGAGAAACGATTATTACTCCGATGTCTATTATCCCGTCAGTTGGATTTCGGCTCCTCTTGGGTATTTCGACATTGATAGAAATGGGATTCCTGTAGTCCCTTCACAGGTGGTTTTGTCGGGTTACATGGGCAGGCAGCGGATGGGGCGATTTTTACCACATGACTATGTGCCTTCAGAAAGCTTTGAGAAATACCTCGCAGAAGTCGATATTAGTCAACTGGAATATCAGCGCTGGAATAATCTTCGGGAAAAACCTTATTTCAGCACCAATAAGCCCTATTACTATCCTGGGGAAACGGTTTGGCTAGGAGGGCAAATGCTCTATCAAAACAAGATAATGTCTGATACACTCAGCCGGGTACTCTATCTGGACTTGATGAATAAAGATTCTGAAATCATCCAAACTGATGCATTTCCGATAAAAGAAGGGAAAATATCTGGAGCTTTTATACTGCCAAAAGAGCTTAAGTCTGGGGACTATTTTCTGAGGTCTTATACGGAATGGATGCGTAATTTTCCGGAACAGGATATTTTTCTCCTGCCACTTCCAGTTTTGAAAAAAGAAGAAAATATCAAGGCGGTAGCTATTACAAATCCAGACCTGTTTGGAGATCTGACGATCAATTTGACCGACTCTGTATTTTTCAGTGATTCTTTCAAAGAAATGGAATTCAGCTTATCGTTTTTGGACGAAACGGAAGAGTTGACAGATGCGGGGTTTGTAGTATCGCTGACCGATGCTGATTTGGTATCCACCGTCTCAACTCAGAAGACACTGATAAATGCAATGGACTGGCTGGATGAAAAGCAGACTCCTGTAAACCTTACCCTAGGCGATCATCAAATAGAGTATGGGATTACAATTGATGGGCAGTTCACAAAATGGAATAAGCGGGATCCGATCATAAATCCCATCACAATTGTCAGGGATGATTTAGCTGACTATGGAATAGTGGAGACAGATTCCTCGGGCTACTTCCGAGCTACAGGATTGTATTTCACGGATACGGCGACGATTTCAATTGCCGCTATGGATTCAAAGCAAAGGCATTATGGATCGGTTATGGTAAATGAAAAGACCAAGCCTTTTTTCAAAGCTTCTTTTCCTAAAATCAATTATGAGACCTACCCAAGATCTAATGATGAATTGAGATTTGATATATCTGGAGACTATGTTTTGCTGGAGGAATTTGTGAAAGAAGATGAAAAGATAGAAACGATGGAAGATCGAAACTACGGTTACGGAACGCCTGATAGGGAGATTGGTGAGGATAAATTGGCGACGATTTCTCCAGAAGCTCTGGCAGGGTATTTAGGACTCAAAGGAGGAGGGAAGATCGGAAATTATAACTATGGTTTCAAAACCTCTAATCCCTTGGTGATAGTAGATGGTGCTCAATATCCCTTTTTAAATAATGAAACTTTTGGAGTACTAATGAGTTCCTTTATACCTGCTGAGTTGGAATCAATCAAGGTTTACACCTTCAATTCAACGACTTTTGGAATGGCAGGAATTGGCGGGGTGATTATGATTACTACCAAAAAGGGTAAACGTATTGATCCAACGAAAGAAACAGCTTTTGATCCAGCGGAATTTCAGCAATTCAAAATCCGTGGTTTTTCGCGAGATATACCTTTCTCAACCAAGATGGAAGATGATGAGCCAGTGGAGATGAAACCAACTCTGTTTTGGGACGCAAATGGGGAAAGTGATAAAGGACTTTACACTTTTAAAGTAAAAATCCCTCAAGTTCTCAAGCGTGTGAACCTGAGAGTTGAGGGATTGACTAAAGACGGTTTGGCCTTTGAAAAGACCTTTGAAATGACGGTGAAGTAGGAAGTGCTTATTCTGGCAATCTACTTTTTAGCATGTTGATTTGTCCCATGTGATTTGCCTGATGCTCCATCACATGGAACCAAGCGAAATGGTTGTTCATCTGTCCGCTTTTAGTTTTCTTCTCAAACCACTTATCATCCTTTTCTTTCAATAATTCTTGAGTTTTCGATCTTACCTTATTCCAAGCTTCGAGATATTCGCTGATAGGTTTCCCTTGGAATTCCTCCCTAGCTTCGTCTCCCAAACTAAGCGCAACAGCCCATTTTGCTTTTTCCTCCTCATTCATTTCGCGATCCTCAAATGTGTATGCTTGGTAATAAACCTCCGTTGCAGCTAAGTGCATAATCATTGCACCAATTCTATTTGCTTTATCATCCAACAAGAAATCTGTTTGTTCCTGATTCAAGCCCTGCACGCTCATTGTGATTCTAATGCGGAGATTTTCCATCATAGAAACCATATTTCCAATATCATGAGAATAGCCTTTTGGCGGGGAAATCATAGCCTGCCCGAAAGAAAATGAAGCACTTGCAAAAAGAAGGCAGATAAAGAGAAAGAACTTGAGTTTCATAAGAGTAAAAGTTTGGGAAGCTGAAAATTGAACATTTTAAGAGAAAAGTAGAAGTCAATAAGTGTTAATTACTCTCCTGACTTGAAGATTCTATTCATCAAGACCCACTTTTCTCCAGGCTTAGCCCAAGGAATTGGTTTCTGATATTTCCACATAAAAGCTTCCCATTCTGCGATTTTAGGATTTGCAGCATCGAATTTTGCTTTGACATCGAAGTCGAATTCATCCACAGTTTCCAAAAGCATAAACATGCGATTACCCGTGCGGAAGATCTCAATATTAAGAATACCAGCATCTATATCATGCTGAGTCACCTCAGGCCAAGCAGCTCCTGCAGCGTGATGCTGCTCGTATTCTTTGATGGATTCCTCATCGTCAATGAGGTCAAGTGTAAGTGCGAAACGTTTCATTTTTTTAATTAAAGAGATTAGAGAAAAGAGAAAGGAGATAAGAGAAAGTAGATTGGAGATTGGTTCCAAAATCAAGATTGAGGCAACTCCCCCTTGGACTACATATTTTATTTGGCATAGAAAAGTTTGTAAAAGGGGGCAAGGGGGATTTGCAACGAAGGCTACTGGATATTTAATGATGGAGGTTTAGAAATCTCAAATCTCAAATCTCAAATCATTTAAACCATTTCCTAAACTCCTCAATAGTCTGCTCAGCAGCTGCATCAGGATTAGGGTAGGGGAAAGCTTCCGCTGAAGCATAACCAGCATATCCAATAGTTTTCAGCGCTGATGCTATTTCCTTCATGGAGGTATGTCCAAAACCCATTGGACGTCTATTACTATCCGCAAAGTGAACGTGTCCGATACTTTTTCCCCAATTCAGAATACTTTCTTCCAAATTCCCTTCTTCGATGTTCATGTGAAAAAGATCAGCCAGAAGTTTTACCGACTTGGTTTCCAAAGAATCCATAAAGTTTGATCCAGCTTCAATGGTATTAAGCAAGTTAGTTTCGTAGCGATTTAGAGGTTCGTAGATCAATGTCACACCTTTTGATTCAGCATGCTTTCCCAATTGATTCAATCCTTCTGCCAGCCAAGACATGGTTTCTTCCCTGTCATTTCCGGGTAGTACATTTCCCTGCATAGAACCTATAATCGCCGGTGCACCAAAAGCTGCTCCGAAGTCAATCATGTCTGAGATAAAGGAAATGGCTTTTTTTCTGACTTCTGAATCAGGGTCAGTAAGTGTTAATCCGTGAATTACCTTACCAGCTCCTGTTCCCACAGCTGCGAGTTCCAGCTTGTATTGATCTAGAAGGTCCTTTAATCTAGGAACTTCAATTGCATCAGCAGAAGCTGTGAAAAGCTCAATTGCATCAAATCCAAGCTTGGAAGCTTTCGCCATTCCAGCTTCTAGATCCTCCCAGAATATCCAAGGTCCAGATTTGATTTGAGGTACTAGAGCGATTGTTACGCAGGATTTTATCATTTTCTTATTTATCAAAATCAATCATTATTTTAATTATTCCCTCTTGGCTCTCAGCCCAATCTTCAAGTGCTTTTTCTGACTCATCGATGGTTACTACCTTGCTGATTACTTCATCCACAGGGAATTTTCCTTGCTCTAAGTATTCGATTACCTCAGGGAATTCGGTGGTGCAATTTCTAGAACCAAGAATCTCAATTTCCTTTTGGACAAAGAGGGAAGTGTTGAATTCCACAGGCGCTTTTGCATAGCCTATGCAGACAACTCGGCCGGTAAATGCTACTTCCTCTACAGCTTGTCGGTAAGTGATAGGACTTCCAACTGCTTCTATGATTACGTCTGGACCATCATTGGTAGTCATTTCCTGAAGGGTTTGGTGTAGATCTACCTTCTTAGGATTGATGGTGTGTTTCACTCCGATTTTCTTTGCTATAGCTAGCTTGGCGTCGTCCAAATCAATAGCTATCACTTCCGCACCTTTATTCACGGCGGATGCTACAGCTCCCAATCCTACGATTCCACAGCCGATTACTGCCACGCGATCCTGAGCTGTCACCTTTGCGCGATTCACAGAGTGAAAACCAACCGTCAGTGGCTCTGCCAAAGCTAATTCTCGAAGGGATAATTTCTCAGAAGGAAACACATCTTGCCAAGGCAAGGCGATGTATCTGCACATGGCACCAGGACGACGAACGCCCATGGTCTTATTTTCCTTACAGGCATTTCGGGCACCTTTGCGGCACGCGATGCATTTCCCACAATTTAAATAGGGGTAAACCGTCACTTTCATTCCGACTTTGATGTTCTCAGGAATATCAGTTCCGAGTTCCTCGATAGTTCCTCCAACTTCATGTCCGAGGATATTTGGATATTCTTGGAGTGGAAAAAGACCTCGATAAGAATTTAGATCACCACCACAAAAGCCAACCATGCCGACTTTAAGGAGAACTTCTCCGGATTTAGGCGTTGGTTTTTCAACTTCTCGAAGTTCTGTTTTACCGATATCTGTGAGTACTAGTGCTTTCATTAGGTTTGGTTTTAATAGGTTTTTGTATTTGACTTATATTATAATATTAACCTTCTATTATTTGATTGACAGGCAGGAAGACGGGAGACCGAAGACCGAAGACCGAAGGAATGGTGACCATACCTGATTTGTCTTGACACCTTTTACTTCTTACCACTTACAAACAGATCACATTACTTCTAAGTAGTTTGCGATGAAGGTCACTTCCGTCTCCCAGCTTAAATATTATTCTCCGCTTTCCCTTCAAACCACATTTGGTTTTTGACGGGAGCGACGAGTGCTTCGATTTCTTCTAAGAGTCCATCAGGAATACGGAAATCAAGCACGCTTACATTTTGAGTGATGGTAGCAAGATCACACATTCCCACGATGGTAGTAGTAATATCAGGATGATCCAAAGCATAGCGAATGGCCACATCGCTGAGCTTCACGCCATATTTAGCACAAAGGCTAAGTAGCTGAGATTGCATATCCTTCATCGCTTGTGGAGATCTATGCCATTCCGGCAATGGAGCATCCGAAAGTATACGTTGCATCAAAGGAGCAGCATTCATCAAACCGAAGCCCTTTTCTTTAGAAAGTGGTACAAGTTCCCGGTTGATTTCATCTTCCAGTAGATTGTAATGCGCCCAAGACAGGACTGTGTCTACATCTATATTTCGAGTGATTTCTGCTAAGTAATTCACTGGCAAACCAGTAATTCCTATAAATCGGGCTTTTCCTGACTCTTTAAGTTTTACCAGTGTTGGCCAAGCTTCATTTAGGATTTGCTCTTTGTCCACAAACTCTATGTCATGAAGCTGAAGGAGATCGACGTAATCTGTTTTGAGCCGGGAAAGAGATTCATCTACGCTTTTAAGAATACGCTTTTCAGAAAAATCAAATTCCTTTAGGTCATAGCGCCCACATTTTGTAGCTAAAATCACCTTGTCCCGCTTTCCTTCCAGTGCATTTCCCAGTCGCTTTTCCGCCAGGGTAAGACCATAAAAGGGAGAAACATCGAAAAAATTTACGCCATGATCGATTGCATAGGCTACAGCTCGGTAACCGTCTTTTTCGTCAGAAACATTGAATACATCCCCCATAGGCGACGCTCCAAAACCTAGAATAGACAGGTCCATTCCAGTGTTTCCTAACTTTCTGTATTCCATAAATTAGGTTATTGTTGGGGTTGCTACTTTACAAATCCAATATATGGAGATTTTATGAGTAGGGAAATCAAATTTGGTCGAATGGCAAATTGCCAGCGCGAGTTTTAGTATAGCTAAGGATACACATTCCATTAAATTTTGATTTATTGTAAACTGATTCCTTGTCCTTTGTAAGAAAGGCAGGGTCAAACTTTCAAACCCTTTGCTTTCACCTCTATATTTAATCAAACCTAATAACCCAATGAAGCACCTTTTACTAATTTTCTTAGTATTGATTCTTTTCTCGTCCTGTCAGAAAGAAGAGAAAATTTATAAGGATGAGATCTATCAAAAACCTGATATTGATCCCACCCCCGAATTAGTAGCACTTTCTCCAGAAGAATCGCTCAGTAAAATTCATCTACCTGATGGGTTTAAAATTGAGTTAGTCGCCAACGAGCCAATGGTGTCAGAACCTATAGCGCTCGCTTGGGATGGCAATGGAAGGATGTACGTAGCCCAAATGAATACCTACATGCAGGATGCCGATGCCACAGATGAGAATGAGCCATGGAGCCGAGTGATGCTTTTGGACGATACAGACGGAGATGGAGTGATGGACAAGAGTTCGGTTTTTATAGATAGTTTGGTTCTGCCCAGAATTATCCTTCCTCTAGATGACCGAGTGATCGTAGGAGTGACTTACGACAGAAATATCTACAGCTACCGCGATACAGATAATGACGGCGTGGCAGATGAGAAAATACTTATACTGGAAGATCCAGATCGTGACAATCGTAACCTAGAGCATCAGGACGCAAATATGGTTTGGGGAATTGATAACTGGCTGTATGTGTCCAATGACCCTTTCCGATATAGATTTGAGGATGATCGATTGATCCGTGATACGCTTCCTGAGCCTATGCCTGGACAGTATGGATTGACTCAAGATGAGGTGGGAAGATTGTATTTCTCTAGAGCAGGTGGAGAGATTCCAGCTTTAGGCTTTCAGCAGAATCCATCATATGGCCAGCTGACTTTGAAAGATCATTGGGACGAGAGTTTCATGGAGCCTTGGCCTATAGTAGGTAATATAGATGTGCAAGGAGGATTAAATAGAGTGAGAGAAGCAGATAATACCTTGAATACCTTCACAGCTGTTTCAGGGCAGGAAGTATACTTAGGTGATAAAATGCCTGGTGCTTATGGAGATCTTTTTATTCCGGAGCCAGTTGGTCGATTGATCAGAAGAGCAAAGGTGAAGCACGTTGATGGCAAGATCATCTTAGAAAACCCGTATGAAAAAGCTGAGTTTATCGCCTCGACAGATCCACTTTTCCGTCCAGTTTTTACAAGTACAGGGCCTGATGGCAGTTTGTATATCGCAGATATGTATAGGGGAATTATTCAGGAAGGGAATTGGACTGGAAAGGGTAGCTATTTGAGAGATGTGGTAGATGAGTATGGATATGATAAATTTTTCCAAAGAGGAAGAATCTACCGTGTTTACCATGAGGAAATGACTCCTGGCCCGAAGCCCCAACTACTGGATAAATCAGCCGGTGAGCTGATACAGTATCTATCTCATCCAAATGGTTGGTGGAGAATGAATGCTCAGAAGTTGATCATTCTGAAAAAAGATTTGTCCGTAGTGAATGAACTTGAGTCAATTGTAAAGGATAATGAAGGGTTCTTCAGAAAACTTTTCAATGATGATATTGATTACGGGCTGGAGCGTGTACATGCACTTTGGACACTAGAAGGTTTGCATGCGGAAAGTAAGGAACTGGTAAAAATAGCCATGAAGGATGCTGACCCTAGGGTACGTGCTGCGGCAGTGAGGATAAGTGAGCGATATCTCAAAGTGAATGATCCCGAGATGATCGCAGCGCTGATAAGTATGGAATCGGATAAAGATGCTGAAGTTTTGCAGCAAGTAGTTCTTTCATCAAGAATTCAGACGGAAGCTACCAACGAAATGGTGACTCATATTCAGACTAATAATCCCAATAACGAATTGCTGGCAGCGACCACAGCCGAAAATCTTAATCCTTCTTTCTCAGAGATTCAGATGTTAAAGGATAAGTACAAAATGATGAATGGCGGCTCCCAGATCGTTGCTGGCTATGTAATATTTAAAGATTTTTGCTCCGCCTGTCATGGACCAGATGGTAAAGGAATTGATCAATTGGCTCCATCGCTTGTTGGTTCACCGCGTGTGACTGGAGATCCTGTGACCACAATCAAAATCCTCATGAATGGCTTGACTGGCCCAGTTGACGGAAAAGAATATAATGGCCCGATGGCTCCTGCGGCTCAATACGATGATACAGAAATCGCGAATGTGCTAAGTTATATCAGAGGACATTTGAATGATGGCGGTACGGTATGGCGCGTGACAGTTGGTTATGTCAGAGATGCATACAAAGACCGAAAAGAATACTGGACGCTGAAGGAGTTGGAGGAAAACCCAGGACTTCCAGCGGATAAAAAGAGCAAGTAAGTTTAGAATGAGTTGATATTTTCAAATGAAAGCCTGTAGCAATTAGCTATGGGCTTTCATTTTTTAAGGTCATTATGGAAATACCACGCCAATTTTATGGATTATTTGAAATCACTAGTACTTCAGCTGATCACATAAGGTTAGGAATGACTGGTACTTATCAGCTTATTCCTAACCTATCATGTATTTCTACCTGCTTTTTACAGCTAAAAATAGTATCATCGCAACTCGAATAAACTTAACCCGAATATTATATGAAGAATAAGTTCTTCCTTACGATGGCAGCGGCTTTAGCCACTACCATTTCTGTTTCGCAAGCTCAGGACAAGCTGAAAAGCATGCCGGGCTATGAGCAATACCAAAAAATAGCTCCTCAGCTTAGATCCGCTGTAAAACCAGGCAGCCTTAATGTAAACTGGGCCGAAGATGGTAAATCTTTCACCTATGTTGAGAATGGAAAACTTCAGTCTTTTTCTGTAAAAACCAAGAAGGTTACAGAAGCTGGTGATGTCCCAAGACCTGAGCGTAGAGCCTTCAATCGTCCAGTACGTGGGCGTCAGTTTGACTCTGCTGAATCTCCTGACGGAAAATACAAGGCCTTCACCAAGGATCGCAACATGTACCTCAGCAATGCTGACGGCAGCAATGTAGTCGCTATCACTACAGATGGTAACGAGGAAAACCAAGTGAAATACGGAATCGCAACTTGGGTATATGGTGAGGAATTAAGCCAAAACACTGCGATGTGGTGGTCTCCAGATGGTAGTAAAGTCGCTTTCTACAGATTTGTAGAGAAAGACGTGAAGAAATACTATGTGCTTTTGGATCAATTGGAATTGTATGATTCTCTTGAAGTGGAAGCTTATCCTAAAGTAGGCGAGCCAAATCTTCCTGTAGATCTGTTGGTCTATGATGTGGCTACCAAAAAGATGACCGAACTTGATATCAGAGATGGAAAGCCTTATAGTGACGGTGATTTGGGTACTTACATCTATGATATGTCTTGGACTCCTGATGGTAAAGAATTGCTTTTCCACAGTACCAATAGACGTCAGAATATCCTTGAGCTTCGTGCTGCCAACCCAGAAACTGGCAAGAGCAGAACTGTAATCCGTGAAGAGTGGCTTCCAAGTTTCGTGGAGAACTCTCCAGAAATGAATGTGTTGGCTGATGGCAAGCACTTCATCTGGGCTTCTGAAAGATCTGGTTTCAACAATTACTACCTGTACAACTTTGACGGAACACTTGTCAATGCAATTACTTCTCATCCTTTCGAAGTGTCCAATATCGTGAAGGTAGATGAGGCTAACAAGACACTTTATTACATGGCTCGTAGTGGTGAAAACCACATGATGATGCAGCTTCACAGGGTTCAAATGGACGGTTCAAAAGACACTCGTTTGACTGACCCTGCTTTCAATCACTCAGTGACTATTGCTCCTGATGGAAAACACTTCGTTGACATCGCACAAACGCACGATGTGGCTCCATTCACTAATTTGGTAGATGCCAAAGGAAAAGTGGTAGCTGAATTGGCGAAAAGTGACATGAGTAAGTTCGAGGAATTGGGCTTGAAAAAAGTTGAGGTATTCACTTTTACTTCGAAAGACGGAGTAACAGAATTGCATGGTATGATTCATTTCCCATCTGATTTTGACCCAAGCAAAAAATACCCAGTGATCCTAAGTAATTACGGTGGACCAGCAACTAACGCATTCAGAGAGAATTTCTCTACTCCAGATGCTTTGACTGAATACGGTTTCCTAGTGTTGAATATTGACGGTAGAAATGTGAAAGGTCGTGGCAAGAAATTGCTTGATCAGTTATATGGAAACCTAGGTTTGGTAGAAATGGATGATTTTGCCGAAGGCATCAAGTCACTTCATGACAGACCTTATTTCGATAAGGATAGAGTAGGAGTGTACGGAACTTCTTATGGAGGAACTACTGCAGCTTCTATGTTGCTAAGATTCCCAGAGCTTGTTCACGCGGCTGTAGCCAATTCTTCTGTGACTGACTGGAGATTGTATGATAACATCTATACTGAGCGCTTTATGAGCACGCTTGAAAATAACGAAGCAGGTTATAATAGATTCAGCTTGATGAACAAAGCGGATCAACTTCAAGGAGAATTATTGGTCTTCTTCGGTACTGCTGATAACAACGTACACCCTTCCAATTCATTGATGCTAATCAAAGCATTCCAAGACGCTGGCAAGAGCATCGAAGTGCAGCTTGCACCTGATGGAGGTCACACGGCTTTGAACAGAGATAGAATGATGGAGTTTTTCATCAAGCACTTGGTGACAGATTACAAAAAAGTAGTTCGTTAATTACGAGTTTGATTTCATAAAAAACCACCTGCTGAGCGATCGGCAGGTGGTTTTTTGATTTTAACCGAAGAGTACGCAGAGGATAACGCAGAGAACGCTAGTATCAAGTTGAGCTAAGTTGAAATCAATTCGAATGATGAAATGTGGGTTCACCATGCGTTCCGATGGAACGCTGATATAGAAATTTAGACGGATTGCTAAAGACGAGATGTCCCGAGGGGACATATTTCCAGATCCTGGATTGCGTTTTAATTACCTGTAACTGTATAACTCTATTCTTCTCGGTTTATTTCCAGAAGCTGTCAACTACGTTCCGTAGGAACGTTTGGTTTGTAGTTAAATTAACCGTACCCTATTCTCGTTCCGTAGGAACGTCTGGTGACATTTGACTAAACTTTGTATTCAGATTGAAGGAAAATACTATTTGATGAAATCTGAATACAAACTAAGAATGTTGAACTTCTACTTAAAACTATTCACATCGAGTTTGAACAATTCTGCCGCATTTTTCCAAAGGATCATTTCTTTCTTTTCCTCAGGAAGCTCTAAGTTTTTCATGAAGTTCAGGTAGGACTTCATCGAAGAAATAGGCCAGTCAGTTCCGTAAAGTAGGTACTTTGGATTGCCAGCATAGGTGATCATCTGCTCCAATTCATTTTTCATCCAGCGTTCAAATTTCTCTGAGAAATCTCCCAGTACCAATCCTGAAAAATCCGCGTGAACGTTCTTGTTTTTGTAGGTGACTTCCATACAGTCTTTGATCCAAGGATTACCAACATGACAAATCACAATTTTCAAATCGGGATAGTCCACTGCCAGGTCATCATGGTGAATAGGATGGGAATATTTTACCCTACCTGTGGGCGCATAGGTGTCTCCTGAGTGAAACATAACCGGCACATCATACTCTATTGCCATATCATACACAACCTTCATTCGTGCATCACTTGGATAAAAAGGTTCGTAACCTGGGTAGAGCTTTAGTCCTTTGATAAGGCCAGCCTCAAGATATTCGGCAATCTCCCGCAAGTCATGATGATTGTAATTCAGGTAGCTTATTCCTGCTACTACACCTAGGTTTTTCCTGTTTGCTATCGCTTCAACAACCTTTTTTGTACTTGGCCTGTGTTCATTGACTTTGTATGAAGTAAGCACGAGTGAGTAATCCACATGATTCTCTTCCATGGTCTCAGTCAATTTATTCAGGCAGTCTTCCAGTGAAACTACTCGCTCTTCATGGTAATTATTGATGTGGGTATGTACGTCTATGATCATCTTTTAAAAATTGATTCCTGCAAAATGTAACAATTATTTGACCAAGGAAAAGAAAACAAAAAACTTGTCCGTCGTAGATTCAATTAATTATAGCCACGATTTCCTCTAGTAAGTACTTAAATCAAAATCTTAAGTAGTATTTTTCCTACTCACTTAATAACCGCGATAGAAGCAGAATAAGCAGGTAAAATTACTTTTTATAAATCATGGGAAATTCATCCAAATCAGAGCCTAAGGGCTATATCGAAATCGTAGTTGGTAATCATCAAATTCTTCATGGATTCGATGCGAACAACAAAGAAATCATTGAAGAAGTAGTCGTTGAAAAAGCGGCCAAGAAGCTTATTGCAATTGAGCGTGTCCAATCTGTCAGCGAGAAGTTCATCCTGACTACCTATGCCTTTGGTAGAATGGTTTATTGGGAATATGAAGGAAGCTATAAGAAATTGAAAGAGAAATTGGCGGAAGCCAAGTAGAGGCGATTATCCTCCTTACATCACCTTCACCAGGAGCTTCTCACATACTTTTTCGGACAGTGTTTCACTTGTGTGGTTTGAGTAGCTGACTACGATACTGTGGTCGTAAGCTTCTTTAGACAGTATTCTCAATTCAGTGCCTAGACTTAGATTTCGGCCATTGAGAAATTCCAGAAACTCAGTGGATGAGTTGGTGAGCCCTGCAAGCTTAACCAGCTGACCTGCTTTGCATTCAGTAAGACTGAGGTAATTGATCTCTTGAATGCGTCCTAGCTTGTCTGGAATAGGAGATCCGTGTGGGTCGATGGTAGGAAATCCCATCATCTCATCCATGCGCTCAAAGAATTTAGGCGCGTGAATATGCTCTACCTGCTCAGCTATCTCATGCACTTCCTCCCAGCCAAATCCCATTTTATTTACCAGAAACATCTCAGTTAGTCTATGCTTACGAATGACTAGTGCAGCGTCTTTTTTACCTGCCGGAGTAAGTGTAACAGGCTTATACTTTTCGTAGATCAGCCAACCATTTTTTTGGAGTGTCTTCACCATACTATTTACAGTCGGCATGCTCACTTGCATCTGAGAAGCTAGCTCTGAGATATTGACCTCGTCTTTCTCATTAGCTAGGTTAAAAAGTGATTTCAGGTAATTCTCCTCTGTTTGTGATGCCATGATCTATTGCTTTAGTATTCAAATATGATAAAATTAATTTGAAAACAATTTTGTTAGACTGATCTAACAATGTAGATTTGTCGTATCTAATTTCGAATTAACTACCAGTCTATGAGATATCAATACATCATATTAGTTTGCTTTTTACTTTTCTCCCCTGATGTTCTTGGACAAAATTATGCCCTAAAAGGCAGAGTTTTGCATGAGGGAGATGCCGTAGAATATGCAAATGTCTATGTGAAAGGTTTAGCTAAGGGAGCCGTTACTGATCAAAATGGAGCTTTTTCTATAGAGATTTCTACTGTAGGAACATTTACAGTTCAAGCATCCATGGTAGGTTTCAAATCCTCCCAAGTAAAAGTGACTATTCCCCAAACGCAGGAAGACTTGATCTTCGAATTGGAAGAAATGGATGGTGGCTTGGATGAGGTTGTTGTGAGCGGAACGATGCAGGAAGTGTCCAAATTAGATAGTCCTGTTCCTGTGGAAGTTTATTCAGCTAATTTCTTTCGGGCAAATCCCACACCTTCCATCTTTGAATCTCTGCAAAATGTAAATGGTGTTCGTCCTCAGATCAATTGCAATGTCTGCAACACAGGAGATATTCATATCAATGGTTTGGAAGGGCCTTATACCATGGTTCTGATAGATGGAATGCCGATAGTGAGTGGTTTGGCTACCGTATATGGTTTGACTGGAATTCCGCAGTCTTTGATCGATAGAGTGGAAGTGGTGAAAGGTCCAGCATCTACGCTATATGGATCGGAGGCCGTTGGAGGTTTGATCAATGTGATAACCAAAAAGCCTGAGTCAGCTCCCTTGGTATCTACTGACTTCTTCTCGACCGGCTGGGGAGAAATGAATCTGGATCTGGGTCTGCGATCCAATTGGGGTCAAAACATTCAGTCTCTGACAGGCTTAAACGCCTTTTATTACGACAATCCTATAGACAATAATGGAGATGGATTTACAGATGTGACACTTTCTAAACGCATTTCCTTTTTCCAAAAAATCAATGTTTTGCGCCCAGAAAATAGGTTTTTCACTATGGCGGGAAGGTACGTCTATGAAGATCGCTGGGGCGGTGAAATGAACTGGACGAGTGCCAATAGAGGCGGTGATGAAGTATATGGTGAAAGCATTTATACCAGCAGATGGGAGACATTTGGTACTTGGCAGCTACCAACTACTGAAAACATGAATTTTCAGTTTTCTGTAAATGGGCACAATCAAAATTCAGTTTACGGTACTACGATTTATAAAGCTGATCAATACATTGGTTTCGGTCAGTTGACCTGGGCTAAAACTGTTCAGAAACATAATCTATTGCTTGGATCAGCTTATCGCTATACATTTTACGATGATAATACTTCGGCTACTTCCGACATAATATCTGACGAAAATGCACCTTCAGTTATTCATTTACCCGGAGTTTTTCTGCAAGATGAAATCAAATTGACTGAAAGTCAGAGTTTGCTTCTTGGTGTTCGATATGACTATAACTCAATCCATGGTTCCATTTTTTCACCGCGTGTGAATTATAAACTTTCTTCAGCAGACAAGCACACGGTTTTTAGGCTTTCGGCAGGAAATGGTTTTCGTGTAGCAAATGTATTTACCGAAGATCATGCTGCACTTACTGGAGCGAGAGAGGTTGTCTTTACGGAAGAGTTGAAGCCAGAGCAAAGTTGGAATATGAATGCTAATCTGGTGAAGAAAATCTACACGGATAAGGGGACATTTATAGGCTTAGATGGATCTGCATTTTACACCTATTTCACCAACAGAATTATCCCAGACTATGAGACGAACCCAAATCAGATCATTTATTCCAATTTGGATGGTTCGGCAGTTTCGAAAGGAGTATCTCTAAATATTGATGCTGCCTGGCCTAATGGTCTGACCGTGACTGCAGGAGGCACACTCATGGATGTGAGTATAGAAGAGGAGGGAATCAAAACCCGTCAGTTGCTTACGGAGCGCTTTTCAGGTGTTTGGTCGGTTGGTTATGACATCTTCCTATTTGGTTTGACAGTCGATTATACCGGGAATGTATATAGTCCGATGCGTTTACCTTTGTTGGGTCCATTGGATGACAGACCTGCTTACTCACCTTGGTACAGCATTCAAAATATACAGTTGACAAAGAAGCTGGGTGAAAAGTGGGAAGTATATGGAGGAGTAAAAAATCTCCTGAATTTCACGCCTGCGGCAAATTCCATAGCTAGATCTTTTGATCCTTTTGACAAAGGAGTTGAGTTTTCTCCAAATGGAACAGTGATTCCAACGCCAAGTAACCCGAATGCATTAACTTTTGATCCAACCTATGTGTATGCTCCTAATCAGGGCATCAGAGGGTTCTTGGGAGTGAGGTTTACTGTTAGTGATTAGTTCCTTTTATAAACTATGAGAGCTATGTGTCTATGTGGTTCACCTTTATTAACCACATAGACACTTAGAAAAACATAGAGAAAATCTTCTTGGACGGCTAATTCTCAT
>NZ_FOKK01000004.1:0-191596 GCF_900112005.1 Algoriphagus aquimarinus | reverse complement strand
TAGAGAAAATCTTCTTGGACGGCTAATTCTCATTTTGAGTTTTATGTCCTTTGTTCCTTTTGTGGTTTAAAAATAATCTACCACAAAAGGCATAAAGAGAACAAAGATATTATATCCACTATTGAGTGCTGACTTGCTTTTAATTAATCTATGTGAGCTATGTATCTATGTGGCTTATTTTTTTTTACCATATAGACCCATAGAAAAACATGAAAAAATCTTCTTGGACGGCTAATTCTCATATTGATCTTTATGTCCTTTGTTCTTTTTGTGGTTTAAAAATAATCTACCACAAAAGGCATAAAGAGAACAAAGGAAATTATGTTCCTTTCGAAGGTTGAGCCTACGATTTTGGCATTATGAAAAGGGTTTTACAAAAATAAGGGGCGAAAAATCTTTTGCCCCTTATTTTTTATCTAAATCAAATCTTCTCTGTTACCGAACCACATTTCAGCATTTTATCACCGAAATAGGGGTTTCTGATTTCTTCTGACAAACTCAACCAATTTGCTCCTTTATTACCATTTGCCATCGGGCAATGCTGAAGGAACAAGTTGCCAGTAGTCAACTCACTGGTTTTTGCCAGTATTATCATTTGATCTGAAAGATTATCGAATGAATCACGCTGAACTTTAGGGTCGGTGCTATCTGCAATTTTCTCTACATCTGCTTTGATGGAAGTAAATGCATCGTCAGTCAAAAGTGCTTTTAACTTCTTAGCCTCAGCACTTACTTTTTCTCCGTCAGTAGCGACCAAAGCATCTTTCAAAGCCAAATATGCATTGAAAATTTGTGTTGTAGATTCTTCTTTGAAAGCAACTGCAATAGTTGGAACTGCTACTTCTTCGCTTTCAGCAACTTCGTGCATTTCATGGGTATCTGCACCATCCATTTGAGAGTGGTCTTCCGTTGATTTACTGGAGCAAGCAACTGAAAGAGCAATTACTAGGGAAAGGGCAAATGGTGTTCTTAGATTTTTCATTGTGATTATTTTATTTTTTTGTATTTCTTTTTTCTGTCTTGTAATAAAGAATAAGGTGAATCCAGTCATATGTTCCATGCGGATATGATTCCCTTGGATTTCATTCATATCTGTCTAGCTAAAATAGAATCCGGACACCGTACTGAATATAAATTGGATCCCTATAAATACGCCCAAAAAACGATGGATTTTACGGGCATACTATTGATTATTCTTCCTGATTAGTTAGCATTCACTACGTCAAAGGATATCTTCGTTTTGTCCCATGACATAGCTATAGTGGTTGTTTTGGCATCTTTTTCTTTCACATCGAAAGTTAAAGCTTCTGCAGTTTCGTTCAAAGTTTCAGGTTTAACCTTGATCCGTATAATATCATTTGCATCCTTGTAATCGTCCGCCAAATGCATGTCCCAATCCTGATTTAGTATCACTGTCCATTCATCTTTTCCTGGGATAGTGAATAATCCGTATTTCCCAGATTTTAATTCTTTTCCATCTATGAGGACATCTTGATCAAATTTGATAGTAGTAGCCTTGTGTGCACCAGTTACCCAAACTTCATCATAGGCCACAAGACCACCGAAAATCTGTCTACTTCTTGCGCTAGGAGAGCTGTAATCAATATGAATATGGTTCCCACCTGTTATGGCCATAGCTGTGGTTCTAGGGCTTTTAGGTGCTTCCGCAGGCTTCTCTTCATGCATTTCATGAGATTCTGCTTCCATTTCTTGTTCCATATGATCCATGTCATGGTTTTCCTTTTCTTTTGGATTGCAGGCTGCCACCGCAACAAGGGCAAGTGCTAAGATTTTGATTTTCATAAGTTTGGGTGTTTTGTTCTTTATTAATTTTGTATTGTTTTAGTCACTTCTCCGCAGGTAAGCATAGCTTCTCCAAAGTATGGATTCACTATTTTTTCCTCCAAACTCAACCAATCTGCACCACGGTTATTATCGGCCATAGGACAATGCTGCACATATATTTTGGAGGACAAAGGCTTGAAATTCTCAGCCATGCCAAGCATTTCATCAGAGATAAGAAGGAATGATTTTCGAATTTCAGCCAGGTCTTTTTGAGACTTAATTTTACCTAGAACAGCTTTGATTTTTGTTTCGTATTTCATCCATTCCATGTGGGCATCGCCTTTGAACTCAGACATATTTACTTTTTCCACCGAAGCAAGCATAGTCGCTGCCGTTGATTTGGCGCTAGCCAAGTCGTCCTTGGTCAAGGCATTTTTTAGCTTGAAATAGTTGTCAAAAACTGGTTTCAACTCATTTTTAGCTTGGGTAGATACTACCACAGAACCTCCCGTGGTCTGACTTGTAGTTTGCATTTTTACTTCAGATGTGCCTCCATGATTATGCCCGGTCATAGCGGCTCCTCCGTCAGGAGACATCATGCTTGGTTTTCCCGCTAGTTGAGCTGCCGCATCAATACTGAATGTGCCATTTACCGCTATTTCTTCACCGGATTCTAGCCCGGCAGTAATGACGTATTCCGAACCCAAAGCGGCACCAAGGGTAACATCTCGAAGTTTGAAAGAGACTGCTTGATCTGTAACGTTTTTTACATAAACCACAGATCTCGTTCCTGTCCACATCACCGCGGTTTTTGGAACCACTATACTGTTGTCTTTAGATGATCCTTTGCTTTCCACCTTTCCAGAAACAAACATCTCAGGTTTGAACTTCAGATTTGAATTGCTCACTTCCAGCCTTGCTTTTGCAACTCTAGTCTGAGGGTTGATCATTGGGTCTATGTAGCTTAGTTTTCCTGTGAAAGTCTCTCCAGGAAGTGACTGTACAGTAAATTCAATCTGATCACCTTTCTTAATCCATTGTAATTCTGATTCATAGACATCAAATAGTACCCAGACTTTGCTGAGATCAGCGATCTGATAGATAGGTTCTCCACGATTTACATAATCGCCCAGATTGACCATTTTCTCAGTCACGTAGCCAGATACATTAGCTAAAATTGGTAGTTGCTCAGTCACTTTTCCTGTAGTAAGAATTTGTGAGATCTGAGAATCAGTCAGCTTCCAGTTTTTGAGCTTTTCTTTAGCTGCATTGAAAAGCGCAGGCTGTGTGTCTTTGATCTTTTGTGCTTGAAAAAGCTCCTCTTGAGCTGTAGCCAATTCCGGCGAGTAGATTTGTCCCAACACCTGACCTTTTTTGACATATTCCCCAGTAAAATTGACTGACAAATTCTCTATCCTGCCAGGAATATGAGCAGATTGTGTGTAATTCTGACGTTCATCTGCCTGGATTTTGCCATTCAAGCGGATGGACTTATTAGCATCCGCATTTCCTACTACTAGTGATTGAACTCCGGCCAACTGCATTGCAGTAGGGGACATGGTCAACGCCATAGGGTCAGCATCTGAATTATCATTATCCAAAGGAATCAGATCCATTCCGCAGATAGGGCAATCTCCAGGCTCATTCTGCCGAATCTGAGGGTGCATAGAACAGGTATAAGTAATAGGGATTCCCGCTATAGACTCTATGTGTTCATGTTCATCAGTTTCCATTTTTGGTGCCGAAGAAGGCTTGATCAGCCAACCTAAAGCCAGTCCGACCACCAAAGTGAGGGCTATCAGGACAAATTTGTTATTGAGTAAATTTTTCATTTATGATTTAATTTGTCTTTTTAATAACTGTGCGTTTAACGCCACGATCACTGTACTTAAGCTCATCAGAGCTGCACCGATGGCAGGACTTAGGATGATTCCCGCGCCGGCTAATACACCCGCTGCCAGTGGAACGGCCACGATATTGTAGCCTGCTGCCCACCAGATATTCTGCATCATTTTCTTGTAAGTAGCCGCACCGAAAAGAATCAGATTGGCAATATCTTTTGGATTGCTATTGACCAAAATGATATCGGCAGTTTCGGCGGCAACGTCTGTTCCTGAACCCACTGCAATTCCCACATCTGCCTGTGCCAAAGCTGGAGCATCGTTAACACCATCTCCGGTCATTGCCACGAATTCACCTTTTGCTTGCAAATCTTTGATAATCTTCTGCTTGTCTTCCGGCATTACTTCAGCATAGTAACCGTCTAGCCCGAGTGTTTCACTTACTGCTTTAGCGACTATTTCATTGTCTCCTGTCGCCATAAGTATTTTTATACCCTGCTTTTTAAGTGTCTCTATTGCCTCTTTGGATTCCTCACGGATCTCATCCGCCAACGCGATGAAACCTATTAGTTTTTCATCTGAAAGAACAAAGACTATTGTTTCATCTTTTGTTTTAAAAGCTCCTTCAGGTTGCTCAATGCCTTTTTGTTTTAATCCTCCTGGGCTCAAAATGCTAATTTCCTTTCCTGCCAGATTAGCTGTTATGCCCATTCCTGTGATGTTCTGGAAATTATCTGGCTCCTCAAGTTTAAGATCTAACTCTTTGGACTTTCTAACTATCCCGGCGGCGATAGGATGTTCGGAACTATTCTCAAGTGAAGCTGCTATGGCAAGCATTTTCTGATCGTCCATTTCCCCATCTACGCTTTTAAATCGAGTCACTCCAAATTCCCCCTTAGTCAAGGTTCCAGTCTTATCAAATATGATGGTGGTCAGTTTTCTAGAATTTTCGAAAGCTGTTCTGTTACGAATCAATAACCCATGCTTGGCCGATACGGAGGTGGAAATTGCGACAACTAGCGGCACTGCCAAACCTAATGCGTGAGGACAGGATATGATCATGACCGTGACCATACGCTCTAGCGCATAATTGAAGTCTTTGCCCAAACTCAACCAAACGACCAAGGTGATAATCCCTGCTGCCAAAGCGATGTAAAACAGCCATCCCGCAGCTTTATTAGCTAAATCCTGAGTTTTTGACTTGGTTTTCTGTGCCTCGGTCACTAACCCAATTACTTTGGATAAATAGGAATCTTCACCGGTATGTTTGACTTTGATTTTGAGGGCTCCGTTGTCGTTCACCGAACCACCAATTACCTGATCGTCTTTTTGTTTGGATACAGGCTTAGATTCACCTGTGAGCATGGATTCATTTACATGACTGCTTCCTTCAAGTACTTGTCCGTCAGCAGGGATTTTCTCGCCAGGTCTCACCAGAATAGTGTCTCCAGATTTCAACTCCGAAATAGGAACATCTTCTGACTCTCCATTTTCCTTAATTCTCCTAGCTTCCGAGGGCATCATCTTGGCCAATTCCTGCAAGGCATTCGATGCACCCATGACGGATTTCATTTCTATCCAGTGACCCAGCAGCATGATGTCTATTAAACTGACGAGCTCCCAAAAGAATATTTTTCCTCCTAAGCCAAATACCACTGCGGAGCTATAGAAATAGGCTACCGAAATGGCCAAGGCAATCAGGGTCATCATTCCTGGTTTCTTGTTCTTCAGTTCATCCACCATGCCTTTTAAGAAAGGCCAACCTCCGTAAAAGAAAACCAAAGAGGAGAGCGCAAATTGCAGGTATCGGTCACCCTCGAACCTAAATTCATAGCCAACAAGCTCCTGGATCATTGGAGCCAGCACGACTATCGGCAAGGTGATCACTAGAGAAATCCAGAATCGCTTTTTGAAATCCTCGATCATGTGCATATGATGCATGCTGTGGTCATTGCCTTGCATACCTTTCATCTCATGCTTTCCCTTTTTATGAGATTCATGTTGTTGATGACTGTGTTTTGAATGATCCATTTTCTATTTGTTTAAATAGCTATCTAAAAGATTTTAAAATCTCACTGTCAATCCACCACCAGCGCCAAAGCGATTATCGTAGCTTCCCATGACGGAGAAGTTTCTGGAGAAAATATAACTGGCACCTGCTGACCAGGTTGTTTCACTTTTGTAATTTGAGTTTTCACCAGATTCAGGAAGCGTATTTGTTAATCCAAAGTCCATTTGGTACTCATAGCTTCCGAAAATGGTGGTACGGGGGAAAATCATGATCTCTCGATTGATTCTAAACTCTGGTCGGAGTTTGCTATCCAGTCTTACATCCAGATTGAATAGGTAAGGGGTGAGGAATCGAATACCTATCACAGCTGTTGTGCTGATTTCATCTAGGCTTTTTTCGATTTCATTTTCCATGTTTACCCCAGCAAAGACTCTGAAATAATCATAGAGGTATCGCTCGTAACTTACTTCTGCCTCAAAATTCTGGTTGTATCCATATTCTGCATTCAGATTAAACTGATTGCGAATGTTGGAAGACATCAGATTGACTTCCGTCATGTGTGAAGCGATTTCTGTAGAACCCCAGTTGAAATACTCATCGCTTTCTTTGATGAGTTTCTTGAGTGGGAATTCCTTCAATCTTGGATCACGTGGAGTATCGTAGGAGAACACACGTGCCATTCCACCCATCATATGGTAGAGCACGTGACAGTGGAAAAACCAATCACCTTCTTCTGTTCCTTCAAATTCAATGGTGATCTTCTGCATAGGCGGAACATTCACGGTATGCTTGAGGGGTGAATATTCTCCTTTATCGGTGATTACTCTGAAGAAATGCCCGTGCAAGTGCATGGGATGATGCATCATCGTGAGGTTGTTCAAGGTAATTCGGGTCACTTTTCCTCCTTCGATCGTGATCTTATCCGCTTCGGCTAGTGGCACGCCATTCATACTCCAGATGTAGCGCCACATATTTCCTGTAAGATTCAGCAGAACTTCATTTACTGGTTCATCGGCAGGGAAGCTGGTTTTTTCTGGTGATTTTAGGTAATCGTAATTGTATTCGGCAAACATATCCATACCTGGCATTTTGTCCATGGATGCTCCCTTGTCCATTTTGCCACTCATATCCATAGGTTTATTCATAGGATCATTGTGGTTCATTTTGGAATGATCCATGCCTTGCATAGCAGCTTTCTTAGAAGAATCACTGGTGCTTTTCTCCTCCATATTCATCTTGGAATGGTCCATTTCCATGTCAGACTTCTCCATCTTCGAATGATCCATGTCGTTCCTATTCATTGTATCATCCATCTGCATTCCCCACTTATCCATCATTTCTTTAGGTTCCTCTTCAGAGGGCTTAAACTTCATGGCTGGTGCACCCATCTTCATATCCATCTTTGCCATTTTCATCATCATCCCAATTTTGTCGGGACGAGGAACATCTGCAGCAGCCAGAACATCTCCTTTTCCTAGGAAAGCAGAAGTTTGTCCCGAACCATCTTGTGCAGTGGCTCTGATTTCTATCTTTCCAGAATCAGGAATGGTGACAATGAAATCATAGGTTTCGGCAATAGCGATAAAGGTCTTATTGTGAATGACTGGCTCTACGTCCAATCCATCTGCAGATACAAGCACAGGGTCTTTTCCTCCGAAAGTCAACCAGAACTGTGAAGAAGCAGCGCCATTTATAAATCGGACACGCACTTTCTCCCCAGGTTTGAAATCAGGGTATTGGGTAGTCACTTGACCATTATTCAGAAAGGCGTTGTAGTAGATATCTGCAATGTCAGCTCCCTCCATTCTCTGCTTCCAGAAATTCATTTGAGCTCCGAATCCACCCCGTGCTATCACTTGATTCAGCGGCGTTGCAGTTCCCTTTTTAATATTGTACCACTCATTTCCTCGCTTTAGATTGCGCAGGACATTCATGGCCTTTTGATTGGTCCAGTCAGAAAGTAAAATGACCAAATCGGAATCGTATTCCAAAGTTTTTTCCTTCGGTTCAATCACGATAGAGCCATAAACACCACTTTGCTCTTGTAGCATGGTATGAGAATGATACCAATAAGTGCCGGATTGGATCAATGGAAACTCATATTTCTGAGTTTCTCCTGGGTGAATAGGAGGGGTTGTTAAATATGGTACACCATCAAAGAAGTTAGGCAATAGGATGCCGTGCCAATGCACGGAAGTCTCTACGTCCATTTCATTTTTAACATAGATAACTGCGTAGTCCCCTTCCTGAAAAGTCAGTGTAGGACCAGGAATTCCACCATTTACTGTCATGGCAGGTACTAGCTTTCCTGACTTGGAGACCATATCCTTTTTGATAGACAAAGTATAGGTTGAAGTGTCAGTCGGTATCTGGTATGCTGATGCATTATCAGTGATGGAGCAGAACCATAGTATCAATACAAATGATTTAATAAGATATTTCAGTGTCATAGTAGTTTATCTAGTTGCCTCAAGTCTCTTGATCATTTCATTCATCTGTGCGATTTCCTTTTTTTGAGCTTCTATGATATCCTGTGCTAATTTCTGAGCCTCTGGATCTTGAAGATGCGCTTTTTGGCTTACCATGATTGCTGACGAATGATGCGGAATCATCGCTTTCATCCACTGTACATCTGCGATCATGGTCTGATTTCTTAGCATGGTCAATGTGCCGATGAAAATGATAACCGCAGAGGCTAAGATCATGTAATTGGCCTTTTTGTTTTCATACATTCCCCACATGAAAAGCATCATGGAGATTGCCATAGGAGCAATCATCAAAATGGTCATATAGGTTCTGGTAGTACTGAGCATGACATGCTCGAATAAGTCTGCATTCAGAAACATAACTGCGTACATAATGACAAAGGAAACTGCCATCATTGCTGCGAATTTTACATAGCTCTTGCTTTTCATAATTAGTAGGTTTTAGCGGTTACATAATTTATTTGAGCCAAGGAAGTCTGGTAGGCTACCATGGCTTTGAGTTTCATTTTTTGGAATTCCAACAGTTGCTGCTGCACTCTTAATACCTCTTCGAAGTCTTTTCCGGAATTGCTATAGCCATTGTAAAGCAACTCCAGCGTTTGCTCTGAAGTCACAACTTGCTTATCATAAAGTGAGATTAAATTCTCTTGGATTTGGATTTCGGAAGAGTAGCGGTAATAAGAGCCATAGAGTTTGTTGTTGAGCTCTGCCTTCTCCATTTGGTAGGACTCCTGCATGAGTTCTGCTTCCTTTTGAGCTCCCTTGTATTTCCCTCGAAAAATCGGAAGACTCATCGTAATCATAGGCATAAGGACATTCTTCCCATTATCTGGTAAGTCCATATCTTTTCTCTCTCCAACCAAGACATAGTCTACACCAGCTCCAAGCTTTGGCATCCCTTGTTTCTGGGCAACCAACACAGAGGCTTCACTGGCTTGAATTTTAAGCTCCACGCTCTCTAGCAAGGGATTTGTTTGGATAGAATCAGGTAAAATCATTCGGTCAGCAGCCGATATTTCGAGCTTTTCTGAGATCTCGACAGGGGAATCATGAGACCTGGAAAGAAGGGAATTGAACCATGAATTACTTCCTTTTATTTTCATCTTAAGCACATCAATGTTCGTCTTGGATGCTTGAATCATGATATCAACTCGTAGCGCATCTGCTAGCGAACCTTTTCCATTTTCAAATTTGGAGGTAGCTAGAGAATAATAGGTTTCCAATATTCTCAGATTTTCCTGCTCAATGGCTATCAACTCGTGGGTCTCAAGCAGAGGATAGTAAACTGCCGCCAATTGATTGTAAAGCTGGTTTTTAGCATCCAGAAATTCCTGATATTTTGCTTCGGCCATTAAAGACGCTACGTCTTCTTGTGCACGTAAAGTGCCAAACCAAGGAAACATCTGAGTTAAGGAAAAACGTGCTTTCTGAGGCCCTACACGGGTTTCTACAGGTGATACAAAATATCCAAAGGTCAGGTTAGGATCTTGTAATGACCCAACTTGTGGTATCTTTTCCATGGCAGCTTCGAATGCCTTGTATTTGGCTTGAAGGCCAGGATTGTTTTCGGCGCCTATACGAAAATAGTCTTCTAAGCTTTGCGAAGCAGCAGAGAAACTAATCCCCAAAAGCAAAAGAAAGGAAAGTGCGATAGTTCTCATGTTCAGCTTTTTTTAAGTTTTCTTTCTTCCCGAATTGAATACAGCACGGGTACGATAAAATAGGTGATGGCCGCGACGATCATTCCCCCAAAAGCTGGAATAGCCATAGGAATCATGATGTCGGATCCTCTTCCTGACGAAGTGAGAATCGGAAGAAGCGCAATAATGGTCGTAGCAGAAGTCATGACTGCCGGCTTAATTCGGCGCTGTCCAGCTTCCACGATTGCCATTCGGATTCCCTTAAGGTTATCCGTTTTATTACGTTCGAAACTTTGATCCAAGTAGGTAGCCATCAACACGCCGTCATCAGTGGCGATGCCAAACAGTGCGATAAACCCTACCCAAACAGCCACACTTAGGTTGATCTGATGGACTTGGAAGAGGTCTCTCATATTTGTCCCAAAGAGATCAAAATCAGCAAACCAACCTTGTCCATAAAACCAAAGTGTGATAAATGCACCAGAGAATGCCATTGCAATTCCGGTGAAAACCATGAAGGTGGTAGTCACGGATTTGAACTGAAAATACAGGATCAAGAAGATGATGACCAATACCGCTGGCACGATGATGCTTAAGCGTTTCTCAGCACGAACTTGGTTTTCATAGCTGCCAGAAAACTTGTAGGTGATTCCAGCAGGAACATCCAGCTCTCCAGATTCGATCTTACTTTGAATTAACTGCTTAGCATCCTCGACGACAGTTACTTCAGAATTTCCATCTCGTTTATCAAACAATACATATCCCACCAAGAAAGTCTCCTCGCTTTTGATAGCCTGCGGTCCCCGTACATATTCAAAATCAACGAGCTGACCTAAAGGGATTTGAGCTCCAGTAGGAGTAGAGACTGATATTTTAGCCAAGCTCTCCGGGTCATCGCGCAATTCTCTAGGATAGCGAACACGAACTGGGAATCGCTGCCGCCCCTCTACGGTAGTAGTGACGTTCATTCCTCCAATTGCTGTTTCTATGGTTTGTTGAACATTTTCGATCGTTAGTCCAAACCTTGCAATCTGCTCACGGTTGATATTCAGTTGTAGGTAAGGTTTGCCTACGATTCTATCTGCGAAAACGGCTTCCTCTTTTACAGATGGCACCTGCTTTAGAATGTTTTCCAACTGAATCCCGAAGTTTTCGATAGTCTGTAAATCAGGGCCATAAACCTTGATTCCCATGGGTGCTCTCATGCCTGTTTGAAGCATGACTAGTCGAGTTTCTATAGGTTGAAGTTTAGGTGCGGATGTGATTCCCGGGATTTTGGTAACGGCGATGATTTCATTCCAGATGTCATTTGGAGATTTGATATGGTCGCGCCAGTTTCGGAAATACATTCCGTCCTCGTCAGGTATCAACCCTTTCGTAGGTATGTTTTGAGCAATTGCCTCTTGATTGGATAGCGTGTCACCAGTAGAGAAAATGAATCTGTCCTCCTTATCAATTTTAAATCGCTGCTTATGTCCTTTTTTATTGAGAAGATATTCAGACTTGTAATTGATGATGTTCTCATACATAGATATCGGCGCAGGATCCAAAGCAGATTCAGCTCGCCCCAATTTGCCGACAGTCAGATCTACCTCAGGAATATTGGTCAATAGCATATCTAATTGGCCAATGATCTTTCTGTTGTATGCGATGCCAGAGTGAGGCATGGCAGTTGGCATCAGTAGGAAGCTCCCTTCATTCAAGGAAGGCATAAATTCCTTTTGCATACCTGGAAAAGTATGGGCTAGACTAGACCAAGGCTTGCTTGACTGAATATCCCATCCAACAATGTTGGTAGTCTTGGGAATTAATCCAAAGGTGGTATTAAACCCGAGCCAAACCGTAGCGCCAAAGAGAATCAAAACTGCTGGTATAGTCAGGAAAATAGCTTTGTGATCCAAACACCAGGTTAATACTCGTTTGTAATTGTATTCCAGCAAGGTGAACGAACCTAATATCAAACTGACCAAAATGGCCACGAAAATCACATTTGAAATAAGAGAATGTGATGCCCCTAGGGGTAACCAATACGTCGCTAATAACCAAACCACACCAACTATTGCCAGAATAATTTCCAGTTGGTTATAAATCGGAAGGATGCGCTTTGGGACTTTTAGGGACTCTTTCTCTACATAGAATTTTGCGAAGGAAATAAGGCCAAATAATACCAACATTATCCCTGCCCAAGTGTAGCCGTAAATCAATGCTGCAATTCCTAGAATTAACAACAACCCATTTCCTAGAAGCTTATATCGCTGATTTTTGATTTTGAAACCAAAGAACACATGAGCCAACATTGGCAGTATAAGCAAGGAAACGATCAACGCTGCGATAAGCGCAAAGGTCTTGGTATAAGCTAGAGGTCCAAATAATTTACCTTCAGCTGCTTCCATGGTGAACACTGGAATAAAACTTACAATAGTGGTGGACACAGCAGTTAGAATCGCTGTACCTACTTCGGAAGATCCCTTGTATATGGTTGTGACTAATTTCTGCTCTGGCGGTGCCTCATCTATATGCTTAATGATGTTTTCAGAGAGAATAATCCCCAAATCCACCATGGTACCGATCGCGATGGCGATACCTGATAGTGCCACTATATTCGCATCCACACCAAAAAACCGCATGGCGATAAAGACCATGAGAATAGCTATAGGCAATAAGCTGGATATCAAAATTGATGCTCTAAGGTTGTACACCATTACAATCACTACCAGAATAGTGATCAGGATTTCTAAGGAAAGAGCTTCCTCCAACGTTCCCAACGTTTCCTGAATCAGTGTAGATCTATCGTAAAATGGAACGATGGTCAACTGGCTAACACGACCATCCGCTAAGGTCTTTTTAGGAAGGCCAGGAGCTATTTCTGTAATTTTCTCTTTCAGATTGTTGATAACCTGAAGAGGATTAGAGCCGTAGCGCGCGACTACTACACCGCCGACTACCTCAGCTCCGTCTTTATCTAAAAGGCCTCTTCTGTTGGCAGGGCCCAGACTTACTACGCCAATGTCTTTAATCCGGATAGGAACATTTTGCTCAACAGAAACTACGGCCTCTTCTAAGTCCTCTACCTTTTTGATGTAGCCCAAGCCACGCACTAAATATTCTGCTTGATTGATTTCTATGGTTTTGGCACCTACATCTCTATTGGATTGCTTTACAGCTTCCATGACTTTCATCAAGGGAATATTATAGGCTTTCAGTGCGTCGGGATTTACATCGACTTGGTATTCCTGTACAAAACCACCGATTGAGGCCACTTCAGAAACACCTTCCACGGCATTTAAACCGTATTTCACAAAGAAATCCTGAACGGTTCTGATCTCATGGAGATCCCAACCGCCGGTCGGGTTTCCTTGTTCATCCCTTCCTTCTAAAGTGTACCAATAAACTTGTCCAAGCGCTGTGGCATCGGGCCCAAGCCCAGGCTGAACTGCTTCTGGAAGCAATCCTGAAGGCAATGAATTGAGTTTTTCGAGAATTCTTGATCTAGACCAATAGAATTCTGTGTCTTCATTGAAAATGATGTATATACTGGAAAAACCGAAAATTGAGGAGCTACGAATGGATTTCACTCCAGGAATTCCTAAAAGATAGGTAGTAAGAGGGTAGGAGATTTGATCCTCGATATCCTGAGGAGATCTTCCTGGCCACTGAGTGAAAACAATCTGCTGGTTTTCACCAATATCAGGAATTGCATCCACTGGAACGGGGTCAGAAGGTAGGGCGCCGACTTTCCATCCGAATGGAGCTGTTACTATTCCACCTACGATCAATGCGATCAGTAGAAGGACTGTAACGAGTTTATTTTCAAGAAAATACTTGATAATTGAATTAAGCATGATTTAATCCTGGTAAAAGGAGAAACTAAATAGACTAGGCTGAATGGCTGATAACCATTAGCTAAAAGGAGGTCCAAAGACCTATTACCAGAAAGTATTAAATCAAGAATGATTGGAAGAGGATACTTAAGTCCTTTTCAATCGAGGGGGGAATAGTGTGGGGGGTAGGTTGCTCCGAAGTAGTGTCAGGGGCAATGCCGAAAACAAATACTTGTGTAAATGCTGCAATAAAAATAAGCTGAGCAGCATCGATTTGTACGACTTTAAGATTTTGGTCACTGTCATTTTGAACCAACTCGAATTGATTTTGACAGCATTCAATAGGATCTATGCTATGATGTGTGTCGGAAGAACGATCTTTGTGTTGCATCTGCATTCCGCAATCCAAATGCTTGGTTGCAAGACCAAATTCTGCCATCATTTCCGAACCCATACAGATATGGGTGCTCTTAGCCATTCCGATGCTGGAAAGCATCAAGAGAAGTGCGAGCGCTATGGAAATTTGCTTTTTCAATTGGTTAAAATTACGGAATTGTTGGGAAAGGGTTTGTTTTTATCTCGAGTAATATAGAAAAGTAATACAACAACTGCTTTACTTTAATTCATTTTGTGAGTTAGTTATAATTTTTATAAGCTTCATTTTGAATAAGTTATACTGTATAAATCATTAGCAACTTTGCCATTCCTCAATCCTCAGTTTCAAAATACAAATGATAATGCTTACTGCAGCCAGGATTGAAAGCAGCCGTACATTTTGGACAGGCGTTTCCACTAGCCTGGTATTCTGCGATTGTCAACTCTGACCCACAGACTCCACATAAAATCGCCTTGGTATCAAACTCAGCTTTTGGCCAAACTTGAGGCTTGTGATCCGCTTCTTCCTCATGGCAGGAGAAACATGGGTAATACTTCTCACAGCATTTGAATTTGATCGCGATCACATCCAGATCCGAATGCCAATGCTGACAGCGAGTTTGATTGTCTACAGTTTGGCCATAGATATTCACTCCTTTGATGTTTGATTTCACGATGGGTAAAAGTGGTGCTTGCTGAGCAATAGCTTGGCCAGTAAAGAAGATTAATATGGCTAGTAGGAGGGATTTCATTAATTTTTTATAGTCTAGAAATGCACTTTGAATGCGGAAAGTTATACATTCAGATTGCAAATTTCAGGAAATTTAGGCTCAATTAATGCTTAAATCACACCGTCACTTAACTATCTGGGTACTAATAGAGTTCTTGATTGAGTGGAAAATTAAATTTTACTTAGATGGATAAAATAAGGATTTGGCTGATTAGTCGCTATCAAATTATCGTGACTAGCATTGCATTTATACCTGGATTGATAAGTTTGGGATTTTTAATATTGGCCGCGCTAATATTTTCATTTGACCTCACAGAAACTGGCCAGCAAGTAAAGTCTGACATTCCTTGGCTCAGTATCAAAGATCCATCTACTGCCCGAAGCATCTTGGGAGCTATAGCCGGAGGCATCATCTCGCTTACCGTATTCAGTTTTTCTATGGTGATGATAGTGCTAAGTCAGGCTGCTTCACAGATGAGTAATCGGGTTCTTGACAAATTAATAGGTAATCGATTTCAGCAAATTGTTCTTGGGATTTATATAGGAACTATCATTTACACTTTCTTCCTGTTTAGTACCATTAGAGAACAAGAAGAATCTTTTCAAATCCCTTCCCTAAGTATTTTTTTACTGACCATCATTACCGTTTTGGACATTTTCATCTTCATTTATTTCCTTCATTACATTACTCAGTCTGTAAAGTACAATGTCATAATAGATCGAATTAAATCATCCACTTACGATGGAATGAAAGATTTCTGCATGGCAAATGTGGAAGTAATAGAGCAACCAGATTTTGCTTCAAAATCTATAATTAGAGCCAATAGATCTGGTGTATACGAGGGATTCGATTTCAAAGAGATGAAGGATTTCCTATGTGAAAATAAGTGTAGCATGCAATCTATTTATCCTATGGGGACCTATGTACTGAGGGGGCAGCCAGTGATGAATTGCAGCAGAAACCTTGACGACTCGCACATGGAAGAAGCTTTGCTCGGAATTATAATTAGTGAGCAAGAATCTATAGAGCGAAACTATGAATATGGCTATAGACAGCTCTCCGAGATTGCTTTAAAAGCTTTAAGTCCTGGAATCAATGATCCTGGCACAGCTATTTTGAGCTTAAGAGCTTTGATTGATTTATTTGGCTTTAGAGCTTTGCATTTTCCTCCATCATCTTTTTCTATTGCAGGTTCCCCTTTTTTGGTTCATCGAAATGAATTGAGTTTTGACATTTTGTTTGAACAGACTATTTATCCGATTTGGGATTATGGAAAAGAGGATAGAATGCTTAGACAGGAATTTAGTCTATTGTTGAGCCAACTAGCTTTGGTAGCCAATTCTGATTCTGCCAACGTGCTTTACAAGCAAGTCAAGAAAAGAATTGGGGAGGAAAAGGTTTAACTTTTGATCTATAAATATCTTAAGAACGCTTCCGGATTATTGAGGAAGTTTTTTAAGATGGTAAAATGCTCTGTTTCCTCATATGTTACTTTCTGGATTTGATCGCCAAACTGGAATATCGTAGCGTTTGGGAGAGTCATTAAGATGGGTGAGTGGGTAGCAATGATAAACTGGCAACTGTGATTCTCAGCGAGATTTTTGATCAGGGAGAAAAGCGCCAATTGCCGTTGTGGAGAAAGGGCAGCTTCAGGTTCATCTATTAGATAGATGCCTTCTGCCTGCAATCTGCCTTCCAATACTTTTAGAAAACCTTCTCCGTGAGAAACCTCAGTTAGATTTCCATATTTTTTTTGAAGAGCTTCTTTCTGCCCTTGTACGGCTCCCACGGCCAGTTTCAACCCAGTTCCACTGAGTCTCTTTTCGAAATCAACAATGTCTCCTTTGAGTTCGTCGTCCAAATTCCGAAGTCGCTTCACAAATCCGAAGTAATCTTCTGCCCGAAAGAAAAAGCCTCTGTAAGCTTTGTCTTTCCATCTGGTGATGATGCTTTCTCCATAGGATTTGACTCCATCCAGCGTGTCATCTTGTTCCAAATCTGTGCTGCCAATAGCCGGCAAATTCAATTTAATCGCCAAGGCTTTCAGTAAAGTTGATTTCCCAGAACCATTTTCTCCTACGAAAATCGTCACCGGATTTTCGAAAGTCATGGTGTCAAGTTTCGCAAGCGAATTAATCGAATATGGAAATTGATCACTTCGGCTTTTGGGTAGAAGGACTTGGTGCAGGTAGTACATTATAAATTTAAATTCAATTGATTATTCGCAATTCATCATTCATCATTTGCAATTACAATCCAGACGGCGTGTCGTTTATTCGAATTTGAATTTCGATGATAGTAACTCGGAACAGCAGATTTTTAAGTTGCTTTCTATGTTTTCTATGTGCCTAGGTGGTGAATTATTCCACCACATAAGCTCATAGTTCTCATAGTTAAGAAATGAAAATTGATCTGCCCGTGCCCAGACAACCTAACTTTGTTGGCGATATCACTTTTGTGGTAAACTCATTTTTCATCTCAAAGAAATAAAGTCCATAAAGTTTTAATTTACTGAAGCTTCGGAGACATTTTATTCAAATTCGGTGATTGTAGGATCTAGATTGCATTCAGCTAGTTATAGGGATTCCGTAGCATTACGCTGGTTTTGCGATAAAACCAGCCTTCAACACAGTTTTGAACACTTCATCAGCAGTGATTTCTTCAGATTCTACGGTGAGAATTCTGTCCTCACTTTGTAAGTCCACTGACCAGGAATTAATTTTTGGCTCAGCATCTAGAAGAGGAGTGACCTTTGCAAGGCAATTGCCACATGCGATATTGGTTTTGAATTTTTGAGTTTTCATTTGAAGGAATTTTAATATTGTAAAATTGAAATATTGGAAAATTGTTGGTTTTATGGCTTGGTTTGTCAGGCTGAGCGAAGTCGAAGCCTTATCAACTTTGTGGTTTATATATCCTATAGCTATTAGTGACGCTCGGACTTATATAATTGAGTTTAATGAGTTATTACTTGATACTAGATACTTTTTACTCTTTTGAAATATCGAATGCTGAATGATCAATGATGAATATTGAAGTTTAAATACGCTTTCCTTTTAGCCTAAGGCTATTTAATACCACAGAAACCGAGCTAAACGCCATTGCTGCTCCCGCAATCATAGGATCCAGTAAGAATCCATTGATAGGATAAAGTACTCCTGCTGCAATTGGGATACCAATGAGGTTGTAAATAAAGGCCCAGAATAGATTTTCCTTGATGCCACGAACAGTCTGAGAGGATAAATTTAGGGCTTTCGGGATGACGCTTAAGTCAGAAGAAATGATGGTCATTTTCGCCACATCCATCGCAATATCTGATCCGTGACCCATAGCGATACTTACATCAGCTTGCGCCAAAGCTTCAGAATCATTGATTCCATCACCCACCATTGCTACGATCTTACCTTTAGCTTGGAGCTCTTTGACAAATTCTGATTTGTCTGAAGGCATCACCTCCGCTTTGAAATCTGTCACACCGACTTGCTTAGCCACTGCCGCAGCAGTTTGCTGATTGTCACCGGTTAACATGTACACGTCAATCCCTTTTTCTTTGAGCTGTTCGATGGCTGATTTTGAGCTTGGTTTGATCTCATCGGTAATGGCTATTACAGCTAGAACTGATACTTCATTAGCAAAGAAAACTACTGTCTTGGCATCGTTGCTCCATGTTTTAGCTAAGTTTTTTAGCTCTGAATTAACCGAAATTCCATTCGCCTCAATCAGTCGTGTATTTCCCACCACGAATTTTTGACCTGCCTGATTTTTAGCTTCCACACCTTTGCCAGTCAAACTCTGGAACTCAGTGATTGATTCAGCGGTGAATCCTTCCTCCTTAAGTTTTTTGCTTACAGCATCTGCCAAAGGATGCTCTGACTTGGATTCAATGGCAAGGAGTATAGAAGCAAACTCAACTTTCAGCTCTTCGCTTTCCCAGTTGATGTTTGATACGGTAGGTTTACCAGCGGTGATAGTTCCTGTTTTATCCAATATAATCGCGTTTACTTTATGTGCGATTTCCAAGCTTTCTGCGTCTTTAATCAAAATATGGTTTTCAGCTCCTTTACCAATTCCGACCATGATTGCGGTAGGAGTAGCCAGTCCCAAAGCACAAGGACAGGCGATTACCAGCACTGCAACAGCGTTTAATATCGCATGTGACAATGCGTCTTCTCCGCCTATAAGCATCCAAATTGCGAAAGTCAGAATCGAAATTCCGATAACCGTAGGGACAAAGATTGAAGCGATCTTATCCACCAGTTTCTGAACCGGAGCTTTACTTCCCTGAGCCTCTTGCACTCGTTTGATAATCTGCGAAAGAACTGTTTCACTACCGACCTTTTCGGCTGTAAAGTGAAAACTTCCTTTTTGATTTATGGTACCGGCGAAAACATCATCACTTTCAGTTTTCTCCACAGCGATAGGTTCACCACTGATCATACTTTCATCCACAAAAGAATTTCCCGAGATCACTTTCCCATCCACAGGGATTTTCTCCCCTGGGCGAACGATGATTTCATATCCTTTTTGAACTTCAGAAATAGGTATTTCTTGCTCCACCCCATCAACAATTGCTTTCAATGTTTTGGGCTGAAGTCCCATAAGATTCTTAAGAGCAGAGGAAGTTTTAGCTTTCGCACTTTCCTCCAGCATTTTTCCGAAAAGAATGAAAGTAATAATCACCGTAGCCGCTTCATAGTAAACATGTGGTTCAAATCCACGGCTAATCCAAAACTCAGGGAATAGGGTATTGAATAGACTGAAAATGAATGCGATACCAGTACTCAAAGCTACCAGCGTATCCATATTGACCGTTTTATTTTTTGCTTGCTTCCATGCGCTTACAAAGAACCTCTTTCCAAAAACAGTCAGAACTGGGATTGCTAAGATTAGGGAAACCCATGCACCTGGATGCCAATGCATAAAAAACATCCCAATGATAAATATTGGAAGAGTAAGAATCCCTGCTCCAATAGTATCCTTTTTCAGCTCTTGATAATGCTCTTTTTGCTTACTGGAGACCTTTTCTTCTACATCTTCAGTATCAGTGATAAGTCCATAACCAATAGCAGTAAGTGCCGCATTTAAGCCTTCTGGATTGATTTCATCTGTATATTCTACTAAAACTGTACTACTTGCGAAGTTCACTTGAGCGGATTTGACCCCGTCAGTATATGAAAGAATAGTTTCCACACTAGAGGCACATGCCGCGCAGGTCATGCCTGTTATAGGGAAAGTTTCCTTATGTATTATTTGAGTTGAATTTGCCATGAGCTGATTAGTCGTTGGTTGACATTACAAACTTAGAAAGACTCCACAAGGGAAGTGTTATGGAATTTTGAGTAAAAGTTATAAGATTTTGTAAGAGGGAGAGAGTCAAAAGATATCAGCTCAAAGTGGAAGAAATACATATGCAATAAAGAATTGGAGCTGAATTCCTTCGCCTAGTATAGTTTCCATTAGGATAGTTCTAAGAATCAAACTAAGCAGAATCACTCAGAATTTTTATAATCGGTTTCTATACTTATCTGATTTTCTTTACATTAAACGGATAAAATTAATCAATAAACCATGGCACTAATAAACCTTAAAATCAACGGAAAGGCTACTTCGGTTGATGTAGAAGAAGATACTCCACTACTGTGGGTGCTTCGAGATCATCTCGGATTAGTTGGCACAAAATACTCCTGTGGCATTGCCCAATGCGGAGCTTGCACAGTACACAGAAATGGCGAGGCTATATTTTCATGCATCACTCCAGCCGCTAGTCTTACAGAAGATGAGATCACTACTATAGAAGGACTTTCCAAAGACGGTGATCATCCGGTGCAAAAAGCATGGGAAGAAGTAGACGTGGCCCAGTGCGGCTATTGCCAAGCTGGTCAGATTATGAATGCTTCAGCGTTCCTCAAAAAGAATCCTGCGCCATCAATGGAAGAGATAGATGAAGCGATGAATAGAAATATCTGTAGATGTGGCACTTATCATAAGATCAGAGAGGCCGTTGCAATGGCTGCTAATTCCAAATAATCATGGCTACACTGACAAAAACTAACCGAAGAGACTTCCTGAAAATAGCAGGAACTACAGCAGGAGGCTTATTCATTGGCTTCAATTGGATGAGTTGCGACTCACCAAAAATGCAAGTGATCAGCACAGAAGAGGTGCTGGCAAATGCCAAGAATTTCAATGCCTTTTTGAGCATCGCACCTTCTGGGGATATTGTGATTTATTCACCTAATCCTGAATTGGGACAAAATATCAAAACGTCCTTTCCAATGGTCGTAGCCGAAGAACTGGATGCGGATTGGAGTAAAGTGCGCGTGCTTCAAGCAAACTTGGACTCAGATAAATTTGAGCGTCAATTAACCGGTGGCTCAGGTGCCATGCCTCACTCTTGGGAAAGGCTTCGCAAAGCTGGAGCTACTGCAAAGTATCTTTTGGTTGCAGCTGCCGCAAAGAAGTGGGAAGTGTCTGCCGATGAGTTAAGCACTTCGGAAAGTATTATTTACCACAAAGCCAGTGGGAAGAAAATAGGTTACGGAGAAGTAGCCAATGATGCAGCACTTCTGACCGCTCCTGAGGAAATTACTTTAAAGGATAAAAAGGATTTTAAGATCATCGGTACGCCTGTTAAGAATGTAGAAAACGGATCAATTTTTACCGGAAAGCCACTATTTGGGTTGGACTTTTACCGGGAAGGAATGCTTCATGCGATGATACAGCGAGCGCCTTTTGGAATGAAAATCAAGTCTATAGACGACACCGCTGCTAGAAATGTAGCTGGGGTTAAAGATGTGGTAACTTTTGAAAATAGCGTGGCAGTGGTTGGAACATCTACCTGGCCATTGATGAAAGCCAAGAAGCTTCTGAAAGTAGAATACGAAGCTGACGGAAAAGTAGAGAGCTCTGCTGATCACGATCAGCTTTTTAAGGATTTACTCGCAAACGGAAAAGCAGAAGTAAAAAGGGAAGATGGCAATGTAAATACAGCTTTTAAAAACGCTGCACAGGTTGTAACTGCCGAATACCAATGCCCATTCCTGTCGCATTCTCCTATGGAGCCAATGAATTTCTTTGCTCATGTCAAGGCAGATTCAGTTGAATTAGTTGGCCCGACTCAGACTCCGGAAAGCGCGAGAAGAGCAGCTGCTGAGGTATCAGGAATTGCTCCTGAGAATATCACTGTAGAAATCACCCGCTTGGGAGGAGGTTTTGGTAGAAGACTTCGAGCAGATTATGTGTCTGAAGCAGTTCATGTTTCCAAAATGATGAATGCTCCTGTGAAATTAACCTGGAGTAGAGAAGATGATCTGACAGGTGGAGCTTACAGACCAGCTGTGCGGTATAGATTTGAAGCGGCTTTGGATGCGGAAGGTAATATGACTGGCTACAAACTTCGAGGTGTAGGCATGAATGCCGGAAACAGCACTAGAGAAAACAATTTTCCTGCTGGAGCTGTGGACAATGTATTGATCGAAAATGTTAATTACGATTCTTCGATTACTACCAATGCCTGGCGTGCACCAATTACCAATTTCTTGGCTTATGCCGAACAGTCCTTTCTAGATGAAGTTGCTTTTGCTGCCAAAAAAGATCCTGTTGATTTTAGATTAGAGCTATTTGAAAAAGCGAAAGCAAATCCGATCGGAGGGGAACTTGGCTATGATGCTGATCGTATGATTGGAGTAACTAAAATGGCTGCTGAGAAATCCAATTGGGGTAAAAATCCAAATGTGAAGCAGGGATTTTCTGTGTATTTCTCTCATAGAACATACGTAGCACAAGTAGCTGATATTGAGATGGAAAATGGAACTCCATCTCTAAAGAAGATTCATGTCATTACTGACTGTGGAATGGTTGTAAATCCAACAGGCGCAGATCACCAAGTTCGCGGCGGAGTGGTCGATGGGATGGGACATGCTATGTATGGAAACCTGACTTTCGAAGGTGGACTTCCTACTCAAACTAACTTCGATAAGTATCGCTTGATACGTATGAAAGAGGTGCCAGCTGTAGATACCTACTATGTAGATAGCGGTTTTGATCCGACAGGTTTGGGTGAACCTTGCCTTCCACCAACTGGCGGAGCTATTGCCAATGCAATTTTCAGCGCAACAGAAAGAAGATTAAGAAGCCAGCCTTTTATTGATCAGAAAGAGTTTCAGGATCTGAATTTGGGGATAAAAAGAGCGTAAATAAAATGCTGTAGGGGCGAATCAATATTCGCCCAAAACCAATGATTCAGCAAGGATAGGGGCGAAAGATTTTTCGCCCCTACTTTATTATATCTCATCCATCTCTCTCTCCGGCCAGTAGGGGCCTTTGAGATTCAGTTTGTCATTTTCTATCTCAAAGGTGATTTTCATCTGATCCCGCTTTTGGTCATGAATAGCCAGACAAGCATTGTAGTGAACCAAATCAAATTCTAATTCAAAATCCCCTGAGCTTTCATCTTTGAAATTAATCTCAGAACCCAGATTCACTTTCTCGGCGAGCGCACCTTCCTTCTTGAAGTAGTAGGAGAGGAATATCCCTAAGTCCTTTTCATTTTCGGTCAAAACTTGTTTGAGTTCTTGGGAAGTTGGCTTTTCAGTTGACGGGAGTGTTAATGTCCAGGTTTCTTGCATGGTTGAAGTTGATAATTTTAAGTACTTTTTCAACTGTAAACTTTTCAATTTTTGAATTTAAATTATCTACAGCCATATATCTTCTTACTAACTTAGTAAAAATCCACCTTGCCTCCTTTGTAAAGGGGGAATTGTCAAATTTTCTAATGGCGTTCAATTATAAAATAGGATCGTCTTACAATTTCAATAATGAATTACCCTATTTATCTTGATTACAATGCTACCACGCCCTGCGCTCCAGAAGTGATTGAAGCGATGATTCCATGGTTTGGAGAGCACTTCGGGAATGCAGCGAGCAAATCACATGCGTATGGTTGGGTATCTGAAAATGCAGTAGAGGAAGCAAGAGAGCAAATTGCAAACTTGATAGGTGCTCAAGCCAAGGAAATCATTTTTACATCTGGAGCTACTGAAGCAATTAATCTAGCTATTAAAGGGACTTTTGATCTTTACAAAGGAGAAAAGCAACATTACATCACTTGCCAAACTGAGCATAAAGCCGTTTTGGATAGCATCAAAGCCATAGAAGAAAATGGGGCAGAGGTGACTTATTTGCCAGTTGACAATAAAGGAGATATTGATTTAAACTTATTGAAATCAAGTATCCTTCCACATACCAAAATGATCTGCCTGATGTGGGCAAATAATGAAACGGGCGTAATCTATCCTATAGCTGAGATTGCAGAATTAGCTGAAAAAAATGACATTATCTTTTTCACCGATGCGGTACAGGCAGCAGGTAAGATTCCAATTTCTGTAAAAGGGATTCATTTAATGGCTATTTCTGCACACAAGCTGTATGGACCAAAAGGCATTGGAGTCCTGTACATCCGACATAATCATTCACTGCCCAAGCCACTTGCCCAAATTCACGGAGGTGGACATGAGAAAGGTTTCCGAAGTGGTACGCTGAATGTTCCGGCAATCGTAGGTTTCGGTAAAGTTGCTGAACTGAGAAGGTCTGAAATGGTAACCGAATCAGACCGTGTGGAAAAGCTGCGTGATTTGCTGGAAAACAAACTTTTATCTTTTCCAGATACTTTTCTGAATGGAAGTCAGAATAGGCTTACTCATATCACAAACATTGCTTTTGGCGGAGTAGAAGGAGTGGATTTACTTCGCAATGTATGCCAGAAAGTGGCTGTGAGTTCAGGTTCTGCCTGCACCAGCATTTCTCCAAAACCTTCACATGTGCTTCAAGCGATGGGTTTGGATTCCGATCTAGGAAGAGCTTCGATACGATTTAGTTTGGGTAAGAATACCACTGAGCAGGAAGTGATGGATGCTGTGGACTGGGTGGAGAAAGTGGTGTTGGAGTTGAGAGGGAAATAATCTCTAGCGGCGGTGCAACGGCGATTAATATTAGAATATCTCCCGCAATGGCGCAAAGGCGCGAAGTTTATAATTTGGTCAAAACAAAAAAGAAACAACCAACCTGGTAATATTATACACAGACCTAATTAGCTGTTTTACAAACTGATAAGTAAAGTTTGATCAGTTCTTCTAAATCTTCAATTGGATATAAATAAGAATTGCTTCTATAATTAGAATCGCCATTAATTACTAGCCAGCCTAATCTTTCTTTAATTTCAATATCCCTCCCAGTAAAAATATTGTAAGGTTTAAGCTCTATAAAATCTATCGTTAAGATTCTTTTCGTTTTAACGACTTTGGAACGGCGATAAAGCATAAATTTTTTGGTGACTCTAATGCCTTCACTATCTGCACATATTATTTGTTTTCCCGCATAATACCAAATCAAGTAATAGTTAATCAATCCAGCTAACAGCCATCCTGTAAGCCAAAATACTGTAAGGAAATTGCTTTCTTCTACAATTAAATGTAACCCTAAAAAAATTCCAAAAAGCCAAATAATAGTGAAAACAGGGTATGAAACAAATTGTAAATAGTATAAAATTGGATATTTGAAATCAAAGTATGATCTAGTTTTAGATTCGATTTCCAGCTTATTAGTGAATGAACTACTTTCCAATTGTCTATTATTAGCGAATTACTTTCTAATTCAAATAAAACAGCGCATTAAAGCCTTCACAGGAGATTCTCCATAAAATTCGCTGCGCCCTTGCGCCTTGGCGGGATACTACATTACAAATTCAAATCCCTCAAATCCTCTTCAGTATCAATATCCACTTTACCTTTTGGGAAGGCTATAGTGACTAGATCATCCTCATGAGCAAGTAAAATGCTTTTGGCTCCTTCGTCACCTGTAAGTGCCATCAATTCTTTGAAATAAGCAGATCCGAAAAGTATAGGAACTCCAACAACTTTAGCATACTTACATGCAACGATGCCTTTTGATTCCTTCTCTTGAGTGGCAATAAGCTTATTTAGAATCTTTGCATCCACAAAAGGCTGATCACAAAGCATGATAATCACCTGATCCGGCTTGTCGAATTTCAGCATGTACTCCAATCCAACTTTGATGCTGGAAGACATGCCTGTTTCGAAGTAAGGATTGGGAATATTCGGGATACTAGCTCCCGGAAAAGTCTTCTTGATCTCATCACGATTGGCTCCCAAGACAAGTACTCTTTTGTCTGCATTGGAATCATTTGCGGCATTAATTGCCAGTTGAAGCAGGGTATTTTCTTTGTATTTCGCTATTTGTTTTGGATAGCCAAGTCTGGTTGATTCTCCTGCTGCAAGTATGATGATTCCGGTTTTCATATGATTATAATAATTTTTAATGGCCATATGGAATCTCGCATGATTGACCAATTTCTCTGGGTGAGATTCTAGTCATGCTCGATTTCATTCATTCTTAGTGTATGGGGCCTGTCTTATTTCGCAGAAAGGTACCTTGTTTTTTTGCTAAAACCGCTTTCACCTCTGCCAAAATGGACAAAGCAATCTCTTCCGAACCCTCGGCGCCTATATCCAAACCCATTGGGGAGTAGATAGCAGCTTGATTGACAGCCAGTCCTTTCTTCTCCAGTCGATCAATTAGTTTTTCAGACTTTTTCTTTGGTCCCAAAATCCCAACGTACGGCAGTTCCAGCGGAAGCAAATCTTCCAACACCAAAGCCTCATAGTCAAAGTTGTGCGTCATCAACAAAGCGACTGTATGAGTGTCAGTATTCAATTCCTTCACCACTTCATCACCTGCCCCAGTCACTAGTTGATTAGCAGTTGGGAAACGCTGGGCGGTAGCTAGATTCTTTCTGCCGTCTATGACTATGACTTCCAATCCCAAAATCTCAGCAATTTTAGCTAAAGGTATGGTGTCATTTCCAGCTCCAAAAAGAAGTATTCTTATTGTTGGCTTGATAGACTCTATAAAAACCTGAATATTATCATGCTCCTCAAATCTAAGGAAGATGTGTTGGTTAGGATCACTTGCTTTTACAACATCATTAATCTGAGTCCACAGTGAATTATTCAGACTTGCCGTATCTCCAAAGTCTTGAGCTTCTTTCAAAAGAACTTTGGTTCCTATTTGCTCTTGCTTGGAATATTTAACAGAAAACACAGTGATCAAACTACAGGAAATACGGTCTTGAATTGCTAATTTCAGCAACTCTATTGGATTGATAGTGTTTTGATAATCAATAGGTTCTATGAGAACATGTATAATTCCATTACATCCTAATCCAACACCGAATTTCTGATCATCCTCGTCTGTAGTATCGTAGGTGACAAGCATGGATTTCTGCTGGAAGATCACCGTTTGAGCTTTGCGCAGCGCATCACCTTCCAAGCATCCGCCAGAAATCGCTCCAGTCAATTGACCGTCTTCAGAAACTAACATTCTGGCGCCAGGTCTTCGATAAGCGGATCCATCTACCTGCACTACTGTGGCTAAAGCCACTTTTTTACCTTCTGTTTGGAAGGTTTCATACGCTTGGATGATGGTTTGGATTTCTTTCATAGAAATAGAGAAGACCTAATTAGTAGAACTTCTCCAACATTTTCAAGAAGATTCATTTCGATGGTAAGGATTCTAGCAAAAATATGAGGCATGCTTTAACTTGCAGTATGAAAATCCCAAGTCTCGCTCAACTCAAGAAAGAACTCAGCTATCTCAATGAGAAGGAATTGATCGATCTGGTCACAGATCTGAGCAAATTCAGCAGAGACAACAAGTCTTATTTATTTTTTAAGCTAAACGAGAAAGACAATCCTACACTGTATTTAGAAATGGTGCAGGAAGAGCTGGAGCTGGATTTTCAAACTGCTAGAGGTGATCATTCCTACTATGCTAAAAAGTCTGCACAGAAGCTACGTCGCAAAATGAACAAGCTGCTCAAACTGAGTAAGGTAAAAACAGATCAGATCGAAGTGCTTTTATTTTTCTGCGAAAAGCTGAAGGAATATGGCTTTCTCAGGCACAGAAATCAGGTATTGGATAATATCTACCAAATGCAATTGGGAAAGGCGGTTAAACTTATTTCTGGCTTGCACGAAGATTTGCAGTTTGACTATGAGGGGAGAATCGATGATTTGACGGGTTAATTTCCACCTTTATACTTCTGGAAAAGTGTTGGTCGGTTTGCTTGCAACCAAAGCAAAAGATACTTTGTATCTGGATTGATTTTAAGCTTGATATATATCCATCTAATTGTTATTCAATTAGGTATAGACTTGACTAAAGTTTAAAATCAATAAACCCAACCTAAAACCTAGTATGAAAAAGACAATCCTATTTTCCCTATTTCTGGGAATTGGAAGCTTAGCCAGTGCGCAAACTTCCAAAGTTGATCTCAGTAAATATCCCGCTCCAGTCACATTTACCAATGAGCAGGATCATGCAAATATGCAGCAGCAGCTCGGCATAAAAGTGCTTAGACCTGGCCCAAGTGGCAACGAATCTGCTCCAAATGCAGCGAATTACGATGAGTCCAAGGCCAATCCATGCCCTGAACTTCCTGATATTCTTACTACCAATAATGGACAAAAAGTCTCTACTGAAGATATGTGGTGGAAAACCCGCAGACCAGAATTGCTGAATGCATTGGAAACAGAAGTCTATGGGAAGCTTCCTGAAAACATCCCGAATGTCACTTGGGAAGTAAAAATCACTGATCGGGAATTTGTCGCCAGAACCCCAGTGATTGCGAAGCAACTCATCGGACATGTGGACAATAGTGCCTATCCGCTAATCAATGTGGATATCAATATGATGCTCGTAGTGCCTGCAAATGCAAAGGGACCCGTTCCGGTTTTGATGATGTTTGGTCGTCCGTCTTTTCCTGCTCCAGCACAGCCAAATAATGAGGATATGGAGATTTTAAATTCCTCCTTCAAAGAAATGATGATCAAAAACGACCCTTCTCTACAAACGCTTTTTGATAAATATCCAGCTTATAACCCTGTAACAAGATTGCCCGGCACTAGTTTTTTTGCTCCAGCTCCAACTGGAGAATCTCCCTCAACTGAGCAGCTACTGGCGGCTGGCTGGGGATATGCGACTATTGAGCCGGCAAGTATTCAGGCTGACAATCATGCTGGAATCACTCGAGGAATCATTGGGTTGGTAAACAAAGGGCAGCCGCGTTCACCGGAAGATTGGGGTGCACTTCGAGCTTGGGCTTGGGGTGCTGCCAGAGGTTTGGATTACCTAGAAACAGACCCCTTGGTTGATGCAAAAAAAGTAGGAATCGAAGGAGTTTCCCGGTATGGAAAAGCCGCTTTGGTTACCATGGCCTTTGAACCTCGCTTTGCAACAGCACTGATTGGTTCTTCAGGAAAGGGCGGAACTACTCTTCATAGAAGAGTTTTTGGCGAAGCCGTAGAAAGCCTTACTGGCGGAGAAAATTACTGGATGGCGGGAAACTACATGAAATACGGTGCAGAAGAATCAGACTTCGGTAGAATGGATGGATGTGATCTGACAGTTGATTCTCATGATATGCTTGCGCTATGTGCGCCAAGACCTGTTTTTGTGAGTTATGGTATCCCTGAAAAAGGCGATTCTAGATGGCTGGATCAAAAGGGGAGTTACATGGCTGTGATCGCTGCTGGAGTAACTTACAAACTTCTAGGTGCAACTGATCTTGGTGTGTCAAATGACTATATAAAAGAGGAAATTCCCCCTTATAATACCGATTTGCTGAATGGAGATTTAGCTTGGAGGCAACATGATGGAGGTCATACTGATGGCCCGAATATGCAGCATTTTATTCCCTGGGCTAATCGCGTTTTGGAAGTTGAGAAGTAAAAATTTCTGAAGTACGAGAAACAGAACAAAAGTCCTGCACTTGGCTAAATCAAGTGTAGGACTTTTTTGATTTAAGACTGTTGATAGAATTGCGGAAGTTAGTTGGTAGCTAGAAAGAATCACAAATCATAATGAATAGTATATCAGACATTTAATGATTTTTAGTAAATTCCTTTTTGTACAATTTTTCAACTCTAATTATTAGCCATGACAGGACTTGTAGTACTGGATGTTTTTATCAGTTTGGTGTTTATTTTTCTCCTCTACAGTCTCTTTGCGATGACTATTATAGAGACAATCACCTCAGCTTTTAGCTCAAGAGCCAAAAATCTAATCACAGGAATTGACCGATTACTTGCGGATGATCAGCAGTCAAATCGAATCAATCATACAGTTTTGAACCTCTTCTGGGTCAAAACTGACAACCCGCTAACCAAGGCATTTTACAAACATCCTTCTATCAAATATCTTGGGCACAAAGGAATTAACTCTAAGCCATCTTATATCGCCAAGGAGCGCTTTGCAGGAACTTTATTTGACCTGCTAAAACAAGGGAGTTACCTGGACGAAGTAGATAACATCTCTGCTACTCTTGGTATGATTCAAGAGTACGACTCTAGTGAATTGGTTTCGCGAATCAAAAGCACAGAAGAGGATTTGAAAGCGCTAGAGCAATCTGCTGAACCAGATAAGCTGACTATGGAATCGTTGAAGGAAGAGCTTGCGTTTCTGAAAAAGGAGCATTTCGAGCGAAATAACAAAGATCATCCATGGGAAATCGAAGGATTTTCTCTTGGGGAGGAAACGAAATACCAATTAAAATTGCTCTGGAAAAATGCCGCAAATGACAAGGCTAAATTCCGGGCCTTGATGGAAAACTGGTATGAAGATCAAATGGATAGGGTCGCTGGATGGTATAAGCGTAAACTGACATTTTTGACCTTTATCATAGGTCTAGCGATTGCTTGCACATTTAATGTCGATACCATTAGACTTACCACAGATCTCAGTAAAAATGAGGATATGAGAACACTGCTTGTGGAAAGTGCCAAGACTCATTTAGCTGAAAATCCAGAAGGTGGAACTACGAGTTCTTTTGATGCGCAGCGAAAGTATTTAGACTCATTGAATATTACACTGAGTAGTTACAATGATGTCTTGGGAGCCAGTAAGGCGGAAGATTACACGTTCTGGACTTTTCTAGGTTGGCTCATAACTGCTTTTGCCATTTCCCTTGGAGCTCCATTTTGGTTTGATCTGTTGAACAAGCTTATGAAAGTCCGTAACTCAGTTCAAATTCCCGTAAATACGGCATCAGCATCCGCATCTACAGAAAGCACCAACACAAACGTAGTAGGCTGATGGAAACTTTCAAGGGAATAGTAAATCTTCATGTGAATCTCCGACAGAATTGGCCCTCCGTCAATGCCAAGGTTTCAAAAGTGCTTAAGCCAAATACGGAAGTAGAGATATCGCATGCTATAGTAGGGGAGCCATACCTAGATTCTGATATTTGGTATGTATTGACAAATCACTGTTTTGTATGGAGTAAGGCCGTTTATGCCAGTTCAGAGATCCCACTTCTCGACAAGAAAATCATTGTCACGGCTGATGATATAGGAATTGTAGACCAGATAGATGTCGGTGCGCAAATAGCCCTGAAAGAAGGATGGATTAATTCTCTCGCTGTACTGGTAAATCGTCCAAATGACCCTAACGATGAGTATTTAAAGCGATTTGGGGAAACACTTAAGAATCATAGCAGAAATGGCTGCTCTAAAAGTCTATTTGAAACGACACACATTGGTCTACACTTTACGATTACTTCTGGGCAACCTGTTTCCAACTATACTGCAGTTCGACTTTTAGTTGACAACGACGGCAAGTTTCTGGATTTTAGGAAATTCAACAAAAATTTTGAAAAGGCAGATTATGTCAACCAGATAAAAGGGGAGTTTTTGGCTCAGTACGAAAAATTCATACGTGTATTTGGCAAGGAACCTGATCATCTCACTTCCCATCATGATGTGCTTACATTTAACAATCCACTTTTCAGCTTCATGCACACCTGGTCTAGGGAAAGGGGAATTCCTTTGAGAAACCATAGGTTTTTACCTTCCTCCAAACGATTTTGGTACGATACCTTAGCACTTACCAATGTGAATTTGCCATCAATAAACACCATGAATTCCTGGGAAACTAGCTATGGCGCTACAGACTTCGAAAGTCCTGAACATACCGTAGTAGAGCATTATGGTCCAATTCCACCCTTTGGAGTTACTTGCTACGAAAGCGCCAAAAGAAAGAAGCAAGGCAAACTCATCAAGTGGATAAGTGATTTTCTAGTAAGTACTGACACCAGCAGGGAAATAGTGATTCATCTGATCAAGTCTGATTTGCGTAATCAGCGTGACTATGTCAAATTCTATGATCCACTTCGATCATCCTATCCAGGGATAGAAATCAAATACTTCGATGGGCGGGCTGCAGAGTATCTTTCTCTCAATGAAAAACGACCATGGACAACTCATCCTGCACTAGATCTTTCTCCAGCTTATTTCAGACCATTTATGAAGTCTGACGAAAGTCAATCATTCTCTGCAGAATAATTTTGTTATGCTGATCCGTTTGTGACATTACCACATGGTGATTGAACACTTTTCGAGCTGATCATTCAGGAAACGAACCCTGCGTGCGTGAGCTTTGATCACATTCTTCCCTGTGGTTAATCCTGCTACTTTGCTAACTATATACGGAGATCGCTTCAAACTCATGAACATGAAAGAGCTGCGAAAAACGCTGGAGTGAAGCATTTCTACAATGAAGATGAAAGCCCTATCTACTACCAGCAGGTTCCTAAGAGTATTGCGTATTTAAAGAGTTTGAAGAAGTAGGAGAGATTAGAAAATTGAGATTTCTTATTTAGGGACTCTCTAAAAATAGATGTTTTGATTGTACTCAACAGCCATATACGTTAAACCTCAAACTTCTTACCCGTCAATTCTTCAGAAACTGACCAAAGTTTAGTAGCTACACCCAAGTCATGAGATTTGCTGCTTGACCTTACTTTTACTGGAGCACCTTTCACTTCTCTGAATCCGGAAGGACCATAATATTCTCCGCCTTTTGCTGCAGGATCCAGCGCAGCTCTCAATGTAGGAAGTGCGCCATGCTTAGAATCCTGTCCTATGAGTGAAGCCAATGGAGAAAACAAGCTGCTAGCAATGGATGGTAAGAAGGCGCCCAGATTTGTGGCTGAAAAGCCAGGATGAGCAGAAAGTGCCATAGCATTGATGCCTGCAGAATCCAGACGTCTTTGAAGCTCGTACGCAAACATCATACAGGCCAATTTACTCTGCGCATACACCGACCACTTATCGTAGCCTTTTTCCGCATTTAAATTATCGAAAGAAATCTTCCCGGTTTTATGAGCCAGACTGCTCAGCGTGACGACCCTAGCATTCGGAGTAATCTTTAGAAGTGGGAAAAGTAGATTTGTAAGATGAAAATGTGCCAAATAATTCACTCCAAATTGACTTTCAAATCCATCTTTGGTGGTGGTAAGGGGTGGCATCATAATGCCGGCATTTTCAATCAACAGATCCAAACGATCATATTTCTTCGAAAACTCAGCTGCAAACTCTTCCACTGATTGTAAACTATTTAGATCTATCAAGATTATTTCCAGATCTGCCTTAGGGACTTCAATAAGGATCTTATTCAATGCATCCTTAGCCTTATTTAGATCTCTGGAAGCAAGAATAACAGTTGCTTCTTTTCTTGCGAGAGCTAGAGCAGTTTCGTATCCTAAACCAGAGTTTGCTCCAGTCACAATCGCAATTTTTCCTTTTTGAGAAGGAGCAGTTTCAATTGAAAAATTTATCATAAAAATCATCAACGTTAGAATTGTAAAAATAGATGAAAGCAATTTACAGAAATCATACTTAAAAATTAGTCAGTAGCCAATTAATGATGAATTGCGCTTATATAAATGGTATTTGAGAACATTAGAATTTCAATTACCTTTTTGCAAAATATCCACTGACTATGAAAAACCTTCTTTACGCTTCACTTGCTCTTTTGATCTCCTGTAGCCAACAAAATGACCCGGATAAGTTAAAAGCTGAACGGAATTTTGTAGAAGTATCACAAATAGACACTTCCATCAAGCCCGGCGACAATTTCTTTATGTACGTAAATGGCATTTGGTATGATACCGCCAGGATCGCAGATGATCAATCAGGCGTGGGTTCTTATTCATTTTTGAACATTCCTCAAAAAATGCTTTTGCAAGACATATTAGAGGAAGTATCCGCTGGTGAGCATGCTTCAGGGAGTATAGACCAAAAAGTGGGTGATTTCTATGCTTCTGGAATGGACACAGAGGCGATCAACGAGCGTGGATTTGAACCTATCAAACCAATTTTGGCTAAGATCGAGGAGATTACTGACGTGCATTCCCTAATGAGTTTTGTCACTGAAGAAATCAAGTCAAATAACCAATCAATTCTAGGGTTGGGAATCTCTCCAGATGCAGAAAACAGTAGTATCAACATTGCACACTTTAGCCAAACTGGGTTGGGTTTGCCTGATCGGGATTATTACTTCAAAACTGATTCCTCCACTATAGGAATTCAGAAAGCCTACTTGGATTACCTCGCTACACTATTCCAACTGACTGGCACTGAGCCTGAGACAGCCAAGAAAGATGCAGCAGCTGTGTATGCTATTGAAAAAAAGCTAGCCGAATCGCACAAGACACGCATAGAACGAAGAATAGTAAAGGAAAATTACCATAAAATGGCTGTTTCCGAACTGGATCAGAAAGAACCAAATATCGCGTGGTCTAAGACCCTTAGCCAATTGGGATTGAAAGCAGATTCAGTAGATGTACGCCAACCAGCCTATTATTCTACGCTAAATAAACTGTTGAAATCCGTTCCCATTTCTGAATGGAAGACTTACGTGAAAGCACATACACTATCCTCATTTGCCGATGTGCTGAGCAAGCCCTTTGAAGATGCATCCTTTGCCTATGAGAAGGTCATTTCTGGTCAGTCTACACAGTTGACTCGGCAGCAGCAGATGGCACAGAAAGTAGATCGGCAGTTGGGCTTTGCTTTAGGACAATTATATGTAAAGCGATACTTCAATGAGGATGCTAAAAAAAGGGTATTAGATCTGGTAAACAACCTTCAGAAGGCTTTCGAAAGCAGAATTAATAAGCTGGATTGGATGAGTGACAGTACCAAAACTCAGGCGAAAGAAAAGCTGTATGCTATCACCAAGAAAATAGGTTATCCTGACGAATGGAGAGAATACAATGTTACTATAAATCGAAATAAGTATTTCGAAAATGTATTGGCACTGCGCCAAGATCAAAGCCGCTATGAATTAGATAAATTCGGCAAGGCACCTAACAAACTAGAGTGGGGGACTACGCCTTCTACTGTGACGGCCTATTACAATCCATCTTTGAATGAAATTGTGTTTCCAGCTGGAATACTTCAGTATCCTTACTTTGATTTGTATGCTGATGACGCAATCAATTACGGTGGAATAGGAATGGTAATCGGTCATGAGTTAACCCATGCATTCGACGACCAAGGTGCACAATACGACAAGGATGGTAATGTAAAAAACTGGTGGACGGATGAAGATTATGAGAAATTTAAAGGGAAAACCCAGCAGTTGATTGACCGTTACGACAGTTTCACTGTGTTGGATTCAGTGCATGTAAAAGGAGCAATGACCATTGGAGAAAACACTGCTGATAACGGAGCTTTATATATTGCCTATGAGGCATTTAAATTAACAGAACAAGGACAGGACACGACCAAAATTGATGGGTTTACGCCTGACCAGCGATTCTGCTTGTCAATCGCACGAATCTGGAGAGTGAAAACCCGTGATGAGTTTCTACGCACCTACGTAAACACCAATTCACATTCTCCTGCAGTATGGAGAGTGAATGGGCCGCTGATGAATTTTGATCCTTTTTATACCGCTTTCAACATTCAGCCTGGAGACATCAATTACAAGTCTGAAGAGGAAAGAATTAAAATTTGGTAAAACTGTTGGGACACAAAAGACCAAAGAAGGAAGATTCCAATTTCCTCCAGTCCTCGGTCTTCTGTCTTCTGTCTTCCATCTATTCTATATCTTTGAATTAACCAACAATCTTAACTTCCACATGTTTGACGGACCTGATTACCCTAATTCTATTACTGAAGATCTTTTTGAATCTTGGTTAGAAGAAGGTAGAGCGAGTAAAATCAGCTATCATTTTTTACTGATAGTCTGGAATGTATATGACGAGAAGTACAATCCTGTCTATGTGGAAACGCGCGAGGAGATAGGGAATTATGAACTTTACCCTAATGCCAAAGGCTCTGAAGCGCTTATTGCTGTGTATGATTTATATTCGGAGTCTAGAGTTAGCATAGGAGTGTAAAGAGCTGTGACGGCTTTATTTCTAGTCAAATTGACCCAACTTTATGCGTTAATTCAACTACTACCCAACCATTATTGCTAATTGAAATTACTGAAAATATAAACCCCAATGTTTAATAAAATCTTCTCATTTGTCATCCTGGCGCTGTTTGCGGTGGGTTGCGCCCAAAACCCCGAAACTTCTAAAAAGGAGTTTAATGTAGAATATGAAAAGTTTGTTCTCGACAATGGACTCGAAGTAATCTTCCATATTGATCCTTCTGATCCAGTCGTTGCAGTTTCCCTAACTGCACATGTAGGATCGGCAAGAGAAAAAGAGGGAAGAACTGGCTTCGCACATCTTTTCGAACACTTATTATTCCTTGAGTCTGAAAACCTCGGTAAGGGTGGTTTGGATAAAATGACAGCCCGAATCGGTGGTTCTGGTGCCAATGGTTCAACTAGTCGTGATAGAACGAATTACCTGCAAACTGTACCAAATGATGCTTTGGAGAAAATGATCTGGGCCGAAGCTGACAAGCTAGGTTGGTTTATCAATACGGTAACTGATCCTGTTTTGGCCAAGGAAAAGCAGGTAGTGAAAAATGAAAAACGTCAAGGTGTCGACAATCAGCCCTATGGACATACTTCTTATGTGATTGATAAAAACCTTTATCCTGCTGACCATCCTTACAATTGGCAAGTAATAGGTTCTCTGGAGGATCTTCAAAATGCCACCCTTGCTGATGTCAAGGAGTTTTTCAGACGTTGGTATGTGCCAAATAATGTTACCCTCACCCTTGTTGGTGACTTCGATCCAAAACAAGCTAAGGAATGGGTGAAAAAGTATTTTGATGAAATACCTAAAGGAGAACCTATAGAATCCGTCACTCCTAGACCTGGTAAAATTGAAACAAGTAAGAAGCTATATTTCGAAGATAATTTCGCGAGGCTTCCCGAACTGACAATGACCTGGCCTACAGTGGAGCAGTATCACCCTGATTCCTATGCACTGGATGTGCTTAGCGAATATCTTTCCAGCGGAAAGCAAGCTCCGTTAAACGTTGTCTTGGTTGATAACAAAAAGCTCACTTCAAATGTGAGAATGTATAACAGAACCTCTGAATTGGCAGGTCAAGCGCAATTATCCATCCGTGCTTTTGCAGATAAAGACCTTGATGAGGTAGCTGTAGCACTCGAAGAGGCATTTGCTAAATTTGAGAAAGAAGGAATTTCCGAAAAAGACCTGGCTCGTATTAAGGCAGGTCAAGAGACCAATTTTTACAATGCACTTTCCAGTGTGTTAGGAAAAGGAGTGCAGCTAACTCAGTATAACATCTTCGCCAACAATCCCGGCTTTATCAACGAGGATATACAAAATGTTTTGGCTGTCAGCACAGAGGATGTAATGCGTGTCTATAACCAATACATCAAGGGCAAGAATTACATAGCAACGAGTTTTGTACCTAAGGAAAACCTGATTGCTGCTTTGGAAGGATCAGAAAAAGCGGAAGTCGTGGAAGAGAAAATCATTCAAGGCGCTGAAGAAAGTTTTGATGCTTCAATACAGGCCAGTTATGAAAAAGCTCCTTCAAGCTTTGACCGTTCGGTGGAACCTCCATATGGAAAAGCTCCTGAAGTAAAAATACCAGCAGTATGGGAGGAGTCACTTGCTAATGGGTTGAAAGTTTATGGGATTGAAAATCATGAAGTGCCTCTCGTTCAATTCAACTTGGTGATTGATGGTGGCCAGCTTCTGGATGATCCCAAAAAAGTAGGTGTTGCCAATCTTTTGGCGCAGCTCATGACCAAAGGCACAAAAAGTAAAACTACTGCTGAACTGGAAGATGCAATTGAGCAACTGGGAGCTTCTGTGAATGTATATGCCACTACGGAGAGCACTACCATTTCTGTAAATACCTTGAGCAGAAATTACGATGAAGTAATGACTCTGGTAAAAGAAATCATCCTAGAACCACGCTGGGACACAGCTGAGTTTGAATTAGCGAAGCAATCTACTATTAGCCGAATTCGTCAATTGGCAGCCAGTCCTAACATGGTCGCACAAAATGAGTTCAACAAGCTGATCTACGGAGAAGGAAATATCCGATCTCAGAACATCTTGGGAAATATTAAGGCTGTGGAAGCTATTTCTATAGATGATCTGAGAACTTATTATGAAAAATTCATTTCCCCATCAGTTACTCGTATGCATGTAGTCGGTGATTTAGGGAAAATAAATATTCTTGCCTCTTTGCAGAATCTGACCACTGCCTGGGAAAGTAAGGAAGTGAATATTCCTGCTTTCGACGCTCCGTCAAGACCAGAAACAGCTCAGGTTTACTTTTACGATATCCCAGATTCTAAGCAGTCTATGCTGCAATTTGGATATCCTGCACTCGCTTCTACCGATCCTGACTTTTATTCAGCAGAAGTGATGAATTACATACTGGGAGGAGGAGGCTTTGCTTCTCGACTTACTCAGGAGCTACGTGAAGGCAAGGGATATACTTATGGAATTAGATCATCTTTTTCTGGTGGAAAAGTAGCAGGCCCATTTAGCATCAGCAGTGGCGTTCGAAGTAATGTCACCTATGAATCTGCTCAGCTGGTTAAGGATATTCTAATTGACTACGCCTCAACCTACACTGCGGAAGATCTGAAAACTACTCAGAGCTTTATGATCAAAAGCAATGCACGGGCTTTCGAAACAGCTAGCGCCAAGCTCAAAATGCTAGAAAACATCAGTGAATATGGCTGGGAGGCTGATTATGTCAAGGGTAGAGAGAAAATTGTGAATGAGATGACCGTAGAGCGTATTCAAGAATTAGCAGGTGCTTATTTGGATCCAAATACGATGATTTGGTTAGTAGTAGGTGACGCTAAAACCCAGATGAAAGGACTCGAAAAACTCGGATTTGGAAAACCAATTCTTGTCAATCAAGAGAAAATCTCAATGGAGGTAGATCGGTAGGCATTGCTTGTTGGTTTCATCTCGTTCAGATAGCCATATGTTTACTTTATTTAGTACTAGAAATCGCTCGTTGATCAACCCGACGAGCGATTTTTTTGTGCTATTTTTTTTGAAGTAAAGTTGAGAATCCCTAGATAGTTATTGGCAGTAGATAAAATACTGATCGTGCCGTTGGCACTCAAAAGTGATCAGTTCCATGTATTAACCCTGAATAAATCGAAGCGAAATTCAGGGTTACCTAGATATAAATGTACCTGAGTGCCAACAGCACGAACAATTTAAAGACGATCAAATTCGTATCCGCTGTTTATACTAACGAGGCCTTAGAAATCAAAAAAAAAAACGCCCATTGAACAACCCAGAATTCTACTATGGGTCATTACAGGCCTTGCTCTTGGCAAGAAACTCTAGAATTCTATAGGATAATTGTGCCAAAGGCACAACCAATACTAACCCTGAATACAGCGAAGCGAAATTCAGGGTTACCTAAATATGAATGTATCTGAGTGCCAACAGCACGAACAGTTTAAAGACGATCAAATTCTTATCCGCTGTTTGTACTAACGAGGCCTTTGAAATCAAAAAAAAATCGCCCATTGAACAACCCAGAATTCTACTATGGGTCATTACAGGCCTTGCTCTTGGCAAGGAACTCTAGAATTTTATAGGATAAATGTGCCAAAGGCACAACCAATACTAACCCTGAATACAGCGAAGCGAAATTCAGGGTTGCTTAAAAATAAACACCCCAGAGTGCCAACGGCACGAGCAGTAAAAATTTGAATAGCGCAAATACTAATTCATCTCAGAAAGGAGAAAAATTCCTTTACCTGTTCTTGACTACCTTCTTTCTGAAAACAAAAAAAATCGCCCGTTGAACAGTCCAACGAGCGATTTATAAAAACCAAATAAGAAATTGTGCCAAAGGCTGAACCAGAAATCGTGGTTCAATAATTTCAAATTTTAAACTTCAAGTTTTAAATTTTCTTAGCTTCTCCAGCCAACTCCTCATTTTCATCCGTCAATCCAGCTTCAATAAAGGAATCAATATCAGAATTTCTCTCCTGACCATTGTTCAGCAATACTCCTAAAGCGATCATCACACCAATTCGAGTCCCTACTTTCTTAGCGGCAGTATTAAATAAAGGCGCTATTTCCTCATAGCTTACCTCTTCAGCTAATTTTGCGATTTCTGCTCTTGCGGCTGCCAATTTATCACCGGATAGGTTGGTGTATTTCTTAGCGATCTTCTGAATTTCATTTAGTGCCGAACGCTGTCCCTGTGGTTGTCCACCGCCTTGATTTGACTGCTTAGCCGGCTGAGAGTTTTGTGCAGCAGGAGCAGGTTGCTGCTTGGCCCAAGAATCACGCAAACCTACCGTCTTATTAAAGACAAGCTTATCAGCGGAGGAATCGGTATCCAAAGTGAAGTAACCCAAACGCTGAAACTGGAATTTATCATCCATCGTAGCCTTTTTAAGGTAAGGCTCCAAAAAGGCTTCCTTGATGACTTTAAGTGAATCAGGATTCACAAATTCCATGAAGTTTTTGTCCTCATGACTGTCTGGCGCTTCGTCCAAGAAAAGTCTGTCATACTCCCGAACTTCCGCTTTGATCGCATGCTGAATGGAAACCCAATGAAGTGTTCCTTTTACTTTTCTCGTGCTGGCTTCTGTTCCACTACCAGACCTTGAGTCCAAGTCAGCAGTACAGTGAATCTCCGTAATATTTCCATGAGCATCCTTCACCACAGATTCTCCTTTGATGATATAGGCACTTTTCAATCGAACCTCATTTCCTAAAGTCAATCTGAAAAACTTGTTTCCAGCCTCCTCTTTGAAGTCTTCTCTTTCAATATATAGTTCTCCAGAAAATGGCAAATCATGAGTCCCCGAATTCGGATCCTCAGGATTATTCTCAGCAGAAAGTATTTCAGATTTACCAGTAGGGTAGTTGGTAATCACCAATTTCACTGGATCCAGCACCGCCATTACACGGGTAGCTGTTTTATTCAAATCCTCACGGATACAATATTCCAATAGGGAAACGTCCGTCACTGAATCACGCTTGGAGATCCCGGAGAGATCCGAGAATTTACGGATAGAATCTGGCGTATAGCCTCTTCTTCTCAAGCCTGAAATCGTAGGCATTCGTGGATCATCCCAACCTGTTACGGTATTATTCTGCACCAGTTCAAGAAGCTTTCGCTTACTCATTACGGTGTACGAGAGATTTCTACGTGCAAACTCCCGCTGCTTAGGTCTAAGTTTAGCTGGATCATAGATTTGATCTAGGAACCAATCGTATAATTCCCGGTGCATTTTGAACTCCAACGTACACAGCGAGTGGGAAATCTGCTCTAGGTAATCAGACTCTCCATGAGTCCAGTCATACATAGGGTAGATACACCAGTCGTTTCCGGTTCGGTGGTGAGCCTTTTTCACTATTCTATATAAAATAGGATCACGCATCAACATATTTGGCGAAGCCATATCGATCTTGGCACGAAGCACATAGCTTCCCTGCTCAAATTCTCCAGCTTTCATCCGCTCAAACAATTCTAGATTTTCTTCTACTGAGCGATCACGGTTCGGGCCAGCAACTCCAGGAGTTGAAGGAGTACCTTTTTGTGTAGCCATAGCCTCCGCAGATTGATTATCTACATAAGCTTTGTCTTCTTTGATCAGTTGAACGGCCCAGTCATATAGCTGCTGGAAATAGTCAGAAGAATAACATTCCGTAGCCCATTGAAAGCCCAGCCATTGTATATCATGCTTGATGGCATCCACGTATTCCTGCTCTTCCTTGCTAGGATTGGTATCATCAAATCGAAGATTGACAGGAGCGTTATGCTGCTCGCCTAAGCCAAAATTCAGGCAAATAGAAGCGGCATGGCCAATATGTAAATAACCATTTGGCTCTGGTGGAAATCTGAACCGAAGTTTATTCGGGTCAAACCCTGCGGCCAAATCGTCTGCAATGATTTGTTCAATAAAATTAAGTGATGCGGATTCTTCAGTCATAGATCAAAATTGAAAATCAAAATTAAGGCAAATGGATGTATTTGCAACTGAAAAGGGAAATTGGTTGGGTAGGGATTGCAAGATTGGAAAATTGGAAGATTAGAAAATCGATTCCCTTTGGTCATAGGCTTTCCCTCGCAGTGACGAACGCCTCAAAGCACAGCAAGTTGAAAACTGAGGTTCCGATTAGAGAAAATAAGAATTGGCGAACATGACTGCGTACCTATTTTTAAACTTATTTACATAATTTGAGTGCTAAACAAAACCTTAGCTAAAAACCCTAATTCTATGAACTTAACGATTTGCCATAATACCGTGGAATTAGGAGAACAAGCCTCCAACGCAGGAGCTACCTTAATCCGGGAGGCGATCCAAAAACAAGGCTTTGCCAATATAATCTTAGCAACTGGCACCAGCCAATTTGAAACCTTACAGCAGCTTCTTGCTGAAAAAGACATCGACTGGTCCAAAGTGACTGTATTCCATTTGGATGAATATCTAGGCTTACCGATTACTCATCCAGCAAGCTTTAGAAAATATTTACTGGAACGTTTCTTTACACATTTACCTCAATTGAAAAGTTACTTTTTAATCAATGGGGAAGTCGATCCAGCTGAAGAATGTGCACGCCTAGGTGAATTGATAAGCAAACATCCCATCGATGTGGCTTTTGTGGGAATTGGTGAAAATGGACACCTAGCATTCAATGATCCTCCTGCAGATTTTGAAATTGAACAACCCTATATAGTGGTGGATCTAGATCATGCTTGTAGGATGCAGCAATTTGGAGAAGGCTGGTTTCCCAATTTAGAGGCTGTTCCGCAACAGGCTATCAGCATGTCTATTCGACAGATTATGAAATCAAAAGCCATTATTTGCTCCGTTCCCGATAGTCGAAAAGCATTGGCAATTAAAAATTGCATAGAGGGTGCAATCAACGCAAATCATCCAGCTTCCATCCTCCAAAGTCATCCAGCATACCATTTGTTTTTAGATGAAGGTTCCTCGTCACTACTTTCCGTTCATTGATCGGAAAAGCCTTGTATTACTGAGGAAATATTTTGTATTTATAGAGATACTCAATTGAACATTTTGAGTTCACCATTCTTTATAAACAGCCCAAAATGCTATGCCTTCAAAAAAAATGGCAGTAAAAGCGGAATCATTAAGTCAAAAAGATACTTGGATCTCCATAGCAATCATCGGAGTCCTTTTTTTTGTCTTTGGCTTCGTATCCTGGATCAATGCCATCCTGATTCCCTACTTCAAAATAGCTTTCACACTCAGCAATTTTGATTCATACCTCGTTGCTTTCGCATTTTACATTTCTTATTTGGTGATGTCCATTCCATCTTCCTACCTACTCAAAGCAGTTGGGTTTAAAAAGGGGATGATGTTTGGCTTTTTCATCATGGCTGTAGGCGCCTACATCTTTATTCCGGCGGCTATGGGAAGAACCTACGAAGTGTTTTTGCTGGGGCTTTTCACATTAGGTACAGGTCTAGCTGTGCTTCAAACTGCCGCAAATCCATACGTAACAATTTTGGGACCCAAAGATAAAGCTGTTCAGAGGATCAGTATCATGGGGATATTCAATAAAGGGGCTGGAATTCTGGCTCCCATCATCTTTGCCGCGGTGGTTCTCAGAGTAGGGGATACCGAGCTTTTCCAACAGTTGGAAACCATGGGCGAACTCGAAAAAAATGCCGTTTTGGATGAGTTGATCCAACGCGTAATTATTCCATATGCTGTTGTGGGAACAGTGTTGGTAGGGTTGGGGATTCTGGTGCGTTTTTCACCACTTCCTGAGATCGATACAGAGCATGAGAGTGCAGAGCTTGCCGAAGCCAATTCCAGCAAAACCTCCATCTTACAATTCCCTCATTTGATTTTAGGCGCTCTGGCTATTTTCCTTCATGTAGGCACTCAGGTGATTGCAATCGACACAGTGATTGGCTATGCCAACTCTTATGGAATCGGATTAATGGAAGCCAAAGTCTTTCCATCTTTTACCCTTGCGTTCACTATTATCGGATACCTGATCGGAATTTCTCTGATTCCAAAAGTGATTACTCAGGTTAATATCCTTAGAATATGCACGCTTTTAGGTACGACTTTCACACTCTTGATCTTATTCACTTCGGGCGATGTTACGCTTTTTGGTATTACTACAGATGTTTCCATCTGGTTTGTAGTGCTGCTTGGCTTGGCGAATTCGCTGGTTTGGGCAGGAATCTGGCCATTGGCGCTGGATGGTCTTGGTCGCTTCACCAAACTCGGAGCGTCCATCATGATCATGGGACTTTGTGGCAATGCAATTATGCCTTTGATCTATGGATATCTAGCTGATTTGTACGATGTACGCTTCGCCTATTGGGTTCTTTTCCCTTGTTACCTCTACTTGGTTTATTATGCGGTATATGGACATAAGGTCAGAAAATGGGCTTTCGCAAAATAAATTCATGCATGAATCAAGCTAATCACCTCCTCCAAATTATTCTCCAAGAGAGATTTCAACTAATTAACATCGAGTTGGCTGCTAAAACAATTATTATCAAATGAACATTCAAGGCAACTCATACCGAGATGGCTCAGCTATCGATATTTCTTTTTCCGAAGGAATCATTGACAGTATCTCAGAAACTCAGACACCTTTAGATGAAAACCTGATACTAGGACCAGGCTTTACTGATATTCAAGTCAATGGGTATGGAGGAATCGATTACAATGAGATTCAATCAGATCCTATGAATCTTGCTGGCATTTCCAGACTTTTATATCAGGAGGGAGTAACCACACATTTTCCCACAATCATTACCAACGATCCTGATCAGATCAGTCGGCTGATACTTCAGATAGTTTCCCTTCGGAAATCCGATGAATTGTCCAGAATGAGTATAGAAGGCTTACATATTGAAGGACCCTTTATTTCTCCGATGGATGGTCCAAGAGGTGCGCATCCCAAGGAATTTATCATTGCACCGGACTGGAGCATGGTTCAAAAATGGCAGCTTGAAGCCAAAGGGTTGATTAAAATGATCACTCTTTCAGCAGAATGGGAAAATGCCGTTTCCTTTATCGAAAGGTGTGTGGATCATGGGATTCTCGTTTCTATCGGTCATACCAATGCGACACACCAGCAAATCTTGGATGCTGTCAACGCAGGTTCTAGGCTATCAACCCATCTTGGAAATGGAATGCACACAAACATAGCCCGCCATCCCAATTACCTCTGGTCACAATTGTCTCAGGATGATCTGAGTGCATCCATTATAGCTGATGGATTTCACCTTCCGGCGGAAGTCATTCAGGTTTTTCATAAAGTGAAAAAAGAAAATCTCTTACTAGTTAGTGACTCCGTTTCACTGTCAGGAATGCCTGCAGGGGATTATAAACTGCATATCGGTGGAGAAGTCACGTTGACTGCAGAAGGCAAACTGCACCTCAAATCCAATCCTTCCATCCTCGCCGGTTCGGCTTCCAATATCCGTAGCGGTGTTTCTTTCCTGATCAAAAATAAGCTTGCATCCCTAGCAGAAGCTTGGGAAATGGCTTCTGTCCGTCCCGAAAAACTAGTCAACCCTGGTCATATCCTATTCAAAGAAGGAGCTATTGCCGATTTGATCTTGTGTAGAAAGCATGAAGAGGGTAAGCTCGAAGTTCTCAAAACAATCAAACATGGGCGAGAAGTATTTTCCTCCTGATTAAGCCCAAATCATTAGCCCAAAAAACCAAAACCTATGCAAAAGACTCTAAAACGAAGAAATTTCCTCAAAACCGTAGCTACTGGAAGTCTAGGTTTGGGAGTGATGAGTTCGGCGCACTCATTCAATATTTTGTCCCAATATCCCGTTCAGGACAAGGTTCGCGTAGCAATTATGGGTGTGAATGGACGAGGTTCCCAGCATCTGCAGGCTTTTGCCAAGGTTCCAAATGCAGAAATCTCCTACCTATGTGATGTAGATTCCAGAGCGGTTACCAATGGTTTGGCATTGGCTGAAAAATCTGGCGTAAAGAACAAGCCTCAGGGAATTTCTGATTTCCGAAGGGCGCTGGATGATAAAAATGTAGATGCAGTATCTATCGCTTTGCCAGATCACTGGCATACTCCTATGGCCTTGATGGCTTTGCAAGCCGGGAAACATGTGTATGTGGAAAAGCCGGGAAGTCATAATCCGGCAGAGGGGGAGTTGCTTTCAAAGGCAACTTCTGAATATGGAAAAATTGTCCAAATGGGCAATCAGCGAAGATCCTGGCCTAGAGTGCAGGAAGCCATCGCTGAGCTTCATGGTGGAGTAATCGGCAATGCATATTATGCCCGTGCCTGGTACACCAATTCCCGTCAAACAATTGGTTATGGTAATGAAGTACCTATTCCTGAATGGTTGGACTTCGAGCTTTGGCAGGGCCCAGCTCCGAGAGCAGCTTACAAAGACAATCTGATACATTACAACTGGCACTGGTTCTGGAACTGGGGCACAGGAGAAATCGTCAATAATGGGGTTCACTTTCTCGATTTGGCTCGCTGGGGATTGAATGTAAACTATGCAAAAAAGGCCTATTCAAGCGGTGGTCGCTATCACTTCAAGGACGATTGGCAGACTCCAGATACGCAGATTGCTTCTTTTGATTTCGAAGACAACAAAAGCATTCTTTGGGAAGGAAGAAGTTGCAACCGCAGAGGAATCAACGATATGGGTTCAGGCGTTTCCTTTCATGGGGAAAATGGTACACTGGAATTACTGGATAATTCCTATAAAATCTACGATAACGCAAACAAACTCATAAAAAGCGCTGAGCCCACAAGCAATACAGTGGTGGATCAGAGGGGTGCTGGATTTGATATGGATATTGCGCATTTCACGAATTTCACCAATGCCATTAGCAAAGGAGAGAAACAAATCTCTCCGTATCAGGAAATTGTAAAAAGTGTCATGCTGTGCCACTTGGGTAATATTTCGTACAGAACAGGAAGAGCATTGGAGATTGACCAAAGTTCAGGAAGGATCTTAAATGATAAAAAAGCGATGAAGCTCTGGGGAAGAGAATATGAAAAAAGTTGGGAACCTAAACTATAATCCTAATGGCTTTGACTCTAACCACTAACTCTAAACGACTAGTATCTATTGATGCATTGAGAGGTTTTGACATGTTAATGATATGTGGAGCAGATGCTTTTTTTAGCAGCCTTGAAGGAAAGACAACATGGGGTTGGTTGAATGGACTGGCTCTGCAATTTGAACATCCGGAGTGGGTTGGCTTTACCTTTTACGACTTTATCTTTCCGCTCTTTCTTTTTATTTCGGGAGTATCTATTCCTTTTTCATTAAGCAAAGCACAGGAGCTTCATATTTCTAAAAAAGAGATTTATAGAAAATCCTTTATCAGAATGCTCATTTTGATAGGTTTTGGTTTGCTAGTAAAAAATGCACCGTTTCCCTTCTTTGACTGGGAACAAATACGGCTGGGATCTGTACTTGGAAGAATAGGAATAGCAGGATTTATCACTACGCTGCTTTGCCTCAATTTTGACTCGAAAAAACGTCTAGTCGTCGTAGGAGGCATTTTGCTGCTCTATTATGCGGCAGTTTTCTTGATTCCTGTTCCAGGTTTCGGAGCTGGAGACCTGAGTTTTGAAGGGAATTTTGTTGGATGGTTTGATAGATCTTTCCTTCCTGGTAGGTTACTTCAAGGACAATACGATGAATTGGGAATCCTGACTACTTTTCCAGCAATCTGTCTCACGATTTTGGGAGCTTTTGGAGGGGAGATTCTGAAAAAGGATAGCCTTTCTCAATACCAAAAACTCAAACAAATCCTGCTTACCAGTTTGATTTGTATGGTCATTGCGTTGGTATGGAGCCTACATTTTCCGATTTTCAAGCGCTTGTGGACCAGTTCATTTATACTCTTGACTTCAGGAATGTCCTTTCTTTTCCTCGGCATATTCTACTGGATCATCGATATCCTCAAATTCCAAAAATGGTCTTTCTTCTTTGTGGTTATAGGGATGAATAGTTTGACGATCTACTTGATTTACCGTTTTGTCAATTTCAGATATACCTCCAGACTACTTTTTGAAGGGCTTTATAAACCCTTAGGCGAAAACTGGCAACCAGTTATGGAAAGCCTCGGTTCATTGCTCTTGGTTTGGCTGTTTCTGTATTTCCTTTATCGCAAGAAAATTTTCTTTAAGGTGTAGCCAGCTTATCGGTTTTCAGTTCCGATGCTAGTTTGAGTCCAAAACCAGTTTAAACATCACAATTCAAAGAGTTTTATGAAAAATAGCAGAAGATCTTTTATCAAAAAATCTAGCAAATTGGCAACAGCCGCAGGTCTCAGTACTTTGCCCTTTTCTCTTTTTGCAAATTCTGCAGCAGATTCAATAAGAATTGGAATTATAGGCCTGGATACTTCGCATTCCCCGGCATTTGCAAAGCTTTTCAATGCAGAAAACCCAAAGCCGGAATTGGCTGGCTTCAAAGTAACGGCGGCTTATCCTTATGGTAGTAGGGACATTAAATCCTCAGCAGATAGGATTCCGGATTACATCAAGCAAGTCCAAGAATTGGGCGTAGAGATCACAGATTCTATCGAAGCTTTACTCGAAAAAGTTGATGTGGTACTTTTGGAAACCAATGATGGAAAGCCAAGACTAGCTCAGGCTAGAAAGGTAATTCAGGCAAAAAAGCCATTTTTCATTGACAAGCCTGTGGCATCGAGTTTTGCAGACATCCAATTGATCTATCAGGAAGCTGAAAGTAATCAAGTACCTATTTTCTCCGCTTCCTCGCTGAGATACATGAGCAATGCTCAAGCCGTACGCCATGAGGGAAAAATAGGAAAGGTTCTCGGTTGTGATGCTTTCAGTCCTGCCAAAATAGAAGCGGGACACCCAGATTTATTTTGGTACGGAATCCATGGAGTAGAAATCCTTTTTACGGTGATGGGACCTGGATGCGAGTCAGTGAGCCGTACACATACAGCGGATACTGATGTAGTAACAGGGAAGTGGAAAGATGGGAGAATAGGCACTTTTAGAGGTACCAGAACGGGTAAACACGAATATGGAGGAACTGCTTTTGGCTCTGAAGGAAACTTGGTTTTGGGAAATTATGAGGGCTATGAACCCTTGGCCGAAAAAATTGCTGAATTCTTTAAATCTGGCGTATCACCCGTGGATCCGGCGGAGACTTTAGAAATCTATGCCTTTATGGAAGCTGCCGATGAAAGCAAAAGAAGGGGAGGAGTGGCTGTTGCAGTAGGATTGGAAAAATAAGTAAGGAGAATAAGAGAATAGAGATTGGGAGATTAAGAGAATGTTGCATGTCGAACATTGAACTACGAAGTATATTGAATCCATGATGATTTGAACAAGGCATCCCATATCAAAAATGCCGTAAATCGTGCTTCGTAAATCTCAAATGAAATACAAATACGACTCTCACGTCTCCGTAAGGCATAGGCTTTGTCTACTAGAAGCCAAAAAGAAAAAATATGGCCCTTATAGGAAAGCTTGTAAAAGCCGGTATAGACATCACAGCGAAATTTCAATCTGTAGAAGATAACCCACAAATCTCTCAGGAAAACCAGCTTAGAGAACTTTTAAACCAAGCCAAAAACACGGCTTTCGGGAAGTACCATGGTTTTGAAGAGATTCTGAAATCTGATGACCTGATCGCATCCTATAGAAATGAGGTTCCTATTTTCAATTACGAGCAAATGCATGAGCAGTGGTGGTCAAGGCAGGAGAGATTTGAGGACATTACGTGGCCTGGGAAACCTCATTTCTTTGCCAGAAGCAGCGGAACCACAGGCAAAAGCAGCAAGAGAATTCCAATTACCAAGGAGTTTATGGCAACCATGCAATCGGTGGGTACATCCATGATTAATTCCCTTCATGAGTTCAATTTTCCTGAAACACTTTTTGAATCAGAGGTATTAATGCTAAGCAGTTCCTCCAGTTTGGATCAAAACGAGCAAGGCTTTCAAGAAGGAGAGATATCAGGAATCAATGTGAGTAATTTCCCCGATTGGTACGACATCTTCTACAGACCGGGAAAGGAAATAGCAGCCATCAGAGACTGGGACGAGCGGGTGGAAGCCATAGCCGAACAGGCACCAGAATGGAATATAGGGGCCATAGCCGGAATCCCTTCTTGGGTACTTCTCATGCTTCAGCGGATTATTAAGCGACATCAATTGAACGATATTCATGAAATCTGGCCAAACTTTCAGGTCTTTGCTTCAGGAGGAGTAACCTTCGAAACCTACCGTGAAGATTTCGAAGCACTTTGCAAAACACCCATCACCATTTTGGATACCTACCTGGCTTCAGAAGGTTTTATAGCATACAGCAGTAAACCTGAAACTATGGCTATGAAACTGGCTTTGAACCACGGTTACTTTTTCGAGTTTATTCCCTTCGATGAGCGTGGGATTAATGAGTCCGGAGACCTGCTCAGCGAGCCACTCATATTGGGTATAAATGAGGTGGAAGTAGGGCAGGAGTATGTGCTTTTACTGAGTTCATGTGCAGGAGCTTGGCGCTACGCTATCGGTGATGTGATCCGGTTTGAATCCCTGGATCCTCCTCAGATAAAGATTACCGGACGAACCAAATTCTTCCTAAATGTGGTTGGTTCTCAACTTTCGGAGGAGAAAATGGATAAAGCTATCCTGGAGTTAGCTGAGCATTTCAAAACCACGATTAATGAATATATGGTGGCTGCGGTGAAAAATGAACATGGCGATTACATTCATCAATGGGTGCTAGTATCTGATGTGAAATCTGATGGATTGGCTGAAAAACTGGATGATTTACTTAAATCAGCGAATAAGAATTATGCGGTGGCAAGGTCCAAAGCACTAAAGGGTATTTCAGTAAAAGTGATCTCTAAGGACTTGTACACAGCTTTTCTGGCTCATACAAATAAAAAAGGAGGACAGACCAAAACGCCCAAAGTGATGAAGGATGAAAAAATGAAAATGCTTCTTGAATTTATATCTCAACCTTAGGAAGTACAGGAGCTATTCCATCTGGGCAGAGTTCAGCGCCACGAATAGACATGTAATACTTACTGATTTGACTTTGATAAGCAGGGGAAATAAAGTCGTTTTCCAATAGATATTTTTTGGCCACTATAATTTCAGCCCTGAAGCCATGTCTTATAGCAATGCTATCCGCTTCATGTTCGCGCTCCCGTTTGTACTGATCAAAGAGAGAGTAGCGAATTCCGTAAAGGATCATTCCTGCATTTGAATGGTTTTCGTAGTCAACCATATGCCCTAATTCATGGGCAAACCATCCTTTCAAAACTTCCTCAGGCAAATCTCCCACTATTAAATCTCCAGAGTCTAATACCTTTTCAGAGAGGCTCAATCTATACCCTCGCTTACGCCCAAATACATGCTGAAGATCAATCACCGGCTGAGCTTGCATAGTTGAGGCACTCAATTGTTTTTGTACTACTTCAAAGCCGTATTTATGCAAAGACTTGTACTGCTGCCATACCTCCAAAAATGCCTTTCTGATATTAGTATTGATTCCCTCAGAAAAGGCTGGTGAGTTGGAAGGTGCAGAAGCTGTATCATCCGACTTGAAGGAAAGAATCACTAGAATGGTAAGAGCCAATACCCCCGAAATAATTTTGTATTTATGTCGCATTGCGCTAGAAAGAGACAAAGAACATACCAGCATTGGGAGATGTGGAGAAAGGGGAATAGAGAGTTATAGATTGGAGATTGAAAATTTCCACATATCTGGGTAAGTTTTTTTAACCGCCCTCGATAGTTATCTTAGCGAAAGGCCGAGGAAAATAGTATTCGGAACTAGAAATTCCTTGGGATGACGCCTTCGAAATCCGAATTGCCGGGCATCACTTGAAATCCAACTCATGTCTTATACCTCTAACCTATTACCTGCAAAATATGTGGGAATGGAGCCAAACGAGGTAAGCCAACGAACTACGAGAAAGCCCACTACTGTGGCAAAAACAACTAACTATGAATGATCAAAATATGAGTGATTTTAAGAAAGTATTAGACAAAGGACCGATGAAATATCTGTTCATTTTCGGTATAGTCGTGATCGTACTTTTCTTCTTCAAACCATGGGTACAAGTGGGAGCAGGACAACGAGGTATTGTGCAGAACTTCGGAGCTGTGCAGGACAAGGTTTTGAGTGAGGGAATTCACTTCAAAATGCCTGTGGTGCAAACTGTAATTCTAATGGACGTGAAAATCCAGAAAGTTTTGACAGATGCTGCTTCTTCCTCTTCAGATCTTCAGGATGTGGATATGTCAGTAGCACTTAACTACCATGTGATACCTGATGCAGCAAATTTGGTGTACCAAACCATTGGATTACAGTTTAAAGAGCGAATCATCGATCCAGCCATCCAAGAAGTGATGAAAGCAGTTTCTGCTAGATATACAGCTGAGGAATTGATTACCAAAAGACCTGCGGTAAGTTCTGAGATGAAGGATGCTCTAAAAGCCAGGTTACTGGAGTCGAACATCGCTGTGGATGCCTTTTCTATTATGGATTTCAGCTTTTCTCAGACCTTTACAGATGCGATTGAAGCCAAGCAAACTGCCGAGCAAAATGCATTGAAAGCAAAGAGAGATTTGGATAGAATCAAAGTAGAAGCTGAACAAACCATCGCTGCGGCTACTGCAGAAGCTGAGGCGTTAAGATTACAGAAGATGAATATTTCGCCAGATTTGATTGAGCTTAGAAAGATCGAAGCCAACCTAAAGGCCATCGAAAAATGGAACGGTATTTTGCCAGAGGTAACTGGTGCCGGCGCTATTCCATTTATTGGAGTAGGTGAAGTAGGGAAGAATTAAGAAGGTGAAAGGTAAATAACCTCCAAGAGGTTTACCTTTTTAAAACTACCGGCTGATCTCAGTCGGTAGTTTTTTTATGCGATTATTGTAATAAGGTGCTTTATTTAATAAGAATAATGATAGCTCCCAAAGCAGTCAATACCAATATCATTTTTCTAAAAAATGCTTCATCGATCATCTTTACTAGTTTTATTCCCAGTACGAATCCTAGGATAATACCCGGAACTAATTTTAGATCGAGTAGGAGAGTTTCTGCTGAAATGGTGTTCCACAGGAAAAAATGAAAAGGTAATTTAAAAACATTGATAATCAGGAAAAGCCATGCAGCGGTACCGATAAATTGATTTTTGGGCAGACGCATAGCTAAAAAATAAATATTGGATATAGGGCCGGCTAAGTTACCAACCATGGTCGTGAAGCCAGCCAACGTCCCAACTCCACTAGCAAATGCCCAGTGAGTTGGCACCTTATTCACCTTTTTTTGATCCCACCAGACAATGATAGCCAAGACTAGGAAGATGATAATAGCCATCCCGATTTTGAAGGTTTTCTCAGGAAGATCCATACCGATCCAACTTCCCAGAACAATTCCCAAGATCATCCAAGGAAGGAATTTGGCCACATATTTCCATTGAGTATGCCTATTGTAATAGATCACTGCAAACACATCTGCAATCACCAAAAGTGGTAATACTATACCAGTGGATTGCTTGGCTTCGAAGGCTATAGCCATAAAAGTCACATTGATTATTGCTATTCCTTTAATTCCGGCTTTGGACAATCCGATCACAAAAGCGGCTAAAAAACTAAGAATCCATGAAGTGGTACTGATCTCTGAGAGAATAGTTAAAAACATAGGTCGAGGTCAAAAGTAAAAGGCGGAAATATTTCTACTTCCCAAACTTAGAAAAATCAAATTTAGGGATTTTAGGATTGAGGGTTAGAATTAAGGCGTAAGGTCCATGTGGTCTGAAAAAGTCCGATAACTGGTTTTATGCTAAATACTCCGCAAGCTGCGTATTACAGGAATCAACACACTTTGTTACATAATTTATATTATGTTAAATACAAATTATGATAACCGCCTTTTCCAATAAATTATTACCTTAAAGCCTTGGAATCAAACCTACCCTGATATCACTGTTTTATGCTCAAACACCTTCCCCGACTGGGACTTTTTCTAGGGCCTGTAGCCTTCCTGCTGATTTATTTTTTTGTGAGTTCTCCAGGATTGAATCCTCAAGCTTTAGCAATGCTTGCACTTGCCGCTTGGATGGCACTTTGGTGGATCACTGAAGCGATCCCCATTGCAGCTACAGCATTTCTTCCCTTGATTTTTATGCCGTTGTTGGGAATTCTGCCTATCGCGGATGTTTCCTCAAATTATATGCATCCCACGGTAATGTTGTATATGGGTGGCTTCTTGCTGGCCACAGGAATAGAAAAATGGAATCTCCACCGGAGAATCGCACTTAACATAATAAATTTAGTCGGCACAGATCTCCGCAAGATCGTTTTGGGATTTATACTAGCCACTGGAGTTCTTTCCATGTGGATATCAAATTCAGCTACTTCTTTGATGATGCTACCAATTGGTTTGGCTGTAGTGAATCAGTTTAAAGATCAATTGGGTTCCTCCAAACTGGCGATATCTGAAAGTCTGGGCAAATCCATCATGCTTGGAATTGCCTATAGCGCTTCCATCGGCGGCGTGGCAACCTTGATCGGAACGCCTACAAATACCATTCTCGCTGCTGTAGTTTCTGACTTGTATGGCTACACCATAGGCTTCAATGAGTGGATGATGTTTGGTTTGCCACTTTCAATTGTGATGCTTTTTATCTGCTGGTACTACTTAGTCAATTATGCTAATCCCCTACCCGCTCGATTTAGTTTGAGTGATGGAAAAAGCATTATAAAGACCCAGTTAACAAACTTGGATAGAATGAGTTATGAGGAAAAAATGGTTATGCTGGTATTTGGATTGGTATGTTTTTCTTGGATCACCAGGTCATTTCTTTTGCAGCAATTTCTACCTGAACTGGACGATACGATCATCGTACTAGTTGGTGTGGTGGCCTTATTCATTATCCCAGCTTCCAAAAAGGGGGAGCGAATTTTGGACTGGAAAACAGCAGAAAAGATTCCCTGGGGCATTTTAATCCTCTTTGGTGGTGGATTAGCTTTGGCTGGAGGTTTTAAGGAAACTGGTTTGGCCGAGTGGATCGGAACTAGATTCACTTTGATTGAAGGTATCTCTTTCTTCCTACTATTGATGATTATTATCGCTTCGGTCAACTTCCTAACCGAGGTCACTTCCAATGTAGCTACGGCTTCCATGCTACTTCCAATACTTGCTTCAGTGGCTGTGAAACTCGATTTACATCCTTTTGGATTGATGGTTGGAGCTACTTTGGCTGCCAGTTGCGCCTTTATGCTACCCGTTGCTACACCTCCAAATGCGATTGTTTTTGGTTCGGGTTACCTAGCAATGAAGGATATGGTAAAAGCCGGCTTTTGGCTTAATGTGATTTCTATATTCCTGGTTACATTGATGGTGTATTTTGTGCTGCCTTGGATGTGGGGGATTGATTTGTTGAGCAATCCTTTCTAGTACCTTCTTTACATCATCATTCGATATTCAGAGTTCATCATTCATTATTATTTACGATTTACGAATGACGATTTACGAGCTTCTCGAAGCTAGGTGGGTCAATTTGTACCTCTGCCCTTGTGGGTTTTCCTGACTTCATTGTTCATCAATCGCAATTCATCATTCTACATTAAATCATTTCCATCCTCCCGCACCAACATTCTTTTCCACTAGATGTATGTGAGCGGGAGATAATCACAAAGTCATTATGCTTTCCACGGGTTGCACCCGCGGTTATTAATGGTTTGACTACTTCGTAGTCATTTTTATAAAACAAGCTCAACTCATCAGAGTCTACGTAAATCCCAATTCCTTATTCATCCCAAAAACTCCTCATTTCGTCCCATACTTTTGTAAAGACTTGCTCGTACCGCTAATCTTGAACTATCAATTAGGTATAGAACTGATGAACACGAAGAAAGTCTTTTATTTGCTGATCCTTTTGGCGGTTATTTACAATCTCATGCTAATGTATACGCATGAAGAAGAGCCCAGAGAAGCGGATAAGACTACCCTAAACATCAAGACCAATTTAATTGAATCAAGGTAGTACAACATATTTATTTATAGCAAGTTATGAAATCAAAAAGTCTTGTATTTAAAGATATAGAATGGTGGGTAGTCACCTTTGTATTTTTAACCATCATCATTGTAAACATACTTCATGGGTTCGGTTCCTCCTACGCCGAAATGATGAGGTTCTTTGGTTATATTTTTATGCCAATAGTACTATATGTAGGGTTTTACCTGATTCATCTGGTCATTCTTCCGAAATACTTAAGGGATAAAAATGTCCTACATCTCATACTTTTTAGCATTCTAACAGCCGTCCTAACCGGAGTCTTTTCAGCTCTTTGGGCCGCAGGTATTGGTGGATCCATGCATACGTTCTTTAGATTCTACTTCAGTGTCTTGGCACTTTATCCGGGATATCTAATCACAGTGATGCTGCTGGGCAAGATGTTAACACCACCGAATTTTCAGGATTTTCAACTCTACAATGGAGTTCGATTATTTATGATATTTCTGTTCATTACGATTTTCCTTGTTATCGCACAACTATTTGTAAGTGAGGTAGTATTGGTCATATTATTAGGAGTCATTCCTGCTATACTTGGATTGGTTTTATACAATTACTACCTGCTTTATAGAAGTAAATTGGCAGGAAATATCAAAGCCTATCGCTGGTACCTTTGGGGATTGATGAGCATTATAATGATTGTATTTTTCGTCATCGCTGCTGAAAACAATGTTCCAGAGATCATGTTCTTAGGATTTGGCATGATTGCCTTGTTGATATTTGTAATTTTCCCGCTATCTAATTTAGTATTTGTAAAGTACGATACCTTCATCGGGAAAATAGATACGCTTTCCGTACAAGTAAATCAAAGCTCAGCCAATCTGAGTTTCCTTCGCTCGCAGATCAATCCACACTTTCTTTTCAATGCCCTAAATACACTCTATGGAGCTGCGCTGATGGAAAATGCGGAGAAGACTTCTGATGGTATTCAGAAACTGGGAGATATGATGCGCTTTATGCTTCATGAAAACCAGATGGATAGAATCCCACTTTCTAGAGAGATTACTTACCTTAGGAACTACCTGGATTTGCAGATGTTGCGATTCAAAAATGAAGCAAATCTTGAGGTGAGTGTGCAGATCTCCGAAGATACTTGTGAGGGTAATATCGCTCCCATGCTGTTGATTCCTTTTGTGGAAAATGCCTTTAAACATGGAATCAGTACTAAGAACAAATCTTGGATCAGAATCAATCTTCGCTGCCTGAAGGGATCGGTTCACCTGGATGTGGTGAATAGTATTCATCCCAAAAAACAAACCGAAGATCCACGAGATGAATCTGGGATTGGATTGGAAAATGTAAAAAACAGACTGGCACATTCCTACCCACAAAAACATAACCTAACCATCGTTGCAAATGACACTGAACATTTTGTTCATTTGTCAGTCCAATTAACCTAATATGATTCAAGCGATAGCTATAGACGATGAAAACATGGCTTTGGAAGTGATCAAAGCACATGCTTCCAAAGTCCCTTTTTTAGAATTAGAAGCAGTGTTTACAGATGGTGTGGATGGTTTGGAGTACATCAAGTCCAACCCGGTTGACCTGGTTTTTCTCGATATCAATATGCCGGATATTTCCGGAGTGGAACTAGCCGCACTTTTGCCTAAGGAAACCATGGTGATCTTCACTACAGCTTATTCAGACTATGCCGTGCAAGGTTTTGAGCTCGATGCTATAGACTATTTATTGAAGCCTTTTAGCCTGGTGAGATTTTTAAAAGGCTGTCAAAAAGCACAGGAATGGCTAGAACTACAGCCAAGTAATGACCCGCAGTTTATCTACGTGAAAACCAATGAGGGACAGTTTAAAGTACGATTTGATGAGCTGATGTGCTGCGAAGCCACTGGGAATTATGTGACTTTTCATCTTAGAAATGAGCGATTGATGAGTCGCTTGACGCTGGCTGAAATAGAGAAGTTACTTCCCTCCTTTTTCCTCCGAACCCATCGATCTTATATCGTTAACATGAAGTTGGTCGATAAGGCTGAGCGGCATCAGCTCCTGATAGGAATTAATTCATTCCCTGTGAGTAGTACTTATTTGGAGCATGTAATGGAGAAGTTTGGGAATAATTGAGAGGTTTCCCCGCAGATTAGCGGGAATAACTATTGCGGATTTCCGCAAATAATAATCCATTGAAATCCAAAATCAGCGGCTATCTGCCTGTCTTATCCGTGATGATCTGCGGGAAAAATCCTGAAAGAATAATTTCTCAAAATGGCTCCATGTACTCCTTCTTATAGTTTAGAGGAGTTTTACCAATGCGGTCTTTAAACTGCTTATTGAAATTAGACAGCGTGGGAAATCCACTTTCGTAACATACCTGACTAATGTTCAGATCTTCATCATGCAGGAGTTTTCGGGCATTACTGATTCGTACATCGCCTAGAAAATCAGAGAAGGATTTATTCACGCGAGTTTTAAAATACCTGCTAAAAGCACTTTCAGACATGTTCGCTAGGGATGCTACATCCTTTAGGGTAATTTTTTCCTTGAAGTTCTTCAGCACATATTCCAGTATTTCGGAGATTTTATCTTTCTCATGTGCGGTGTAATTACTCTTGTAATCTATATGGGTAATCGGTGCAAGTTCTGTGGAATGAGCCAGCACTTCCAAAATCTCCAAGAGGCCAATAATACTCGCTCCTCCTTTACGATGAACAAGCTCCTTCATCATTTTGGTCACGGTACGATTAGTGTGACCGGTTATTTCCAATCCTCTATCAGCTTTTGCCAGCAGTTTCCCAATTTCCTCAAACTCTTCTTTTTCCAAAGCATCTTTACCCAGAAAACTTTCAGGAAAATAGATAACAATGTCATGCGTGTCCAACCCATTTTCAGGAACAAAGTAAGCATTGTCACTTCGCCAGACATGGGGAAGATTTGGACCGGTGAGTACCAAGTCACCTTCCTTGAAAGGTTTCATGTGATCTCCGATATAACGGGTTCCCCTACCCTTTAGAATTACGTTCAATTGATATTCTTCATGAGAATGCCAGTATTTATCTAAGTAAGACTCCCGTAATTCCTTGATAACAAAAACCTTATTACTGGGGATTTTTGATTTTTGCAATGGTTTCTTCATGGATTATATCTGATTTATTCTACTATTCCAGTCGATTAAAGCTGTAATTAATCATAATTCAGTCATTTTTCAAGCTTAAACAGGGAGAAATCATGGGATTAATACAGGAATTTAGTCATCTAAAAAATACCCTAATCTTAATATGAATTTGAAAACCCCAAAATTACCTAAGTCACCCTTCGTAGGAATGGTGATCTTAATGCTTGCATTTCTCGCTGGATGCGGTGGCAATAGCAACAAAAACTTTCTCTCTTCCACTGACCCTAGGCGTGTAGAAATTCTAGTTCTAGGGCATGAAAGTGAGCATCACAATTCAGAGAAATTGATGATGTACTTAGAAACTCCTCTTTTCCAAAAAGGAATTAACCTCACGTACACTACCGATGTAAATGATCTGAATGAAACGACGCTAAATAATTATGATGGCTTGATGATCTATGCCAATCATGAGCAAATTACGCCAGAGCAGGAAGCTGCCCTGAAGTCTTATATTGAAGGCGGTAAAGCGTTGATTCCTATTCACAGCGCTTCTTTTTGTTTCCAAAATTCTCCTTGGTTTATAGATGCAGTTGGTGGACAGTTCAGCACACATGGTACCGGTGATTTCACCGCAGCCATCGTAGATGCAGCTCATCCAGTGATGCAAGGCATTTCTGAGTTTGAAACTTGGGATGAAACATATGTACACAGCCAGGTGAATCCTGATATGCATGTGCTCATGGAGCGTGTAGAAGGCGATAAGAAAGAACCTTATACTTGGGTTCGTGAGCAGGGAAAAGGCCGTGTATTCTATACAGCGTATGGTCACAATGAGAAGACTTGGGAGAAAAAAGAATTCCAAAATCTAATAGCAAACGGTATCCTTTGGGCTGTAGGTGATAAAGTGAATAAGCTTTTAACTGAATACAATATTCCTACTCCACAGTTTGAGGATGCGGATATTCCTAATTATGAGAAAAGAGATCCGGCACCTCGTTACCAGTTGCCACTTTCTCCTGAGGAATCAATGAAACTGATTCAGGTGCCAGTAGGCTTTGAATTGGAGCTTTTTGCCTCTGAACCTATGATCATCAATCCTATGGCAATGGCTTGGGATGAGCGTGGTAGATTGTTTGTTTTCGAAACGACTGATTACCCTAACGAAATCCGCAAAGAAGGCGGTGATGATAAAATCAAGATTCTGGAAGATACAGATGGAGATGGTAAAGCTGATAAGGTGACTGTTTTTGCCGAAGGCCTAAATATCCCAACCAGTATGACCATGATTAATGGTGGAGTTTTAATCTCCATGGCACCAGATTTTATTTTCCTAAAAGATACTGACGGCGATGATGTCGCTGATGTAAGAGAAGTTTTGATCACAGGCTGGGGCAAAAGCGATACTCACGCTGGCCCATCAAACCTGAAATACGGTTTTGATAATAAGGTATGGGGAGTATTGGGTTACTCAGGCTTCAAAGGTGAAGTAAGTGGGGTATCTCACTCCTTCTCTCAGGGAGTTTACCGATTCAGTCCAGACGGTACTAACCTGGAATATTTGGGACATACTAGTAATAATACTTGGGGACTGGGTTTCACAGAGGATTTTGAAACTTTCATCTCTACTGCCAACGGACAGCACTCGGTGTATTTCTCTATGGCGAACAACTTCCTGAAGAGACCAATCTATCAGGGATCTGCGAATACTGTACACGGTATTGACACGCACTATGACATGCCTCACATTACACCTTTCTTAAGACAAGTGGATTGGCATGGAAGCTATACAGCTGCTGCTGGGCATAACTTCTATACTGCAAGAAGCTTTCCTGAGAAATACTGGAACTCTATTGCGTTCGTAGCAGAACCTACGGGACGTGTGCTTCACAATGCTAAAATCCTTCCTAAAGGCTCTGGCTATACTGAGAAAAATAATTTCAACATTTTGGCGAGTTCTGACGAATGGTTCTCCCCTGTGCATGCAGAAGTTGGTCCTGACGGATCGCTTTGGGTGGCTGATTGGTACAACTTTATCATCCAACATAATCCTACGCCTAGAGGCCGTGAAAATGGAGAAGGGAATGCTTATATCAATCCTTTGCGTGACAGAGAGCATGGTAGAATCTACCGCGTTACGTATAAAGGTGGTGAGCCATCCAAAATCTTCAATTTGAAAGATGCTGAATCAGATGAGCTTTTGGCTGCGATTCAAAGTGAGAACATGTTCTGGAGATTAACTGCTCAGCGATTGATCGTAGAATCCAAGGACTTGGACGTAGTAGAAGGCTTGTATGATCTCATCAACAATCAAAAAGTAGATGCCATCGGTATCAATGGACCTGCTGTCAATGCACTTTGGGCGCTTCATGGTCTAGGTGTTTTGGACGGAAATAATGCTGCTGCACAGCAGGTAGTGGAGAAAGCGTTAAGCCATCCATCTGCTGCAGTTCGTAAGAATGCACTTCGTGTACTTCCTAAAAATCCTTCAGCCATGTCAGCTATTTTAGCTGGTAATCTGCTTCAAGATCAGGATCTCCACACTAGAAAGTATGCATTCCTTGCAGCTTCTGAGATGCCATTCTCTGTAGATGTAGCCAAAAAGCTTTTGGAAGCTACCAATGACGAGGACAATCAGAAAGACGCTTATTTACCCCAGGCTATTTTCGCGGCTGTGCTTTCACATCCAACTGCTTTTGCAGAGAGAGAAAGTGCTAGCGCTATGCAGGATGTCAAAGGTCAGGAATTGAGCCTTGCAGATAGAATCTCCAGAAGCTTAGTTGCAGAGCAATACAATTTGGATCAGAGAAACACGATTCTTTTCCCTCCAGATCCAGTGGGAAAAGAGATTGATATCAAGATTATTGTTTCCAAAGGTGATGATGAGATGAGAGGAATTCTTGCTGCTCAAGGTAATGCTACAAATGGTTACGAGCTGTACATCTTTAAGAATGCTGTTCATTTTGCTGTAGCTCAGGATGGAAAAGTAGAGATCATCAGTTCCCGCAAAAATATGCCGGAAGAGCAATTTACCATCGATGCTTCACTGAAAGAAGATGGACGTATGAGTTTGAAAATTGACGGTGAAGAAGTAGCAAAAGGCAAAACCAAAGGATTGTTTACAGAGTCCCTTACTCCTACTCGGGTACGAGTGGGTCAAGATGACAGTAGAAATAGAATTGGTAAATACGAAGGAGATTGGTGGTTCAACGGTCGCTTGAGCAACAAATCCAGTTTGGCTTTACGTAAGCCAGGTGTTGGAGTCGCACAGCAAACTGCTACTGCTGAGGCTAAACCAACTACCACTCCTGCTGGTGGCACGGTGATCAAAATCGCTGTAGTTCCACACGAGATGAAGTTCAATAAGACATCCATCAAAGTGAAGGCTGGAACTCAGGTGACGATTGATTTCGAAAACCCTGACTTCATGCAACATAATATGGTGATCGGTAAAAAAGGCTCTTTGGAAGCTATAGGTAAAGCCGCAGATGAACTTGCACGTGATCCAAAAGGCGCCGAGCAGAATTTCGTTCCTAAAATCCCAGAAGTGATTGTTGCTTCTAGATTAGTGGATCCAAACGGAAAAGAATCCCTAGTATTCACAGTGCCAAATGAGCCTGGAGAATACCCATTTGTTTGTACAGTTCCAGGTCACTGGAGACTGATGAACGGAATCATAATAGTAGAATAAGGATGGCTTTAGACGTGAAATTCGGGGTAAGTACCTGGTTATGGACTTCCCCTTTCAATACAAGTACACTTTCTCTTTTGCCTAAAATAAAGGAGTATGGCTATGATGTGGTGGAGATTCCTGTCGAAGATCCAGCCTTGATAGATATTCCTGTAGTAAGGCAAGCGCTTCACGATAATGGCCTTGAGGCCGTTATCTGCGGGGCTTTTGGTACAAGCAGAGACTTCACCAATGAAGATGCTTCCTTTCATAAAACCAGCTTTGAGTATTTGGATCAGTGTTTTGAGATAGCTGCGGGCTTGGATGCCAAATTCGTAGCTGGACCTATGTACTCAGCTGTGGGCAAAGCCAGATTGGTTTCTCCTGAACAGAAAAAAGTAGAGTGGAATAGAGCAGTGACCAACCTTCGAATCGTTTGTCAAACTGCCCGTAAGTTCGGTTTGGACATTGCTTTGGAAACATTGAATCGCTTCGAAACTGATCTAATCAATACCTGTGAGGAGTTGATGCGATTGATTGAGGATATCAACGAGCCGGAAGCTAAGGTGATTTTGGATGGCTTTCACATGAATATCGAGGAGCCAAATCCTGAAGCTGCCATCAAACTTGCTGGAGATAAATTGATTCATTTTCAGGTGTCTGAGAATTACCGTGGAACTCCAGGGACTGGTACAGCTCCTTGGGCAGCTTATAAGCGAGGTTTAGAGGCGATCAATTACCAAGGTGTAGTTTCTATAGAAAGCTTCACTCCAGACGTCAAAGAGCTCGCAGGAGCAGTGTGTATCTGGAAACCTTTGGTACCATCTCAGGATGGCTTCGCCAAAGAAGGACTAGAGTTTTTGAGAAAATGGGCCTCCGAATGAATTACGATTTAAGAATTACGAGCTCATTCCGTATTTGGAAGATTACCTAGGTGAGATTTGTAATTCTGACATTTGCATCAGTATTCCAGAAACAAAAAACCCACAACTCACAACCAATAACAAACAACGAACAAGACCTTTTTTAACCAATAGAATAAGAACATCATGAGTAAGAAACAATTCAATATCGCAATTATAGGCCTTGGATTTGGAGCCGAGTTTATTCCGATCTATCAAAAGCATACCCTGGCAAACATGTATGCCATCTGCCAAAGAAATAAGGAAAAGGCCGAGGAAATTGCCAAAGCATTCGGAATCGAGAAAGTATATACGGATTACGATGAGTTGCTGAAAGATCCGGATATCGATGCAGTTCATATCAATACTCCCATTCAAAATCATGCGGAGCAATCCCTAAAAGCGCTTAGAGCTGGCAAGCACGTGGCTTGTACTGTTCCTATGGCTACTTCTGTAGAAGACTGTAAGAAAATCGTGGAAGAAGTTCAAAGAACGGGCTTGACTTATATGATGATGGAAACGGTGATTTATAGCCGTGAATTCCTTTTTGTGAAGGAAATGTATGAGAAGGGTGAATTGGGAAAAATTCAGTTTCTAAGAGCGTCTCATCAGCAGGAAATGGCAGGCTGGCCAGGTTACTGGGAAGGCCTCCCTCCTATGCATTACGCTACGCATTGCGTGGGACCCGTTTTGGCTTTGCCAAAGGCACAGGCTGAATATGTGTCCTGTTTCGGTTCAGGGCGTATAGATGAGGATTTGATTCCTAAGTATGGTTCTCCTTTCGCCATAGAAACTTGCCATATCAAATTTAAAGATTCAGACTTGTCTGCTGAGGTGACGAGGTCGCTTTTCAATACTGCTAGACAGTACAGAGAGAGTTTTGATGTGTATGGCTCTAAAAAGTCCTTTGAGTGGACTTTGATTGAGCACGAGGACTCCGTGATTCATACGGGTGAAAGCCCTGAGAAAGTTAAAATTCCTGATTATGGACATTTGCTGCCGGCAGAAATTGCTCCATTCACTACCGCTGGTGTATATGACGGCGATGATAATCAGCATTTATCTTTTATTCAAGGATCTGGCCACGGTGGATCACATCCACACTTGGTCAATGAGTTCTTAAATGCACTATCAGATGACAGAGCACCTTACCCAGATGCTCAGGAATCAGCAAATATTACCTGTGTCGGGATTTTGGCTCATGAGTCAGCAATGGATGGCGGAAAAATCATTCAGTTACCGGCCTTTACCTTAAAATAAAAATGATGTCCTAGGACAAAAAACAATAATCAGTGGGATGTGATCGAAGAGCAGTTAGCTGCTTCTAGTAAACTGAATACTGGATTAGATTGGGTTACAAGACTAAAAAAGGTGGCAGAACGTTCTGCCACCTTTTTTCATATATATAGATAGATTGGGTTATTCACACTTTTTTAGATGTGCAAAGGTAAATTATTTAACTCTTTTACCTTCTGCGTCAAACATGCCCATAAGGTCACCTTTGGCATTATCAGCATCCACTTTCTTTAATGACAAAGTCACATCATAACCAGAGATGTTAAATGAAGTATTGATTACATCGTCTTTAATAGTAGCAGTGCTCATTTTTTTCTCTTCAGCAGCACCTTCTTCAGTGAAGTAGCCAGTAGTTTTGCCATCTACGGTTTCAAATCTCATTGGGATGGTAGCATCTCCATTAGGAGTTCCTTTGATAAGTACAGACCATTTACCTTCGAAATATTTTTCATCAGGGCTAGTAAGGGCAAATGCAAAGCTCATTGTCACTAGTAACACTAAGCTGCCTAAGATTGTAATTTTTCTTTTCATGGGTATTTGGGTTAATGTATTATATTGATACAATAAGGAGAAAATACCTGAATACTCAAATTATGTGATTAGATATTTTCGATAAACTAAGTTGTCTTCTACGACTAGTAATCAGCCTTAATAGCTTTCAAGAGCTCCTAGCCTTAAATTTGATTGGAATCTATAATTTATCACTAAACCATACTGGTGTATTATTATCAAATTAATTCATTTTACTTCAACCTATTAAACAGCAACAAACGATGAGTGGAATCAAGAACTATCTAATTATTCTATTTGCCTTTCTGTGTACTCAGGCTTTTGCTCAAAACCTAGAGGGAATAGCATTGAAAGCTTCGTCTAATTACGGTAAGTCAGTGGCTGTTTTTGGAGGATCGGTGTCTGTAATTCCCGCTAGTGACATTGCCAAGGTAATGTGGAAGGAACAACTAGGAATGCGTATTACCAATTACGGTGTGGGCGGGGCAGGTTTTTCTTCACTTCAAGGAAAATCTCTTCAGCAGCAGGTAGATGAAGCTGGAGTCTTTGATATCTACATTCTTTGGGCTTCAACCAATGACTACACCAATAAGCGGGATGTGGGTAGCTATACCGACTATACTGAATTCGATGGTTTTGACGAAAGCAAGCTTATCACGCAGGCAGGTGGCATCAACTATTGTATCAAAAAGATCTACGAGCTCAATCCAAAAGCACAGATCTACTTTTTCACTTCCAGTAAAGCATTTAATGACAGAGGAGCCTATGATCCTTTCGCAGAAAACGGAATGCAAGCCTATGTGGCGATGCAAAAACGAATCTGTGAACTTCATGGTCTTCCTTACTTGGATCAGTTCACATTAGGCGGTTATAGCGTTTATAACAAAGATCTTTATTACACCGACCCAATCCATATGAATGCGACTGGTTACGAAAGACTGGGAGAGCTTCAAGTAGCTTTTCTAGCCTGGCCAAAATAAGTGGCAAGCATAGCTTCACTTAAAACAAGTTAATAAAAAGGCAGATTAGCACATCTTTCATTCGATCACATTAAAAAGCTCCTTACTTTTTCTATGTAAGGAGCTTTTTAGTTTTTGCACCCGTAGCATATCGAAATAATATTTCACGAGACAGATTATTTAAGGAATAAACATTATCTTATTAAGCAAAGGAATTCATCATTCTACATGGTTTTCTGTCAGTAGCTCGGATTTCTTAATATGTTAAACCCAAAGTAATCATGAAAAGCAAAAGAAATTACCTTCCTTCCAATTTGCGGATCAATCCAAAATATCATCCTGCAATATCCATAGGCGCTAAAGTTTTAAAACTAGTTGCCTTAATTGTTTTCCTAACGCCCTTCATTATGAGGATATATAAGGACGCGACTATCAACTCATTCTTTATTACTTTTTTCAGTTGCCTAGGCATCTCCATATTCCTTATGATGGTTGCTGAAATATCCGAAGCCACAATCGATAAGGAAATTCAGATTTAGAACTGGAATAAAAAATGCCCTAAAACCAAAAAAGAGAAACATTTCTGTTTCTCTTTTTGAGCCTCCTATCGGGATCGAACCAATGACCTACTGATTACAAGTCAGTTGCTCTACCAGCTGAGCTAAGGAGGCTTTTTTCCGTATTGGTGATGCAAATATAGAGGTTCACTTTATTCGCTCCAAACCCTCAGAAAAGAAAAATCCTATCTTCCTTATTCTGAGTGAGAAAAATTTAAAACTCCCTTATAATTGACAGCTTACTTTTCAGTTTTTCGACCTCTTCTTCTGCTTTTTGGATCTTTAGATCAAACTGATCTTTCAATTTATCTGCAGTTCTAGAAGCAGCAAAGAATTCCAAATTGTTTTTCCACAAGGTGATGTTATTCTCCAATTCAGAAATTTGCTTGCGAATACCATGCTCTTTCTTATTAAGAGTTTTCACTGCGTTCGGATCCGACTGTAGTCTATTCAGATTTAATCTGAAAAGGAAGTCTTCTCTTCCGGCTCCATCTGGACTCAATTTTTCTAAGTAAAGATCAACGGCTGTTTTAAATTGAGCCTGAATCTCTTTCATAGATTTTCTTGGTACGAAACCAAGGTCATTGAATTCACTAACAAATTTTGATAGTTCTTCTTCAGAAACATTTTCATTGGCAGCAGCTTCTGTCAGTTTCTTACAAATCTCTTGCTTGCTTACAAGGTTCTCTTCGAACTCAGCATTCTCTTGTTTATTAGAGTCTCTCCTGTTGTCAAAGAAAGTATCACAAGCTAATTTAAAGCGCTTATAAAGACTATCTCTGCTTTTCTCAGGTGTAGGTCCTAGCTTCTTCCATTCCTGCTGCAGCTTCACCAAAGCATTAGAAGTGTTCTGCCAATCCTTATTGTCTTTTAGCTCTTCCGCTTTAGTGATCAAGTCCTCCGCTTTTGCCTGGTTAGTAGCGCGGATTTCATCGAGTTCTTTGAAGAATAAATTCTTACCATGGAAAAATTGTTTGAAAGCTGCCCAGAATGCCTTGTTAACATCTTTGCCTGACTCTCTAGGCACTGGTCCTATTTTCTCCCAGTTCTTCTGAATTTCTAAGATCTCTTTAGTCTTGATATTCCAATCACGGATTCTATCTGCTTTGAAATCAGCAAATGGTTTCAAAGCTTCTATTAAAGCTTCTTTCTGATCTTGATTTACTTTGAATACCTCTTTTTGGCCTTCATAGAAGTCCTTTCTTCTGTCATAAACTGCATCAGATGCTCCTTTGAATTTTTGCCACAAAGCTTCCTGCTCATCTCTAGGAACGGGGCCAATATGTTTGAACTCTTCATGAAGGTCATTCAAGGCTTTGATAGCATCTTTAAGGTCTTTTACATCCTTCAATGCTACTGCCTTGCCAACAAGCTCTAATTTGCTTTCAAGATTCTTTTTACGATCAAGTTCTTTAAGCTCAAAATAGATGCTTCTATTATCGTAGAAGCGATCCATCAAGGCATTGTAGCTCGCCCATAAACTTCTGTTTTGTGCTGGAGGAACTGGTCCTATGCTTTTCCACTCTTCTTGTAGGCCCTTGATAGTAGCCATACTAAGCGTCGTTTCTTCTCCATCAACTAAATCGCGGAGTTTATTAAGCAATTCATTTTTAGCTGTAAAATTGGATTCCTTCTGCTTCTCTGCTTCTTTGCGAAGCGCTCCAAGCTGATGACGGTATTCGTAATAATAGGTGTTGAATTCTTTCTCCTCATCACTTGGACGGAAGTCAAAATCATCCTCTACTCCACCTTCGGCCTTGAAATTCTCCAAAGCTTCGGCCTTTTCCTTATGGGTGTATTCATCGAAAGCTGCCTTGATTTCATGGACTAGCTTATCGATTCTATAAATATTATCTTGTTTTACTTTACTTTTGAGTAAAGCTACTAGCTCTATTTTAGATAGCACAGTGACATCAATCTCTTCATCATGATGTTCATCTTCCTCCTCATTCTCCTCTGTAGCTTCATCCTCATCAGTATTTGAAGCTTCAACAGTCTCGGAAGAGGCTGCCTCTTCTTCTGTTTTATCTTCGGAAACTACCTCTTCGGTAGCATTTTCAGATGGGGTTGGAGTTTCTTCAGCATTGGCAGGCGATTCGCTCTCTGCAGCTTCAAGTTCTTCGGAAGGCGTTTCATCGGTTACCTCTTCACTAGTTTCTTTAGCTTCTGTAGGCTCAGATTCCACAGGTACTTTTTCAATTGAAGTAGTGGATTCTATTTCAGGTTCAGTCTTGCTGTCCTGATCGGCTACAGTTTCTTTGTTAGCTTCAGAATTAGTTTCATTTTCGATACCCTTTACCTCTTCAGAATTGGAGGCTTGAGTCACCTTGTCCTTGTCGGACAAATCATTACTTTTCTCAGTCATAAAAACAGTACTATTAGGCGGCAATATGAGCAAAAGTAGGGATTTTGCCTAATTTAATCTTGGATCTAGTGGATAATTTGCTATTACCTTAAACTCCCCTCCCATATTTTTAAGCAAGTTTCTCCAGAGTTCTTCAGGTGTAAAATCAAATGTTTTCTCTCCAAGGTTTTCCCTACATATAATCCAAGTATCCTCTGATAGCTCGTCATCCAATTGCGTTGCGCCCCAACCACTGTATCCTAAGAAAAAGCGAACTGACTCTGGGTCAAAGAGCCCGAGCTTAAGTTTTTCTACCAAAGATTCATAATCACCGCCCCACCAAATATTCTCGCCTAAGGAGATACTTCCATCTAAAGCCTTTTCTCCTAAGTATATGAAATGCAGAGTATTCTGCTCTACAGGTCCACCTACGAATATATCTTTATCCAAAAAGTCTAGCGCTTCAACGAGCTCTCCCAGTTTAAGGATCGATGGTTTATTAATAATTAGCCCAAAACTCCCCTCTTCTGAATGCTCACAAAGCAGAACCACAGAGCGAACGAAATTCTCGTCCTGCAAAAATGGTTCGGAAATTAGAAGATCACCGGCTTTAGGATTACGCTGTTCATCTTTATTCATTCTGCTCAAAATCTAAATTCTTGAAAAATATAGATCATAATTTTTTAAATGCAATGCCTATGGTACTTTTATCCATAAGATTTTCTTGATCAACAACCTACTATGGATATCTCAGCAATACGTAAAGATTATACAATTAAATCGCTGGACATCAGTGATGTAAACCTAGATCCAATAGCTCAATTTAAGTCTTGGTTTGATGAGGCAATAAATGCTGAAGTTCTGGAAGTCAATGCAATGACTGTTTCAACAATTGGATTGGATGGCATTCCCAATGCTAGAATTTTATTATTGAAAGGAATTGATTCTGGATTCGTGTTTTTCACAAATTATCAAAGTGAAAAAGGTAAGGAATTGGAAAAGCACAATTCAGCCTCATTGACTTTTTTCTGGCCTGAGCTTGAGCGTCAGGTAAGAGTTCGTGGATTTGTAGAAAAAGTTAGCGAAAAGGAATCTGACACCTATTTTTTCTCAAGACCAATTGGTTCACAGATTGGGGCATGGGTGTCTCCACAAAGCCAAATAATCACTTCTAGAGATGATTTGAGCAGCAAACAGGTAGATGTAGAGAAAGAATTCGAAGCAAAGCAAATGGCTAGACCACCACATTGGGGTGGTTATAGACTCATGGCTTCTACAATTGAATTTTGGCAAGGAAGACCTAGCAGACTCCATGATAGAATCAAATACAAGCTACATGAAGGTGAATGGGTTATCGATAGACTAGCGCCCTGATTATTTCAGGTCAAAAAGATCATCAGTTCCTATCATTCGTTCTACGGTGAAGCCTTCACCATATTTAACTAGAATTTTGTGTCCAAATTCCCTAGCTCTAGCTTCGATAAAAGGAAGAAATTCCGGATCTGAAATAAAGCTCTTAGGCTCATCACTAGATGGATCGTAGAATTGAGACTGAAAAGCCAAAATACTGTCAATTTTAGTCTGCCAATAAGGAGTGATATCCATTACAAAATCAGGCTCAATGTAATTATTTTGGATATAGTGATAAACAAATTTTGGTCTCCAAGCTTCTTGATTTTCTCCATCCATTTGAGTTTCAATCTTACGAAGACCACTCATAAAGCAAGCTGAACTTGCCAGACTTGATCCTTTCCCATGATCAGGATGCCTATCCGAAACTGCATTGGCCAACACGATTTCAGGCCTGTATTTTCTGATCATTTCGATCAGTTTCAATTGATGATCCTCATCATTTTGAAAATAGACGTCTTTAAAACCTAAGTTTTCTCTAGCGGACAGATTCAATATTTTACTAGCAGTTTCAGCTTCTTCAAGTCGTAAGGCTGGAGTACCACGGGTTCCCATTTCACCTTGAGTAAAATCCACCACTCCTACCTTGTGACCTTTTGCTATATGAGAAGCGATAGTCCCAGAGCAACCTAATTCTGCATCATCAGGATGAGCAGCAAAAACTAAAATATCCAGCTTTGTCATTTTCTAATTTGGCTATTTAACCCGAAGGTTTTGTCCTATTTTTAAAATCGTTCGAGTTGAGATACCGTTTAATTTGGTCAGCGAACTTACAGAAACACCGTATTTACGTGCTATAGAACCTAGATTTTCACCCTTCTTCACTTTATGATAAGCGTTTGTTCTAGCCTGAACAATGTTGCCAAAAAGAGCAGGAGTTATTAAATAATTTTGACTCAGTATTTTATTGTCAGAAAAGTCATAAACTTTTTGAGGATCAAAAGCTAATCCCCTGTATCTCAGTTCGTAGTGCAAATGTGAACCAGTACTCTTTCCTGTACTTCCACCATATGCTATTAAATCTCCCGCTTTGACCTCTTGTCCTATATCAACGAGTTGCTTAGACAAATGACCATAGAGAGTTTCTAGGCCATTTTTATGGCGTACTACGATGTAATAACCGTAACCATATCTATCATATGATTTCACACGAACAATTCCATCAAAACCACTGAAAACGGGATCTCCTGTATTAAGATCTAAATCTGTCCCATAATGCCATCTTCTCCATCTATACCCATAAGGAGATGTCACTGGCGTAGTTTCTAAAGGCATTTTCCAATTGTAACCGAAAAATTCATCGTACAGCTGAATATTAACGCTGTCTTTGAAGGTCTTTGGGTCGAAATTGTAAATATCTATTTTGTTGGAATCCCACGCAGAGTAATATTCGTAGGCAGTTACCCAAATACTGTCTATTTGTATTTGCTCGGAAACTTTGATCAGCTGGTTTGTGGGTGCCCAGATCATGATATTCTGATCTTCACTGATAATGGACCTAACTCTTCCTAGGTGTACATTATTTTCAAAAATAATGGAATCTGTAACCGAGGATAATGTTTTGAGATACGACTCCTGATCGAATGAACGGAGTTCAATATTCTTCCTCTCCTGACCTACAGTAGAGGATTGAGTGTTGTTATTTTTCTTAATAATCTTTGGAAAAATTTGAGCATTGGCATTTAACACACCAATGCTCAGATTTAAACAAAAGACTACAAATAGGATCGAATACCTCATTTATTGGGTTTAATCATTCTCAAACTCTGCCAAATATCGTTCAGCGTCCAAAGCGGCCATACAGCCTGTACCTGCCGCCGTTACTGCTTGACGGTAGATATTGTCTTGTGCATCACCACAAGCAAAAACGCCTTCAACGTTTGTTCTGGTACTTCCTGGGATAGTTTTGATATAACCGGCATCATCCATATGAATATAATCTTTAAATATGCCGGTGTTTGGTTCGTGACCAATAGCAACAAAGAAGCCAGAAATAGCGATTTCTGATTTTTCTCCAGTTTTATTATTGAAGATTCTTATGCCGTTTACTTCTTCCTCTCCAAGGATCTCATCCGTTTCTGTATTCCAGAGAATTTCAATCTTTGGATTATTCATCACACGCTTTTGCATGATCTGTGAAGCTCGCATTTCATCCTTTCTAATCAACATGTAGACCTTGCTACAGATATTAGACAAGTAAGATGCTTCTTCACACGCTGTATCTCCAGCTCCAACAATCGCCACTTCCTGTCCTCTGAAAAAGAAACCATCACATACAGCACAGGCAGAAACACCTTTGCCGTTCAATCTAGTTTCGCTTTCAATGCCTAGCCATTTGGCTGAAGCTCCTGTAGAGATCAACACTGTATCAGCATGAATCGTGATTTGCTCATCGATGATCACAGTATGAGGCTTAGTGCTGAAATCCACACTAGTTGCCAAGCCATATCGTACCTGAGTTCCAAATCGTTCAGCTTGCTTTCTAAAGTCTTCCATCATCTCAGGCCCTGCTACTCCGTTAGGATAACCTGGATAATTTTCTACGTCATTGGTTATGGTCAACTGACCACCTGGCTGTCCACCAGTATATAAAACAGGAGAAAGTCCTGCTCTAGAAGCATATATCGCTGCAGTGTAACCTGCTGGTCCTGATCCTACGATCAAAACTTTTACTTTTTCAATTTCTGGATTCATTAATAGAATATATTAAATCGGGCAAATTTTATGAATCCTAACTTAGTAACAAAGTTGCATATTGTTAAAATTCCCTAAGCTTTAGGCTTAAGGAAATAGTATTTGAGCTAGACTCTGATACTAAGGTAGAATATAATGAAATAAAAAAGGGGGCTAAAACCCCCTTTCTACTTGTGTGCTTGCTTATCCGAGGTAAGGTTTCAATGTCTTACTACGGGAAGTATGTCTCAGTCGGCGAATAGCCTTCTCTTTGATTTGTCTTACTCGCTCTCTGGTAAGGTTGAATTTTTCTCCGATTTCTTCCAGAGTCATCGCATGCTCACCATTCAATCCAAAGTAAAGCGTGATTACATCAGCTTCTCTTTGTGTCAAGGTGGAAAGTGCTCGTTGAACTTCCTTACGAAGGGAATCATTCATCAAACCATCATCTGGCTTTTCGTCTCCATCATTTTCCAATACATCCAAAAGGCTATTTTCTTCACCTTGAACAAAAGGAGCATCCATAGATACGTGACGACCAGAGATTTTCATAGTATCAACTACCTCATTTGCAGTTACTTCTAGCACTTCAGCCAATTCTTCTGGAGATGGCTCACGCTCGAATTTCTGCTCTAGCTCGCTGAACGTCTTGCTGATCTTATTCAATGAACCTACTCTGTTCAATGGAAGACGAACAATTCTAGACTGCTCCGCTAGTGCCTGAAGGATAGATTGTCTAATCCACCAAACGGCATAGGAGATAAATTTAAATCCACGAGTTTCATCAAAACGCTGTGCAGCTTTGATCAATCCAAGGTTACCCTCATTGATCAAATCCCCCAAAGAAAGTCCTTGGTTTTGGTACTGCTTGGCAACTGAAACAACAAATCGGAGATTGGCTTTCGTCAATTTTTCAAGTGCCAATTGGTCACCTTCTCTAATTCTCTTGGCCAGAACTACCTCTTCGTCTGCTGTCAACAGGTCAACTTTTCCAATCTCTTGAAGATATTTATCCAGGGATTGACTTTCTCTGTTGGTAATCTGTTTGCTAATCTTTAGCTGCCTCATTCAGGAATATGATTTGTGAAATTTAATAGTTTAAGAAAATCAAATTAATCAAATGTTTCGATTAACCTTATGCACTCAGTGCTGGTTTTTATGGTTTTGGCAATAAAGCCTTTCTAGAAAGCTTGAATTTGCCAGTTTTCTTATCGACATCGATCAATTTAACCTGTATTTCTTCTCCTGGCTCAAGTACACCGTCCATAGTTTCTATACGCTCATGCTTGATCTCGGAGATATGTAGTAAACCATCCTTACCCGGCATAAATTCCACAAAGGCGCCAAAAGGTTGAATATTTTTTACTTTACCTGTATAAGTCTCTCCTATTTCAGGCTGAGCCACGATTGCTTTGATACGCGAAAGCGCAGCATTAAGTTTATCTTGGTTAGCAGAGAAAATGTTGATTTTACCCTGATTGTCGATCTCTTCGATCACGATAGTAGCTCCAGTATCCTTCTGGATTTCCTGAATTACTTTACCTCCAGGCCCGATCACAGCACCGATCAATTCCTTAGGAATCATCATGATGAATGATCTTGGAGTATGAGGCTTCAATTCTGCTTTAGGAGCAGCAAGAGTTTTGGTGATTTCGTCCAAAATATGAAGTCTACCAGCTTTTGCTTGATGCAAAGCTTCTTTCAATACAGAATAATCTAATCCTTCTACTTTAAGGTCCATCTGACAAGCAGTGATTCCTTTTGCAGTACCAGTTACTTTGAAATCCATATCTCCTAGGTGATCTTCATCGCCCAAAATATCAGAAAGGATAGAATATTTACCAGTTTTCGCGTCAGAGATCATTCCCATAGCGATACCAGTTACGGCAGATTTGATAGGAATACCTGCATCCATCAATGCCAAAGAACCAGCACAAACCGTAGCCATAGACGAAGAACCGTTTGATTCCAGGATGTCTGATACGATACGGATAGTGTAAGGATTCTGCTCAACAGGAGGAAGAACTTTTCTCAAAGCTCTCATCGCCAAGTTACCATGACCTACTTCTCTTCTTCCAGGACCTCTATTTATTTTCACTTCTCCCGTAGAGAATCCAGGGAAATTGTAGTGAAGATAGAATTTGTTGTAACCTGAGATAGTTGCACCGTCCACCATCATCTCGTCCATCTTAGTACCTAAAGTACAAGTGGTAAGCGATTGAGTTTCTCCTCTAGTGAACACAGCAGAACCGTGAGCAGATGGTAAGTAATCAACAACAGACCAGATAGGTCTTACTTCGTCAAGTTTTCTACCATCCAATCTTTTCTTCTCATTCAATGTCAAGTTTCTAGCAGCTTCCTTGTGGACTTTGCTGAAATATGGGCCGATTAGGCTCGCTTCGAATCCGTGATCTTCGCCTAAGCTAGCTACGAATTCTTCTTTGATTTCTTTTACTAAAGCAGAACGCTCAGTTTTGTTGGCAATTTGCTTTCCTACTGAAGCGTAAAGTTTGTCGTAAACATCAGCTCTCATCTTATCGAAAAGTGCCGGATCAGACTTCTCGTGACAGTATTCTCTTTTTACTTCTTTACCTACAAGTTTGGTAAGCTCAATCTGAGCCTGGCAATGTCTCTTGATCTCCTCATGAGCATATTGCATTGCTTCTAGCATCTCTTCCTCTTCGATCTCGTTCGCTTCGCCCTCTACCATAAGGATAAAGTCAAGCGATCCTGCTACGATGAATTCTAGAGATGCTGTTGCCAACTGTGTTGGAGTTGGGTTGATGATCAACTTACCATCGATTTTCGCTACGCGAACTTCAGAGATAGGACCGTTGAAAGGTATATCGGAAACAGCCAAAGCCGCAGAAGCAGCAAGACCAGCCAAAGCATCTGGAAGCACATCCTCATCACCACTGATTAAAGTGATTGCAATCTGAGTATCTGCATGGTAATCATCTGGGAAGATTGGGCGAATAGCTCTATCTACGATACGGCTAATCAAAATCTCGTAATCTGAAAGTCTTCCTTCTCTCTTCAAAAATCCACCAGGAATTTTTCCTGAGGAAGCAAATTTCTCTTGATAGTCAACAGACATTGGTAAAAAATCCACCCCTTCTCCAGCTTCTTTCTTGGATACTACTGTAGCCAAAAGCATAGCTTTTCCCATCTTCACTACTACTGATCCATCAGCTTGCTTCGCCAATGCGCCAGTTTCTATTGTTATTTCTCTGCCATCTTCTAGGGTGATGGTCTTGGTGATTAAGTTCGGTAACATAAATGATTGTTAGTTTGCGTCGTTAGTGATAAAAGTGTTCTTATAACCTTAAAAATAAAAAAGTAAGGTTCTCACTCAAGAGAACCTTACTAGATTGGTTATTTTCTGATTCCTAGCTCGGCGATGATTGATCTGTATCGCTCGATCTCTTTCTTGTGAAGGTAATCCAATAGGCTTCTTCTTTTACCTACTAGCTTCAATAAACCAAGTCTTGAGGAGTGATCCTTCTTATTTGACTTCAAATGTTCAGTCAAATGCTTGATTCTGTGTGTAAAGAGGGCAATCTGAGACTCAGGAGATCCTGTGTCAGTAGCAGATTTTAACCGTCCATGATTCTTAAATAACTCTTCTTTAATCTCTGAGGATAAATACATGTTTAGCTAAATTTTGTAAAACAACCACAAAGGTAGGGTTTATTCTGAGAAAGTAAAAAGTTAATGCGCTTTTGAGCCAAGAACTTTGAAGCGATTCTTAATACTCTTCCAAATCGCCAAATAAAAGTCTGGCTCAAACAATCTCGCATCCTTTCTAGCCTGCCTTACAAAGAACAACCCAAAAGGAAGTAAGCATAGATTGGAAAACCAAGTTCCAAATAATGGATCTGCAATACCTTCTTTAGCCCACTTCTCCCCTGTTATCGTCAACATATAATACACGATGAAGAATATGATAGAAATCAATACGGGCATACCTAATCCACCCTTTTTGATAATAGCCCCAAGTGGAGCACCTATCAAAAACATCGCAAAGCAGGCGAAAGCCTGAGTATATTTTTGATACCAAGCTATTTGGTACCTTCTATATTCTCTTTGATAGTTATCTATCTGGCTCATCTTGATATTAAATGAGTTCTTAAGGTTTCTAGAGTTGGTCAAGGCCATTGAGATTGCACTCTTTTCATAGCCACGATTCTCTACAAGAGAGTCAATTCTTTCTCTTTCCATTTCAGTCAAAGCTGCGGTTCGCTCTACTTTGACCACTTGCTTTTTACTATTGAGATTGGTGTCCAACTCTGCGAGCTTAATTTCTACCTTTTGTTCATTTTTGCTAGTAGGTTTAAGAAATAATGAATCATTGGATGAAACCTCATTAGAAATAGTGACAGTTTTTTTATCAATGATTAGTGAATCGCTATTTGTAGTCAGTGTCCGAGATTCAGGCTTATCAACTAGAATCGATGAAGTGTCTTTTTGTGCTAGATTTTTTGACTGTTCAAGAGAATCCAGTAGTTCTTTCTCCCTATTCATTTTTGCCATCCTAATGGAGTCATCCAAAAATTTTCGTTCGGCTATTTTTGCTGAAGGTTTAAATTTTCTATCCCGTGTAAAAAATGGATAAATACTTTCAGCTTCCTGAAAACTCCTAAAGAGCTGCTCATTGACCAATGTTCCTATGGAATCCAGACCTACCTTAATTTGCGATATATTTTTAATAGATCTGTTAGTGGACCAAGCATCTTCAGCTGTCCGATTAAGCTTGAATGTATTATTCAAGTCAAACACAATTTCATTTGTATCAAAAGATATCCTATCAAATTCAACGGGTTTCTCAACAATCCCCCTTGTTGGTTTAGATTCTCTATAATTCTGTCCATGATATAAGGACAGCTTCATATAGTTCTCATTGAAAAACGGTTCCATCCTACCCGAATCAGCCAAAGTCACTTTTAAATTACCAGTTCTACCATCGGAATGATCATAGATCAAAATGTCTTTGAGCCCAAATTCACCAACTTTTTCATTGACTTTGATACTATAACCTGGGATACCTGCGTAGAAAACCCCAGCTTTTATATCCAACGCAGGCGATTTCATCCGAATATCATAGAGCAAACTGAAGGTCTTAAGGTTAACCTTAGGTACTAGGTAATTATTTGAAAGATATGCTCCAAAAGCTAACACAATCACAAATACTCCAATCGGACGTAATGCTCTCAAAAGGGATATTCCGCTACTTTTAATTGCAGTAAGTTCAAAGTGCTCACCCAGATTTCCAAAGGTCATTAAGCTGGAGAGCAATACTGCTAACGGCAGTGCCATAGGAGATATACTGATAACAAAATACCCAATCAGCTCCATATAGATCCAAAAACTCAGACCCTTCCCAAAAATCTCATCGAAGTATTTCAGCATGTTGACGGTCAACAGGATGAAATCCACGACAATAAAAGTCAATAAAAATGGGCCCAAAAATGACCCAAGTATAAGTTTATCTAGTTTCTTCATTATTCAAACTGCTCACAAGGCAAGTACGGCAGCCTTGGAGCTGAAGTTCAAATTTGGTAAAATCAATTGAGATTACCCACCAATAATTTCTTTGAGTCTTCCTATTAGACCATGCCAGATGGAAATTAGTTCTTCATCATCATATCCATCAGAGTAATCGATCACTTTCAAAAACAAGGTTTGGGTGAGATCATTCTCTTCCAATTTAAATTCTATAAATGCATGATCTGACTCATCGGGGTTTTTAGGATCGTAAAATTCAAATTTCACGTGAGAATTACTGCGTTGAGAAGCTAGTCGCGCATAATGATCTTCTCTGTCGAAATTGAAAATATAGTTCTTATCCTCGTTTATTTTCACTTCATCTGCAAACCACTCTTCTAATCCACTCGCAGTACTTAAATAATGGAAAACTATTTTTTTGGAGGCATTGATTTGATAATCAGCTACAAACTTGTTTTTTACCATGATAATCGCTTTTACACTATGTAAAAAATCATTTTTTTAAAGAACGTCAACTTGCATTTCACAGTACAAGACCTCATATTTGCATTCCCTTACGAAAGGGAGGTTTTCTGGGGTTGACAATATACGATTCTCGACCAAAGTGATTTGATTCTCGAACGTGCTTTAATATAGGCATTAATTTCAAAAATCAATACCCAAAAAATGTTTCTACTAGGTTAGAAACTCATTGAAGTAATTGAACCGACATTAAATTATAAATGGCGAGGTATCCCGATAGTTATCGGGAGCAGGATTCATATCCGCTAAGCCACGGTGCATAGGCGCTTCAAACGGGAGTTTAATTTTCCTAATTGAAGTGTTAAAAAGAAATTATAAATGGCGAGGTATCCCGATAGTTATCGGGAGCAGGATTCATATCCGCTACGCCACGGCGAATAGGCGCGTCAGACGGGAGTTTAATTTTCCTAATTGAAGTGTTAAAAAGAAATTATAAATGGCGAGGTATCCCGATAGTTATCGGGAGCAGGATTCATATCCGCTACGCCACGGCGAATAGGCGCGTCAGACGGGAGTTTAATTTTCCTAATTGAAGTGTTAAAAAGAAATTATAAATGGCGAGGTAGCTCAGTTGGTTAGAGCGCAGGATTCATAACCCTGAGGTCGGGAGTTCAAATCTCCCTCTCGCTACTAAAGGCTTTCGGAATCGGAAGCCTTTTTTTATTTTTACTAATGGATGAATTTTTAGTCTATGTGCTTCATTCGCAAGCTTCTAGAAAGACCTATACTGGTATGACTTCAAACCTTATCACCAGATTTTATTTCCATAATTCTAAATCAACCAAAGGGTTCACATTAAAACACAGACCATGGATTGTTATTCATGTGGAATTCTTTAAAAGCAAAAAATAAGCTCTGATTCGTGAAAAAGAACTTAAAATGGGAAAAGGTAGAGATGGGGTAAATCAGAATATTCTTCCATTTTATTCATAAGCCTAAATTTCATATCGAGTTCATCACTCCTCTACGCTACCACATTTTGATCTAGCGGAAATATATTTCCCTATTTTTAGTGGATGACATCGCCCGAAATAAAAAAACCACCTACCTCACTTTTTCAAAAACTCAAGTTTCTTGGACCTGGATTTATACTTTCAGCTTCCATTGTTGGATCAGGGGAATTAATAGCTACCACTGTTCTGGGTGCAAAAGGTGGATTTATCACCTTTTGGGTCATACTAGTTAGCTGTCTGGTGAAAGTCGCCATACAATTGGAATTTGGGAAGAATGCTATTATTACTGGGAAACCTTTGATGACTTCTTTTTCAAGTCTATCTGGGCCTAAGAATTGGGCAGTTTGGACGACATTTTTATTGACACTTTTCAAAATTTTGCAACTTGGAGGAATGATCGGTGGTGCAGCTATCGCACTAAGCATGCTTTTGCCTCAGGTCTCTCCTATTATTCTAGCCTTTATTCTAGGAGCCGTTACAAGCCTATTGATCTATAAAAATTACTACAGCATTGTAGAACGGACATCCATGTTTATGGTGGTAGGCTTTACTGTTTTTACGCTTGCGTCTGTGATAGCCCTTAGCTACAGTCCCTTTGGTTTTACTTTTTCAGATGTGGCAAGTGGTTTAACATTCAGTTTACCATCTGATTTAATATTTGTCGCTATAGGAGCTTTTGGGATCACGGGAGTGGCAAGTGACGAGATTATTGCCTACACCTATTGGTGTCTGGAGAAGGGCTACGCCAAATATGTCGGTGAAAATGATGGCAGCGAGGAATGGAAATATCGAGCGAATGGCTGGATAAAAATCATGTACTTGGATGCAATCGTCGCGATGGTTATTTACACCGTAGTCACTGCAGCTTTTTATTTACTGGGGGCTTCCATTCTGTATGGTAACCAAGACATCCCAAGTGGTAATAAACTAATAGAAACTTTAGCAAATATTTACACACAAACTCTAGGGGAAAATGCCCGTCTTGCCTATATCTCTGGAGCATTCTTTGTGCTTTTTTCAAGTGTGTTTGCTACGCTGGCTTATTGGACACGCCTATTTCCAGATATTTTCGGAGAATTGGGTTGGATAGCCTATGATGATCTGAAAACCAGAAAAACCTGGGTTGCTATATTGGCCTGGGTTTTACCCATTCTCTGGGCTATTGCTTTTGCCTTCGTAGAGCTTCCTGCATTTATGGTCTTATCAGGAGGCGTAATTGGCTCTGTATTGCTATTATTGGTTGTCTATGCTGCAATCCAGTTTAGATTTAAGAACAGCGCTTTAAATCTAGCCTCAGGATATTTGTCAAGCATTCTGTTTTGGCTCAGCGTGGTTTCTATTGGGTTGGTTTCTATCTATGGAATTGTAAAATTATTTTAGCTGAACGATCCCAATTCTAGGGTTTTGCTCTTCTGTTTCGCTGTCTGAATATTCCGATTGCTGCACAAAGTAGAAGATGTCTCTTCCTAAATCCAACGGCCTGAGAATAACTGGATTTCCCAGATCATCCATGATGCCTGATTTCAAATTATAGCCTTTTGAGCTTTCCTTTTCATATACAAACAACAAATGGTTACTATCCGAATAATACTCGCAGAATAGGAATGACTGCGAATTAATCACATTATAGATTTGAATCTTTTTTATCCCGCTCTTATCCAAAGTCTGAATCGTTTCAAAATTCATTTTTAAGAATGGAGTCAGAATCTTGTCCTTAAATTGATAAAGGGTATCATGAAGTAAAATCTGACTACCAAAATCCGGCACATACACATAATGGTCAAGCCCTACCGTAGAGAAGTAATTCTTAAAGGAAAAATCTGAAAATCCACCTGTTTGTAATTTCACATCTCTAACTGGAATGGTATCAACAACAGTCAATGCTCTATCGATTTCATATAAAGTTGATTGGTTTAAATAACCTTCTTCCTGTGGAATAACTCGTTCTTGCCTAAGAACGAATAATTGTTCTTCCAAGACCGCAAGAGAATTCACATAAAATGGAAGTGCATTTTCTAAGAGTAATTCATTTTCCGTGGAATAAACATACAGCTTCATGGCCGAGGCTACATAAAGAAGATCGGATTCTTCGTCAATGGTCATATAGGCGAAATGCTTATACTCTCCAGGTCCCTCTCCCTGTTTACCTAGTACTTTTAGAAACTTCCCTTCTTGATCAAATATCAAAATCCTCCGGGAAGCATCTGAAACATAAATTTTGTCATTGAAAAGTTTAACATCCAATACACCAGTCAAAAAAGAGCTATCATTGGTCTCCAGCTGAATCAGTTTCAAAGATTTTGTCAATTGTTCCAGTTGCAATTCCTGGTCTATCTTACTAGGAATCTCAACGATTGGTAAGCTAGTTTCTAGATTTTTAGAGCACCTAAAAAATCCGAATCCTACTAGAAAACAGGCTGATAGTAAAAAGAAATTAGACTTATGCTTCATTTTCTTACCGGTTCAAATTGAGAATCTATACTACTTAAATCCTATCAACAAAGCTATAGTCCAAAACCAAAAAAGCCTTCCCGAGGGAAGGCTTTTAATAAAATAAGGCAGTGCGTCCTTATTTTACAGTTTCAACTACAGCTTTAAATGCTTCAGGGTGATTCATGGCTAGATCTGCCAAAACCTTACGGTTAAGTTCGATCTCACCTTTCTTCAATAATCCCATCAATTGAGAGTAGGATACGCCGTGCATTCTTGCACCTGCGTTGATACGCTGAATCCATAAAGCTCTGAATTCTCTTTTCTTCGCTTTACGATCTCTGTACGCATACTGAAGACCTTTCTCATACTTGTTTTTGGCTACTGTCCAAACGTTGCTACCTCTTCCGAAGTAACCTCTTGTGGCTTTAAGCACTTTTTTTCTTCTTGCTCTGGACGCTACCGCGTTTACCGATCTAGGCATAGTGTTTTGTTTTTTGACGCATGGTGCCCCGAATTATCGGGATCTTGGAAACCAGTGTGCCTGGTGAATAAATAAACCTTAATTAATTTTTAAGCGACTGCTGAAAATCAGATTCTCAACATTGCTTTTACTCTACCTTCATCAGATTCGTGAACTAGACCAGTTTTGGTCAAGTTTCTCTTTCTTTTGGTAGCTTTTTTGGTCAGGATGTGGCTTTTGAAAGCGTGTTTCCTTTTGATTTTACCGGTTCCTGTCAAAGCGAACCGCTTCTTTGCACTGGATTTGGTTTTTACCTTTGGCATTTTGCTGTATTTATATTAGTTGAAATTTATTTCTTTCCTGCTTTCGGAGCGATGAAGATGTTCATTCTCTTTCCTTCCATTTTTGGAAGCTGCTCTACTGCGCCATATTCTGCAAGCGCCTGAGCAAATTTCAGAAGTAACATCTCGCCTCTTTCTTTAAACACAATGCTACGACCCACGAAGTGTACGTAAGCCTTTACTTTTGCGCCTTCTTTCAAGAAGTTGATGGCATGCTTCAGTTTGAAATTGTAATCATGCTCATCCGTATTCGGTCCGAATCTGATTTCCTTCAAAACAATCTTAGCTGCATTGGATTTGATCTCCTTCTGCTTCTTTTTCTGCTCGTATTTAAACTTAGCGTAGTCAAGAATCTTACAAACTGGAGGATCGACGTTAGGAGAAATCTCTACAAGATCCAGGTCATTTTCCTGTGCGATTTTGATTGCTTTGTCTGTAGGAAGTAATGCATTTCCACCTTCTACGAAATCACCAACCACTCTCACTTCACGAGCTCTGATTTTCTGGTTTACTTTATAAGGTTCTTCTTGTCTACCTCTATAGGGTTGTCTTTGGTTTCTCAAGTTTGCGTTGATTGTTTTTATGAAATTGGATGCAAATATCGGAATTATTTCTAATTAAGAAAAACTGAATTAAATAATACCCAAGTATTACTTACTCAATGATGCTGAAATAATGCCTTGAAAATAGTTTATAAACTCCTCCGGAGAGAAATTACCTAGATCTCCTTCACCATGCTTACGGACAGAAAGCTTTCGCTCTTCCTGCTCCTTTTCCCCTACTATCAGCATAAAAGGCACTTTTTTAACTTCAGAGTCACGGATTTTTCTTCCGATCTTCTCATCTCTGTTGTCAATAGAACCTGATATTCCCACCTCTTCGAGGATTGACTTTATTTCTTCTGCATATTCTACATATTTCTCAGAAATAGGCAAAATATTGATCTGTTCAGGAGAAAGCCATAGTGGGAAGTTGCCTGCACAGTGCTCGATAAGCACCGCAACGAATCTCTCCAAAGAACCAAATGGCGCTCTGTGGATCATCACAGGTCTATGCTTCTGATTGTCCGATCCGATGTATTCCAACTCGAATCGTTCTGGTAAGTTATAATCTACCTGGATAGTTCCCAACTGCCATTTTCTTCCCAAAGCATCTTTGACCATGAAGTCCAGCTTAGGGCCGTAGAATGCCGCCTCACCAAGCTCTGTGACCGTAATCAAACCTTTTTCAGCTGCCGCTTCGATAATTGCAGCTTCTGCTTTGTCCCAATTCTCATCGCCTCCGATGTATTTGGAAGGATTTTCTGGATCTCTCAAAGAGATTTGAGCAGTATAATCATCAAAACCTAAAGCTTTGAATACATATAAAACCAAATCAATCACTTTGATAAACTCCTCTTTCACCTGATCTGGGCGACAGAATATATGCGCATCATCCTGAGTAAATCCTCGAACACGGGTCAATCCGTGCAATTCTCCACTCTGCTCATAACGATATACAGTACCAAATTCCGCGTAGCGTATTGGCAATTCTTTGTAAGAATGCGGTTTGTTTTTATAAATCTCGCAGTGATGTGGGCAGTTCATTGGCTTCAGCAAAAACTCTTCTCCTTCATGTGGAGTAGCAATTGGCTGGAAAGAATCCTTGCCATATTTCTCGTAGTGACCAGAAGTCTCATACAATACTTTATGACCAATATGCGGTGTAATCACCTGCTGATATCCAGCTTTGTCCTGCGCTTTTTTTAAGAAATTCACCAAACGCTCTCTTAAAAGTGTTCCTTTAGGAAGCCATAGTGGCAGTCCTGCCCCTACTTTCTCTGAAAACATGAAAAGCTCCAATTCACGGCCAAGCTTTCTATGATCGCGTTTCTTAGCTTCTTCAAGTAATGTTAAATATTCAGATAGCTCTTTCGCTTTAGGGAAAGTAACACCGTAAATACGAGTAAGCATTTTGCGCTTCTCGTCTCCTCTCCAGTATGCACCAGCGATGTTAGTCAGCTTTACAGCCTTTACAAAACCGGTGTTTGGGATATGTGGTCCACGGCAAAGATCTACGAAGTTTCCTTGCTGATAGAAAGTAATGGTTCCATCTTCAAGTCCTTCTAAAAGGTCGAGCTTGTACTCGTCACCTTTATCCTCGAAATAAGCAACAGCATCTTTCTTGGAAACATCAGAACGGATGTACTCATTTTTCTCACGAGCCAATTCAATCATTTTCTGCTCTATAGCTTCCAGTTCTGACCCATCAAGGGTTTTATCACCGAAATCTACATCGTAATAGAAACCAGTTTCGATCGGAGGACCGATACCGAATTTGATCCCTGGATGAAGTACTTCCAATGCTTCTGCAAGCAAGTGAGCTGAAGAGTGCCAAAACGTGTTTTTGCCTTCTCCGTCATTCCAAGTCAATAATTGGATAGTTGAATCAGTGTCGATAGCTCGGGTAGCATCCCAAACCTGTCCATTTACTTTTGCGGCTAGAACGTTTCTCGCTAAACCCTCGCTGATACTTGCAGCAATCTGTAGTCCGGTAGTTCCTTTTTCGTACTCCTTCACAGTGCCATCTGGAAGGGTAATGTTAATAAGTTGTGACATGTGTAAAATTAGTTCTGCCCATACAAGAAGGCATAAATATTAAGGTGCAAATATGCACAAGACCGATGCAACCAAAAAATATATGGGAAGGGAATATGGAAATGAGCACTTATTTCTTCACCGTATAAACGATTAACACTGGATTTTCAGAGTCTTTGGCTGCAAATGCTGCTTCAGCAAAGTTCTTCCCCTTGCCTTTCACGTATTCCTCAAAGCCTTCTTGACCAAGCGATTCTTTCTTTTTCTGAAGTAAATTAAAAAGGGTTTTACCTGGAATGGAAGTGCCCACTTTACCCTCAGTAAACTGAAGATAAATGTTTGCTAATGGGTACAATTCATCCAAATCATTGACTAAAAGATTTTTAATCAAATTTGATTGCCGAGTTTCCGTATCGTAAATCATTAATAAAGATTGCCCTTCATGCCTAAAGCTTGAGATGAGCAAATTTTCTAAAATAAACCAGCTCTCTTCAAAATACATTTTAGCTTCAGAATTTTTGAATCTTATATACGCCATACCATCCACTTCTACATCAAATTTCTTCATTTCCTGGATGTCCTGCCCATACTTACCAAAGTCCCAAACATACCTAGCTTTCAATTGAGATTCATTTGCTTCATAGATCGTATCTTGTAACGGCATTCCAAAAAAGATTTTTTCTCCTTGTTTTTGAAGGCTGGAAGCTCCGCGATAGTATCCGTAAAAGGTATTCTCATTAAAAGGGATTGATCGTACCGTATCTTGAAATGCTTCATTCACAGATTCAAAAAAGAAATCTCCTTTTTCTGAAGCATTTGTATAAAAATAATAGCTTTCCTCACTATCAGAATATGCTGCTGCCCCAATTTGTTGATCTACTTGTTGTTCTCTTAAAAATTTTCCCTCCAAATCAAACCACATCAACTTTTTAGGTACACCCAATAGCATTAGTTCATTATCCTTGAAAACAGCAGAGTAAAACTGTACGTATTGCCCCGGCCCTTCACCATAGCCATTGATCTCATTGAGGTAATTTCCTGTTTCGTCAAAAATCTGAATGCATTTACAGCCTTGCGTATCGACAACATATATTTTCTCATCATGAAAAAAAACCTGCCGTGAACCTCTTCCAAGCAAGCCTTCCTCAGCGTTTTCCTTCAACCAGATATATTGGACTTCAGGCTCAAAGAATTCGGAGAGTTTTCCCTCTCTAGCTTCGGAGAGGTCAACTTTTATTATTTCTAATCCGTCGTTCAATTGATCTGAATTGGCTTGGTCTCCAGATGAGCAGGAGGTAAAAAAGCTACAAATTAGGACTAGTAAAATTAGATATGGCTGTTTCATTATTTCTTTACAGTGTAAACAATCAATACAGGATTTTCGGAGTCTTTGGCGGCAAATGCTACTTGCGCAAAGTTCTTTCCTTTGCCTCTTACATATTCCTCAAAGCCTTCTTGACCGAGTTCTTCTTTCTTTTTTTGAAGGATTTTATATAGTTCTATCCCTAAAACTCTAAATCCTACCTTATCGCCTTCAAATTGATAAAGCAAATTGTAAGGATCAAAACTATCAGTCAAATCATCGGAGACCCTTCCCTTGATAACACTAGTCTGTTGGGTTTTTCTATCAAAGAATATATTGTAATAACTCACTTCATATTTAAATCCAGCATGAAACTGAGAATTAGTGATGTACCAATTATAGGGAGTGAAATATAACTTGGCTTTCTTATTAATGAAATCAGACCTTTCCCGTGCCTCCAATTCTTCACTCCTTTTCATCTCATCAATAGCTTGTCCGTACTCACCGAATTCAAAAACAAATTTAGGAAGAAGTTCACCGGCTCCAGAAACCATAATTGTATCATTAAATGCCCTTCCAAGGTAGATTTTTTCACTTTTGATGAAGCTATTTCTGTTCGAAAAGTTGCCATAATACACATCATCTTGGTAAGGCAAAAACTTCAGCGTATCCCGAAATGATTCATTAACAGTTTCCACTAAATATTCCCCGGGCTCCCTATACTTTGAATAGAAATAATAGCGTTTATCCTCTTCGGAAAACACACCTGAACCTATTGGTTTGTCTAGTTTCTCTTCTCTTATAAACTTTCCCTCCAATGAAAACCACATCAGTTTAGGCGGGAAAACACCGAGTAACAGTAGTTCGTTATTGACAACAATAGCATCATCAAAACCCAGGTATTTCTCTGGACCTTCTCCGTAAGCTCGAATTTTAGAAAGAAATTTACCAGATCGGTCAAATATTTGAACGCAATGACAGCCAAAAATATCCAGAGTGAAGACCTTGTCCTCATGGAAAAATATTTTCTGTAAGCCATCCCCTATTAAGCCATCTTCGGAATCATCCTTCAGCCAGATATATTGGACTTCAGGCTCAAAGAACTCGGAGAGTTTCCCTTCTCTAGCTTCAGAGAGGTTAACTTTTATTATTTCTAGTCCATCGTTCAATTGATCTGAATTGGCTTGGTCTCCAGATGAGCAGGAGGCAAAAAAGCTACAAATTAGGACTAGTAAAATTAGATATGGCTGCTTCATTATTTCTTTACAGTGTAAACAATCAATACAGGATTTTCAGAGTCTTTAGCAGCAAAAGCTACTTGAGCAAAGTTCTTTCCTTTACCCTTTACATATTCCTCGAAGCCGGCCTGACCGAGTTCTGCTTTCTTTTTTTGTAACAACTTAAATAGCTCTTTTCCTGGAATAGTTGAGCCAGTTTTTCCATCGGAGAACTGATGGAAAAATGAACTGATATGGAGACTTTCATTTAAGTCGTTCACAAAATCTCCTTTTATTACGTGCGTCTTTTGATTATCTCGTGTAAAGAAAATATTATAGCTTTCTTTTTCATAGCTCATCCTTGCATAAAGCTGATTTTCTGTGATATACCATATCGTACTGAGATATAGTTTCGCTCGATTGTTAAGAAACTGCATAAAATCAAGTGGTTCAAGATCCTCATCAATCTTCTTCAATTCATCTTGGCTCTGTCCATACTTCCCAAAATCAAAAACTAGCTTAGGAATAAACTGACCCTGATCGGCGTAATAGCTGGTATCTTGAAACGGCCTTGAGAGATATACTCTGCCATTGGAATTCTGTAAATTACTCCTATCGGAATACATCCCATAGTAGAGCTCTGGATCGAAGGGAATAGCCTTTACTGTATCCTCAATCGTTTCATTCACACTTTTAATGAAGAATTCATCTTGGGCAAATACTGAACTATAGAAATAATATCGCTTTTCAAGATCCGAGAAAACTACCGAACCAAATTGATCGGCGACTTTTTTTTCTCTCAGGAATTTACCTTTCAAACTAAACCACATCAATTTACTGGGAAAAACTCCTGCAAGCATTATTTCATCATTTCTGATAATAGCATCATCAAAATCAAGGTATTCACCTGGGCCTTCTCCATAGCTCCGGATTTTATTCAGGTATTTCCCAGAACGATCAAAAATCTGAATGCATTTACAGCCATAGGTTTCCAAAACGTAAATCCTGTCTTCGTGAAAAAATATCTGCGGAATATCTCTACCTATTAACCCATCCTCAGAATCATCCTCCAGCCATATGTACTCAATCTCAGGCTCAAAGAACTCTGAGAGTTTACCTTCTCTGGCTTCGGAGAGGTCAACCTTGATGATTTCTAATCCATCGTTTGACTGCCCTGAGCTCTCCTTTTCACTTGATGAACAGGAAATAGACAAGACAGAAATCAGAATTAAAGAAACTATCTGATGGAAATAAAGCTTCCTGAATATATTATGCAAAAGCTTGTTAAAAGTTCGACCAAATCTTTTTCCAACGCTACTTCGGTCCCCGGTCTTCGGTCTTCCAGCCTCAAAACCAAAGAGATTAAGGATGGCCTTAGTCAAAATGGTCAAAAAATTCCCCCTTACATTTTTCATCTACCCAAAATAGTGAATAGAATCCAATAACTAAAGAATCAACTGGCCTGATATTTTAACCGCAAATGGCTTAGCTCCAGGGTTATCCAGATAGGTGATTCTATGAAAAAAGTCTATTCTGAAGAATTTGAAAATGTTTTCTACGCCATAGCCTAATTCCACATAGGGTTTTGATGGATCCAGCCTTCCAAAGGTTTCTAAATGATTTCCCAGAGGATCGACGTTTGGCGTATTTGTGATATTTTTATCACTAACCGACCCATAAAGAATATTGGCATTAGCCACAGCTCTCCATTTGAGTTTTTTGATCACAGGGATTCTATTCAAAAGGAAGCCCTCAAAATAGTGTCTATATCGCAAACTGGCATATTGGTCTGAAGCGAATTCGTTGAAATTCATGGTATTAAAAGCAGCCGAAGTATAAAAAAGTGTTTCGTTACCAAGGTGATTGTTCAATATGGGATAGGGCACTTCGCCAAATACTTTTCCCGCAAATAACTCATACCTGGACACACCAAGCATCCCTACATTTAATCTTTGATATAGATAGAAATCAAGTTTGGAATAGGCAATATCTCCACCTAGCCATTTTATCCCCTTGGCATAAGAAAGCTGAACTATCGGCCATTTGGAAGGGCCAAAAGATGTGCGCGCATTGTCATTGATTATAATAATTTCGTCTTTACCGTATCGTAAAGAAGCCTGAACTTCGGTGGTTTCAAAATTAGACTCGTATTCTCTCGTGTCTTTTTCCAGAAAATAAAAGTCGAAAAGTGGATCAAACTGCCTTACATGCAGATTGGAAGTGAATAAGAAGCCTTTGAAAAACTCCCGCTGAAACTGGAAATTATAATTAGTATTCAGGAATGGACGACGTAGCGTACCAAATCTACTTGCCGCCAGAAACACGGAATTCCCTTGGAGGTTTGATATCTCCAATCCTACCTGATCAATTTCCTTTTGCGTAGATAAGGAAAGTGTGGTCCAATGGAATCTGTCTAAAATACGTTTAACCTTGGCAGTATACTTGAATTCCTCGTCTTGAAAACCATAAGCTCCGTAGCCTTCCAGTTCCCATTTATTACTGAATTTCACGGAAGTACGAGCTCCCATTCCCAGGCGAACTCCCTCTATATCATTGTAATTAAAAAAGCCTGGCCATGGACCAACTTCAAACTTTCCAACATTGAGGTAGCCTGTTCCAAAGAATTTTAAACCTTCGGAAAAGAAGCGAACAATAGGGATCCTTTTTAGCGTATCCACCATCTGTAACACAGCAAGCTCCTCCTCACTCAGGGGGTCTTGTCTATTTATTTTCCAAAATTCATCATCTCCTGAAGCATAATCGAGCTCCAGCGTAACGGCCTGATTGAAGAAAGAAGTTGGCTTAGGTTCACCGGTACGAATGCTATCTGCCGAGGTATAGAATTTAGCAAGCAATCCAGCCGTCTTAGGTGTGATTTGGCCTATTTTGATTTGTACACGGGATTTGGAAGGAATAAGTGGTCCCGCCTCAGTGGGTACAAGCTCCTGCTGAATTTTGATACGCTCAATAAAATTCAAGTTCGCCTCCTTAGGAATAGCCAAATCGACCTGCTTTAGCGCATAAGTCTCCTTGTTGATCCAGATAGTCCCTGTAAAGGCTAGATCCTGCTCTCTCCTTGGATACACTTGCAGCACGTAACATGAATCCGCACCCACCAGCACAGAGTCAAGTAAATCGTAATCGTAATAGGCTTTCCAGCCATCTGCTATCGGCGACACGAAGTCTTTCTCAACTATTGTCAACCAGTTTTTGTAGAAGTTGTACTCCTGAAATGCCGAACCCGTGATCTGTGAGGTAGTCGATCCATCCGTAATCCCAACCCCAGTAATTCTGGATTTCTCCACTACTTCCTTACGAAGCACCGGGTTATTTCTATAATAGAATTTAGATAAGGTTTCAGAGAAAAATACTGGCAAAATCTTCTGCCCCTCATCATTTGTCAGTTGCTTGATCGAATCCAGTATAGCAGTAATTTTCTGCACAGATCTTCGATGCGAGAAATCATCAGAAACATGATCTACATCAATTTCAATCTTGGTATAGTTCTTTGACTCATAAGAACTTAAATTCCTTTTATCAAAGTACTCTTTTCGTTCTACGGCTTGGCGTATAATTTCAAATGCTGGGTTTTCTCCTGCTTCAAAAACAAAAGCCTCCATCTCAAAATCTGATGGCTTAAGTTGAAAGTTTACAGTTTGCTCTGGCTGATTTTGTAAAGCTTTGCTAGCCGAAATGTAACCGAGATAGCTTACCGTAATGCTATCGGATAGCTTTTTGGCTTCCAAGTTATAATTCCCTTCAAAATCAGAATTGACACCAGTGGTCGTGCCCTTTAGTATGATTGAAGCGAATGGAATAGGGTCTCCAGTCTCTGCATCAGTGATTTTCCCTTTGATCACATGCTGCGCAAAGGACTGGGAACTAGCCAGAAGAAGTAATAGGAAAAAGTATCTTCTAATCATTAAATGTCAAATCCTGGGTGATTAAGGAGTTGCAAAATTATTTCAATCCAAGTTGATATCGGCATGAATTGAATTAAAAAATAATAAATGAGTAAAAAAACTGCTCACACCCTGTCAGGGATTTTGAAAAATCCGCTTGTATATTTGAAGCTACAAACCGAGAAACATGATATACGATATAGCAATAATTGGTGGTGGAATTGTAGGGTTGGCTACTGCACTTAAAATTCAAAAAGCACGTCCAGACCTTAAAATAGCTATTTTGGAGAAGGAAGACCAACTTGCTAAGCACCAAACTGGCAATAATAGTGGTGTGATTCACTCAGGGTTGTACTACAAGCCAGGCTCATTAAAAGCTACCAATTGCATAGGCGGATATCATGAGTTGATTCAATTTTGTGAGGAAGAAAAAATTCCTTTTGAGATCACCGGAAAAGTAGTGGTCGCTACCAGAGAAGAGCAAAAGCCATTGCTAAATAACTTGTATGAAAGAGGCCTTCAAAATGGCTTGGAAGGAACGAAATACATTACATTAGAAGAGCTGAAAGAATTCGAACCTCATTGTGCCGGGGTAGCTGCACTGCATGTTCCTCAGACTGGAATTGTAGATTATTTCAAAGTTGCGTTGGCGTATGGACGAAAAATAATCCAGCATGGAGGAGAGATTTTTCTTAATCATAAAGTAGTAAAAATTAAGCAACAAGAAGGGATCAACTATATTGAAACTTCCAAGAAAACCTTCCAAAGTAAATTAGTCATCAACTGCGCTGGACTGTATTCGGATAAGGTAGCTCAGATGAGTGAAAAGGATCCAATTGATGTGAAAATCATTCCTTTTAGAGGCGAATATTTCAAACTGAAAAAGGACAGGGAGTTTCTGGTAAAAAACCTGATTTACCCTGTACCCGATCCTAATTTCCCTTTCCTAGGGGTACACTTCACCCGAATGATGAAAGGTGGTGTGGAAGCTGGCCCAAATGCAGTTTTAGCTTTCCGAAGAGAAGGTTATAAAAAATCACAAATCAATCTTAAAGAGCTGGCCGAGTCTTTAGCCTGGCCAGGTTTCCAGAAAGTAGCTGCCAAATACTGGCAAACGGGTTTTGGTGAGATGTATAGATCTTTTTCAAAAGCCGCATTTACCAAAGCATTGCAGGAATTGATCCCAGAAATTCAGGAATCTGACCTTACTGAGGGCGGAGCTGGTGTGAGAGCACAGGCGTGCGATAGAACTGGCGGGCTGTTGGATGATTTTTCTATCAGAGAGTCTGCACATGCTATCAACGTGCTGAATGCCCCTTCCCCTGCCGCTACCAGCTCACTAGCCATTGGAGGAACCGTTGCAGAATTGGCGTTGAAGAGGTTTGCTTAACCTTTGAGATGTTAGCCATCAAATGCTTAAGAAGGCAATTTAAAGGCTCTCCTCGAAGGTTTTTTTGATATTGATAATTCTCAGTTTGGTGCAAGTCTCATGACTTGAATCAGTTGAACTAAAGCCAAACCGGAACGGTGACTCCTGAATAAATAAACTGCGCCTTTGCGCTTTGGCGGGATTTCCTAGAAGTAAACCTACACCTGAGTATTTACAGAATCAGGCAAATATCTATTAGCAAGCTTGATCATTTCATCGCCTTTAACCAGATCACTGGCACTGAGTTCGGAAGTATGCGTATGGCCAGAAGCTCCAAGCAATTCTTGAACTGCGTGAACCGTATTTTTGTGGAAATTATAAACTCGCTCAGATTTATCTGTAATCACTAATCCTCCCACTAAGCTAGCTCTTTGTGTAGCTACGCCCGTTGGACACTCATTAGTATTGCAGCGCAGTGCCTGAATACAACCTACACTAAACATAAAACCTCTTGCTGAATTACATATGTCAGCTCCAAGGGCAATGTTTTTCAAAATTGCAAAGGCACTAATAGCCTTTCCAGATGCGATGATTCTAATCTGGCTACGTATCTGAAACTTTTCCAAAGTCATCCTAACGTAAATCAGTGCAGGCTCTAGCGGTAACCCAACACTGTCAGAGAATTCTAAAGGTGCAGCTCCTGTCCCACCTTCAGCCCCATCTACGGTAATAAAATCAGGAAATATATTCTTGGAAACCATCACTTTACAGATTGCCGTAAATTCCTCCGTTCTACCTACACAAAGCTTGAACCCTACAGGTTTACCACCAGACAAGTCTCGAAGTTTGGCTACGAAATCAACTAATTCTGAAGCATTGGAAAAAGCACTGTGAGAAGGTGGTGAAAGAATCGTAGTTCCTTTCAATACCCCTCTTATCTCAGCTATTTCAGCCGTATTTTTCACACCTGGAAGTACACCTCCATGACCTGGTTTAGCTCCTTGAGAAATCTTAATTTCGATCATTTTGACCTCAGGCCAATTAGCTTTTTCAGCGAATTTCTCCTCACTGAAATTTCCATGCTCATCACGACATCCAAAGTAGCCAGTACCTATTTGCCAGACCAGATCTCCACCTTCTCTATGATGTGCAGAGATTCCGCCCTCTCCCGTATTATGAGAAAAACCACCTTTCTTGGCTCCTATATTCATCGCTTTCACTGCATTGGAACTGAGAGAACCAAAGCTCATTGCTGAAATATTAAAGATAGACGATGAGTACGGCTGCTTACATGAATCGTTACCGATAGTCACTCTAGGGTCTTCGTCATGGGTATGAACAGCATATATAGAATGTCTTAAACCAATGTAATCCTCCCCATTGATATCTCGCTGTGTACCAAACGGGTGAGTATCATTTACATTCTTTGCTCTTCTATAAACTAAAGATCTGATATTTCTACTAAATGGCCTTCCATCTGTATTTGTCTCGATGAAATATTGCTGAATTTCGGGACTGATTTTCTCTAATAAATAACGAAAATGACCAACTACAGGAAAATTTCTAAGAATGGCATGGGTCTTTTGATTCACATCATAAAGGCCTATCACGAAAAGAATTACAATAATCCCCAGTATAAAATATCCAAACTTAAATTGGACAAATTGGAAATACCAGATTAGAAAAAATGTCAGCAATAATAACAGTACAAGACTGATGAAAAACGCTTTTCTCATAGTAACTTTTTTATTGAATTAGGCTACAATATACTAAAACCCTTAGGCCTAAAGCTGATCCAAGAGGAATTCTTGAACTCTATACTCCGCCCAAGTAAATTCATTCTTGCTGATCACAAACCCCGTGTGCCCGCCTCTTTTTGGCATTTCTAACGTGAGTTCTTTCTTGCTCTCAGCAAGTTTCACAGGATAACATGCTCCGTCTAAAAGTGGATCGTTCAATGCATTTATTACCAAAGTAGGCACGGCAATAGAAGGCATCCAATTATCCGCACTTACTGATTTGTAAAAGTCTTCAGCGTCCTTGAATCCATGCAGTTTGGCAGTGAAGAATGTATCAAATACATCAAAATCAGAGACTCTTTCCAGTAATTCTAAATCTATTAAATCAGGGTATTGGACGGCTTTCTCACGCATTTTATTTTTGAGTTTGCCCAGAAACTTATTCTTATAAAAAGTATTACTTCGAAATTTTAGCGTAGCGGCACTCGAAAGTAAATTACAAGGGGTGGAATAGACCGCAGCTCGCTTTATTTCAACTGGCAAATCATTCCCCTTTTCACCTAGGTATTTGAGAGTCTGGGCTCCGCCCATGCTAATCCCAGTTAAGAAAATTTCTTGGTAAGAATGAGCTTTAAGAACATGAGAAATGACTGTATCCAAGTCATACGTAGCGCCATGATGGTAAAGAATCGGTCTCAAATTCATCTCTCCACCACATGAACGATTGTTCCAAACCAAGACATCTACTTCGCTGGAATTGAAAAGTTTAACCATTCCTTTGACGTAATGCCGTTCAGAATCACCTTCTAAGCCATGTGAAATAATAAGCAATTTGGAACTGCCAAGCTTTGACCAATCCAAATTCAAAAAATCACCATCGGGGGTATCTATTTTTTCTCTCTTATAGTTTACTTCGGAGACTTTTCTGAAAATACTGGGAATGATAGTTTCCAGATGTCCATTGAACAAATATGCCGGAGGTCCTTGGTAGGTAGATTTGATAATACTCATGAGGCTTCAAAAATAGAAAGCTTTACATGAAATTCATGATCCCTTAAAGTTCAAGAAATCTGTATGGGCTACTTTTGTAACATAGAACATAATACTTCATAGGGTAACGATTTCAAAAGTGGAGCGGCGGGTGTCAGCTCCTTTTTTTATAGCGTCAATTTATGGACACGCTGGATAGCAGCCTCTAGCTTTACTTGTAGACTTAGGTAATGTGACTGAAACTGAACGCAATCAAATCCCTCACTTTCAATGATTTCCTTGCCTACCTGCAATTCATCCGTAATATGTGATAATTCAAACATACAGAGAGTCGGCTTTAACTTATGTCTGATTTGCTGGATTTTTATATCATCTTTTTCAGATGAACCGTCAGCATATTTTTCTCTAAGTTCGAGTAGCCCCTTATAAATTGCCACAGTAAGATCTTTTTCAAAATCTTTGTCACCATCAGCCATTTCGCAAATGAGCTGATCAAGTTCAGGATAAAGTTGTTCCATATGCGTTAATTCAATGAGGCAGTACCTGCAAGAAATCCTGTGGACCAGGCAGCTTGAAAATTGAAGCCACCAGTGATACCATCTATATTTAAGACTTCCCCGGCAAAGTAAAGGTTTGGGTGATAATTACTTTCCAAGGTTTCCGGATTTACCTCATTCAAGGCAATTCCTCCGGCAGTTACAAATTCTTCTTTGAAGGTAGTCTTTCCTTCGACTTTCAAAGTATAGCAAAAAAGATTCTGTACCAACTTATTGATTTGCTTTTTCGACAGTGTGCCATACAATTGTGCATTTTCTACTCCCGAACGTGCACAAAAGTGCTCCCAAAGCCTAGCTGGAATTTCAAAAAGTGAATGACTCTCTACTTTACGATTAGGATGAGCCAGTAGATAGTTTTTGATATGGGCATTAAATTCTTCCTCGCCGTATGCTCCATTCCAATTAATTAATGCTGTAGCAACGTAGTTTTTATCCTTAAGCCATTGCGCTCCAAAAGCAGATAATTTCAATACAGCAGGTCCACTCACACCCCAATGCGTCACCAACACAGGACCTCTATAAGTCATTTTTGTGCCTTCTATTTTGACTATTCCATCTACCACCGATAGCCCCATAAGTTCACGCAGTGATTCCTTGGGAGTATTGAAAGTAAAAAGTGATGGGATTGGATCTAAAATGCTGTGCTTAAGATTCTTTAAGAACGAGTAACTATCCAATTTAGGATGCCCTCCTGTGGCTATTATCAGCTTGTCTACAAGGAATGTCCCATCGTCTGTATCGAGCTTATATTGGCTATCCGCAGGAGTAATGGACTCTACACCACAGGACTTACGAATAGTGATATTGAGTTTTTTAGCCTCTTTAAGTAATACATCAATGATGGATTGAGAGGAATCCGAAACAGGAAACATCCTCCCATCAGCTTCAATCTTCAAAGCCACTCCTCTACTTTCAAACCACCTGATGGTATCCTCGGATTTGAATTTGGGGAAAACGCGCTTTAAAAACTTCTCACCTCTGGGATAGTTTTTGACCAGTTTGGAGATTTCCATAGGTCTATGTGTGACATTGCACCTGCCACCACCAGACACTTTTACCTTAGATAAAAGCTTTGGGGACTTTTCAAAAATAGTAACTTCTGTTCCTGGCGCGCTTGCGTGAATAGCTGCGAAAAAACCAGCTGCTCCACCCCCTATTATTCCTATTTTCAAAACTTATAAGCTACTGTAATACAATAATTTAAATCACCTATCTTTTTTTAGTGAATGAACCCAATATTCCTCTGGTCAATTCTCTGAAAATCGTTCTACCCAACTGCCTCACCATGGTATTCTTACTCAATTCTGCAAAAAGAGAATCATCTTTAGTGGTTCTTCTACTAGTTGTTGTTGATGCTTTTGGACCTGGTAATTCAGCTTTTTTCTGAATCTCCTCAATATCCGCCATTTTCTTCTCCAATAGCTCAAAAGCACTTTCTCTATCGATATCCTGATTGTATTTGTAAACTAAAGCAGAATTCTGGACAACAGCATCTATTTCCGCAGGATTCAATATATCCATTCTGGTAATCGGTGCTCTCACTAGTGTATGCGCAAGTGGCGTAGGAATCCCTTTTTCGTTCAAAGCTGTAATTAGCGCCTCGCCGATTCCCATCGAAGTCAACACTTCGGAAGTCTCGTAATAAATTGAATCAGGATAATTTTCTGCTGTTTTGGTAATAGCCTTACGGTCCTTCGCTGTGAAAGCTCTCAAAGCATGCTGCACTTTCAAACCCAGTTGCCCCAGAATGCTATCAGGTACATCAGTTGGAGTTTGGGTACAAAAATATACACCAACCCCTTTGGATCTGATCAATTTGACAATGGCTTCGATTTTCTCAAGAAGATCGTTGGAAGCATTGGAGAAAACCAAATGGGCTTCATCTATAAACAAACATAGTTTCGGCTGGTCTGCGTCTCCTTGCTCAGGGAATGACTCATAAATTTCTGATAATAGACTGAGCATGAATGTAGAAAATAACTTAGGCCTACTTTGAATGTCAGTCAGTCTAATCACGGAGATTACACCTTTCCCGTCTTTGGTTCTCAAAAAGTCTTCTACTTCGAAGGATTTTTCTCCAAAAAACCGTTCCGCACCTTGTTGCTCCAGTTCGATGATCTTCCGCATAATCGTATTTACCGAAGCTGAAGAGACTTGACCGTATTCCTTTTTGATAGCTTCCTTCCCCTCATTGGTGATAAACTGAAGCACACGCTTAAGGTCTTTCAGGTCCACTAATGGAAGATGATTTACATCACAATAGCGGAATATGAGTGATATCACGCCCTGCTGTGTATCATTGAGCTCCAGAATCTGTGCGATCAATACTGGACCAAACTCAGATACAGTAGCTTTCAAACGCACGCCTTTTTCGTCCGAAATAGACATCAGTTCTATCGGCAAACCCATCGGTACATAGTCCACACCAATGACTTCAGAGCGATTTTTAATAAAATCATTGGCAGTTCCTGGCTGAGCTAGCCCCGACAAATCCCCTTTGAGATCCATTAACACAGAAGGTACTCCTTTCAAAGCCAGTTGTTCTGCAATCACTTGCAAGGTCTTTGTTTTCCCCGTTCCCGTTGCCCCAGCAATAAGTCCATGCCGGTTCATCGTTTTGAGAGCTATTTTGATTTGGGCACCTGTAACAGGTACTCCATCCAAAACACCAGTACCTAGTACTATTGAGTCTTTTTTATATTTTTGACCTTCGGCCAAATGGGTAATAAATTCTTCTGTCTTGCTCATGGTCAAAATGATTATGAAACCAAACTACAAAAAAAACCTTGATGCCTATGGCAAAAAGGTTTTTCAATAAAAACGGTATGTATAAAAGGATTAATAGGTAACTATTGGCTCAAGCGTCTTTGCTTGCTCCACGAAGTCAGCAACCTTTGAAGCAGCTGGAACTACTCTAGTTAATCCTTTTTCTTCTTGAGTTTTCACCAACGCAGCATGTAGATTTTCTGCATTTCTGTTTCTCAACTCTTTTACTGTATCTACTCCTGCAGCTTTAAGAAGTTCTGCAAATTGACTAGCAACCCCATTAATTCTAAAAAGATCGGCCATATTCACCCATACTAGGATCTTACTTTCATCTAAGCCTGAGGCATCAGCGATAGCCTTTCTACCAGCCTTGGATGCTCCTTTTTCTAATAGGCTTTCTACAGTAGTTACTCCAGCGGCGCTAAGTTTATCTTTCATAGCAGGACCGATGCTCTCGATCATTGTGATTGGTTTTCCCATCTTTCTAATATTTAGGATTAAAATTATATGACTGTAAATTCAGTAGTTCAGCTCAAAGATTTAATAATTAAGCATTCAAAAGAATTTAATCCTAAAATAAAGACAATTTTTAACTTCTAAAATCCATTTAGCAGATTATGGACAGATTTGCCCTTTTGGAAACATTAACTTTACGATAAAGAAACTTCTACCTTTATTGCTATTCTAGAAAAACACTATCCCTGTGAGCATTAAATTTCACCCCTCCCTTCTACTTCTAAGTTTTGTTTTCACATTGGCTTTTGGCCAGGTAACGCTTGCGCAAATCGGTCCAAATCTCGGTCAAACAGACCATTGGATGAAAGGCGCAAAAGCTGCTATTGAGAGAAATGACTATGAAACGGCGAATTCTATCTTCAGAAATCTGATCGATTCTGGTCAGCCGCTTCCAGAAGAAATGCCTTATTTATTCGCAGAGACTCTTTTTCAACTTAAGCAATATGATAATTCAGCTAATTTTTTAAATAAGTATTTAGAGTTAACTGGATTTACGGGTTCACACTATAAAGGAGCGCAAGAACTTCAACACCGTCTAGAGACTCCATTGAAGGAAATTCAAGAATGCCAGCTTTGCGACCGCAGAGGCTATAGATACCAGACTTGCTTTACTTGTGATGGAACCAGGCAAATAGAGCAAGAATGTCACTACTGCAAAGCAAAAGGCGTGGTTGGCTGCAGTCGTTGTAACGGTTCTGGGATGATCACTAAGATGAATATTTTTAAAATCGTAGAATACTTCGAGTGCGAAAGATGCTCAGGCAAAGGAAGGCTCACCTGCCCTGTTTGTGAGGGTAGCTTGAAAGAAGTAAGCTCTTGTCGAACCTGCGGTGGTAGTGGGAAATTAAGCTCAGAAGATGTCTGTGATCACGTTGAGGAAGCTCACGAGCATTGAAAAGGGGGCTAGTTGTTGGTTGTTAGTTGTTGGTTATTAGTTGCAGTAATCAGCCATAGTTTTCAGTCACCTTATCATAGCAATGGTTATCCAGCGCCAAAGGTGCGTTCCGTAATTGCCCAGGATAAGCGAAGTGAAATACTGGGTGATGCATAGTCGGGAATATATAAGAGTGCCAACGGCACGAGCGGTAGAAAAGTGATCAGTCACAGTATTCAGTCTTAAGATGTCGATAACTTTTTACCCGTTTTTGAGACTTATCCTACAAGTATTTATTCAGCTTCTGGAGAAGCAGGACCACATAATACTTTGATTTCTGCTACCACTTAAAAGATCTACTTATTAAAAAAAGACATAAAAAAACCGGCCTAAGCCGGTTTTGATATTATTTGCAATATTTGGCGTAAGCCTCATCTGCCCCGGGATATTCCAAGGCTCTAGCAAGTTGAAAGTCTTCGCATGAAGAGCCGACCTTTTTCATTGCTACCTTCAACATACCTCTGTTGAAGTAAGCTTGCCCGAATTCCTTATCCACTGCAATTGCATTTCCATATGCTTTCAATGCTTCATCAGGCTTGCCCAATTGATGTAGAGCTCTAGCTTTCATGAAAGAGGCCATAGCAGGCGCACCTGAGATTTCAGCTGCTTGATCTGCATACAGCAAAGCATTGGTGTAATTCTTTTGATTATAATGAACGTTTGCCAAACTGAGTAAAACCTGAAAATTATTTGGCTCTACTTCTAGCGCCTTTTCAAAATCTGCCTTTGCTTCTTCGTAATTTCCTTGCTCCTCATTCGCTCTGCCTCTATTATATAGCATGCGAACATCGTTGGGATTGAATTTCAAATCTTCAGAATACTCATCCGCTGCCTCAGCGTAGTCTCCTTTATTGAAATAGGCATCCCCTGAACTTGTTTTCTTTTCTGAACAAGACCAAAGGGCTGCTGAAATAAATAGAGCTATAATCGCTCGCGTACTCGTTTTCATTATTGTTGATTTAAACTGCTACACTATTATCTCTTAGCGCATCATTTAAAGAGGTTTTGAGATCGGTAGATGCTTTTCTTTGACCTATGATCAAAGCGCAAGGAACTTGGAAAGTGCCTGCTGGGAATTTTTTGGCGATAGATCCAGGAATAACTACAGAACGAGCAGGTACATAACCCTTGTATTCTATAGGCTCAGATCCAGTGACATCAATTATTTTAGAACTTGCTGTCAAGGTAACTCCAGCGCCTATTACGGCTTCTTTACCTATTCTGACACCTTCTACTATAATCGCACGAGAGCCGATAAAAGCACCTTCTTCGATAATTACCGGAGCTGCTTGGATTGGTTCCAAAACTCCTCCAATACCTACTCCACCACTTAAATGAACATTTTTGCCGATCTGCGCACAGGAACCGACAGTAGCCCAAGTGTCAACCATCGTGCCACCGTCCACATATGCACCGATATTAACATAACTTGGCATCATCACAACTCCGCTAGCCAAGTACGCTCCGTAACGAGCTACAGCGTGAGGTACTACACGTACGCCTTTCTCTGCATAGTTGGTTTTAAGCGCCATTTTATCGTGGAATTCAAACGGTCCTACCTCGATAGTTTCCATTTTCTGAATAGGGAAATAAAGAATTACGGCCTTCTTCACCCAATCATTTACTTTCCAATTGCCATCATCAGTAGGCTCTGCAACACGGATAATGCCCGCGTCAAGATCTGCGATTACAGCTCTAATGGCTTGTTGAGTAGTTTCTTCTTTTAATAGTTCTCGGTTTTCCCAAGCCTGCTCAATGATTGTTTTCAGTTCCATTATTTTGGTTAGTTTCGTTTATGAGTGGAAAATTTGATTCTCGAATTCCAGTCTTGATAGCATCAAGTCTAAAGCCCGCCAAAGATACAAGAGCTTATGGAAAGCTTGGCCTTTCGTTGCGAGAAACAGGTCTATATCGCTTAAGTTTTATGGGATTTTCACAATTCCCTATTAAAAATTGCGAAGATGAAAACTTTTACTCTTCTTTTTCCAAGACTAACTCAGCCTGGGGAAGGATCTCCTCACAAGTCAGATTCTTGAGAATTCTACTGAAAGTTCGTCCAAAAATCCTGATCTGCTGCACTTATGAATACCTTCCAATTGCCTCATTTTTTAAAGGGATTTTGGGCTACAATTTGGTCTATGATGTACAGGAAAATTATGTCAAAAACCTAGATCTAAACCCTTCCTTAAGTCCAAACAAAAAGGCAAAACTAAGCCGGATAATAAGGCAAATGGAAAGGGTAAATCGTATAGATTTATTCTTGCTAGCTGAGAAATGTTACGCTGAAGAGATGCCTGAGAAAACTCCTTTTTTGATTTTGGAAAATAAATTTTCTGGAGAAATTAAGTCCGTTTCACCATTCAAAATTTCAGAAAAAGAAGCATATAGTTTTGTGATTTCAGGCACCCTCACTCCTGCTTTTGGGACACTCGAAGGGATAGAATGGTTCAAGGAAATTTTAAAGAATTTCCCTAGATCTACACTCCAGATTATTGGGCATTGCACGGTATCAAACTATGCAAATATCCTTCAAAAAGCCTGCGAAAATATTCATCAAATTAAGCTGAAATCATCCGACTCACCCATCCCTCATGAAGAGATTATAGCAGCATACTCGGGAGTAGATTTTGCGATTTTACCCTATCAAAATCGAGAGGCTATAAAGGATAAATTACCAACAAAACTGTTCGAATCAGCAGCACTGGGAGTTCCGGTTTTGATAGGCGGAAACCCAAACTGGTTAGACTTTTTAAATCCGTTTTCTGGAGGATTCCCCATAGACTTTTTCGACTTGGAGCAGGCGTCTCTGCAATTCAATGCCGCACTCAATCAGGAATATTTCACTCAAAGTCCTGATGCTTCTATACTGTGGAAATCTCAACACAGAGATTTCATCACGGCAATTTCCTCTCTGTAAGTTTTAAACAGGATGTGGATTACTATCCACAGTTATCCACCTATGCCCTAATTCTAACACTCATTTCCTCAAAATGGAAACTGGGTGTTTTTTACTTTTTACTTAGAAAAGACTGAGAAATCATGTTTTCAATATATTATAAATCAATTAATTAACACATTCTTTAAACTAGACTAATCATATTTTTAGCCAAGACTAAAACACTAAACACATTTGAAAAAGGGTTATCCACAGGCGATTTAGACACTATTGAATATATTTTTAGCTATATCTAAATTAATTTTTATATTTGTCTCAGTACAAATTGGAATACCATGACCTTAACTACAGCTGAGGAGAATTACCTGAAAGCGATCTATCACCTATCAGATGGAGCTACTAAAAGTGTGTCGACGAATGACGTGGCAGCGGAGATGAAAACCAAGCCGGCTTCAGTCTCTGACATGCTAAGAAAGTTGGGAGATAAGGAAGTGATTGAATACCGGAAATATTACGGGGTCAACATCACGGAAGAGGGTAAGAAACGAGCACTACAGACTATCCGAAAACACAGACTTTGGGAAGTGTTTTTGGTCGAGAAATTACAGTTCGCTTGGGACGAGGTTCATGAGGTAGCCGAGGAGTTGGAGCACATCCAATCTCCCCTACTTATTCAGCGTTTAGACTCGTATCTAAACTTCCCAAAATTCGACCCCCATGGCGATCCGATTCCGGATGAATATGGAGATGTGAGGGCTCGACCAAGACTTGCTTTGAACGAGATGGACATAGATCAATCAGGTCAGATCGTAGCCGTAAAAGACAGCTCTGCCGCCTTCCTAAAATACCTAGATAAAGTAGGTGCTTACATCGGCGCAAGAATCAAAGTTCTGGACAAAGTAGAGTTTGACGGTTCGATGGAAATCCTAGTCGATCAGAAAAAAACACTCTTTATGTCTAAGGATGTTGCGGCAAATATTTTGGCAATTCAGTCATGAGGAAATTACTAATAATACTGCCCCTACTGTTACTCTCTTTCGCCTGTAAATTTGAGAATAAGAATGAGCGATTAAAACCGAAAATAGTCGCAACAACCAGCATTCTTGCAGATGGAATTAGGAACATCGTAGGCGACAAGGCAGACGTGGTTTCTTTGATGCCAGCTGGAGTAGATCCACATTTATATAAGGCATCCGTTCGGGATTTAGACTTGCTTCAAAATGCAGACTTAGTCATTTACCACGGACTTTTCCTGGAAGGGAAAATGACAGAGATTTTTGAGAAACTGGCATTCAGTCAAAACCTCATTAATGTTTCTGAAAATATTCCTCAAGAATTATTATTAAGATCCGGACCAGAGGCTCACTCCGTAGATCCTCATATCTGGTTTGACGTTTCGCTTTGGTCCCTGGCTCTAGCGCACGCTTCCGATGAGATTATAAAATGGCAACCTGAATGGAAGTCTGTTGTAACCACAAACACCGAATCCTACCTTGCCCAATTAGCACTAGTGCATCAGGACAACATCACCAAAGTAGCTGAGCTGCGCAAAGCAAATCAAGCGCTGATCACTGCTCATGACGCCTTCTCCTATTTTGGAAAAGCTTATGATTTGGAAGTACTGGGATTGCAAGGATTATCTACGTTGAGCGAACCAGGACTTCGGGATTTGACAGGCTTGGTTAGCTTTATTGTAGAGCGAAATATTCATGCAGTTTTTGCGGAGCAAACTATTTCTCCCAAAGCCATCGAAGCAGTAGTAGCTGGTTGCGCCAACCAAAACCATGAAATCAAATTAGCAGGGCCATTGTACACAGATAGTCTTGGAGCTCCAGACTCTCCTGCTGGCACATATATAGGAATGGTAAAAACGAATGTTCAAGTAATTTTTGAAAGCCTAACACAATGATCATAAACGTAGATTCCCCCGTTTTAGAAATACACGATCTGACCGTCAGTTACGATCAAAGCCCTGTTTTATGGAATGTGGATTTGAGTCTACCTGCTGGAAAGCTAATTGGAATACTTGGTCCAAATGGTGCAGGAAAGTCAACGCTGATCAAAGCTATCATGGGCTTGATCCCAATAACTGGAGGATATGTCAAACTTTTCGACCGAGAGTTAAATGATGTGAGAAGCCGAATTAGCTATGTTCCGCAGCGTGAATCTGTGGACTGGAATTTTCCTGCCTCTGTACTCGACGTGGTCATGATGGGCACTTATGGAAAACTAGGTCTTTTCCGAAGGCCAGGAAAAAAGGAAAAGAAAATAGCTATGGATTGCCTGGAGAAAGTAGGCATGCAGGCTTTTGTAGATCGACAGATTTCTGAGCTTTCCGGTGGACAACAGCAGCGGGTTTTTATTGCGCGAGCTTTGGCGCAGGAAGCTGACTTATATTTAATGGACGAGCCGTTTGCAGGAGTTGACATGGCGACGGAAACGGCAATCTTTCAGCTATTGCAAGAAATGACTGCAGCGGGCAAAACCGTAATAGTGGTGCATCATGATATACATTCAGCGATGAATTACTTTGACTGGATCATTATGCTAAACCTTCATTTGGTAGCATCTGGACCAAAAGCGCAAGTAGTCACCGAAGAACTTCTAAGGAAAACTTACGGAGGAAAACTGAACCTACTTACCAAAGTGACTGATATTATTAGACAAAAGGACTTTAATCCATTGAAGAGCTGATATGAGTGATTTCCTCTACTTCTTCACATTTCAGGATTCTTCCATTGCCTTCGTGGTAATTGGGATTACGCTCTTGGGCATAGGTTCCGCCTATGTGGGGACCTACAGTTTTCTCGACAAAAAGGCTTTACTCGGTGATGCGATCTCACATGCAGTACTTCCCGGCATATGCTTAGGATTTATGCTCGCAGGCGAAAAGAATCCGATTTATATAGTGACAGGTGCATTTCTTTCTGGTGCGCTGGCAACCTTTCTTACCTCCTGGCTGAAAAGCAACACAAGACTGAGCGATGACGCGATCATTGCCTCTATCCTATCTATCTTCTTTGGCTTTGGTGTAGTGCTACTCACAGTTATCCAAAAATCAGGAAATCCGGAGATGGCTGGCCTCAACCAATTCATCTTTGGAAATGCCATAGCTATCTTAGAAGAAGACCTTTATATCTATGGAGGTCTGGCAATATTGATCATCATCACGCTCACGGCATTCCGAAAGGAATTCTCCATGCTGGTATTCAATGCTGACTTCGGAAAATCGATTGGCTATCCCATGGGAGCAATTCGCTTGGTATTTAACGTACTGATGATATTGGCTGTCGTGATCGGTATCCAAGCTATCGGAGTTGTCCTGATGGCCGCTTTGCTAATTGCGCCTGGAGCTGCCGCAAGGTTCTGGACAGATAAGCTCGGTAAACTCCTATTGATCGCCGGAGCATTTTCTGCTGTTTCCGGGATCCTTGGAACATACGTTTCATTCGTGATTCCACAGATGCCCACAGGCCCTTGGGTGGTAGTATTCCTTTCACTTTTCGCATTTGCTTCTTTTCTTTTCGCTCCAAAAAAAGGAGTTCTTTCACGCTTCATTGCTAGAAGGTATTATTTGAAAAAAACGCATCAAGATCACTTGCTAAAATTGATTTACCATGGTTTAGAAAGCGGAAAGAATTCCTTCGCTATAGAAGAAATCTATGAGTCCTTTCCCTACAGAAAGCGGCAAACCAAGCATACTATCGATGAATTACTTAAAACCAATTTATTGACTCTAAATCAGGGACTTATTGACTTTACCTCAAAAGGAAAATCAGAGGCAAAACGAATTGTAAGACTGCATAGACTTTGGGAACTCTACCTAAATGAGTACATGAATATTGCTCCAGATCACGTGCATGATTCAGCCGAAAAATTGGAACACATCCTTACTCCTGAGCTGGAAGCTTTACTAGAGAATAGATTAAATTATCCTAAACTCGATCCTCACCAAGAGGCTATCCCCCGCGACAACGATGAGCTTTGACCAAAACGCATTTCTGATCATTATCACCGCCTCGATCATCTCAATTTCCTGCGGATTACTCGGAGTATTTATGATGCTTCGCAAAATGTCCATGACTGGCGACGCTATCTCCCATGCAGTACTTCCAGGGATCGTGATTGGATTCTTTGTCTCAGGAAGTCAGCGCGGATTGGAAGTGATCATAGGCGCTGGAATCCTAGGGATTTTGGCTACGCTTATTATTGATTGGCTGAAAAATAAAGCTAAAGTCCAGCTCGATGCATCCATTGGGATCACCTTCACCCTCCTTTTTGCCATAGGAATTATACTTATAAATATGCTTGCCTATAAGGTAGATTTGGATCAGGAATGTGTGCTTTATGGAGAGATCGCTTACCTACCTATTGACCTTTGGATCACCAAAGCAGGCTTTAGTATGGGACCTAGAATCACCTATTTGGCAGTATTGAATTTGGTTTTAGTAAGTGGATTTATATTCTTATTATACAAGGAGTTAACCCTGACAAGTTTCGATGAAAACTTTGGTTTAGTGATAGGACTTCCAGCAGGTGCGATCAACCTTGCATTGATGAGCATGGTGTCCTATACTACCGTAAGTAGTTTCGAAGCAGTTGGAGCTATTTTGGTGGTAGCATTACTCGTCGTCCCTCCTGCCACTGCTTTCCTTTGGACTAAAAAATTAACATCTCTTATTAAACTTACCTGCGCTTTAGGTATTTTTATTGCAATAGCGGGATACTACATGGCATATTTGGTGGATAGCTCGATTGCTGGAATGATGGTAGCAGTTGCTGGCGTTATATTTCTAGGGAGCGCATTCGTGAAAAGTATTAAACCGAATTGGATATTCGGAACTTCCAGTTCTATCAAGCCGTTGGAGAATTGAAACTTAAATTCTTACCTAATTATTCGATATAATGCCAATTGCCTTATTTTCTTTGATTAACTAGACGGAAGACCAGTTACCGATGACCGAAGTCACATCAATTTGAAAGTTTACTATTTCTTCATTTGCTTTTAGCACTTTTGCGAGTAGATAAGCATAAAGTCTGAATGTAAAAGAAATACACTCATTAGGAATATTTCAGCCCATACTCGGTTCTTAGGATACTTAGAGCATGATGGCTTCAAAAACATACACTTAATACATGAAAAAATTAGTATTCATAGGCCTTCTTTTACTTGCTGCAAATTTTGCGCAAGCACAGGATAAAATAGAGTGGCTGAAATTTGAGGAGGCAGTTGCCGCTACTGAAGCAAATCCAAAAATGCTTTTGGTGGATGTATATACCGATTGGTGTGGTTGGTGCAAGAAGATGGATAAGGAAACATTTACCGATCCTGCTGTCATCAAATACATCAATGAGAAATTCTACGCAGTTAAGATGAATGCTGAGGATAACAAGCGAACGTTTGATTTCAAAGACAAGGAATACACAGAGGCAAAAATGGCTGGAGCCATGCGTGTACAATCCTACCCTAACTTCGTGATCATCGATCCTACTTTGATGAATATCACCCAACTACCGGGTTATAGACAACCTGTAGAATTCTTGGATGGATTGAGTCAGATAGTAGATAAAGGAATTGGCGCAAAATGAGTTTTTCCCTTTCCGATCAAAATGACACTATTATAGCATTAGCCACTCCTCAGGGTGTTGGAGCTATTGCAGTAATCCGACTTTCAGGAAAAGAGGCTATCAGTCTCACCAATGAGGCTTTCTTTGGTAAAAATCTTGAAAAACAAGAATCTCATACCATTCACTTCGGAACCATACGAGACGGCGATAAAATCATCGACGAAGTTTTGGTTTCCATATTCATCGCTCCTAAGTCCTTCACCAAGGAAAATGTGGTGGAAATCTCCACTCACGGGTCTTCCTATATTATCAATCAAGTACTCAAACTATTTATCCGCAAAGGCGCACGTCCGGCAAAGCCAGGAGAATTCACTCAGCGTGCATTCCTCAATGGTCAGTTCGATCTAGCGCAAGCAGAAGCCGTGGCAGATTTAATACATGCCGATTCTGAGACTTCCCATCAAGCTGCACTCAGTCAGATGCGTGGTGGATTCAGCTCTGAAATTCAAGAACTTAGATCGAGACTGATCCATTTTGCTTCCATGATAGAATTGGAATTAGATTTCGGCGAGGAAGATGTGGAATTTGCCAGTCGGGAAGAATTACGAACGCTTGTAGAGCGTTTACTTCGTGTGGTCGAAGAATTGATTCTGAGTTTTGACCTGGGAAATGTGATCAAAAATGGTGTTCCAACCGTCATCGCTGGAAAGCCGAATGCAGGAAAGTCCACCCTACTCAATGCCTTACTCAACGAGGAAAAAGCAATCGTATCAGAGATCGCCGGAACTACCCGTGACTTCATCGAAGATGAAATCAACATAGGCGGAGTAATCTTCCGCTTCATAGATACAGCAGGTTTGCGCGAAACAACCGATGTGATCGAAGCCATCGGAGTCAGCCGAACTCAGGAGAAAATGAAGACAGCTTCCTTGATTTTGTACCTCTTCGATTTGGGTGATACAGACTTGGTAGAGATCAATCGAGATGTAAATAAACTGGAAAACCAAGGTGTTCCTTTTCTTAAAGTTGCCAATAAGATAGACAAAGCTAATTCACTACTTGTTAATGAATTAAAAGAGCAACATCCTGATACTATTTTTATCTCCGCTGGACAGAAAGACAACCTCGAAGAACTCAAAGCAAGGATCCTTGTCCTAGTGAATCTCGACAAATTCAGAACAGGAAATACGGTCGTGACCAACGTGCGTCACTACGATTCCTTGGTCAAAACTCGTGAGTCCTTGCTGGATATTCTTTCCGGTTTGGACAATGAAGTCACCAACGACTTTGTGGCCATGGACATCCGCCGTTCCCTACATTTCCTCGGTGAGATCACAGGGGAAATTACCACAGATGATCTATTGGAGAATATCTTTAGGAATTTTTGTATCGGGAAGTAAGTAAGGGATTTCATCGTCATTGCAAGGAGGTAGCGCCTGTCTCGATTATTCGGGGACGAAGCAAGCTGTTTCTTAAAATTATTAGCCCAGTTAAGTCAACCTAGCCTCGAATCACACAAACCCTAGAAAATCGAGATATTCAATAAACATTTTTTTGAGCGCCCTAAAAAGGTAATACAACCAACTTTTCTCATAAAATACATATCTCTTTATATGAAAGGATTTTTCATTCTGGCTCAAACTAATATCTTTAGAAACTATTTTTAGAAAGAAAGATGATTTTTAATGAAGACTCAAGAGTAAAGATCCCAGCAATCGTGCATCTCACACGGCTAGGATATACTTATTTACCCTTGAAAAACGTCAAATTGGATAAGTCTACCAACATCTTCTTAGATATTTTTAAAAAGAAAGTAGCCGAATTAAATCCAGAATTATCTCCGAATGAAGTAGATAGATTCTATGAAGAGATTTCTATTTGCTTAGAAAATGAAGATCTGGGAAGAGCTTTCTTCGAGAAATTAATTGACCGCTCAGGCAGAAGGCTGGTGGACTTTGATAATTTCGGTAACAATGATTTTCATGTCGTTACCGAATTGACTTATCAAAAGGATGATGAAGAATTCAGACCTGATCTGACGATTCTGATCAATGGCATGCCCTTATTTTTTATCGAGGTCAAAAAGCCAAACAATCTGGAAGGAATTCAAGCTGAAATGAAGCGAATGACGACTCGCTTTACCAACAAGAAGTTTCGGAAGTTTGCCAACATCACCCAGCTCATGGTTTTTTCCAATAACATGGAATACGACGATGAAGCCATCTCCCCTATTCAAGGTGCATTTTATGCTACTCCTGCTTATGGAAAAATGCATTTCAATTATTTCCGTGAAGAGGAAAAAGCCTTTGAGCTTCATGTGCATGTGAAGGCAATTGAAAAGGAAAAAGAGTTGGAAATCCTTCGGGACAACAATGTGGTGGGCATCAAAGATTCTCCTGAATACCAAACAAACCTTCTTGCAACTTCACCAACACATAGGTTACTTTCCTCCTTATTTGAAAAAAGCCGAGTGGAATTTTTACTACGCTATGCAATTGCCTATGTCAAGGAGGAAAAAGGACTGGAGAAGCATATCATGCGCTATCCACAGCTTTTTGCTACTAAGGCACTGGAAAGGAAATTAAATGAAGGAATTCGAAAAGGAATCATCTGGCATACGCAGGGTTCAGGAAAAACAGCTTTGGCCTATTATAATGTCAAGTTTCTGACGCAGTACTTCCAGAAAAAGACAATTGTCGCAAAGTTCTACTTCATTGTGGATCGTCTGGATTTATTGATTCAGGCAGCGCGTGAATTCAAAGCAAGAGGATTGGTGGTACATGAGATTGATTCCAGAGAGGATTTTGCCAGAGATATTAAGTCTATTGCTGCCATTCACAATAATTCAGGTAAAGCAGAAATCACCGTAGTCAATATTCAGAAATTTAAAGATGATCCTGATGTCACCCGAAAGTCTGATTATCAATTAAGTATTCAGCGGGTATTCTTTCTCGATGAAGTCCACAGAAGTTATAATCCGAAAGGAAGTTTCTTGGCCAACCTTAAGGAAGCAGATCCGGATTCGATCAAGATAGGATTGACAGGAACTCCTCTATTGGGATCGGATTACAATTCGCGAGTACTCTTCGGAGATTACATCCACAAGTATTACTACAATGCTTCGATCAAAGATGGCTACACGCTACGACTGATCCGCGAAGAAATCTCCACGCAGTATAAAGCCCAGTTTCAAAAAATCCTGGACGAAATCAAGGTATTAAAAGGCTCTTCCCAAAAGAAGCACCTCTTTGCTCATCGTAAATTCGTAGAGCCGATGTTGGAATACATAGTCGATGATTTTGAGCGATCACGGGAACGAATGGATGATCCGAGTATTGGTGGAATGGTCGTGTGTAGTTCTTCGGAACAGGCAAAGTTGCTTTTCGAAGTGTTTCAGGAAAATTATGCTAAAGAAGAACCTACCCAGTTTCTTTTTGCAGCAGATAGCCAGCAACGCATCCCAATAAACAAAAGGAAGCAAGACTGCCAAGTCAAATCAGCAGCCTTAATTCTCCATGACGTAGGGACCAAGCAAGAGCGTAAAGATCAGGTCGAAGGGTTCAAAGAAGGGAAAATTGATTTCCTCTTTGTTTACAACATGCTCTTGACTGGCTTTGATGCCAAGCGCTTGAAGAAACTCTATGTCGGGCGAAAGGTCAAATCTCACAACTTATTGCAAATGCTTACCAGAGTGAATCGGACCTATAAGGAATTCCGATACGGCTACGTGGTGGATTTTGTGAATATCAAGGATGAGTTTGATGCGGCGAACAAAGCCTATTTTGCAGAACTGCAATCGGAATTGGGAGATGAGATGATTCATTACTCCAATCTTTTTAAATCTGCTGAGGAGATTAAAGAGGAGATTGAAGAAATCAAGGAAGTTTTATTCCCATTTGATACCCTGAATATGGAAACCTTCTCCAAGCAAATCTCTCAGATCAATGATCGAAAAGAAATGCAAGAGATCGTGAAAGTGCTTCAAAATGCGAAAGTCTTATATAATCTTATTCGACTGGCAGGATATTATGATTTACTTGAAAAAGTAGATTTCCAAAAGCTAGGAAGCTTAGGCAGAGAAGCTGAACACCGTCTTGCCCTGATTAACCAAAAAGAAGTTTTAGAGTCAGATCTTGACAGTACCAATCTATTGAATATAGCCTTGGAAGAAGTCTTTTTCGCTTTTACGAAAGTAAAAGAGGAAGAAATGATCTTGGCAGATGCATTAAAGAACACGCTTCAAAAAACGCGAGAAATGCTCGGAGGCAATTTTGATCCGAAAGATCCTGAGTTCATCAGCTTGAAAGAACAACTGGAACTCTTATTCAAAAAGCAGAAACTGACTGAGTTCACAGCTGAAGATATGTCTGCTAACATGAAGCAGCTAGATAGTATTTATCAGAAAGCAAAGAAACTGGAATATGAGAATCAACTTATTCGTGCGAAGTATGCCAATGATGCGAAATTTGCCAGACTTCATAAACGCCTAATGGAAAAAGATCCATTAACCGAAAAGGATTCAAAATTATTTGAGGCATTGAATGATCTCAAATTGGCTATAGATGACGAATTGGAAAAAAGTAGCCGATTACTAGAGCAAGAAAACTATTCCAAGCAAAAAATCAATCGTCTTGTCATCGAACAGTTATTGACCAAGCATCAACTACCGATCACAGCGGAGAAAGCCAGGTCTCTTGGAAATTTGGTCTTTTCTGAATACTTGAATGAATATCAGGGAAGAGTAGCTTAAAGATTTACGAGTTTTGATTTTGGATTTACGATTTGCTGGAAGCCATCAAAATGTAGAAATATAGAAGCCGTACCTCGAACGTGTGGTGCGAAATATTTACGAATACCGAATCATGCAGTATCTAAACCCCGAAGGGGTTTAACCATGAATAACCCCGGGTGATCCCGATAGCCATCGGGACCGGGGAAAAAACAAACAAAATATTCCAACCCTGAAAGGGTTGAACCTAGACATTATAGCTTACAATTAATTACCCAATGACCGATAATCACCTATTTGAAAGTAAAACCAAACTCTTGATCGATGGACTGAAAAGTACCTGCGCCAATTATGGACTGGGAAACGACGGAAACGAATTCAAGATTATTACCCAAGTATTTCTCTACAAGTTCCTCAACGATAAATTCATCTACGAGCTCAAAAAGCTCAAACCAAATCTAGCTGCGGCTGAACATCTGGATGAAGCGATTCGGATGATTCCGGAGGCTGAGTATGAGCTTTTGATGCTCCAACTCAATGAAGGCACAGCCCGATTGCAGCCGGAGCAGTTTATATCCAGACTCTATCAGCGTCAATCTGAACCCAAGTTTTCGGAGATTTTTGATAATACCCTCTTGGCTATCGCAAAAGAGAACAGCGATATCTTCTCCGTGATCACCGAAGAAGGTGAAAAAATCGTCCTATTCGAAAACATCTCCAAGTACATCACAGACAAGCGCGATGATTTCTGCAAATCAATCATCAATAAACTGGTTCACTTCAGTTTTGAAGAAATCTTCAAAGAGAAGTTTGACTTCTTCGCCACGATCTTCGAGTACCTGATCAAAGACTACAATACCAACTCAGGTGGCAAATATGCCGAATACTTTACGCCACATGCTGTCTCCAAGATTATGGCTCGCTGTCTGGTACAAGACGAAGTGAGTAATGTCTCCTGCTACGATCCCTCAGCAGGTTCGGGTACACTACTGATGAACCTAGCGCATCAGATCGGAGAAGATCGCTGCATGATCTATTCTCAGGATATCTCACAGAAATCCTCCAACCTGCTCCGCCTCAACCTGATCCTGAATAATCTGGTACACTCCATTCCCAATATCGTGAAGGGGAATACCATATTGGAACCTTACCACAAAAAAGCCGATGGGCATCTCCAGAAGTTTGACTATATCGTTTCCAACCCGCCTTTCAAGCTAGACTTCTCCGACTTTGTAGCTGATCTGGATACGAAGCAGAACAATGAACGCTTCTTTGCAGGAATACCAAACGTGCCTGCTAAGAAATTGGAGTCGATGGCGATCTACCTGATGTTTCTCCAGCATATCATGTATTCCCTCTCTCCTACTGGTAAAGCAGCTATCGTCGTGCCCACAGGATTTATCACTGCACAGAGCGGAATCGAGAAAAAAATCCGGGAGCGGATGGTCAAAGACAAGATGCTAGCTGGAGTTGTCTCCATGCCAAGTAACATTTTCGCGACCACAGGCACCAATGTCTCCGTAATCTTTCTAGATAAACAAAACAAAGGCGATGTAATCCTGATCGACGCCTCCAATCTAGGAACCACTGTGAAGGAAGGTAAAAACCAAAAGACCCTACTCTCTACAGCCGAAGAAGATCGAATCATCGCCACTTTTTCTGAAAAGAAAGCTGAGGAAGATTTCTCAGTTCTGGTAAGCTATGATGAGATCGAAGCTAAAAACTACAGTCTCAGCGCCGGACAATATTTTGAGGTCAAAATTGAATATGTAGATATCACCCAGGATGAGTTTCAAGCGAAGCTCGGAAGCTATCAGCAAAATCTAGCTTTGCTTTTTGCTGACTCTAAAGATTTGGAAATTGAGATACATGAGAATTTAAAGGGGTTGAAATATGCATAATTGGGAGGTTCAAAAAGTCGGTGATATTTCAGAGTCATATTTGGGTAAAATGCTAGATAAGGAGAAGAATAAAGGAACCTTCCATCCGTATTTATCCAATAAATGTGTGCGTTGGGGAGGATTCGATTTTAATTACATATCTGAAATGAGATTTGAACCACATGAACACAAAAGATTCGGCTTAGAGTATGGAGATTTAGTCATTTGTGAAGGCGGAGAGCCAGGTAGATGCGCCATTTGGAAAAATGAAATCTCAAATATGAAAATTCAAAAAGCCTTGCATCGTGTTCGAGTGAAATCTGGCTATTCGAATGAGTTTTTGTATTACCAATTTTTATTAGCTGGAAAAACAGGTTCCATAGAAAAACATTTTATAGGCTCTACTATAAAGCACCTTACAGGAGTAGGTTTAAAACAAATTGAATTTAATTTTCCTCATTTCAAGATACAGCAAAATATAGCCAAAGTCCTCTCCGATCTAGACTCCAAAATCGAACTCAATAATAAGATCAATGCAGAGCTAGAAGGAATGGCGAAGTTGATTTATGAGTATTGGTTTGTGCAGTTTGACTTCCCCTTCGACTTTGCTCAGGGCAAGCCTTCAGATGACAGTTCCGACCCCAAAGATGTCAAACCCTACAAATCCTCAGGCGGAAAAATGGTCTGGAATGAGGAGTTGAAAAGAGAGATTCCGGAGGGGTGGGAAGTTGGGACTTTATTAGACATTGCTAATTTTTACAACGGAATTGCATGCCAAAAATTTAGACCTGAAGGAGAAGAACTTAAATTCAGAGTGATTAAAATTAGAGAAATGAATGATGGTTTCTCGGATAATACAGAATTTGTTAAAAGAGATGTTCCAGAACCTTCAATTATAAACAATGGAGATGTTTTATTTTCATGGTCGGCAACTCTAGATGTAAAAATATGGACTGGAGGAATAGGCTGTTTAAACCAACATATTTTTAAAATTACCTCAAATGATTACCCAAGAACATTCTATTATTTTGAGCTACTGAAATATCTCGAGCATTTCAAAATGATGGCTAACCTTCGTAAAACAACTATGGGGCACATCACTCAAGAACACTTAAAACAAAGTAGAATCTCAATACCCAAGAAAAATTTAATTCAATCGCTTGATAAAAAAATCAATCCAATATTAAACAAGATTGTTAAAAATCAAGAAGAAAATCAAAAACTCTCTTCCCTTCGAGATTGGCTATTGCCGATGCTGATGAATGGTCAGGTGAGGGTTAACAATAATAAATAATCTAAAAAATAAATTTTTATGCAAAAAAAAGAAAAAACTTACAAATCAGCTTTTTACACTTTTAATCTAAACTTAAAATCCAATAAAAGGAAAGGTGGAGAAACTTTTAAAAATATTATTCTTGAAACGGAATATTCTAGGAAAGGTGTTTTTATGCGTGCAAACACTGTAATGTATTTCAGAAATGTTTTCATAAACACAGTTGAAGGAAAAGAAGTAGTATATGGAATAATTTCAAGAAATATTAATGTTGAAGGCCTTGAATGGAAAAATAGGGAAACAGCCGAATTAGTAGATGTTAATATTCCTGATGGAGCAGTTCCTGGTCTTAAAGAAGTTTTCTTCGCATATACACCAGATTTTCATAGGATAATTGTGCAAGCTAAAGCTTCTTTCAGTCCAAAAATTATAAGTGAATTTTTGAGTAAGTTTTTTAATAATTTTTTGGAAATTGAAGGTGAACATCTTGATGTTGTTGTACAACAAGATATTGACAGTCTCGAGGTTCTGGAAAAAGCAAGAAAAATCTCGAAGGTTTTTGTAAAATTAACCTTTACTAATGATGACTTTAAAAAGGAATCTGAAGAATTAATGGATAAGCTAATACGAGAATCGGGGTTTGGGGAACTTGAATTAACAGGGAAAAGTGCTGGAAACACTAAAATTGATTTAGAAGGAGATTTAATTAATGGCGCATTAGGGTTAGCAACAGAAAATGGATTTGCTCTGGTAAGTTATACAGATCGAGCTGGTAAAAAGCAAAAATTAAACACATTACAGCACCCTCAAGTTTCTATTATAGAGGTACCTGACAATACATCTTCTTTAATTTTTGCAATAGAAGCTATAAAAAACCTTTTTAAATCTAGGAATGAAAAAGCCGATTAATCAAATCCACAAAGGAGATTTTAGAACTTTACTTTTTATATATGACATAAAAAGAATAAGAGAGAGTAAACCATTTTGGTTTTCACTAATAATTTCGATTTTTATTTTGCTTTTAAGTATTCGAATTGATTTATTCGATATTCTTGGTTTCTTAATTGAAGCTGGGTATAAGATTATACCCTCAATTTTAGGACTAGCTTTTGCTTCCTTTGGTATAATAATATCAGTTTCAAATTCAAATCCTATATCGCGACTTATAGATAATGATATAACGCGATTTGATGACAATATGACAGTTGGTATATCTACCTTTCAAAAGGTATTAGCTATTATTTCTTGGGCAATAATTATACAATCAATATTTCTTATATCTCTAATCTTCGTTGATTTCACCTTATCTCTAAAATTAAAATCTATATTTTGCGATTCAATCATTACCAATATATTTAACTACATTATTTTATTCCTATTTTCAATTTTATTCTTCTATTCAATATTACTAATACCCAGAACTCTTTTAAATCTATTTAACTATGGCCAACTAATTAACTTCGTTTCAATTCTGGAAAAAATTAAACAGGAAAAGAAAATTTCTAAGGATGGAGAGAATTGATTTATTAAATCGTTTATACCTCTTATTAAAAAGGAAAATTAACTCTAATCCATTTTTATGAATAGCCCTTCCCAAGTTTTATCTGTTTTCGCCAAAGAATGTATTTCTAAGGCTGTATCTCAGATTATTCGAAAGCTTCAGTGTTTTAAAATCACACTTTCTGGTGAAGATTCTGGCTTAGAAAATACCTGGGATGAAATCTGTGTGCAGCTTCAAGATGGATATGCTTATAAGTGGGATCTTTATGAAGATACTGTGCTAGACTTAATCGAAGAAGAAGTTAATAAAATGCCTACTCATGAGCAGCTAGCAATTTGGTTGGAGACGGAATCGGCTTATTCCTATGATGAGGATGAGGACGACCTCGAATCAACGTATGATCCTACGGAGGTTTGTCACCACATAAAAGGTCATATTTATAAAAAGGCTGGGGATTGGAGTAATAAGAGGATTAGGAGGAATTTGGTATAAGGCCTCTAAGATTGTACCAATCAAAACGTAAACAACAAATATTTTATAACTAAGCACAAAATGAAAAAAATTATTGTTCTGGCTATTGTCTTTTTGGCGATGAACCAAATTTCTCATGCCCAAACTCAAAAAGGGGTAAAAGTATCTGATATTGATAAGGATTATATAGAGCTTCTTGGAGTTAGCAAACTTTTAAGCACAAAAGTCAAAGTTCTAATTGACTATGGTCAGCCAGACGATTTTTGGTCATCTAAGGATACACAACTTATAGACGATGATGGAACTCCTATAATTTTTGAATCTATTATGGGAGCTATAAATTACTTTTCAAGCCATGGTTATGAATTTGTAAATGCTTACGCTATCACCTTAGGGAATCAAAATGTTTATCATTATATGATGAGAAAGAAACTTGAGTAATAGTTGTAAGTAAAAAAACTATATTAGACAGAGAGAAATCAGGCTATCCTAGTCATGGAACAGAATCAGTTATTAAATATCTAAATATTATGAAAAAAGTAATTTTATTAACTATTCCACTACTTTGCGTCTGGGTCTTATCTTATTCGCAATCTAAAGTAATAATTGAAGGGTCGTATTCTATAAAAGAAAAAGAAAATATTGAAAGTAAAACATTATTAAATATTAATGGAAGAAATCAAATTGAATTATGGGATGTAACTAGCTCACGTTTTGGCCAAGAAGTATATTATAAAGTAAAGTTCAAGGAAGTTACTGGGTATATTAAAAAGAAATCTGTAGACGAAGGCATCGTTGAACACGTGCGACAGAATAACACTGTAGAAGAGCAACCAAAAAAAAGTAATCAAGACAACTTAAATATTCAGCCTCCAGAAAATTTTAATTCAATTTTAAGTTATTCATCAAAATACTATTTTAATGGCACTAATTATATTCCTGATTATGCCACTTATTCTCCTTCATCTAATCCATATGCAGTACTCCAAGGTAGATATGATGCCGGTTTTAGAACAATTCAAAGCGAATATCAAAAACTTATAGGGTTGGAATTATTAAATTTGAAAAATAATTCTTGGCTAAAATCAGAGAAAAATAGAATAAAAAATATTGTAGCCACATGGAAAAATATAGATTGGTCTAAACCTGAAAATGTCAATTCATCACTTTCAATATTAAATAAGTATTTGGAAAATCAACAGATCAAAAATGAAATTATTTTATTACAAAAGATTTCTATTAACTATAGTAGAATAAGAGGTAATGATCAAGAGGGATTTTATAAAACTGAAAGGTGGAAAGAGCTTGTAGGACTTATGAATGAAGTCAAAAATTGTTCGTCTTGTAATTTTATTCAGCTTGGATATAAATACAATATATATTAAGAACTCCATCTGAGGTTTGTCACCACATAAAAGGTCTCATTTATAAAAAGGCTGGAGATTGGAGTAATAAGAAGATTAGGAGGAATTTGGAGAGAAGTTAAGGGAATGTTTAAATAAGTATTTAGATCAAATTAGAAATAAGAAAATATGGCCATTTTTAGACAGTTTACAGCAAATAGCATTTCCATGAAGCCTTATCCCTTTTGGAAAGAGCTAGCTATGGAAGCATATTTATTGGAGAATGAGGATATTTTGAAGTTGGATGAACAGAATTTTTCGGAAGTAGAAGTTTTGGATGCAGAAATCGCATTAAAAAGTGGACGGAAAACAGGAGACGGTCGGATAGATATCCTTACCAAATACGGCGGAGAGTATTTGGGAATAGTCGAAATTAAGCTAAATGAAATCAATGAGTTCAGCCTCAAACAACTTGAAGATTATTTGGCTGTTCGCTCTCAAATTCTGAGTTTGGGGGATTATTGGAAAGAAGAATCTGCACCAAAATGGGTTGGACTCCTTGTAGGTTCTTCGATCAGTGCTGGTCTCCAACAGCGGTTAACCCAAGGTTATCAATCCAATGGAATACCTATCGCAGGAATGACAATCAAGCGATTTCGAAGTGATAAGGGGGAAGTTTTTGTGATTTCCGATACCTATTTCAACTTCTCCTATTCAATGAAAGATTACTCTAAATTCATTTTTAAAGGAAAAGAATATAATAAAGGCAGACTAGTAAATGAGGTGGTAAGAGCACATGTAGAAAGGAATCCTGAAATTACTTATTCAGAATTAAAACGGGATTTTCCTGATACTATTCAGGGAAGTTTTGGTGTGGTGGACCTGACAGCTAACGCTGAAGATATTTTTCAGAGATGGGGCCATAAGCGGCATTATATTAAAGAAGATGAAGTAATTCAGCTTCAGGATCAGACTATCTCTACTTGTACACAATGGAATCCCGAGAACATCAAGTCCTTTATTAAGCAAGCAGAAAAACTTGGATGGAGAATCGAATTGAAATAAGATAATTCCTTCCACGGACTTAGTCCTCAAAGACCGGAACCTTCAACTATTACGATTCGGTGCGGGTCTCAATCCACAGGCCTTGTAAAACGAGAACTGTAAAATCAGAAATGTTGGTGTTTCCGACAACACAAAACTTCTTCAAATTAAACCTTATAGGTTAAATTTTGTGATTATATTTGTTTTTTAACACTTTATCGTATTACTTTTGCAAAACACTACAAAAGATCAAGTCGAAGAATTCTTAAGCCAATTCAAAGACAAGATGAAGATTTGGGGGATAGTTTTTCTGGATGATCGGGGCAAAAATTTTGCAACGCTATCCGCACTTGACATCCGACCCATAGACCGCGAGCGAGTCCTAGATGATTTGAAGGTTGCCGACTATTCCGAAGGACCAAAGCCTGAAGAAATGTATGGCACGAAAGAAATGTGGGTTTTTGGCAGAATAGTAAAAGCAGAAGAAATCTACATTAAGATCACCACCGGAATTCCGGGTTCTAATACACTTTGCATCTCCTTTCATATCGCAGAGAAAAAAATGAGCTACCCTTTTAAAATTACATCCATATGAAAAGCCCGTTGACAGGAAAAGAAATGCCGCTACGGCATGAGCTAAGGGCGGTGACTTTTCGAAAGGATGAAGTGAAAATTCGATTTCAGTTCTTTCTATGTGAGGATTCCGGTGAGAAGTTTACTACTACCGAACTAGATGAGTTGAATCTCCTGATGGTCGAACATGCCTACCGGACCAAAAATCATATCCCGCAGCGAGCAGAAATAACGGATATCAGAGAAAAGTACGAGCTTTCTGCCCTGAGAATGGGGGAAATTCTCGGTTTTGGTCAGAATACATACGGATTATACGAAAAAGGAGACCTCCCCTCTTTAGCCAATGCCAATCTGATTAAATTGGCTAGGGATCCTTTGAAATTCAAAAGTCTGGTAGATGACTGGGATCCAAAGTCAGACAAAGTCAAATCAGACTTGCTGAAAAGAATAGATCGATTGGTACAGGCGGAAAAACTAAAGATGGTAAACCTTGATGACTACCTGATCGGTGATGGAGAGGCCAACGAATTCACAGGCTTTACAAAACCAAATATGGAAAAGTTGGTGGAAATGATAGTCTATTTTGCACACAAGGTTCCCAGCTATAAGACGAAAATGAATAAACTGCTTTTCTATGCAGATTTTTTAATGTTTCGCGTATTTGGAAACTCAATCAGTGGAGCAAAGTATGTCGCAATTGATTATGGGCCAGTTCCAAATATGTATGAGACAATTTTTGAAAACCTGGCTGTAAATGAATTGATTGATGTTTTTTATGAATCAAAAGAAAATGGCAGTAAAATGGAAAAATTGATGGGAAGGGCAGATCGGCCTATTCAATTGGATGTGTTTTCAGCTGAAGAGCTTCAAAGCTTAGAAAAAGTTGTCTTAAGCTTCCAGAACTCAGCTGTGTCAGAAATAGTCGAAATCAGTCATCAGGAAATCGGCTGGCTAGAAAATAAAAATAGCAAGAGGTTCATTTCTTACGAATATGCTTTGGAGCTAAAGGCAATTTAATCCTCCCCGGTCTGTGTCCCACAGATCGGAATATTTCAAACAAAATCCTATGAGCGCAATTTACGAATCAATTCAAGTAAGTGATGAAGTGAAGCGTTATGTAGATCATTCGTTTGACATTGTCAATAGAATCTATGATTTACTACAACATCAAGGTAAAAGCCAACGTGACTTAGCCCATCTTATGGGCAAGAAAGAGTCTGAAATCAGTAAATGATGCAGGGAACTCATAATTTTACCTTGAAAAGCTTAGCTAAAATTGAATCGGTATTAGGTGAAAAGTTGATTTAGGCGCTTAATTTGGATGCAATTTTGATGTTGAAAAGCAAGCCTTCAAAGCACTTTTAAATTCTGAATCAGAGAAATACGTAATAACAAAGGGTTTTCTTACTCACTTGAAAGTTTTAACTATTTGTACAGCCCGAGGCGTATTGCATGCAAAACTAGAGAAAACCGGGTTTGAAAAATATATGCTTCCTACCTTAAATGTAGCTGATCCAATAAAGGAGGATATGGCTTTTGAGTTACCTAAAAATTAAGTAACCGAATTTTATATTTTGATTTTTTTTTTGGAAAGTATATTTCTCTCTCCTACCCACCTTATCGTAGGTTAAGGAACTTATATTTAGAATGAAGTTTTGGATTTCTTCTTTGCCTGAAAGTTCTAGGGTTGAGCTAGTTCACAATCAAATCTTCCTAAATAATTACATATGAATTCTATACATCCCTATATTCCATTCATTCCAGCAGGAGCTACTCGTCTAATAATTGGAACTATCCCTCCAGCGCGATTCTGTAATCAAAGTTCAAAAAAACTATATGACACTGATGTGGATTTCTACTATGGAAGTAAAGACAATGCTTTTTGGGGTCTAATTGGAGAGGTATTTTGTGAGCACTTAGAAAGGTCAAATACCACCAAGGCTATAGAGAAGCGCAAGTCACTATTGGCAGCTCATGGAATTGGAATTACTGATATCATTTCAGAATGCAGCAGAGAAAATCAATCAGCTTCAGATGATAAATTAGATGTTATTTCCAGAAAGGATCTTAGTATACTACTGATTGAGCATCCATCCATTACTACTTTGATTTACACGAGTGAATTTGTAAAAATAGAAGTCAATAAACACTTCAAGTCATTTCATCATATCGACAAGGAAAACAAGAAAAAACAATCTCTCAAGATCGATGGTAAAATGTATCAGGTAAGGATTCTATATTCCCCTTCACCTAGTGGTTTAAGAAATCTAGGTGTAGATGGACTTAACAAAAGATTAAATCAGTACAAGGATTTTCTATTTGCTGATTGATGGTTCAGAAGAATACAAATGCACTATGCAAATTTTGCATAATGCTTATAATTCAATTGTTCATCATTTTGTGGCAGAATCTATATAAACTCAGATATTTCAAGTGGTGCTGGCTAGGAACAAATCAAAACCAAGAAAGAACTCATTCGAGCTATATCTAAAAGCATATAATAAAGACTTTTCACCTAATTTTATACTCAAAAGCATATAATCATAAATTTTTTCATATATTTATATGCAAATACATACAACATGAATCACATAGCTGAATTTGTAAAAGCCAGAAGGAAGCAACTAGGTTTAACTCAAGAAGAATTTGCTGACAAAGCCGGCGTAGCACTTACGGTCATCAGAAAGATCGAGCAAGGTAAAGAAAATCTAAGCTTACTGAAGGTAAACCAGGTATTGAGTATGTTTGGCCATGTTTTAACACCAATCCATGAAATAGATGCGACAAGGGATAGTGAAGTATAATAATGAATTAGCAGGAACCTTGACCGAGGAGGACAATGGTGAATACATATTTCTTTACGATGAATTGTATATTCAAAAATACCCAAAGCAATTTGTCACCTTCAATATGCCTGTGACAACTCGACCTTACCGTAGTAAGCGCTTATTTCCTTTTTTTGATGGCTTAATCCCTGAAGGTTGGCTATTAAATATCGCATCTGAAAGCTGGAAGATCAATAAAAATGATCGAATGGGATTACTCTTGGCATGTTGTCAGAATGCCATTGGGGCAGTAAGTATCCATCCTTTTATCCATAAAGAACATGAATAGATGCTTGCACTGCTATGAACCACTAAATGCAAATCTTACAGGAGATTATCACCTTAAGTGCATCAAAGAATTCTTTGTAACTACGCATGCTCCTCTCCTGCCCTATCGATTGTCTGAAATGGAAGTTTTGGCAAAACAGGCAGCAGAAGTTTCCATTACAGTTCCTGGAGTTCAGCCTAAATTATCATTGGGTTGGATAAAGACTGAATTGGAAGATGGGCATCAGGGGCGCTTGACAATACTTGATGCTTTGGAGGGAATGTATATTCTGAAACCTCAAAATGCCCAATACCCCCAAATGCCAGAAAACGAGCATCTTTCGATGAAATTGGCAGAATTATTCAAGATTGAAGTAGTGCCTTGTACTATGATTCGATTGGCTTCCGGGGAATTGTCCTATCTCACTAAGCGTATAGACCGCAAGGAGGATAAATCCAAAGTACACATGATTGACTTCATGCAGATTTTGGAACTGGAAGATAAATACAAAGGCACGATGGAAACTTTGGGGAAAACGATTGGTGAAATGTCAGCCAATACGCTACTGGATAAAATGCGTTTTTTTGAACTGAGTGTTTTCAATTACATCATTGGCAATAATGACATGCATTTAAAAAACTTTTCGATGTGGCTAACAGATCACGGCTGGACTTTATCTCCAGCTTATGACCTGCTTAATGTAAAAATCGTTCTTCCAAAGGATAATGAAGATACAGCTTTGCTACTCGGTGGAAAGAAAATGAATTTCAACAAAGGGTATTTTGATAGGCTTGGAATGGTTTTGAAACTCAATGAAAAGCAAATCAAAGGTGTCTATAAAAGGCTTCAAAAATGGTTACCCAAAGCTCTAACGTTAATTGAAAAGTCCTTTTTAAATGAGGATCTCAAGAAAGAATACAAAGAGGGGGTAATTTTGAACGCGAAGAGATTCACCACGGAAAGTGCAGATTAAAATAGGTGGAATTAGCATATTTGGATAGCTGTGTCGGGAATTCCGACTCACCACTCTAACTTCAAAATCATAATAATCTTATCACTAATCTTGAAGGAAAAATTCTGGAAAGAATTGAAAAGGCAAGTGTTGCAGTAAATGCAACTGTTCATTAAACAGAAAGATAAAAGTCAAAACCAATCTGTTCCATTTTGGAACAGGTTTCTGAGCTATGTAATGCCTTAATATGAGTTCATATCCTTAAACTGGGTTCAACCATTATCCAACTACCGAGTGATTCTCGGTAGTTCAACCGTTCGAGATTTCTATAGCTCAATAATGCCAAATAAATGAGTTATAGAACAACTTTTTATTCCTCATATATAATCCATGCAGACTGGAGTGAATCAAGTGTTTCGGATTCAACTATCCTGAATTTCAGGATAGTTGAATTTCAGGAAAAAGGAAAATTAAAAGAAATATTGATCACTTCAATTTAGATATAATCATTTCGGCTGGCTATAGAGTCAACTCCAAACAAGGAATCAAATTCCGTCAATGGGCAACTAAGCGACTTAATGATTTTTTAGTGCAGGGCTACGCAATCAATGAAAATAGACTTGCTCAGAAACAACAGGAAGTGCAAACTCTTAAGGATGGCATTCGGATTTTAAGTAGAGCAATTCAGCAAAAAGAAGAAAACCTAAACTTGGATTGCCTAAACCATTTTGCAAAAGGTTTAGAGTTGCTTGATGATAATGATCATGAAAACCTGGACAAAAAGGGATTAAGTAAGAGAAAAGCAACTTATCCTGAATTAGCTCAATATTAAACGGTAATAGGATCAATAAGATCAAATTTTGAATCCGGGGTATTTGGAAAAGAAAAAGATGGAAGCTTTGAAAGTGCAGTAGCACAAATCAGTAAAGACTTCGGTGAAGAGGACTTCTATCCTACCCTGGAAGTAAAAGCAGCTACGCTCCTATACCTGATGGTGAAGAATCATGGTTTTGTAGATGGTAACAAACGAATTGCTGCAGCTTGCTTTCTTCTCTTTTTGCAGTCGAATGATTTACTTCACAATAGCCAGGGAATTTCAATCATTAGCAATGATGCACTTGCCAGCTTAACGCTTTTCATAGCATCCAGCAAGCCAGACGAAATGGACACGGTGAAAAAATTGGTGATTAGTGTACTGAACAGGAACCGCACTTGATTGCGAAAGAAATAAAGAAAAGGATCTTAAAACCCAAAATTATGGCACATAAGAAAAAAGGGCATCTAACAGTTTCTGGTGAATGGGCCAAACATCTACGAAAGCGTAAGAGCAACCTATTTTGGAAAGGTGAAAGAAATGCAGGTAAAGAATTGGTTCGAACTGAGCTTATCAAAGGTGAGGAAAGCGGACTATCCAACAAATCCGTGGCTGAGATTTTAGCAGAAGCCAAAAGACGCGCTCCAACAAACTTGTAGACAGTTATAACCTGAATCTGGTTCATAAAAATTTTTTCAACAATAAAATCTACCTGTTTTTCATAAAAAGTATATCTTTTTACCCATTTTTCATATAAATAACCTGTTTTTCTAGTATTTTTGGATAACCTGTTTTTCATGAAGAATGAATCATAATACCTCCTTTTCAATTAATACACCCACATTTCATGGCCGAAATCTACCTGAAAGTGGATATATCGTCGGCTATCCAGCTATTATTGAACACTATGGATTGGAGACTCCGATTCCTGAAGTGATCGCACTGATAAACATAAAACATAAAACTTATCAAACTGAAGCCTGGATGGTTTTCACTCCCCGATACCAACCAGAGGAAAGCTGCTACCACCATCTCGTATTTGCTTTAAAATATGAAGGAATCAATTTGTTAATACTCAAAAAACTATTTGAAAAACTAAGTGAAAGAGAAATTCTCGAGCTACTTTCCATAGAGGTAACCGGGCAATATTCCCGCAGAATTTGGTTTCTATATGAATGGTTAATGGAAAAAAAGCTCCCTATACCTGACTTAATCATTAAAAACTATGTGACCCTTCTTGATGATAAGCTACAATTCAGTTTGTCAAAAGGAGAAAAGTCACCCAGACATCGTATTGTCAATAACCTGCCTGGTACAGTCAACTTTTGTCCTTTGGTGCGTAAAAGCAAAAAAATTAAAGAGTACGCATCTCAGGATTTTGTCAGATTAAACGATCAGTATTTAAAAGGTATCCGGAAGAGTATCTTACAAAGAGCTGCTGCCTTTCTTTTGTTAAAGGATTCCAAGGCATCTTTCACGATTGAAGGTGAAAGCCCTAAAAGTAAAAGGGCAGCACGATGGAGTCAGGCGATTGGTCAGGCGGGAGTAAAAGACCTTAGTCATGAAGAGCTTTGCCGATTACAGCAACTAGTTATTGAGAATACACGGTTTATTGAGATGGGCTACCGTAAAAAAGGTGGATTTGTGGGAGAACGAGATAAGGATACATTCTCTCCACTACCCGATCACATTTCTGCAAAGCCTCAAGACATTGAATCTTTGATGACTGGACTCATGGAATCAAACCGCCTTTTACTATTGGATGATACCGACCCTATTATGGCAGCTGCAGTTATCGCCTTTGGATTTGTATTTATTCACCCATTTGTCGATGGAAATGGTCGTATCCACCGATACTTGATCCATCATGTATTGGCAAAGAAACAATTTTCTAAGCAAGGTCTGATTTTTCCAATTTCTGCAGCTATTCTTGATAGCATATCAGATTATCGATCAGTGTTGGAATCCTACTCTATTCCACTATTGGATTTGATCGAGTGGAAAGAAACCAAAGATCATAATCTAGAAGTACTTAATGAAACCATAGACTATTACCGTTACTTTGACGCAACAAGACAGGTGGAGTTTCTATATAAATGTGTAAAAGATACCATCGAAAACATCTTGCCTGAGGAGGTTGACTATCTGACAAAATTTGAGGAGTTTAAAAATTTTGCCGACGAGACTTTCGAAATGCCCGACGATATGGTTGCGCTCTTATTAAGGTTTTTGGAGCAGAACAACGGAAAACTTTCAAGTCGGGCAAAAACTAAGGAGTTTAAAGACCTCTCCTCTAATGAGGTCTTAGAGATTGAGAAAGAATATAGTTTGATATTTGGGAATTGAAACTTCAAGTAAATCAATAATTAAGATAAGCCAGATGTGGGTGTCAACTTTGAAAATTATCCACCATTGAAAAGTTAAATTTTTTATTGAAATAAGCCTACAAAATTCGATAATTACAGATTTTTGTACCGAATTTGTACCGAAATAACGTTAACATACTGACTAACAAATAACTACACTTTCTGTATCGGCAAATAATCCTCCAAACAGAACAAATCAATAGAAATTCAATTAAAGCCCTATAATCATCATGTTTATAGGGCTTTATGTTTTTTCTTATTTGTAGTTATTAGAATATGTTAGGCGTGAACATGAAAAAGTTAGATACAAACTGAAACAGGTGGAGTCTGTATGAAACTTTAGCCCAAAAATCAACGCCTTCCCCTAAATGAGCAAGGGAAAAGCCAGTCATTCCAATGCAAGGAAACATTCCCTATTGACACAAAAAGCTTTGTCTGAGATTAAATACGCGCCTACTATACTTCCATTACGTTTAACATTCCAACTGCATAAGCCAGCAAAATACTTACAATCAATCCTATATTGACTTTATATAAGTCCCTAAATATTTGTTTTCTGGAATTACCGATTTCGTTTTTGTTGAGACGGTAACTGATCGCAATTTCACGACCGGCCAAAATCCCGATAAATACCCAAGTGGTGCTCATGGGTACGCTGCTCAACTCTGTAAACAGAAACAATACGATGGCATAGGTAAGATCTATAAAGGTTGCCGAACGAATATGCTGAGTGTTGGATTTAGAATGAACAATTTCCTGAATCTTACCGCCTCTGGATCTAAAGAGATGAGCCATTAGAACCAAAATAATGATTAAGGAAGTGACCAATTCTATCAAAGTCAATTGCCTAGGTAAATACACATAGAGATTGGCAAAATCCTGTACCAACCATTGCGACCATAGCAAACCAGTAGACAGCCATTGTGCTACCAGCCAGCCTTTTTTTGCTTTGTCTTTCTCTGATCTGGAAATGCTTTCTTTTGACTCAAATCGTTTTGCTATCAAAAGATAAATCGCAAAGGCAAAAACAAATGCTAATGCGTATCCCAAAACGGACTTAAGGATCATCTTTTCAATAACGGCCTGGGATGAAAACACACTTAAGATCATAAAAGTGGTACTAACCGGAAGACCAAACCTGGTAAGAATGATCAAAACTATAGGCGGGATTATATACCAATAAGGCATGTTCTCCGGAAGTGGAATCATGTTCAGCCTACCATAGGAAACGTCTCCCTGATGAGTAATCCAACCGTAAACCAGTACTATGGTTAAAATGGAGCCTGCATAGAACCACAAAACCCACCATTTCTTTTTATGATTAGACGTAAGAAATGTTCCTAATGTCTGAATGACATCATTACCTATAACAGAATAAGTTGCCAAAATGAAGGCGATCAAAGGGATGACCTGTTGTAAATGCATTGTATGCTAAGAGAAGTAGATTTTGCCCATTTTTTCGACGGGATTGATTAAAACTTTGAAAGTAAAATAGTCGCTAAACACAAAGAGTTTAACTCTACAAACACTTGTTTGTACCTGATTAATAAAATACCATGTGTCATTTTTAATAGGTATATCCGCATGAATTTAAGTACTAGAATTCTACATGGTTTTAATGGTAAAAAATCCCCCTTACCCGCCGCAGCGGAGTGAATTGCCAAATTTGAACTTCATGCATTACTATAAAATACATGCATTAAAGCGTATACACATATACTTCAATTTGACTTGGGCTTCTTCAACACTTGGTAAAAGCAATAAGCTGTAAACAAGACCACCAACAGCTGAACTGTAATACTGAGAATTAAGGCTGAACTATTCATGGGAAAGTGATTTACGTTTGACACCTGAATACCACACCAACCCAGCGATGAATAAAAACAGGGCAACCAGTTGGATTCTTGCCAGAGATGAGAAGAAAATTTTATTAGTGTACACCAAAGCATTCTCCGGATCATTTATCAGGAGAAGTTTTAATTCTTCATGAGAAACCTTTGAAATCAGAGACCCCGAGTCAAGCTCCCAACCCCCTCCGTTTACTAAGCCTGAAATAGCTCCAGCCCAATCATTTCCCTGAGGTGTGATCAATGCAGCCGTGAGAACCAGCAACAATAGTATTGGAGTAATGTATTTCATGATCCATTTGTATGCAACTGGAATGCGTATATCTGCTCCTCGATTCAGTTCCGACCAACCTTTATCCATCCCAAAAACCCAGGTAAATAAAATCATTTCCAACAGGGCAAAAACCACTAGACTCACTGTTCCTGCCCAGTAATCGTATTCATCAAAATATCCATATTGATAAAAAAGAATGGTAGGCAATCCCATCACCAATGCGAGTACACCAAAGCTGAGGGCTCCTTTAGCTTTGCCCCAGCCAAACTCATCCTGCATGAATCCCATCCAGGGAGTTCCCATAGCGAGTGATGAAGTGATCCCGGCAAAGAAAAGTAGACCAAACCAACAAATACCTGCTATAGCACCGAACACTTCCCCCCACTGCACAAACAGGTAAGGCATTGTTTGAAAAGCCATACCGAAACCGGCATTTTCGATCACCCAGTCTAGGCCAAGAAAGCCTGCAGCTATGGGGATAACTATGGCGCTTCCCAGTACAATTTCCACCAACTCATTGGTAAAACCTGAAGTGAGGGAATTCAGTGCTAGATCTTCGTTTTCCTTTAAATAGGAAGCATAGCATTGAATAGAGCCCATTCCCACAGATAAGGTAAAAAATATCTGTCCTGCTGCTGCAAGCCAAACTTTTGGATCTAACAGGGAACTATATTGTGGGGTCCATAGGAAATTGATTCCATCCCAGGCATTTGCATTCGGAAAAGAAGGAGATGCATTTTCGGCGCCCATAGTCCATCCTTTGAAAGCTAGTACTGCTCCGAATATAATGAGAAGTGGCATTCCTATTTTGGCTACTTTCTCAATACCGCCAAGTCCAGTAGACAGGATATATATATTGATACCCAAAACCAAAACATAGACAAGAACAGGAAGGAAGGGAATGCCAAAATTTGAGCCACTCAAGTTGACATAGTGTACAAAGAACCCGCTGACGTCTGCTTGAGACATTTGGGTAAATGTCCCAAGTACTGTGTGTATTACATATATAAAAGTCCAGGATTCTATGTAAGTATAATAGGCTACTACAGCTACGTTGGTAAAAATCCCAAAGACGCCTATGTATTTCCACCAAGAGCTTTTACTCATGGAATCCAGAATATAGGGAGTGCTATGGTTACCATGCTTACCACCAAACCTTCCTATAGACCATTCTGTAAAGAGCAAGGGAATGCCCATCAGTACAAAACAGACCAGGTACGGAATGATGAATGCTCCTCCTCCATTTTGGACGGCCTGAACTGGAAACCTTAAAAAATTACCAAGTCCAACTGCATTACCTGCCATGGCAAGAATCAGTCCTGTCCTAGAGCCCCAGGAATCGCTTTGCTTTCCCATATAATTTACCAAGAAAATAAGGGTGCCCATGCGGACACCCTTGATTAGATTTAATTCAATTGTTTATTCAAAATACCAACCCACTTTTCGGCTATAACAGTCTCTCCCATCAGATCTGAATACAGCTCACCATCATAGATTTCCAAACTGATCACTTGCGCACCTGAAGCAACCGGAATAAGCTCCAAGGCAACGTATTCCGGCAGTTTTTGAGTCTGGGGTTTACCATTTACCTCCTGATATTTCTTAATAAGTTTGACTGCTTTAAACTCTGATAAATTCAAATTATAGCTCAGACTTTCAGTATCTTGACGCAAATAGGTTAGCACATTATGCTTAACATCCAAGCCCAAGGCATAGCGGAATCTCCAGCTTTCTATCTCGGTAGGGTTAGCTCCCTGAAACTTGGCAAGATCAACTAGTTTTGCCATCAGGGCTTTGGTTATCTTCTTATTTTTTTGTCCATTATAAATGAACGGTACGCTAAATGCGCACATCAGTAAGCATGACATGAGTAATGTCACAGGTTCAATTTCAAACATTGTGATGATAGTAAGGGTATGTAAAAAGAGTACTGAGCCAGTTAAAGGCTCATGGCTTTTTTATACCCCTACCAGGTATAGAAAAAATGGATAAAAGTCTCCTTTACATCAAATAAAGGAAGCGACTTTTTAAAAAATGAAGAATGAAGAAAAGCCTCTCCAACCTCAACTTCAAATGGAATCCAGGTCGAATTAAACTTAGACCAAACAGACCAATCAATGCAAAACGGTGGAGTCTTTGGACTGTAGTTGGAACCGAAGAAATAAACTGCAGGAGATACAGATTCCTGTACTGTCACTAATCTCCGCTCTCCAGTTCTGCTATGTTCAGAATCAGGCTGAAATGACATAAAAGCGAATAGACTCACGAGCCAAATTAGGCCAAGAAAGTACGTAATAAGCTTTTTATACATCTTTTTATCCAGGAAATGTCTGCAAGTTACATGAATAAAAAATCGATTTGCAAGTGATTTTCGAATGCTATTTAAAAATTCTTACGTCTAGAATATTCCTGTTAGAAAATTCAAAATAAACCCTTCATTAACAATAGCTTACAGCTAATCAAACTGATGACACTTTCCCAAATTTCTCTATTTTTCTGCTATAAAGACACCTAAAGATAACACTGCCCCAAAATGGTTACTGAATTAGAAAGATTTACAGAATAATAACCTAGCTGAAATACCTTGTCAATCATAATTCATAATAGCTAGGAAACTGAGGACAATAAGATCCAAATTAAAAATTAGACGAATTTAGAGGTATCTATCAGAAATCAAAAAATACCGATTTCTACAGCAATTTTAATAGCGTAAAGAATTAAAAATCAGATAAATAAAACCTAATCTGCACTACTGATCGCGTCCAAAGTTGATTAGACAATTAGAATTCCACCAATCAGCTGGAAACAAAAACCGGAGAGGAATTATTAACAATGACCTTCCGTATTACGGGAATATGTGCATGAAAAAGCAAGTAATTAATCCCTGGTAGAAAATCAAGATTTAGGGTAACAGTCGGATTTGAAATCATTATATAATACCTAATTATTTAAACAGGGAATAAATTCGCTAGCTGTTATTAAAGTAATAAAGTTTTAAGTTGACTATCAACCATTTTATTACTTACTCAATGCCTTTACTATCCGTTCCTGATTAATCACCACATCCCGAAAGAGCACATGAGGAAATGTCATATACTTTGAATTTTTAAATGCTTCATATATAGACAGCAAGGTAGAGGCTGTAAGTAAGGAGAGATTCATATCCACATCCATTTCACAGTCAGTCACAAAATCATCACTAAACTCAGGAGCAACCAACAGGATCTTCACGATCCGGAGGTTGTTTTTCAGAGCAATATTCTGGTAAGATTTCAACTGGCGGGAAACTGTACTGAATTTATTGTATCCGCTTTCTTTGCTCGTCTTACACTCTACAATTATTACTTCCTTATTTCCCAAATTAATCAGAATATCCATGAGGTCTTTCTGTGTATTCAGCTCTTGACGAAACTTCTCATCCACATTAAATCCTAAACCCTCAAAAATCACTTTTGTAAGTTCTTCGAATTTGACACCCAATTCGCTCTCACGGATCTGAATTCCATTCTCCTTCAGCTGGTTATAGTTTCGGTAGCCTACATTTTCGTAATTCTCCAGATAGAGATTTTCCACATCTTTATAGTGCTCTAGTATATTAAGAATATCATCTCCTCTAAGCTTTACCCCATGGTCTTTCTTGAACTTGTCGAGATCAGTTTTTTCGATAAGATCTAATATATCACGTGGCTTGATGTTATAATCGAGTAAAAACTCTGCATCTAATACATATTCATCCTGGAGCTCAAAGTGTTCTTTCATGGCTTTGTTCGAAGCAGGAATAGACTTATGAAGGTCAGTCAAAAGCTTGTCATACCCATCCACGGAGATCCCTACTTTTTCATCCTTTTCTACTGATTCAAAATATTGGATTAGGCTATCTATTTTTTCCTGAAGTGTACTACCTCTCAGATTTGGAATCTGCAGTCCCTTTTCACATAACTCATTAAGTATTTTCTTCTTATCGGTCAGTGTAGTTCCGTCCTTGTAAATTTCATCCAAGAGTAAATCAGTAAATGAAATTCCTGCATGGATAATACCTTCAATTTTCTGAGTGTATGAAAGCTTTCTGTCAAGGTTATGATTTTTGGCTATCGTGTTGATAATGGGTTCACGAAGCAGTTTTAGCGTCCTTCTAAAAAACTTATCCGCAACCTCTTTATTACGAACTTTCCGTAATAGTCGAACCATTTCATCTGCAACAAAAAGAGTGTTTTCTTTTTTGGAATAGAACACCACTCCTATGTTTTTAAGATTATTGATAACTTCCTGAATTTCCATCTTCTTGACTCCCAGAATAGAGTAATTGATCAATTTGATTTCTTCCTGAGACAAACCGAGCTCCTTTGAAAGAGTAATAATGATGGTAAGTTCGTCTGCAGTTATTTTGGCTTCTCTGTTATTGGCTACGTCATTGAAAAATGCTGTCGACAAACAAGCTTGATAAATTCTGTAATCACGCTTACGCTCCGGACCAAGATCTGACTTATCATCCTTAAAATCTACTGACAAAGCTTTGATTTTCCCATTGATCACTTTGAGTTCAGCTTCATATAGTCGTGAAAACCAATCCTGACGCATGATGCAGTTACCATCCCTTATGATGATATCTATCAGGATATCAAGCTGGGAATTTACTTCTTGAAACTCGCATTGAACATATTCAGTAAACTCGTCTGAAGTCAAGTCAAAAATCTTCGAGATGTTTTGGTTGTCCACTGTTTTCAAACCCTTATTGTCCGGCGCAAGGATTTTTTCAATCTCTTTACTCTTCTCCTTGCTTTTGGATATGATGTTATCAATTATTTTAATGAACGAATTTTTCTCAATTGAACTGAGTTTATCCAAGATCTTTTCAAGCTTCATGACTGGTTATTTATAAGGGTTTAAAAAGAGCTATCTGCGAAAAAATTGAATCGAAAAGAACCAATCCTTAAGAGGATGCACATGAGTAAACTATCTGATGGTTTCCGGATTTAAGACCGGACAGGTATTAAAAGTTGGTGTATTCTTCAGAAACTAAAAGGCTATATGCAAGAAAATAGATTTTGGACGCAAAAAAATACCCTATATAGGGTATTTTTCAGATTACCTTACCCTAACTCCAGATATCGCTTTACTCATCGGGAGTTAGGGTAAGGTAGGCCTCAGCCGCTGAGCGGTAAAAATGAAATCCGTTTACATCCTCCAGCACAATTTCTCGTTTCCAGAAGATGATTTTGCGAGGGAGGTTGGTTTATATGGTAATCTTTTAACCATGGGTTGAAACCCATGGCTATAATAATTTCGCTCCGACGGAGCTAGTGCCGATAGTAATCTTCTTTGCGGAATTCTTTGTGCCCTCTGCGACTCGGCGGTAAAAATGAAATCCGTTTACATCCTCCCGCACAATTTCTCGTTTCCAGAAGATGATTTTGCGCGGGAGGGTAATTGTGTGGTGGTCCTATTTACCATGGGTTGAAACCCATGGCTATAATAATTTCGCTCCTACGGAGCTCGTGCCGATAGTAATCTTCTTTGCGGAATTCTTTGTGCCCTCTGCGACTCGGCGGTAAAAATGAAATTCGTTTCCCATCCTCCCGCACAATTTCTCGTTTCCAGAAGATGATTTTGCGCGGGAGGTTGGTTTATATGGTAATCTTTTAACCATGGGTTGAAACCCATGGCTATAATAATTTCGCTCCGACGGAGCTAGTGCCGACAGTAATCTTCTTTGCGGAATTCTTTGTGCTCTCTGCGACTTAGCGGTAAAAATGAAATTCGTTTCCTATCCTCCCGCACAATTTCTCGTTTCCAGAAGATGATTTTGCGCGGGAGGTTGGTTTAAATGGTAATCTTTTAACCATGGGTTAAAACCCATGGCTATAAACATGTCGCTCCTACGGAGCTTTTTCCGTTAATAATCTCCTTTGCGTAATTCTTTGGGTTCATTGCGCATGTGAGGTTAAAAAAACTAGACTAGTGTCTCCACATTAGAATTTTACTCTTGCTCTGCACTGTAAAATACATCCTGCAAAGCTTCTCGAATACCCAAACTGTACAGTTTCTGGTGATCTCTAGACGGATAAACTCGATTGGATAGAAATATATACGTGAGCTTTTTTACGGGATCAGCCCAGACTAAAGTTCCCGTAAAACCGCTGTGACCAAAACTTTCGGGACTTGCCAAAGGGGAAGGATAAGCTTCCGCCAAGGGAAGCTCGGCATTGTTCAAGAGTGGTTTGTCAAAACCCAAGCCGCGGCGGTTTTCGTTTTCGCGGAATTGAACCTCGGTAAACTCTTTCACGGTTTCGGCTGAAATGAGCTGTGAGCCTCCCACACTGCCATAATTCTGATAAAAGAGCATCAATTTAGCCAAATCATCGGCCGTTGCGAACAAGCCTGCATTCCCCGAAACCCCACCTTTTAGCGCAGCATTTTCATCGTGCACCCATCCGTTTACTAGGGTTTTTCTAAAGAGGGAATCCACTTCGGTAGGGACAATGTCGTTAACATAGCCTTTCCCCTCGGGTAGATATCCCAAAGTATGAGCACCTATAGGTTGATAGAAATTCTCTTCCAAATAGCTTTGATAGTCGGTCCCAGTGAGTTGCTCGATCAAAGAAGGAAAAATTAGAAAAGTGAGTCCTGAATACAGGTATTTCTTTTCATCGGATACTTCGGATCGGTTGATGATTCGGTTCATTTTCCGTTCGAAACGATCGTTTATATAAAGCCCATCGTATACTTGTCCTTGAAATCTTTTATCGGGCGAATGATGCACAAATCTTCTTTTGACCTTGCCGTTTTTCCGAACGACTTCATCCAAAAACACTATGTAAGGGATTAAACCTGCTTGATGGGCCAAAATCTCCCGAAGCGTTAAGTCTTTTTTGTCCTTTCTGTTTCTCCAAGGCTTCCAATAGTTGCTGAAAGGTTTATCCAGATCAAGTTTCCCTTCGTCCACCAACTTCATTATGGCAGGTAAAGGCCCAGCAATTTTGGTAACAGAAGCCAAATCGTATAAGTCGTTCAGTGCTACAGGTTGGATGTTGTCGTAGGTATGATACCCGAAGGCTTTATGAAAAATAACCGTATCGTTTTTTGCTATCAAAAGTTGTGCACCTGGAAAAGCCAAACTGTCCATGCCCATTTTCATTATAGAATCCACTTTGTGGTTGATGAACTCTTCATTAAATCCTAGCGCAGCTGGCTCGGCAAGGATCAGTTCCCGTTGAGCAAACCCAAGTTGAATCACTGAAGTAAATAGGAAAAACGAAAGCAGAAATTTTTTCATTAGGGACTAGTTTTATCCTTAAATATGCAAAAATCTGCGGCAAAATAAATGGGAAGAGTATGAGTGGTTTCCTTGCTTGAAGCCCTTCCCTAATCGATGGCTATTTAGAACTCAGTTTGTCTCGTTTCTATCCTCCCGCAGATGCATCCGTTTACAGAAGATGGCTTTGGGCCAGAGGGAAATTGTGTGGATAGGATTTTCCTTCAATTTTGAATAGTAAACACATCTATACTATGATCAACTGAAACAAAAAACCGACAGGTCATCGACCCATCGGTTTTCAACATACAAACCCAGCTATCCAACTTGCTTAATCACTTTACGGACTTTAAAATCCATCCATTCGCATGTATGATTATAAAATCAACGGTTAATGTTGAGGTAATTAACATCTCTGATGCTGTCCTGCATATCGTATAAATAACCCCATTTTGTCATGTACTCATCAGCAGGAAGAAAATCGTCCTTAGTTTTCTTCAGTTTGGCTTTAAGCACTTTTTCTAAAGAGTCTTGTAATTCCTTATATTCTGCCTGACCTGCCAAATTATCCATTTGATAAGGATCTGTTTTATTGTCATAAAACAGCCAAGGACCTAGTAAATCCTTCACATATGTATAGCGTTGAGTCCTTATACCTCTAAACTCCCTACCTCCATTTTTAAATTGCCATTCATGAAAAGGCACTGGAAGCATGATTAAAGCGGCCTCATTATCTATATCATTTCCTGCCTTCAACTGAGCGGAAAAGTCTGTCCCTTCGACAGTTTTTGGTGTTTTCAAGCCACTAAGCCCCAATAGAGTTGGCAATAAGTCTGGAGTATCAATCGGGTTTGCTATAGTTCTTGGTTTAGAAATACCCTTAGGATATCTCAGCAGCATAGGAACTTTGATAGATTCATCCCAAGGTCTTTGTTTTCGAAGAACCCCTTTAGAAAAAAGCATGTCTCCATGCTCTGAGGTGAATACAAGAATCGTGTTGTCCGCTAGACCCTCTGATTCCAAAGTTTGTAACAAATCCCCCATCGCTTTATCCAGCGCTGTAATATGAGCGTAGTAACCGGCAATTACCTGTCTTGCACTATCTCTCAAATTTTCGGGAACGTTTGGCCTGAGGGAAATTTTAGCAGGGTCATACATTGCTTTGTATTTCTCAGGTGCAGTTTGATATGGGTTATGAGGTGGTCCCCAGGACATTACCAAAAGGAAAGGATTCTTCTTGTTCTTTTTTATATAACTGATAGCACTATCCGTTTGGGAGAAAGCATCATATCCTTCCCAAACATGCCTTTCATCATTTTCGTCAAAATAAAAAGAGTCGTTATAATCATGTGACACTTCTCGCACTTTCCAATAATCAAACCCTTGCCTGCGTTCTTTTGGTACTGGCAAATCCCTTGCACTAAATGGATGCTCACCCGGAGCATGCCCATTCAAGTGCCACTTACCAATATAACCAGTCTGATATCCAGCATCTTTATAAATCTTAGCCATAGTTACGGCTTCAGTTGCTAGCGGTTTGTCATTGTAAAAAACACCATTCGTTAGAGGGTATTGACCTGTAAGAAAACTAGCCCTCCAAGGAGCACAAACTGCCATAACAGTAATCGCATTTTCGAAAACCAAGCTCTCCTGTGCTAATTTGTCCAAATTTGGTGTGATTACATCCTTGTTTCCAGCATATCCAACAGCGTCTGCACGCCATTGGTCTGCTAGAATGAAAATCACATTGGGTTTCTCACTTTGTGCAAATAGCTTAAAAGGCATTGCAAATAAGAGAAAGGACAATAAGCTAAAGATCAACCGAAAATTATAGGACCGAGTTGAAGGCAAAATCGTTATAAAATCCATTTTAATATCCTGGGTTTTGGGTTAAACTATTTATGAGTATTTGCTCTGCTGGTAGCGGAGCCAATAGTTTATGAGGATCTATTTGGTAGGCGCTGTTGTAAAGGAAATCCTTCTGCGCCAACTCCCGCTTACCATGAGCAGTCATTACTTCTACCGCTTTGTCTGTTCTTTTCAGATCATACCAACGCTGATTCTCAAAGCAAAACTCAACTTGACGCTCTTTAGCTATTAGCTCTTCAAGCTGTGCTTTTCCATAGCCTGCCAAGGAAGCCTTCAGACCTGCCCGGTCACGAACTTGTTGAACATAAGACGTTGCTTCTCCTGTTTTACCCTGTTGATTTAGTACCTCAGCGTACATCAGCAGCACATCGGAATATCTTAAAACTGGAAAATTATCTCCTGTACGATCATCAGGAGCAGAAATTGGAGGTTTAAATTTTCCAGTGTAGGGTATATCTCTCACCGCACCATCCCAATCAGGGCCATTCCAGAACTTTATAGAGACGTCTTTTCTTTTATCACCATCTTCAAAAGCGTTTAGCAAGTCCGTAGTTGGCTGATTCCAACCTGCTGAAATAATATTAATATTAGGACGCTGCGTAATACTACCTTTTGAACTCCAAGGTGCGAACATGAAAATAAATCGATTGGAAAGTTCCCTGCTATTTTCTGAATACTGCACACTAAAGATGGTTTCCTTATAGTCTTTGTTACTTGGATCATACAAATCTGCATAATTTGGCAATAGAGAATATTTGTTAGAATCAATCACTTTTTTCAGCGACTTTTCCGCATTATCATACTCTTTCATTGTCAAATAAACCTTGCCCAATAAACCATGAGCAGAATACAAATTGGCTCTTCCATTTTCCTCCAACTTGGTCGCCATTGAAAACTGCTCTATTGCTGAATTCAAATCACTGATGATGCTGGCATAAATTTCTTCCTCACTTACTCTACCCATTTTAAGTGCTTCCTGAGCGCTAATTGGAGTGAGGACTAATGGAACACCTCCAAATTGCCTTACCAGATTAAAGTAATATAAAGCTCTAAGGAAATAAGCTTCTCCTGAAGACCTGTATTTATATGCCAAGTCTGTCCACTCTACTTCAGGCCTATCTATCTCAACCAATAGCTTGTTAGTTCTATTTATCCCGTTGTAGGATAAATTCCAAAACTCAGCATAGGCTCTATTGTCCGCAGTGATGATAAACTGATCAATAACACCTCTCACAGCCTCACCAGTTAAGATATTGTACTGAAAACTGGTATTGTCTGAGATCAATTCTGAAACAACCCAGTGAGTATTTTTCTCAATGTCTCGCAACGGGATATAACAGCCATTTGCCAAGAGAATAAATTCCTGCTGAGATTGATAGAAATTACCCTCACTCAGTGTGGTATCAGGATAAATTTCCAAGAAATCATCCGCGCAGGAAGTAATAGTAAATAAGAGAACTATATATAGTAACTTTTTCATAATGCAATAGTTTAGCTTGTGATGGAACATCGTTTTCATTCCAGATTAAAAAGAAAGGTTTATTCCCAATGACATAGTCCTCGAGAGCGGATACGACGTCATATCAAACCCGGGAACCAATGTGTTATTCTGATTCGCTGCCTGACCTTCTGGATTTGCCCCTTTATAATTGGTAAACATGGCTAAGTTTTGCACTGTGAAATACAGTCTAGAACTCTTCAATACTTTCATTTTCTCAGACAAGCTCGATGGAATGGTATATCCCAAGGTCATATTAGCGATACGCAAGTACGAAGCATCTTCCACCCAAAGGGTAGACACTCTATGTCCCCAGCTAGGCTTCAACTTTGGTACTCCTGAATGAATGCCATCGCCTGGATTTTCGGTGCTTCTCCATCTAGCTTCCCAATCTTTATCTACATTGAAAAAGCCTTGAAGATTGTCGGTAGTTTGACGCAGACCATTCATGACCTGTCCTCCAACTTGACCATTGACTATTACACCCAAGTCAAAGTTTTTATAAGAGACATTATTAGTAAGGCCGAAGATGAAGTCTGGATGGGGATTACCAATGATGGTGTAATCAAGCACATCATTGATAAATCCATCACCATTTACATCCTTGTACTTTACATTTCCTTCATACACCTGAGGAGAATTGACTACTCCCGGCTGGCTTAAATATTCTGGTGTATATACTCCTTCAAGAACAAAACCGAAAAATTGACCAATCGGCTTCCCTACTACTGAAATGTGTGTAGGATTTCCGTCATTATTTCCAGACAATATCCTCACGGTGTTATCATTCAAAGAAAGTACTTCGTTTCTGTTGAAAGCAATGTTACCACTGATGTTCCAATTGAATTCACCAGCGATAGGAGTTCCTCCAAGAGCGATTTCTATCCCTGTGTTTTGCACACTTCCTTGATTAATGGTTTGTGAATTAAAACCAGTGATGGCAGGTATCACATCCTCCAGCAACATATTATTGCTTCTTCTCTTGAAATAATCAATCATGAAAAAGGCGCGGCTATTGAAAAAATCAAAATCCAATCCCACATCGATTTGATTTGATTCTTCCCACGTTAGCCCTGGGTTAGATATCCCCACGCTAGATCCAGTGACTTGAGTGTTTCCGAAGACATAGGAGCCTGCACTGATATTTGCTAGATGAGCATAATTACCGATGTTATTATTACCACTCTTTCCGTAGCTGACTCTTAACTTCAAATTATCTATCCAGGAAATGTCTTTGAAAAACTCCTCCTCTGACACTCTCCATGCGCCCGCTAATGAGGGAAAGATTGCAAAACGGTTATCACTCCCAAATCGTGAAGAACCATCCGCTCTAAAAGTTGCGGTGAACAAATAACGTTCTTTAAATGAGTAGTTAATTCTTCCCAAATACGAAATCATGCTCCACTCATTCACTGCCTCACCCCATGAGTTAATCGCTTGGGCCGCGTTGATCGTTGTTATCAAATCGTTCGGATATGGGCTGGCATTCAAATTTATATTATTGGAATTAAAGCGTTGGATGGTATACCCCAGTAAGGAGTTGAATGAATGTTCTCCAAAACTCAAATCGTAATTAACTGTATTCTCAACCAACCAGTTGAAGCTGTTGTATCGGGTATTTGTAGAGTTACCGGTACCAGCAGTAGGCGGTCTATTAGATCCTCCCACAGTGCTAGGAACATATTGAAAATACTTAGATGCTTCCAAAATTGTATTCAAGGAAGACCTGAAACGAAGGTTTGGTAATATGCTCCATTCCAAAAATGCTAAGCCAAGGTTTTGAAAGGACTTCTGCTCGGTAGTCATTTCCTGCAGTACATACAATGGATTAGCGAAGCTCCATGCTGAGTGAAATTTGCTTTGAGGAGCTACTATGTATGGTTTCAGATTTCCATTCTCATCATAAGGAGTAGAAATTGGGTTTGCCCAAATACTCACACCTAAGACATCTTCCCTATTCAGGTTTGTATTCGCTCTTTGCTGGCTTATATAGGTGGGTTGTATCGACACACCTAATTTTAGATTAGGAGTGATATCTGTTTCAATCCCCAGTTTCGTACTAAAACGCTCTATACCAGTCTCCTTCAAAACACCTTGTTGATTGAAATACCCAAGGCTGAAATTAATACGAGAATCTTCTGTCCCCTTTTGAAGATTGAAATTGTAATCTTGAATCGGAGCATCTCTAAGAATGAGATCATACCAATCCGTACCTCGGCCAGTAAGTGCATCTAGATTTCGATATTCTTCAGGATAGTCTTCTAAGGTGGCTGCTCTGTTCTCTCTCAGATCTACTTCAAGATCTATTCTGTCACGTTGAAGCTGCGCGAATTCTCTTTTATTCAGCATATTAGGTCTACCTTTTTGAGGCACCTGCTGCACCCCTGACATAGCTGAAAAAGTAATACTAGTCTGATTATAGGTGCCTTTTTTGGTAGTGATCATGATCACACCATTTGCTCCTCTTGAACCATAAATAGCCGTGGAAGAAGCATCTTTTAAGATGGTGATTGACTCGATGTTATTTGGGTCAATGAACATGAGCGGATTCAGTGACTGATTCATACCAGAAGAATAAGGCATTCCATCTACCACATACAAAGGTTCATTTCCAGCTCCTAGAGATCCGCTTCCCCGAATTTTAATAGAAGTTCCTGCTCCTGGAGCACCAGAAACTTGCTGAATCTGCACTCCTGCCACTTGTCCAATCATCTTTTGATCCACTGAAGAAACAGGAAGATCTTTGATTGTTTTTTCATTCACTGAAACCACAGATCCTGTGACATCCTCCTTCTTTTGGGTCCCGTATCCAACCACTACAACTTCATCAAGCGCTCGTTCATCTTCGAGCATGATTACATTGATTTCTACTTGATTTCCAATAGTTGCTTTTTGTTGACTAAATCCTATAAATGAAAATACCAAGACATCTCCTGCTTCTGCGTCAATTGAATATTTACCATCAATATCCGAAACAGTACCGCTTGTGGTACCTTCTACAATAATGGTCACCCCAGGTAATGGAGCTCCGGTTTTGTCACTTACAATTCCTGAAACATTTATAGCCTCTAAGGGGGTTAGTACATCCTTAATCTCACCTTTTCTTGGGGCAAGCCACATGGATATATTTCTATTCACCTGTTGAAAATTGAGCCCAGTTTGGCTACCGATTTCCTTAAGCAAGTCTTCTACAGAAATCTTGTTTGCCTTAACAGAGATTTTTTTGTTGAGATAGGTTTCATTTTCATGAATGGTAAACTGAAACTCTGTTTGCCTTTCAACCTCATGTAGAACGTTAAGTAGCTTCTCTTCAACGAAAGAAACTTTCACATAAACTTCGTCGATTTTTTGGGCTTTAATTGTGTGGGCAAGTACCACGTTCAATACGAGCATCTGAAACAAAAAACCATATAGGGTGTATTTTGTCATTTGCAGTAATAGCAGTATAGATTTATTTATCATAATTTTGGGTTATTGAGTACTGACAAGTATTTAATTAAGCATAGCTGATTTGCGTCCAAACAATTAGTTATGCTGTCTCAGAATCAATGGGGTACGAACCCATTGGTTCTGTTTTTTTTAGAAGGTGATAGTCACATTCGAATGCTTTATTTCATAGGCAAATTTTCTAGAGTATTGTAAATCAGTTAATACGTTTTTTAAGCTTTGGTTCTCATATACTGTAGTCACTTTCCAGTTGGAAGGCACTTTTCCACTAATATCAATTTGGACTCCATACCATCTCTCCAGCCGAAGTTTTACTTCCTTTAAAGTTGCCTGTGTGAACACCAACTTCCCTACTTTCCAACCTATAACATCTTCAAGATCAAAGTCTCGTTCTAGAAATGTATTTGAATCGGCTTCAAACAGCAATTCCTTTCCAGGCTTTAGGATTAGTGAATTGGTATTATTTGCGAGCTGATTTACGCTCACTTCACCCTCTACCAAGGAAACACGAATTGCTCCCTCCTCTTTAAAAGCTTTTACATTAAAAGCAGTCCCTAAAGCGGTGGTTTCAACCGATCGGCTTTCAACTATAAATGGCTTGGACTTGTCCTTAGCAACCTCAAAAAAACCTTCTCCTTCTAAGAAAACCCTTCTCTCTTGTCCAGCAAACCCAGTTAAATATCTGATGCTGGAACTGCTATTCAGATAGGCAACAGAACCATCTGGTAGCAAGATTTTAGTTTTTTGACCTGGCTTATTTTCTCTGATAATGTAATTTGGAGCTTCGGCCACTACCTCATTACTCAGTTCTTTTTCTAGCTGTTGGTAATAAAAAATGCTCATCGCTAATGCTGCTAGTAGGAATAAGCTCGCAGCATATTTGAATAGGCCCACCCAATGTCCCTTTTCATCTGTTTTTTTTTGAAGGGATCTTTCCCAAATATCATTGGTCTTTTCTTCCAGATTGACTAAGATGGGTTCAGCTGTACTTTCGCCAGCTACTTTTTTAAAAGTTTCAAATATCTCCAGATTTTCATCACACAGATCTGCCCAGTTTTCCAGAATTAAAAGTTCCTCTTGACTTGCCGAATTTGTCAGCCACTTAGAAAGAATAAGGTCGATTTGATCTTCAGGTACATTCACATTACCAAGACAACCTAGAGGAACAAAGGGCGTAATGCACTTTGAATATTTGTTAAAATTTTATTTTAGAACAGGTGAGTAGAGCAGAATAATCAATAGGTAGTAAGAATATTAATCCAAATAATAAATCATCTTCTCCTTTAAAAAAATGGCGCTTTGGGATGATTAGTTTAAATCTAAAAAAGGCAGGCTAAATGTTCATAAATTGGGAAATCAACAAGACCAACATTACTAAACTGCCTACTTTCAAAGAAATAGGGATGATTTTTGAATGTGTATTTTGAGCAGAGATATAAGTCGCTATTTCTGCTCTTAGATCTTTTACCGCTAATTCCAAGTGCTTCTTCACCGTCTTTTCGGCAATATCAAGCAACTTAGAAACCTCCTTGATCTTTAGCCCATCATCTTTGATCATTTTGTACACTAACCTTCTTTTCTGAGGTAATCTATCTACGCATCCTGCTATTTTATCTCGCAATTCAGAGGTCAATAATTGCTCAAGAGGTTGGGTAGACTCACCAGTTTTACAATCTTGTAGATCAAGAGGGGTGAATATTTTATTCTGTCTTTTATTCTTTTTTAACTGGTTCAGGCATTGATTCTTAACAGAAAAATAAAGGTATCCTTCAAAATTCTCTATATCCTTCAGTTGTGTACGATTCTGCAAAAGCCTAATAAACACTTCTGACACCATGTCCTCAGCCTCTTCATAATTTGGTAAAAAACAGGTAGCAAAGGAGACCAGTTTAGAATGATATCTGCTGAAAAGTTCAGAAAAAGCAGCTTTATCTGAATCCACCGAAATCCTATGTAATAACACCTTGTTGGAGGACTGAGAGGACATGGAGATTAGGGTTTAACTATTTAGCATTCTCTATTAGAAACTAACTACTTATAGAATTAGGAATACTTACTCCTTACTGAAAAATGAGTATTACCCATTCCTCATTCTTAGTAACATTAGCTTATCGCCACTTAATATCAGCTGTATAGCATCCTTTCCCATCCTGTACTATAGGGCATAGGGTAACCGGCAAGACTGAATCAGCTTACTGATTTAATTACATCCATAGCGTCAGAAATCAACTGAATTAAAAATCAGGAAAAATATAATAGCAAGCTACCTATGGTTGCCAGTCTTGTGTAATGCTTCCACCAAATCCTCGAATATTTCTGAAGGTTATCTGTATAAATATAATCCATGAAACTAAGCAGTCTAATCTTGTCCAGAATCCAAAAAGAGTGTAAAATTGTCTGCTAGATATTTATAATTAGATCATAGTATGGTAGTTAGACATTACAAACCGACGAGACTTACTGCGAAATCATTCTTTATCTGGGCTCGACCACTTCGTGGACATACTGCCCTAATTAATCTCGTTTAAGTTTCCAAGGAGCTGTTTTCCATAGTAATTTTCTTAGCGGAATTCTTTGTGTCCTCTGGGGTTAGCGGTAAAAATGAAATCCGTTTCTATCCTCCTGCATTGGCCAACATTTCCAGAAGATGATTTTGGACGTGAGGGAAATTGTGTGGTGGTTTTTTCTATTATGGGTTTCACCTATGGCTATAATAATTTCGCTCCTACGGAGCTTAGTTCGTTCGTTATGTGGATAGGATTCTCCTTCCCTACCGTCTGGTTCAATGCTAAATTTTTCTAAAGGAAGACCTCTTAAAACCATGTCCTCCGCTGAGCCTACCCTATTTTTACTATTTTTGCTTCAGATGAAAGTTTGTATTGCTGAGAAACCAAGTGTAGCACGTGAAATAGCCTCAGTTCTAGGAGCTAATACTAGGCACGATGGATATTATGAGGGGAATGGCTATATAGTTACCTATACCTTCGGACACTTTTGCACCTTATTTGAGCCGAATGATTATGATCCTCATTGGAAAAGTTGGAGCCTAAGTCACCTTCCTATGCTTCCCGAAAAGTTCAAAACCAAAGTCGTTGATAACGTTGGGGTCAAGAAGCAATTTGACATTGTAAAAAAGCTATTTGACACCGCCACGCTTGTGATCAACTGTGGTGATGCCGGCCAAGAGGGAGAACTGATTCAGCGGTGGGTAATTGAACAAGCGGAGTATAAAGGAGAAGTCAAACGCTTGTGGATTTCATCTTTGACCACAGAGGCAATCAAGGAAGGTTTCGAAAAACTGCAACCCTCTGCTAAGTATGATAATTTGTATTATGCTGGATATTCCCGGGCAATTGGGGATTGGCTGTTGGGAATGAATGCCACGCGTTTATATACAGTGAAACATGGTGGATACAAACAGGTCCTGTCCATAGGTAGAGTCCAAACGCCTACCCTAGCGATGATTGTTAACAGGTTTAAAGAAATTCAAAATTTTCAGCCACAACCTTTTTGGGAATTACAAACGGTATATAGAGATGTCGTATTTAACTGTGAGGAAGGTAAATTTTTAAAGAAAGAAGATGGAGAGGCTTTTGCCAACGTGGTAAAAGAACATGACTTTGAAGTCGTCTCTATTGCTAATAAAAAAGGAAAGGATTATGCACCTAAGCTCTTTGACTTGACAGGATTACAGGTGTATTGCAATAATAAGTTTGGCCTTTCTGCCGATGAAACACTTAAGGTAGCGCAGCAACTATACGAACAGAAATTAATCACCTACCCGAGAGTGGATACCACTTTCTTACCGAACGATATTTACCCCAAAGCAAAAGGAATTTTAGAAAAGCTAACGAATTATACCTTGCTAACTCAACCGCTTTTCGGCAAAAAATTAAAAAAGTCTAGCAAGGTTTTCAATGATAAAAAAGTAACCGATCACCATGCCATGATTCCTACAGGAATTCAAAGCAGTTTGCACGGGAATCACCTAAAAGTATATGATATTATTGCCAGGAGATTCATCGCCGTGTTTTATGATGATTGTGCGGTGTCCAATACCACAGTATTAGGGAAAGTGGATACGGTTCCGTTTAAAACAACCGGGAAAGTCATTTTAGAAAAAGGCTGGAGAGTTGTTTTTGAAACTGCTGACGGCAAAGATAAAAAGGAGAAAGATGAGCTCCCGCTCTTTACTAAAGGAGAAAAAGGGCCGCATGAGCCATCTTTTCTGGAGAAAGAAACCAAAGCACCTCATCAATATACCGAGGCAACTTTGTTAAGAGGCATGGAAACCGCCGGCAAGCAAGTTGACGATGAAGAGTTGCGGGAGTTAATGAAAGAAAATGGCATTGGTCGTCCTTCTACTCGGGCAAATATTATTGAAACACTGTTCAGGCGGCAGTACATTGAACGGAATAAAAAGCAAATTTTGCCCACCGAAACAGGAGTGCAATTGATTGATATCATTAAGAATGACCTACTGACCTCAGCCGAACTCACTGGGAAGTGGGAAAAACAATTGAAAGAGATAGAAAAAGGGAATTTCAATGCGGGCTCTTTTGTGAAGAACATGAAGAGCATGGTGGAGCATTTGGTCTACGAAGTTATAAGGGAACAAAGCCATGCTAAAATATCTCACAGCACTGATGCCAAGGTTCCTGAAAAGGTAAAATCAACTACCCAAACTGCAATCGTAGGAAGCTCTTGTCCAAAATGCAAGGAAGGGGCACTGCTCAAAGGGAAATCGAGTTACGGATGCAGCGCCTATAAAACCGGATGCAACTTTTTACTTCCTTTTTCTTTCGAAGGAAAGACTATATCAGAGAATCAGTATTTGCGTTTGCTCCAGAAAGGATCTACTGTCAATTTGAAAGGATTTAAAACAGCGACAGGAGATAAAGAAGGATTGGTACGTTTCAATGATGAATTTCAACTCGTTTTGGAAGAAAAGAAACTAGCCAATTCTTCTAAAAAAACTCCTCCAGTCATTTCCTGTCCATTGTGCAATAAAGGAACAATAATAAGAGGTAAAACAGCTTATGGATGCAGTGCCTACAAAGAAGGATGTGACTTTAGATACTCTTTTGATACCCTCCGAGAAAAAGCGAACAAGAAACCCTTAACCGTTGAGCTAGTGACATCTTTATTGAAAGAAAGTGTGGGTGTTTAAGCTGTTGAATGAATGATATAGTGGGTTTTCCTTGAGCGTCAGTGTACTAAGCCTAACGCTCGCCCCGCCTGTACAGGGTATTTTGCATTTCTTAGAAAGTCAGTAGAAAAACATTTCAACTTACATCTATGTGATTACATAAGCCAAACATAATTCCATCTTATCTATTCAACTCAGCTATGTGACTTAATTTTATAGAGTCGACTAAGGTCATAACCCATTACTTAACACTAGGTTTAGCATTCTAAATAATCCATAATAAAGACATGCTACCTAGGTATCACTTAATTGGATTCGAAAAACCAAATTCCCAATCTAACAATCACATAAATAAAACCTGTTAACGCAAAGCCAAATGTCCACCAATACGTTTTATAGATCCTTTTAGAATTATTCACGTCGTACTTTAGCTTTTCGAGTTCTAGCTTCCGCTTCTCTTCCAAGATCATTTTTTCCTTCTCCTGATCTTTAAAAACCTCAGTAAATCCACCTTGGAAATAAAAAGCAGGCAGGTAGTCATTCTTCCAAAACATATCTGGTGTTGGATTTTTCTCGGGAAATAACAAGCGAGGACGGTGATCATTTAAATGATGAAACAAGGATGTTAAATATGCATCCGGTTTATCAGGAAAAAGATGGTTTTTCATATCCTCAACAGATGCTACTTTAGACTTGTTAGATAACAGATCTTTAATCACTAGGTCAAGATCTTCTGCTACTTCTTTATTGAGTTTCATTTTAAAAGAACGTTTAATAGATAGAGCTAAAAACTAAGGAAAGTGTTTACAAATTGAGACAGCTTGTATCAGATTCATATTCCTTAGCACCTAAATTACCAATCTTCAATAAAATCATTACTAATTTTGAAGACAAAATTCCACCTGAACACAATGCACTACTGGGCAGAAATATGCAGTGAATTAAAAGACCTGGAAAAACGGGTGGATATTAAAGTAGGCTTGATTCTAAGTACACACTCAGATCCTTTCCCTTTTGATCGCCTTCATAAAGTACCCGAAATCGCGTCACTCTCTAGAGCTATCCGCCTATTTATCGAAGAGGAACAGGAAAAAGATGCTGCAGTACTATTACATATACTCCAAGGAAAGGGCGTGAAATTGAAGTCGGTGAGGTAGGTTTAGAATTTAATAAAATGTAAAACGTCATAAACCGGAAAGTATTAATTACCACATCAGAATCTCATACTAGGTTTACAAAGTCATATTAAATCGGGTGAGTATTTTCATACCCCAGCACCTAGTACTAGCTTTGACCAACCAAACACACGCACGCTAACCATGCCGAATATCCGTTCTGCTTTCTTTCTATTACTCTGTTTCACTTTCGTCTGGGTTCCAACGCTTGTCGCTCAGCAGTCAATCCCCTACCTCAACCTGAATGTCCAGAATGGCGATCTTCTTTTTGTAGGGGCAGAATTAGAGCATTTGTCTGGAGCCATCAACCGAGTTACACAGCGTACTAGTGACGTCTCTTTTGACCATGTTGGCATTATTGAAGTTTGTGATTCTAGCGCCTATATCCTACATGCTATTGGCAAAAAAGGATCTATACGTGAACCGCTGGATAGTTTGGTGCTTAGCGAATCCGGCCAGAACCGACGGTTCGCGCTATATAGGCTAACTGATGAAGATCAAAATTCCATCAATCAAGCTATCATTACCTCCAAAACGCTGCTGGGGAAACCGTATAATTGGAGCTACGTCCTCAATGACACCTCGTATTATTGCTCGGATTTTGTTGAGCGAGCCTATAGGCATGCAGGTATTTTTGAGTTGGAGCCCATGACTTTTATTAATCCAGACACCCAGAAAACAGACACCTTCTGGGCGGAATTCTATCAGAAGCTTGATATGGATGTGCCCGAAGGAAAATTGGGATGTAACCCTAACGGTCTGGCAGCGAACGAAAAGCTGACATACATAGGATACCTAGAGAATTAAACTGGTTTGGGGCTTGTCGTGGATACAGTACAGCCATTTTGACAAGGAAGTTCGACTCCCTGCTCAACGTATACTCATCTTTTAATCAACTGGATTACCTTCCCGTAGATACACATGAATACCCTCTATCCGATCGATGACCATCACATCATTATCCAATGTGCTTTGGGCTCTCTCCCATTGACTTTGATCGGTTATGAATTTTTCATAGGCTATATCCAGAATCTGTCCTTCCTCAGGTAATTTGAACATTAATGGGCATTCAAAAGAAATCTCAGGTTCGGTAGGCATGTGGATAATAACTTTTGCTACTACATCCTCCTCCGTTTCAGTCAATTTATTAGGTTCGTCATTCATAGTTTGATGGTTTTAAGGGGTTGCTAAATATGGATTTTATAAAAGAGTTCGAGGGTACTACTACATTCTTAATAATCAGTTGCACCTAGTATTCGCAGCTGATTAAACGGGATCTGTTTTCGGAAATTCATCCTCTTTTTCAGGAGGCAATCCATCTCCTTTTCTGGGGAAATAAGGATCTTCCTCTATCTCTTTGGGAGGCTCTTGCACTGGCACTTCCTGCTCATCAGGCAAATACTCTTCCTCTTCGGGAATTACCTTAGTTGGATTGATCTCATCCCCATCCGGCATTGGAAAATCTTCAGCTGGAGGGTTGGGATTCTTCTCTTCGTCTTCGGCAGAGGTAGCAGAGATTCCATTGTTACTAATGAAAACCAGAAAACTCGCTGGATCAATGTAGAACAGAACAAATTTTCCAAGAGAATGTATAAAGGGTATAGAAGCGTAATTAGCCATGATTTCATAAGTTGGTTAGTGAGGACTTTAGTACAATACCTGTGCAAAATCTACTATTCACAAAAAACAGGTTCAAATTGCAATGAGAACACTAAATCGAGCTATATCTCCCTATAATATCGTTTCAAGGAGGGAACTTGCTACCACAGATCGAGAAGCTTATGCACCAAAATAAGTGTGTATGATCATCAGCTTATACCAAACTTTCTATGCCTATTGAATACTATAGTACCCTACTGTAAAAATCTTTCAGTGTCTGAGGAATAACTATTAAAAGGAGTAAAGTGTGCTGGTTTTAAATCAAGATCTTATGAAGACTTAAGGGCACAAGTAGCTCTACTAAAAAAAATCCCGGCAAATTGCCGGGATTAAATTGTACAGACTTTTTTAACTTAGTAAGATCAAGCTTGCTGATCTCTTAGTTGCTTAATTTTGTCATGTGATATTCTTAAGGTCGCCTTTTGCTCAAGAACAAGTGTCTTTAGATTAGCTGGCAAATCTTCATCATTTGCTGCGTCTTTGTAGGCCTTTTGGGCAGCGTCCTCCCCAAATTCACAGTTTTCCAAGACGCTTTTTCTGTCGTGTCCGGTAAACACAGCTTTAACGTCCATCCATGCTCTATACAGTTTACCGCTTGTAGTGGAACTGTCCTCTGTTTCAGTTTTAAAGACATTAAGTTCATTGGAAAGCGCCATTCTGCATTTTCGGCTCTCATCAATCATAGAAATAAACAAAGGTTTCAAATCCAGATCTTCGGCCTTTAAATTTTCAATTGCTTTCTCATACCCTTCGATACGGTCATTGTTGATCTGTACTAAATCATTCAAAATTTCTGCAGCTTCATTGGTAGTTTTCATAGTTGGTTGTTTTAATTAAAATTGCTTTGAATTAAATGACCTATTTGTCATTCTTAAAGAAATAAATCAAATACTTAGCCATGGGATTCAAACAACCGTGAATTCCACTCTGGCCTTTATAATGAGACTATAGGCTAATCTAAGCCCAGAATATGAAGTCATTTTTAAGAATAATTCTCCTCAAATTGTAGCATTTACTCCTAGGTAAATTCTAGCTCCACTCAACTTCTCATTAGCAAAATCTGTTGAAACTTCTTGAAAAGGCAAGTGCCCCTACACTTGAAAATCGGGCTATTTGCAAATAGGCCTAGAGCATATACAGCTTATCATATTTTTCTATATCTACTTACTTGTTTTACATGAAACGAATAAGTTAATTTAAAAATTAATTCCAAGATTACAGGAATGGCAAAACTTATGTTTAGTGTTTCAAGTATTACTAGTACTTGAAGTCCCGAATTTGGGCATGTTGCGAATCCTCTTACCACCACTGACTTTACCTTCCGAATAAATTCCAGAATGACCAGACTACGAATCCATTTTATAGAAAGAGAAACTAGACATACCAATTCCTTCAGTATTTCTCAAGTTGGTGGGATAAACAATACCGGAGAGCGCTGGATGATTTCTGCTCAGAAAGCAATTACTGGAATCAATGAGGGGGTTTGGGAATTTTATATTTTAGAGGACAAAAAAGAAGTCAATGTGAAAGTTGCCCATTCAGAAAATGGAGAACCTAATCTGGTGGCTATAGGAATGGGTTACCTGCATAATCTTCTGGAAGATTTACCAGAAGTCAGTAGAGCCCACTCATCTTAAGGTTGCATTTCCCATTTTTTAAAGTAAGCTTTTGATCTTAATAGACGCTTAAACCATTTTACTCTAATCACTTATTATATAATGACTTAACCTTCATCAAAATATAAGTAATTCCAAATCCTAGGGCTCCAAGCACACAGGATAAAATCACGGCTCCGACCATATATTGATAGAGTTGCAAGTATATCGTATCCACTGTTATTTCAGAAAAGTCCGGAATAAGCACCTTCTTTTCCACAAAAAAACTTCCGAAAAAGTAACTGGAAATAATGATCATTGGAATAAAAGGAGGTAAACTGATATTAGAAAAAGTAAGTACAATGACGCGGTTCATTTTCAGCAAACTAGCGGCAAAAAATGCCACAATCATCTGAAATCCCCAAATCGGAAACACACCGAAAAACAATCCTAAACCTACCGAACCAGCCATTTGCATCGGATCATGTTGGTGACGCTTAAACTCTCTTCTGATTTGTGTAAAAATATTGCTGTCTCCCTTGACAAAAAACAATCTTTTCGGTGCGAAATACCCGAGTGTTAAGAAAAAGAAAACAGTATTCAATACGCTGATTCTTGCAAAATCATGAAACGGTCTGAAGTGACTCACACGGTCTTCAGGATAATTCACATGCACGGGCACTTCCTTGATCTCCACTCCTTCCCAAGCTAGTCGTACCAGAACTTCGACTTCGAATTCAAATTTGTTTGAAAACCATTTCAACCTAGAAATGGGTCTCAGGGGATAAGCCCTAAAACCCGTCTGCGTATCCGATAGCTTAATCCCGGTATTAAACCAAACCCAGAAATTGCTGAACTTATTCCCAAAACTGCTCTTCTTTGGAATGCCATCTTGCTCCATATTGCGTGAGCCCATCAGCACAGTCTCCGTCTCCAGAAGCTGAATTTGTTCAGTCAGATCTTGGATATTCTCCGGCTCATGCTGCCCATCAGAATCCAGCGTCACCGCATACTCATAACCCAAAGCGTGTGCTCTCACAAAGCCTTTTCTAAGCGCATATCCCTTCCCTTTATTTTTGGGATAACTTATAACATTCAAACCTGAAAAGCTCTCCAAAATCGATTCTGTACTATCCGTCGAACCATCATTTACCACCAACAAATCAGGGCAGATTTTCAAAACCTCCGTGATCACTTGACGAAGAGTTCCTTCATTATTATATGTTGGAATGATAATGCAAACTCTATTTCCCATCAAACTGCGCAATAAACGCCTTTCATTTTGAAGAAAATCTTCTCTCCACAAAATAGATTTGCATCAATTTTCAACCCTTCTTCTACCGAAGAATGTTTAATTCCCATTTGCACATCCACATGTTCATTCGGATTTAGCACAGCCAAAAACTTGATGCTCAAAGCTGACATTAGGCGATATTCTTTTTGAAAAAGTTGATTCAAAGCAGTTCGCACTGACTCTACCATAATTACTCCTGGTAGAATAGGATTTCCAGGAAAATGACCTTCGAATACAGAACTAGTGCTCAGCACTTTCACAGCACATAGAGATTCTGTTTCTTCTTGAGTAATTATAGAAATATCAAGTGTTTGATCTAGAATTTCCTGCTGCATTTTATTGAAAAATTGATGCGGGGATCGATGTATTTATTTTCTGATTTGTAAAGCTGATTTCGGTGGAATCATCCTGATTCTCATACATTTTCAGCTGATCGAGTACTAGCGTTTTCTCGTCAAAGGTTAGCTCGATTTTTACCAATCGCTTTGCCATCCGCTTATCCAAAGGTACTAAGCTAATGCGCATCTCCCCATTTTTGCTCTGAAATCTCTTTTCAAACGAGGGATCATTCAAAATAGAACCATCCACCGTACTCAAAATAAACTGTCTAAAAATGCTCATCTGCATATTCAAACCAGTCGATTTTTTCACTGATTCCCCATCGAATTGGATGACTTCTTCCTTATTCAGGATAAAGTAATTTGCAGACGGAGCCAACTGTTCCCAGCGGATTTTATCAGGCTTTTCATAGTAAAAAACCCCTTTGGACACCAATGCCTCATCAAAAAGCAAACTCTGCTTGCTCTGTGTGAAATCTGCCGAAATGGATTTTACAGTCTTATAGTGCTCCTGAAGTTTTTTGGCAAAATCAGTATCCTGCTCCTGACTTAAGGCAGGAATACTTAGACTGATAAATAATATAAGGTTGACTAAAAATGACATTTAATTCAATTCAGCTTTTAAGGTGAGCTTTCTGCTTTTCAGCTCCAGGACCAACGGTTCTAAGATTGAAACAGTTAGATTCTGTGTGTCGTGCAAGAGTACAATATCTGATCCTTTTATTTCTTGGCTTAAGTTTTCGAGCAGTTTCTTAGGATCTTTTTTGACGGTATCAAAACTTCTAACTGACCAGCCGATTGACTTTAAGCCACATTTCTTGAGCGCTGAGGCTATAGTTGGGTTAGTCACACCAAAGGGCGGGCGATACCAATCACCTGCATTAGGAACGACCTTTAATAGCTCTTCATGCCCAGTTCGAATATCCATTGTTGTTCTAGCCTTATTCCAAAGCCCAATTTTAGAATCGTGGCTATAGGAATGACTTCCCAGCAAATGCCCTTCCTCCTGTATTCTACGAACGAGCGCTTCATTGCCCTTCACCTTTTTCCCGATCAGGAAAAACATCGCAGTAGCACCCTGCTTTTTCAGAATATCTAAAACGAGAGGCGTATTCACAGGATCAGGACCATCATCAAAACTCAGTAAGACGTTATTTTCAGAGGTGCGAAAAGTCGATTTTACAAAAAACTGAGCCCTAAGAAACATGGACATTCCAAACAAAAAGAATGAAACACCTACGAACAATGCGATCAGGTAATAGTTGGAAATAGAAGTCAGCAAAATTGCAATTGCCCCTAAAATCGCTATTCCAAAAATACCCTGAGTCTTACTCATGACCAAATAAGGTTAGGCCCATACCAGCCTCTGAGTTAGCATTCAGGATCAAAACATGGTTGTATTCTTCTCTCTGCAAATACGCACAGCCCAAATGAATCGCTATTCCAGAGTTCGTCATGTAATTTCCGACTAAGTCCCCTAGCGACTTTCGATCCATGCCGCAGTCAACTATCATATCAGGGGTAGTAATCAGCAAACAGCATTTCTTATCCACCTTATTTTTCGTCACAAAGGAATCGATCTCTTGAAGCTGATTCTCAGATTTCATTTTGACCAACGCATCCTGCACAAAAATCCCAGATGGCACATCAGCGCTCAACTGAAAAAACGAAGCTCCTTCGCCAAATTGGACTATAGCCCTTTCTTCATACTTCATCTCTCTGCCCAGCGTATCCAATAACGGAATATGTTCGTCAGCTGAACCGAGAAGTATATTTTTCATTCCACAGTTCGCTTGAAGGATAGCATCCTGAAGGGCATTTTCAAAAGAAAAGCCTCTCTGAACATGGGTCATGTTATACCCGTGATTTTTGAGCTGAAGTGCGATCTGTCCAGATAAGGTATTGTGGCTGGACTGCGTGAAAGCAGTGGGCGAATTCAACCCAGCATCAGTAGCCGAAATGAGCGTCAGAAACTTCTCTGTATCCGCCAAATTCCCTAGGCCTGTGCCTACGATTATCCCATCCCAAACTAGCTCAGTGTTCTTCGAAATCGTCAAACTGCACATCAAGGCCATTTTGGTAATTTTGGACATTCTACGCAAAGACATCACTGGAATTACAGTCTTGTAATCTGGATCAACTGCCTTGAACTCCTCTAGATCCTCTCTCAACTCAGGCAGATCGAAACCTTCCCAAAAGCCTTGGGTAGAAATTGAAATTGCTTGATGTATGTAGAGCTTTTGCATCAGCATTTGGAAAAAATCAAAGAGGTGGAATTACCTCCAAAACCGAATGAATTGGACATCACATGCTGAATATCTTTAGAGACTGCTTTTCTCAAAAGTGCTTTCGAAGCTGTCGCAGGCTCAGAAATATTGAAGTTTCCATAAGCGCAACCTTGAAGTAAACTCTCCACAGAGAACACAGCTTCTATCGCTCCAGAAGCTGCAAGCGTATGACCTGTAGCTCCTTTGGTAGAACTGAAATCTGGAAGTTCAGTCCCAAAAACTGCCTCCATCGCTGCTAATTCCGAGGAATCGTTATTCTGTGTTCCTGTCCCATGAGCATTGATATAATCGATTTCAGCAGGTTTCAAGTTTGCTATCTCAAGCGCTGCTTGCATTGCTTTTTGAGCGCCTATTCCTTCGGGCGAAGTGCCTGTATTGTGAAAGGCATCGTTGCGATTGGCCCAGCCTGTGACTTTGGCCAAGCATTGATTTCCGCTTTCCATAATGCTTTCATCGCTTTCCAAAAGCAAGTATGCCGCGCCCTCACCGAGATTCAACCCGCGCCGATTTGCGTCAAAAGGCTGGCACAATTCAGAATCATAGATCATCAGTGATTTGAATCCTTCGATTGTGAACTTGCACAAGGCATCGGTCCCTCCTACCAGCACGCGCTGATATTGCCCCGACTGGATCAGTTGAGCGCCTAGCATGATCGCATTTGCTGCAGAAGAGCAGGCGGTAGAAATTGTATTGATGTATTGAAAATCACCAAGATTTTTGGCGATAAAGTCTGTATTTGCTCCCAAATCATGCATTCCAAAGAGAGCTGCATCTGCCGGCTGTCCTTTGCTTTTCGCTTCGAAATACTGCTCACTCAGATCCATTCCACCGACTGTGGTTCCATTGATAAATGCTGCGGGAAATCTAGAATCCAAAATTGTATTGCTCAATGCCTCCCTTGCAGCCAAAAGCCCAAGTAAAGCAGTTCTGGAAGAGTAATCTGAATATTCAACTCCACACAATTTTGAAAGTTGTTGGTTGGTAAAATGTACTTTCCCGGCATACAAAAATTGCTCATCTCGCTGGAAATGGCTAATGCCAGTCACCCCAGATCTGAGCTGATTAAAATGATGCTTCGCACTGATTCCCAATGCAGTCACCACTCCACGTCCGGTTACATTTACGTTTATCAAGATCGACTTTTTACTATGTATTCTGCAAGTGTGTTCACTGACTTAAAAACGGCTCTGCCTTGATCCGGATTCTCCAATACAACCCCAAAGTGATTATCCAGCATGACAATAATTTCAAGCGCATCAATAGAATCTAGTCCTATCCCTGCATCTCCAAAAAGTGGCTGGTCATCTGCAATATCCTCAGGCGTCAAATCTTCCAAATTCAACTGCTCAATCAGATGCTTCTTTATTTCTTCCTGTAAACTCATTTTATATTGATGTTAATTTCATTTTTATTTCCGCAGCTTCCACTAAATACAGATGAAGCTGATAATTATCCTGAAAGACATCTACCCATCCACCAAGGCAATAAGTTGCTTTTCCACTAGAGATCAACAAATCAGCTTCCAAAGCCCATTCTTCAAAATTGAAATCCGGTCTCAAAATAAGTAGATTTTCTCCGTACCATTTATTTTTGATGGCAATTTCCCCCATCATTATATTTGGCAAAGTATATACAAAAACCGCGGGGCTAACTTTTGTCCCATCGTTGATCAATTGCTGATGCTTTGAATCGGTATCCAAACTGGACCGTCCATTGAAAAAACATAGCGCAACTTCATCATCCGTAAAGGGGATATCATTTGTCTTCAGGAGGTATTCTGTACCTAGAAATGCCAGCTGACAAAGCTTATCCATCTTGAAATACTTAGGATAAGAAATATCCAAATGCCTGTAAGCTGACTTTAGAAAGTCTGAAAAAACCTCATTTTCAACAGAATACTCAGGTGTTCCATTGACTACAACAGTACCATTTTCAATACTACAAGAGGACAACACTTGTATAGCCATAACTTATTGGTTTTCAATTAATACAGCTGCATTACATCCCCCAAAACCTGAAGCTGTTTTTAGGACGATTTTTATCTCCATTCCAAGATTTTCAGTCAACACATTCCGTTCTGTTTCCGTCCCAGATGCTGCACAGCCCATGGTTTTCAAAAATACATTCTCTCTCATACTTTGCATAGTCATCGCCATCTCCACCAAACTACTAGCACCAAGTGTATGTCCAAAATATCCCTTCAAACTATTGAGCGGGGTATTTTGCAAACCATGACTGGCAAATGCCTTAGACTCCATTTCATCGTTGAACAAAGTCCCAGTGCCGTGTGCTGATACAAATTCGATTTGATCAGCAGTTTTATGACTGTATTTCAACGCTTTATCTACCGCTCTATAAAGTCCTTCTCCAGTGCGTGAAGGTCCAGAAATATGGTTTGCGTCGTTGCTAGTCGCTCCACCTAGATAGCGTAATGGGCTAGTTTGGAAAAGTGTTTGATCCTTCGAAAGCACTAGACTTGCAGCCGCTTCACCCAGATTCAAGCCTTTTCTGCTCTTATCAAAAGGTTTGCATTGCTCAGAATCCAAAGCAAAAAAGGACTCAAAGCCCAGGCTTGTAAATTCACTGAGGGCATCTGCGCCTACGATCAAAGCATGATCCACCTGATCCGCAGCAATCTTATCAGCGGCATAGATCAATGCAGCCAATCCAGAAATACAGGCACAGGAAATAACTTTTCCCTGACTTTCAAATGGCAATTCCTTCTGAAGTTGCTGCATCAGGTAATACGGATTGGAGCGATCCATTTCTCCATTTTTCAGATGAATGATATCACCTTTAGTAGTACTGAGTACAAAGAGCCAGCGCTCATCCAACTGATGCTCGAAATTCAAGTTTTCCAGACTTCCTCGGCAGCTTTCACCTGCAAACTCTTCAATCGGAGAGTCCGTCGAGAAGGAAGCATCATCAAACTTCGCAGCGAATAGATTCGTAATTCCAGGAAACGGCTGTTCCAATTCCTTAAGACCAGTTCTGCCATTCTTGGCATTGGAAAAAGTCTCCTGAATCCCCCAGCCAAGAGGAGAAATAACATTCTCCGCACCCAAAAAAACATTTATTTTTCCAGCCATATCTGCTTTGCCTTCCAATCTTCAAAAACAGGTGGAGTGATCAGCTGAAGCTCCATTTCTTCATTCACAAAGACCTGAGTTGTTTCACCAACAGCTGCCAATTTCCCTGTAGTCTCGTTGTAAACGGTGTATTTGTAAATAACCTTCGCTGCTTTACTGAATTGAAGTTGGGTCACTAACCTAGCGACATGGCCGAATTTGAGCACCGATTTAAACTTCAAATTAGTCTCGACAATTGGCAGAATCAACTTGTTATCATACAGATCATGATAAGACATCCCATATTTCAATCCTAAGCTTTCACGCCCATCTTCAAAAAATTTAAGGTAATTCCCATGCCACACGATCCCTAAAGAATCAACTTCAGAAAATCGAATATTAACAAGGATTACGTCTTCTATATATTTCATCTATTTATTTTTCAACACAAATCGTGTCCGTCCTAGCGTCCCAATAGCTTTTGGTATCGAGGATCCTTCGATTTCGAGACTCTCGTCTCTCAAGTGCTCAGGACGATATAAATCTCGATTCAAAAACCGTCAACTCTCTTATGTAAATTCTAAATTTTACTAACTCAGGCAGGCCTGTCTGGCACCGGTAAACTCAATTTTACGGATTGATTACAATTTTCATTTCGCATTCCAGCAGCAGCTCATCCAAGATAAAGCATTTGCCTCTGATCAGCGTAATATTAAATACTTCCTGTAGGACTTCGATTTTGGTATTGATCGTATTTGTAGCTGCGGCAAAGCCAGCAACTTTCACTTTATTTATCCCACCAATAAACCCTAATGGCACTTCGCCACCTTTCTCTCTAGCCTCTATGCCCACCATCGCAGCGGCTGTTTGCGCGATGTTTTCCAGCATTCCTGACTCAGAAAACTGATCTTTACTTACAAAGATATTTTCCGATTCTATATCAAGCTCAGTCTGAATTTCACCTTTGGAATAGGCTATCACCCTGCTTATCATCACCATAGGTGCACGCTGAGGAATCAACGTAGTAACTGGGATCTTTTGCAATTCTTCAGTTGAAATCATTTAGCTGGTGCTTGATAGAAATCGTAATAATTAAACCATTGTTCTGGATACTGCCTCACTTTTTCCTCCAAGCATGTCACATAATCCTCTAAAATTTCATGAATTTGCCCATCTGCTTTTCGAGGCTTAGTTGCACTGAATTCATACCCAAATCTACTATTCTTAACTGCAAAGATAAAAGTGTAGTTTGCCTTGAGCTTATTCACAATTGAAAAAGGGCCTTCTGGAAAGTGTGCTTTCGAATTTAGAAAATCTGCGGAGATCGTTTTCGCACCTGGTAAAAAGCGATCAGCGTTGATGCAAATCAGTTCCTTTTGCTTGAAGTGCTTATAGATCTTGATCAAATGCGACATATCATCTTTGATAGGAATGATATTGAAATTAGGCTTCGAACCTATCCTGTCAAGGTATTCATTAAGCTTTTCTTCCTCGTTTTCATACATCAGCACGTTCAATGGCACATCCAAATTTTGCAGTAGATTCCCTGCAATATCCCAATTACCCACATGAGCTGAAAATACAAATCCACCGTGGCCAGATTTCGCCATTCGGATTAATTCATCCTCCCCTTTTTGTTGATAATAAATATCCGAACCCATTCCCATCGCCAATGCGATCTTATCCAAGATACTTTGAGCGAGTAAATAGAAATTGGTTTGACAGAGTTTCTTGGCTTGGCGAGGAGAGAATCCTAATTTATTTTGGTAGAAATCAAGGATGTGCTTCTTAGGTTCACCCGCAAAGAGGTAGTAATAAAATGAAATAATTTTCAGCAGAAAGTACGTGTTGGATAAACCAAAAATTCGGAGGGAACCAACTACTATTTTATACCCAAGGACGCTTCCTCTACTTCTGCCAGTCCATGAGGCCATTACTTTGCACTCACTTTTTCAAAAATCAAATCGTAAAAATCCTGATAAGTAGTAATAGACTTGAAATCGTCTCCTGTCACTTTGAAACCAAAATTATTTTCTATCACCACTACCAAATCCACATAGTCAAGGCTGTCTAATTCCAGTGTATCCTGCAGGCTAGCATTAGGTTTAATGACACTTTGATCCACCTCAAATTCTTCTACAAGGAATTCATTTATCTTGTCTATTACGATATCCTTCGTCATACTTTCTTTATAATTAAAGTTGAATTGGTGCCGCCAAATCCAAACGAATTCGATACAATATGGCTTAATTCAACTTCCTTTGAAGTTGCAATAATATTAAGATCCGCAGAAACTTCGTCTGGATTTTCAAAATTTATGTTCGGAGCGATGAAACTATGCTGCATCATCAGCAAGCAATAAACGATCTCACTGGCTCCAGCCATCCAGCATTCATGACCTGTCATGGACTTAGTTGAGCTGATTGGAGTTTTGGATCCAAAGACCTCACGAAGCGCCATTGCTTCAAACTTATCTCCCACGGGAGTAGAGGTAGCATGGGCATTTACGTAGTCAATTTCTTCAGCTTTCAGACCTGCACCTTTCAGCGCCATACGGATAGAGCGAACCTGACCATCCATATTGGGATTGGAAATATGCTCTCCATTGGAAGAAAAGCCGTAGCCCACCAATTCTGCTAAAATAGTAGCTCCACGAGCCATTGCAGATTCATAGCTTTCTATAATCAAAGTAGCTGCTCCCCCACTGGCTACCAGTCCATCGCGATCTCTATCAAATGGACGGCATGAAGCTTTGGGATCGTCCTCACGTGTGGAAAATACACCCAAGCCATCAAAACTACCAAATGCCAATGGATTCACTTCCTGAGCACCACCGACTATGATCATCTCTTGCATTCCTGCTTTGATCAACTGATAGCCCATGCCGATCGCATGAGAACCAGAAGCACAAGCTGCACTCACTGTATAATTGATTCCTCGAAGCTTGTAGATAGTTGCCAAATTCATGGTAACCGTACTATTCATCGATTGAAAAATAGACCCTGAACCAACTAAGGTTGTATCCTTCTTTTCACGGATTGTATCGACAGCATCTATTACCGCTTTGGCGGAGGAATCATTTCCATAGATCACTCCGGCTTCATTTTCCTCAAAGTAAGAAAGATCCAAACCTGCCGTTTTCAACGCTTCCTCTGTGGCGACAACAGCATATTTAGCCTCTTCACTTAAGGTATTCCGCTGCTTTCTATTCAACACAGACTTCAAATCTGGCTCTTCTACCAAGCCTGCCAGCCTTGATCGAAAACCCATTTCCTCTCTACTCGGATCAATGGAAATTCCGCTCAATCCATTTTGCAAAGAGTGTAAAACTTCTTCCAGATTTTTTCCGATACAGGAATAAATTCCCATACCTGTGATGACTACCCTTCTCATGAAATCCCTCCGTTAATATTGATTACCTCGCCAGTGATGTAGGCGGCTTTTTCGGAAACAAGAAATGAAACCGTGCCTGCTACTTCTTCCGGCGTACCAAATCTATTCATTGGAATCAGCTTTTTCAATTCATCCTCTGGCAAATCCTTAGTCATATCGGTACTGATAAACCCTGGAGCCACTGCATTCACCGTGATTTTTCGTTTGGCTACTTCCTGCGCCAAAGACTTTGTAAAAGCGATCATTCCGCCTTTGGAAGCCGAATAGTTTGTCTGACCAGGAACGCCTTTTACTCCGGCAAGTGAGGCTACGTTGACGATTCGACCATATCGCTTTCTCACCATATGATTGATCACCGCTTTGGTCACATTATAAGTACCACGCAAATTGATGTCAATCACATTATTGAAATCGTCCTTTTCCATAAACACCAAGAGATTGTCCTTGGTAACTCCTGCATTATTAACCAATACTTTGATTTGATCCTCAGGATGTGATTTGATCCAAGAATCTATCGCAGTAGTAGTCTCTTCATAGTCCTGCACTTTGAATTGAAGTAACTCAGCGGTTCCGCCATTCGCTTCGATTTCCGCCACGGTCTCAAGAGCCGCAGCTTCGTTGCTGGCGTAATTAATCAAAATATGTAATCCATAATCCTGAGCCAAGGTGATAGCGATGGTCTTACCTATACCTCTAGAGGCTCCAGTGATCAAACAACAATCTCTCATTTTATAATCCTTCTTTACTTTGTAATAAGTTAGCCTTTAATCTGGCTAAGCCTTCGTATTGAGGCTTATCTTCTTTTATCACATCTATAGATTTTCTCACGAAATCATACAATGCCTTCGAAGCTGTCGATAGCTTCTCATAACTCTGGTCTATATCTATGGCCTGCGCGATCGCCACTAGCTGGACGGAAAGCACCTCAAATGTATTGTTGATCACCCGCTCCGCCATCAGCGCCGAATTCGTCCCCATACTTACGATATCCTGATTATCTCCGTTGTTCGGAATAGAATGCACATACATAGGATTGCTCAAAGTCTGATTCTCAGCAGTTGTACTCACTGCGGTAAACTGCATTCCCTGCAAACCGAAATTGAAGCCCAGCTTGCCCATATTCAAGAAAGCTGGAAACTTATTGTTCAAACGGTTATTCATCAGGTAATTGATCTGCCGCTCCATCAGCATGCTCATCTTCGTTACGCCGATCTTAAGCTTATCCATTTCGAAGGAAATATAATCTCCATGGAAATTACCTCCGTGATATACATTTTCGGTTTCAGCACAGACAATCGGATTGTCATTGGCAGAGTTGATCTCCTCTTCTACTATTTTCTTTGCATTCAAATAAGTATCGTAAATCGGGCCTATGATCTGAGGTACACATCTCAAGGAGTAATATTCCTGCACTTTTTCGGAGAAAAATTCCTGACCATCAATGTACTCTTCATTGAACAAATGGTCTTTTCTATTTTTAAGAACATTGCCATCAACCAAATTCTCACGCATCTTCTGAGCGATAAATTGCTGTCCTGGATGAAGTTTTGCTCCGTTCAGTTCCTCGCTAAAAGAATCGGTGTACGAAGCCGTCAACTCGTTCATCACGGACGAAGCCAGCACGCTGTAATGCAAAAGTGTGGAAGTCTGAATCAAATTGATTGTCGCCAAACCGCTCATGCAGGATGTTCCATTGATCAGAGACAATCCATCACGGAGCTCTAACTCAGCTGGTTTAATATTTGCAGCCTGAAGGGCATATTCGGTAGTTACAATTTCATTTTTGAAATAAGCCTTTCCCTCACCGATCAAACCCAATGCTAAATGTGCGAGTTGCACCAAATCACCACTTGCACCCACTCCGCCATGCTGCGGAATGAGTGGATAAATCTCATGAGCGATATAGCTTTCCAAAGTCTTCAATACTCCTGGACTTGTACCCGAAAATCCGAGCGCCAGGGTATTCAATCTGCAAATCATGATGATCTTCGTAGTCGCTGGTGACAGGAAATCTCCCGTTCCATTGGCATGACTTCGGATCAAATTGTACTGAAGTTCCTTGAGATTCTCCTCTCCTACACGATACTGAGCCATGGGCCCAAAACCCGTGTTAATCCCGTAAATGACTTTATTTTTGGAGAATTCTTTCAAAAATTCGAAAGAACGAATAGATCTCTGCAGCTGGGTGTCGGCTAAAATATAGTCCTTATCGCCTTTTAAATAATCCTGAATATCCTTCAACTGCAGATAATCACTCGGCAGATTTCCTGTCATATTACTCAATAATTGTTAAGTACAAAACTATAATAATTAGCATTACCGAGAACCTTGAATGCCTATTTTAAAGGAATATTTGAATTAACGGTGGAGACTTTCCGCAGGTAGAATGTTAATATTGCATAGTTAAAACACGGTTTTCGTTGTTGCAATTTTATGCCCTCATTGAACAAGCTCCTTCCTATCCTTCTTTTTATCCTGGTTCTTTTGGTGGGTGCATACAGTGCTTCGAAGTTGGATATCCACGAAAATCTCAACAAATCCATTCCAAGCAGTCTGGACATGGATGCGCTCAAGCCAGTAATTGAAAAAGGTGAAAAAGCAGTCTTTTTTTCATTGAATATTGAGGATTTCAAAGGCGATAATTACAAAATAGACAGCGCTGGAACTGCACTTGTCACTGCTCTGAATGACAAGTTTGGTTCTCAATTGGGAGCACTTCAGTACCGCTCAGATATTGATCCTGATATATTCAATTCCTTCGTAGAAGAGCATCTTTATCTATTTCTGGAAAAAAGCGATTACGAGGCTATTGATAGTCTGTTGGAAAATGGGAATGTAGTCAAAGCCTTAGCTGAGGACAAGAAGCTTCTTAGCAGCGCGCAAGGTTTTGGAATGGCGCAGTCCATCGCAAATGACCCGCTTCATTTCAATCAATTTGCCTATAAGAGACTTTCGAAGGGACTTTCTCTTCAAAACATGTTAGCTACCGAAGGCTTATTTATCTCCACGGATGGAGCTAGCTTGATGGTAAATGGGGCAGTTCTTTTTGATCCAAAGGAAGTAAGTAATGTCCAGCTTTTTGATGAGCAATTAAGCGGGTTTAAAGACAGTTGGAATCAAAATACATCGAATGCTGAGTTGGATTACTTCGGCTCATTTGCAATCGTAGCTGCTAATGCCAAGCAGATCAAAAAGGACATCATCCTCACAGTCAACCTCGCGCTTATTTTCATAGTCGGACTGCTTTATTTCTATTATAGAAAGCTTTCCACCATTCTGTTTTTTGTGCTTCCTGGCACCTTTGGCATCGCCGCTTCGATCACCTTCGTCTATTTATTCAAAGGAGGGATTTCTGCCTTGGCGTTAAGTGCCAGTGCTGTGATCATGGGAATCGTGGTCGATTATTCTTTCCATTTCTTCTCTCATTTGAGTCAGGACAAGGATGCGATCAAAACCCGGAACAGCATCGCATTTCCACTTATTGTCAGCAGCTTCACGACTATCGTTGCATTCTTCTCCTTGACCTTCGCCAACTCGGAAGCACTACGAGATTTCGGCTTGTTCACGGGTTTGAGTTTGCTGTTCACCTTGTTGTTTATCCTATTTCTGTTGCCTCATTTGATTCAGCTTTTGGGTAAAAGGACCATGCAGGAAGGAAGTAGTAAACTGGATTTCCTGATAGAAAAATTTAGCTCCGATAAGATCAAGCAACCTAAATGGATACTGCTTATCATCCTCCTGGCAACAGGATTTCTAGCCTTTTTTGCAAATGATGTGGCCTTCGAAAATGATCTTAACAAGCTCAATTTTTATCCCGATTATCTCAAAAAGAAGGAAATCGCGCATCAAAACATCAATCCCGACTTAGAAAAGCGAATTACCATAGTAGCTCATGGAGAAACTGAAAATGAGGCTGCAGCAAATAACAGGGTTCTTTTTGCGGCATTAACAGGAAACTCGACTGCCCACAATCAGCAGGTAAACTCTATAGCTTCCTTTGTACTGCCAGCAGCTGAAATCCAACAAAAGTCCGAAGCTTGGGAAACTTACTGGCGAGAAAATGAGGACGCTTTCCTTCCATACTTTACTTCTATTGCTGATTCTCTTGGATACAGTTCCAGAGCTTTCTCTCCATTCGTCAGAAGCATTCAAACTACTCCAGAGCAGGTCAATTCTATAGAATTTGCAACTCAATTTGAAAGCCTGCAAAAGCTGATCATCCAAGATCAAAACACGAGCATCCTTACCACGGTAGTCTTCGAAAAGGCCGATTACGAGCAATTGAAAGCTACAATCTCAGCCGTGCCCGGCACCTTTATAGTCGATGGAGAAAGTGTGGCAGAGTCACTTGTCAATTCGGTGAAGGCTGATTTCAACTTGCTGCTGATTATCGCCAGTGTGCTGGTATTTGTATCCATGCTCCTCGTCTATGGCAGACTGGAATTGACGCTGATTTCCTTTCTTCCTATGGTGTTGAGTTGGATCTGGATTTTGGGATTGGCTGCACTTTTCGGGATCAAGTTCAACTTCATCAATATCATGATCGCTACGATCATTTTCGGTCTAGGAGATGATTTCTCTATATTCATCACCGATGGATTGCAGACCAAGCACAAGTATGGAAAGAACGCCCTAGCAACCAATAAAGCTGGAATTCTGCTTTCTTCCATCAGTACGATTATCGGGACTGGCGTCTTGTTTTTTGGGCAGCATCCTGCTATCCGATCTATCGCAGCGATCAGCGTAATTGGCATCAGCACCATAGTTATTTTGAGCTTCGTGGTTCAGCCATTTTTGTACAAAACGCTAATCACCAGACGCACAGATCAAGGCAAACCTCCTTACACCTTATTAGAGTTGGCAATAAGCATTTTTGCTTTCTCCTTCTTCTTCCTCGGTTGCCTGATCAGTACCATTCTGACCGTCATCGTGATGATCATTCCGTTTTGGAAACTGAAGAGTAAAAAGCTTTTCGTGCATCGCTTGATCCAGTTTTTCACCTGGGCACTGTTGAAATTCATGGTATTTCTCAAGAAGCGATACTACGACTATGAGTTGCTTGACTTCAACAAACCTTCAGTGATCATAGCAAATCACAGCTCCTTTTTGGACATTTTGTTTATCGCGATGCAGCATCCGAAAATCACATTCTTGGTTGGACCATGGGTTTACAACTCCCCTATTTTCGGCAAGTTTATTCGTTTTGCTGATTACATTCCAGCATTTCTGCCAATTGAGGATAGTCTTGAAAAGCTGCAAGGTTTGGTTGCTGATGGTTACTCTATCTTGGTTTTCCCCGAGAGTCATCGATCAGTAGATGGGAAATTGACTCGTTTTCACAAGGGCGCTTTTTACCTGAGTGAGTTGCTACAAATCGATATTACACCAGTGCTACTTCATGGACTTCATTACATCTTACCAAAAGGTGATTATTACGTCAAGAGCGGCTATCAAAACATGAAAGTACTCCCTAGAATCACCAATTCGGACGCACGATATGGAGAGGGATATAGCCAGCGAGCAAAGAACATCACGAAGTACTTCAAAGAAGAACACGCCAAGTTCACACTGGAAAGAGAAGATGCGGACTATCTATTCAGCCCGTTGAACTACGGCTATCTCTACAAAGGCCCAATTCTGGAATGGTATTTTAAAATAAAGTATAGCCACGAAAAGCACAATTACGAGCTTATCCACCGAGAACTGCTTACCAAAAACAAGATCTATGACCTGGGATGTGGCAATGGATTTTTAAGCTATTTCCTCAAATTGAAAAACGCGGACAGAGAAATCATCGGAGTGGATTACGATGAAGACAAGGTTGCCGTAGCGGAGAATTGCTACCTCAATGATGGAAGCATGAAGTTCCACACAGAAGACATTTCAACGATGAATCTGGAGCCGGCAGATGCTATTATCCTGATGGATGTGTTGCATTATTTGAGTCCGGAAAAAAAGAATATTGTCTTGGACAACTGCCTCAAAGCACTAAATCCTCATGGGATATTCATCATAAAAGATGGCTTACTCAGCGACTCAGACAAACATAAGTGGACGATCAAGTCCGAAAAATGGAGCACCAAATTGATGAAATTCAACAAGGTGACTGACGAGCTTTCTTTTTTTGAACTGGCTTATCTTGAGAACTGGGCTACTGATAATCAATTGGAAATGAAAATCCTTTCGGAGTCAGACAATTCGAGTAATACGCTGATAGCGATTAAGCGGGTGAGGTGATTTTTTAATTGAGGGGGAGAAGCAAATAAAAATCTAAAATGACATTTCCCAGCTACCGCGAAAATATGCAATCATTTTCTTAAGAGATTCCAGTATTAGTTTTCTCAATTAAAATCCATTTATAAACAATCCAGATATATTTAGAATCCCAACTTGCTCCAAATTCCTTAGCCCATTCGCCTTCATTTATTAAATTTACTGTGAACGGATTTTTAGTTTCGAAGTCAAAAAAATAGAAATAAAAGTAATTATTTTCTTGCAAGTCAGAACAATCAGAAGTTGAGGTACAGATCTTTAAATTATAGGTTCTAAACTCGCTAAAATATTCAATCACTTGTTCCCTCGTGGGATTGAGTTCAGAAATAACACCAATATCTTTAAATTCATTTTCATTGTATTGTAACACATAACTTTCATAGTTATTCCCAATCTCCTTTATTAAAGATCTTTCACCTATTGTATAAAAAGTAAGGGTTTGGATAGCGATTAGAAAGAGCATAGCAATTCCTATCCTTTTTAAGAAAATCATATATGCATTTTAGTTTTAATTAATGATAACGGTTTGGAAATGATGAGAGGGGATTAGCAGTACAAATTTTTACTCTTGCACATAGCCAACGCCTTGATTTAAATTTATACTTGTGGCGGACTTTCCAATCCCCACGAAAATATCCTGACCGATAAAACCCCATTCATTCATAGCATTTGTTACATGGCGTTTTATCTCCATAAAAATTCCAGTTCGATTCTGCCAGGAGTTAACTTTTTTAGTTTAAATGTTGCACCATCGTACGATTTTGATCCTTGGTCAGGAGTGTAATAAACCTCAGAATCAATTATCAGTAAAACATCACCTTCATCAATGTCCCATTTGTAACATTCAAGTTTTTCAAATTTCAAAGGATCGGATGCATGAGTTGAAAATTTCTTGCGGGAATTAAAAATCCAACCAACTTCGTTAGTTAGTTCGCTCTGTTTCAAGAGTGTGACATTCGTTCCCCATTTCCATGGCGCTTCAGGTGAAATAATTTGCCAATTTCCACGAATTGAATTGTCCAAATAGCTCTCATATTTTTTCCGTTTCAGATTCAGTTGATCGAAATGTTTGGAGAATAGATTTTGTTCCAAGTTGTCATATGAATAGTCGTCCCAATCACAAAATCGATTCCTAATGGAAATCTTGGAATTAGCATACTCGATTATATAATCTTCACTTGAAGTGCTCATATACTTATTGGTGCATGTGTCTTTGAAGTGAATAGCAGTTTTTAGGAAGTTTTGAATTAACAAGCGTTGTTTTTTATCCAAATCAAAAGTGTCACTTTTCAGAGGTTCAATTCCAATGTAGTATTCGAACGTATTTACAGCCTTGAGTTTATCATCACCCTTAAACACAGTAAAACTCTTCGTGTACATAACTTCATCCCCAGTATGAAAGGATACTTTCAAGGTATCAAAACTGATTTTCTCTTGTCCTTGAGCAGTCAAGCAGGAGATTAGTAAGAGGAATATTGCGATTTGAAGTCTCATGCCATGTATCGTTTGGGCTATGATCTGTGGCCGTTTTAAAACCACTTCAATATCCGCCCCAGATAAAGGTAATGAAAAGCAGAAATGTATCCGCACCTACAAACCCGGCCATAGATTATAGCCTCGTGTTATGCATATGTTCTTCGTCAGTGTAGAAAGTTGAACCAGTCATAATCTAGCCATCTGTGAAGAATGTAAGGCATTAAACCTACAGTAAGGAATATCAATGTTCTCGTTTCCTTAATTATCCTAAGCTGAGTCGAATTAAAACCGCGATTTAACATTATAGTTAGCAGTGCCAGTAGAAGGAATAATATGTTACTCCCTGTATTGTTAATTAGTCCATCACCAAGTTTAATGAAGTCTATGGTTATATACGATAAAAGGAGTGTTGCAAATGGCATAACGAACCGATGGTCACCCCTTCTAAAAATTGCTATTCCAATAATTAGACCGGCTATCCCCAGAAATATCTTTCCAAAAGTTATCCAATTAGGCATCATGTACAACCAAAAAGTTGCGGGAGCTGAATATTGATATAAGAAATGGACTCCAAAAAACAGATCGTAAAGGGCAAAAATGACCCAAATCGTCCCTAGAATTCTATGTTTCTTCATTTTGTCTAATTATGCATAACGCCATGTGTATGGTGTGTATCCCGAAGGGTATGCACTATACACGATGTGTGTGCCTTGAATGGTGAATATAGACCAAAAAGATGGTCGTTCCAACGGGTGAAAGTCCCTTAAGCGCGGGAGTTCCCGATAAGAATCGGGACAGGCTGTTACCCGAAGCCAAGCAAGTGGCAAGGTGGTTTACCGCGAGTTATACACTGAAGTAAGCCAGACTGCGGTGTCTGTACTGACAGCCTGTCCCGCAAGGCGGGAAACAGAAACTACATACAGAGGCTATTAGGTCGGATGAGGTAACACATGCTGCCGAAGTCCAAAGCTCCGTTTGATTCATCAAGTGGAGAGCGTACCGAAATAGTAGATGTAGCAGAGATACATACAAGGATATTCATCTTACCGAGGGAGGTCTCTAGATGTCGAGTACATTGAAGAGAAGTCAGCTGAGGTCATAGTAGCTACGAGGAACGAGCTATAAGAACTATGGAGGACTCACAGAAGTAGTGAAGGACTGAACGTATTGTGAAGCGAAAATTCGTATAGGAATACAATGTATAGCCTATACTTAAAAGTAGCGGAAAGGTATCATCGGTGTAAAGAGCGATGATTCTATGCTTTGCGAACCGCCGTATACGAGACCCGTACGTACGGTGGTGTGAGAGGCGCACCGTGGGCTTATGGCTCACGGCAGTCTACTCGATTATGTGGCGTTTTTCTTTATTTTTGTCGGTAAAATGTAAAGTATTTACCATCAATTATTAGTATTCCGCTTTTTTCACTTTCCTTAAAATTAAAAGTCAATAATTGTTTTCCATTGTCAAGGTGTTGATTGAAGTGAGCGTGAAAAATAAAATCAAATTTGTGAATTGGTTTCATTTTTCCATTTTCAATTAGTCCTATGTATGTTCCATTTTCATCAGAGTATAAGTGATATAGTTGTTTATCAACCACAAATGAAGTTGGAATATAAAAGTCGATTGTGTCTAATAATGTTTCAACGCCCTTATCAAAACGGCTTCCTTCATGTCGGTCAAATTTTAAGTTGGATTTTTCAAGTTTAGAAGGGTCTTGGATTTTTAAAATACTCGCAAATCCCATCATATGTCCCATATAATTCGTTACATAATATTCACCGTCAATTTTGTTAATGACAATTGAGCAGGTTGAAGAAGCTTCAAAACTTTCGTTTGTTTTTTTGTTTTTGAAATAAATTGTTCCGCCCCATTCTCCATTACAAGTTGCATAAATATCATACAATTCGTCCTGATAAAATTTTAAATCTTTGGTTTCTGTCAATTTGAAGTCTGCAACATATTTACCTAACAGAAAATTAATTTTTTCAAACTGAGATTCTTTCACATATAAGCTGTCATTTTGTACTATCAGGTCATAGTGTGGCATTCCTTGAATTTCTTTGGGAACAAAAACGTCTTCTACAAAATCTCCATTTTGACTAAACACAATCATTTTTTTAAATCTCTGTGATGTGTTTCTTCTACCTGTCTCAAACATTCCGTAAAAATTGTCTTGAAACAATACTACCTTTCTTAAGTATCCGTCAATTGAAATATTAAGAGTGTCAAAGTTAACTTGGAAGTCCGTTGAATTAATTGCAGGTGTTTCAACTTTTTTTTTGTCTGTTATCTGTGCTTGACAGGAAAAAAGAGTCATTAGTGAAAAAAGTATGATTAAATTTATCTTCATTGTCGTCTTTTTAAATGCCACATAACACTTCTATATATATAACTCCCACTACCCTATTGCGTCTATATCGCAATTGTTCACAGGTCTTCACTGTTTTACCTCCGTCCCTTTATTCTCGATCTGGATTACTTTCGCCAGCGTAGAAAGTATCGTTTTGTGCTTTTTTACAAATGGATTGGAGACATCCCATACGTGCCCAGCCAAAACGGAACAAATCTGGGCCTTAATTTGGGGATTGATCTTTGGATTGAAGAAAATTGTCTGCAGTTCGCCATTGTACCAGCCATCGACATAGGATCTGAACACTTCGATCCCATACCTCATCTCGTCTTCGTAGTCTTTTTGCCAATCCACAGATTCTCCATTTAACTCCTTTTCGACCAGTTTGGCAGCTTGCAAACCGGAAACTGTAGCCAGCGTAACTCCAGAGGAAAATACTGGATCGAGAAATTCGGTGGAATTCCCACAGAGCACATAGCCTTCGCCAAACATGCTTTTCACGCCTACAGAATAGCCTAAAATCATCGTAGGATCACGCTGATATGCAGCCTCCGTGAATCTTCCATTTAGCAACTCGAAACTTTGCACAAACTTCAAATATGCGGCAAAGTCATCGGCAGCACGAGCTTTGGTATCTTCCATATCAGACACGATACCTACACTGGCGGTACCATCTGAAAATGGGATAACCCAAATCCAGGAATTCTTCTCATCAAATGGATAGATGAAAATATCATCGCCCTCTCTTCCTGTTCTCTTCTGATCCACAAAGTGCGCAAAGACCGCACCTCTCGACTTTTGAACAGATGGGATATCCAAGTCAAATAACCTCGGCAGCACACGCCCATAACCACTCGCATCTATCACAAAGGATGCTTCAATTTTCGTTTCCTTACCATCCTGCGACTGATAGGTTACTGTGCGGTATTCACCCTCGATCTCCACTGCAGTTACAGTGCACCCAAAGACAAACTGTACTCCATTTGCTTGAGCTGCATCTACCAAATCCTGATCAAAATTGACCCGCTGCACATTCCAAGTCCAATCCCAAGATTTAGAGAATTGCTGACTAAACAGAAAATTACAGGTTTGATTAGCTCTATTATAATAGGAAGCTCCCATCTTCTTTTGGTAGCCTTTCTCAAGTAATGGAGACATCAGACCAGCTTCTTCCAGCGCATCCATGCATTTAGGGAGTAAGCTTTCGCCAATCACAAACCTTGGGAAACCTTCCTTTTCTAGTACAATCACCTCAAAACCCTGCTTCGCAAGATAACTTGAGGCAACTGCTCCAGCCGGCCCTGCTCCTATCACTACTATTTTCTTCATGTCAAAATTTTACCCACTCTTGAGCCTAACCAACTAACACTAAAAATCTACTGCTAAATACTATTTCTTCTTTTTAATCGCTTTCGCATTGCTTTCAAACAACTCATAAATCGTTCGTGCCCAGTAATTTCTCAAGCCAAATCCACCTGGCTTTTCTACAAATCTCTCAGCTGACAATATCTCAGAAGTTTGAGCGTCGATCAACACAAGCCAATGGGATCCTTCAAGCCTCTTTTTATTATAACACTCGGCTACTAACATCGCTGCCGTGCCGGAGATTTTAGACAAATCATAGGACTTCGCAACAGCTTCAACTTCTTCCTTGCTCAATTTAAAGTCCTCTTCTTGGACCATCGCCTCAGTATCAATTTCTTTATTTCTAGCATAAGTAAATGCCAAATCTATCGTAACGGAAGGTACGCCCAAGGCCTTTTTCACATCATATTTATCAGGCTCGGTGATGACAAAATCATTCCATTCGAGCAAGAATCTTGGCAAATCGCTAGGGTCGGTAAAGCCAGCTGAGCCTACAAATTTTGCTTCTGAATAATCAATACCTATCCAAGTCACTGACTCATCCATATTTACGAGCTGATCCTTTTCAAAACTTGGAAAAAATGCTAGAAACGGAAGAATAAGGGAGTAAAATAAATTCATAACTTTGACACTTAAATAATGTAAAAATACCTGCTCTTTTCCCAAAGAATCAGGCTCCTAAAATTAGACTAGAATTGCAGAAGAAAAAACTCATCATTGCCGGAGTTATATCTCTGTTGATAATTCTACCCATAGTTTTTATAAAAATTACGGTTTATACTGCCCCGAATCTACCTGAACTTCAGGCTCAAAATCTGGAACGGGAGACAATTAACTCCACAACTTTTCGCTTCAAAAACAATTGGCTTCGCAAAAACGAATCAGGGAACTGGGAGAGTTACATAGAAGGTACACCTTACGAGCGAGGCATTGCGCTGGGCATTTTACACAAAGAACTGATCCAAAGTCAGGAAGATGCTTTCGTAGGTGAAATTGAAAAGATGCTTCCTTCCAGATTCATGCGAACAATTATGCAGCTCGGGATCGGCTGGTTCAATCGCAATCTCGATGAAGACATTCCCGAGGAATACCTGCAGGAAATCTACATGGCATCCCAGAGCTTCTCTGATAAATATTCCTACGTAGGCCCTAAATACAATCGAGTTTTGAATTACCACGCCGCCCATGACATCGGCCACATGGTGCAAAACATGAACTTGGTAGCCTGCACCGCTGTAGTTCAATGGGATTTTGAGCAAGAAGAAGCTCAAATGGTGTTGGGAAGAAATTTTGATTTTTACTTCGGCGACGAGTTTGCCAAGGATAAAATCGTTCTGTTCGTCAATCCAAGTGAAGGTTACGACTTCGTCTCTGTGACTTGGGGAGGTTTTAGCGGAGTGGTTTCTGGTATGAACGAAAAAGGCCTAACCGTCACGCTCAATGCACTTCCATCCGAACTTCCTACCAAAAGCTCTACGCCAGTTTCCATTATCGCACGTGATGTGATCCAATACGCCTCTACGATTGAAGAAGCTTTTGCGATTATCTCCAAGTACGATGTGTTCGTATCTGAGTCTTTTACCATCGCATCTGCCTTAGACAAAAAGGCAGCTGTCATCGAAAAAACTCCTGAGAAAACGTCTATTTACTATCCTGAAGGCAATGAGCTCATCGTGGCAAATCACTTTCAAAGTGATTTCTATAAAGATTCTGAGCTCAATTTAGATCATATTCGAGATTCAGAATCCATGCCTCGCTTTGATCGAATGAAAGAACTGACCGGAGAAGACACTGCAATTTCTGTAGAAAACACGCTTCGATACATCCGTGATCAAAAAGGCGTCAGCAATAAGGATCTAGGAACAGGAAATCCCATGGCGATCAATCAATTGCTGGCACATCATTCTGTGATTTTTGAACCTTTGAAAGGAATTGCATACATTTCTGCAGCTCCATTTCAAGAAAATGTTTTTCATGCCTATGATGTCAATTCCATCAAAACCATGGGGACTTTTGATCCAATCAACTCTCCTGAAATAGACTCATTACGATTAGCTCAGGATTCATTCTACGCTAGTCAAGGATTTTCAAATTATACTGTATACAAGCTTTTAAAGGTAGAATTCAAAGAAAATGCTGAACAAAAAGTAGCTGAAAATGGATTCACCGAAAAGTGGATCGAGACCAATCCTGAGTATTACGAACCTTACTTGTTGCTTGCAGATTTCTATTTTGAGCAGGATGATTTTGCGACAGCAAAAAAATACTATCAGCAAGCACAAAGTAAAGCAATTCCATATCTTGGAATCAGTACGCACATCAGCGAAAATATGGCGAAGATCAAATGAGGGGAATAGGCATAGATATCGTAGAGGTGGACAGGATGGCTAAGAAATGCCAAAAGCCAGCATTTGTGAAAATGATTTTTACAGCTGAAGAAGAAGCCTATTGCAGCGCACAGGGAAATGCTCCTCAATGCTTTGCTGCGAGATTCGCAGCGAAGGAAGCCTACATGAAAGCCGTAGGCTTGGGCTGGGCAAATGATGCGCAATTCCATGAAATCGAAGTGATCAGACTGGAATCCGGTCAGCCGAAACTTAGCTTACATGGAAATACAAAGCTTCATTTTGAAAAAGAAGGCTATTCAAATATACTTTTGACCCTAAGTCATACTTCACAAACTGCCGTAGCAGTCGTAATTGTAGTTTGAAAGACATGAGATTCACACTTGACAAAAACATAGACTATTTACCAGCTGACGAGCTAGAAAACCTACAGGTTGATCTGCTCAAGAAGCATCTTCGCTATACGCTTGCCAACTCACCTTTTTACAAAGACAAGTTTTCCGAAAAGGACATAGCTTCTATTTCCAAGCTTTCGGATTTATCCAAATTTACCAAGACTTCAAAAAAAGATCTTGCTGACTGCAATTCAGATTTCTTAAGTATTTCTAAGAGAGATGTAGTAGAATACGTCACTACATCTGGAACCACTGGCAAACCTGTAAGCATAGCACTCAGCAAAAATGACTTGGATAGATTAGCTTATAACGAAGCTCGTTCGTTGGAAATAGCTGATTTCACCGCTGACGATACCGTTCAAATCACCACGACATTGGACAAATGCTTCATGGCGGGAATGGCGTATTACCTAGGTTTGACTAAAATAGGCGCTGCTGTAATCCGTGCTGGACAGGGAACTCCAGAATTCCACTGGGAAATGATCAAACAAATCAATCCTACTGCCTTGATTGCTGTACCATCATTTCTTCAGAAATTGGGAGCAAACTCAAGCTCGATTCAACACCAAATCACGAAAGCTTTGTGCATTGGAGAACCGTTGAGAAATGCTGATTTCAGCGACAATCAATTGACAAAAAATATCGCTGAGCACTGGCATCTGGATCTGAGATCTACCTATGCCTCCACCGAGATGGCAACGGCGTTTACCGAATGTCAGGAGAAACAAGGCGGACATTTACTCCCGGAATTGATCATTTTGGAGATTTTGGATGTAAATGGAAATGAAGTCGCTGATGGAGAACTCGGCGAAGTCACTGTCACTCCTTTAGGAATTGAGGCAATGCCTCTGGTGAGATTTCAAACGGGTGACTTGGCTAGAAAACATTCAAAAACTTGCGCTTGCGGAAGAATCACGCCACGACTTGGACCTATCGAAGGTCGCTTGGCTCAGATGATCAAGCTGAAAGGCACTACCATTTACCCAACACAGATCGAAGAAGTCCTCCACCTACACCCTACTGCCAGTCCATACCTTATCGAAATAGATCAGGATGAAAATGGTCTGGATTCGGTGAGTATTATCCTTCCAGAAACCTGTACCGAGGCAGAAAGCAATTCTCTACTTATTGACTTGCAGGCCAAACTCCGAGTGAAGCCCAATCTGAAAATATCATCAATTTCAGCTATCCAAAAGCTACTTTTCCGAGGAAATAGCAGGAAGCCAAAAAAGATAATTGACAATAGAAATGCCTAAGATCAAAGAAGAATACGACGTTGTCATCATAGGCTCAGGATTAGGAGGTTTGCTCTGTGGCTACGTGCTCGCTCAGGAGGGGAAATCAGTTTGCATCCTGGAGAAAAATGCCCAGATAGGCGGAAATCTTCAGACTTTCAAACGGGACAAAGTGAAGTTCGATTCCGGTGTGCACTACATCGGTGGGCTGGATAAAGGTCAGGCACTTTACCCATTTTTCAAGTATTTCAACCTATTCGAAAACGTAGAAAAAGAGCTTTTGGACAAAGATGGGTACGATGTGATATCCTTTGAAAATGATGATATCCTCTATCCACATGGGCAAGGATATGAGAATTTCGTCCAGCAATTGCTCAAGCATTTCCCTAAAGAAGAAGAGGGATTAAGGAAATACTGTGATGAGATAAAACGCATTTGCGAAAAATTCGAATGGTACAATCTGCATATAGATTATACCGAAACAGATGAAATGAGTGCTTTTAGCCTAAGTGCCAAAGAAGTCATAGCTGACTGCACCAGCGATCAAAAGCTTCAGAAGGTCCTCGCTGGATCCAACTTGCTTTATGCTGGGGAGGGAGATTCATCACCATTTTACATTCATGCGCTGATCATAGATTCCTACATCGGCAGTGCTTATAAGCTAAAACACAGTGATCAAATTTCGAAGCAACTTCGAAAGGACATCAAGAAAATGGGCGGAGAAATCTTCATTAATACTGAAGTCACAAAAATAGAAAACACGGCAAAACAGGTACAGTATGTAGTTCTTTCCGATGGGCAGACAATTAAAGGAAAGCAGTTTATCTCCAATATGCATCCCACGCAGACTTTTAAACTTCTCAATACAGAAGGCTTGAGAAAAGTGAATGTGAATCGCATGCTGCAGCTGGAAAACACAGTTTCCTCCTTTATTCTTTACATCAAGTTAAAACCAGACACCTTCAAATTCTCGAATTCAAACCGCTATCATTTCATCGAAGATGACGTATGGAACACGCAAAAAAATGGCCCAGAAAACAAACTGAAAGCACTGGCAATTTTCAATTCCAGACCCAGCAAAGACACAGAATATTCCCACACGCTCACAGCCATGGCCTACATGAATTATGAGGAGGTAAGGAAATGGGAGAACAGTTTTAACACTACACTCAGTGAAAGTGAGAGATCGGGAGAATATGTCAAATTCAAGAGAGAAAAGGCTGAGGAATTGATAGCAGCTTTATCGACTGTGTACCCAGGATTTACCGATTGTATTGAGAGCTATTATACCGCCACTCCACTCACGCAGCGAGATTACATCGGAGCTATAGAAGGAGGATTATATGGGATAAAGAAGGATTTCAACGCTCCCGTCAAGTCCTTTATCAGTGCCAATACGAAGCTGGATAATTTATTCCTAACTGGCCAAAATGTAATTCTTCACGGTGTACTAGGAGTCACCATCAGCGCGATGGTCACCTGCCAGTTTATTTTAGGGAAAAAGTACATGCTGGATAAGTTGAAGGCATACGTTTAATAAATTAATTCAGGGAATACAGCTTTGAACCTCGAAAGAAAGCTTTCTTAATTATTTGAGGTAATAGCATACAGAAAAAAAGGAGCCCTTTCGAGGCTCCTTTCTACTATTCTTTGTCATTATCAATTATATCCTGGATTCTGATACATACGCTCTGGGTCGAGCTGGTATTCATCAAATGGAATCGGATAGTACCTGTCCTTCTCAGAGAAATTCTGAAGATTGGCAATCCCATACTCTGACTGCTCCTTGCTCTTGAAGAACTGTACCAATTCTGCATTTGTAAAGGCTCTCAAGAGGTCATACCAACGCTTCTGCTCAAAGGCCAATTCTACTCTTCGCTCATGTAAAATCGCCAGTTTTAAGGTTGGATAGTTTGTAGCGTAATCAGCATTCTGCTTTGCCTGCTCATACAATGGCAGCCCTGCCCTTTCTCTTACTTGGTTTAACATGGCTACTGCTTCACCGGTATTACCCAATCGCTCATTTACCTCAGCCAATAACAGAATCACATCCGCATAGCGCATCATGATGTGGTCATTGCCACCGAAGCCATTTACCCCTGCAGCATCACTTAAATCACGATACTTGGAAATGAAGTATTCCTGAACTCTAGAGTCTTCAGCATAATTCACAGAGAAGTTCTTGCGAGGATCATTATCCTCAAATTCATTGACCAAATCCAAATTCACCCGGGTACCACTGCCTGTTGCCGGTCTCTGCGAGTTGATAGTTTCACCCAATGCCTGGTTATTTCTGGCTACAGATGAGCTTAGGTTCTGATCTCCCTGACGGTAAACAATCTGGAATATCAATTCAGGATTAGTGGATTTTTGATCCACATCGAAAACAGATTCAAAGCTGATCTCCTTAAGGTCTCCAAACGTTCTTTTCCCATAAGCTGCTTCCAGATTTTGTTTAGCTAGCGCGAAGTATTCACTTGGGCTTTTACCTGGAATCTCATCACTGCCCATAGTTAGGTAGACTTCTCCTAATAACGCCAACGCTGCCACTTTAGACACTTTCCCTTTTCCTGAAATCGGCTGATGGTCGGGCAGAGAACTTGCGGTAGCCAATTCCAAATCTGCGATGATCTGTGCGTAAACATTAGCCTCAGTTTCTCTATACGTGACCTCTTCCAACTCATCGGGAGTCTTCACTTCTTGAATAACCAGAGGAACTGCCCCCCACTTTCTAACCAGATGATAATAAGCCAACGCTCGAAGGTAAGTAGCCTGTGCCAAGTGTATGCTTCTTAGGCTTTCATCTGTATAAGTAACAGATTCTATATTATTGATCACATAATTAGCACGGGACACGATGGTGTACAATGCTGACCAGTGACTTTTCAGGTAGGTATTACTTGGGATAATGGAGAAATCAGTAAACTGAAAAGGCTCGCCAGCACTGGACTGGTTGTCATTACGGCCCATGTCGTCACTTCGCTCGTCGATATAAACACTGCTGCTTTCACCCAGTGCACTATTGCTTCGAATAGCTTGATAGATACCATTAACAGCTGCCTCTACATCGGCCGGTGCTTGCAAGAATTCACCTGCAGGAACTGCATTGGGATCAGAAAGATCCAGAAATTCTTCCCCACAGGAAAAAAGTGCGACCGTGCTGATGAATGTAAGAAATATGATGATGTATTTTTTCATGATTTTCAATTTTGGAATCAGATTAGAAAGTGACTTTTACACCTAGGTTGTATGATCTCATCAGTGGGTACTTACCATAATCTACTCCTGGAGTTAGGTTAGCGCCATCATTGTAATCCACCTCAGGATTGTATCCTAAATACTTGGTAAACGTGAAAGCATTGTCCACTCCCATATATATGCGGAAAGCTGCAAGTTTCATTTTCTGCAAAGCTTCTGGCTTTACATTATAACCCACGGTGATATTGGTGATCCGTAGGAATGATCCATCCTGAATGTAGAAAGTGGATAGTCGGGTACTGTTACTTTGGGTACCTCCTCTTGAAGCCTTGTACACCCAGCCATTGCCTGGTTCGCTTTCGCTTCTGAATCTATCATCCACGACTGCATATTGATTTCCCGAAGCTTCCATATTAAACAAGTAGTAATCCTGTCCATCCAGTACTTCATTTCCCTGAGAACCGTTCATTGATACCGCAAAGTCAAAACTTCTGTAATTACCGCTTAAGGTAAGACCATAGGTGAAGTCTGCGTAAGGAGTACCAATCACTGTCTTGTCCTCATCACTGACAATACCATCACCATTCACATCCTCAAAGTAGAGGTCTCCTGGACGTAGTGGATTACTTGAAGCCAAAGATCTCGGAGGGCCTTTGATTTCATATCCTTCAGGAAAGGATTGAGTTGCTGAATTATAAGCAGCATCATCAGCAGCGATGTTATCCATATCGCTTTGTCTTACCATACCACCCACTTTAAAACCATAGAACATTCCGATAGGCTGTCCTGTGGTCGTAATATGTGTCAGGTAAGATCGCTCAGCACCACGGGAAAGAATAGTACTCGCATCCCCAAGATCCAAAACCTTATTGCGGTTAAGGGAAATATTACCGCTGATGTTCAGGTTAAAATCACTTTTGGAAACCACTGCTGCATCAATCTGAATATCAAACCCTTTATTCTCTACTTTGGAATCCGGCATATTCGTCAGTACCGAGGTAGCTCCAGAAATAGCAGAGATAGGTCTGTTAAGCAATAAATTAAAAGAACGGCTTAGGTAAGCATTAGCAATCACAGAAAGTCTACCATTCAAAAATTCGGTATCCACACCGACGTTGAACTGGCTGGTGGATTCCCATCCTAAGGATTGATCTCTCATATTCAGCGGATAAACACCTGATTCTACGGTGCCATTGCCAAATACCACGGGTTGCGAAGTTGACACCACTTGGGCATAATTGTAATCCCCGATGTTATTGTTACCACTTAGACCCCAGCTTGCTCTGAGTTTCAGAGAAGAACCTTCGCCTAACCAGTCATTATAGAAATCTTCGTTAGAAATATTCCATGCAGCTGAAAGAGATGGGAAGTTGCCGTATCTATTGAGCGGACCAAATCTGGAAGACCCGTCCCGTCTGAAAGAAGCAGTCAGGTAATACCTGCTATCGTAATTGTAGCCAACTCTGGCTAAGTAAGACAGCAATCGAGTCTGGGTTTTCCCAGTGCCACCATTCATTTGGAAATTGGTTGGATCTGCACCTTTCCCAGTGATTTCTGGAATGTTATCATTCTCAAACCCATTTGAAGTCACACTGAGTACATCCGTATCGGTAGCTTGCACAGTATATCCGGCAAGTGCATTGATGGAATGCTTGTTAAAATCCTTCAGGTAAGCTAAAGTAAATTCTCCCAACTTATCTCTCCTATCATAGGTTTGTGCCGTAGCGTAAGCCGCATTTTTGGCCTGATCAGAATAAGGTGGGTTGGCACCACTACTCAAGCTGGTAGGCTTGTAGAATTCATACTTCTCAAAGTATGTCTGCATACCCAAGTTAGCCTTGAAAGTCAAGCCTTTCAGAATATCATAGCTAGCATTGGCATTGTAGGTACCTCGTTGTCCACGACGGCTAATAATGGTCTCACTGGCTAGGGCTAGTGGATTTTCTATACTTTGGAAGCCATAAGCTGAAGAAAGGGAAGCCGCTTCATTTTTGGCCAAAGTCCCGTCTTCGTTATAGGCTTTGAAGATTGGCATATAGATCAAAGCACCCAAAATAGGTCCCTGATTAAATCTTCCTTCCTGCACCTCACGGTTGATATTGCTAGTAAAAGCCACATTGGCACCCACTCTGAAGCGTTCGCTTACTTTGGAATCCACATTCAGTCGCAGGTTAAAACGATCCTGATTGGTTGTTTCAATAATACCCGGCTGATGTTGGTACCCACCACTAAGGAAGTAGCGAGACTTTTCATTTCCACCATTTACAGCAAGGTTGTAACGTTGAGTATGTGCATTTCTATAAAGCACATCTTGCCAATCCGTATCATACTCTGGTGCAATCGCCTGTTGATTTGCAAAATCGTAGAAATCAGTCGGAATACTTACTCCTCCAGCATTTCCTACATTGGAAACTCTGGTGCCGTTGGAATCCGAATACATAGCATCTGTCCATGTTCTTCCGGAATTTTCAATCAGATTTCTATAATTATTGTTTCTCGCATCAATCAAAAGATCTACAAACTCTGTAGAGTTTAACAGATCAACTTTCTTAGCCAGCTGCTGTACCCCTGACTGGTAGTCAAACTCTACCTGCGCTTTACCTTCTTTACCTCTTTTGGTAGTAATCAATACTACACCACCAGAAGCTCGGGAACCGTAAATCGCCGCAGAAGCTGCATCTTTAAGGATATCAATGGATTCAATATCATTAGGATTGATATAAACATCATTGGCAGCCGGATAGCCATCGATCACATAAAGTGGTGATGAACTGGCGTTGATAGATCCTATACCTCGAACTCTAATTTTAGTAGTTTCGTAAGGTGCGCCGGATACCTGAGAAACCTGTACCCCTGCAATTTTACCGGTCAGTGCTTGACCGAGTGTAGGAGTGGTCAAGTTTAGATCCTTTGCTTTTAGATTGGAAACCGCTCCAGTCAAGTCAGATTTACGAAGAGTTTGGTAACCGATCACGACTACTTCCTCCAAATCAAGGTCTTGCGAGATCAGCTGAACATTAACTATTGACTGTTTTCCTACTGGCATTTCTTTGGAGCCGTAACCCATCAAAGTAAACACCAATACAGCTCCATTTTGGGTCTTGAGCTGATAGCTTCCATCTGGATTAGTAATATCATAATTACTGGTACCTTTTTCCAGAATGGAAACACCGTCTAAAGGCTTTCCATTCTGATCTGTCACAGTACCACTTACAATTCCTTGGGCAAATGCGAAGCCCATGGAAAGTAGTGATACCAAGATCACATTGAATAATTTTCTCATCATGTAGTTAAATTTTAAGAATTAAGGGATTTTGATCAAAGCGGCATTTTGGGTTCTGGAAGAGGATACTGCTATTCCCAAGGAGGGATTCAGAAGGCAGAAACCTTCCAACTCGTCTTTTCTATCAAAGTCAATCTGCTGAAGCACTACTTCTTTTCCTGCTGACAGGGAAGCTTCCAAATCGAGGTATGTCAATCGCCACAGCCTTCCTTCGATTTGGTTTTGGATCAGAACCAAAACACCTTCATCGGCTATCCAGTGTAGATTTTGTACCCAAGGTGAGCAGGTGAATTTTCCTACTAAAACTCCTGAATCGGAGGACTTATTAGCGTTAAGGAGTTTTTCAGGGTCGTAAAGTCTGACCTCATTTCGTGTAGGCCCATAGTCTGCAGTAGCTACCATCATTTTGCTCTTATAGCGCACATATTCCGGTCGAGTCCCTTGGATACAGGCATCATCTTCTATGGTAGCCAAAAGATTTCCATCCAGAGTTTTAGTATTTAAAAACCCTTCCCAATCGATGGCATAAATCATTGCTTTCCAAAGCGTCCCTTCCTTATTCATTCGAATTGAATTCCCTATAAAGGTTGGAAAACCTTTGGCATAGGCTATGCCAGTGGGATGATTGATATGGTCTCTGCCGTCCACAGTAAACAGGTATTCCTCACCTGTATAATCCAAGGAGTCCGAAAGGGAATAGCTCCTCATCATGCCCACTTCCCGGTCGCCATACACATAAACATGGTCAGATATTTTAGTAACTCCCTGAGCTGCTCCTACTTCTGGAAGGGTTTGGACTTGAACAATGGACATGTCCTGTGCGCTTATCTTGGTAGCAGAAACAATGAGGAGCAAAAGAAATTGAATCTGCTTATTCATCTTAGGGATCAAGAGGTTCATCGGTGTCGATCTGAAATGAGGTGATCATAGGATAAAATTCTGCAGTCGTAGCCGAGAGACGCTTTCCATTGGAATAGGGATGGTAGCCCAGCTCCTTCATGCACCGGTTATGCATCACATCCGAATAGATGTAGGCGCTTTGTGCTGGAGTAGTCACAGTAATCGAAGGTCTATCTGTAGGAAATCCATAGCGAAATATGATTCTGGCGGTATTTCTCATGTTTGTAGTGGTATGCCTCGCGTGTGGATCTATAAGAATGGCAGATTCGGGCACGCCTAGTTTCAGCAGATAACGCTTCATTTCTATGGCCTCATTATGCAGTACTTTATATGGATGTACAAAGCCTCCCGAAACCAGAATGAATGGAGCTTTCTTTTTCTTATAGGCATCAAATGCGAGTTGGCTCCTCACTACCCCTCCTGAACTGAGACTGTCTAGGTAATTATCTGTTCCTGCCCCAGGAATCAGTATCAAGGGGTAATCAAACTGATCCCATACTGTGTTTTTTGCTGCTTCCAAAGCAGCCTTATTTTCATGCTCCGTCATGGGCTCGAAGTCCCCTGCTCTTTCAAATCTGGCCATTGCAAGTGCATCCATTGCATAGCCCAGTGTCAATTGATAGAACACCTTTGAGCCATCATATTTCACCAAAGCCAATTCACTTAAGGCCTGAATATTGGCTAGGTAGGTCGATGAGTTCAGGTTCATACCCAATGAGTCTATCTTAGGATAATTTGGCTTTTCTCCCCGACCATAGATGGCTATGATATGGTTAATGGCAGCGGCATCCTGCTTCCAGGCATTGGCCAAAAAGAGTGCTGCATCGTCAGAAGCATTCATCTGGTACATCCCTGATGGTGCGAGATGCTCAATGGAAATAGATGATAATGAACTGTGTTGCTTAGCAAGCTGCTCAATACGGCCGGCAATCAAATCAATTTCCTGATCCGTGAATCCCAATGCTGCGGGATAGCAGGTTGCATCCTTGCCACAATCCTTTAGTGATTGAGATAAGCGCTCGAACTTGGCGGAGGCGACTTTCGCTAATTCGGAGTCCTTTTCGAATAAGCTTTTCACTTCGGGCATCTGTTCAATTAAACTGAGCAGGTATACATTCTTAGCTTGTGTTGGATTCTCTCCTAAAATTGGCTGATAACCTGTTTGAGGAGAATTCTGACCCAAACAAAATCCCCCCAACAGCAGAAGCAAGAGAAATAAAGGTGGCTTTTTCATACCGCAAAGGACGAAAGCTAATGAGGTATTTTGAGCACGCTACTCGTTATCAAAAAATGAAAAAATCGTGAAGCAGAGACACTAAATCAGAACTTAGTAAGAATTAAAAAATGGAGTAAAAACGTATAAAATCAGGTAAAATCATGCGACAAAGGCAACTTGAATCTCGGAATTATCTAATTCTATACTAAGGAGTAAGCTCATAGCATGTAATAAATAAAACAGTCTAATCTGCTCTCTGATTAAAAATTTACTCCTAGTTAAATCCATGTTAAGATCATTCAGGAAAGTTCAGTTGCCCTATTTGAATATTATAAAATAAAGAATTATGATGAGTGGGAGAGCAAAACTCCGGAAACTATTAAAATACTAAGGCAGGAAATCTTAACTATTTAATAGGAAACAAAAGAGAACGTCCTAACTCAATAACATTCCCTAAATTCACTTTACCAGATGTCAGTAGAGAGTACTCCTCTTCTTAAGGTTGCATTTCAGGAAGTTCTCCATACGCCACTTTTTCAATGACTTCATGCCTTTTGAGTTTTCTGTATGAGAGGTATTACAAGCATCCCTTGAGAACATTAATACCAGAATTAAATTGCACACAAGCTATTCCTTGGAAGAACTACTGGCAATTAAGAGCTACTTCAAAACTATTTCTACTCTTCTATTTATTGATTTTCCTTCTTCATTTGCGTTACTGGCTTTTGGAGAAGCCATTCCCACTCCTACGGGGGTAAGTCTTTTTCTATCAATCTTATACTTAGAAATCAACACACTAACTACCGCCTCCGCTCTTTTTTCAGAAAGCACCTTATTCATTTCGAATTCACCAGAGTTGTCGGTGTGGCCCACGATTAACACTTTTAAATCTGAAAATCTAGCAAGATAATCGGCCATTAAATCTAAGGATTCATCGGCTTCAGGTTTGAGTACAGCGCTGTTGAGATCAAATTGAATCCCATAAAACGCATAGCTTCCCTCCATCTTAATTTTATCTGATACTGAAGCCACATCCACTTTATTGGTATCAAGATTTTCCTGCTTGATGATATTTATTACATACCTAGACATCTTTTCGTGTGAATTTTCTCCCACAACGATGATGACATAATAGGTTTCATTTTCATGAGATCCAGTAGCTACGATGAAAGATCCTTTTTTCTCAACCATAGAATTTCCCAAATCCTCACTTCCATCGATATAGTTACGCACAAAGTGCATAGGCATATTTCCGCAATCAGCAGAGCGACACGAAAAAACAAGCTTAAAACCAGCCTTTACTAACTGGATCTCAAACGTTCGATAGATCTGGGTTGCCGTTACTCCTTCAGCGGATTCATATTCTATAAATGTAACTTCTCCTTCTATGGCGTTAGAATCCTTCAACTTATTGGAGTTCACCAATTCTGC
>NZ_FOKK01000023.1 GCF_900112005.1 Algoriphagus aquimarinus | reverse complement strand
CTGTTTTTCCAATTCCTTAATACGGCGCTGAAGTGCAATGGGATCATCTATGTTCTTTGAATGGCTCAATGGTAAAGAAGTTGGATAAAAAGATTTAACAGGACCTAGTTCCCTGTCATCGGAAATATAGCCAAGTTTTCTCATCCAGTCCAAAAGCTGACCATGCCCCTTATCTTGACCAGTATATTTTTCCCACAACTCATTTTTAAGATACTTACCAGTCAAAAATTCTTTGATCATGGCTTCCCGTTCTTCCCAACTCAAAGAACCACCTGTTCTTATCTTCTTTTGCTGTCTTTTCATAGTTTACGTTTTGTGTAAACCTATTCTAGGACAAGTCATCAGTAATCGTCAAAACGAAGGCGATCAAGTCCCCTTCAGGGGATTTAGGGGTAGAAATTTCTGTAAAAGACAACGGCTCCGGAATCCCTGATCACATTAAAGAAAAGATCTTCCAGCCTTTCTTTACCACCAAGCCAACTGGGTCTGGAACAGGCTTAGGCTTGTCTTTGAGTTATGATATCGTCAAGGCGCATGGAGGGGAGTTGAAGGTGGAATCAAAGGAAGGAGAAGGAACTACATTGTTTATTCAATTGCCACTTTAGTGAATTCTTGATTTTCAAACTTCACGCAAACTCCAAAATCTCAATTAGGTGGAGAAGTTGTGGCAGACTTGCTATGGTTTATATACCTAATGCACCTAAAGTCCTCATAGAATAAATACCAAATAACTGGCATTCGTTTAATCCGAAAATTGCTAGAATAATCCCCAATCATCAACTAGCTATATAAGAATTGGCTTTATTAATATCACTTTATAAAAACCATTAAAATCTATATAGTTTAGTTTACTCTTGGAATTTTAATTTTCAATAATAATATATTCATATACATTTTAATATTGGGCTAAATAGTTAAAGTTCATAGGGGTCAATCAATTATATATTTTCAGTAACGACGTTTTTATTCATAGCAGATAATTGTAAATATTTGATATTTAATATTTTGGCAACCTATTTTTGGTTATTTTAGGAGTATATACTGTTAGTACTCTTCTGCTTTCGACAGCAGAAAAAAGTAGTTTTTGATACTTTTTGTTTGATTTTAGACTCTATCAAAAACCATATAATTTCTAATTAATATTTAATTCTTTAAACTTAAAATGCCATGATGAAAAAATCACTTTCTGTCACTAAGGGGCTCGTTTTTATTTTATTGCTCATATCAAATTTCACCTTTGCCCAAAATGTAAAATTGGAACAAGGCCAAAACGGCGGATTTGATAGCGACCCTATCAGCCCAGTAAACTGGTCCTCTGGAAATTCAAATTCTGGCAATAGCCATTTCTATGAGGGACAATCCATTCCTTATCGTCTTACTATTTCTAAGTTAAAACCCGGCAGTCATACGGTAGAAATTGAGTGGGACACAAGTAAGGACAATAAATATGCGATCGACTATATCACCAGTTTCGATAGAATCTGTGAAGAGGTCATTCCAATCTCTGGAAACCCAAATTATGCTGTTATCCCAACTCCTAATGGTGTTCCCCAACCTTTCACAAGTTTTAATGAACTTGCTCCACAGGAAAGGAGAATAGCTATTTATGGCGGGACATTTAATGAAATCCGCTATGTGCTTCAGGAGATAAGTTCCTCTTCTAGTACCATCACTAGATTAAGTATAACTTTTTCAGTCAACGCTAGTAATGGGGCAAATAATACGGCGGTTATTGCTTGGGGTGGTCACATCGCCAAAGCACAGGATTGGGGTGAAGGAAATTCAGCTTCCAGTATTAACGGTTCACCATACCACACGCGCGTCGTTTCTTTAAACGGCAAGTCAGTTGGTAGCCAAAGCGCCTCTGTTCAAGCTGCATCAGAAGTAATTGACTTTGATACAGAATGTACCATTAAAGGAGAGACTGAGGTTTGCGCTGGATCTTCTGCTTCCTACACCGTGCCAGCTGGGTCTCTTTCATACATTTGGTCTTTAACAGGAGATGGGGAAATCACTTCTGGAGTAGGAACTAACACTATAAATGTAAATTGGACAGGATCAGGGAGTGTATCAGTTAAAATTGACAACATTGGAGCTTGCGCACCTACCGAATGTACGCTTGGTGTCAACTTGATTACCCCACCAGCTTTATCCGTTGTAGATGCGGTTCTTTGTAGTACAGAAAATGGTGGGAATTCAGCTATTGCAAATCTAAATGATTTTGTAAATGTGGATTTTGGGGATTTGATATTTACTCGAAATGGCCAAATCATTGAAACTCCTGAATCAGTTTTAGTGACTGATGGTGATGAAATTGAAGTTTCAGCAAATGGTAATTGTGGAAGCGCAGAAAATTTCAAAGTGACGGTAAACGATCGTCAAATCTTCGGGATTTGTACCCAAGGAAAAGTATATGAACTCATCGGTTCAGAATTAAGTGCCCTTCATGAAATATTCAATCAAGGGCAAATAGTAGAATCAAACGAAGTATTTTATATCGATGGAAACGAAGTTTTGATCGAAGTAATATACATGAGAGATAAGTTTGGTGAAGCCAAAGTGATTCTTGAAAATTTAGGATTCGTCACTCCAACAGAGGATGAACTAAAGCAAGATCCAAATTCCTTGATTATTGCAGGCTTTTTCCCAATAGAAAAGTTATTGGAATTAAATCAATTTCCTGAAACCATAAATCACGTTCGGCCTGCTATTCCACCTGTCGCCAATAAAGGAGCTACCACCACTCAAGGCGACCGTGTTATGCGATCAAATTTAGTAAGAGCTGGGTATTCTCACTTTGAAGGGGATCAACCTATAGACGGAACTGGTATAAAAATCGGAGTTCTTTCAGATAGTTATGCCACCCGAACAGATGCTGGAGTCAATACACTGGCTAACGACATTTCCAATGGAGATTTACCTGCTAGCACCTATTTTTTAAGAGATATGCCAAGTCGATTTGGGACTGGTACTGACGAAGGTCGTGCGATGATGCAGATTATTCATGATGTCGCACCAGGCGCAGAACTTGGTTTTAGGACTGGAGTTCTCACTGCAAGTGATTTTGCCCAAGGAATTAGGGATATGGCTGCAGCAGGAAGTGATATTTTAGTAGACGATATATCCTATATGACTGAGCCTACTTTTAGCGACGGTAAAGTGGCAAAAGCAGTAAATGAAGTTACGGCTAATGGAGTGTCCTATTTCACTTCCGCGGGTAATTTTGGCAGCAATAGTTTTGAGGGCTTATTTACCCCTACGATAGACCAAAATATCCAATTGCCTTTGAATAGTGGCACATGGGGTGGTGGCCGAGTTCATCAATTTACCAATGGAAATACAACCCAATCAATAAACGTTTTTCCTGGTAAAAATGGTCCTGCGGTTTACATGATTGCTCTTCAATGGGATGATCCGCTCTATTCAATTGACCAGGGTGGTAGCTTGTATGATCTGGATATTTATCTAAAAGACTTTGGTGTTCCTTTGTATGGTTTTAACAGAAACAATGCAAATGGTGACCCTATAGAAATTCTTTCTTTTACCATATCGCAACCAACCACCATTGAACTTTTGATTGCTAGGGAATGTGAAAGTTGTCTTGACATGGAGTCCAATTTGGGGATTAAGTTCAAGTATATTGTTTACAGAGGTGAACTTGACCCAAATGATCCCAATGGAATCAACGCATCCTCAATTGTAGGCCATGCAAATGCAGAAGGCGCCATGACTGTGGGAGCCGTGCTGTATGCCAACACTTCTGTTTTTGGATTTGATCCTGAATTGGTTCCAAGCGGAACTGCGCCGTTCACAGTTGCCTCATTCTCTTCTCGAGGAGGAACGACAACCAATGGCGTAATCCGAAGTAAGCCAGATTTTACTGCACCAAATGGGGTGAATACCACCGTAAACTTTGGTGCGCCCAATCTGGAAGCGGATGATTTTCCAAACTTCTATGGCACCTCAGCTGCAGCTCCCCATGCTGCCGCCATTGCTGCCTTAGTGAAGCAAGCACGAGTTAAATATTATCCTGAAACCAAACCAACAGATTGGGTTGGTGAAGTAGGTGCCAGTTTACCAGAAGACATTCGCCGAGTACTTAAAACTACCGCCCAAGACATGCATGAATCCGGAGATGATTTCAAATCTGGGTCTGGACTTGTTAGGGCTGATAAAGCATTGCTCACACTAGCCGCTCCTAATCCAGACAACATAGAATTGGTTTATGATGAAGGTATAAATCCTGGAGAGGTTGAATTTCAATTGATCATAACAGGGACTAATCTCTATGAGGGCTCGAATGTTTATTTGAGAGAAGAACAGCTAGTTGCCATTTATGGAGTTGATGAATTTGGATTTGGGTACTTGGAAGTAACAGTGCCTCTTTTTGAAGGAAATCCAGGTGTCACGGTGGTAAATAATGCTATTTCTGATAGCGAATTGGATGGAGGAACTGCCGGTCCGGAATATTTCTTTGGTATAGTTAAAAAGACTATTGCCATCAGAGCAGACGATGTGACTAAAAAGTATGCTCAAGTTATAGAGCCATTTTCTGCAAGTGTATATGAAAGAGTGGATAGCAATTGGGAGTTAAGTGATCTTACATTAGAAGAAGTTGGTCTAACTCTTGATCCCGAAAACCCAGACCCTTCTTTACAGCTTGTTACGCTAGCTAGTCCGATCAGTGGAGATTTGGCAGAGGTTGGGACTTATATAATTACTGCTTCTCACGCTCAAACAAGTGTTACTTTCTCGGATTTCTACAATTATGTAGGTGTTTTGCAAGAGGATGAGACTCTTTTTTACGACGGAACAAATGATGCCTTCGGGAATTATGGACCGGGAATTATTACTGTGGAATCATTGTCAATTACCATCAAACCTGTTGACTTGGTTGGCGAACTAGCCTTGGAATACGGCGAGTCCATCAGTGATGCTATAAATTATGAAGTCATTATTCCTGAGGATCTCATTGAAGCTGAAGGCGTGGTGAAAATAAATGACGTTCCGGGTTTGAAGAACAGCATTATTACTCAGTATATGCAGGATCTGGAATTGGCCAAAAGAGAAGGTGACAATAGTCTCCCACTGGGTATTTTTAACGGTAGGGTGATTATCAACAAAAGTAGCTTAATCAATAAAAGCTTTATGGTAAGTAGTCGCACTATCATCAATGCGAGATCCATCATCAATGCAAGAACCATCCTTAATGGCAGACCGATCATTAATTCTGCATTCGATGTTCCTGGCTCTTCATTCCTTGATTACCTGGAAGATCCACTGAATCAGGAACTGAAATCTGTCAGCATAAATGCAAGGACAATGATTAATGCACGAACCATGATCAATGCACGGACTATGATCAACGGAAGAGTCCTTATTAATGGTCGTGTCCTCATCAATGCACGGACTATGATTAATGGGCGAACCATTATCAATTCAAGGACAATTATCAATAGCACCGGAGGTGAAGGAGAAGAAGAGGAAGCTAATAGCTTGGTGATTTTTGGAGAAAATGACCTAGAATTTGCGGTAGAAGGTGAAAATGAAGTCATCGGAAAATATTATGATTTTGGTGAAGAAATTGGTGAAGATGATAATGATTTCAACCTGGAATTCTTCTCTGTGAATATGGTCACAGGAACAGATGTGGGTAATCATTTCATTATTCCAGGAACATATGAATCACGAAACTTTACTGTATCCTATCTGCCGGCAGATCTTACTATTACTCCAGCTCCTTTAACTGCTGCTACCTCTGCAGATCCAGATTTAACTAAGTATGGCGAAGCAGCTCCAGCATACAAAACTGAATTTGATGGGTTTAAAATCAGCACCAGTTTCCGTGATCCAGAAGGAGTACTAGTGACCCTCGAGGATAACGAAGAATCTGTAATTAGCTCCATCTCTTATTCTCTTCTTAAGGATAGTAATCCATATGTAATTACTGATGGATTAATAGATGCTGGAATTTATGAGATTGACCCTACAATTACTTTTGTTGATCCTTCAAATTATAGCATTGAGAGCGTCACCAAAGGTTTGCTGACCGTGGAGAAAGCAACTCCTACGGTATCTGTAACGGGAGGAAGATTTGAATATAATGAAGGTCCAATAGAGGCAACTGCTTCTGCCTACGGAATCGGGGGCGTTGAGGATCTGTTAGACCCTACACTGATCACGATAGAATATTTGGGAGTTGGTGAAACAAGTTATGGGCCTACTTCTTTTGCTCCAACTTTCCCGGGTACCTATCAGGTAATAGCAACCTTTATTGGAAATGAAAATTACAATTCAGCCAGTACAGAATCTAAAGCATTACTCATAGTAGGCTGTATCAATGAGGCTCCAGTGATGGAAGGTTTTGAAACGGCAATGGGGGCAGGAAATACAAGTAATCCAGCAAGAATAAAAAAGCCAGCGAATACGCAAGTCGGAGATTTGTTAATTGTCGGATTGATGTTTGAAAAAGGCGCAGCACCTTCTGTCAACCCACTTGATAAAAATTGGGTTCGCATCCAGCGAGTGAACCAGGAAAATCAGGTGGCAATGGTTACGTTCTACAAAGTGGTGAAGGATAACAATGAGCCGGAGAATTATGAATTCAGAATTAATCAATCTCCAAAATGGACGATGGGCATCACACGAATAAGTGGAGCAGATGTAGAACATCCTGATGGTCCAATTGTAGCATTTAGCGGAGCATCTGGTTCTCAAGGATTTATTGCTACTGCACCATCTCTTACTACTGTTGATTGCAACAGCATGGTGATGCTATTCTACTCAAATAAGAAAAACGCAACATGGACAGCGCCAGCAGGTACCATTGAGGTTTACGATGATCCAAATGATCAGCAAGGATTAACCTCTAACATGATGGCCTACTTTATACAAAGTGAACCAGGAGCAACAGGGGATTTAAGTGCCACTGCCTCATTAGGTGAGAATTGGGTATCACAGGCTATAGCTATCCGCCCAATGGTCTCAAATTTTGAAAACGCCAGACAGGTTCCTTTGCTAGACCAAACGAACACGGAGATAGTCTTATCTGAAGGAATGTCCAATCTTCAAGAAGAAGAAGAGATATCAACTGAATTTATAGCCTATCCTAATCCTGTCAGAGACGTCCTAAATCTTAACCTAAAAGGTCTGGTTATAGAAGAACCATCAGATTTCTCATTAATTATTTTGGACGCAATGGGAAGAGTCCAGCAAATGCCAAAAATCTGGAATGAAAATGAAAGTCGACTTCAATTAGACTTCTCACAGATGCATATAGGTCTATATATTATTCACATCAATACCGTGAAAGGAATTAAATCGGTCAATGTGATTAAAGAGCCCTAAATAATTGAGAAATACCTTTTTAGAAACGTATGGGATAGTATTTCATACGTTTCTTTTCTTAAATTAAAATTCATAACAAGTTCATCATATGAGTTTTGTTTATTTTTAATAAAAGCGAAGCCTTTTAACGAAAGGGGTAAAAAGTAGAGTATTACCAATCTGAACAAGGCTTATCAATTAGCATTTACAAAGGTGATATGAATCGATTTTTGACTATCAATAAGTACTTCTTTTTATTACTGATTTCTTTTTCTCTTTTAAATGAAAGTGAAGCACAAACTTCTCGGGCAGATAGCTTATTAAGCTCTATTAGAGAATCAAAGGATGACAGCTTAAAAGTCAACCAGTATTTAGATTTAGGGCTAGAACTATTAGGCTCAGAAATAACAGAGGCCATTCAATATATTGATAAGGGAATCCAACTCTCGACTGAAATAAATTATAAAAAGGGATTGGCCGATGGTTACAATGCCAAGGGAAGAGCCTATTCCCAACTCGGAGACTTTCAAGAAGCCATTTTAAGTTTTCAGGAAGCGCTGAAGTTTTTTAGAGAGATTCAGGATGAAACCGGTGAAGCCAATATTCTAAGCAATCTTGGTTCTATTTATTTTAAAATGGGAAATAATACCAAGGCACTGGAACTCCATTTTGAATCACTAAAAATTTCTGAACAGCTTGACAATAAATTAAGAATTGGTACTTCTCTCAATAATATAGGGACAGTCTATAGTAGTAATCCAAATACAATCAATGAGGCGTTGACTAATTTCAAAAAATCACTTGAAGTATTTGAAGAGATCGATATGGAAATAGGTATGGCCATAACAGCGATGAATATTGGTGAAGTTTACTTTATGGAATCCAAATACGATTCCGCAACCTATTATCATGAAGTAGCTTTGGCATTTTGCGATGGAACTATAGATGCTACATTTCCTCTGACGCAACTTGGAGAGATTAATTCAATTCTGGGAAACTTCCCAAAAGCCTATGAATTTCATAATAGAGCAATAGAAATTTCCGAAAAGTCTGAGGCAAAATTTGAATTGACTCAGAGCCTAATAGGCATGGCCAAAACACAGAAATTACAGCAGAATTTTGAAGGAGCAATAAGAAGTTTAGAAAAAGCAGAAATCCTGGCAATAGAAACTGATGCTAAGAAAGAGTTGGTAGAGATTTATCAAAATATGGCAGAATCCCATGCTCAAATAGGAGACTATAGGGCTGCCTATGAAAATGAGTTAAATGTTAAATCTGTAAAGGAAAATATTGCAAAAACTAGTACAGAGAAAATGATTCAGCAGCTTCAATTCGAATTCCAATTAGACAAAAAGGAAGCTGAAATTGAGATTTTGCAAAAGGATACAGAACTAAAAAATGCTGCTGTATTTAACCAAAAGATTATCATAATTGCTTCATTGGTGGCTTTAATAATGTTTGTTATTATAAGTATCTACCTCTATAGAAACAACCTTGGGAAGCAAAAAGCAAATCGATTGCTTCAATTCCAAAAAGAAGAGATTCGATCTCAAAGGGAGATTGCAGAATCAGCATATGATAAACTTTTATCCACACAGGCCCTACTTATTCAGTCCGAAAAAATGGCCTCTCTTGGAGAACTGACTGCTGGAATAGCTCATGAAATACAGAATCCGCTGAATTTTGTAAATAATTTTTCAGAATTAAGCGCAGAATTAGTGGAGGAAATGAACGAGGAATTGGAAAATGGAGACTTAGAGGAGGCTAAAGCTATTGGCAAAGACTTAAAAGCAAACCTTTTTAAAATCAACTCACATGGAAAGCGAGCAGATGCGATTGTCAAAGGAATGCTGGAGCACAGTAGGACGAACAAAGGAGAAAAAGCTCCTACAGACCTGAACGCCTTGCTAGATGAGTTTGTCCGTCTTTCCTACCATGGTCTTCGAGCCAAGAAAAAAAGCTTTAATTCCGATTTTAAACTGGACCTTGATCCACAATTACAAAAGGCAAGTGTAGTGGCTTCGGATATCGGCAGGGTGATTTTGAACTTGGTGAATAATGCATTCTATGCAGTCGACGTGAAGGCCAAATCAGCTCCCGATAGCAATCGGGCGGAAGGCTTCAAACCAATGGTAATTATCAGCAGCAAAAGGATTGAAAACAGAGTCGAGATTTCTGTAAAAGACAATGGAAATGGAATCCCAGACTCAGTGAAAGATAAAATCTTTCAACCATTCTTTACTACCAAACCGGCTGGTTCTGGGACAGGGCTTGGCTTGTCTTTGAGTTATGATATCGTCAAGGCTCATGGTGGGCATATTGAAGTGAATAGTACAGAAGGGTTGGGCTCAGAATTTACTATTACCTTACCTATATAAAATTAAATAAACTCATATTTTAACTATAAAAATCATGATCAAATTAACCGTTTTATACAATCATCCAGAAGATCCAGCAGCTTTTGAAAGTTACTATGCATCTACTCACATGCCTCTTGTAGGTAAAATTCAAGGTGTAGTTAAAGCTGAAGTTACCAAGTTTCTTCCTGAAGCTGATGGGTCAAAACCAGCATACTACAGACTTGCAGAACTATATTTTGAAAATCCAGAGTCACTTCAACAATCAATGGGTTCGGACGAAGGACAAGCTACTGCAGGAGATCTTCCGAATTTTGCCACAGGTGGGTTCAAAATTATGGTAGGAATGGTAGGGTAATCTTTCAAAGGAAAAATAAGGCCCTTAGTACCTAGAGCAAGAATCTATTTTCAAAATAATCAGTGTCAAACCGATTAATACCCGATCGGTTTGACACTGATTTTATGATTTCCCTTTACTACCCAAAATACGCTCCCTATGTCTAAATCTATTTTCCTGGTTTTCCTTGCTTTTATATCATGTCACTTTTTGCTTGCTCAAACTGCCGGAGACTTGGCTAAAGTGACTACAGCTTTTGTACAGACATTGCCAAGTGATCAAAAGGCCACTATTCAATTTGACTTTGCAGACAGTTTACGCACAAAATGGACGAATCTTCCTATCGGACTAGCTCCAAGAAGTGGGGTGAAGTTTGGGGATCTATCGGAGGAGAGCAAGATAAAATTCCATCGGGTGCTCAGTACGATTTTCAGTTCTCAAGGATATCTGAAAGTCTTCACCATTATGCAAGTCGATGATATTTTGCATGAAATCATGGAGATCGCTTATCAGAGAGAGCAGATGAATGAAAAAACCATCAAGATGATCCGTACACTGGATTGGGATTATGGGAATTATGTCGTTGCGATTCTCGGTGATCCCAGTGTTGATGATAGTTGGGGTTTGAAACTCGAAGGACATCATCTTTCTATCAATTTGACAGTTTCAGGAGACGAATTTTCGATGACACCAGTTTTCCTTGGTTCTGATCCAGCAGTAGTGGAAGTGACCCAATACGCAGGTTTGCGGCCTTTGAGTAAAGAGGAGGATTATGGATTTTGGTTAGTTAATACACTAGATGATGCCCAAAAAGCTAAGGCAACGTTAAGTGAAAAAGTACCCGGAGATATCCTCACCAGTCCAAGTAGAGATCAATGGATAAATGAGTATAGAGGTATAAAAGGATCAGAATTGAATCCTGAGCAACAGAAAATTCTTCATTACCTGATAGAGGAGTATGTCAATAACCTAGACCATCCAAAAGCGGAGGAATACTTGGCAATTCTTCATGCACGCGGTATGGATGAAGTTTATTTTAATTGGATCGGGAGCTACGAGCCTATGAAAGCTCATTATTACATGATTCATAGTCCGGACTTCATCATCGAATACGACAATGTAGGCTTTCTTGATAATGCCAACCACATTCATACGATTTGGAGAGAGAATGGAAATGACTTCGGCGAGGATATCCTCAAGAAACACCGGCTGGCCCATCATCACCAATGAAATTGGGAATAGTGAGTACTCCCAGAAATTAATCTCTGTATGGGATAGAAGTGTGATCTCCTGAAATTATTCTTATTTTGCCTATTGCTTAGTTTTTTATTTTTAATGCAAGCCCTGTTTAAATGGATTTTATACTACTGATCATTGCCTTTAGATTTCTTCAAACGCATGCCCAAACCAAAGAGCATTTTCCTGAATGGCAAGGATTATTTCTAAAAAGCTTAATTGCAGCCTGCTGTTTTTTGGCTATCCAAATTGTATTTGAAAGAACGGATGGAGTGATGCGCTGGGTGGCTCATTGTATTAATTTATATGTGGTGTATGCAGCATATAATCGACAAGTATTTGCGCCGCTTAAGCCTTTTGTATATGCATTTTTTCCTGTGGTGTTTGTACATATTTTTCAGGACCTTACCAGGCTAGTTGCACCGGAGTTTTATCATAGTTGGGAAAGCTTATTTGGTACCGCAGGCGCATTTGCATGGATCTGGCTGGTGGCTCAGTTTATTATAAGTAGAAAGCAACGCAAAGCCTTAGAGACAGAGAGGATAAAGGCCATACAGAAGGAAATTGAATTTAAGAATTCACAAAAGCGTAAAGATGCACTTGAGATCCAGGTGGCTGAACGCACGGCGGAACTCACAGCCCAAAAAGAATCGCTGGAGAAAACACTGCATGAGCTCAAAGCAATGCAGTCCCAGCTTATTCAATCTGAAAAAATGGCCTCACTTGGAGAGCTTACAGCGGGTATTGCTCACGAGATTCAAAATCCTTTGAATTTTGTCACAAATTTTTCTGAATTAAATAAGGAACTTCTAGACGAATTAAAAGACGAATTAGTTAAGGGAGATCTAGACGAAATCAGGTTGATTGTTGGTGATATAATGGCCAATGAAGAGAAAATAATTCATCATGGTAAACGAGCTGATGCCATCGTGAAAGGCATGCTTCAGCACAGTCGTAGTAGCTCTGGAGTAAAAGAACTAACTGATATCAATGAACTCGCGGATGAATACCTTCGACTATCCTATCATGGACTGAGAGCAAAAGACAAGTCATTTAACGCCAGCATGGAAACTGACTTGGACGAGGCAGTTGGTATGGTAGAAGTAGTTTCTCAAGAGATCGGAAGAGTAATACTGAATTTGGTGAATAATGCATTTTATGCAGTTTCCGAACGGAAAAAGCAAGTGGATGACTTCGGTGATGTCAGCCTTTCCAGTAGCTATAAGCCTACAGTTTGGTTGTCTTCTAAGAGGACAAACAGGGGGATAGAGATCAGAGTGAAAGACAATGGGACTGGTATGCCTGATGGAGTAAAAGAAAAAATTTTCCAGCCATTTTTTACTACTAAACCTACTGGTCTTGGTACTGGATTAGGGCTTTCTTTGAGTTATGATATAGTGAAAGTACATGGTGGCGAATTGACTGTGAGTAGTCAAGTGGGAGATAAAGAGAAGGGTGAAGATTCGTGGACTGAATTCTATATTTTTATTCCAAATTATTAGTGAGTTTCGGGATATGCTGTGACTGAGGCTGTCAAATAGATACTCCATTTTTTATGTTCATGTTCATGAATAAACCCATGTTAGAGCGTGTTTTTTTAAAAACTAAAGCTTCTTATTTTTCTACTCAAAATTGGACTTTTCAAATCTCAATAGTTGTGAATAATTAGAATTGAGCTAAAATCAGGCGCTTTTTGAAATTGGAAAGTATTTGCGTATTTATTGAAAAAGTACAAAAATTGTTTTTTGAAAAGCGTTTTATATGGTTTAAAATATATTTACCTTTTGAAAATCTTTTTTGAATATCTGGGTCTACAGATTCAAACCAACTTGAGTTTTTGCAATGAAAAACTTTCTCTTTTTTGTGGGAAGCGTGTTATTTCTTTTTTCCTGTGCTCATAGGCAGGACAGCAAACCTGCACCTGCAACTACCGCTTTATCATTACCCCATCAGTTTTCTCTAAGTGATCTATCAGATACTCTTCAGCCGATTCGGATCAATCTTTCGGATGTACCTAAGCCGATTACCATTAAAGTCCCTAACCAATCTATAGGGTCTTATGCGCATATTAATGAGTCTGGCACTTTAACGATGATTAATTTAGAGCCTCCCACTTCACAGCATTTGCCCTACCTGACCGATGAAAATGATCAAATAATCAGTAATACTTCTGGGGTGCCCTATATACAAGGTGATGGTGGTCTTTCTCAATTCAAAAACTTCACTACCGACAATGGACTGGCATTGGATGCGGTTAATAGTGCCATGTTGGATCGTAGAGGTCACCTTTGGTTTGGTACCAATGGAGGTGGTGTCAGCAGATTTGACGGGATTCTATTTACCAATTTTACTACTTCACAAGGGTTGGCCGGAAATACAGTCCGAGCGATATTAGAAGATAGCAAAGGTTTATTATGGTTTGGTACTGCCAGTGGCGGAGTCAGCAGGTATGATGGGAGTGTTTTTACTAGCTATACAACAGAAAATGGCTTAGGAGATGATGCGGTGTTTAGCATTTTTGAAGACGCAGAAGGTAATATTTGGTTTGGTACCTACGGTGGAGGTGTCAGCAAATTTGACGGCAAGAACTTTACAACTTTTACTTCCGCTGATGGATTAGCTGATGACGTAGTGATCAGTATTGCACAAGATCAGGCAGGCAACTTATGGTTTGGAACAAATGGAGGGGGGGCTAGCAAATACGACGGACAGTCTTTCATTAATTACACGATATCTGAAGGGCTACCTTCTAATAGAATCAGAAGTATAAAAGTTGATCATTCTGGTATTATTTGGTTTGGGACGATAGGTGGTGGAGTCAGTAGGTATGATGGCAATGTTTTCAAAACTCTCAGAAAAGAAGACGGACTTGCCAGTATGGTGATAAGGACGATTGTCGAAACTAGCGATGGAGTACTCTGGTTCGCTACAGAACTTGGTGCAAGTAGGTATGATGGAACTAAGATGACTACTTATACCCGCGAACAGGGCCTTGCCAGCAATAGTATTTTAGATATCGTGATTGACGCGAATGGCAAACTTTGGTTTTGTACCGATGGGGGCGGAGTAAGTCGGTTTGACGGAGAAAGTTTCACCAATTTTACAGCATCTCAAGGCCTAGGGAATATCATAGTTCTGAGCACTGTAGAGGATAAAGACGGTCATTTGTGGTTTGGAACTGCCGGCGGTGGAGTTAGCCAATTTGATGGGCAAAAATTCACGACCTATACTTCAGCTCAGGGTCTGGCCAGTGAAATCGTAAGTAGCAGTTTTCGGGATCAAAAAGATCAGCTATGGTTCGGTACTGGCGGGGGCGGAGTCAGTATGTATGATGGTGAAGGCTTTACAAGCTATACAACGACACAGGGATTGGCGGCGAATGAAGTATATAATATCACAGAAGACTATCGAGGAAATCTCTGGTTTGGTACTGACGGTGGCGGAGTGAGTATGTTTGATGGGGATGGTTTTACCACCTATACTTCTCATCAAGGTTTAGTAGGTGACGTGATTTTAGGCATAGTAGAAGATGATTTCAAAAAGTTATGGTTCAGTGCAGCTGATGGGGGTTTAAGCAGGTTTGATGGGAATAGCTTCACTAATTTCTCTTCCGAGCAAGGTCTTGCAGATGATGCGGTTATCCGCCTTGTGAAGGATCAACAGGGAAATCTATGGGTCGGTACTGAAAATGGGCTGAGCATTCTGAGCTCTGAAAAAATTCAACAGATCGAAAAGGTGACTGATCTGGAAGACTACAAAGCAATGCTGGAAGATTCAGTTTCTTTATTTCAGACATTCACTACTTCTCAAGGGCTTCCGGATAATGTCATTCTCCAAATCGCAGAATTACCTGAGGGAAAAATGGCCGTGGGCACCAACCTTGGCATTGCAATCTTTGATGGGCCAAAAGAGGGGCAGCCACTAGATTCACTTAGAAATATTGAGATTTTTAATTCCAATACTGGTTTTCCGGTAAAGGATCTTTCCGATGGACAAAATGGAATGTACGTGGATCAAAATGGAATTCTTTGGGCTGGAACGGGAAACAATAAAACGGCATTAGTCCGCTTTGATTATAAGGCATTAAAGAGGAATCATGCCCAACCGGCAGTGTTGATTAAGGAACTTAGACTTAGTGAAGAGGTCATTTCCTGGCATAGCTTGAGCAAGGATTATGAGTTAGGCCGAGGCGCGAGCACTAATACCTTTCCCCGTACCACAGAGGAATTGATGGTATATGGTAATGTGTTGACTGACTTGGAGAGAGCAGACTTGAAGGATAAATTTAAAGGCATCAAGTTCGACAGTATTTCTAGTTTTTACTCTTTGCCACAGAATCTTGTCCTTCCCTATAGGAATAACGACATCAACATAGATTTCGGGACTGATGAACTCGCTAGACCATTTCTTATAGAGTACCAATATATATTGGAAGGGTATGATGAGAAATGGAGTCCAGTGCTCAAGAAAACTACTGCCAACTTTGGTAATATTCAGGAAGGTACATATACTTTTAAGGTAAAAGCTCGCTTCACTGGACCGACTGAAGATGTGGCTGGACAATGGACAGAACCAACAAGTTATAGTTTTGAGGTCTTACCTCCTTTGTACAGAACCTGGTGGGCCTACTTGATTTATGGATTATTGTTTATATCCTTAATCTATCCGATCACAATCTATCAACGGAACCGAGTGATCAAAGCTGAAAAAGAAAAGACCAAAGAGCGGGAACTTCAGCATGCCAAGGACATTGAAGTTGCCTACACTGAACTGGCATCTACACATGAAAATCTAAAAGACACGCAGGCTCAATTACTGCATTCTGAAAAAATGGCCTCTTTGGGGGAATTGATGGCAGGAATCGCTCATGAGATTCAAAATCCGCTGAATTTTGTGAATAACTTCTCTGAGGTAACCAATGAATTGGTAAAAGAGATCAAGGAGGAAAGAGCTAGGCCAGAAGACGAGCGCGATGTTGAGCTAGAGAATGATATCTTAGAAGATATCGAGAGTAATCTTGAGAAAATCACCAAACATGGAAAGCGTGCTGGAGCAATTGTAAAAGGAATGTTACAGCATAGTAGGAGTGGAAAAGGAACAAAAGAACCTACAGACCTCAATGCACTTGCAGATGAATATTTGAGATTGTCATACCACGGATTACGCGCCAAAGACAGCTCCTTTAATTCAGATTTTGAAATGGACTTTGACGCTACCATTCCAATAATACCAGTGTTGGGTCAGGATATGGGCAGGGTACTCTTGAATCTATTTAATAATGCTTTCTATGCAGTCAATGAAAAGAAGAAGGAAGCAGGAGATAGTTTCAAGCCTAATGTCATTGTGAAAACATCATTGATTGAGACTAATAAAGACAAAAAAGGAATTCAAATAAAAGTAACTGATAATGGCAAAGGGATTCCACAAGCTATAGTAGATAAGGTTTTTCAGCCATTTTTCACAACCAAACCAACAGGGCAGGGTACGGGTCTTGGATTATCCTTAAGCTACGATATCATCAAAGCTCATGATGGTGATATCCGCGTAGAGTCCATAGAAGGAGAAGGAACGACTTTCACCATAGACCTATTAATTCCTTCCAATCTTAGCTAACTATGAAGCAAAGCTTTCATCCTTTATCAATATATTTTATCCTCCTATTCTTGATCGTGCTTGTCACCTCATGCCAGCAGAATTATGAGGTTTCATTTCCTGAGAATGCTTCTGGGTATCAACTTCCAGAAGTTAAACCACTTAAAATTCCAGCAGGAAAACCCTTAGAATGGGATACCATACCTTCGGATGAGATCCCGAAGGGGGTGAACTATCCCATTGATTTTGCGAAGCTACCTTCTAAACCTTTTTCTATTCAGGATTTTAAACTGTTGAAATCTCCTGTCAAGGCTATCCCTATTGTTTGGGAAGAAGATGAGATACAACTTAATCTTGATACCATTTCAGGAACTGTTGTTCCAATCAAAAAGCAGCTCTTGCCAGAACCTCAGATCACTAAATTGGCATTTTTATCCAAATCAGACTTGTCCAATTCAGGGATTTTGAGAATAGGGCAGACGGAAGGATTGGTAGGCAACAAAGTCTTTGCAATGGTTACTGACCTTAACGGTATGGTATGGATATCTACTGAACGAGGGCTTTCGAAGTTTACAGGGGATCAATTTGAAAACTATAGCATTCTACCTCGAAATCCAGATGGGCTAATAGACAACATTGTTGATTTGGAGATTGGAAATGATGGTAGCCTCCTGATATTATCTCTGCTGTCAGGTGTTTATGTACTTGATATCAATCATAGTATCCTAACTAACTATCAGGTAGGCTCTCAGTTTGCTAGAATAGAAGAGGATGAGTCCGGCTTGTATTGGTTAGGTAATCTTAATACGGGGATACATTTTCTGAATCCTTCTACTAGGATGCTCCATTCATTGCAATTCCAGTCTGACCAAAGAATTACAGCAGCAGGAGTACACTTAGATAAAGACAAAAACCTGTGGTTTGGCATGAGGGGTAAAATTGGAGTTCTTAATGCTCAGCGAACTTCTTTAAGATTTGTTTCGGCCAAGGCTGGGATAGAACCAAATACCTTTTTCTATGAGTTTAGCGAAAACTCAAAAGGTGAGGTTTGGGCTTCATCATATGAGGGAAAGCCCCTAGCAGTTTCTTTGGCTGATAATACCCTCATTTCTTTAGGTGCAGAGCAAGGCTATTATGGCAAGTCGTTATCTGTAACTTTTGATTTGCATAATAGAGTTTGGATCACAGATAATGACACCGTTACGCTGTATAATCCAGAACTTCAAACGATCAAGAAAATTGCTACTGGTACAAAATTCGTGTCCAGTGGGTTCCCATCTGCTACCATGACGGATGCTAAGGGTAATATTTGGATTGGAACAGAGAATATAGGCGCACTTTTGATTGATCCTGAAGGAATGCTTTCTCAGCATTTCAACGCCAATAGTGGTTTAGTAAACGATGAAGTTTGGGGAATCGAAGAAGGTCCGAATGGCATGGTCTGGATGGCAACTTATGAGGGCATAAATATTTATGATCCAGAGAAGGAGAGAATTTATCTACTAAACTTTCCTGGCGATGCAAATAGAAATAACCATCGATCCATCTCTAGAATATCTCACGATGAGCTCTTGCTGGGAAGTTTAGGTGGTTTTACGCTCATTAATTTGAGTGAAAATATTGCTTCAGTATATAAACTAGATCCAAGCATCGCAAGAATTTTCTGGAAGGCAATCCGGGATTCCAAAGGAAATATTTATTTGGGCTCAGTGGATGGAGTATTGAAGTTTAACTCTGACCTCACGTCGTTTGCAAAAACAGATGAGTTTTCGGGTCTGGCATCCAGTCGAGTATGGCTGATAGAGGAGGACAAGGATGGCCGTATCTGGTTTGGCAATGATATAGGTGTAGATATTTATGACCCAGAATCCGGACAGGTAAGCTACCTCAGTGAGCGCTCTGGATTGACGAGTGATTATACCTCTATCATGATCAAAACTCACAAGGATGAAATTGTAATAGGCGGAGATGCAGGATTCTCAATTTTTGATTTGACAGAAAATACCATTACCAATCTAACTCCCGCGCAAGGTCTGAACCCACCTGTAATGTATGATATGGTGGAAGTAGAAGGCGATTTTCATATAGGGTCAGATAATGGAATAGTGGTTGTTAAGCGTCCTCGAGAGGATCAGGCAGAATCTATTTGGCACTTTTATAATTATGGAAAAAGAGAAGGGTTTCCTTTCAATGATTATAACCAAGCCACTGCAGTTTATACCTCTACAGGAAATGTATGGTGGGGCGCTGCTCCAATTATGTCTGTGAACTCGCAAGTCCCAAAGATAGATACGCTACGACCGGTAGTCGTCATGACCAAAATCAATATCATGGATCAAAATCCTGATTTTCTGGGGACTAATTTTATCAAAAGTCAATTCACAAATGAAGATTCTATTTGGAATACGGATCATACAGAGTTTTTTACCATAAAAGATATTCCCAATGACAGTAGCTATTTGGTGCAAAATCAAATCTTCTGGGATAGTGTGAATTTGGTGAGTAAAATGCCTGTGGGTTTAGTACTTCCTTATGACCAGAATTCCATGAATTTTTCCTTTATGAATCCAGACATTTTGGGAAGGGATAAAATAGTCTATAGGTATATTTTGCAGGGAGAAGACAATACTTGGTCTGAAGTCAGCGCTAGAAGTACCACCCAGAATTACTATAACCTATTACCGGGCGATTATACGTTTAAAGTGGCGACTCGGGGATTTAACGGAATATGGAGTGAGCCTGCCTCTATTAAATTTACCATCTCACCACCATGGTGGCAGACGTGGGTAGCTTATGTGATTTTTGCGTCATTATTGGCTGGCTTTATTTATCTGATAGTCCAAGTGCGATCCAAGTATCTTCAGAAGGAAAATCGTATTTTGGAAGAACGGGTTTCGCACAGAACTGCGCAGCTTAAGAAGAGCATAGATGAGTTGAAGAATGCGCAGAGTCAGTTGGTTCAATCTGAGAAAATGGCTTCTCTTGGTGAGTTGACAGCAGGAATCGCCCATGAGATCCAAAACCCATTGAATTTTGTGAATAATTTCTCTGAATTAAGCAGTGAACTTATAGATGAAATGCGGGAAGAATTGGAAAAGGGTGACCTAGAGGAAGCCAAAGCTATTAGCGTAGATATTCAGCAGAATCTTGAGAAAATAAATCAACACGGCAAGCGTGCCGACGCCATAGTCAAGGCAATGCTTCAGCACAGTAGAATCAGTGGAGGTAATCGCGCATTGACAGACATCAATATGCTTACAGATGAATACCTGCGGCTGGCATACCATGGTCTGCGAGCAAAGGATAAGACCTTCAATTCCTCAATGAATACGGATTTTGATCCTACAGTAGGGAAAATTGATCTTGTAGCGCAGGAATTGGGGAGAGTTTTACTTAATTTAATCAATAATGCTTTTTACGCTGTATCTGATAGAAAGAGTGAAAGCCAAGAGGGCTATGAGCCTTTAGTCGAGCTAAGTACTAAGAGGATAGCTAATTGGGTGGAGATCAAAGTCAGAGACAATGGGAGTGGAATTTCTAAGTCAGTTTTGGAAAAGATCTTCCAGCCATTTTTCACTACCAAGCCTACAGGACAAGGAACAGGTTTGGGTTTATCAATAAGTTACGATATTGTAAAAGCGCACGGAGGTGAAATTCTAGTAGAAAGCACTGAGGGGGAAGGAACTGAGTTTTGTATTCGATTACCGATAGATACCCAATAATATGGATAAGGTTCAAGAAGGTTGGATTGAGAAAAATATAGAGCTAAAACGCTTGCTAGCTACAAGAACACTGGAACTTGAGAAATCAATAAAAGATTATCAAGAACTTCAGGAGCAATTACTTTTGCAAGAGAAGCTAGCTAGCCTTGGACAGTTGTCTGCCGGGATTGCTCATGAGATTAAAAACCCAATCAATTTTATCAACAATTTTTCTGAGTTGAGTATTGAGTATGTGGATGAGATTGTAGAAGAAATCCAGAGTCTTGAGCGTAATGCCACACGTGTAGGGATCGAAGATCTGCTTCAGGACATCAAGGCTAACCTTGAGAAAATCCTTCAACACGGGAAAAGAGCTGATGGAATAGTAAAATCCATGTTGATGCATTCCAGAGGTGGGCAAGGAGAATTTGTGCCTACTAACCTAAATAGTTTGCTTCAGGAGTTTGTGAATTTGGCATTTCATGGAATGCGAGCTGGAAAGAATCCGATAAATGTGAGTTTTGAGTGGGATTTGGACCCTGAAATAGGACCGGTTTCCATTATTGCAGAGGATTTTAGTAGAGTGATTGTGAACCTATGTAATAATGCCTTTGACGCCATGCGTAGCAAGTTCAATACACTGATGGAGAAGGGTGAAGATCAGACCTTTCAACCAGTACTTAAAATTCGAACTAGGAAAGAAATGAACTTAGTAACTACTGAAATAGAAGATAATGGGGCAGGTATACCTGAACCAATTTTAAATAGAATTTTAGAACCTTTCTTCACGACCAAAAAAGCGAAAGAAGGGACAGGGCTTGGCTTGTCCATAACCCATGATATAGTGAAAGCACACAAAGGCACTTTAGCCATTTCTTCGACAGAGGGAGAATTTACCAGATTTGAAATTACGTTACCATCCATATCATCAACACAATGACAAAAATATTAATCGTCGATGACGAGCGAGATGTAGAATTACTTTTTCGCCAGAAATTCAGGAAAGAGGTCAGGAGTGGTCTTTTAGAACTAGCTTTTGCCTTTTCCGGCGATGAGGCGCTCAAATTACTTGATAGCGAGCATCCACCAGAAGTTGTTTATGTATTTTCGGATATCAATATGCCAGGAATGACAGGGCTAGAGTTATTAGACAGAGTCAAAAGTCAATTTCCAGCCATTAACGTGAGTATGATCTCAGCGTATGGTGATACAGAAAATTTTAAGAAAGCGATGGAATCTGGGGCAAAGGAGTTTTTTACCAAGCCTATAGATTTTGATTCGCTTAGAAAAGAAATCGGACGAGTAATTAATCAATAATAGATCTTTGAGCTATGGCTAAGATACTTGTAGTGGACGATGAGGCAGATTTGGAAGTCCTTATCACACAGAAATTCAGACGTAAGATTCGAGCTGGTGAATATTCATTTGTATTTGCGCTGAATGGGCGTGAGGCTTTGGATATTCTACACGAGCAACCCGATATCGACATGATTCTGAGTGATATCAATATGCCAGAAATGGATGGATTGACCTTATTATCCAAAATAAAGGAGCAAAACCCTTTACTTAAGGCGGTGATTATTTCTGCCTATGGAGATTTGGAAAATATCCGTACGGCTATGAATCGGGGCGCATTTGACTTTATCACCAAGCCGGTTGATTTTCAGGATTTGGAGATCACTATAGAGAAGACACTTCAGCATATCAATCAGATTAAGTCAACCCTCACTGCTATGAGGGAAAATAATATTCTGAAGATGTATGTGGACGAGACAGTGCTCAATTTCATGGTAGGTAAAGAATCTGAAACCTCTTTGATGGAGAACGAAACGGTGGAGGCGACAGTGGCTTTTGTGGACTTATGTGGCTTTACCAAGATTTCAGAAAATGAAGAGCCTAATGTCGTAGTGCCGTTGCTTAACGAATACTTCGATCTGATGGTACGCGAAATTATCGAACAAAAGGGAGCTGTGGATAAATTCATAGGGGATGCTGTGATGGCGGTTTTCAAAGGACCTGATCACGTCGAACGCGCTGTGAGAGCATGTATAGCGATCCGGGATAAGATAAATGAACTGCCTATGTACTCCGAAAAATCGAAGTTCAGCCCCAAAGTCTCTATAGGAATGAATTCCGGCGAAATGGTGTCAGGAAATATAGGGTCCCGATCCTTGAAAAGGCTTGATTATACAGTGATTGGAGATGCGGTGAACGTCGCTTCTAGACTTCAGAATGCAGCTAGCCCAGGGCAAATACTGATTTTGGAAAAATGCGCTGAAGGAATATCGGATTTATTCAATTTTCAGAAATTGGGTGAAATCGCCCTAAAGAACAAAGCCAAGCCTGTATCGGTATTGGAAGTTGTAAATTAGACCGAGCAGATTGCTTCTTCGTTTTAGTATCCCTTACTTGACCTCGTGAAAAATAATCTGGTCACGGCTATAGCATTCTTTCGTCTTCTGACTTTTCAGAAAATCCTCAATTATGCCTTGTTAGCAAGTTCATTTCAGCTCTCAAGGAGGTTGGGAAGACCAATTCTTTGGGGCAAACCAACTACGCTTTCTATAGAACCCACCACAAGCTGTAATCTGAGATGCCCAGAATGTCCATCAGGATTGCGGGACTTTTCCCGTCCTACGGGAATGCTTCAAGAAGCACTTTTCAAGAAAACAATCGATCAGGTTCAAGGCCATCTCACTTGGCTTCATCTATATTTTCAGGGTGAGCCTTTTTTGAATCCACGCTTTTTGGAAATGGTCTCTTATGCAGATTCCAAAGGTGTTTTTACTTCCACTTCTACCAACGCACATTACCTACAGGAAAAGCAAGTCAAAGAAGTTCTTCAAAGTGGCCTGAAACAATTGATTGTGTCCATGGATGGGATCACGCAGGATATTTATGAAAAATATCGTGTGGGCGGAACGCTGGAGAAAGTGCAGGAGGGTATCAAATTACTTTTGGCAGAACGGAATAAGTCAGGACAAAACTTTCCTCGTGTGGTACTACAGTTTTTGGTCACAGGACAAAACGAACACCAACTGCCAGAATTGAAGCAATGGGCGAAAGAAATGCAGGTGGATGAGCTGCAGTTGAAAACCACACAGATCTATGACTTTGAGAATGGTTCAGAGTTAATTCCTTCTGATCTCGGATATTCCAGGTACGTGCCAGAGGGAAATGGAAAGTGGAAGCTTAAGAAGAAGCTAGAGAATAAGTGCTGGCGGATGTGGCAAGGAGCTGTTTCTACTTGGGATGGAAAAGTTGTCCCCTGCTGCTTTGACAAGGATGCGGAGTACGTTATGGGTGAATTGAAAGCCCAATCGCTCGCGTCTATCTGGTCATCCCTTCCCTACCAAAACTTCAGAAAGCAGCTGCTAAGCGATCGGACTCAGATCGAAATATGCAGGAATTGCACGGAGTGAGTATCTAGACAAGGAGGAGAGAACTCAGGTTTTTGGAACTATATTTGGTAGAATTAAGAAATTCATGGATTTTTAATCTCCATATTTGTTCTTGATTCACCCGGGACTACCTTTTCTCTATGATTTCAATAAAACGATTCTCTTATTTTTTTGTAATTCTAGCCTTCTTTGGATTGGCTATTCCTCAGACTTTCGCACAGGAAACCACCGACTTGACTCAAATCAATGTGGACGAAATGAGTGACAGCCAAGTCCAGGAATTGCTTAAAAGAGCTTCAGAAGCAGGGCTTTCCACAGAGGAATTTTTGCAGATGGCTCAACTACGTGGCATGCCATCCTCAGAGGTGGTCAAGCTAAAAAACCGAATTCAGGATTTAGACACGAATAGTTCTGCTCGCAAGACGAATGCTTCAAAACGTGACCCTCGCCAACAAGTAGATTTTGATCAAATTACCCAAGGAATATATCAGCCCCAAGTAGATTTGGGGACGACTTCCTCTGGGAAGAACATTTTTGGGCAGTCTCTTTTCTATCAGCAAAGTAGAAAACTCAGCTTCGAACCTAGCCTCAATCAGGCTACTCCTAAGAATTATATATTAGGGCCAGGAGACGTTGTTTTTGTGGATATTTATGGTCAGTCAGAGCAGTATTATGAAGCGACTGTCAACCCCGATGGTTTTGTTATTCTAGACAATATTGGGCCTGTTTCAGTTTCGGGCAAATCTATAGAAGAAGCTACTGGTATTATCAAAAACCGGGTTTCTAGATACTATCCAGGGCTCACAGGAAGTAATCCCAATACATTTCTACAGGTTACTCTGGGAAATGTGAGAACGATAAAAGTGAATATTTTGGGTGAAGTTCGATTGCCAGGGACATTTACTTTGAGTGCTTTTTCCACTGTATTCAACGCGCTATATGCTGCGGGTGGGCCGAGTGAAAAAGGCTCCATGAGAAAGATAAAATTGATCAGGAATAACAAGCAGATCGCTGAAATAGATGTGTATGATTTGCTGATCAAAGGGACGGCCGATCTAGATCGGCAGCTTCAGGATCAGGATGTCATTTTGGTGCCTACATTCCTTTCTCATGTGAAGGTAAAAGGAGAAGTAAAGCGTCCGATGACCTTTGAGGTGGGCGATGATGATAATTTTTCTGATCTCTTGCAATATGCTGGAGGTTTTACAGATGAAGCATTCAAGGACCGTGTAGCTATCTCCAGAATCACTGGAAATCAGCGATCGGTGTCTGATGTATACCAAAATCAATTTGATATGTTCATCCTGAAAGGTGGGGATGAGATTACTGTTCAGAGGATTTTAGATCGATATTCCAATCGCGTGCAAATCAAAGGAGCTGTGTACCGTGAAGGGACATTTGCTTTGACCGAAGGTCTCACGCTATCCCAATTGGTGAAAAATGCGGAGGGCTTACGCGGTGACGCATACACTGCGCAAGCGAGTGTGTTGAGAACTAAAGCAGATCTCAGTACTGAGATGATTCAAGTGAACCTCAGAGGGATCTTAGATGGGACGATTGCTGATGTTCCACTTCAGCGAGAAGATGTGGTGAGAATCGCCAGTATTTATGACATTCGAAACGAGCAATATGTACAGGTTCTCGGGGAAGTGAAGAGACCGGGAGTTTATCCTTATTCGGAGTCTATGAAGGTGGAAGAACTCATCGTCATGGCTGGAGGTTTTCAGGAGTCTGCCAATTCCCAAGACATAGAAATAGCCCGAAGACTGGAAGATTCTGATTTGGGTACCTTATCAGATATCATTCCAGCGCAGGTCCATCCGGATTTAGGTTTTAATCCTAATTCTACTTCTCTGATGCCTTTTGACCAGGTCATCGTGAGGAAGCGGGCCAATTTCACCATGCAGAAATTAAGCGCGGTGGAGGGTCAGGTGAATTCACCAGGCATTTTTGCGATTCAAAGCAGTGGGGAGCGAATCTCTGATTTGGTAAGACGTGCTGGTGGTTTGAATCAATTTGCATACGCTAAGGGAGCTACCTTAATCCGTCGAACAGAGTTTTTCAATACAGAATCCGAGCAGATCCGTCGTCAAAGAAATCTGGAAGGTCTCAGAATGAGATTGGCTGAAGATCCAAGTAACTCGGAGGCACAAGAGGAATTGATGCAGCGATTATTCAAAGATCTTCCAACAAGTGAATCTCCTGTAGACAATCAACTAGCTATAACCAAAAGAGAATCTTTAGACCAGATTGCAGCAGAAACTCCAGGGTTTGCAGTGAAACTGAAGGAAACTGAAGCAGTAGCAATAGATCTCGAAAAGATCATCCAAAATCCTGGATCAGAGAATGACTTGCTTTTGGAGGAAGGTGATATTCTCTCTGTACCGAAATTGCTTCAAACAGTCAGAATGCGTGGAGATGTAGTCTATCCTACCACCTTGAGACACGAGTCTAATAGAAGCTTGAAACATTACATCAATGGAGCTGGAGGTTTTGAGCGCAGAGCAAACCGCAAACAAACCTACGTGGTCTATGCCAATGGTGCTGTAAAGAGAACTAAGGGATTTTTTGGAATCCGAAATTATCCACCGGTAGAGCCTGGAGCGGAAGTAATTGTGCCTACTAAAGGGCCAAGAGTACCATTGAGATTGGGTGAAGTAGTGGGTATAACTACTGGTCTAGCCACTCTTGGATTAGTCATTTCACAAATCAACTGGTAATGGCGGGATCACAACACTTTTCTGACAATCAGTTTACGCTCAAGGAAGTCTTCCAAAATATCAGTGAATGGATCGCTTTTTTTCTTTCTAAATGGAAAATCCTGCTTCTTTCAGGGATTATAGGAATTGCCTTAGGTGCGTTAGTTTCCATATTCAAAAAACCTGTTTTTCATGCTGAGACTTCTTTTGTCCTAGAAGAAGGTGATGCAGGAGGAATGGGTCAAATGTCTGGCCTTGCATCGCTTGTGGGAGTGAATTTAGGTTCACTTGGGAGTACGAGTGGTTTATTTCAAGGAGATAATATTATGGAGCTGTATCGCTCTGATCGAATGCTTGACGAGACTTTGCTGAGTAAGTTTGATGACAATGAATTGCTGATTGATCGTTTTGTTACTTTTGAAGAGTTGGATAAGAAGTGGGCTTCCAGAGTGGATATTCCATCCATGGATTTCTCTGTTCCTAGGGAGCAATTCACCGTTTCGCAGGATTCTGTGGTCAAGGAAGTAGCTAAACTAATCCGGGAAAATCAGCTCAGTGTTGCTAAGCCAGATCGAAAGTTGAGTATCATACAGGTTTCTATTTCATCCAAAGACGAGGGGTACGCGAAAGTATTCAACGAGCGTTTGGTGCAAAATGTAAACACATTTTACCTAGAGACGAAGACTAAAAAGACGGGTGAAAATCTATCTATACTCCAATCTCAGGCAGATTCAGTGAGAAAAATCCTGGATGAAAGTATTGGTGCCTATGCGATGGCGACAGATCGGGTTCCCAATGCCAACCCACTTCTTTCTACAGGCACGATAGAGACCAAAAAACGACAGATCGATGTGCAAGCGACAGGTGCTGTATATGAGGAAATCGTAAAGAACCTCGAAATAGCTAAAGTCAATCATCGCAATAATTCACCTTTGATTCAGATTATAGATTCACCTAGATTCCCATTAAAGCGATCTGAGATTCGATTGGTCAAGGGAATGGTGTTGGGCTGCATCATCGTCGGTTTATTGACACTTTTTGTATTCTACTTCCGCCGATTGTACCAGAAACACGTGCAGGAAAGCTAACTCATAAGCTGCCATGCTAGAAAAACTCGGTCTACTTCCCTTCGGAACTTTCATAAGGAATAAATCTATCCAGAATTTCCTGTTTCTGGCGATCATTCAATCTTCGAATGTCCTGATTACAATTATATCCATGCCGCTGTTGATTCAGGGGATTGGCGTGGATCAGTTCGGTTTGGTAAATCTCTCCCTTTCCGTAATCGTCCTGCTAAATATCTTGGTGGGATTTGGATACAATCTCAGTGCGCCACGGGAAGTTGCGGTCAACCAACAAAATAAGCTGGCACTATCACATATAGTGTCCAATATATTTTCGGCTAAGATCCTATTGGCAGCAATCGCCAGCCTAGTTATAATCATTGGAGTTTTTGGATTTAATCTCTTTCAGGAATATCAGATCATCTTGGTGTTTTCACTGATGCTCTTGTTTTCTGAAGCTACACTTCCTCTTTGGTTTTTCCAGGGTATGGAGAAAATGAAGCTGGTGAGCATCGCTAACATCTTTTCCAAACTGCTTTTTTTGATGGGAATTGTACTGTTTATCCACAATCCTGAACAAAGTAAGTGGGTCAATTTCTCGATGGGGTTTTTTGGTATGGGGGTAAACCTTTTCCTTCTGGTATATATTCGAACCTTTTTGGGGATCAAGTTTTATAGACCTGAGTTTTTGGCGATATGGAAAAGTCTTACTTCAAATGTGTTGCTCTTTTTCTCAAATCTAGGGAGCCATATTGCTGTCAATGGAGGATTAATAGTCCTAAGTTTCTTTACGGCTGCTGAGACGCTAGGCATGTATAGCTTAGCGGAGCGCGTAATCATGGTGATGAGGATGCTGCCTTCACTTATAGTACAAGCTGTATATCCAAACGCAGCCAAATTGTTTGTCAAAGACAGGGCAGCATTTTTGAAGTTTTCTACCAAAGTGTTGCTTCTTTCTTTATGTACAAGCGGTTTCTTGTCCATAGGTACCTTCTTGGGTTCTGAATTCATTATTGCAGTTTTGTCTAGAGCCTCGTTACCCAAGTCTGTAGAAATTTTGGAGATTTTGGCATTCATTCCCTTATTAGCTTCCCTGAATATTTGGAATATTATAGTCTTTCTTATCAATGATCAGAAGCAGCTGATGTTTAGAACATCTTGGCTTATGTGTGCTTATATGCTAGTTGCCTCAGTTTTGGCGACTGCTTATTATGGGGAAGTGGGCCTAGCTTTTGCATTGCTTTCAACCGAAGTAGTATCCTTTTTGATTTCCTGCTATTTCAATTGGCGCTACAATAGAAAATTAGTTCTTGAGCTTTTTACCAAAAATTGATTCCGTAAATCCGACTTTACTTTTTGATTGAGCCGTATATTTGAGCGCTAATTGAATTGCGCACCCTTGCATAGTTGCATTTTATCCACAAATTTTCCTGAATGAGTTCTTCATCTTTTCCGTCCGTAGCAATAGTTTTGATCAATTGGAAAAATTATGAAGATTCCAAAAAGTGCCTAATCTCGCTTCAGGGTTGTAATTACCCTAATTTCAAAAGTATTATCATTGACAATCATTCCGGTGATGGTTCTGGAGAGCAACTTCAAAAGGAATTTGGTGATTTTGCTCATTTCATATTTACTGATGAAAACTTGGGCTTTTCCGGAGGGAATAATGTTGGGTTCCGTTATGCTTTGGAGCAAAACTTCGATTACATCATGGAGCTGAATAATGATACGGAAGTTGAGCCGGATTTTCTTGATAAACTGGTTTTCTCCATACATGATAAACCTGAATTTGGGATAGCTCAACCATTGATTTTTTATAATGGAGAACGCAGAAACGTCATTTGGAATGCGGGAGGCAAGCTCATTCCGTCCTTAGGGCTTTCACTCACTAAAAAGGAAGGAAGTACTGATCTCAGTGAGGTTATTTCTGAGGAGACGGCATGGACTACTGGCTGTGCTACTCTGATAAAAACGAAAGTGCTTCGGGAAACGGGTCTTTTAAAGGAGTTCTTCTTTTTTGGCTCCTTTGAAGATGTAGATCTCTCGATGAGGGTTCGGGAAAAAGGTTACAAGCTTTGGTTTGAATCAGAATCGAGGATTTATCATTCCGTAGGCAATTCGTCCAAATCAAAAACTAAAGGAAAAGAAGGCTTCTTGAATCCTATGGTACATTATTTGGCACAGAGAAATCAAATGATATTCATCAAACATCACACTGAAAATATTTTTATACCTTTGGCCGTGGCTGTTCAATTTGGAAAAATGCTTCTTTATTCCGTCTATTTTATAGGAAGATGGAGGCTCCAAAAATTACGTATGGCCTGGAAAGGCTTCGCGGATGGCCTAATAAAAACCTATCATGATTAAGATTGAGGAGATAAAAAATAGAGTCGAAGAGTTTCACTCAGCTGCACCTTTTCCACATATAGTTATTGATGATTTTGTTGATTCAAAATTCGCAAAATCCCTTTCTGAGGAATTTCCGGTGATTGATGACAGTAGCTTATTTACGTATTCCAATCCTTTGGAGAAGAAATCTGCGCTCAATGATTGGAACAAGTTTCCAGAACATACCTATAAATTTTTTGAATACTTATGCTCTGAGACTTTTGTAAGTCAATTGGGAGCAATGTTGGGTATCAAATTGTATCCGGATTTTGGGCTTCATGGTGGAGGCTGGCATATGCATCCTGATGGAGGAAAGCTCAATCCGCATTTGGATTATAATATTCATCCCAAGCTTGGTCTTCAGCGTAGAATAAATCTAATTTTATACCTTTCACAAGACTGGAAACCAGAATTTGGCGGACACTTTGGCCTTTGGAGCAATGATAATGAGAGCCATCGTCCACATAAGTTGGAGAAGGAAGTTGAGGTGAAGTTCAACAGAGCGGTGATTTTTGACACTACTTATCAGTCATGGCATGGACTGAGTAGAGAGGTAAGTACCGATGGGACAAATATCCGAAAGTCTCTTGCGATCTATTATCTATGCGATCCACCTGCAAATTCTGAGAACAGGCAGCGGGCACTATATGCTCCTACCGAAGATCAAATCTCAAATCCTGAGATAGAAGAATTGATTCGAAAAAGAGCTGACAACCAGCTTTACAAAGACCAGTACATTACAAAAGGTTGATTTTAGATTCAGTTTGTTGTGTGTTTGTGCAATGTGTAAAAGCTGTTTACTTTGCTTTTAGTCATTACATACATTTTAAGTGAGTCTATTATTTTTGAACCTGACAGCATAACTATGGTAAACCGATGCCTTTGATTTTTTTCATACTCATTGCATTGGCCGTTTCCACAGGATTTCTGTGGACGGTGCAGGCGATGGTTTTTAAAGGCAAATGGAGCTATTTTATCTATTTCTTAGCTCTTTTTTTGCCATTTTACATCACCACACTTAGTGTTGTCTTTTTAGCTACAGCTTCCCCCTTACTGCTTGGTTTTTTTCAGATAATAAAGGAATTGACTGTACTTATTGCGGTAGCAGTTTTTGTGTTTTACCAGCGAAAAATCTTTGAATATCCTATCCGTCTGCAATCTACTGATTGGTTAATGATGGGTTTCTTGGGCTTGGCGGCCTTGTATCTCTTCTTGCCACTTGGTGAGTCTTCTTTTCTGAATAAGGCGCTGTATTTCAAAAGCATGTTGATACCGGGCTTGGTGTATTTTCTGGGGAGAAATACCACATTCGACGGCATTGAAATCAAACGGGTCTTTCAGATTGTTTTCGGGATAGCAATTGCTGCCTTCTTAGTGAATGTATTAGAAAGTTTTGTATTGGATGCTCATTTGCAGCAGTTCACAGGGTATGCTTTATACAATCATGTGATCAACGATATTGATACAACAGGCAATTTTGGGTTGACATGGACATTCGAGACGCCCGCTGTGACCAAACGCTTAGCTAGCTTTTTCTCCGATCCTTTAGAGATGGCTAGTTCGGTATTGATGGGTTTTTCAGCCGGCCTAATCTGGTTTCTGACCAGTAAAAAGGAAGGGAATTGGTTGTACGTGGTAGTCATGATTTGCTCCTTAGGAAGCTTAATGTTTTCAGCCTCTAGAGCAGCATTCGTTGCATTTTTTGTGATGATTTTCTTTTTAGCACTCGTATTCGGCTTGTACAAATTGATCGCAGCAGGCTTTCTAAGTTTGTTGGCCTTTGTCGTGTATGTGCTATTCTTCGCCAGTGATGATTTCTATTTCTTTGTGCTAGACACCCTCACTTTTGAAAGCACGTCTAGTGTCGGCCACGTGGTGGAATGGGTGTTAGCTCTTGATTCAATGGTAGGGAATCCCCTTGGAATAGGCTTAGCTATGAGTGGAAATTCCGGAAGTGTATCTGAGGAACTCAGGGTAGGTGGTGAAAATCAGTTTCTTATTTATGGAGTACAACTCGGCTGGCTTGGCATGATTTTGTATATTCTAACATTGGCTTCTGGAGTGATTTTGAGTTTGAGAGTATTTTATCGAACTCAAAATTTGATGGCTGCTCGAATAGCCTTCGTAGCAGCTGCCGTAAAAGTTGGGCTACTATTGCCACTTTTCACTGCCAATGCTGAAATGTACACCTATGTTGCCTGGCTTACTTGGTGGATGGTTGGCTATTCCGTAAATGAGTATAGTAGAATAAATATTCAATCGATTAAGACAGATTGACAATCCTAAAAACAATAAATTGAAAGTTCTCCTCGATCTACAGTACCTGAATGTTGCCACCACTGGGATCAAAACTTATATGATGGAGTTGGCGCAAGCTGTGTTGACTTATCCACATCCTGAGATAGAGTGGGTTTTTTCGCATGATCCTAAGGAGCAAAGCGCAGATCAAACCTTTAAAGGAGTACAATCTAAAATTCAGCGTCTCAATTATCATTTAGATTACTTTCGATGGAAGGAATTTCAGCTTCCTGACATGGTAAAGAAACATCAAGCCGATGTGTTGATTTGTCCTGACTTCGTTTCTCCCGTAGCTTCTTTATCCTGTCGTAGATTGACAGTAATTCATGATGCATTCTTTTGGCAAATGCCGCAGAATTATCCGACTTGGTGGAGAACCTATTTTCTGAGTTTGATCAGAAAGGGATTGAAGCAAAACACGGAGATTATCACTACGACCAATTATTCCCGTGATGCTATACTTTCCCATTTGGGAAATAAGTCTCCCATCTCGGTGATTTATCAAGTACCTAAAAATATGACTACTGAGGTTGATTCTGCTTTCATAGAGAAATTGGGCGTGGATAAATATCAATACTTTGTTCACATTGGTACTTTTGACAAACGTAAAAACTTGCCTTTGCTGGTTCGGGCATTTGCATCATTTTTAGAAAAAACCAACTCTGATTTTAAACTGTTACTTGCAGGAGGAGCAGGACAAAGTGCTCAGATGAATGACTTGCCTATTGTGGAAAAACTTATAACTGAGCTTAAGTTAGAAGGTAAAGTACTGTTGCCGGGATATGTTAGTGATGCACAGGTTAGAGCCTTGTATGAAGGTGCTTTTGCCTATGTTTTTCCTTCAGAAAATGAGGGCTTCGGAATTCCGATCGTTGAAGCTATGGGTTTTGGAATTCCTGTGATTCATTCCGATCAGCCTGCGTTGGTCGAAGTTTCTGCCGGTGCTGGATTGGTCTCTAAAACTGGCGATACGCAGGATTTGGCAGAAAAAATGATACTTTTGGCATCTGAAGATAGCTTAAGAATGTCGCTTATTGAAAGAGGCTTAGAACGAGCAAAAGACTTTTCAGCGAAGAAATTCATTGCTGATTTTCAAAAATTAATCCTTTCAAAATAATCACCCAGAATTACATTGAACGTACTCTTTCTCAATAGTTCGTCAGACTTATATGGCTCATCCAGGATTCTGATTGAAGTGGTAAGAGTGTACCAAAACGAAGGCATTACTCCAGTGGTCGTTTTATCTGGCCCCGGACCGTTGCATGATTATTTTTTGAAAGAAGGGATAGAAGTTAGAATTCAGAATTTGGGAATTCTTAGAAGAAAGTATGTGTCTCCATTGGGATTGGTTAATAGGTTGAGCAAAAGCCGCAAAGCCTATCGGTTTCTGGATAAACTTCATGCTGAGTTTAAGTTTGATTTGATTTATTCTAATACACTGGCCGTAATCATCGGGGCATATTGGGCTAAGAATAATCAACTTCCTCATATATGGCATATTCATGAGATCTTACTAGGTCCAGCCCCTCTTATCAAATTGCTTGGCAAGTTACTCGATGGATCAACAGCTTCTCCTATAGTGGTATCCAATGCTGTGAAGAATCACTGGAGTCATAGATTGAAGGTTGCTAAGCCTGAAGTTATCCACAACGGGATTCCATATGGTGATTTCCTTTTGGAGTATCCTAATGCTAAATCTAAGCTTAATTTGCCTGCAGATAAGCTTATTATTACTATGATTGGTCGTATCAATCCGGGTAAAGGGCAGCTATTTTTTCTAGAGATTGCTCAGGAAATTCTTAAGACTTATCCACAATGCCACTTTGTTCTGGTAGGAGATCCATATCCAGGGTATGAAGAAATTCTGGCGGAGATAGAATCAGAAATAAGTGTTAATAAACTGAAGTGTAACGTCACAAACCTGGGGTTACGAACTGATATCCCTACAATTTTATCAGCCACAGATATTTTTGTTTTGCCATCTATTTTGCCTGATTCATTCCCAACAGTTGTATTGGAGGCAATGGCAGCAGGAAAGCCTATTTTGGCCACAAAATCGGGTGGAGTTGAGGAAATGGTGATTGAAGGCGAAACGGGCTATCTAATTCCTATAGCCGATGTGAAGAGCGGAGTTGAGGCCATAGGGAAACTTATTCTTAATGAACAGTTGCGTCTGAAAATGGGGGAGGCTGGACGTGTGAGAGTACTGGAATCATACAGTTTGGAAGCTTTCAAAAGTAAACTCAAGAACCATCTATGGAGCCAACTGAAAAGAAAATGAAAGTTGCCATCATGGGAGCCAAGGGCTATCCGTACGTATACGGCGGCTATGATACGATGATTAAAGAACTCGGTGAGCGACTTGTTAAGAAAGGCGTTGAGGTAAGAGTCTACAATCACCGAGCACTATTTGCTGAGCGTCCGAGATTTGTCAATGGAATAGAATGCATCTATATGCCGGCGATTGAGTCCAAGAGCTTCACGCAGCTTTCACATACTTTTTTCTCTATGGTTCATGCATGTTTTTCAGATGTGGATGTGATCTTGGTAGTGAACAGTGGGAATGGTCCATTTGGACTGATCTCAACCATTTTCCGAAAGCCTACAGCGATCAATGTGGATGGGTTGGAGTGGCTTCGTCCTAAGTGGAAAGGTCTAGGGGGGAAGTATTTCTTTTGGGCATCTAAGTTGGCGACAAAATTCTATGATCAGCTGATCAATGATTCGGAAGAAATGCGCAGAGTTTACTTAGAACTGTTTAATGCAGACTCTAAAGTCATTGCCTATGGAGCAAATCCTCGTGAATCAGTTGAAGAAGAACCTATCGCCAAGTGGAATTTGAAGTCAAAGGAATATTTCCTGATTGTTGGTCGTTTGATTCCCGACAACAATGCAGACTTGATAGTGGAAGGTTTTTTGAAATCAAATTCTAAAAGAACCTTGGTCATCGTCGGTGATGTGCCTTATCAGGATGAATGGGCAAATCGCTTGAAGAACATATCCGATGAGCGTTTGCTTTTCACGGGTTATGTAAGAGATCCAAATGAGTTGGCTGCACTATATTCCCATTGCTACGCATATTTTCACGGACATGAGTTTGGAGGTACTAATCCTGCCATGTTGAAAGCTTTGGGATATGGTTGTGCTATTTTAGCTTTGGATACGCCGTTTAATCAGGAAATGCTTCAAAATGGAAAGCATGGATGGTATTTCATGAAAGGTCTAGATTCAGTTAAGTGTATAGTGGAGAGTTCAGAAGCTGATGAGAATGCAATGCTTGCGCTTAGAGACTCTGCCAGATCCGGTCTAACCCAAAAGTATAACTGGGATCATGTGACGGATCAGTATTTAGAGGTCTTTAAGGGATTAGCTAAAAGGAGCTAGGTTTTGCTCGCTTCATAGTTTGGCCTGCGTATGAAATCCTGCTTTGCGAAGCAATATCAGGGAGAGAATATGATCTACGGGAGAACTTTTTTAGTATTTATCTCCTTTCTTTACATATAACTTTTAACCCTAAAATCTTTTAAATATGATCAGAAAAGCAACCGCCGTATGGCAAGGAACAGGTAAAGATGGCAAAGGACATTTGACCACGCCAAGCACTGTATTAGATAAGACTCAATACTCTTTCAGTTCTCGTTTTGAAAGCGGTGTAGGTACTAATCCTGAGGAATTAGTCGCTGCTGCTCACGCGGGTTGTTTCGCGATGAAGTTGAGTTTCAACTTGCAGGAAGCGGAATATACTGCCACTGAACTTGATGTGACTGCGAATATCACCTTTGAAGAAGGAACACTAAAGAAGTCCCACCTGGTTTTGAAGGCAAAAGTTGACGGTATTTCACAAGAAAAATTCGACGAGTTAGTGAAAGACGCGGAGAAGAATTGTCCGATCTCAAGAGCTTTGAATATGGAAATAAGCGTTGAGAGCACATTGAATTCTTAACATTCAGCTATATAGAAGAAAAAAACAGGCATTTTTTGCCTGTTTTTTTTGTGCCCTATTGCATTTACGATTTTTGATCTTACTTTTACTTTGAAATACAAAGTACTTTTTATGAACAAGGAAAAATACATAGAAGACCTCCAGGAAATTAGAACCCTGATGGATCGATCGACAAAATTCATTTCGTTAAGCGGGTGGGCTGGGGTATTCGCAGGGTTAGTAGCCTTGATTTCTGCTTCTTGTGCATACTATTTATTGGGAAGTTCCGGTGTCACTATTTCCAATTACACGGAGATAGGTGAGAGAAGCTTCGAGTTGAAATTATTGTGTTTGGGTCTGATTACGCTATTTGTGGCGATTGTAGGTGGTATTTATTTCACCATGCAAAAATCCAAAAAGCAACAGAAGCCTGTGTGGGATAAGCAAACAAAGAGGGTGGTGACAGATTTGTCTATTCCGCTGATCACTGGTGGCATTCTATCAGTTATCTTACTTTTGCGTGGATATTTGGGGATTATTGCTCCCTTGACTTTGGTATTTTATGGTATGGCGTTACTAAATGTGAGTCATTATACGCGGAAGGAAGTGAAGCAACTTGCCATTACTGAGATTGTACTGGGATTGTTAGCAGCCGTGATGGTGGGGTATGGTTTGGTGTTTTGGGCTATAGGATTTGGTGTAGCTCATATCATATATGGAGTGAAAATGGAATTAAATGCGAAGTCGTGAAGTATTTTCTGGACAAGTTTGATAAGGCTTTCGAGAATAAAGTACGGCTGGGTGTCATGTCTGTTCTTCTAGTCAATGACGAAGTCGATTTTAATTCACTTAAGGAACTTCTATCGGTGACGGATGGTAATCTTGCGTCCCATTTGAAGGCATTGGAAAAGGTGGAATATATTTCTGTGAGAAAGGAATTTCAGGATAGAAAACCGCATACGCTGTATAGCGCTACCACTGCAGGACAGAAGGCTTTCTCTGATCATATATCAGCCATCGAGGAATTATTGAAACAAAAATAGATAGCTAAAAAAATTTCTAAATCAACTTTGAAATACAAAGTACTTTTAACCACTAAAATATGAAAAATCAACTCGAAGGAATTTCAAATTCCATTGCCAACTCAATTACGATCAAGTTAATGGTCATTCTCGCCCTGATCCTTGTTTTGATGATCCCCAGTTTTATGGTGCAGGATCTTATCTCTGAGCGGGAACAACAAAGCAGTGCCACTATAGACGAAGTAAGTTCTAAGTGGGCAAATAGACAGGAGATTAGGGGGCCTGTGTTGTCTATTCCTGTGGAAAAGTCTACCACTACCAAGGATGGAATCCAGCTTTCCACTCGACTGATTCATATACTACCTGAGCAATTGAAAATAAACGGTACCGTCGATCCAGAGAAACTCCATCGGGGGATTTACCAAGTGACAGTTTACCAGACTAAGTTAGATTTGGAAGGTAATTTTGATCTCTCTGCGCTTTCGGCTCTGGACGAAAATGAGAAGCCAAAACTTGATAGAGCTTTCCTAAGCATAGGTGTCAGTGATCTGAAAGGTATCAAGGATGAAATAAAAATTAACTGGAATGGTCAGTCGCTTATGGCTACTTCTGGAACAAATGTGCCTCAGCTTATTGCTTCGGGGGTATCGGTATCACTTCCAGATTTGCAGGAGAAACTGTCGGAACGTTCCACCTTTAAGCTTCATATCAATGCGCTGGGAAGTGAGTCCTTGCATTTTGTGCCTGTAGGGAAGCTCACCGAGGTTGCATTAAACTCGAGCTGGAATCATCCAAGTTTTGGAGGAAATGTGCTGCCTGAGAACCGCGATGTTTCAGAAGCTGGGTTTACAGCGGATTGGAAGATATTGGAATTGAATAGAAACTACCCACAGGTATTTTGGGAAAATCAGTTTTCAGAGAACCTGACCCAGTCAGCTTTTGGAGTGGAGCTTAAGTCATCTATAGATAACTATCAGCAATCTATGCGATCTGCAAAATATGCTGCGTTGATAATTTCATTGACATTTTTGATTTTCTTCTTAGTAGAAATCATGACCAAACATAAGATTCACCCATTCCAGTATATCTTGGTAGGTCTTGCGGTATGCATGTTTTATGTCTTGCTGATTTCCATTACTGAGCATCTATCCTTTGATCTGGCCTATTTGATCTCGGTCTGCGTGACATTGAGCATCATTGGTTTTTACTCACTTGCTATTTTCTCCGCTAGAAAGTATTCGCTTATCCTTACGCTGGTGATGGCTGGATTGTATGGCTTCTTATATATCGTCCTTCAAGCTTCCGATTATGCTCTTTTGATTGGCAGTTTAGGTTTGACAGTGATTTTGGCTTTGACCATGTATTTTACGCGAAAAGTGAATTGGTATGCGATCAGTTTTGATTCAAAAGAGCCGGTTCCTAGTACTTGATAATTTGGGTAAAAAGGATGGATGATTGAATGAAAAGTGAATTTTGGATCAAGAAAATAGCCCTCAGTGAGGGCTATTTTTTTATTTCCATTTCATTTGTTTCCAGTTTTCCTGCTGTTCGGGATTGAGAAAAGTCCACGCAACGAATCTGCTTTTTTTGTTGCCATGGGTCATTTGTATGATTTGGCGATCAGCTACCCTTACTTTTTTCAAGGCTAAAATAATTTCCTTTAGATGCTCTTCCTTTGAGACAATTGTGGAAAACCAAAAACAATTGAATTTGAAAGTGACGCTTTCACGGATCATTTTCTGGATAAATGCTAGTTCTCCCCCTTCACACCAGAGCTCATTACTTTGTCCACCAAAGTTCAAAGTGACTTTCTTACCTACTTTACCTTTAAGATTTTTGACCTTTCTAGTACTTGCAGCTTCTGCGGCAGCTTGGGATTCGTGAAATGGAGGGTTGCAAATCACTAGATCAAATACATCACTTGATTTGATGATTCCCGGTAGTATTTCTTTCGGGTTTTCCTGAAGTCGTAGGCTTATTTTTCCTCTAAATTTAGGGTTCTCATAGAGGTTTTTCTGAGCAGAATCCAAAGCTTTTTCATCGATCTCGGATCCAATAAACTCCCAGTCATATATGGAATTACCCAAAAGCGGATAAATACAATTGGCTCCCGTGCCTATATCTAGAACCTTGATTTTGTTTCCTTGTGGAAGCCTGCCTGAATTGCTTTGCGAAAGTAAATCAGCCAAGTGGTGAAGCAAATCAGCTCTCCCCGGGATAGGCGGGCAAAGATATCCCTTAGGAATATCCCAATCGGCTACCTGATAAAAATGCTTGAGCAATGCTCTATTGAGTTCCTTGACGGCTTTTGGATCTGCGAAATCAATGCTGAGATCACCGTACTTATTTTCCGACACAAACTTCCCTAACTCAGGCTGAGTGCTGATCAGACTTGGGAAATCATAGCGCTCTCGATGAGCATTACGGGGATGGAGTTCACTTTTTATGGCCTTGTTGCTCATCGTACAAACTTAATGAAATCAAAACGTAAATGGGTGGGCAGGTTAGTAGGTTATAAAACTACCCGCAAAATTTTCAATTGAATGCTATCTCTCCGAGCATATTTAAATGACACAATTTGCCCAATAATATATGGTTTGGCAGTCAGGATTCCTTAAATTCAGAATCCATATAATATCCAACCTATGAAAAAGTTTTTAATCTTCGTTTTCGTCTTATCGCTATCTGTAGGTTTTCTACAAGCACAAGACATATCTCTAAAGGTCAAATCTGAGAAAGTTTCCATGAAAATCGGTCAAACTGTTCAGCTTGATGCTTCCGTAGTTGATGCCTCAGGAAAAAAGATTGCAGACCGTGATTATATTTTCTATTCTACAAATGGCAGTGCATTATCAGTAGTGGATAGCACTGGAGTAGCTACGGCTATTCGTCATGGAGAATACGAGGTAATTGTGATCAGCCCTGGCGCTCCACAATTAAGATCGAATATTACTGTGACGGTTGAAGCTGCGGCAATTGCTAAGGTTGATTTTGGAGTAATTCCTAAAAATATTTATGCAGGGGTCAATTTACCTCTGAAGCTGACTGTGACAGACAAAGCTGGTTTCGAAAGACCGGAAAGGATTGTTGAATTGACTTCTTCGAATGAAGATGTAGTGGCAATAGCTCCATTTGACAAATTGATCATCAAGGAAAAAGGGAAAGCCAAAATAACTGCTAAAATAGAGGGAGTCACAGAGACCCTAGATATAAATGTGATCGAGAATCCAATCGCTAAGATCTTGCTTAAGTCTGATATGGTGGAAGGTCGATCCGGTGATGTATTTACCTTGACTGCTGTTGCTTTGGATAAAAACGGTAACGAAATAAAGGATGCCCCTATCAACTATTCATTTACTGGCGAATCTTTTGATGTCTCGGCAGCACCTTCAGGCATAATTACCAAGGAGGGGAAATTCGCAGCAGATGCACCAGGCCTGTATGTTTTGAATGCTACTTGTGGCCCAGCAGCGGCATCAGTTACTGTTCAGGCAAACAGTAGAAATATTGCCAGAAAAATTGACTTGGTAGGCCAAGGTTCGGTGAATAACAAACACACTTCTGATCTGTGGGTATGGGAAGGAGTGGATGGAAAAGACTACGCGGTGACCGGAACTTGGGGAGCAGATGGCACAGCTTATTTCTGGGATGTGACTGATCCTGCAGGCATAGAATTGATAGATTCGGTGAAAGTAGATGCCCGAACTGTCAATGACGTGAAAGTGTCTGAGGATGGCAGAGTAGCCGTGATTTCCAGAGAAGGAGCTTCTAATCGAAAAAATGGCTTAGTTATCATTGATGTCAGCAACCCTAGAGATGCGAAAGTGATCTCTGAATTCTCCGAAAATCTTACCGGGGGAGTCCATAACGTGTTTATCTATAAAAATCATGTCTATGCACTAAGTGCAGGCAGAAAATATTATTCCATAAATATTGAAGATCCTGCTAATCCAAGAATTGTTGGAGAGTTTGAATTAGATACTCCAGGACATGCTATTCACGATGTGTGGATCCATGACGGAATTGCCTATTCTTCGAACTGGTCGGACGGCGTACAGTTAGTTGATGTAGGAAATGGCATTGCTGGAGGCACACCTGCCAATCCTGTGCAGTTTGCTAGTTATGCTTACCCTAGTGGATCAAACCATGCTGCTTTTCCATACAAGGATGAAAAAAGCGGCAAATTCTATGTGATTCTAGGCGACGAAGAGTTTCCTTATGGACTAGATCCAGATGGACGTAAGCCAGGTAGAGCTGCTGGATTTTTACACGTGATTGATTTCACTGATCTCAAAAACCCAAAAGAAGTTGCTTGGTTCCAAGTTCCTTTTGCGGGTTCACATAATTTCTGGATTGAGGATGATATTCTATATGCAGCCTTCTACAATGGAGGAGTTCGAGTAGTGGATATAAGTGGAGAATTGTTGGGCGATCTGAACCGTCAGGGGCGTGAAATTGCCTGGATTGTTCCTGAGGATCCAGATGGTTTCGTAGCTAATGCTCCATTCACTTGGGGAGCTCAGCCGCACAAAGGCCATATCTTTTATTCAGATTGGAATAGTGGACTTTGGTCGGCCAAATTGGCACCCGTGGTACCGAATAATACTAAACTGGAAGAGGCTAAGTAAAAGTGTATGACTCAAACTATTTTCAAGAAGAACCTTTATAAATCGCTCCTTTTGCTCCTGTGCATTACGTTTAGTTTTGCTGCTAATGCGCAGGATTACTACGTGTATGTCACTGCAGAGTCGGAGGACGAAGTAGCCCTGATCAAATTCGATGGGGAAAATGCCACCATAGAAAAGACAATTCAAGTAGGAATTTGGCCAGCGGAAATCGAAGGACCGCATGGGATCAATATCAGCCCTGATGGTAAGTATTGGTACTTGTCGCTAGCGCATGGCAATCCTTATGGCACTTTGTACAAGTATTCTACAGAAACAAATGAAGTGGTGGGGACGGTTAAATTGGGGCTTTTCCCAGCTTCTCTTCAAGTGTCTAAAGCCACCGGGCTTTTGTATTGTGTAAACTTTGACTTGCATGGAGACATGGTTCCAAGTACGGTATCAGTGGTCGATCCAGAGGAAATGATAGAAATAGACCGTATCGAAACAGGGGTAATGCCTCACGGTTCTAGAATATCCGCAGATGGCATGTATCACTATTCTGTAGGTATGATGTCAGGAGAACTTTTCGAGATTTCTACCACCAAAATGAAAGTGACTCGAAAGTTGAATTTGGATGGGAAAATGGAAGAAGAGCCAGCCATGGGCGGAATGGACCATAGCAAAATGGATCATTCTAAAATGGGGCATGCGATGACGACTGAAGCTGCGCCTATGTATCATAGTGCAGTCAAACCTACCTGGGCTATTCCACATCCTACCAATGGGAAAGTGTATGTAGCTGGAAATGGGTCTGATGAGATTTTAGAAGTGGATTTGGAGAAGTGGGAAATCACCAACCGATTTAAGACCGGTAAAGCCCCTTACAATTGTGATGTTTCTCCTGATGGAAAATACCTCGTTGCTACTTACAAAGGAAGTGGTGAAACGGGCATTTGGGATCTTGAAAAAGGGGAGGAACTGCCACGAGTGAAGAATACACGCAAGGTGACTCACGGAGTTTCGATCTCTTCTGATAGCAAATATGCCTTTATTTCAGTAGAAGGAATAGGCGGAGAACCGGGCACTTTGGACGTGATTGACATACAAAAGGCAAAGAAGGTAGCCTCCGTAGATATGGGCAAACAAGCTGGGGGAATTATCTTCTGGAAGATGGAGTAAGCGTAAATTGCTAAAAGGAAACTAAAAATAAGCTTTTATTGAATGCTCTATGCTCAATCCCAAAACATCCACTGTTCAAACTGTTTTTAGAATTATCCTGGGAGCTTTTATGATCTGGGCGGCCATAGGTCATTTGACTTTGCAGCGACAGGAATTTCAAGCGCAGGTGCCAGATTGGATTCCTTTGGGCAAAGACCTAGTAGTCATACTGTCTGGAATAGTAGAATTTGTGCTGGGTTTCGGGATGGTTTTCTTGGCAAGACATAAGGTGAAGTTTGGGATAGCTCTTGCTATTTTTTATGTTTTGATTTTCCCTGGAAATATCGCTCAGTACATTAATGGTACGGATGCTTTTGGTCTGGACACAGATCAAAAGCGTCTAATCCGTTTGTTTTTTCAGCCAGTTTTAATCATTTGGGCTTTGTGGTCCACAGGGGCATTAAAAGTGCTTTTCTCTAAAAAAGGATAAAATACTTTCGTCTCTTTTCCTTCATCCAATCACTTCATAATCGATCTCCAAAAATTTCTCCACATAAGCTTCCCAGTAAGTGTTTACAAAACTGACGTGGTCTGGGTGAATATTGTATCCATTATATTCTTGCTGATTTTCGAACTCCATCGTTAGCCCATAGTCAAAGTCATTTTTTGAACTGGTTTGCTTCAAGCTTGCAAAATTTTTCACTGCAGGTAGAGTAGATAATTTCGCTGCGGCAGATAAAAAAGTGGCTTCCTCTGAGGAACCTTTAGGGAATTTCAGTCTGAAGAATACGCTGTGTGTGATCATGGTGGTAGTTTTTTGTAGTGTTGAGATCGAGGATTGCTATTAGTTTCTTGATTTCTTCCAAGTAAAATAGGTTCTGTTATTTGGCGAAAATTATTTAAAATTGGAGCTAATCTGTTATTAATAAAACCGTAAAATTTCTCAAGCCTATCAAACCGCACTAGTCTAAAAGTCAAATGTTATATATCACTCAATTAATATACGTCATCAAAGGTCAAGAAAGTGTCTTTCACGAGTTTGAAGACATCGCGATCCCCACTATCGCCAAGTACAATGGTAGACTGCTTTTGAGAATCCGGCCTAGTGCAGAATGTTTTATAGAAATTAGCATTGAGCAACCTTATGAGGTTCATTTGGTTGAGTTTGCTACTCAGGATGATTTTGAAAACTTCAAACTTGATGAGGAGCGAAAGAAATTCCTGCATCTGAAAGAGCAATCCATCAAAACTGCAATCTTGATCCAAGGAAGCAAGTTATAAGCTTTTCTAAGTTTCTGGGACTAAGGTTTTTCACTCCAAGACAGGATAGCACCCGATGCTCTTTTCCTTGACTTTTTTATATCTTGTATGCTAGCTTGATGGAAAGGTAACTCTGTTTAGAGCTTTAGTACAAAGTCAAACAATGCTCCATATACTCTGATAAAATCATGTCTGTTTGCCTGAAAGACTGTACTTCGGAAATCACTTATTAACACATGAAAAACTTATTAACGGCACTTCTATTCGCTATTTTAATAATTCATCCTGCTTTTTCCCAAGAAACAACCCAGGATCTGTGGCCAGATGGTACGCCAATTTCTGACTGGTTTCATGATTATTCCAAGGTCAAATTAGAAGACTTGGGCGAGCAATATGCCCTGACAGGCTTTGGAGTGAAGAATGACAGTTCGCTACTTCAAACTCAGAAAAGCAGTTGATGGATAAAAGTCATCTTCCTCACTACTGAAGGACTAACTACAAATGGATAAGCATCTGGGATGCCCATGGAGCGATTTAGACTATTGATTGCAAACGATAAAGGCATCCAATCGTTGAAAATGCTACCAAACTCCTTGATTTCATAGGGATCAAATGCAATGGATCCGCTTAAACTTTTATCATTAAGTAGAGGATTTACAGACATCCCGAAAAAATAGGAGGTTTCGGACATATCCATAATATGAAGGTAATGCGCCCAAGTTTCCGCCCAGTCTTCCCAAGGATGTGAAGTCGCATATTGGCTGATAAAGTTGTCCTGCCAGTTTTGTGGAGCTCCAGTTTGGTAATAACTTTTCAATGAGTCGCCGTAATCCGCTCTTTCATCTCCAAATAGATTTCGAAAATCATTCAGCACGGACTGATTAGTAGCAACCAGTCTATCCCAAAAATAGTGACCTACTTCATGTCTGAAATGACCAATCAGCGTGCGATATGGTTCGGAAAGTTGCTTTCTCATCTGCTCACGATGAACAGAGTCAGCTTCTGAAAGTAATATCGTGATCACGCCATTCGCATGTCCAGTCATGATTTTATCTCTTCTTCCTTTTGAAATAAAATCAAAACACAGACCTTCAGAATCATTCGTTTCCTTACTTGGGATAGGCAGTTTTAGTCTTTCCAACTGATAAACTAACCGGTGTTTTGCCACTTCAAGCTTCTGCCATTTGGGGAAGTTTTCATTGTCAGATAGGTCTGGTATAGTCCTATTCAATTCACAGGCGTTACAAAAATGATTTTCATTGGCTGCCGGAATAAGCCAATTACATACCCCAAATCCCTTATTTTCACAGTATTTGAATGTATTCCCATCCCGATCGGCTATTAAATTTGACGTTGTTGGATCAAAAGTCAGCATCATGAAATTGTCACCAAAGTAGCCAGAGAGATGCCCACACTTTTCGCAGCTTTCGTTTTCGAAATACAATGGGTGGGAGCAATTTCCACATTCAAAAATTTTCATGTTATGTCGGCTAGTTGATTAAAGATAGCTAGAAGTTTAACTCATATTTCAGGCCAGTCACTGCTTTTGTGTTAGCTCTTGTGGTGGGGGAAGAAAATACCTGCCTAAATCGCATCCTTGTTCGTGCCTGATATCTGTCTAATGAAAACAGGAAAAAGATAATTTGGAGGCTAAGGAGTAGTATTTGTCACAGCCTGAGACACAGTTTCCCGAATATGAATCTTATACATTGTTTGTAAGAAAGGAGAGGGAAAAACGAGTTACAGATTTTAATATGACTTTTTTGCTTGTGCTAGGATCATTAACCAAGCTATATTTGTAAGTGTAACTTGCTTTAAGCAGCTCTGATTCTATTGAATATTTTCTGCTGTTGGCTTAATCCTTGCGGAAACTGTTCACATGACTTTTTGCGACAGGCAAATTATTAAGTAGCTTATATATAATTTCTAAACCACCTTTTTATGAAAAAGATTAAACTCTTAGGACTAGTTCTCTTTTTAGTGACAGCAAGTTTCTATCAGGCCAATGCTCAAGAATTGGGTCTTCGTTTTGGTAACTTCAATGGTAATAACGTTGCCGTAGATGGAGTTTTCGCGCTTGGCGAATTCAGCAGAGTCCATGCAGATGTTAGTTTTGGAGGAAACGGAGTGGGTATAGACGCACTTTGGAATCCGATCTATCGACCAGTAGGAACCAGTGAATTCAACTATTACCTAGGCTTTGGACCATCTTTGTTTATTGGAAATCCATTTGGTTTGGGTGTGGCCGGAGAGGCTGGTATTGAATACGCATTCGATGAGGTGCCTATTGTAATTGGAGCTGATTGGCGACCTAATTTTCGTCTAATTGAAAATACGAATTTCTTTGCTGATCAATTTGGTTTGAATATCCGTTGGCGCTTTCACCAAGTAAATTAAATAGCTTAAGCAGGCATAAAGCCTGCTTTTTTTTATGCAACTTTTAATCGAAGGAAAATTTCTATTAGAGCGGTTTCCAGGAAAAGGTGGATGGACTTTCGTCAAGTTTCCGAAGGAAATTATATCAACGTCCAAAGCTTTTGGGATGATGAAAATATCTGGTTCTATAGACGATTTTCTTTTCGAAGGAAAACATCTTATGCCTATGGGAAATGGCTATATTTTTCTCCCCATAGCCAAACCAATCCGTACAAAAATCGGAAAGGAAGAGGGTGAACTAGTCGTTATGCGTCTTTATAGAGTAGATGTTCCAGATCAACTTCCTCAGGAACTTATAGCTTGCCTCAAAGATGATCCTGGGAAGTTTGAGCTTTTTGATAAGCTAGACCAATCAGAGCAGAAGCACTGGATAGAATATATTTATAGCAGCGATAAAATCGACGTTATATCTGATCGGATTATCAAGTTGCTTGATTCCTTGCATTAGGCTTAGAATTCCACAATCAAACCTACAGTTGGTAAAAGGGATCCTGCTGGGTTGCTGATATACTTCAGCTGATATCGACTTGGGTCGCTGGAGTCTACCAGTATATTTCCTTGCCCGTCTCGTACTGGAACCAATAGCGGTGGCTGTTCAGCTTTGAAATTATAGGCATTTTGTATGTCCACGTACCAATTCAAATTCCATTTCTGGAAGTAATATTTCTTATCCAACCTCAAATCCAACTGATGGAATCCGCTTAATCTGACGGCATTTATTTGCGAGTAATCTAAGGCCGGCTGACTTCTCAAATCCCAATTGTTGATCAGACTTGACTTTTCATAATCGTAAGGAGTGTAAGGCGTTCCGCCCAAAAATCTCCATCTAGCACCGATTTCCCAGTTATTTCCAAATCGCTTTCCTGCCGTCAAACTCACGATAAATCGATTGTCCCAAGAGGAGGCGATGTATCCATCTGTGTTAGGATTAGTGAATTCGCTACGAACTAAGGTCAGGGCAGCGATGCCATAGAAGTCATTGAAAAGGCGTTGTTGAGCCAACATTTCCAGGCCATATGCTCTTCCCTCTGAGTTGGATTCCACAGGTTCATTTCCTATTACTCCAAAATCGGCACCTAGATTTGCCAAGGAAATTCCGTTGCGCAGAGAAGAGGGGTAATTGCTGTATTTTTTGTAAAAAGCCTCTGCGGTGAATCGACGGTTTTTCTCTGGAACTAACCATTCTATGCCTGCGATAAGTTGAGAATTTCTGATAAATCGTACATCGTTTAGCTGATTGATAAGCTGGCCTTCGCTGTCTTTATATCCTAAAACAGTGTATGATGGTTTCTGATAATAAACCCCAGCATTTGCTGTCGCAAAGAGATTTGGCTTCAATTGATAGGAGAAGGAAATGCGTGGACTGAGTTGATTCAATGGGTTCTTGGCAGTCGCACCAAAGTCGGCTCCATCCATCCTTATTCCTCCTGTGATCAATAAACGCTCGTCATTGAAGTATTTACTTGCCGACACAAATCCTCCGTATAGGTTGAAATTTGAAGTAGATTCCACATCGATTATCTGACCAGAATTCGCTAGGGTAGATCTATCAAAATTCTTGATGTAATACCTGGAATACTCATAATTGACGCCATATTTCACGGTAAACCCGCCTTTGAAAATGCTGTTTTCAGCACGGAATTTATTCTCAGATTCCTGGGATAAATAGTCAAAAAGCAAGTTGTTCTGTGAGCTCTCATCGTTGCCAGCATACTTCACGGAGTGATTATTCAGCATATTTCTGCTCAGCACAAATGTCCAAAAACCATTCTCCCGAAATCGCTTCAACTTCACGCCAGTGGCATAATTCCACTGATTTTGCACAGGAAGCACATCCAGAAGATAAAGCCGGTTTTCGCGATCTTCCTCTGTCTCGTCATCAGGTACATCTTGATTAAGTACGAATTTATCGATCGCCCCAACTCCTATAAAAGTTAGCTCAGTTTTATCATTGAGCTTGGTGGTAGTTTTCAGCTGAAAGTCATTAAAGGTTGGGAGAAAAGGCAAACCAATTAACTTGAAAAGACCCTGTAAGTACGAGCGCCGTGCAGAAAGCAGATAAGTGGTTTTCTCTCCGATAGGACCTTCATTAGACAAAGTCAATTCCGAAGCTCCTACGGTCACTTGAGTTGCCATTTTATCTCGTCGACCTTCTTTCAGTTGAAATTCAAAAAAGGAGCTAAGAGCATCCATGCGATTGGCAGGAAATCCGCCAGCAATCAGGTCCACGTTTTTGATCAAGTTTACATTCAAAAGTCCCACTGGACCACCCGAGGAACCTTGGGTAGCAAAGTGATTGATGACAGGCACTTCTATTTCATCGATGAAGAACTTGTTTTCATTTGGGGCTCCTCCCCGGATCAAAATATCATTTCGAAAACTTGGGGTACTCGCCACTCCGGGCAGAGCTTGGATGACACGTGAGATATCTCGGTTTCCGCCAGGATACCGCTCTATTTCATTGGAATTCAGTTTTCGGACAGAAAGTGGAGTTTCTTCAGAGCGAGAAAACTCATCACTGACCACCACCTCAGAAAGCTCTGAAGCATCCTCTACCAATTCAAAATCCAACTGAACAGGTCTAGCTAAAGTCACCTGAACTTCAAAGGCAGTCTTGTTCTTGAAACCTACAAAACTTGCGCGAACATTGTATAATCCTGTGGGAACTTCAGTGATTTCATACAGACCATTTTCGTCCGAAATGGCGCCCAACTCTGTGTTTAGTATAAGCACATTGGCGAAAGCTACGGGCTGATTATTCACTGGATTAGTGATTTTCCCGCGGATTACGCCTTGTGAAAAAGCCAAGCTTGAAATAAACAGAAAACCGAAAAGAAGTATAATTGACCTCATTGATGCGTTATTGATATTACTGAAGGAGGAGATTTTAGTGCAAATATTCAATCTTCGAACTGCGCAGCTTTTGGTAATACCTTGTTGGCGGTTCGTTAGAATATCTAGTTTTATTTTAGTTTTTTTATGGCTTTACTTTCTATAAGTGATTTCATTTGAGTTATAGCAACTGTGTTGAGTTGGATTAATCTATCACTTTGCGATAATCCTTGTTGGATAAGTAAAGCATTAATGCCTTCCATATTACTCAATACAACTAATTGTTCTAAGGTTGCAAAGTCTCTGATATTTCCTTTTTGGTCGGGATTAGTTTCCCTCCATCCTTTTGCTGTAATTCCAAAAAGTGCCACATTTAGTAAGTCTGCTTCATTTGCGTAAACAAAACTTGCTTGATATTTCGTGATTTCTTGCGGTATTAGATTTTCCTTAATCGAATCAGTATGAATTCTATAATTGATTTTGGAGATAGTACGTTGCAAATTCCATTCAAGGTTTAATCTATAATTTTCATCTTGTTTCAGACGTTTAAATTCGGTAATCAAGTACAATTTGAATTCAGAAGAAATCCAAGAAGCAAACTCAAAAGCAATGTCAGTATGTGCAAAAGTTCCTCCGTATCTTCCAGATTTGGATGTAATTCCTGTTGCATTAGTGCTTTGAATCCATCTTTGAGGAGATAAAACAAAGTAGTTGCTTCCTGCTTCACTTCTAAACCTCTCGAATTCGATAGGTTTAAAAGTGGTGTTGTTCAATTTTTCCCAAAGACCCAAAAACTCAATCGTGCTTCGGCTTCGCATCCAATTGTTTATAATCGAAAAAGGCTCAAGTGGATTTCTATATTTTGCGATGTCGGTTAGCGAGATATACTCTCCGATTTCCTTGTTGATAAAGGATATTTCAGTTTCTTGAACTACTATTTTTGGGTTTGATTTTGCCATTTTATTCCTGTAAAATATAATTTCAAAAAATTTAGTTGCTAAAATTTAATTGATATAGTTGGTTTAGAGCTATACGAAATGGTTCAATTATTTTTTTATGGTATTCTGTATTATAGTTGTAAAGAGAATCTTTCTCAGCTACAGCTAAAGAGCTGGTAATTGCTAAAGAAATTGACGCTATTTGAATGTTTGAGTTTCTTTCACTCGCCAAAGTCTCCACCAAGGTGTCCCTGGAGAATCATGATGCTCGTAATGATAGCCAAAGAAATAACAGGTGATAAATGCCCATAAGTGATTTTTAGCCTGAGTTGTAGAGTGATGCTTGTTTTTATTCACTCCTTTATGAGGCAGATAAGTGCCAAAGAAAAAAAGCTGAAATGTGGATAAAACAGCGGGTAACATCCAAAACAGAATTAAGTTATCCACAGGTAGAAAGAGCTTTAAAATATTGAATGTGACAGCCATGAGGATAATTTGCCAAATGGTAACATATTGCTTGATAAAGCTGAAGTACCACACGAAGAAATTGTCCGAATCATGGTAATCCGGATCTTGAGATGTCGCCACAAAACGATGATGCTCGTGGTGCTTTGGAAAGAGTCTGTTGTAGAAATTGTATGAGAAAAGCAGTGCCGTCATCCAGCCAATAATGTTATTTAGTTTTTTGTTCGAAGAAACTAAGCCGTGCATGGCATCGTGAGCTGTGATAAATAGGCCAGTGTATAAATGCATTTGGATCAAAATACCCAAATATACCAGCGGATTGGACCATGAAATCTGATAATTTAATAGTAGAACTAGGCTCACAAACCACAGACCTACAATGGTTATGGCGATTACTACCCCTTTTGGATCAATAGACGCACGTGTGAACTCAGACTTCATACCAGCAATTTGGGAATGTTTTATCAAAAAGTCAGAATCCTTTCCTTCACTTCTTCCATCAGCCACATAGGCGTGGAAGTAGCTCCGCAGATTCCAATACGATCATTTTCTGTAAACCAATCAGCTTCAATTTCCTCAGTATTTGACACGAAAAAAGTATTTGGATTAGTGTCTTTGCAGACATTGAATAGCACCTTTCCATTAGAAGATTTGGTACCACTGACAAAGATGATTTTATCAAACTTGGTAGCGAAATCTCTTAGTTCTCTGTCACGATTAGACACCTGTCTGCATATCGTGTCGTTGGTATTTACTGAGATTCCATTTTCTTTAAGAAGGGAGTTGATCTCGTAGAATTTGTCGGTGCTTTTTGTCGTTTGGCTATAGAGGGTGATGTTTTTAGGCATTGTATCCAAGTCCAATTCAGAAATATCCTGAAATACTACTGCCTCATTATTTGTTTGACCTAGCAGGCCAATCACCTCTGCATGGGCATGCTTGCCATAGATATAAATAGAATCTCCTTTGTCGAAGGAGTTCTTGATTCTGTGTTGGAGTTTTAGCACTACAGGACAGCTGGCGTCTATTAGTACTAGATTGTTTTCAATAGCCAGTCGGTAGGTCGTAGGCGGTTCTCCATGTGCGCGAATCAGCACTTTTTCATTTTTAAGTGTCTTCAGCTTCTCATGATCAATGATTATCAATCCCTTGTTTTTCAGTCGCTTTACTTCTTCATCGTTATGAACAATATCGCCAAGACAGTATAAAACACCTTCTTCATTTAATATATCTTCTGCCATTTCTATAGCATACACTACTCCAAAGCAGAAGCCAGAATGCGAGTCGATATGTACTTGGAGGTTCTTCATAGCCTAATAACTTTTAGAAGATTGAATTGTTTTTCGAGATCTGAAGAATTCAAATAATGACACATTCATCAGAAGTAAGGTCATGGAATATATCGTGTCTTCTATAGGAACTGTCCATATTCGGATGCCAAGATTTTCAGCATTATTATAGATCACCACCGGCTCAGGAGTGATTCCTCCTGTCAAGATACCATTGCAAATGATAAAGGGAATCAGATGAACTAAGTAGGCAAAGAGAAACCTCCCCATGTATTTGTCTTTGAAAATCAACCAGTGAAGTCCCAGTGCAATGGCACCTACGAAGAAATTGACTGAAGTGTACATTTTGTCGAGGTTCAGAATGGCCAAAACCAACAAAATGGGAATCATCAAAATTACAAAAGGCTTTCCCAAGGGCTTAAAAATGTCCCGCGGGAAAAAGTAGATCAATACTTCATAAATGAAAATACAGGCAAATGGAACGGTAAAGAAGAACAGCCATTCCTCTATTGGAAGTTGGAAAATGAATATTCCGAGTAGATATCTTGGATTGAATTCCCATATACCTATCACGGTGAACCAATGATCCCATACCAAGAAGAAGATGGCCGTTATGATCAGAGCAGGAAACAGGGCGGTCCATTTGCTGGCAAACCTGATTTTTGGCTCAAAGGATCGGATGAGTGGAAAGGAAATTGCAAATAGATTGACGGTCAGGTACAGGTATTTTTCCATTGTCAGCTCAGTCCCAGTTTACTGCCAAAATATGTTCCAACGAGTAAGGTAAATTTTTGTGAATTAGGAATTCTTATTCTCTCCTGGGTGATGGTCTCGGCAGATAATTTCTTGATCTTATCAAATAGCTTTTGGTAATACAAGTAGGCTACTTTCACTCCTAATTTTGCTCCATCGGGTAGTTGACCGATACCAATCAAAGCCTCATCAAAATCTTTCTGTATATCCTCTTCGATGATGCCTTTTGCTATTTTGTCAAACATCTCAAAAGAAACTCCTGGGAAATAAACTCTTCCTCGCTCTTCAAAGTCACTTTTAATATCACGCAAGAAATTCACTTTTTGGAAGGCGGATCCTAGCATTTGTGCAGGCCGCTTCAGCCGTAGATACATGGCCTCATCGCCTTCAACAAAAACTTTGAGACACATCAAGCCTACTACTTCTGCCGAACCATAAATGTATTCTAGGTATCTGTCGTCGTTGTATGTACTGAAATCCAGGTCCATCGCCATGCTTTTGAAGAATGACTCGATCAGGTCCAGATCAATTTGGTATTTATTTACGATCAATTGAAAACCATGTAACACTGGATTTAAAGAAAGTCCAGTTTCAATAGACGTGTATGAAGCCTCTCTGAATTCTGCCAGCAACTTGGCTTTGTCATGTTCATGGAAAGTGTCAACAATCTCATCGGCATAGCGTACAAAACCATAAATAGCATAAATCGGAGCATGGAATTTTTTGTCCAGCGTTTGAATCCCTAGGGTAAAGCTAGTACTGTAGCGCTGTGTAATCAGTTTGCCACATTCCAGACTCGTTTGATTAAATAACTCCTTTGCATCCATGATATTCAATATACTTAATTAATAGGTATTTTCCCGAATCACCTCTTTAGCAACCACATAGCCGGAGATTAGAGAGGGTGGTACGCCCGGTCCAGGGACAGTAAGCTGACCTGTGTAGAACAGATTACTGACCTTTTTGTTTTTCAGCGAAGGTTTTAGTAACGCTGTTTGCTTTAATGTATTCGCCAATCCATATGCATTGCCTTTGTAGGCATGGTAATCAGCTTTGAAGTCTGAATGGGCATAGGACCGCTTGAAAGTAACATGTGAACGTATTTCCTGTCCCGTGATTTTCTCCAATCTATCCATGATCATTCCATAAAATTTCTCTCTTACTTCTTCCGAATCTTCCAAGTCAGGTGCCAAGGGAATCAGTAAAAACAGATTTTCCATTCCTTCAGGCGCAACTGTTGTATCAGTTACCGAAGGAACACATGCATAGAATAACGGAGCTTCTGGCCATCTTGGATTGGTATAGATTGCATCTGCGTGCGGACCTAATGGCTCATCGAAGTATAAATTGTGATGGCGAAGATTTTCTAATTTTTTATCGACTCCTAAGTAAAATAGCAAACTGGAAGGTGCTAGAACTCTCTTGTCCCAGTATTTCTCGCTGTAGTTACTGTATTTAGGATTGACCAAATGCCTGTCCACGTGATGATAATCTGCACCAGCGATGACTACATCAGCTTCGATTTTTTCTCCAGTCGTGAGTCTTACTCTTTTAGCTTCTCCTTGCTCAATTTCAATTTCTTCTACCTCAGCATTGTAGCGGATTTTTACGCCGGTTTCCTCTGCCAGCTGCACCATTCCTTTGATTATCTCATGCATTCCTCCCTTTGGATACCAGGTACCCAATGCGATGTCTGCATAGTTCATCAGGCTATAAAGTGCCGGAATGTTCTCTGCCGTTTCCCCTAGGAAAAGCACCGGGAATTCCATTAAGCGAATGATTTTTTCAGATTTGAAGAACTTCCTTACGTGAGTCGCCATGGACTGGAAAATATCCATTCGCATCACATCCTTCATAAGGGCCAAGGAGGCAAACTCCATAAGGGATCGACTTGGTCTTTTGACCAGATCATGAATTCCTACCTGATATTTATACTTGGCTTGCGCCAAAAATATATCCAATTGCGCAGCAGCTCCAGGTTCAATTTGCTCCAGCATGGCTTTAAACTCATCGAGATTTGCTGGGATCTCTAATATATCATCTTGACCATAAATCACCGAATAGGATGGATCAAGTCTAATTAGATCGTAATAATCTGAGGGTTTTTTGTCAAAATGCGAAAAGTAATCCTCAAATACATCTGGCATCCAATACCAGCTAGGACCCATATCGAAAGTGAATCCCTGACTTTCAAATTTTCTGGCTCTCCCTCCAGGAGAATCATTTTTCTCCAGAAGTGTTACCGAAAAGTTGTTGGCAGCAAGATGTGTAGCGGCAGAAAGGCCAGCAAATCCAGAACCTATGACCACCGCATGTTTTTGCTTCATCTCCTTAATTTACGTGTTTATACACCATCAAGTCCTCTTTTAGGTGCTTACGAGCAATATGAATTCTATTTTTCACAGTTCCAATCGGTATGCTCAGTCTGTCAGCGATTTCATGATATTTGAACCCTCTATAATATAGTAAGAATGGAGTGCTGAAGATATCGTCCAACTTGTCAATTGCTCGGTAAATATCATCAATTGCAAAATCCCCATAAGCTGAGTTTTCTATTAGGCTAGCGCTGGAGTTGATGAAGTGAAGGTTCTCTGTGGTATCTACAAAAGTCGCACGTCTCACCATTTTCTGATAGTTGGTGATGAAGGTATTCTTCATGATCGTATACAGCCAGGCTTTTAGATTAGTGCCTTCGGCAAATTTGTCCTGATTAGTAAATGCTTTTACCATAGTATCCTGAAGCAAATCATTTGCATCATCGAGATCTCTGGTCAATTTCAACGCAAACGGCTTTAATACGCCTGAAAGCTGATTTAAAGAGTAACTGAATTCGATTGAAGTCATGGCCTTGTGGTTTTTGTTTAAACAAACTTACAATGCGTTAAACAAAATAACAAGAAAGTGTTTAATTATTTTCCAATATGTTTAAACAAAATAATCTTCCACTTTATCAAAAATGGCTTAAAGATGGTTTTTTAGCCATTTTAGGACATAAAAAAAGTATTCCTGAAGAATACTTTTGTTTAATAAAATTATGTTTTGCCTAAACAGTCTCGTGATCCATTTGAAGCAGAACCTGCTTTATCTCCTTCGCATAAGTAAGCAATCGGATGTTAGACGGGATAGTAAGAGATTGCTCCAAAGCTTGAAGACCCGAAATGAAAATCTCGGACTTTGAAAATTCCTTCCCCAGCATATTCACATAATCTTGAACTTTATCTCCTGTGGGAGAAGAGGTGATTATCGTGAGCAAATAATCGGGTTGCTGAATTTTATAGACAGAAATCAAGTCTATTTGCGGTGTGCTTTGTCCTAAGTAGATAACCTTATGTCCATGCTTTTTAATCAGGTAGGAGCTGAAAAGTAAGGAAAGTTCGTGTAGCTCACCCTCAGGGAGGAAAAGCATGAATGTTTTCCCTTGGCTCTTTCCCATTTGCCCATCGATGGCGACAATCAATTTTTGACGGATCAGGTTCGAGATAAAATGTTCCTGAGCAGGATTGATAGCTCCTGTTTGCCAGAGCACACCGATCTTGGAAAGGAATGGATATATCACGTCAAGTACAGTTTCTTCGAAACCCAACTTCAATATATTGGTAGATAGCACCTTCTCAAATCTGTCTTCATCCATCTCAATCATACAGATGGTAAGCGCCTGGATCTGATCGGTATGATCCATAGACTGGTCTGTGAGTCGGATGATTTCCTGAGAAATATCATTGCTGCTCATTGCTGCGATTTTGCTGATTTTAATACCATTGGTATTCAGCATAGCCACATTTAAGATCAATTTCAGGTCTACATCATCGTAATAGCGGATGTTTGTATCCGTCCTCTTAGGATTGAGTAGATTATACCGCTGCTCCCAGATCCTCAGCGTATGCGCTTTGATCCCAGACAGTTGCTCCAGATCTTTTATTGAGTAGTTGCTCACTTTTCTGTGTCCTTAAAATATTTTTTTGGAACCCAAAACAGTCCAAATGAAACTGCTCCGTCCTTTTCTCTACTATGATGATGCGCTTGATGTGCTTTGAAGATTCCTTTCAGAAAACCAGTTCTGGGTTTATCCAGCCATTTCACTCTGCGATGAATAAGTACGTCATGAAGAAAGAAATACAACATACCATAGGCGCTAATCCCTATTCCCATCCAAAATCTATAGTCCAATTCCCCAATTCCCAGGAATATTAGAAGTATAGCAATACTTCCAAATAGTAAAGAAAACAGGTCATTCAGCTCGAAAAAGGATTCAGAATGCTCATGATGTGTTTTATGAATATTCCACAAAGGCCCATGCATCAAATACTTGTGAATCGCCCAACCGGACAATTCCATCAAGACAAATCCTACTATGCTAAAGGCAATCGCTTCAATCATCAGTGTAACAACCTCAGAGGGTCTTTTTTTGTTTTAGTAATATGCAATTCTGTTGAGTACCACAGTGAACGCGGGGGCCACAAATTTGTATTTTAATTAATCCTTAAGAAACTGCAAGTTTGTTTTTAAAATCATTTCATTTAGAATCAAAGGGCTGAAAGCCTAAGATACCAAAGCCCAGCCTGAAGAACTGGCTTAAATCGAAATTCAATTAGTAAACCTCTGAAAGAGCGAAATACTCAAAATTGTTCAAAGCTCAAGTGTGAAATTCAGAATTGTAAAGAAGAGTATCATAGCCACAAGCATCCAAGCTGCAAGTGGATTTTCCCTATCGAAATTAGCCTTTCTGTAAATCAAGTGAATCAAAAAGGCCACTCCAAACCATGCGAAATAATTTCCAGCAGGGATAATTTCAAACTTCCAATACCAAAAGTCCAAGGCTACGGCCACAGGCTCCATGATGTAGTCTATGACAGTCATTGCAGTAGCTCCGAGTAATGCAGCGTAATAATCATTGTCCGTTGCCTTATGGAAAACTGTCCCGGTCAGATAAACCAGAATAAACCAGTTCACTCCAATCACAATCGGAACGTCCCAGAGCTTTGGTCCCAAGGTGGTACCATATACATAGTCACCAAACAGATATCCTGTGTGAATTCCTATGATCTCAGCGCCAAATCCTATCCAAAATGCCGCGGTGGCAAAAATCGGAAAAGCATCGGACCAACCTTTATGGTATCCTAATAGAATTACCAATGTGAGCAAGAGTTGTGCAGGAGTAAGCTTCAGAAATAACTCTCTATACTCAGGCAAACTCAATCCAACGACACCCACTGCATACAATACAACCACTGCGATTTTCGCAATAATTAATCGCTTATTCTGCGCCTCTGGGGGAGCTTGGGCTATCATATGCATAATTTGGGAAGCTTTGGTTTGAGTAAATTCTATTATTAGCGTTGGGATTCCTAACTTTGAAATTGCAAATCTGTTTGCAAAAAAACGAAATTCCAGCCAAAATCCCCCGATATGATTCTTTACAACATCACTTTCACCGTTTCCAATGAGATCGAAGAGGATTTTGTCCAATGGATGAAGAGCACTCACATTCCTGATATTTTCGCTACGGGATTATTTGTGGAGCATAAATTTTTCAGGCTTCTCAATAGCCCGGATGACAACGTGACGAATTACTCCGTGCAGTTCTTTGCAGAAAACACGAAGAAGCTAATCGAGTATGAAAGCCGATTCGCAACTGCGCTTCGCTATGAAACCCAAGCTCGTTATGGAGAGAAGGCAATTCCTTTCCGAACATTGATGGAGTCGGTGGATTAGGGAAATCGGGAAGATAGAAGACCGGAGACGGAAGAGGATAGAAGCCATCTGATTGGGCAGACTTGATTGCTTAATTCCAAATTTTTTTAGGAAGCTCCAAAGGAGTGTGATCATTCATAACCCTGTACGAAGTACAGGATAAGAGAAATTATAAAACTTTGGTAGCTCCAAGGAGCTATACTATTTAGTTTTAGTTTCGCCCCATTCGGGGCTGCCATACCTCTCACTATCGCGTACCCCCGGCTTCGCCGAGGGTTATGAATGGTTTCAATCCTTCGGATCTCTTAAACTGAAAATAGCAATTAGACTGCGAGCGCTTATAGAAGTATATTTTTAGGTGAGAATATACAAGGCAAAAACGCTGATAGGAACTCGGAATAAAAAGCACTTCACCATCAGAGTCAATTGGTTGCAAAACAATCTTTCTACTACTAAGTATAGCTCCGCAGGAGCGTTACGATTCATAACCCCGTACGCAGTGCGGGGTAACAGGCATGTTGATTTTTTAAGCCCCAAATAGGGCGAAACTATTACAGGAAATCTCTAACTTCCTTAACACAAACTTTTTAGATCATGACTTCATACCGACAGATGTTTTACCACGTCATTTTTCACACAAAAAGTAGCAAGCCAACTTTGGATGCAGACGCAAAGGATGTTTACAATTATTTATGGGGAATAGTTAAAAACAAAAAGTCAAAACTCTATCAAATTAATGGAATAGAAAATCATATCCATTTACTGGTTGACATTCATCCTACGATTGCAGTTGCAGATTTTATGCAGGATTTAAAAGCCTATTCAAGTGCGTGGATTAAACAATCAAAGAATCACTCAAAGTTTACTGGTTGGGCAGATGGGTACGGATGTTTCACCAGTTCAGTTCATGACAAAGACAGGTTAATAAACTACATCAAAATACAGAAGGAGCACCACACAACAGAAACCTTTGAAGAAGAGTACCGAAGGCTGTTGATAGAGAATGGGATTGAGATAGATGAAAGGTACTTTTTGAAATAAGCATCAGTTTCGCCCCATTCGGGGCTGCCATACCACTCACTATCGCGTACCCCCGGCTTCGCCGAGTGACTTGTCCTAGAATAGGTTTACACAAAACGTAAACTATGAAAAGACAGCAAAAGAAGATAAGAACAGGTGGTTCTTTGAGTTGGGAAGAACGGGAAGCCATGATCAAAGAATTTTTGACTGGTAAGTATCTTAAAAATGAGTTGTGGGAAAAATATACTGGTCAAGATAAGGAGCATGGTCAGCTTTTGGACTGGATGAGAAAACTTGGCTATATTTCCGATGACAGGGAACTAGGTCCTGTTAAATCTTTTTATCCAACTTCTTTAC
>NZ_FOKK01000030.1 GCF_900112005.1 Algoriphagus aquimarinus | reverse complement strand
AATAGAAAAGCGGTAAACCAAGTATGTAAAGACAAATTGCTAGACTCCATAACTGTACCGGCTTTTAGAGAAGTTCTTCTTCTACATTGACTGCACTCGAAGAATTTTTTTCCTGAAAACCAGTATTGCTTAGGGCTACTTTTACAGGTTTTACAATAGATCCCTGTCTTCTCACGGTAAGCTTTCAAGTAGGATTCGCAACTCTCCTCGTTTGGAAAATGCTGGATAAACTCAATGATATTCATGGCTTTGTGTATTTTTAGCCAAGGAAAACCAATTCGACCTATTTAGGAACTACTTGTCACAAGCTGTCAAATAATATTTGGCTACGTGCAAAATCCCGTAGAGTCAGTAAATTTAGTATCTCTATTAGATCAGATTTAAATCTCTTGATTTTGTGGTTAGCTCTGCCAAATTCTTGACATTCATTTTTTTCATCAAATTAAACCGATGTACTTCCGCTGTTCTCTTGCTGATATCCAGCGCATCAGCGATTTCATTATTTCCTTTCCCTTCCAATATAAGTTCGAGTATCTGTTTTTCTCTATTGGTTAGATTCGCCAATTCTTCTGGAAGCACTTCTGATTTGGATGAAGACTTGGCTTTTCCGTTGACAAAATTATTGATGATATAAGCAGATACATCTCCAGCAAAAAACTTCCCGCCACCGGCTATGGTATGTAAAGCCTTCAAAAACTCACTTTTCGAGGACCCTTTGAGCAAATACCCATCGGCCCCAGCTTCAACGGCCTCCACTACATACTCTTCCGAATCATGCATAGATAGGACAAGCTTTTTGATATGTGGAAATGATTTGGACATTTCCTTCACCACTTCCAGTCCATTCATTTTAGGCATTCGAATGTCCACAATCAGTAAATCTGGATTTTGCAGTGCGACCACTTCTAGCGCTTCCACTCCATCAGATGCCTCATCGATTACATGAAACTCTTTTTCACTTTCAAGTAGGGACTTGATCCCATCACGTACTAATTCGTGGTCATCGGCTAAAACTATCTTGATTGGGTTCATATGCGCTTAAGTAAATACGTAGTAAAGTAACAGAATTTACGTATAAAAATCTAGGAAATCTACGTCAAAGGAATGTTGAGCGTGACTTTAGTACCTTCGTTTGGTGTGGAATTAATGAACAATCTTCCGTTGATATATTTCACCCGTTCTTTCATAAATGTGAGCCCCATTCCGCCTTCCTCGTCTGGTTTAGCTTTCAGTTTCGATTTGTCAAAACCTTTTCCATTGTCATCCACGATGATGCTCAGAATATTCTGACTATGCGAGACGGTGACAATGATATGCGAGGATTCTGCATATTTAATCGCATTGTTGATCGCTTCCTGCGTGATCCGGTACAGATTGATTTCCACCAAAGAATCCAATCGCTGTGAGAACTCGGACTTATTGAAAAGCACTATTTCTTTTCCAGTAAGCTTGGAAAGCTCCTGCGTCAATTCTGTCAGCGCTGGCACAATTCCGTAATCCTTCAATTCCGGAGGCGTAAGATTAAAGGTGGCAGTTCGCACTCCCTTGATGATATTTGAAGTGAGTTCTTTGAGCTTGATAATCTTCACTTCGGCTTTTTCCGGATCAGAAGAGTCTACACTTTCCAATAAATATTTCAATCCAGTGAGCATTTGCCCAATGCCGTCGTGAATATCCTTTGCAATGCGGTTTTGCTCATTCTCTTGGTTCTCGATGATTTGCCTTGATATCACTTTCTGCTGATGCATTTTCTCCTCAAAACTCTCCTTAGTCAGCTGCTCCACCTGATGCATATACTCCTTACGCTTGGTGATATCCATGCAAATCAAGATCAACTCTGATTTGTCCTCAGCAGAATTGAAAGGAATCATGGACACATCCAGCCAAATTTCTTCACCAGTTTGAGAGGTTGTCTTGAACTCACCTTCCCAACCAGATTTTTTGTTTTCGGCAATGATGCGATCTATCGTGAGCTGCTCATTTTCCAAGGGAGAGAGCAAATCAGAGATCTTCGCATTGATGTTGAATTTCTGTGCTTTGTAAAGCCTGCTGAAGCGCTCACCTATATGTGTGATGTAGCCTTCTGGCGTGATCCTCGCAAAAAGCAGAATCTGATCCATCGCTTTGCTAAGCGCTTGTAGTTCCCGTACTGATTTTTCCTTTGACTGACTGAGTATATCTGCATTCTTGGCCATTCGAATTGCTTTTTCCTCTGCATCCATTAGCTCATGAATACTTGCTTTCATGGCTTTGGCCGAAGGCCAAAAGATGATCAAAAACTCGCCGACTAAGACCAGCAATGTGAAGATCGTTATGAGCAATTCCAGTTGCTTTAAGCTTGAGACTTTCTCCTTGGCTTCGTGATCGTATTGATTCACGATCTCGTCCATTTTGATCAGAAAGCCAGTTGCGTTGGTTTCAATGATTTTCAATTGCTCCCCCATGGTAGAAGAATCCTCAGAAGTACTTGATTTCAGAAAAATGAAATTCTGCGTTGCATCAATCACTTGTTTGAAATCTGGATTGATTCCCTCAAACATACCCGTGATTTCAGAGCTATTGTCAACACTGAAATCCTGTGATTCATCTCCCAACTGTAAAAGCTGATGTGCTTTTTCCCAGCGATTCAGCGTGGATTGAATTGTGTCTATCTGCACTTTTGAATCTTCAGAAGATTGACTTTGCGACAGTAAAAGAACTTCCTTGTTCAGTTTTTGACTCAACATTCTCTGCCTGCCCGCCACATTGACCAGACGACTGTCATTTTCCTGATCATTCAGATATTTTCTGATGAGAATCTGGCTTGCGATCAAGGAGATGGCAATTGCTCCCAAAGCAATAATGTAGAGGCGGCGGAGACGATTAAAAGTATCTTGATCCAGCGATCGCGGTGTACCAGTCATTTGTTTAGGTAATAGCTTCTTTGACTAATTCGAGGCTTGAAGGTGAAAATGGTAATTGTAAAGCGGCTCTATGTCCTTTTTCAGACATTTTTGCCCAGGTTTTTTGAAGGATATCAATGACTTTGGCAGAATCATGTTTGGCAGCGAATTCTTCGAAATAATATTCCAAGAAAACCAGACAAATGACATCCTCCATGGTTTGCGTATCAGGATCTGTTTTCAGCTGCTTCTTTCTGATCAGGAATTTCACCCTTTCAATAGTCTCCTCATCGTAGCCAACTTCCTGTAGAATCCCCGCAGCCATATCAGCATGCATCTTCTTCAATTCTTCTCTCCACTTGAGATAACCCACTCGATCCATCGGGTAATCTGATCTAGGAATTTTCCATCTTCCGATGTGTTGTGCCCTCACGGCGAGCTGCATAGCTTCGGAAGATTCAGGATCGAATTGATCGATTTTTTCGGTCATACGAATGGAGTACAACAGTTCTTTTGCAATCACTTTTCCCAATACTTCTTCTTTGATGGGGTCTTCCGCATTGACCTGATCGATCAATGAGATTGCTTTCTGGAATTTGTTCATGTGTCAATTGGATTAATCTACGAATCCAATATATACATTTCCCTCCTGAATCCTGACCGGATAGGTCGCAATACTGTATTCTTCTCCGTTCAAATTGCTACCATCTTCCAGCGAAAAGGTCTTCTTATGAAGCGGACAAGCCACTTTTGGAATTCCCTGAGAATCGCCAGTCATGCCACGCGAAAGAACCATTTCCATCTTGTGTGGGCAAAGATTCTGACAGGCATACCAGGAGTTCGTTCTGGTGAAATAGTAAACTGCAATTTGCTTGAAGTTGTATTTCACACAGGCTCCAGCATTCTCCGGAAAGTCTCCTGTCTGACCTACTTTGATCCAATGAATAGCGTGCTGATCTGCTACGGATTGATAGTTTTTTAATAATTCTTCCATGATCTTTTTCTTATTGGATTACCAAGGTCTAGGCATTTTTTGATCTCTCATTGGCACGAATACCAAGCTTTCGTCGGTCTCATCAGAGTTGACAAAAGGCTTAAATCTCTTCATCATCTGAGGATCCTCGATAGCTTCTTTCCACTCACATGCATACTGGTTTACCAACTCCTGCATCTCAGCTTCCAGTTCTTCGGCTATTCCGAGGCAATCTTCTACCACTACTTTTTTCAAATATTCTATTCCACCTTCCAACTTGTCCAACCAAGGCGCAGTTCGCTGAAGTGGAGCGGCCGTTCTGATATAGTAAACCAAGAATCTATCTAGGTATTTGATGCAGGTATCGTCGTCTAGTTTTTCTGCCAAAAGTATTGCGTGCTTCGGAGTAGCTCCGCCGTTACCACATACAAAGAGGTTCCAACCGCCTTCGACTGCGATTACTCCGAAGTCCTTGCCTCTAGCTTCAGCACACTCGCGAATACAGCCAGATACGCCACCTTTTAGTTTGTGAGGGGAACGAAGGCCTTTGTATCGATCTTCGATTCTGATGGCAAAGCTTACACTATCGTGCAATCCAAAGCGGCACCAGGTAGATCCCACACAGCTTTTTACTGTTCTCAGTGATTTACCGTAGGCATGTCCACTTTCGAAACCAGCATCGATGAGTTCCTTCCAAATCAATGGTAATTCATGCAGCTGAGCTCCAAAAAGGTCAATTCTCTGACCACCGGTGATTTTGGTATAGAGATCGTATTTCTTCGCCACTTGTCCCAGCACCATCAATTTGTCCGGAGTAATCTCTCCTCCCGGAACTCTTGGTACTACAGAATAGGTACCGTTTCTCTGAATATTGGCCAAAAATCTATCGTTCGAATCCTGAATAGGAGCCTGACGATTGGCAGTTTCCATGTAAATACTAGCGAAAATCGAAGCCAAAACGGGCTTGCACATCTCACAACCATGACCTTTGCCATGACGATCCAGTGCTTCATCAAAATCCATAATGCTGTGCAACTTTACCAAATCGTACATTTCCTGACGGCTGTACTCGAAGTGTTCGCAGATAGTTTCTTTCACTTCTTGTCCCATGGATTTCAAAGTGGCCGTAACCAAATCTGTCACCATAGACTTACATCCACCACAGGAACTGGAAGCTTTTGTTTGTTTTACTACATCTGAGAAAGTGCAACAAGCACCACTTGTGATAGAGTCACAGATCGTTCCTTTGGATACTGCTTCGCAAGAGCAAATCTGAGCTGTATCTGGCAAATCCAGCACTGAACCCAATGCACTTTTGCTCTCTCCACCTCTGGAACCCAAGATCAAATCTTCCGGATTCTCAGGAAGCTTCATCGCATTTATGTACAACTGAAAAAGCGTATTGTAATCTGAAGAATCACCGACCATGATTCCGCCCAATAGCTTCGAACCGTCTTTAACTATGTTGATTCTCTTGTAAACTCCACGCTGCTTGTTTTCATAAACAATCGCGGTTATTTCATCATTTTCGATAAAAGGATCTCCAAATGATGCCACTTCCGTTCCCACCAATTTCAGTTGAGTCGACATGTCTATGGAAGGACTCATAAGTTTTTCTCCACCGGCAATTTGATCTACAGCGACTCCTGCCATCTCATATCCAGGAGCGACTAGTCCGTAGATGCCATTATTATATAATGCTACTTCTCCGATCGCGTAAATCGCCGGATCGGAGGTTTCCATTTTATTATTTACATAGACTCCACCCCGCTCGCCAGTTCGTAAGCCACATTTCACAGCCAATTCGTCTCTAGGACGAATACCTGCGGAAATGATCAGCATGTCAGTTTGGAGGGAAGTTTCGTCAGTGAAGTCGATTTTTTCTATACCTGCTTCTCCTACGATTTCCTTGGAGTTTTTACCCAAGTGAATTTTCATTCCGAGGCTCTCGATCTTGCTTTGAAGCATGTCACTGGCAGCTTTGTCCAGTTGACGTGGCATGAGTCGTGGTGAGAATTCGATTACATCAGTTTGCAACCCGAGCTCTTTGGCAGCATTTGCCGCTTCCAAACCTAGCAATCCTCCACCTAAGACAGATGCTTTAAATTTACCTTCCTGCTTAAGTTTGTCTGCGTAGTCTTTGATTGCATCAAGATCTTCGATAGTCCTATAGACAAATACACCCGGCTTGTCCACGCCTTTGATACTAGGGACAAAAGGAGCTGAACCTGTAGCCAAAATCAGGTAGTCATATTCGAAATAGTCATGCTTATGCGTGAAAACCCGCTTAGTCTCAGTCTCGATGGAAGTGATCATTTCTCCCGAGCGAAGCGTGATATTATTCTCGCCATACCAGTCCCGGGAAGCCAAAAGTAGCTTATCCGCAGAATCCAACGTGAAGTATTCGCTTAGATGAACCCGATCATAAGCTGGTCTGAATTCTTCCCCGAAGACTACCACCTCAAACTGATCACGAAGAGGGTGAGCAGCTAGTTTTTCGCAAAACTTATACCCTACCATTCCATTTCCTATGACAATAACTTTCTTCATGGCTACGTAATTTAGAATCCAAATATAAGTATAAATACGTAATTACAAAGAAAACAGTAGAGAAATACTTACTTATAATAAGTATTTTAAAGCAGCTTAAAAAGTAATAAAGCATCCATTTACAGTCAAATGGATGCTTTATTAAAATTTCAAATACCTAGTACGTATTTTTTACTCTACTAAGTGTCAAGCATACGTAATAACGGGAAGACTGAGTGAATTCAGATCGTTGTCTTAATTGTGTTATCAGCTATTAGATAAATCTATCTTGAATTTGGCTTCACAAATCTTGGAGGAGGAGGCTTCTTCGGATAGTGAGGCAGTCAGGAGACTACAATAAAAAGGGCATTCTCGAGAAGCAGGATAACGCTACGTTTCGATCTACGTGTCGCCCTCTGTGTCCATCGTGGTTATACCATGAAGTATCTGGTCATTTTCAAATTCACTCTAAACAAAAAAAAGCACTCCATGACGGAGTGCTTTCAAATTATTTTTGTGCTAGAATTAACCTACTCTTTCTGTCTGAGAGAAGTAGAATGATCCTTCGATAGCTGCATTTTCGTCTGAGTCAGAACCGTGTACAGCATTTGCTTCGATAGACTTAGCGAAGATCTTACGGATAGTACCTTCAGCTGCATCAGCAGGATTGGTAGCGCCGATCAATTTTCTGAAATCTTCTACTGCATTGTCTTTCTCAAGGATAGCTGCGATGATAGGTCCAGAAGACATATAAGTACATAGATCAGCGTAGAAAGGTCTTTCTGAGTGAACTTCGTAGAATTTACCTGCGATAGCTTGAGTCAATTGAGTAGCTTTCATGGCTACGATTTTGAAGCCTGCTTCTTCGATCATTTTCAAAATCGCTCCTGAATTACCTGCAGCAAAAGCATCAGGCTTGATCATGGTGAATGTTCTGTTAGTTGCCATGTTATTCGTTTTTCATTGGTTTAAATCGGGCGCAAAAATAGACTTTTTAGTAGCATTCTCTGCATTTACTTCTGTAATTATAAGCTACCCCCTTCATTGTCAGCCAACTACTATAATTGGGAATTGTCAAAAAATTCCTGACCTTTGCGAGCTACAAGAGCCAAAAAGCAGCTAAATGTATAAAATGGAAGCTTTAGCCTCGTTTAAGAGAGAGATATCTTCACCCAAAAAAATATTCATTACCACTCACGTCAAACCCGATGCCGATGCATTGGGTTCTTCATTGGGAATGGCTAACTACCTACTCAAGAAGGGACATGAGGTAACTGTGGTGACGCCAACGGATTACCCTTCATTTCTTAATTGGATGAAAGGCAATGATTCTGTGCTGGATTTCAGTAATCCCAAGCACACAGAGATTGCCACCCAAAAGTTAAATGAAGCTGATCTTATTTTCTGTTTGGACTTCTCTGTCTTAAAAAGGGTCAATGAATTAGGCGAAATGATCCGCAAGTCGGATGCACTCGTAATCAATATCGATCACCATCAGGATCCGGAGGATTTTGCTGACTTCAAGTTTTGGAGTACAGAGGCCGCCGCTACCTGTGAATTGGTATATGAACTAATCGTACAGCTAGGAGATGAGAAACTTCTAGACAAAGACATCGCAGAGTGTCTTTACGCAGGCATCATGACCGATACGGGTGGGTTTAGACATCCCAACACCACTAAGAACGTGCACCTTGTGGTCGCGGAATTGCTGGATTTAGGTGCCGACACTTCCCAAATTGCCAATTGGATCTACGATTCCAATTCGGTGAATAGATTGAAATTTATCGGTTTTGCTATCAGTCGTCGTCTGGTGGTCTGTGAAGATCTTCATATGGCCTATTTTGCGATCAGCAAAAAAGATCTTAAAAAATATCAAAGCCGTACAGGCGATACCGAAGGTTTGGTCAATTATGCTTTATCTTTGGACGGGATAAAGTTGGCAGCCTTATTTTCGGAACGCGAAGACGGTATTAAAATCTCCTTTAGATCATCCAGTGAAGTTGCTGTGAATAAATTTGCAGCAGAATACTTTGATGGAGGTGGACATAAAAATGCCTCAGGAGGCAAGTCCACATTAAGTCTTAGAGACACCGTAGAGCGATTCGAATCTTTAGTGGAAGAGAATCAGGATGATTTATACCGTTCTGTTCCCGTTACCGCAGATTGATGACCTTCGAACACCACCACATTACCTTGAAAAATCACTTATCCTTTATGAAAAATTCAAAAAGCCTTTTGGCAATCCTTGCTCTCTTGGTTGGAGCGAGCATCTTGACTTCATGTAAAAAAACTAAAGTCACTGAAAAAGACGGTATCGAATATACCTATGTAAAAGAAGGAAATGAAAAAGCTCCAAACGGTGAGTTTTTACTTTACAACCTTGAGATCACTACTGCATCTGATTCTGTGATTTATTCCACGGCAGATTATCCTTTCCCTGGCTATATAATGGCCAATGATTCTATGCCAGTTGAGACGGGTATGGATGAGATCTTCCTAAGCCTTCGCAAAGGAGATAGTATTGCTTTCGAAACTTCTATTAAAAATATTTATGGAGAAAATGCGCCTCCAACAGTGAATAAAGAAGATATCGTAAAAGTTCGTTTGGGAGCATTTGAAATCATGAACGAAGAAGCTATTCAGGCATACTTTGAAAAAGTGATGGCTGCTGAGGACGTGAAAAAAGGTGAAAGAGCTAAAGAGAGAATAATAGAAGAAGAGAAAATCATTCAAGATTACATCAAAGAAAAAGGTCTAGCTGCTCAGAAAACAGAAAGCGGACTTTACTATGTGATCGAAGAAGAAGGAACTGGCGAGCCTGTTTCTGTAGGTACTACCATGCGTGTGAACTATGCAGGTTACTTGCTTGACGGTACGTTATTTGACACTTCTGTGGAATCCATAGCAAAAGAAAACAACATGTTTAACGAAGGTAGACCATATGAGCCACTTCCTGTGACTGTAGGTATGGGTCAAGTAATCCCAGGATGGGACGAAGGTTTATTATTGTTAAAAAAAGGATCAAAAGGCAAGTTTATCATCCCTTCTCCACTAGCTTATGGAGAAAATGGAGCTGGAGACATGATTCCTGCTAATTCAGTACTTGTTTTCGATGTGGATGTAGCGGAAGTACAGTAAGAGCCGTACTGTAAGTAAATCCAGTAACTAACACAAAACCAACGACGATGAAAATTAGAATATTTGCCATATTAAGCCTGATTGCAGGCAGTTTCGCAATGGCATCTTGTATTGACGAAGAGGCTACCGACGATGTAATTCTTTCGAAGGACAAGACAGCAATTGAAGAATACATAGCTTCTAACACACTTGTCAACGTCAAAGAATTTTATGACGAAACTAGTGGCCTAAGAGTTATTTGGCAAGAAGTCTCTGATTCTGGAATGGGTGTAACTGCTGGAGATACCTTGAAGGTAGATTACACTGGCAAATTGCTTTCAAATAAAGTATTTGATACCTCTATCAAGCAGGTGGCAGTAGATGAGGGAATATTTTCTTCGTCTAGAGTCTATACTCCTCTTGATTTTCCAGTAGGTTTCAATCTATTGATTCCAGGTTTCGAATTTGGTGTGGGTCAAATGGAGCAAGGTGATAAAGCCACCGTATTTATCCCATCTATGTTTGCATATGGTAAACAAGGTAGTGGTTCGATTCCTTCAAACGCTCCAATTATATTTGAATTAAACCTTATAGAGGTAACTCAAGGACCACAGCAGTAATTATGAGTATTTATAGACTTAGTATTTTCGCTTTTCTACTGATAGCAGTCGTATTCGCTAGTTGCGATTCAAAAAACCCATACGACACTGGGCCTGCTTATGATTATGCAGGTAACCTGACACAAGACAGCCTTTTGATCCTAAAGTACCTTGAAACCGCAGAGATAGATAGCTTATACCGCATCCATACTGAAAGCGGCGTCGTGGTGATTGTACAAGAAGAAGGAATAGGCTCTCGCCCGAATAGCGGAAATATTATCTATACTAAATATACGGGGGCGTTGATGAGCGATGGCTCTGTGTTTGACACCAATATAGAACAAGTAGCTAGAGATAATGATATCTATGATGAAAGTAGAAGTTATGACCTTTTCAGCTTCGTTCTAGGCTCAGGCAGTGTTATTCCAGGTTGGGATAGAGGCTTCCTAAGACTAAGATCAGGTTCAAAGGCAAAATTTATCATACCCTCACCATTAGCTTATCAGAATTCTGAAACGCAAACTAAAATTCCAGCCAACTCGATATTGATTTTCGATGTAGAGTTCAAAGGAATGGACTAAAAAATAAGAGAGGGCTTCGGCCCTCTTTTTTTTGTCTTTACTTTTTTAAGTACTGAACACAAAAGGCGAAATAAAATGCCAATACTTTCTCATTCAGAGAAATCTGGTTTTAGCCGTAAAAAAGCCATTTCATCATTCAGATTGATGTAGGAATAGATCATCCCCTTGTGCACAAAGGTCTTTCCAGCAAAGTATTTTCCCAAAATTGAAATCCTGTTCCTGAGTTTCTCCTCATGGATTTGCTCTAGCTTTTCGTTGAATACCGTCAATACATAGACATACCTCGCACTTTCCGGATTGCTCTGGTCCAGCTCACGACTGTAGCGATAGAAGCGTTGGGAATCCGGATCTTTGACTAATGGCCCAAACGTAATTTCCTGATTCTTCCGCTGAGCCCAGTACTCGAATGTCGCATGGGTAGTAACTTCTTTTTTATACTCCCCACTTTTCTTGTCGGAAGTAATCATACTGTGATAGGATCGGTGAACGACGCTATCAATTTCAGACATGTAGTACCACAACTCATTACTTGCTGAAGTGGACAAAATGAAATCAGGGCCATTCAAAGTCAGGAATTTCATCTCCGTAGAACTGCTTCTTCTCCCGATGGAATGATTCACCGTGATGGTGTATTCTTTCAGTTGATCCCAGAAATCAATCGGAATAAGCTTCATGGATTTATCCGAAAACCTCACTTTTGCGATTCCGAGAATCTGGCCTTTTGGATTGAAGTTGCCATAGAAACCCGCATAATACGTTCCATCAGAAGCGATTTCGCCAGATCCATCTATAGTAGTTTCATAGGGCAGCCGATCACCTTTCAGAGAATTATTATCAAGCTTGTAGGTTTCGATTTTCTTTCGTGCGGAATCCATCCGATGAATCACATAGAAATCTCTGAAAAACGTCTCTCCCAGGACAGTTTTCTTAATCCCCGAAGGATAATACTCCTTAATGCTATTCCTACCCCGCATATCGTACTGGATCAAGCGCAGCAGCTTTTGTTTTTCCACATCTATCACCTCCACACGCCCAGTTTCAGGCTCCAGATTGTATAGTAGCCCTTCTTGTGCAGAATAATCAGCCATCGTAAGATTCATACCCAAATAAGGCTTGGTCTCTCCTGCATCTATCCTGACGGTATCTATGGTATAGCTAAACTCAATTTTGCTTTTGGGAACCATTACTTCCTCCTTTTCCTCTTTGGCAGAGCAACTCATCATCACTATCAAAAAAAGAAAAGTCAGAAATCTGGTCATTCTTCTAAGATAGGTTTCAATCTTATAAAAGCCAGTTCATCATCGATATTGAGAAATGTGTAAAGCATACCGTCTTTGATGAATGTTTCTGGAATACCCCTAAAATTTTCAATTTTTTGCTCTTTAAGCATGTTAAATTCCCTATCAAAAAATGTGAGGTAATAATCATTTGAGAACGTGTCATCACTATTATCTTTCCCTTCACTACTAAATCTCCAATAAAGGCTTTTTGCTGGATCAGAAATGAATGGGCCAAATTGTATTTGTTTATTCTTTTCACCTGATGCATCGAATAATGCTTCCCTAGTAGTTACGTTGGTTGGGAAATTAAGAATTCGCGCATTTTCTGTGAGTTGGGAGTTGAATGTATGGTGGCTCAAACTGTCTAGTTCAATGTCATAAACGTAGACTTCATTGAATGCAGAATTGCTGACATACAATTGGTTTTCTTCAAATTGTGAAAAGAAACTTTCACCAGTAGACATAGTCCCACCTCCTTCCATTTCTAATGCAATCTGAAATTTGTCCAAGTCGGCAAACATATCCAGCGGAACGAATTGTAGTTCTTTTGTTTCTTTATCTAAAATTCCTAATCCCTTAGAAGAAACCGGATAACTATTCCCGGAAATTGGTGCTGCATAAGTTTTCCCATCACCAGTAAATAAGCCACGATGACTTAGCCTGTTCATTTCGCCTAGATCATATCCATTTAAATTCTTGGCGTCAAAATCAAACTTTTCAACTAATTCGCCTTTGGGAGTTATTTCGAAAATCATATTAAAATCATAAAGCATAATGTTTCCATTATCCAGAACTTGCATCGAGGAGATATAACCTCCTCCCACACCATTTGGTCCTTCTTTTTCCAACTTTATTGCTTCTTTGAATTTCAGATTATCCAAGTCTACCACTTCTAAAAGTAAGTCTTGAGGATTAAGATTATAAAGGTATTTCCGATCTTTGGAAACATCAGATAAACTCAAACCCCAGTTGAGGAAAAAGAAATGCTCCCCAGCATCCACCATCACCGTATCGATGGTGTAAGTGAAATCAAAAGCAGCAGTTTTTTCAGTTTCAGATTCCTTCTCTGAAGAACAGCTTATAAAAGCAATTACTAGTAGTAGGTATAGGTATCTAGTCATTTCCAAAGTTTGGTTTCAGCCGTACAAAAGCCATATCATCCTCCAGATTAAGAAACTGATAAAAGTCTCCATCTTTGATAAATGGCTTGCCTGCCATCATCCAATTTTCTAATTGGTATTCCCCAAGTTGGTTTAGATCCAGGTCAAAAAACGTGAGGTAATAATTCCTAACCATCTTCTCTCCATCCATATGATCAAAATCAGAGGAGATCCTCCAGATCATATTTCGCTCAGAATCGAGTATGAGATTACCAAAACTAACTTCCTTGTCTCTTGCATTTCTGGCCTCTTTGAATGCATCCTGCGAAGTTACTTTGTTGGCAAAATTCCCCGCTTTTACATTCTCGGTCAAGTTAGATTTATTGGCTTTTACAGTTACTTCCAATGTTGCTTTATCAAGTACCCAAAACTCATTAAAAGCAGATTGCTGTATGATAATTTTGTCTTCCAGCTCCAGCAACGTGATATTTTCACCAAATTTCCCCCGCATACCTGTGCCATCACTCATTGCAACTTCGATAGTGAATTGATCCAGTTTATCCATCTGGGGAATCGGAATTACCTTGACTTCTAAGCTCCCAAGATCAATTTTTGCTAAGCCATGGTTTTCGTAAGGTTTCTCTTGGATACCATACCAGGAATAGAATATAGAGCCATCTGAACTAAGTAAGCCGCCATTTTTAAGTTCTTCATTTGCAGCCAGAGCGTCTGGCGACAAATCAGATCTTTTGAAGGAATAGTAAGTAGCCTGATTCGTGGTTAAGTCCATTTTGATCACTTTATTTTGTGAGGCAAACATAAACTCATCTGTGGATAGCGCTCGATATGCTCCAAAATAAGGACTTGTACCAATCCCATTCGGGCCTTCCTGCTCCAATTTCACCACGCTGGAAAGCTTCAGTTCGTCCAGATCTACGATTTCCATTTCAATAGTTTTTGCATTGAAATTGAGCAAATACTTTCCGTCTGGAGTGATGTCTGATGACCCTAAATTCTGTTGCAAATAGATAAAGTGATCGCCGGGATCTACTTGTACAGTATCAATAGTATAAGAAAACTCAAAAGCATCAGGTTTAGAACCCTCCGAACTTTTCTCAGAAGAGCAGCCAACCAAAGCCAGTGCAAGTAGCAAACAATTTAATTTATTCATAGTCATATTTTGGAGTCAATATCTCAAAAGCCATTTCGTCATCGATGTTGATAAATCGGTAGAAACTTCCATTCCGCATAAAGGAAATTCCGAAATCTCCCATTTCTTCATGGATCAAATTCAGATCTTGATCAAAAATCGTCAGCACCCCTTTCTTCTCTACTTTTCCATCAGGTTTAACTTCTTTCAAAAAGCTCACACGATAATAGTAGCCAGTGGTAGGATCGAAGTGAATCTCCCCGTACATAGGTTCCTTGTTTTTTTCTCCCATAGCCGAATTGAATTCTTCCATAGTTCCCACTTTCCGAGGATAATTCCCTGGCTTTTCTGCAGGCAATAATTCAGTTTCATAGAAGTACTCTCTTAAAGAATCCAGCTCCAAATCATAGACAGATATACCGTTCATAGCTCCGTTAGAAATCAGGAATTTTGAGCCATTTACTATAAGATAGGATTGATCACCTGCTATGATAGTACCTCCATTTTGTTCCAGGAGAAGCTTAAATTCTGTAAGCTTTTTTAAGGTGGGTAAATCCACCATTGTCAGCTTTTTGGTATTCAAATCCATGATGGCCAAACCATCTTGCTGCGGCTTTTCAGGAATATTCGAGGCAGTGTATATACCATAATAAGTGGAGCCATCTGGCGAAATCCTATCATTTCTAAATTCCAATACGCCATTTTTCAATTGACTTAAGATCTCTTCATCAGTAGTCCATTTGATTTCTCTTATGAGATTTCCGGAAGGGTCAAATCCCTTTATCTCTCGATAGACCGTGAAATAATAGTCTCCAGATTCCGTAACATTTATATCTCCTATTCCCATCTGACCTATTCCATTTGGACCCTCTGGCTCTAATGCCAAAGAATCGGAATACTCTAATTTTTCTAGATCAACGATGTCCAGTCTAGAAAAAGGCCGGTTGAATAGGTAGAGTTTATTGGAGTCAGGAGATAAACTTGTTCCCATCAGCCCATTATTCAGGAAAAACAGTACCCCTTTTGAATCAATGTGAACGGTATCTAATTCGTAGGAAAAGGTGAAGTTTTTAACTTCTATAGCGTCTGATTTCTTCTCTGAAGAGCAGGCACCTAAAGCCAATGCGAGTACTAAAAAAGAGTATTTATTCATAGGAAAATGTTGGTTTAAGCCTTACAAAGGCCAGTTCATCCTCGATATTAATAAAGCTGTAAAGCATTCCATCTTTGAAGAAAGGCTTCCTGAAATCATGGAAATTCTCTAATTCTTGCTCTTTGAGCATCTTAAAATCAGCATCAAAAAAAGTGGCGACCTGCTTGAAAACAACAGAATCCGCAATCATACGGTCTTTGTCTGTACTCAGTCTCCAAAAGATATTTTGTTCCGGTAATTTCAAAAACTCTCTAAAAGAAACTTGTTCGTTTTTTGCCTTCTCAGCATCAGTCCATTCTTTACTTGAGTGCACTTCGTTAGGGAAATTTCGAATTTTTTCGTTGTCTGTAAGGCTAGCTGTAAAACTGTAGTGAGAAAGGCTGTCAGAGCTAGTATTATAGTGATACACATCGTTATAAGCCGAAGAGGATATAATCAGATTATTGTCAATGAATCTCAGGTAAGAAGACTCTCCTGTAGCGATACCAGGAGCATTTCCCTCTTGATACATGATTTCAAATTGCTTAAGCTCTTCAAATAGTTTCATAGGAATGTACTTAATCGAGTCAGTCTCTAACTCAATCACTACGATTCCTTTTGCTGGTGTTTTATAATCAAAGTTGACTAGTGTGCTCGCGAGTAATTTGCCGTCATCAGAAAGTACGCTGGTCCATCCAATTTTCTCTTCCTCTTTTTGATCGTTATTTTGAATTTTGATTTGATCAAGTTCTATGGTTTTAACAAGCTTACCCTGCTCAGAGACAATGTGGATTTTAAACTGACCAAACAAACCGATATTACCATTTTCCAATACCTGAATTTTTCCATAGTAAGGCAGCCCAATTCCATCAGGACCTTCTTTTTCTAACTGAATTGTCTTCTCTAATTTGAGATTGTTCAAGTCCACAATCTCCAGTAGGAAGGTTTTTGGATTTAGATTATAGAGCAGTTTCCGGTCTTTGGAAACATCTGACAAACTCAAATCCTCGTTGAGAAAAAAGAAGTGCTCCCCGGCATCCACCATCACGGTATCCACGGTGTAGGAGAACTTAAAATCATCATTGTTTTCTGCCTCGGATTTCTTTTCCGAAGAACAGCTTATAAAAGCTATTGCGATTAATAGGTATAGATATCTAGTCATTTTCAAAGTTTGGTTTCAGTCTTATAAAAGCCACTTCATCTTCGAGGTTCAAAAAATGCCAGAATTGGCCATCCACTAAGTAAGGGCTAAGATCAGTGATATAATTTCCCGAAATACGTTCCTCACCGAGCTGATTCAATTCCTCGTCAAATGCAGTCAAGATCGTTTTATATACAATACTGTCATTAGCAGCTAGTCGATCCATTTCCTTGCTGAAGCGCCAAAAAATCATTCGGTCTTTGTCATAGATCACATCGCCAAAAGTGACCTCTTTACTCTTTTCTGCCCTTGCAGAGTTGAGGTCCTCTCGTGAACTGGTTTGTCGGGGAAAGTTTCCTTTTTTGATATTTGAAGTGAGTGTACTTTCATATGTTTTTTCTGTCAGAGAATCTGTTTGAATGTCATATTTCCAGATCGCGTTTTTTGCAGAGGTAGAGATCAAAAGCTGATCATTGATCAGATTAAGCCTGGTTTGTTCCCCCATTCGCATGGTCCTACCATTCATCTCCATCTCAATCATAAAGTCTTTCAGAAAATCTAAGAAGTCAGTTCTAATTAATTTCCTGGTCTGATCAGCTGTATTGAGGATCACCAGACCCTCCGTTTCAGCAATTGGCCCTTGGGTACCAAACAATCCATAAAAAATCTTCCCGTCTTTGGTCGAGAGACTAGAGAGGTTGACAGATTCCCCAGCCTTCAGCTCATCGCCTTTCCATTCCTTCGGATCCAATTTGACCTCTCCAAGTTTATGCCCTTCAGCATCCATTCGCTTGATCCCCGTAATGTCATAAAGGATAGTTTGTCCATCAGGCGTTTGATTGATTTTCATGACAAATCCTCCACCCATTCCATCCGGACCTTCTTCCTGATACTGGATGACTTCCTTGAGATTTAGCTCCTCCAGATCGATAACTTCGACGTTGTGATCAATAATATTAAGATTATAGAGCAATTTATTTTCTGCGTCTACATCCGAAAATCCAAAGTTCGTTTTGACAAAAAAGAGATGCTCTCCGGCATCCACCATCACGGTATCTATGGTGTAGGAGAATTGGAAATTATCGGTTTCGCTTTTGGAGGATTCCCCTGAGGAGCAGCCTGCTAGCGCAATTGCCAGGATTAAAAGGATATCCTTATTCATTAGTAAAGCTTGGTTTGATACGTATAAAAGCCAACTCATCATTCATATTCAAAAAGGTGTAGATCATCCCATCGTGCATTCGGAAATTATTAGGGAATTCAAATTCTGCTGGGAGTTGTACTTCTCCAAGTGGTTCAAAATTGGGATCTATCGCTGTCAATACAGTTTTGAACACCAGGCTGTCTTCTCCAATCATGCGATCCAATTCTTTCGAAAATCTCCAGCGGTAGCCGGTTTTATTATCTAGTTCCCAAGGTCCAAACGTCACCTTTTTAATTATTTCCTCTCTCAACTTATCGAATTCGTTGAGATCAGTTATGGTTTTTGCTTCCCCAGGTTTTTGCTCATTGCTAGTTAATTTGCTGTCATATTTTTTGGTGATCAGGGAGTCAGTCGTCAAATCATAGATCATGAGCATGTTTTTGGAAGTTGGGGAAAATAGGATTTTATCCTTGCTAGGTTCAAAAAACACAGCGGTGGAAAAGCCTCCTCTTATTTCCCCGTCTAGTTCCAAGGTTAAGTTGTTTTCCCTGATGAAATCCAGTGCTTGAGTTTGGATTAACTTTCCTGTTTCTCTCTCAAGATCAAACCATACGATTCCTTCAGGTTTATCTGACATTTCTGAGGTTTCATAAAGGCCCGCCAAGTATCTACCATCATTCGAAATACCGTTGGATTGTACACTTAGGCTTTTTCCGGAAGGAATCAAATCTGTGATATAGGATTCTCTTGTAAGTGTCGTTTGCTTAGTTACTTGCCGGTTGGCATCCATGTACCTTAGCGTGTAGTTATTGGAAAACACAAAACCTCCATTTTCCAATGCGATTATTTTGGATGGGGAACCGATTCCATTTGGCCCTTCCCGTTCGAGTTGGATCAGTGTATCCAGACTCAAGGTTTCCAGGTTTATTTTCTCCAGGACAGTTTTCATCATATTCATGTTGTAGAGAAATTTCTGCGAGGGATCCAGCGTAGAAATATTTAGAAAGTAATTCAGAAAGAGAATCTCGCCTTTGGAGTCAACCTGTACGGTGTCCAATGAAACGGTGAAAGTCCGCTGCTCAATAGTATCAGAAGGCTTGCTACAAGAAATCATAACTGCAGCAACCAATATAAGAGTTAGGTATTTATTCATAGGAAATTGTTGGTTTAAGCCTCACAAAGGCCAGTTCATCCTCGATATTCAAAAAGGTATAAATCATCCCCTTTCGGGCAAAGTACTTGTAGGGAAGCACGAAATCTGATGGCAGCAGTTCCTCATGAACTTGGTTGAACTCTGGATCAAAGGCAGTTAGGACGGTTTTGTATTGGATTGTGTCTCCTTTCATATAATCCATTTCCTTGGCAAAGCGCCAATAGACGTCGTTATGCTCATCAAAAAATAGAGAACCATAGCTGACTTCTTTGCTTTTCTCATTGAAAATCGCTTGAAATTCCTCTTCAGAGTCAGAGCGAGGTGGGTAGTTTCCCTTAGCTTCCTGGCTGGTGAATTTACTGGAGTAAGTTTTAGAAGAAATGGAATCTGTAGCGAGGTTGTAGAAATAAATCTTGTTTTGAGCGGAATTTGAAAACAACAAACTATCGTTTTTCATCAGAAGGCTGATGTCAGCCATAAGCATATTCATCGGGTGTACTTTCTCATAATAGAAAATAGTTTGATACTTATCCAATTCCTTAAATAAGCCTAACTCTTTGTACTTCACACGCTTATTTTCCAGATCAAACAGTGCCAGCCCGTCTGCAGAATCTTCCATTTTCTCGCCACCGTACAATGTCGCAATGGTTTTCTCATCCTTAGAAAGCGTTTCATTTAACTGGATCCTCTTGCCTTCCGGAAGTCTCTCACCTTCAAACTCCTGCTTTGCATAGACCATAGTAGAAAGCTTGTTTCCTTCCTGATCGAAATGATAAACTTCATAATTGTCCGATAGGTAAAAAGTCCCATCAGCAAGCATATAAATATTGGACATGTAGGGAGACCGAATTGCATTGGGTCCATCTACGGTCATTGGAATGACCCGTTCCAGTTTCAGGTTGTCCAGATCAATAACTTCTATGCCTGTTGGATTTACCCCAGTTTTGAAATTGTATAGATATTTTCCGTCTTGAGACAATCCGGAGTTAATTAGAGAACTATTCAAGTAAATGAATTTGTCCCCAGCATCCACCATTACGGTGTCCAGTTCGTAGGAGAGTTCAATGGCCGTTCCTTGCGTATTTTCAGCACCGTCTTTAGTGCCGCAACTGGCTAAAACCGCCAGAATAATTGGAGTAAGTAGTTTGATTTTATTCATAAGTGGGTTTGATTCGGACGAAGCCAAGTTCGTCTTCCAGGTTGATGTAATAATAAAGTGAGCCTTCTATGAAGAAGGAGTAAGACAGGGAAATGGGATAATCCATTTTTTCTTCATGGATTTGATTGAGTTCCTCGTCGAAGATGGTCAGGTAGCTGTTGAAAATTGGTTGGTTTTCACTTATGCGATCTAGTTGAACAGTGTATCTCCAGTAGATGTTGTTGTGATCATCGAAGAGAAACATTCCGAAATTCACGTCCTTCATTTTCTCCAGCTGAAGGCTGGAGAATTCATCGCGGGATTCACTGTGATTTTTATAATCCGTCTTTTTACTATCCGGAGTCAAGGAGGAGTGAAAAGTTTTCTTTTCAGTAGTTCCTTTTTCAAGATTATATAGGTAAAGCTCATTGATTGCCGAGGAGGAAATTAGAAGTTGATTCCCATTCCGCATCACATAGACTTGTTCCTCTGCAGCGCTGGTAATATTTCCATTGGCAGCTTGTAAATAAAGATTGAACTGCTTGAATTCCTCGTAGATTTTCAAGGGAATTTTCTGCAACTCCTTGGTCTGGAGATTTACGATAGCAAGGCCAGTTTCTGAGTCCCAGTCTCCTTGTTTTCCATAGGTGCCAAAATAGAATTTTCCATCAGCGGATACCTCGCCTTGCAAATTGATTTTCTCATCCTTGGATAAGGTATCCCCTTTAAGCGAGTCTGAGTGAAAGAAATACTTGGTCAATTGATCCTGCTCAGCATTCAACCTCTGTATATATTTCCCCTCCCCAAGAAAAAGATCTCCTTGGTTCGACACATTGAAAACAGACCAATAGTTAAATCCAATGCCTGTGGGTCCGTCCTTTTCTATAGTGATTGCTTCCTTGAGTGTCAAACGATCCAAATCTATAATCTCTAGTTTTGAAGTATTCAGGTCAAAATTGTAGAGTAATTTTTTGTCTGAAGAAAGTGCAAATCTTGGTTGCTGATTGCCTAAATGGACAAAATCATCACCCGCATCGACTCGAACCGTGTCAATGGTGTAGGAGAAATTGATCGCATTGACCTGTGTATTCTCAGCACTTTCTTGAGAACCGCAGCCGACTAAGGCCATTAAAATAATTGGAAATAGGAATCTGTGTTTAGTCATAGCTAGGTTTGATTCGGACGAAGCCAAGTTCGTCTTCCAGGTTGATGTAAGAATAAAGCGAGCCTTCTTTGAAGAAAGTAAGTGAACCCTTTTCGGAATACTCCACTTTTTCCTCGTGAAGTTGGGTGAGATTATGATCAAAAATAGTTAGCACAATATCGTAGGTAGCTGAATCGCCAATCATGCGATCGAGAGTTGTACTGAATCTCCAGAATTTCTCATTTTGATCATCGTAGTGAAACTTAAGGAAATTTACCTCTTTCACCTTCTCCTTTGCGTGGTCGAACAGCTCTTTCTGTGAACCTGCAGTTTTCTGAAAATTACCTTGCTTGGAATCGTCAGTAAGTTCAGAGTGGAATGATTTTTTTTCTACTCTGCCATCAGAAATGCTTACTAGATAGATTTCATTATATGCTGTAGTTGAAATAAGAATTTTGTCCTCAAATGGGAGGTAAAAAACTGTCTCTGTGACAGACGTTTTGGAATCCTCATTAGGTCTAAATACAATTTCAAATTTTTCGATTTTTTCAAAAATATCCAGTGGCACTTTTTTTAGTTCCTTGGAATTGAGATTCACTATGGCGAGACCATTTTTGTGGCTATTATCCTGCTTTCCATAGTTGCTAAAGTAGAATTTTCCATCATCTGACATAAATCCCTCAGGGTATATCTTTTCAACCTCTGACAATGATTCTCCTTTCAATGAGTCTGATGAAAACCAATACCTACTTTTCTTATCCTTCGCTGCATTGAGTTTAATCATGTGAGACCAATTATTCAGGAAGAGTTCGCCGGAGTCAGAGACATGAACCATAGGTATATATGAATTCGCGGCGTCAACCCCTGTTGGGCCTTCATTTTCCAGCTTTATCACTTCTTTGAGTCTTAACTCATTTAGGTCAATAACCTCCAATTCGGGAACGGTTGGGTTGAAATTATAGAGTGTTTTCTTATCTGAGCTGAGGGAAGATGAACGTAAAAACTTAGCCAAATAAATAAAATGATCAGCTCCGGGATCTACCTGCACGGTGTCTATTTCTACCGTGAAATCCAGACTTGAAGAGTTGCCATTTTCAGAAGATCCTTTTTCTCCGCAGGAGGCGAGAAGGACGAGGGAAAGTAAAGGGAGTAGTTTTCTCATTGTTGCTTAAAAATCAAAAGTGAATACAGCAAAGCCTAGCTCATCTTCTATGTTGACGTAGGAGTACAGCTTGCCGTCTTTCATGAAATAGGAACTTGGTACAGTCTTTAGCCCTTCCACTATTGTCTCACCCAATACATTGAAGTCCTTATCGTAGGCGAAAAGGTATAGTTCGTAGGTCGTGGGATCGCCTTGCTCTTTACCCAGAAAAGTTTTTTTGCCAAAGCGGAGATACATTTCCCGACTTTCATCCCATAAGATTTCTTGGTAGTTCAATTGTTCATTGAGCTTTTTTCGATTTTCTTTGACTGTAGCTTCATCAGTGGGGTTTTTGACTATATCCACCTGCATCACATTTGGGACAGTTTGGTGCTGAATATTCTTGAATTCAATCGTATTAGACTCCTTATCAAAAACATATACCCCACTCATGGGGCTGCCAGACAAAATCAGACTACCCGGTAAGGAAGTTGTGTACCTCGGCACTCCATAATAAAAGAAGGTGGTGTACTTTCCCGATTGAGTCTCAAAAGTTCCGCTGAGATCATCAATTATCTTCATCTCTGGGATAGGTATAACTTGAGTATCCTGGGATTTTGGGTCAATTACAAATAGCCCATATTCACCGGCATTTTCAAAAGATGGCTGGGTGTAAATTTTTTGAGTATCAAAATCATAAATGGCACCACTGAAAAGCGCGGGGTAGTCATTTGCTAATTCTGGGTCAATCCCCTCTGGAACTACTCTTAGGTCTTCAATTTTTTTTCCTTCCTGGTCAAATACTCCCATGGTAGTATAACTTTGCAGGAACAATTGATCATTGGTACCCACCTCGAATCCTGTTAAGTATGGACCAGTACCATTAGGCCCTTCCTTTTCAAATTCCGTTTTTCCGACCAGTTTCAATTGATTCAAATCCACCTGCACCAATTTTGGAGGATCATTTTCAAAAAACAGTAAAAGACTTTTATCCTCATTTAATCCTCTGGTACCAAGCTCATAATTGAGGTTAAAGAAATCATCGCCTGCATCCACTACCATTGTATCGACTGAGAAGCTGAGGTTTTCTAGGATGTTTTTCTGTTCAGTGGATTCAGACTCTTTATCACCACAGGCAGAAAGAAGTGCTAGAATGGAAATAGTAAGGAGTTTTTTCATAGTTTCTTAAAAATTAAAAGTGAATACTGCGAAGCCGAGCTCGTCATCGACATTGACATAGGAATAGAGCTTGCCGTCTTTGAAGAAGGGGGATTCAAGTCTATAATCAATTTCATCTAGCCTTGTCTCTCCGAGGAGATTTAAGTCTTTGTCATAGGTGAAGAGGAAAACCTCAGAATCTTTTTCCAATTCAGGAGTTTCCTGTGGTGTTAAGTTATATCCCAATCGGAAATATTGTTTTCGCTTTTTATCCCATAAGAAATCATCAAAGCTTGTTTGATAAATGAATTTGGCCGTTTCAGCCTTGAACTCATTTTCATCGGACACCTCTTGTTTTATTTCACCTGATTTGCTTGGAGCAACTAGCTGGTGAGGAAATTCAACTAATCTCAAAGAGTCAAATTGATAATCATACACATAGCTGTCTGAATTGGCACTGCTTGTAATAAAAAGTTTGTTGTTCAAAATATTCAAAGAAACACCTTCACCCCTTCCCATAAATAGCTTTCCTGTGTTGAGGCTTACTCTAAACTTTAGCGTTGAAATCATAGCGGGCAGTGAAATTGACTTTCCGGTTTTTGCTTCTGGATCTATAATTATTAGTCTTACATCCGAACTTGTTTTGTAAGGATTTGTCAAGGCAAAGAGGTGCTTTTCATCAGGTGAGATATGGGTTTTATTGGTAATCAGGCTTTCTTCATCAATGTCAAGACCTCCTATTTCTTTAAAATTGAATTTTAGACTTTTCTCTTTTTCTCCGTTCATGTTGTAGATTCCGACATTGATGCCAGAAGAAACAAATAGAAACCTGTCATCACTCAAAGGTTGGATAGAGGGAGGATTGAAACCGATAGAATTTGGGCTTTCCCTTGAGAATTGGTAGATATCTGTCAATGCTAATGTTTGTAGATCAATCTCGTTAATGGCTGTTTTACTGTAGTCATAATGGAAGAACTTCTTCTCGTCTAGCGAAATGGAAGAAAACCGTGAACCATGGGAAAGATCTATGATTTCATTTCCAGGATCCACTACCACCGTATCAATGGAATAAGTCAGGTTTTCTAAGATGTTTTTTTGTGAAGTGGACTCTGAAGTATCTTTTGTTTCACAGGAATAAAGAGAAACAAGTAGAGTAGCGTAAAAAAATAATCTCTTCATAAACAGTAGGGTTAGCTATAAAACTAAATAAACTGTCTTAAAAAAGCGATCCTAGAATGTTAATAAATCAAAAAATTTGGGGGTAAATGGCAATAACTTTTCGTAACCCCGCTCTACTTCGCTACTCAGTATTTTCAATCCCATGGGGCTTGCAATTCCGAGTACTTATTGTTGGATTTATAATCTTCCTTAAAATAGTGTCGCCCCATTCGGGGCTCCTAAAATCATATCGTTCTTTAACCCTGCACTTTGTACAGGGTCATGAATAGTTAGGCTCCTTCGGAGCTAGCTAAAAAATGCAATTGACTCTTTTAAAAACTTCCTATTCTTGATATGCAATCCGGTAGTTTACCCATTATCCTTCCGGAAAAATCCGAAGGATTGTAACTTTTCATGACCATCGGCAAAGCCGGGGGATCTTGAGATAAAGATTAGCATTGGCAGCCCCTAATAGGGCGAAACGAAAACTAACTAGTAACGCTCCTGCGGAGCTATACTCAGAGTATAAGATATATTTCCTTATTAAAAAGATCCGAAGGATCGAAACGATTCATGACCCTCGGCGAAGCCGGGGGTACGCGATAGTGAGAGGTATGGCAGCCCCGAATGGGGCGAAACTGTTGAGTCTCGCCCCATTCGGGGCTAAGAAAAATCAACATGCTGACTCGTCCTAAAAAAAGTTTACAGGTTAGAGTTTAAATACTGGTATAGGTTTACAGTTTCATTTAGTCCTGTAATGGATTTACAAGAGTACGTTTTTTAGGGTAATAGTTTCTCCATAGCCTTTCTGTTTTTTGATTGGTTTGATGGATTTCTTCCGGTGTCAGGTTCCCAATGCTCATGTGTGGTCTTTCCTGATTGTAGAGCTTGACAACTTCTTCTAAGAGCAAAGTAGCCTCCTGGATAGTTTCTATTTGATAGCAGTCCAGGTATTCTTCTTTTATTATTCCATTTATCCGTTCTGCCAATGCATTCTCCAATGGATCTCCATTTTCGGTCATACTGATC
>NZ_FOKK01000020.1 GCF_900112005.1 Algoriphagus aquimarinus | reverse complement strand
GGAGTCATAGGAACTTGGCCAGGATAATCTTTTCCTTTTACCGTAATAGGACCCATTACGCCTTTCAAGACTATTTTGATCAGGCGCTCTTCATTGCCCGTCACCCAAGGAGTATCTGCAAGTGGTGGAAAGCCAGAAGCGGAAAGTCCTTGCCCATCCGGTTGGTGGCAGGTGCTACAGAAGCCTTCTCTAGCGTAGATTTCCTTTCCTAGGATAAATAGCTCTCTGTCCGAACCAGTAAGTGAAGACTTGATGTCTTCTTCTTTTTTCTCTTTCACAGAAAGTCCAGATATGTGTGCTACTGCGGCCTCATAAGCAGGCGCGATCCACTTATCCATTTCTGATCCTTCAGCTGCTGATAGCACTTCAAGGCCTGCCTCACGAGGCATCCAAGATGCCGCTACAATCGCTTCAAGTCGCACTCTACCATTTTCATCCTTGATCGCTTCAGTCATCAATTCTTTTTGATTGGAAACCTGATGACCCGTATAGCGTAGCACTCTCACTGCCGCTGCTCGGGCTCTGTAGTCTTTTGCTTTTAGCAATTGCTCCAGTAAATCTTGGTTTACTTTATTGATTCCCCAGCTTACCCAAAGCGCTTCAAGTACATTGTGCTCGTACCTTGGATCGTTCTTGTCCAATTTACTGGCCCAGTCTGCCACTGCTTTGGCTACTTCCTCTTTGTCTCTTCCACGGAGCTCACGACGAGTTCTGTAGCGCGTTCTGTACTCAGGTAGTTTTAAGTTTTCCATCAATTCAGGGATGCTCGCTCCGTCGATTTTAGCCGGAATAACCAAAGGTCTGGATGGGTAGGTGATTCTGTAAATTCTACCGTGCTGATGATCTCTCAAAGGATCACGGGCGTTGTGCTGCATGTGACCGATCAGGATATTGTGCCAATCGACTACATAAAGCGAACCGTCAGGCGCAATTTCCATATCTACCGGGCGGAAGTTTCTATCTGTGGAAGAAAGAAGGTCCTGTCTGAATTTGGTGGAAAATCCGATTTCCTCATCGACCATTTGATGTTGTTTGGTGCCTAGGAAACCGATCGTGTTGTTGATGATCATATCACCTTGAACATCTTCAGGGAAATGTCTACTGGAGATAAATTCCAAGCCTGAAGTCGGACGTACCAGCTGATCTCTCTGAATCAAGTTTGCTCCTTTATTATTCGCATTTCCGTAGCGAGGAAGAAGGGAAGCCGGCATCATGTAGTTTACATTTGGACCAGAAGTCTCCGCATAGAAGTTTTGTCCCCACTCGTCAAAAGCAATTCCCCAAGGGTTTGGTATGCTTACTTGAGCTACTCGCTCTAGCTTATGTCTGCTTGGAGTATATCTGTAAAAGCCACCGTTGGTCGCACGTACAGTTCCGTAAGAAGTCTCCACATTGGAATGCAAGAAAACTCCTTCTGCCATATAAATTGACCCCGACTCATCTGTAGTAAATGCTGAAATCGCATGGTGTGTATCATGATCGTCAAATCCACTTAGAAGGATTTCTTTACGATCAGCTTTGTCGTCATTATTGTCATCATACAGGATTATCAGGTTGTTTCCCTGAGAAACATACACGCCTTCTGCTGCCAACTCAAAGCCTACTGGGATATGTAGATCGTCTGCAAAAACTGTTTCCTTATCTGCTTTGCCGTCATTGTCCGTGTCTTCATAGATCAAAAGCTTATCTGCTGGACGTGAATCGCCTGGCTTGTAGTGTGGGTAACTTGGCATAGTTGCTACCCAAAGTCTGCCTTTGTTGTCAAAAGAAAGTTGAACAGGATTGGCAAGATTTGGCCATTCTTCTTCAGATGCAAAAAGCTCTATTTTATATCCTGGTGCTACCTTTAGCTTAGCAAGTGCTTCTTCACCGTATAGGTATTTCAGGTCGCCATTTTTCTCAGGGTTGTAATTCGTCTCTACCTCAGGAAGCACATTGGTATGCTTGTCAGCAGCTACCAAATCTTTCTTTTCACCTTTATTAGCCATCCAGATGGCAGTATCTCTGATCGCCGTTAGCTGGCGAATTTTTTCCAGTTCAAAAGGGTAATTGTCTGGACCGAAGGGATCGTATCTTCTACCGAATACGTGTACGCCATTCGGGATTTTGTAATCATTTCTCCAAAACCAGTTTTTTTCCTGAACGGCTTCATGCACTAGTTCACGGTTTGCTTCAGTTTGGATTTTTTGCTTCCCAAAAATTTCATCGGCTAGAAGTACAGCCAGTTTTTTGTAGCCGGCTTCATTTAGCTGAGAACCATCGATGGTAAGGTCTTCCTCTGTTTCCAGATACCACTGCTTACTTGGTGTGAAAGCATCTACAAAAAGTACGTGGTTATTATCCGCAATCTCACGCATTGCTACGGTGTAGAGATTTAAGTTCTCATTTTCCGTTTTGCCGTTAGGCACATCGATTTTCTCTGAAAGATCTTCGAAGGCAATTGGGGATACGACAACTAATTTAGGCGAAAGCGTATCGTGATATTTTTGACGGAGCGTATGCTTAATAAAGGCGTCCAATTCAGCCTTGTAATTTTCTACGCCATCGACGCCTTGGAAGGATTCATTGTACCCAAAGAATGAGATAATGATGTCAGTTTGAAGCCTGGTGAGCCATTCGTCAGGCTTTTCCAGATGACCTACACTTCCTGAAGGAGTTGCGTATTCAACCTGGAAATCTTGAGCACCTGGAAAAGCCCAAGGGTCGTTCGTGCCAGATCTAGGTCTAAAGCCTGGGGTGTCTCCCGGATCAGAAAGGTTTCTGATGTAGAGGTTTTTCTCAGGATTTCTGAGTTGCATTTCAGTCTCAAAGCTTCCGTAATCCATCATTCTGGATCCCAGGTTATTTCCAATCAGAGCGATTCTCGTGTTTGGTTTTAACTCGAGCGTTTCCTTTTGAGTGCATTGAAAAGTGAGGAGTCCTAGTATAAATAGGAGAAGGAGGTGGTGGGGAGATTTCTTAAGCATTTTTTGATTACTATCAATTGAAATCTAATAATAGGGATAAACCTCGGAATTATCAATTCAAGAGATTTTATAATAAGTATCGCTTGGGTTGGATGGTTGTATTTATGTTTGACATATTAAGTAATGTGTTTAATAGGCTGGTGCTATATATGTCTATTAGTTTATAAGGTTTTTATTTTATAAAACTGTCCTGTGGCATCCTGATTAATTTTATTTTTAGAATAATTATATAAGGGAGTATTATTCAGGATGGTACAGGATAGGAATAGTATTGTATAATATTTAATTGGGAGAGATTTCTAATTATTATACATTAAACCCATTTCTATGCTAAACTATTATCAAAAAAATGTGAGAGTCCGATTTATCGGATTTTTACTTATGTTGTTTATGCTATCTGTGTCGGCAAATGCCCAGACAGTTGCAGTAAAAGGAACGGTAGTCTCCGAGGGAGACAATGAACCAGTTCCGGGAGCCTTAGTTACTGTCAAAGGAACTCAAAAAGGAACCGTTACAGATATTGACGGTGGATTCTCCATCCAAGCCTCAGTAGGCGAGACGTTGGTTGTAAGCTTTATTGGATTCAAAACCAATGAAGTGGTTGTTGGTTCCAATACTACTATTCAGGTCACTTTATCTTATTCTACTTCAGATCTATCAGAAGTAGTGGTAGTGGGATATGGTAGTCAGGTCAAACGAGAAGTGACAGGATCTGTGCAATCAGTAGGTGAAGAGGAATTGAAAGACATGCCTGTTTCATCCATTGCTCAAAAACTTCAAGGTCGATTGGCGGGTGTTCAGATCAACCAAACAACGGGTAAGCCTGGTCAGGGAATGAGTGTACGTATCAGAGGTCAGTTGTCTGTTTCTGGTGGTAGTTCTCCTTTATATGTGGTGGATGGGTTTCCGATCACTGGAGACATCAATTCTATTAACCCAGATGAGATTCAGGAAATTACAATTTTGAAAGATGCTGCCTCTACTTCTCTATATGGTTCTAGAGCTGCAAATGGGGTTGTTCTTATTACTACTAAGAAAGGTAAAGTGGGACAAACCAATGTAAATTTGAATGTGTACACTGGTTTCCAGAAAGTCCCAGAAAATGGACGTTTGGAAATGATGGACGCAGAAGAATTTGCGATTTTTAAGCAAGAATATTACGCTGCAGCAGGTCAGCCTATTCCGGAAGTATTTCAAAATGCTGAACAATATAGAGGCAAGTCAAATGATTGGTATGATGCAATGCTGCAGACTGCGCCAATTACATCTTATAACCTTTCTGTTACCTCAAATAAGGAAAAAGTCAACACTGCTATTATCGCAGGGGTTTTTGATCAAGATGGAGTCGTAATCAATTCTGATTATACTAGATTCTCTTTGAGAATGAATACTGATTATCAAGTATCTGACAAGGTGAATATTGGAGTGAATGTAGCTCCAAACTATGTAGTAGATAACACACCTCGTACAGATGGGACAAGAGGAACAGGTATCCTTTTCAATGCACTTCACACTTGGCCAATCATGCCTATCTATGAAGAAAATGGTGAGCTGACTTCTTTTAACAAGCTTCCGTCAAACACTGGAAATATCTTTGCCTATCCAAACTGGGTAAGATCAGCTAAGGAGATTACCAACGAAACGAAAGAGTTGAATGTCTTAGCAAATACTTATGTAGAATGGAAGCCAATTAAAGGTCTTTCTCTTAAATCTACATTTAATGCAGAGATAGGTAATTCAAAGTATTTTTGGTTCAACCCTTCTACAGCGACTGCTAATATAAACGTGTCTATTCCAACGGTAGCAGTTTCTATTCGTGAAAATAATGAGCGATTATCTTGGTTAAATGAAAACATTGTAACCTATACAAAAAGCTTAGGAGATCACAATTTTCAGTTATTAGGTGGATTCTCTAATCAGAAATTCAGAAGTGAAAGCACAAGAATTCAGGCTGATACTTATGCTGATGACAGAATTCCTACTATTCAGGGAGCGATCAATATAAACAGAGGAGGTACCAACTCAGGTGTAGGCGAATGGTCTCTAACATCTCTATTTTCTAGATTGACTTACAATTACCTAGGTAAATATCTCTTTACAGCCTCAGTTAGAGGTGATGGTTCTTCTAGATTTGGGTCTGATAACCGTTGGGGAGTTTTCCCTTCAGCATCTGTAGGATGGGTACTTTCTGATGAAGGCTTCTTGAATACTAGTTCTACCATTTCTTTCACTAAACTAAGAGCTAGTTATGGTGTGACAGGTAACAACAACATTGGTAATTATACTTCTTATGCCTTGGTGAACAATACCATCAATGCAGTATTTGGAGAAACAGTAGTTCCAGGTGCAGGTGTTACTTCCTTAAGCAATACTAATCTAGGCTGGGAAACTACCGCACAATTTGATTTAGGATTGGACTTGGGTCTTTTGGATGATAGAATACTGTTTACCTATGACTTCTATACCAAAAACACAACGAACCTACTTTATGCAGTACAGATTCCGAGAGAGTCAGGATTTACCAATTACAATGATAATATTGGCGAAATCCACTTCTGGGGACATGAGTTCGCGGTGAATTCAGTAAATACGACTGGGTCATTTAGATGGACTACGAATGCTAATATTTCTTTTAACAGAAATAAAGTAATTGAACTAGCTGATGGAATAGATAGAGTGTATGGTTCTTATCACATTACTCAAGTGGGCCAGCCATTTGGCCAATTCTATGGCTTGGTGAAAGAAGGTAACTATGCAAATGCGGAAGATCTTGCTAACTCACCTATCATCCCAGGTAGATCTACAGTAGGTAGTATTAAACTGAAAGATGTAAATGGAGATGGAGTGATCACCTATGGGGGTGACACTGATGACAGAGCAATCATTGGTAATCCATTCCCAGACTTCACCTATGGTTTGGTCAACAATTTTACCTATAAAAACTTTGATGCAAGTGTTGCGATTTCAGGATCTGAAGGTAACGAGCTTTACATGAGACACTTGTATTCTACAGCCAATTTGGATGGTGTATTTAACATGGTTGCCAAGGCTTCTGATAGATTCAAATCTCCAGAAGATCCAGGAGAAGGTATCTTCGGTACTACTGTAGGTGGTGGTAACGTCACTGGTGTAGAGCGTGATTGGAACAATAGCAACTTTGTGTGGGATGCTTCTTATTTAACAATCAGAAACATCACTATTGGATATACTTTCACCAAACTACCTAAGACAATTAAGTCACTCAGACTTTATGCTTCTGGACAGAACATGTGGGTATTCACCGATTACTGGGGTGGATCAAATCCTGAAGTTAGTATGCAGAATAATGGTGCTGGAGACGGCGGTAACTTGAGCCAAGGTGTCGATCTGTCAGCGTACCCTGTACCACGTACGATCACTTTTGGGGCAAATATCAATTTCTGATTTTGCTAAATCTGAACATACGTATTCATATAAAACTGTATTCAAAAATGAAAAAATATATAATAGTATTATTAGCAGCCACCATGGGGCTTACCAGCTGTGATGATTTCCTCACCGTAGTCCCTGAAACGCAATTGAGCTCTGCTACTTTCTTTAAGACGGAGACTGACTTTGTGCAGGCAGTCAATGCGGCCTATGTCCCTTTGCGGAGTATAGTCAATGACAGAGCTTGGAAATTGTCAGAAATGCATTCAGACAATACCTATTACGCAAGAAATGTACTCTTTGGAGCAGTAGATCCGCAGGAAGATTTGGCGGACTTCTCCGTGCCAGAGGCTAACGGCGTAACAGCAAATGGTAACGTTCTTGAGCAATGGAGACAAGATTATTTGATTATTTCCAGAACAAATCAAATACTTGCATTGATAGATGACGCGACATTTGCTCAGGCCTCCAAAGACAATGTCAAAGGACAAGCCTTATTCCTAAGAGCGTATGCCTATTTTGAATTGGTAAGGTATTTTGGTGGTGTACCATTGCATTTGGCGCCAGTAGCTACTCGTGAAGAAGCGGCTTTGCCTCTTTCAACTGAGGCGGAGGTTTACGCTCAGATTGTACAGGATTTGCAAGCTGCAGTTCCACTTTTGCCGCTGAAATCTAAGCAGCAAGCAGGTAGAATTACTTCGGGAGCAGCGAGAACTTTACTAGCAAATGTCTTTATTAATTTAAAGCAATGGGGAGATGCGGAGTCCATTTTACGACCTGTAGTCACTAGCGGGGAGTATATGCTAATGCCGTCTTATGAAATGGCTTTCTCTGATAATAACAGCAATAAGAACAATGCTGAATCCGTATTTGAAGTGCAGTTTATAGAAGGAGCAGCAGGATTGAATGGTAATTTCATATACCAGTTTTTACCACGTCCACTTCTTGCATCTGAGCTAGTAACAATCACAGGTACTAGTAATCCACAGCCGATTGACGGAGAGGGCAATAACATCCCTACGCCAGATATTATAGCTGCCTATGAAGATGGAGATCTAAGAGAAGAAGCTTCTATCGGATATATCTTTGCCTCAAACAGTTTTAGAGACAATAAGACCTATCCATACATTAAGAAGTATGCGAAAAAGCATTCTCAGAATGGTAATACTGGTACTAACTGGCCTATTTACAGATATGCGGAAGTATTGCTATTCATGGCAGAAGCTCTAAATGAGCAAGGGAAAGATTCTGAAGCATTGGCCTTTCTAAATCAGGTGCGTGATCGAGTAGATTTGGATCCTGTAAGTGGTTCTGGAGATGCGCTTGGCGAAATGATTTTCAAAGAAAGAAGAGTTGAGCTAGCATTTGAAAATAAGCGTTGGTTTGATATTCAGAGAACAGACCGAATCCAAGAGATTATTGTTCCTTATGGTAAGCGAATAGTTGCCAATCCTTTGGATTATTACTATCCACCTCTTGAAGGAGCTGTTCCAAGACCTAATGTGTTCTCGAATCTTAATAAATTCTACGCGTTACCTGCAGATGAATCTGCTTTGACCCCATATTTCTAGACCTCTCTTATGCTTAAATACCCAATGCTATAGATTAGTACTTTCTACTAGCGTTGGGTTATTTTGTCTTCATATATTGATTAATAATGTGATGGCGAGCAATTATATTTCATGGATGGTTTTATTATAGAAGAATTAATCCCCAATTTAAAATCCTAACTATTGTTATCAATTAACATTTGACTTATGCGACTCAAATACTCAATAAGGAATTTGTTTCTCTTTTCTGCTGTGGTGCTTTTATCAGCATCATGTGCCACTGATAAAGAGGAAGAATCCCAATCAAGACCGCTTACCGGAAATCCGAAATTAGATAAACTTAAACTCCCTGATGGGTTTGTAGCAGAGCACATTTTAAGTCCTGGAGAAAAGGATGAGGGATCATGGGTCGCTATGACATTCGATGATAAAAACCGTCTGATTACCGCCGATCAATATGGTTTTTTATACAGATTAGAAATCCCGGAAATTGGTGCTGCATCAGTTGAACCAAAAGTAGAAAGACTGATCATCGGAAACGTAGCCGAACCACAGGTAGGAATGGGCTATGCCCAAGGTTTGCTTTACGCTTTCAACAGTATCTATGTGATGGTAAATCACAACGGTAACGAGACATTTGAAGAAAGTACCGGGCTCTACAGAATCCAGGATTTGGATGGAGATGATCAATATGAATCAGTAACCAAAATCAAAGGCTTTACAGGTCAACCAGGTGAGCACGGTCCTCATAGTATCAAGCTTTCTCCTGATGGGCAGTCTCTTTATATAGTAGCTGGAAATCACACAGATGTTCCGGAAATGGATGCGTATAGACTTCCAAATGTATGGCAAGAGGATAATCTTTTTCCTGAAATCAAGGATCCAAGAGGACACGCCAATAGTAGAATGGCTCCTGGAGGATGGGTAGCGAATATTGATCCGGAAGGAAAGCATTGGGAGTTAGTCTCAGCGGGTTATAGAAATCCATTTGATATAGCTTTCAACGAAGTAGGTGATCTGTTTACCTATGATTCAGATATGGAGTGGGACTTTGGAATGCCTTGGTACCGCCCAACTAGAATTTGTCATGTCACTTCAGGAAGTGAGTACGGATGGAGAACTGGTAACCAAAAATGGTCTCCTAATTTCCCTGATAACCTGCCTGCAGTTTTGAATATTGGACAGGGATCTCCTACCAACGTGATGTTCGGTACAGATGCTAAGTTTCCAGAAAAGTACAGAACCTCTCTTTTCGCGTTTGACTGGAGCTTTGGGATTATCTATTCCATGACTTTGACTCCAAAAGGAGGTACTTATGAGGCAAAAGCTGAGGAATTTATTTCTGGTTCTCCACTTCCATTGACAGATGGTACAATTGGGCCAGATGGTGCGATGTACTTTATGACTGGTGGTAGAAGACTGGAGTCTGATGTTTACCGTGTTTATTATGAAGGAGATATCAAAGAGAGCGACAAGAAGCCTTTGCAAATGGCAGATTTGCCAGTAGAAGCTAAGTTGAGAAGAGAGTTAGAGGCACTACATGTAGATGGAGCACCAGCTACTGGACTTGATTTAGCTTGGGAGAATTTGAAGAATAAAGATAGATATGTACAGTACGCAGCTAGAATAGCTGTAGAGCATCAGCCAGTTAATTCTTGGAAAGCAAAAGCCTTGGCAGAGAAAGATGCTGTGACCTTGACTCAAGCGATGATTGCTTTGTCACGTCACTCAGCTAAAGGTACCGGAACTCCAATGATTCAAGCCTTGATGGGTATTGATTACAAAAGGTTGAATGAAAAAGGCAAGCAAGACTTGTTGAGAGCCTTCGAATTGATTTTAGCTAGACAAGGAGAGCCTACAGGTTCTTTGAAGTCTGATCTAGTAGCCTATCTGGGTTCTAATTTCCCTGCAAACAATAATAATCTTGATCGTGCATTGGCAGTTCTTCTTGTGTATTTGGATGCTCCAGATGCAGTGGATAAGACTTTGGCACTACTTGATAATGCGAAAGATGATCCTGACTATCAGAAGACATTTACTTCTTCCTCTGATTTGATCATGAGAAATCCACAGTACGGTTTGGATATCGCGAATATGCTTGCGAATGTTCCTCCTGCTCAGCAGACTTATCTTGCTACGGTTCTAGGTGGAGCCGAATCAGGTTGGACACCAGAGCTTCATGAGAAATATTTCACTTGGATTCAGAATGCATTTAAATATAAAGGTGGTCGTAGCTATGTAGGTTTCATCGATAGAGCTAGAAAAATGGCTCTAACGCACGTAGCTAAAGGTGATTTTGATAAGTACAATGAGCTTTCTGGAGCTGCATTGCTTACAGGAAATGGAAATGATCTGGTCGATACAAGTATTCAGCCTGAAGGTCCAGGAAGAAGATGGACTGTAGAGGAAGCTGAGCCTTTGATGGCAGACTTGAGCGGTAGAGATTTGGCTAGAGGCAAAGCAATGTTTGCTGCTTCCCAATGTCTTTCATGCCACACCTTAGGTGGTGAAGGTGGAATCATTGGCCCAGATTTGACTCAATTAGGAACGCGATTCTCTGCAAAAGATATTTTGGAAGCTACGATCAATCCTAGCGATGAGATTTCTGAGCAATATGTAGCTAGCGTTCTTGAACTGAAAGACGGTAGTTCTGTAATGGGTAGAGTAGTAAATGAGGATGAAACAAGTTATTCAGTTTCACAAAATCCTTTCTCACCAGATGTGCTTCGCAAGGTTGCCAAAAGCAATGTATCCACTATCAAGGACTCTAAAAGTTCAATCATGATGCCGGGTATGATCAATAGATTAAATGAAGAAGAATTGAAAGATTTGATGGCTTACCTGATTTCAGGAGGAAATGCAAGTCATGCAGTGTATCAAACTAAAGCCCAAGCTGAAGAATGAAAGATCTACTAGAATCTAAATGGCTCAGAATACAAGCGCTTAGCCTAGGAGCAATGATGGTAATTGGCTTAGTGAATTGCCAGCAGCCAGTGGAGGATAAAACCTCTTCAGTTGCGGCTATGAGTGAGACAGAAGCTAGTTTCAAATCTATTTTTGATGGAAAAACACTAGATGGCTGGGAAGGAAACCCTGTGTATTGGTCCGTAAAGGATGGATCAATCACTGGAGAGATCACACCTGAGACACTTTTGAAAGCTAATACGTTTTTGATTTGGCAAGGTGGTCAGCCAGGTGATTTTGAGCTGAAAGCTGAGTTCAAAATTTCTGAAAGTGGAAATTCTGGAATCAATTATAGAAGTGAACTAGTGGAGGATGTGCCTTTTGCTTTGAAAGGCTACCAAGCTGATATTGATGGTAAGAACAACTATACAGGTCAAAACTATGAGGAGCGTAAGCGCGCAACTTTAGCTTACAGAGGTCAAGAGACTAAGATTACTCCTCAACCTGATGGAGTAGGTGTAAGGGAGTATGTAGAGAAAAATGCATGGAAAGGCCTTAATGTAGAAAAGGAAATCGGTGATCGTGCCGAGCTTGGATCATTGATCAAAGCGGGTGAATGGAACAGTATTCACATCGTAGCCAAAGGCAATGTGCTAAAACACTTTGTCAATGGTAAGTTGATGTCTGAGGTTCATGATGAAGATCCTAAAAACAGATTGGCATCAGGATATTTAGGTGTTCAGGTGCACGTAGGTCCTCCGATGAAAGTTCAGTATAAGGATATAATGATACAGCAGTAGTTAGAAATCTGGTTCAAGTCTTCAGACCTGTCCGACGCCAGGCGGGCTTGGATCCATTATCCAAATGGCCCTTGTTGAAAAACATGGGCCATTTTTTTTACTTGAACCAATTGCTAGTAAACTTGATGCCCTTTGTTACTTTGAGGTAGAAAATTTTTGAAATACAAAAGTCAGAGAGAGAACAAAGGAAATGGTGTTCCTGTTGAGGTGTAATGTTACCATTTGAGACCTATGAAAATTTATGATTCTACGTGGTTAATGATTTGTACAACATAGCCACATAGAAAACATAGCTCCTTAAAAGGCAGTCTGAAGACTGCAATATCCCAGGTCCAAGTCATGAGACTTGAACCAAGTGCTAGGGAAGCCTGAACCTTTAAAGTTTTTACTCACAAACATTAACATACCTGAATCTGACTCTTGTAATGAGTTAGTTAGCATGTGTATTAATCATTTTTGACTGGCAATCTACTTCCTCAGCCGAACGCTCGACGTAGAAGCTGCGTTAAGAAAACTATAGAAAGATTTGCTAGCGTTACCTTTTTCTAGTGAATCAGAAATCAATTTTATTTAATACCACAACCACTCTTATGAATTACCATATTATCATTAACAGTGTAAAAACAGTAGATGAATTACCGGGAAGTTGGAGCAACCAAGACTTAGTAGAGTTGCTCGATCGATTTGGTTTTCCAGATGCTTCCAATTCCAATCCTGCGGAGCTAAAGGAATTGCTTAATATGGCGATTTCTGATTTTGAACCAGCTGAAGCTGCAGCGATACTGCTTGATTATAGACTTTCTGAAGCTCTCAATGAAGGGCAGATTGATCAAATGTCGCATGATATGCTTTTGGATAAAATCTCTGAGGAATATCCTGAAATTGGCCTGCATCACCAACTTTTCAATATCAACCAACTATTACACAAGGCTTACAACGGTAAATTTCCAAGTGCGAAAGCAACTATCGCTGAATTCGAAATTAGTAGTGAGGATGCTAATGCTGAAGAAATTACCAAAGAGGTTGTTTTGAAGGCCTTGCAACATACGTTGAATGATAGCAATTTGATCAAACGCCTTTTCGCAGATCACTTGGAAGGTAAGGTCACTTTCGAAGAAGCAGATTCGATCATTTGGGTTTTGAGAAAAATAGAAGGGGGTCAATATCAGCTAATAACTTCGGAATACTGGATGGCTCGAGATGAGTTTTTGGAAGCCGAGTTTGATGCGGAAGTTATACTTTTTGAAGAAGACGAGAATGAGGGTTAAGATCCCCAAATTATATGTCTGTTCATGTCCAAGTCATGAGAATTGAACCAAATTATCCTAAAACCTGAATTTTGGAGGGTAAGTCTTTAGACTTGGACTCACAATAATGCAGTCTTCAGACTGCTGTAATTCAATATGATTCTATCCTAAAAAGGGGGCTGTATTGAGTCATTGTTCATTTTTGTTGTTTGACAATCTGAAGACTGCAAATTCATTAGGTTCAAGTCTTCAGACTTGAACCAGTTGGGCACTTGTTTAAAAACTTGTGCCATTTTTTTATTAATGGCGTTTTACTCTCTCATAAGTTGCATAACTTATTCCCGAGCTTTTTGATCCAACCCATATAGGGCAGGACAGTGTCAGGAGCCCTTTTTAATAGATTACACATTAGTCTCAAACCTTAGAATGAACCTCTCAGATCCATCCAATTGGAAAGATAAATTATCCAATTCCCGCCAGCTTGGGGGAATAGAAACTTCCATCCTTGACAATGGGGCAGGGCGTGGAACCCGCATAGCCTGGATAAATACCGGAACCGGCCTACGATTTAAAGTCGTTTTGGACCGGGGAATGGATATTTTGGACGCATTTCATAATGAGCATAGCTTATCTTGGATCAGTAATGTAGGTCATGTATCTTCTCAGCCTTTTTCTAACCAAGGAATAGATTGGCTGAGGACATTCGGCGGAGGGTTATTGACCACCTGTGGGATTTCTTCCATGGGACCACCTAATGCGGATGAAACTGGAAGTCGTGGATTGCACGGGAATTATAGCAATACGCCTGCGGAGCTCATTTCCATCAAGCAACCAGATATTTATTCAGGAGATCTGAGTTATGAAATCGTAGGAATCATTCGTGAGACGACGACTTTCGGGCCAAGTCTAGAACTGAAAAGAACCATCTCAGGAATCTTAGGATCTGCTGAAATAAACATCAAAGATGAGGTCTTTAATCGCGGTAATTCACCAGCACCTCATATGGTATTATATCATATCAATTGCGGATGGCCGCTGATCGATGATGGAACTAGGATAGTTTGGAAAGGAGAAATTCAGAAAAGAGAATCAGATGATTCTATGTCGGATTTCAACAAGAAAAACAGATTTACCAAATGTGCTGCTCCATTAGATGAGCATTCGGCTTTTGGAGAGGATGTGGCTTTCATAGATCCTTCAACTGATGAAAATGATCAGGTCACTTGTGGGTATATGAATGATAACTTGGAGCTTGGCTTAAGTATTTCATTTTCCAAGAAGCAGATGCCATGGCTAATCAACTGGCAGCACTGGGGCAAAAATGAATACGTGACAGCGCTTGAGCCTGCTACTAACCCTCCAGTCGGACAAGCTGCCGCTCGTGAAAATGGAACGTTGATTTTGTTGAAACCTGGAGAAAGTAGGACTTACGAAATCAAGCTGGAAGTCCTCAAAGGCCAGACAGTTAGTGAATTTAAAATGTAAAATTTAAAATGTCGAACATCAAATAATGAATGTCGAAGTTTTAACATAATCTCAAATAAGAAATCTCAAATCTCAAATTAATAAACCCATGAGTTTAGCAAAAAAAGCTCTCGAACAAGGAGAAGGAATACTTAGATTAACACCAACCTGGGTGCCTCGGTCGTTTTGTGTACCAGGCAGAAGAATCAAGCTTCATCCAGATGATTATTATTGCTTAGGCGGTGAGCGCGGAGGAATTGATGAGCGTTGGTTCTCATCTACGACTCCAGCAGAAAATGGTCCGCTGACTAGCAAGAATGAAGGTTTAAGTCACATCGCATTAGAAGATGGTGATAAGACAGAGCTTTTCCTTTTAAAAGATGCGATTGATGAAATAGGTGCTGAGATCATCGGTAGCCGTCTTTGGGACAAGTACAAGTCCTGGCCTATGTACTCCAAGTTTTTTGACAACATGGGGCCACTTCCACATCACATTCACCCAAGTGATGAGTTTGGTAAACTAACTGGTCAAAATGGTAAGCCAGAAGCTTATTATTTCCCTCCTCAAGTCAATAATCATGGTGGCGATTTTCCATATACCTTTTTTGGAATCGCTCCAGGAACTTCCAAAGAGACTATACTTGAGTGTCTAAAGAATTTCAATAAAGGGGATAATAAGATCACCAACTATTCTCAGGCATTTAGATTGCAGCCTGGCACTGGCTGGAATGTTCCTCCAGGAATGCTTCATGCACCAGGTTCTTTGTGTACCTATGAGCCACAAAAAGCATCTGATATTTTTGCGATGTATCAGTCTTTGGTGAATGAGGCGATTATTCCAGATGAGTTACTTTGGAATGCTACGCCAAAAGATAGAGTTGGTGATTTTGATCTGCTAGTGGAAATGATCGATTGGGATTTGAATGTGAATCCAAACATCATGGATAACCATTACATGGAGCCAATTCCAGTGGAAGATAGAGCTGAGATGAATGCAAAAGGATATGATGACAAGTGGATCTGCTACCGTTCTCATGATTATAGTGCAAAAGAGTTGACTATTTTCCCAGGCCAGACGGTGACGATCACAGATGCTGCGGCATATGGTATGATCATGATGCAGGGATATGGTAAAATGAACAACTGGGACATTGAAACTCCAGCGCTTATTCGTTTTGGTCAGTTGACACATGACGAGTATTTTGTTAGCGAAAAAGCTGCTCAAGCTGGTGTGAAAATCACTAATCATTCCAAAACTGATCCTATCGTAATGTTGAAGCACTTCGGACCTGATAATCCAGATTTGAAAGTTTGGGAGTAAAGTTGGATTTCCGATGTCTAGTCAAGAGTTAGTCATTAAATTAGAAATCAATGATTCACTAAGTAGACAGCTATTACAGTCTTAGAATAAATATATAATGAACATCGTATGCTGGAAAAAGATTGGGAACTACTTCTGTCTTCGGTCTCCCAGCTTCGAACTTTCCTTAATAACTAAAAACCCACATAACAATGAGTCAAAATAATTTTCCAAAACTACATAATGCTACCTGGCCTGGGATCGTAGGCAAAGGAGCAGACTCTGAACCTGTAATTCCTTTTGATACGCTTCTGGCGATGACAGCTGCAGCTGAAGTGGATGGAGTGAAATTTGATGGATTGGATTTAGGACTACTTGATCCTCACTTTAAGTTAGATGATTCTGATGAGACTAAAGTTTTAGCAGAAAAACTTCAAAAAAACAATCTAGTTGCAGGATCACTGGTAGCCCCGATTTGGGCTGGATCAGCGATGGGGACCGCTGATCAGCGCGCTACTTTTGTTGATATGGTTCGCAAGGCCTGTGAATTTGGAAAAAAACTCAGAGACCAAGGGGTTCGTCCGTATGGCGTAATCAGAATTGACTCTGCTGCTGGTGTGGAAGACTGGGCGAAAGATCCTGCGGGTAATACCAAAATCATTGCAGAAACATTCCGTGAGGCATGTGATGTGGCAGCTGGTTATGGAGAAAAGCTTGCTACAGAAGGCGAAATTTGCTGGGGTGCGATGCATAGTTGGAAGCATATGGTAGAGCTACTTGAAATGGTAGATAGACCAAATATTGGTTTTCAGGCGGACATGTCGCATACCTTCCTATATACGATGGGATACAATGCTCCTGAGCATAGAATCCTACCAAAGGATGCTGATCTCAACGATCGTGAAGCTGTCAAAGCTGCGTTGAAAATCGTAACTGACGCGCTGAGACCTTGGACTATTGATTTCCACGTTGCACAAAATGACGGTTCAGTATTCGGTCAAGGTTCTCACGATAAGACAGGAAGACATTGCCAAGCAACTGATCCAAATGGAGTTTTGGATATTGCTCATGATGCTGGCTACTGGCTACGTGATGAAAAGGGTGAGTTGACCAAAGCTTTCAAGCATATCTGCTGGGATGGATGTATGTTCCCAAATGACGTCATGAACAATCAGCAAACTTGGAATGATATCCTTGCTGCCTTGGTGAAAGTGAGAAATGCTCATGGATGGAAGGCTTAAAAAATTTCTTTATTTAACATTCAGCATTCATCATTCGAAATTATATCTTAAGTCATTTATTAAGATATAATGATGAATATCGAATGTAGAATCATGAATTCCGAAGTGAATTAGAACAATAAATAACTCAGATAATGAAAGAAAAGAAACATATAAGAATAGGTCTGATCGGAACTGGTCTGATGGGCCGAATACATACCAACGGTTATAAAAGAGTACCGGATTTTTTTCCAGAGTACGAGTACGTTCCTGTTTTGCAGGCTTGCTGCTCTCGAAGAGAGGAAAAAGCTCAGGCATTCGCAGATCAGTGGGGCTATAAGTCTATAGAAACTGACTGGAGAGAATTACTGAAACGTGATGATATCGATGCAGTGGATATTTGTACACCAAATGACACACATGCTGAAATAGCTATTGCTGCAGCTGCGGCTGGCAAAATGATTCTTTGTGAGAAGCCATTGGCTAGATCTATCAAAGAAGCACAAGGAATGGTGGAAGCAGTGGAAAAAGCTGGAGTGAAAAACACCGTTTGGTATAACTACAGAAGAATACCAGCAGTGACTTTGGCGAAACAAATTGTAGCCTCAGGAAAATTGGGCAAGATTTTCCATTATCGAGCAAATTTCCTTCAGGATTGGACGATCAGTCCTGATTTGCCTCAAGGTGGAGACGCACTATGGAGACTGGATGCTGAGGCAGCTGGTTCAGGTGTGACTGGCGATTTGCTGGCTCATTGCATAGATACCGCGATGTGGCTGAATGGGGGCATCAAAGATGTCTCTGCCATGACTGAGACTTTCATTAAAGAGCGAGTACATCAGAGTACAGGTGAGAAGAAAAAGGTAACTATCGATGACGCTTGTCTATTCCATTGTCATTTTGAAAACGGTTCTTTAGGCTTATTTGAAGCAACTCGCTATGCTAGAGGGCACAAGGCACTTTATACGTTCGAGATCAACGGAGAGCATGCTTCCATTCGTTGGGACTTACATGATTTGACTCGTTTGGAGTATTTCGATCATGCAGATGAAAGCCAAGTTCGTGGTTGGAGATCCATACACGTGACTGACGGAGACCATCCTTACATGGATAGATGGTGGATTCCAGGTACTTCTATCGGTTATGAGCACTCATTTGTACATCAGGTGGCTGATTTCTTTAAAAGCTTAGAAACTGGTGAATCTTGTCATCCTACGTTCCGTGATGCATTTGAGACGCAGAAAGTTTGCGAAGCTGTAATCGACTCGGCAAATGAGAGAGCTTGGAAGGATACTGGAGTGGATTGGATAGAAAAGTAAATTCAATACAAAATATAGAAACAAAAACAGGAAGGTTATCCCTTCCTGTTTTTTCATTTTAGGCCAGTTTGTAATCTGGTTTTTAAAAGAATTGTTTCATTTTTTTAAGTCCGGTATTGGCGACTTCCTGCGCATCCTGAGCCCAGTAGGTTTCGTTGAAAAGCTCTAGGGACATAAATTTATGGCCGCCCATTGCTTTCAAAATAGCGGCGACTTCCTTCAAAGGTGCGATGCCATCGCCAGGGTATATTCTATCGCTGTCTTTTTGCTCTAGCCTTGGTTTTGTAGTGAAGTCATTCATGTGAAATACTTCAATAGCATTTCCATTGACCAGTTTCAATCCTTCAAATCCAGATCCGCCGCGGAATAAATGGTAGATATCAGGAAGAATTCTAGCGTCTGGGTCATTTGCCGCAGCAGCAGTTGCCAGCACTTGTCCCAAGTGATGGAATGGAGCGAAAGATCCCCAGAATTCCAACTGTGGCATCACACCGGTTTTTCTTCCTAATGCTATCAAACGTGCGTATTGCTCACCAGCAGCTAGTAGGTCAATTGGATCTGTAGCTCCTATGGCTGGTGCAGCCACGCGGGTACATCCGATCTCAGCGAGCATCTCCATTTCTTTCTCCATTTGCTCAAAACCAGCCTTGCTTTTTGCTACATCTTGAGCCATCCAAGGAGCAAATCCAATGGCGTTAACTGGGATTATCTTTGCGTCGCTAAATAGTTTTTTGAGTGAGGATAAAGATTTACCTGTTTTGAGGTAAGCTTCCATTTCCGTAATCCAGAGCTCAATTCCATCATAACCTGCTTTGGAAGCGATTTCGATGATTTGGGGTAAATCAAGTTTTTGTCCTCGAAGTGTGCTGGTATTCAGGGAGAATTGTATCGTTGCTTCCTTTTTCTTCGTCGTTGAGGCAAGAGCGGGTGTCAGAGGTAAAGCTGCAGCACCAAGTGCAATAGTTTTAAGTAAATTTCTTCTTTTCATGTGTTTATAATTTGTTATTTACCGGCCACATGGAATCTCGCATGTAATATACCCGCCCTTCTTTGTGACGATTGTGTGATGCTCGATTTCATCTTAGGTTTATTGAAAATTTAAGAGGCCTTCTCCATTCAAATACTGTAATTACCGTTCAGATTATTCCATAAAAAAGAGAGACTAATCTAGCCTAGTATAGTACCGAACATATGCTAAAAATAAACTTTTTCACACCTTTTATTCTGTTTTTTATTTGGACTGCAAGCTCCTTTGCTCAGTCACAGACTTATTTGTCTTTATATAAAGAGCAATTGCCGTATTTCCAGGAAATCATCACTGGAGGACAGTACAAGGAACCACCTTTAAATTATGAAGGGGATCCTTATTATCTAAACAGGAAGTTCGGTATAGGTAGCTTGTCTATAAATAAGATAACCTACACCGAGGTACCGCTTTTATATGATGAAAATGCGGATGCGGTCATTACGTTCCATCCGATTCACCGTCAGAAGATTCTGATAAAGCCTGAGAAAATTGAGGAAGTTCAACTAGAGGACGGAAGTGTATTTAGAAGGCTTCAGGGCAATGATTCCTACGGTCGTCATAAAAATGGATTTTATCGAGTGCTTCAAGATGGTGAAATCAAAGTCCTGATGAAGCATTACAAATATGTAGATCCAACGAAAGAAGTCGGGAAATTCACTCATAGATTTGTGGAGAGCACAGATTACTTTTATTGGCACAGCGGGGACTTTGTCCTTATAAGAAAGAAAAAGCAAGCTATTAAAAGTCTAGGATTGACTAAGAAAGAAGTGAATAAGTATATGAGAGATAAGTCAATCTATTTCTCCATGGAAAAAGAAAAATACATACTAGAGTTGGCTAGATTGAAGGATAGCAAAGTGGAAACTTTTAAAGGGTTTGTTGAATGAAAAGAATTCTACTACTGATTTTACTCGTTTCTTTTTTTGCAGAAATTAGCGCTCAAACCAATACAACCAAGCTTACTGGGCTGTATCTGGGAATGTCTTTCGAAAGGTTCGCTGAAAAGCTAGAATCAGAATCCGATTACAAATTTTATTTCAAAAAGACAGATGTAGAAAATCTGCAAGTCAATCTCCAAGCGAAGGATACGGATATTCGAATGGTGCTGGACCAAGTTTTTGCAGAATCTGGATTGAGTTATTCCATTGATGCATCCAAACGTGTGTGGGTGAGCAGAGGAAAAAGGATGCAGATTGATTTTCCTCAGGATTACTTTTTGGTTCAGGAAAAACAAGATGATAACCTCGCTAGAGCGGGAGATTCCTTGAGTGCTTTTGACAAGAATAAACGATTTGTGATTGGCAAGTCTTCAGATAACCCTCAATCTAAAACCGCAATCTTGAGTGGCGTAGTAACCAGTATAGAGTCTGGTAAACCCATGAATGGTGCGATAGTTTTGGAGAAAGTGAATTACTCCCAGATAGCTACTGATCAAAACGGTAATTATAAACTCACGCTTCCCAAAGGAAGACATACCATTTGGGTGCAAAATATTGGTGGGTTTCAAGAACAGCGTCAAATTGACCTGAAAGGGGATGGCGTGCTGAATATGAGTATTGAAGAGACGATACTTTCGCTGGATGAAGTGGTGGTAAGTTCTGGAGCATTGTCCAACTTGAATAAGCTTGATATGGGCGTGCAGTCTATCACGATAGCGGAAGTGAAGCGGCTGCCAGCAGTGATGGGAGAGGTGGATGTGCTCAAAGGCGTGTTGATCATGCCCGGTGTGAATACGGTAGGAGAAGCTACTTCTGGATTCAATGTGCGTGGTGGAGCTGCAGATCAGAATTTGATTTTGTATGGTAACTCTACCATTTTTAATCCTACGCATGCATTCGGCTTTTTCTCTGCTTTCAACTCAGATATGGTGAATGGAGTGGAACTGTACAAAGGCTCGATTCCTGTCAATTATGGAGGAAGACTTTCGTCCGTATTGCAGGTGGATCCTAAGTTTGGGAGAAAAGATAAAATAGGAGGCTCAGGCGGTATAGGGATCCTTACGAGTAGATTGAGCTTGGAAGGGCCAATCGGTGAGAAGACAATATTCACAGTAGGGGGAAGGACGACATACTCAGATTGGGCGTTAAACCTACTTGATGATGAGGCGGATTTGAATGGCAGTAAAATCACTTTTTATGACATCAATGCCAATATCCAGCATAATCTGAATGAGAAGAATACCTTAGAATTGACCACTTACTTCAGTAAGGATAATTTCCGATTTGATCCAGATACTTCCTATTCTTATCAGAATATGAATTTTGCACTTGGATGGAAGCATTTCTTCAATGACCAGTTAGAAGGAAGGTTTACTGTGGGAAGCGATAATTATCAATTTGGGATTATTGGCGAGGACAATCCTTTAAATTCCTTTGATTTCGGTTTTGATGTACAGCAGCTTTTCCTTCGTGCTGATTTTGAATACCGAAAGAATGAAAAGCATATCATGAAGTTTGGCGTGCATGGAATTCAATACACCTTGAATCCGGGAAGTAATAAGCCCTATGGGCCTGAGTCTATCGTAATAGAGAAGAACTTGGATGAGGAAAATGCGCGTGAGGTATCGGTGTATTTTGGTGATGAATTTACAGTGAGTGAGAAATTGTCGGTTAGTTACGGAGGTAGGTACATGTTGTACCAATTACTTGGGCCAATGTCAGTGAATCAATATGTGGATGGGGAGCCTATTACCGACAGCAATTTGATAGGAGAGCAGACTTTTGGGTCAGGGGAAACTGTACAAACGTATCACGGACCTGAGTTCCGTGCATCGGCTCGCTATACCTTAACTAACAAATCGTCGATAAAAGCTGGTTTCAACACCATGAGACAAAATATACATTTGCTGTCTAATACATCCTCTATTTCCCCTACGGACTCTTGGAAATTAAGCGATACGTATATTAAACCACAAACTGGTGGTCAGGCTTCTCTGGGGTATTATCGCAATCTGGCAAAAAACAAACTTGAGTTTTCTACAGAAGTGTATTATCGATATATGCGTAATCTTTTGGACTACCGTTCAGGTGCCAATATTATTCTTAATGAAAATATTGAGCAAGATGTATTGAACTCGGATGGGAAAGCTTACGGATTAGAATTGTTGCTGAAGAAAAGTACAGGAACTCTAAAAGGTTCTTTGGCTTATACTTACTCTAGGTCATTGATGAAAACTTCGGACGATCCAAGCATAGAAAAAATCAATAGTGGAGAGTTCTACTCCAGTAATTTTGATCAGCCACATCACTTGGTTCTTGTAGCTAATTATGAATTGAGCAAGCGAGTAAATACTTCTTTCAATTTGAATTACAGTACAGGCAGACCAATAACCTTACCTATATCTAAGTTTGATTATGCTGGCTCTGAGCGTGTTTACTTTTCTGAAAGAAATGCCTATAGAATTCCTGACTACTTCCGGATAGATTTCTCTGTGAATGTGGAAGGAAGTCATAAAATCAAGAAACTGGCTCACTCTTCCTGGTCGTTTGGTATATACAATCTGTTAGGAAGAAGCAATCCATACTCCGTGTATTATACTCCTGTGGAAGGTCAGCTCAAGGGCTATCAATTGTCCATTTTTGCTCGTCCTATTCCATTTATTACTTACAATTTCCGTTTCTGATGAATAGATTAGTCGTACTTATAGTTCTTTGCGTTGCACTAGTCTCAGGTTGTAGAGAGCCTTTTGAGCCAGATATTAAAGCCGCAGATCTTACTGTATTGGTGGTAGAAGGATATCTGGATACGGAAGGATTGCCTAGCCAATTAAGGCTGAGTTATACACGAAATATTCAATCTGATGATTCCTCACAGCCAAGTTATCCAAGTGCTGAGGTATACCTAGAGTCAGCTTCGGGTATGGATTATCCGCTGACTGATCTGGGGGGAGGAGTGTATGAATTCTCCTATGATATTCCAGAAAATGATAATTACACCTTGAGAATTATAGCTAATGACGGGAAGACCTATACTTCTGAATTGATTAAGCCTATTCTTACGCCAGAGATCATTGATGTAGGGTTTGAGAAAAATGAAAGTGGAGTAGAAGTATATCTGACTACCAAGGGAGATCAGAATGCAGATGATTTCTTGTGGACATATGAAGAGACCTATGCTTACCGACCAAGAATTTCCACATCATTTATCTATGATCCTGCTGTGGAGGATGTCGTTACTAGGAGTTTCGAACAGAGAACTAATATGTGTTACAGAGGTGGAGTAAGTGCCGATTTAATTTTGGAAACCTCTTCTAGGTTTGAAGATCAGTTTGTGTTCAGACAGTCGATTACACAAATACCACAAAATGATGAAAGACTATCTGTACGCTACAGTATCTTAATTTCACAGAAGGCTTTGGATAAAAAAGCTTCAGAATTTTGGGAGATTCTTCGTAAAAACACGAATGACCTCGGTTCTATTTTTAGTCCCTTGCCTTCAAACATTAGAGGCAATATCAAGAATGATCAAGACCCCACGCTACCAGTAGTTGGTTTTGTGAGTTTGGGGACTGTAAGGCAAGAAAGGTACTTTATCGATGTAAGAGAGGTAGTTCCGTGGAGGGCTGACGTTCCAGAATATTATGAATGTTATATAGAATCAGATACGGTATTAGTAGAGAAATATGGTCAAGCGTTTGCGAGTGGTAGTTTTGTGCCTGTAGTTCCAATAGTACTGGATGGTGCTTATACTCCAATAGGATATCAGGGAGCACCGAGACGCTGTACGGATTGTACACTGAGAGGAACAAATGTAAAACCTGATTTTTGGGTGGATTGATATGAAGATGCTACACAGATTAATTCCCGTCCTGATTGCTATCGTATGTTGTACTACGTTGGCTTTTGCCCAAACAAATGATTCCAACTTTGAAACGGTAGGTTTTTCGATTCCTAAAACCATCTATTTCGGTGGTGAACGAATATGGATTTCCAGCCATGCTACACAGAATGACCTTCCTGCGGAATCTAAGATTATCTATGCCGAGCTGGTAGATAGATACAATGAATCTGTGGCTATTGCCAAAATGCCTTTAGAGGAGGGAGAGGGTTTTAACTTTCTTCAGCTACCTACGAACCTGCCTTCAGATAATTATTTGTTGCGCGTATTTACTAGAATAAGTCCTTACCAAAATTTGGAAAAAGGAATTGCTCAGCGGTTTATTACTGTCTTCAATAGTAGAATCCCACCTACTGTTGTCGCGGAGCGAAAGAGCATCTCTTCAAGTCAAGAATCTAATAAGCTCGTTCTATCTCAAGACATAAATCAGCCTGGGACTAAATTGAAAATAGAGTTACCGAAAGGTGCGAAGATAAAAGAGATTAGTATAGCTGCCGAAAACCCATTTCTGAATGATCAGGGTATGTTATCGTCTGCTAATGTTTATGAATCTCTTGAAGCGCACAGCCTGGTCCCTGAGCTTTTCGGACATATAGTGGAAGCAAAAGTGGAGGCTGAAGCTGTAGATACTACGCGCCTATATTACCTTTCATTGCATGGAGAGAAATCTGCACTTTTTACAGATAGGCCAAATACTGACGGGAGAATGTTCTTTGATGCCGGTGGTATGAAAAACTGGAATTTTTTAATAGCTCAAAAAGATGGGAATGGCAGTTTGTTGGATTTTGAGATTGTGTCACCTGCTCCTAGTACACTTTTTAAGAAGAGTTTTGTCTTTCCAGAATTGGAGATAAGTCCTGCGGATGAGTTTCTACTGAAGGAGTTGCTTAAAGGCGGTCAAGTGGAAGGTTATTTTGTCCATGAATTTGATGCTACTTTATTTCCTGTAGTTACTGGTTTCGTGGAAGATCGAACGTATTTGTTGGATGATTACACCAGATTTGAAACGGTGGAAACGGTCATCAAAGAATATGTGCCAGAGGTATCTGTAAAGACTTCCAAGAAGATGAAGGAGTTTAGGACATTGAATGAAATTCGTTCTTACTCATTTGACACTAATCCACTTATGCTGGTGGATGCCATGCCTGTATTTGATTCCAATCAGCTCGCTGCTTTTAATCCAGATGGATTTGAGAAGCTCGAAGTATTAACCCGAACTTTTTACCTCAATGAAGAAGCATTTGAAGGTGTAATGAGTTTTGTTTCCTACAAGAATGATTTTGGAGGTTTTCCGATACCATCTAACGGGATTTATCTGGATTATCAAGGGATTTCACCTAGGATAGCTGCTGCCTCTGAATTGTTCACCAAACGAGGACAGGTAAGCAATGTTATGGATTGGCGTACCGTGCTTTATTGGTCAGCCGTTCCTGAGCTAGCTCCAGCAGGAAATTCGATTGAAATCACAGTGCCGGAGATTATTGGTAAATTCAAAATCACTGTGGAAACCGAAACGGGGGAAAGTATGAATAAAACTTTCGAAGTCAGAAAGTGATTAGCTTATACCTCAATCCATTTTCTTCTTTAGTTCGCCCTGCATAAACTCGTTCAATTTTGATTCATATCCACCAGTATATTCGGGGACAAGAGTCTTTTTCTCAGGGAATGATTCCATATGCAAAGTCTGAGTAGGGAAGGCAAATCGCACACCTAACGTGTTGGCAAGTTTAACTATCTGAATCAGAATCTCATGTCTACATCTCAGTTCTTCTCCCCAAGTAGGGACCTCGAAGAAAATGTAAAACATTACATCCTGACTGAAAGAAGATAGGTTATTAAAATAGACGTGAAAGCCATCTTTCCTGGTGTCCGGATGAGCTAATACAATTTCACGTAATCCTTTTACAAACTCATCAATTAGAGCAGGTGGCGTGTCGTAAGTAACCGTCAACGTGGTGTAAAATCTTCGGTATTGGCGCAGGCCATGATTATCAAGCACTGCATCGGCTATTTTTCCATTTGGCACATACATCAGGGAGTTTCTGAATGTCCTGATTCTAGTAGATCTAAAACCTACTTCTTCCACAGTACCGTCAATTTCTCCAGAAGTGATCCAATCACCAACCTGGAAAGGTTTATCAATGAAAATCATCACTGACCCAAAGAAGTTTTTGATCGTATCCTGTGCTGCTAAAGCGATGGCAACACCACCTATAGAAAGACCAGTCAGGAATGGGATAATATCTAGATTGAGGCCATCTCGGAGTATAAACAACGTACCCACTATGATCACAAATGCCTTGAGCGTTTTGCGCATCAAAGGCACCAGCTGATCATCCAAGGTAGATTCAGTCTTGGTAGCTAGTTTAGAGAAATAAGCTCCTACTACATCAGCCAATTTGTAGAAAATGATGGTAATCAGGAATGGCTTCAGTGTTCTTAGCACAATCAGAATCCATGACCAAATCTCTATAGGGAGCTGGAGAACTCGAATGAAAAGTGACAGTAATACTACGATCAAATAGAAACTGATCACGCGTGCTACTGGCAAAATATAGTCTTCGCCGACTTTGCCATAACCATACCTTTTAAATAGGTACAGCATTAATTTGTCTACAACCAAAGTGAAAATCCAATGGGAGAGGAATACAAGTAAGACCAGTATAAACAGGCCTACTAACTGCCAAAGGTGAAGCCCAAGATATTCTTGATTACCAATTTTTGGCAGGATATTCAAGAGTTTAGCGGTGCCATAAGGGTAAGTTTCCGAATGAAGCTCGTCTATTTGGCTGACGCTGAAAGCTGAATATTTCCAATTATCACCATTCTTTTGGAGAAAAATCCCAGGTAGTTTTTGTTTATCGAAATAGTAGATGCTCTCTCCAGAAGTGGAAGTAGTGTCGTTGTAGTTTTGTTCATTTGGGATCTCACTCGTGCGTACTATGATCCCTTTTCCTTCAAAAATCTGCTTAAGTTTGATGGCTAAACTCTGTCCTTTTTGATCCTTAACATCCGATAGGTCAAGTGCCTTTGCCGCATTTTCCGGATTATAATGTCCCTCTTCTAAGTTGTAGAAAAATGAAAGGGTGGTGTGATAAGGCGAGCTCAAGTTTACTGAATTGCCTACCTGATAAATGTCCTGATTGTCTGAAATCAGCTGGGCAAAAGAGTGAGTGCTAACCCATATAAGCAAGGATACTAGTAGGAGGTACTTTTTCAGCATTAGTTGAATTGGTGATTTTTTGCAAGTTAGCCAATCATCAGCCTAAGCCAAAGAAAATTCGGATATGCCTAATCTGCCAGTTGGAATACCGTAAGGGTAGAACCACTCACTGTTCTGATAAGATACTGTCCTAGGGAAGATTGATAGGTAATCTGGATAGGGCCAGTGCTTTCCAACGGCATGGTGGTCTGCAAGTTTCCTTTCATATCATATAAGTAGCAGAACTCTTGGTTAAGGTCCGTTACTGCGAATAATTGCCTGTCAGATCCAAAATCAAAATATTGATAGATCAGTTTTTCATCTGACACACGCGTACTGAAAAGTGGCTTTTCGCTTCGGTCGAGGACACTTACTTCATTAAACTGACGAGAAATAAAGACAAAGTCATTTTGCTTCTGATCAGGAACTAACAGGAATTCACTGTCTCGGTCATTTTTGATCAGTTGATTTCTATAACCGATTTCCCCGTTGAAATTAGAATGGATAACCTCGCCATTTTTTGTAATTCCTACGAGTTTGGTGGAGCGAGACTTTGGGTCACTCCATGCGATCAAGCTAGAAGCAAATGAATCTCCGAGTTTAACAGAAGAGCCCGATTGACTTTCCCCTCTTCGATTGAAAAGCTGCAGATTTCCATTTTCTGTTAAAGCGACCATGTAGTCACCTTTGCCTGGAACTCGGTAATGTGCAGGTGCTCCAATTGTTTTGGAGCCTATTCGATTTGGATCCCAGCCCTCTAGTTTTTCACCAGTTTTGTCTAGTAAGTACAAATTGCCCTCAGCGGTACTGATGAAATAACGGTAGTCTTTCGAGTTACTATAATCAACCAGATTTAGATGATTGATGTTTTCGTTATTTACTCCTAATGGATAGCCTGGTAAGGCGCTTCCAAGTCTATCTATTCCATATATTCTATCAGCCGTGGCCACCAAAATCTGAAGCTTTGAGTTCTTATAGTAATCAATTTGGAAAGCATCTGATACGATCGGTCCGGAAAGAGGTACTGAATACACCTCCTGTCCCGCAGAGTTGATCAAATGCAATACATTGTTTTGATCTTGAACGAGTAGGTCTTCGGTGTTGTCCTGATAATTAATAACAGACTTTGGTCCATAGATTAGCGGCTGATTAAAGGAGATTCTATTGCTAGGCTGCAATGAGATAGCATCAGTAGTCTCTATGGTTGGTTTGGATTGTCCATCATATGGGAAGCTCAAAGTCGCTTCAGTTCTATCTTGGATTTGATTGATTTTGAAGGAGACCCATGGAAAAGACTGGAATGCTTCGGAGTATTTTTGAAGGAAAGAACTCCAAGAAGGATTCGCTTTTTTAGTCCAAGTATCCCAAATGTGATCTGTCAAATACATGCGGCTGAAGCCTGAAGTTGGGCTCAAATCCTTTTTAGCTTCAGGGGCTCTGGATGATTTGCCCCAAGTGCTTCCAGAATTAATGTCAGCCAAAATCAGCTTCATGGCTTGCTGAGAATTGGTGAAAATCAGAATGTCATTCTCTGAAGTAATAAAGGTTTGTCCAAAGCCTGGGAATTTCCCTTCAAACAAATGTGCGGGAAAATCTTCTTCCGAAAAGTAAAGAATCTCGTGTCCTGAGTAGTAGTCTGAGCCTTCATCACTCTCACTTTCTTGAAATTCTTTGAGTTGCTGTATTGCAAGATCGATATCACGGGATCTAGAGAGAAGGGCGAGATTTTGATCTACACCGCCAGTATTTTCTAGATCAAGTAAATACAACTCTCCAGTGAAGCTGTCCAAGAAGCCTTTATCAAGAAGCTTACGTTGTATGTCTCCACTAAAAGTTGCTCTTGCTGTAAACGCTCTATTAGTGATTTTTTGCGTTTCGTAGATACTTTCTAAATTGATCTGAGTGAGTGCTAGAGTCCGATTGGAGATAACTTCTTCAAAAGCAGTGAGATTGGCTTGAATAGAAGGTGTGAAATTTATAGCCTCTTCATACAAGACTGGTCCTTTGAAAACCATTTGGTTTTCCTCCAGAATCAAGTCTAGTGCCACTACCCCAGGCATGATCTCTAAACCTGCAATTGCGGTGCTTTCTCGTTGGCCACTAATTCCTTTCAATAAGCTACCCAGTCCTTTACCAGAAAGTAGAAGCCTTCCCTGTGCGTCTGAATTGTATGGGATGGGCTTCACCAGTGAATAAAAGCTTTGCTGATCTTCATTTACAAAGAAGCGGATGGCTTCTTCCACTAGGAAAGAGGAAGAGGAGATGACAGCTAGATCTCCGAGCAAAGAAATACTCCAAAGTCTGTCGTTGTTGGAATCGTAATATTCCAGTACATCTTGATCAGAATATTTTCTAGGTTGAAATCTTGATCCTGCAGGGATACGTGACTTAATTTCCTCAATGAAATTGGTTGCAGTTGAAGGATTTAGATTTATGGTAAAAAGTAATTCGAAAGTTTCAATACCAGTAGAATGGAGACTGATAGTGGACTGCTGATTGTTCAGGGATTTGGCTATTTTTCCTGAACCACCGTTTAGACTATCCAAAGTAAAGAGCTGATCCGATAATCGTTGAAATGCTGGGAAAGTTTTTAAAATCTGCCAGATCGGATCATTGACGATAGAATTCCACTGTTCTGCGCCTTCATGAGTTTCAAATACAAAAACTGCATTTTGACTAATGACCTGTAAGCTATTGACTTGACGTGAAGAAAAGTATGATTTGTAGATCCAGAATCCACCCCCAGCTAGGAGAATGGTGATAAAAAGTATAAGTAGGCTTTTCCAGATCTTCACAGGCTCAAGGATGATTCAGACGGCATATTACAAAAATCAGACCTAAGAAACCCTCACAAAAGGAAGAGAATCTCAGGTCTGATGTATAAATGTTCTAGAATTACTTGCCTAGCTTGTTCAAAACTTCCATCACTTCTTTCACGTGACCTCTAGAAGTTTCAAGAAGTGCTTTTTCTTCAGCATTTAGATCTAGTTCCAATACTTTCTCAACACCGTTTTTGCCAAGAATAACTGGTACACCTAGGTAGCAATCGTCGATACCGTATTCGCCTTCTAGTTTGATACAAACTGGGAATACTCTTCTTTGATTTTTCAAGATCGCTTCTACCATTTGTGCAGCAGCAGCTCCTGGAGCATACCAAGCAGAAGTACCCATTAGCTTCACTAGTTCACCACCACCGAATTTCGTTCTTTCGATGATTGCGTCCAGTTTGTCTTTAGCTACCAATTCAGTTACAGGGATACCAGCTACTGTAGTGTAACGAGGAAGTGGAACCATCGTGTCACCATGACCTCCCATTAGGATCGCCTGGATTTCCTTTGGAGATACGTTCAATTCTTCAGCAAGGAAAGCTCTGTAACGTGCTGTATCCAAGATACCAGCCATACCGATTACTTTATTTCTAGAAATACCAGCAGTGATATGCGCTTGGTAAGTCATTACATCAAGAGGGTTAGAAACCACAATGATGATAGCATTTGGAGAATGCTTGATTACGTTTTCAGTCACAGACTTCACGATACCAGCGTTGGTTTCGATCAAGTCGTCACGAGTCATGCCTGGCTTACGAGGAAGGCCTGAAGTGATTACTACTACATCAGAATTAGCAGTTTTGCTATAATCGTTTGTGCTTCCAGTGGTGCGGCTATCGTATTGGTTGATAGGTGCCTTTTGGAAAATGTCAAGTGCTTTACCTTCAGCTACGCCTTCTTTGATGTCAATTAGTACAATTTCCTCAGCGATTTCGCGATATGCTAATACATCGGCACAGGTTGCGCCTACGTTACCAGCTCCTACTACGGTTACTTTGCTCATTAGATTTATAAATTTTTATATGAATATGTTGCGTTAAAAAGCGGCGCTAAGTTATTAAACAATGCCTAGGATTCGAAACAGAGCCCAGAATACTTTGGAAGTAATTAAGGTTTTTTGACAAAAGCGAAATTGGGTGTTTGAATGTTACTATTCAAACATTTGGCGGAGACTGAAGAACCCAAACGATTCCCTATAAGAGCGGAAAAGTCGCTGATTGTTCTGATTGTAGTATTCCGCTAAGGAAGTCATCATTTTTGCTTTAATCTTTGGGTTGCTGTCAAAAACCTCTTGAATAGCAAAGTGAGGGATTACGATTAATTCCGCCTCGTCCGAGACAATTAGCGCCGTGTAAGTTCTCTTGGAGTTTTCAAGCAGTGAGTTTTCTCCAAAAGCTTCCCCTCTCTTGACTTCTAGTATGGTTTCAAAATTGTCTTTAATATCTATAGTAAGGCAAATATCTCCGCTTTGGACTAGGTACAGAGCTTGGCTAGGATCCTTACTGAAGAATACCACCTCATCCTTCACATACTTTCGATGATGCATCGCTGGGATGAATCGAATCATTTCTTTATTTTTCAGGCGCTCAAAGAATTTGATTTGTCCAAGAAACTTGAACATTTTTTCTTCTGACTCTGTGTACGTTTTAGAAAATGGATTACGCATTTTTTATCGTTTTTTTAGATAAAGTAGTTTTCGGGTTGCTGCTGTTGATTTTGCCCAATCAGCAATTCTAAAACCTATAACCCAAGCTATCTGTCCTTCCGAAAGTAATACTTTCACAGCATGTTTTTTCACTACGGGTATTTTCAAATCTATTAAAAAGTCCGAGATTTTCTTGGCGTTCTTCATGCCAAGGGGGATAAATCGATCACCTTCTTGCCAAGTTCGGATTTCTAAAGGGAAATTAAGTCGTTCAAGATCGAGCATGGCATTTTGTCTAGTTTTATCCAGATCTTCTTTTCCGTCCAATTTTAGGATTTCATACCTGCCTTCGGGCAAAGTAAAGTCAATGTCATTTTCGGAAATTGTAATAGAATCAAAGTCTACCGGAGCTGGAGCGAGGATGAGCTGATTTCTGTCAAGATTGAGTAGATGGCTTGAGCTTTCGAATAGTTTGCCCGAATCACCAGATTGGCATGTTTCCAGAATATCCTGCGCCTGATCGGAATTGAAGCCGTAGGGGCGAAGCCAAAAGTAAACTAGTGAAGCTGCACCAGTGGTTCTCACAATATCAGCTAATTGAACAATATGAAGTCCGTCAACTTCTTTAACTTTTTCCTTTTTCCAATTGTCGAAAAGCGCTGTAAAAGCCTTTCCAGTGTCTTTTAACCTAGCGAAACTGTTGAGTAAATTTGACTTCGCATCCTCAGCTGTACCATAAAGGGCTGGTAAACTAATGTGACGAAGCTTATTACGTTTGTAATCAGTTTTTTCGTTAGAACTATCTTCTCTCCATTCGATCTGATTCGTGAGTACATAATCTAGAATTTCTTTTCGCCCAAAAGGTAGTAGGGGACGGATCAACCAGCCTCTGCGCTCAGCCATTCCATAAATACCTTCTATGCCAGTGCCTCGAAGTAGATTCAGAAAAATAGTCTCGATCTGATCGTCTTCATGATGGGCTAGAATAATTCCATCTAATTTTCGCTCTGTTCTTAATTTTTCAAACCACTCATAACGTATCTCTCTTGCTGCCATTTGCGTAGAGATATTTCGTTCTGATGCGAAAGAGTATGTATCAGCATGATGTACATGGAAAGTTTTCCCACAGGAATTCGCCCATTTTCTTAGAAATTCTTCGTCATCATCGCTGTCTTTTCCGCGTAATTGAAAATTAACATGAGCTATCTCAAAAGGGATTTCCGCTTTGGTAAGAAGATTGCCTAGGCACATACTGTCTATACCGCCGCTGCTTGCCAATAGGTAGGTTTTGGAGGGATCTAAAATTGTTTTGTTCCGGATATGCCGGATAAAAGCTTCAACCATTGACCAAAAATATCATTTTCTACTAATTTTGCCCACATTCGATCCAATATGAGATTTACAGCACTTACAAGTTTTATTATCCTTCTGGGCTTTTTGGGAATAGCGACACCTGCTTTTTCTCAGGAAAAATCTGTGTTAGAGATCAATAGCGCAGGCACTTTGCTTGGTTCCAAAAATTTTGAGCGCTTGCTTGGTGATGTAGAAATGAAGCATAAGAATACGTTGATTTATTGTGATTCGGCTCATTTTTTTAGAGCAGAAAATAAGGCTAGACTATTTGGGAATGTAAGGATAGTGGACGTGAAAGATCCTGTGCAGACGACCAGTACTTATGCCGAATACGATGGAAATACCCAATTCGCAAAGCTTAGAAATCATGTTGTTTTCACAAACCAAAAAACCACACTTACTACAGAGTACTTGGATTATGACCGTGCCGGAAACATTGCCTATTACTATAATGATGGAAAAGTAGTTGACTCGGTCAATGTGCTCACAAGCGAACAAGGTACCTACGAGGTGAATATTGAGAAGATTACATTCAAGAAGGATGTGGTGCTAGTCAACCCTGATTACACCATGAAAACCAACGACCTGGTTTACATGACTATCCCGAAGACTGCTGAAACAAAAGGTTTGACAAATCTGATTTCCAAAGATGGCAATACGCTTGATGCTCAAAATGGCAGTTTTTATAATACCCAGGCAAAAAAGTTTACTTTTTATGATGGGATTGTAGAAACTGAAACCAGTAGGATAAAAGCAAAGGAACTATATTATAGTGAGTTAGATGAGTACTATGAAGGGAAAGATGATGTAAGTGTGCTTAATAAGGAGCGGAAGGTTGAGGTCTTTGGAGACGTGGGAGAATATTGGGAAGGGCGAAAGTATAGTTTGGTGCACGGAAATGCATTAGTGAGAAAGTATTTTGAAAAAGACACCTTGTATATGGCTTCCGACACCTTGATTTCTCAGGATGGAGAGGCTGATTCCATGAAATACCTCCTGGCTTTTCGATCTGTAAAACTGGTGAAAACAGACTTGGCTGGGCTTGCGGATTCATTGGTTTATAATTACTCTGATTCCTCGATTCAGCTGTTCAAAGATCCTGTAATGTGGAATCAAAAAAGTCAGATTACAGCTGACAGTATGGTTTTTTACCTTGCCAATGAAGAGTTGGATAGGGTTTTCATGAAGGATAAAGTATTTGTGATCACGCAAGACACACTACTTAATTTTAATCAGATGAAGGGTCGAACCATGATGGGCTATTTTGTGGATGGTCAAATGGATAGGATTGATATCGATGGAAACGGGGAGTCGCTATATTTTGCTGTACAGGCAGACACACTGTCTCAAGGAATCAATAAGACGCTCAGTGCCAACATAAAGCTTAGGTTTAAAGATGGTGCTATACAACGTGTGACTTATGGGATAAAGCCCGACGGGAAGTTTACCCCTTTCCAATTAGTCAATAAGGATAACTCTAGGTTGGAAGGTTTTATTTGGAGATTTGAAGAACGGCCAGGGATGGAGCAGATAAATATTTGGAGAAAACCAGAAGAAATTGATCCGAATGCAAATAATTTGTTTAATGATCCGGAAATAGAATTGGTGTTGCCAACTGATGAAGAAATCCTAAAGTCACTAGAAAAACGTGGTTGGAAACCAGAAAAAAAAGCTACGTAGTCGTTTATCGTGCTTAGTGATAGTGCGTAACGTACTTGATGGAAAAAAATTTTAAAAGGGTTAACAGATTTTAACCGCATTTTTCTCAATTTCCATAGTCATTGGCTTAATTTTGTCCGTATATTGAATACAGTTACAAATACTGAAGGCGTATCGATTAAAACTCTACATGAAACGATTACTCATACTTTTTACATGGCTATGGCTATTAGCTCCGTTAATTGCGGAAGCACAGCAAGTGCGCGTGTTAAGTGAGGGCTTAGAATTTCGTGGAGATTTAGGCTCAACCCAGCGCAAAACAGTAATCCTTCAGAACGAGACGAACCAATCAAAAACTTATCTTCTTAAAAGTCTTCGAGGCAATATTGGTTCTTCCCAACGGGTGAAAATATGTATTGGAGAGCAGTGTTACGATCCTAAAAAAGACCTTGCGAAAATCAAGCTGACTTTAGAGCCTGGTGAATTGTTGACAGATTTGTATCTCGATTTCGAAATGGGAATTGTAGAAACTCGAGGTTCTTTCGATTTGTCATTTGTTAATGAAAGCAATCTAAGAGACTTGTTCGTCGTTGAAGCAAGATATGAAGTCGATGATCCAGCCATTAAGGTTGATGAATTTGACTATAAAGACATTGTACTTAGTGACGTCTATCCAAACCCAAGTGTGAGAATGGCTCAATTTGATTATAAATTCAAAAACCAGTCTGTTAAAGCCAGGATATCTATAAATAGTTTTATAGGTAACCCAGTGGCAGAATATACACTTGATCCTGAGCGAAATACACTGCCAATTAATGTGTCTGATTTCAATCCTGGGATTTATTTCTACACCCTTTTCTTGGACAATAAGAATATAGTGACCAAGAAGCTCGTTGTCAAGAAGTAAGACTTGACTATCCAGTCCTCATCCATTTGAATCCGAATAATTATCCCGTATATTTGCGGTCTTGAAAATGAAAATGCGCGTACAATCCATTCTATTACTGATTATCATACTTGCTGCAAGTTCCTGTGGCCCATTTAACAAGCTTGAGAAGAGCACTAACTGGGAGGAATTGTATGCTGGAGCAAACAAATATTATCAGGAAGGGGAATACAATAAAGCTATTATACTCTATGACAAGGTTTTACCTGTGATTAGAGGGAGTGAAAAGGCTGAATTGGCAGATTATAATTATGCCAATTGCCATTTCAAGACTAAGAGGTACATTGAGGCTGCTGGATATTTCAGTAATTTCTATAGAACATACAATAGGAGCCCTTTGGCTGAGGAAGCATTATTTATGAATGCATATGCCTTGTACTTGGATGCTCCAGATGCAAACCTTGACCAGCAAAGTTCTCAGGAAGCAGTTTCTGCTATACAGCAATTTGTGACCAAATTCCCAGCATCAGCCAGCTATGAGCGGGCGATGGAGATGCTAGTTGATTTGCAAGGAAGATTTGAAGAGAAGGCTTATATGGAATCATCCATGTATTATAGACTTAAAGATGGTCTGTATCCTGGTGATTTTTATCGTGCTTGCATTATAAATTTCCAGAATTTTGCAAAGGATTATCCTGAGAGTAAGCATAATGAAGAGCTTGCATACAAGCTAGTGGAAGTGAGTACTGGATATGCAGAAAATAGTGCATTCCTTAAAAAGGAGGAAAGATTGAAAGATGCATTGGCATTTGCTACGACATTTTATAGAAGATATCCAAGCAGTCCTTTTACTGGAAAGGTTGAGAAATTTGAGGCTGAAGCCAAAGAGGAACTTGATAAGCACCTAGTTTTGAAAGTGCAATATGCTGAACGTCTAGCTGAGCAAAAAGCAAAAGCATTAGAAAATAAGCCTGTAGAAAAAGTAGATAATAAATAGAAATATAATCAAATAAGAATATGGCAGTTAATCCATCCATCATTACAAGAGACCTTGATAAAATCGCCGATAAAACCGGTAATATCTATGAGTCTCTTCATATCGTAGGACAGAGAGCAAAGCAAATCTCCAATACATTGAAGGAAGAGCTTAATGCGAAGCTTTCCGAATTCGCTTCTACAGTTGATAATTTGGAAGAAGTATTTGAGAATAAGGAGCAAATCGAAATCTCTAAGTTTTACGAGAGAATGCCAAAGCCAAGTGCTCTAGCTCTAGAAGAATTCATAGAAGATAAAATCTATCATAGATTTCCAGAAGAACCAACGGGCGAGTAATCTTATGAGCCTCAAGGGTAAGAAAATCATATTAGGAGTTACTGGTAGCATCGCTGCCTATAAGTCCGCCTTCCTTACTCGTTTATTAATTAAAGCAGGAGCAGAAGTGCAACTCATTATGAGCACTTCTGCTTTTGATTTTATAACCCCGCTCACCTTAGCTACGCTTTCCAAAAGACCTGTTTTGAGCAAATTCCAAAAAGATGAAACTGGTGTCTGGAACAATCATGTAGAGCTAGGACTTTGGGCGGATTTATTTTTAGTAGCACCGATCAGTGCTAATACCTTAGCGAAATTTGCTAATGGTCTATGTGATAATTTGCTTTCTGCAACATACTTATCCGCCAGATGTCCAGTGATGGTAGCTCCAGCGATGGACCTAGATATGTATCAGCATCCTTCTGTTCAGTCCAATATTCAAAAATTAGAGTCCTACGGGAATATTATCCTTGATGCTGAATCAGGGGAATTAGCGAGTGGATTATCTGGTCAGGGGCGAATGATGGAGCCCGAACATATTGCTTCAAGAGTAGAAGAATTTTTTGCTGGAAATACAGATTTTAGCGGTAAAAAGGTGATGATCACCATGGGACCAACACAAGAAGCGCTTGATCCTGTACGGTACATTAGCAATCACTCGAGTGGAAAAATGGGACTCGCGCTTGCAGATGCCTTTCTATCCAGAGGAGCTGATGTCTTTGTGATCTCAGGGCCGATATCACTGAAAGTGAATAAGGATGCTTTCCATTGGAAGAATGTAAGGTCCGCAAAAGAAATGTATGACGCTGCTTCTGCAATCCATGATCAAATGGATATTTGTGTTTTTGCAGCAGCAGTAGCCGATTATGCCCCCGCAGAAATTGCTCCAGAGAAAATCAAAAAAAGTGATGCTTCTCTTTCAATTTCTCTTGTGAAAAATGTAGATATCGCGGCGAGTTTGGGTGCTAAGAAAAAGCAAAACCAAGTGCATGTAGGTTTCGCATTGGAAACAGAGAATGAAGCTAAAAATGCTCAGTTGAAGCTTTCCAAAAAGAATTTTGATGTTATTGTTCTCAATTCAATGAAGGATTCCGGAGCAGGATTTCAATTAGACACGAATAAAGTGCACATTTTCCATGCTTCTGGCTTATCAATACAATCAGACGTTGCTCCAAAAAAGCAGATTGCAGATCTTATACTAGATCAAATCAAAAATATCCCAGTTTGGGTTTGAGCATAGATATTTCCTTATTTTTAAGACTATGAAGTCGAGCTTGTTTTAAGTGATATTTGGAGGAATGATCCACCAACTCGAGATTCCTTCCGATAGCACTGATTTGGGTTACCTTTTGAAAGATAAATTTAAACACATGAAATCAAGCATGACTCAGGCGACACACAGAGGGATGGTTATAGTACATGCGAGATTCCTTCCGATATTTATCGGGTTGGCCTTTGACAATCAAATTATAAACAGATGAAAAAAGGATTTTTCCTACTTCTCTTCTTTTGCAATTCATTAATTGGCTTTTCTCAAGAGCTTAATTTCACGGTGATCATAAATAGTGATCGTGCTAGAATTCAGAATACAAATGTGTTTAGCCAAATGAAGACCAGTTTTGAGCAATTCCTCAATGGTAGGTCTTGGACTTCTGATGAGTTTCGTCCTGAGGAGCGGATCAAAGGAAATTTACTTATCACCATCAATGATGTGCCTCAGGTAGGGACCTACAATGCTACGGTCCAGATTCAGACTGTAAGGCCCGTGTACGGTACCAATTACGAAAGTCTAGTGTTTAATTTTGCAGATCGAAGCTGGAGTTTTGATTACATAGAATCTCAGCCGCTGGAGTTCAATCGATTCACTTATTTGAATAATATCAGCTCCTTATTAGCATTTTATGCACACATAGCTTTGGGCTTGGATTATGATTCCTTCGAAAGTCGAGGTGGGAGCGAGTTTTTTGCGGCAGCAAATGATATAGTAAATAACGCTCAACAATCAGGGCGGCCTGGTTGGGTTCAGAGCACTTCGGACCGTCGTAATCGTTATTCTTTAAACAACGATATTTATATATCTTCTGTGTTCTCAGTGATTCGTGATGCTTATTATTTGTATCATCGACAAGGATTAGATATCCTTCAGATTCGCCCAGAAGAGGCCTATACAAATATTCTTGAAGCAGTTCGGATTTTGGCATCTGCCAATAAAACACAGCCTAATGGAATCTTTACTATTTCATTTATGGATGCCAAAAGTGATGAGATTACCTCTATCATGAAAAATGCTTCTCTGGAGATTCGGACAGAAATTGTCCAGTTACTTTTGGAAATTGATCCTAATAATGCGAGAAAGTATAATGAGCTGCTGAAAAGCTAAGCTCGATTTTTTAGTTTTGCCCAAACGAACTCTTTACCCATGCTTAAATCTCTTAGCATTTCTAATTATGCTCTGATTGACCAACTGCACATGCAGCCAAGTCCAGCGCTTAGTATGATTACTGGCGAAACTGGTGCCGGTAAGTCTATTATGCTAGGCGCTGTCGGATTGCTTTTGGGAAATCGATCAGATACAAAAGTCTTGCTCCATGAGGATAGAAAGTGTGTCATCGAAGGAGTGTTCGATGTGGCTACTTATGGGTTGAAAGAATTTTTTGATCAGGCAGAGCTAGATTATGAGCCTACTTGTATTATACGTAGGGAGATTAGTCCTGCAGGGAAATCTAGATCGTTTGTGAATGATACGCCTGTGCTTCTGGATGCCTTGAAGACCCTAGGAAGCTATTTGATGGATGTGCATTCCCAGCATGACACCTTGCAACTGGGAGAAGGAAGTTATCAGCTTAGCCTTATAGATGCCTTTGCCCAGACTCAGCAGGAAGTCAAAAAATATAAAGCTGATTTTAAAACGTTTCAAACATCACAAAAGACTTACAATGAGCTAAACAAAAAAGCCGTTGAACTGCAAAAGGAAGCTGATTTCAATCAATTTCAATTGGAAGAATTGAGTGTATTAAGTTTGAAGGAAAATGAGCAGGCAGAACTAGAATCCACTCAGGAGATTCTCGAGAATGCGGAAGAAATCAAGCTAAAGATCAATGAAATGCTTAATCTATTTCAGGATGAGCAATTTGGTATCACTCAAGGTATGTCTCAAGTACAGCATGGTATGCAATCCTTGGAGCGCTTGGCGCATGTTTTTGCTTCCTTGAAAGAGCGTTTTCAAGCAGTAAATATTGAATTAAAAGATATAGAAGAAACACTTGGTGATGAAGATAGTAGGGTAGAAGTTGATTTTGAGCGATTGGATGAAATCAGAGATAGGCTTAGCAAAATCTACCAACTTCAGAAGAAGCATGGAGTAGCGTCAGTAGAAGAACTGATGAAGTTGGAAAGAGCATTGGCGGATAAGGTTTTCCAGTTTCAAAACCTGGATGAAACGCTGGCCAAAGCCAAACAAGAGCTTGAAGAAAGCAGAGCAAAAGTGGCAGATTCAGGAAAGGCTCTTCGCAAAAAAAGGCAAGCTAGCTTTGCGAATTTTCAGAATTCTCTTGAGAATTTACTCGGAGGATTGGGGATGGAGAATTCCAAAGTTGTGATGGAGCATAAATCCATAGAACCAGCTTCAAATGGAATAGATGAGATCGAATTGTTATTTTCTGCCAACAAAGGATCTTCTCCTCAGCCATTGAAGAAAGTGGCTTCTGGTGGAGAGTTTTCTAGGTTGCTTTTTGCTATCAAATACTTGATGGCAGATAAGATGGCAATGCCTACACTTATTTTTGATGAGATTGACACGGGGATTTCTGGGGAAGTAGCGTTGAAGATGGTTGGGATGATGCAGGATATTTCGAAGAAACATCAGGTGATTTGCATTACTCACTTGCCACAAGTCGCAGGTCAAGGTGATCTTCATTATTATGTTTTCAAAGATAACTCTTCTGAAAAAACCGTTAGTAAGATAAAGTTGCTTGATACAGATGAGCGTGTGCTAGAGCTGGCCAAAATGATCTCAGGAGCTTCACCGTCTGCATCTGCTATAGAAAGTGCCAAAGAGTTGCTACGGCGGTAATTCGTGCATTACATCAATTTAGGGGCTTGAATGATTATTTTTTCCTATTTTTGGACAATATTTTTGAAAATAACCCCCTAGCTATATGCCAGATAATTTGCTAAAAGGAAAACTGGGAATCATTACCGGTGCTCTTGATGAGAACTCAATTGCGTGGAAAACAGCGCTTAAAGCGAAAGAGCAAGGAGCAAGATTTGTATTGACCAATGCGCCAATTGCCATGCGTATGGGCGCTATCAATGAGCTTGCGAAGGAATGTGACACTATCGTCATTCCTGCGGATGCAACGAGCACAGAAGATATCGAAAAGCTCTACACAGAAGCTAAAGAGTATCTTGGAGGAAACTTTGATTTTATTCTACATTCCATCGGAATGTCTCCAAATATCAGAAAAGGAAGGTCTTATGGAGATCTGAACTATGATTGGGCGATGAAGTCTTACGATGTGTCTGCAATCTCTTTTCACAAGATGATGCAAGTAGCCGAAAAACAAGATGTGATGAATGAGTGGGGATCGATCGTCGGTCTTTCTTATATCGCTGCACAAAAAGTTTTCCCTTTCTACACTGATATGGCTGATGCCAAAGCTTTACTTGAAAGCATCGCACGTGGTTATGGATATAGATTTGGTAAGCTGAAAAAAGTAAGAGTGAACACGATTTCTCAATCTCCTACCAAAACAACGGCAGGAACTGGGATTGGCGGGTTTGATTCCTTTTACAATTTTGCTGAATCACTTTCTCCATTGGGTAATGCTTCCGCTGAAGCCTGTGCTGAATATATCGTAACGATGTTCTCTGATTACACTAGATTAGTAACTATGCAAAACCTCTTCCATGATGGGGGATATTCCTGCACAGGAATCTCTGAAGATATTATGGAGAAGTTCAAGGATTTATAAATACCACCAACAATCCTTAAAAACCCTCTGGAAATTTCCTTAGGGCTTTTTTTGTGTGTTTGCTGCTCATCCTATTTCGATTTTTTGTTGCGACTTTTTGGCTTAACTTATTGAGCTTAATCAGGCCTCAGCACTATGAAAAAAAGACTTTTACTCCTTGCCATTTTTGGCTTATACCTTTCCTTTTCTTCTTATTCTCAAATAGAATCTGCACCCGACCGAGACGAAGGCGATGGGCAATACGGACGATTGATATTAAGAGGAGTGATCTTGATCGATGGTACAGGAGCGCCACCTGTTGGCCCAGTAGATATTGTAGTGGAGAAAAATAGAATTGCCCAAATTCAAGTTGTCGGATATCCAGGAATGCCGATCAATGAAAGCCGTAGGCCGAAGGCTGGTCCAGATGATAAGGTTTATGAGTTGGAAGGACATTACCTGCTTCCAGGGTTTGTGGATTCTCACGGCCATATTGGAGGCCGTGGACAAGGAACTCCTGCGGAATATGTATTCAAACTATGGATGGCTCATGGCATCACGACTATTCGTGACCCTTCAGCTGGAAATGGGTTGGATTGGGTGCTGGATCAAAAGAAACGGTCCGCAGCCAATGAAATTACTGCGCCTAGGATTATGGCTTACACAAGTTTCGGACAGGGTGCGAAAGCTCCAATCACGACTGCTGAGCAAGCAAAAGCCTGGGTAAATGAGAATGCGAAAAAAGGAGCAGATGGAATTAAGTTTTTTGGCGCAAATCCAGAAGTAATGGAAGCTGCGATAGCTGAAAATAAAAGAATTGGCCTACGCTCAGCGATGCACCATCAGCAGTTGGATGTGGCTCGTTGGAATGTGATAAATTCAGCCAAAGCAGGTCTGACTTCAATGGAGCACTGGTACGGATTGCCTGAAGCGCTTTTTGAAGATCGCACGATTCAGGATTTCAGGTTGGATTATAATTATCAAAATGAGCAGCACCGTTTTGGTGAAGCAGGGAAACTTTGGAAGCAAGCCGCTAAGCCAGGTTCTGAGCATTGGAATAAGGTGATGAATGAATTACTTGAATTGGATTTCACACTCGATCCGACTTTTAATATCTATGAAGCCAATCGTGACATGATGCGAGCGCGTACAGCTGAGTGGCATGATGTCTATACTTTGCCTTCGCTTTGGCGATTCTACGCGCCCAGTCGCCAATCTCACGGTTCCTACTGGTTTGATTGGACTACTGAGGAAGAGGTTCAGTGGAAAGAGAATTACAGACTTTGGATGACTTTCGTAAATGAATACAAGAATAAAGGAGGCAGAGTGACAGCAGGTTCTGATTCTGGGTTTATTTATCAGCTCTATGGTTTTGCCTATATCCGAGAGTTGGAATTGCTTAGAGAAGCTGGTTTTCATCCGCTAGAAGTACTACGTTCAGCTACTCTTTATGGGGCTGAATTGCTTGGGATGGAAAAGGAAATTGGATCTGTGGAAGTAGGAAAGTTGGCGGATTTTGTGATTTTGGAAGAGAACCCGCTGCAAAATCTGAAAGTACTTTATGGAACCGGAGCGATCAGAATTGATGATAATAATGAACCAATTAGAGTAGGTGGCGTAAAGTACACCGTAAAGGATGGTATTGTCTATGATGCTAAGAAGCTTCTGGAAGATGTGAAAGCGATAGTGGACAAGCAGAAAGCTGTAGAAGGATACACCATCACCCAGCCAGGTTTAGATTGGTAAAATAAAATTGAATTTAGAATAGAGTTAATTCAGTCAACTCAAGTATTCTATCGACTGATAACTCAAAAACAAAAACAGAATGCCTCAGATCAATGTAAATGGAGTTAATATTTTCTACACGGATCAAGGAAATGGAGAGGAAACCATTGTCTTCTCTCATGGATTGCTTTGGAGCCACAAAATGTTTGCTGATCAAATTGAATTCCTCCAACCGCGGTTTCGTGTGATTGCCTATGATCATAGAGGGCAAGGACAAAGTGAGGTCACTGGGCCATTTGATATGGATACCCTATCGGAGGATGCTGCAGAACTAATCAAAGAATTGTGTGTAGGGCCAGTTCATTTTGTGGGACTATCAATGGGAGGGTTTATTGGGATGAGGCTTGCAGCTCGATTTCCAAAACTGATTAAAAGCCTTATTCTCTTGGAGACTTCTGCTAACTCGGAGCCAGTTGAGAATCTTCCCAAATACAAAACCCTTAATGGTATAGTGAAATGGCTTGGTGTAATACCGCCAGTTGCCAATAAGGTCATGAAAATCATGTTTGCTGATAGTTGGCTGAATGATCCGATAAACTCTGAGAAAATAGATTTTTGGAAGTCTCAGTTGAAATCAAATAAAAAGAGTGTTGTAGGGGCAGTTGATGGGGTGATTTATAGGAAGGGAATCGAAAACGAACTTGGAGATATTTCCTGCCCGACCATGGTAATTGTAGGTGATGAGGATGTGGCTACTACGCCAATCAAAGCCAAGTTTATTCAAATGAGTATCTTGAAGGCAAGATTGCATAGAATTCCAGGAGTTGGCCATAGTAGCTGTATAGAAAAGCCTAAGGAAATCAATAGATTGATAGGTGATTGGCTGATCGAGAAAAGTTAATTATTTTTTCATAATCACAAGAATTTATGTCTAAAGGCCTCTTTGAGGTCTTTTTTCATTTGGTTTAAAAAAAAAGTTTACTCAATTGAAACCTTTTGCTATATTTACATGTATATACATTAAATACAATAACAAAAGATATAATTGATATGGGAAGTCTAGAAGAAGCAATCAAGCAGAAGGAGTTCAAAGACCCATATAATAAATTAGTGGTCAATCTTCTTTTCACACACAGCTATATGGTGTCGGCTCAAAATGGAATTTTAAAACCTTTTGATCTTTCTCCAGAGCAATACAATGTGCTTAGGATTTTGAGAGGACAAAATGGAGTCCCTACGACAGTGTCTTCTATACAGGATAGAATGCTCAACAAAATGTCGAATGCCAGTCGTCTGGTGGATAAATTGAAAGCTAAAGAGTTGGTAGAAAGAAGAGAATGTCCAAGTGATCGTCGTCAAGTGGATATTCTAATCACTGAGAAAGGACTTCAAATACTGAACGATTTGCACATTCATATGGAAGGATTTAATAATCAAGTCATCAATTTGAGTGAAGAGGAAGTGATTTTGATGAATAATCTTCTGGACAAATTACGAGGATAAAAAATTTTACACTAATACGTGTATATACATTTAACATCAATACAAATAAAATTTAACTAAAACATAACAAGCTATGAGTACTACAAAATGGATTATCGACCCTACACACTCTGAAGTGTCTTTTAAAGTAAAACACTTAGTGATTTCTACAGTGACAGGTTATTTCAGAGAATTCGAAGGAGCTGCAGAAAGTTCTTCTGATGATTTCGAAGGAGCAAGTGTTTCTTTCTCCTCCGCTATTAGCAGTATAGACACTAATCAAAAAGATAGAGACAATCATTTGAAGTCTGCTGATTTCTTTGATGCAGAGAATCATCCTAAATTGACTTTCTCAGGTAAAATCACAAAGGACGGTAGTGATTACAAGTTAGTTGGTGATTTGACATTAAGAGAAACTACAAAAAATGTTGAATTCAATGTTGATTTCGGAGGAGTTGCAGGTGATCCTTACGGACAAACCAAAGCTGGTTTTGAAATCGAAGGTAAAATCAACAGAAAAGATTTCGGTCTTTCTTGGTCAGCAGTGACTGAAGCTGGAAGCATAGTAGTTAGTGATCAAGTTCGCTTGATATTGAATATTCAGCTTGTAAAGCAGGCTTAATCAGAATAGAAATTCCCGATGGCTATATAGGCTGTCGGGATTCTAAGGTCTCATTAAAGTCGTTTAGATCTCGAAGGTTTTAAATTACATTTAACATTTTCCCTACATACCATGAAACCATTAATCACTGGAATCCATCATATCACTGCGATAGCTGGAAACCCTCAAGCAAATATAGATTTCTACACCGGGATCCTTGGATTGAGACTGGTGAAGAAGACAATCAATTTCGATGCGCCTGGTGTTTATCATTTCTATTTTGGAGATGAGTTGGGACGGCCAGGAACAGTGTTTACCACGTTCCCATTTACTGGCGCCCGTAAAGGAACCAAAGGAGCTGGTGAGGTTACTTACACAGCCTTTTCTGTTCCGGCGGGATCATTGGATTATTGGATAGATCGATTGAAAAAATATGGAATACCAGTCTCTGATATCCTGACGAGATTTGGTGCTCAGTTGATCAGATTCGAAGACCACGATAGTATGGGGATAGAATTGGTAGCCAATGATCAGGATGACAGAACAGGTTGGTCTTATGGCCAAGTGCCAATAGAGCATTCTATCAAAGGATTCTATGGAGCTACCTTGAGCTTACGAGCTAAGGATTTGACTGAAAAATTGCTTACTGAGCATATGGACTATCATTTCATAGGAGAGGAAAATGGAAGATTCCGATACGGTACAGCTGGGAAGCCTGGCGATATCGTAGATATCGTGATCGATAAATCTGGAAACCGTGGTCTGCAAAGTGCTGGGACAGTTCATCACATTGCCTTCAGAACAGAGAATGCTGCCTCGCAACTTCAGGTTCAGGAGATCTTGATGCGAAATGGCTATCAAGTCACAGAGGTAAAGGATAGAAACTACTTTACGTCGATTTATTTCCGTGAACCGGGAGGAGTTTTGTTCGAAGTGGCTACCGATGAACCAGGATTTGCGATTGATGAGGATGAAGCTCATTTAGGTGAATTGATCAAATTGCCAAAATGGGCTGAACCTAATCGTGCAAAACTAGAAGAGAGTTTAGCGCCAGTTAAGTTAAATGTTGAAGATTATGACTAAGATAAAAACAGCAGGCTTACCCTTGTCTGAGACTAAAAAAGCTGCAATTCTCATTCATGGAAGAGGTGCAAGTGCAGAGAGTATTCTTTCACTTTCACAATACCTTTCCTTAGATGATTATGCGCTATTGGCACCAGAAGCTGAAGGTGGCTCTTGGTATCCTTATAGCTTTATGGCTCCGGATTCTGCAAATCAATCTGCTTTAGCTAAATCCTTAGAAACGATCAGAGTAGTATGGAATCAAGTGATAGAAGCAGGTATTTCTCCAGAAAATGTGGTGTTCATTGGCTTTTCTCAAGGAGCTTGTCTGAGTCTTGAATTTGCGGCGCAAAATGCCCAAAAGCTAGCAGGTGTTATAGCCTTTACTGGTGGTCTAATTGGTGAGAAGATTCTGGAAGAGAAGTATTCCGGTGCTTTTGAGGGTACACCTGTTTTTATTGGAAGTAGTGAAAAAGACGTTCATGTACCACTTTCTAGAATTAAAGAATCAGAAACCCTACTGAGCAGGATGGGTGCAAAAGTGAAATTGTCAATATTCAAGGACTCAAATCATACCATCCGCAAGGAGGAGATTGATTGGGTAAATGGAAATATATTGTAAATAGGTTTTCTTACTTACGAAAATCCTCTGGCAGTTTGTCAGAGGATTTTTTTTGCTCGAAAATTAACGGCATAAGAATCAATCTTGATTTTTTGTTTAATTTTTACCGCAAAGTTCACAGAATTTACTCGGAGGACACAGCTGAACAACTTCTCAGGAAGCTGGACTTAAACTATCTTTCCATCGAGGGTTGTGAAAGTTGATTTCAAAAATTGGTTTAAATTAATCTTTCACACTCCTTTGAGTTAAAAAGACTTTCAACTGCCTATATATCACTCTATTTTGTCCTGTTTTTTTATTAATAATTATTTTATAATTCACTGATAATCAGTAATTAGATGTGCTGTTAAATATATTGCTCAATGTACTAAGTGATTTTACGAAGTACACTAAGAAAAATATATCTAATAGGAATAACTCACCTGAGATCCTCGTTCTGGATCGAGTTCTATATTCGCGAAGACTCCGATTTCCTGCTGCAGATCTTCCACATGACTGATGATCCCGACGATACGATTTTCATGGCGAAGTGACTTGAGTGTTTCAAAGACCACCCTAAGCGCATTCTTATCCAAAGCTCCAAAGCCTTCATCCATAAAGAAGAAACTTTGATCTGCTTGGTTGAGGGCTTTTACTTTCTCAGCAAGTGCCAAAGCAAGACAAAGTGAAGCCTGGAAAGTCTGTCCGCCTGAGAGTGTTTTAAGTAGTCTCTTCTTACCGCCATTCAGGTAATCAATCACCCAGAAAGTATTATTGTCATCGATGTCTAAACTCAGTTGGTTTTTGCAGAGCTTCATAAAACGCACATTGGCTGTGTTGCATAGTTCCTTGAGGTAAATGGAACTCACGAACTTCACAAAACCACTACCTCGGAACATATTGTCCAGCTCTTTGAGATAGCTTTCTCTGATTTCCAGTTTGGCGAAGTCTGCCTGATGAACCTTTTTTTCGTCTAGTTTTCTGGTGGTTTCTTGAATCTCTTTATCAAGTAAAAGCACTTGTTTTTGAAAGGACTCAGCATTGATTTTTAAGTTTTGGAATGAACTGGTAAGTTCTTGGAACGCTTCTTCCTGATAAGCAACGACTCCTTCTTCAGCTTCCAGTTCCTGAATTCTATTCTCAGCAATGGCGAGTTTCTGGTCGAACTGAGTGATCTCACGAGCTACTTTCTCAGCATCAATCGAGTGTTGGAACAAGTGGATCAAACGCTCCTCATCCGTGAATCCATACTGAAGTTTCAACCCTTCAAAATCTGATTTTAGCTTTTCTAGCTTGGTAGAACTTTGATCACGAAGGTGCGTGAAATTGATCAGATCAGCTAAATTCTTATCTGTCACACTGCGTTTCTCCCGTAAGTGTTTCTGTTTTCCCTCAAGTAGTTGAAGTGCCTCTTCGATATCTTTTTCAACCTTATCTATAGCAGTTTGGATTTGATTTGTTTCTCTAGCGAAAAATTGCTTGCAGAAAGCCATGTCTCTGATTTCTTCTTTTTTGGAGGAAATGTTGGACTGCACAGATTGCAGCTTTAATTGTGCTTGTTGCAATTCTTTTTCGGATTGATCAATTAGGATGCGCTCAGAATCCCAGTTTTTACGAAGTGATTTTACTTCTTGAAGCAATTTTTCTCGAGTTTGAGAGCTATGCTCTATCGCCTGTATTTTGGCTAAAAGCTCTTCATGCCCCTCAATTCCAATTTGCGCTAAGCTACTTTTTATGGAGCTGAGGTTTTGCTCTGTTTCTTGGAGTTCAATGCCTTTGATACTAGCGCCTTTTTGATGATTTTCTAGCTGAAAGGCCACTTCACTGTAGTTGGATTTTGACGTATGAATCTGTTCTAGGAGTAGCTTGGCTTGTCCTATTTGAAGATCTTTTTGTGCTAAGCCGCTTTGATCATTTCCTTCAAGCGGATTGGGATGTTCTAGCGCTCCGCAAAGTGGACATGCCTCTCCATTGTGAAGCAAATGAACATGGGCGGCAAGTCCCTGCTTTTGCATCAAGAGATCACGCTGTTTCTCTAGTTCTAGAATAGTTGTTTTCTGAGTAATCAACCATGTTTCGAACGAACTTTCATTAGCAGGAATACTGATTTTCAGAGAAGCTAGTTGCCTTTTGAAAGTTTCAATTTCCTGAGTTATTTCATTTGATTCCAATTGAATTTTACTCAATTGATTTTCTGCCTGCTTCCAGTCTTTTGCCGAACTCATCAGATTGGCTAAGACGGAGCTATCTGTTGCACTGATCTTTTCAGCTTCGCTTTCTAGCTCCGCGATTTTTGTTTCTAATGCCTTCTGAGCTTGTTTTTTGCTTTCTATTGTTGGTTGCAAATTGAGCAGTATAGCATTTGCATGCTCGCGCTGCGTTTCTAGGGTTTGAATTTCTATGACTTTTTTCAAGTCACGGATTTTACCCTCTCGTTGCGGTCTTTCCTTGTTTTTCGCTTTTAGATCGGCTTCTTGCTCTTCAAGCTCCGCTACTTCTTTGGCAAACGTAATTTTGAAGCGCTCACAATCAATCACACTTACTTTAAATTGCTCCAAAGACGCTTTAGTGTCCTCAATATTTTCCCAAATTGGTCGAAGATAGGTTTTGGCAGTGATGAATTCTGAATGGAGCTGACGCTGTTTTTCTATCTCAGGGCGTAGTGATACAAGATTTTCTTGTTCGGCTCTGAACTTTAATAATTGCTGATTTTTTGCTCTTAGATTTTCTAGTAATCTGACTTCATTTTCTACATATGTTAGTTTTAGCGAGGCTTCGGTAGCCTGAGTTTGTATTTCAGCGAATTGACTCTTCTTTTCAGTGAGAATATCTAATGAGTATTCCTCCAGTCCTTGCAATTGAGTTTCTAGGCGGATTTTCTGCTCTTTGAGAGTTTTTAGAAGTAGACCTGTTTTAAAAGATAGATCAAATCGCTCCAAACCAAAAAGCTCCTTCATCATCTTCGCCTGATCGATGGGCTTTTGATCGATGAACTCACGGAATTTCCCCTGTGGAATGATCACCGTCTGCTTGAAGTGCTCCTTTCGCATGCCAACGATCTCCTCAGCTCTCGCAAATATAGGTTCCCAGTTTCCATCTACTTTTTCATAAAAAGTATGTTCTGCAGGTTTGATGTCATCGAAATTCTTCGAATTTCTCTTCGCTGAATAACGAGCCAAATAGGTTTTAGCATTATTTTTACCTGAGCTGAATTCAAAATTCAGAAGCAGTAGATCACTCTGAAGATTGACCATACTGTTCTTTTCTCCCCGATCGGACAGGCGTTCAGTGCTACCATATAGCGCTAACAACACAGCTTCCAAAATGGAAGATTTACCGCTTCCTACTGCGCCGAAAATTCCAAATAATCCAGCAGCTGTGAGCTTGTCAAATTCTATTGTCTGTTTCTCTTTGTAGGAATACAATCCCTGTATGTCGAGTTTAATAGGAATCATGCTTGGTCGTTTTGGCTGATGACTTCTTTGAAGATGGTAAGTAATTCTTCGTTGGGCTCTTGACCCTTGTCACTTTGGTAGAAAAGCTTGAATAAACTTTCCATGTCTTTTCCCAGATCTTCCACCTTCAGATTTTGATTTTCCCTGCCCAAAGGGTTTTTGATCTGCGGAATCAAATTCACAATTCCATCGTGTCCTTTTATGATTGCTTTTCGGGTTGCTGCTTCGATGGAGCTTTCGGTGATGTAGGTCAATTCCACAAAGCAATAAGGATTCTCTTCTAGCCAGGCTAAAGTTTCAGGAAGATTATCGAATGTTTTACGATACAGCGGTCTTCCTTCGGCCAATCCAATTGGACTATAGCTTACAGGCTTCCCCGGTTCTGCTTCGATGATCACTACTTGCTTTTGCTGTTCGGCTTCGCTGAAGGAGTATGCGAGAGGAGAACTTGAATACACTACTGGGCAATGCTCGTGTCCGACAGCGTGATAGCGATGCAAATGTCCCAATGCTGCGTACTGGGTTTGCGCTGGGATATTTCTGGTGTATAGTGCTTGGGTTCCGCCCACATGGAGAATCGGTCGCTCAGATTCTGGCTCGGCTTCCGGTTTTTCTCCTTCTTTCATAAAGAAAAAATGTCCTGCGAAAAGATTAACGCCTTGCTCATCGCAATACTGATCTGCGATTTTCTTCCAATTTTCTTCCATCAAGTTGCGGAATTCCTCCTCACGATCTCCTTCGCCTAGGTATGTTTTCATCGATACCTCATTGGCGTATGGAGCCAAGATAATTCGAACTGGAAAATCAAATTTGGGCAGTTTCATTTCCACAAAACCTTCTGCAGCTTGTGTGATTTCTATGCCATTATCAAGTTTTCCAGTTGGGATGACTGTGTCATATTTTCCATAGAAAAAAATACCCATCTCACGAGCCAGAGGATCTGGAGCTTCGACAAACTGCGTACTGTCATGGTTTCCTGAGATGGCGATAATCGGCCGTTTTCCTCCATTCGTCAGTCTTCGAAGTGATTTGTAGAGCAATTCCACCGCTTCATGGCTGGGATTGAAGGTGTCAAAGATATCTCCAGCCAGTAGAATCAAATCTACATTTTCCCGATCAGCTATTGTTCTGATTTCTTCCAAAACTAGTTTTTGCTCCTCAAGCCTGGAGAATTCCTGTAGTCTTTTTCCCAAATGCCAATCTGCTGTATGGAGGATTTTGAACATGCTTTTCATCAAAAAAGAATTAATAAGTATATCTGAAATGGAACTAGTAAAAGACAAAAAGTGACGTCAACGATGTTTAAAACTAATATTGTCGCTACTTCGGTCACTCGTCTGCGGTCTTCCGTCCGGTAAATCAAAGAAATGATGGTTAATGGCACCATTTCGGATAATTATATAAGTGATTAACTAAGTTACTTCAGTGAAGCACTTACTGCAAGCCATTTGATACAAATGACATTAATTGGCATCTTTATTGAAAAGGCAGGCGATAATTCATATCACCCTATGTGGAATTGGTTTCTTATTTTAGTTGCTGCACTCATTCCAGAGTATGCACAGCCTGAGATGGCTGTAGATGCTTTGCTGATTCAGGAAGGTACGGCCAGTTTTTATGGACGCAGATTTCATTTGAGAAAGACTTCAAATGGAGAGGTTTTTCACATGGACAGCTTAACTGCGGCTCACAAGACGTTACCCTTTGATACTCGAATCAAGGTTACAAGACCTGACACAGGCGAATTTGTATGGGTGAGGATCAATGATAGACTTCCGAAAAACTCCAGGAGGGTAGTAGATTTATCTAGAGCTGCAGGTACTCAATTAGGCCTTCTTCATGATGGAATTGCCTCAGTACGTATCGAGGTTGAGAATCTAGCAGAGATAGACCGACTTATTGAATACTTTGGAGATACACCTCCAATAACTATGCGTTTACGTCCTGTGGATGATGCTATTAATCCTCCATTTGTGAAAATTGACAAGTCAATTCCTGATTTTTAGAATCATTAACATCCTTTCTACAATAAAGACTTTGAGATTGAATAATTAGTTAGTTTCTTATTACCTGAAACTACTATTTAAATGAAAAACTTCCCTCTCATACTTTTCGGTTTTTTAATAGTCCTATTTTCTGCCTGCAAAGAAGATAAGGAAAAGGTCGAAGAAGCTCCCACAGAATCCTTTCGAAACGAAGTTGCCGCCACTGAAGTGAATATCGCTACTGCGGAGCGCAAAAGCTTCGATTATCTCATTCCAGCGACTGGCAAACTTGAAGCTGGAGCCGAAGTTCTGGCTGTGATTGAGCAGGCTGGTTATCTCCTCGAAGTAAATGTCCGAGAAGGGCAGTTCGTCAAGAAAGGTGATGTCATTGCCAAGCTGGATCCTACTGAGCCAGAGTTTAGGCTAGAAAAAGCTAAAATCTCCCTTCGAAATGCCAATGCAGTATATGAATCTGACAAGTTGGGTTTTGAGACCTTATTTGCTTCTGATAAAACTGAGCAAAAGGGAGTCGTAGATGAGCAGCTCAAAGCAAAATCAGGTGTTTTCCTTGCCGAAGTGGAGTTGAGAGAAGCACAGATGAGTTTCGATAGAAGTGTAGTAAAAGCGCCAATCTCCGGTCAAGTGGCCGATCTTAAATATAAAGCTGGAAGTTTAGTAGGTTCCAATGAAGTGCTTTGTCAGGTGTTGGGGACCAGTCAGTTTATCCTAAAAGTAAAAGTGCTTGAATCTGATATTAGTTTTATATCTATTAATCAGAAAGCAGAAGTTTATCCGATTTCAAATACCCAAACAGCATTAGAGGGAAGAGTAACTGGTATCAATCCTAAAGTAGATGAATCTGGTCTGGTGCAGGTTTCGATTACGCTTGCGGCCAACAAAGCTTTGCTGCCGGGCATGAATGCCAGAGCTATTATCCGCGCTCCACAAAATAATTCTTTGGTTGTACCAAAAGATGCACTGGTCTATAGATCAGGCAGGGCTGTGGTATTTACCATAGAAAACAAGGAATCCAAATGGAACTACGTGGAGGTGGGTAAAGACAATGGGGAGGAAGTGGAGATTCTTGATGGAATCGAGGAAAACAGTACGGTAATCACGACCAATAACCTTCAACTTGCGCATCAGGCTCCGGTTCAAATTATAAAAAAATAAGCCATGGTTAGATTTTTACTGGCCCGGCCGATTGCAGTTTTTATGACTTTTATGGCGCTGATGGTTTTTGCCTTCATCGTCTTACGTACACTGCCAATTTCGCTTTTGCCTCCGATCGATGTACCGCAGATAGTGGTGAAGGTCAGTTATCCAAATGCCTCTCCGGAAGCTATCGAACAAAATGTACTCAGTCCAATACGTGAGGGATTGATTACTTTGAATGGCCTGGAGGAAATGGATTCCAAGGCAGGATCCGAAGTGGGGACGATTCGATTGACCTTCGACTACAGAACCAAGATGGAGTTGGCCTATATCGATGTCAATGAAAAAATAGATCGTCTTACGAATTCTCTGCCAGAAGATCTAGGACGTCCCGAAGTCATCCGAATCAACACCTCTGATATTCCTGTTGCGCGAGTGCAGGTGGTGCCAAAAGAAGGAGCAGACGAAGTGGAGGTGAGTCTCCTTGCGGAGAATGTTCTGAAGAAAAGAATTGAGCAGTTGCCAGGAGTATCTCTGGTAGATATCAATGGCAAAAAGGAGCGCATTATCACAGCAAAGCCAAATGAAGAAGCGTTGGCAGCGCTGGGAATGACGCAGCAAAACGTGATCTCTGCCATTCAATCAGGCAATAGAGAGCTTGGTGGGATATCAGTTAAAGACGGTCAATTCCGCTACTACCTACGCTTAGCGACGCGAGTAGACACACCGAAGGATATTGAGAGTTTGCCTGTGGCGGCTCCTTCAGGAGTAGTCATTCCACTGGGCAAACTTGCTGAAGTAAACTATGAGACTGAAGAGACGCTTGGTTACCATCTTTTCGGAACTCAGGAAAGTTTGGTCATTACGGTACACAAGCAGGCTTCCGCCAAAATGAATGAGCTGATTCCTGAGCTGAAAAAATCACTGGAATTGTTCAAGGAGGATTACCCTCTGGTAGAGTTTGAACTGACTCAAGATCAATCAAATCTGCTGAATGCTGCGATTTCCAATTTGGAAACTTCCTTGCTTTTCGGAGGTGTTTTCGCTTTCGCAGTACTCTTTCTCTTCATGAAAGACTACAGACTTCCGCTGATTATCGGCGTTAGTTTACCGTCTTCCTTGCTGATATCATTCTTGATTTTCTACTTTTTTGATCTTTCTATTAATATCATTTCGCTTTCAGGTCTAGCACTCGGAATAGGGATGCTGATCGATAATGCGATCATCGTCTTAGACAATATCACACGCAAACGAGAGAGTGGTTTACCGCTTTTCGAAGCTTGTGTGGAAGGCGTGGATGAGGTAATGGGCGCTTTGATCAGTTCTGTACTTACTACCTTAGCGGTATTTGTACCGCTGGTCTTTTTGAGTGGGATTTCTGGAGCCTTGTTCTTTGATCAGGCCGTGGCGGTGACGGCGATTCTATCGGTTTCTCTAGCAGTGGCTTTTATCCTGCTTCCTATGCTTTATTTCTTGATGTTTTCGCGGAGCAAAAAAGCCTTCGATGACGGTGAAGGAGCCTTTTTCACCAAGGTTTTAGGAATGTATGAATTTGGCTACCGCAAGGTATCCGGGAATAGAAAAGTGGCTATGCTGGTGTTTTTGCTACTGATTCCGCTTGGTTTGGGAATTAGTCAATTGTTGGAAACAACTGGTTTGCCAGAGATCGAAAAGCTGGATGCTACGCTGGATGTGGATTGGAGCGAACCGATTTCCGCTGCTGAAAACAAAGATCGTGTGGTGACCTTATTGAAAAGTTTGGAAGGAAGGTATTCTCAAGCAGAAGCTGACGTTGGAGTGAAGCAGTTCTTGCTTTTTGATGGAGAGAATTCCATTCAGCAGTCCTTGCTTTATTTCCTTTTCCCAACAGTAGAAGAGAAAGAAGCTGCTATTATGGAATTGGAAGCAACTTTGAAGAAGAATTACCCAGAAGCGTCTTTTACCCTTGGCGATGCGCCAAATGCTTTTGATCAGTTATTCAGTTCGAACATGCCATTTTACGAAGTGAGATGGAAAGATCTGGGTGCGAAAGAGCCAGTTCCAGAGGAAAAGATGGATCCTTGGCTCAGTCAGTTTCCAACGCAGGAATGGGAGCGTGGTCCAGGATTGCAGAAGGAAGCTTCAGTGGTTTTCACGCTTCGAGCGGATAAAATGGCGACTTATCAAATCCCTGTGAGCAGCATCCAAGATCGCATTGCAATGCTTTTTGGAAGTTATCCTATCGCAGATATCAGACGATTTGGGGAAATCACTCCAATTCGACTTAAAGAGCCAAATGCTCGATTTGAAGATATACTACGCAATACCAGAGTGATTGCCTCGGATACAACTTCTTACATGCTAGGTGAATTTGTGGAGTATAACTACGAAGATCATTACAAATATGTGACTGCTGACAAGGGCGGGATTTATCAATCGCTCAATGTGACTGCTGAGAATCCAGATGAGAATGCCAGTGAATATCTTCGCTGGGGTCAGGAGAAAAACCTGGGCATGACGGTGGTAGGTCAGTATTTCAAAGACAAAGAAAATATCCGTCAGCTCATCGGCATCTTGTTGATTTCGGTATTGCTGCTGTACTTTATTTTGGCTGCGCAATTTGAGAGTTTTATTCAGCCATTGATTGTAGTATTTACCCTTCCTTTGGGGATCGGAGGTGCATTTTTAGTTCTCCTTATTTTCGGAGCTTCGCTGAATGTGATGTCTGCGATAGGTCTGGTCGTGATGCTGGGGATCATGGTGAATGATGCGATTTTGAAAATCGATACGATCAATCGACTTCGCGTAACTTATGTAGAGTCAGACACGATTTCGGCTGTTGAAGCGCTGGAAATGGCACTTCACAAAGCTGGACAGATTCGTCTCAAGCCGATTTTGATGACTTCGATTACTACGATTTTGGCATTGATACCGATCGTGTTTAGTAGTGGTTTGGGAGCCGATTTGCAGCGGCCTTTGGTGTTTGCAGTGATCGGAGGTTTGACGATAGGTACGATCACAGCCTTGTATTTTGTGCCTTTGGCTTACTGGTTTACTGTTTCTAAAAAATCATTGAAAGCGACTTGATATGACTCCATTCAGAATTCTGATAGTCTTTGTAGTCGTATCAATCCTTGGATTGGCGGTGATTCCTATGCTTTCTGTGGATTTGAATCCGAAGGAACGGGCGCCGATTTTATCTGTCTCATTTGGGATAAGCAATGCTTCTCCAGAAATCGTGGAGAAACTGGCTACATCGCCATTAGAGGGCGCTTTTTCCCGTCTGACTGAGCTTAAGGAAATCAAATCAACTTCCAATTATAACGGCGGGTATATCACGCTGACTTTCGATAAGAAGTCGGATATGGAGATGAAGAAGTTTGAAATCTCTTCTATGATCCGACAGGTTTATCCCCAGATGGACTCTAGGGTGAGTTATCCCACAGTTGCACAATCGTCTCAGGAGAGATCAGACGATAAAACCCCAATTTTGACCTATAGTGTGAATGGCCCATTCGCTTCTTTTGAGATCAAGAAAATAGCAGAAGATATCCTAAAGCCAGCATTGACCCGCTTCGAGGAAGTGGAGGACGTGAGAGTGCTCGGGGCAAATGATCTGCAGCTATTCGTGACTTATGATATCCAAAAGATGCAAGCTTTTGGAGTTACTAAAAATCAACTGGATGGTAGTATCCGAAGTGCATTTGGATTGACATTCCCAGGCGCTGTGATGAACAATCAGGGCAAGACGCTTTTCGTACAAGTGGATCGCTCGCTCAAGGAGAAGGATCAATTGGAGAACTTGGTCATAAGCGAAATGGATGGTATGGAAATCCGGCTTCGTGATGTGGCCAGCTTGACTTTGGAAGAAGCAGAACCAACCAGATACTATAGAATCAACGGGAATAACTCAGTAACACTTACCATCTACAATCGAGATGGAGTAAATAAGGTCCTGCTGGCTCAAAATCTAAAGCTTGCCATCAAAAATGCAGGGGAATTGCTTCCTGCCGGCTTTGAAGTTCGATTGGAGAATGACGACACTGAGTTTTTAGAAAAAGAACTGAATAAAATATACAAGAGATCTGGACTATCGATCCTGATTTTGGTGGTTTTCATATTTCTGATCAATAGAAATATAAAGTACCTGAGTATTCTCTTTTTGGGAATTGTGGCAAATCTAAGCCTTTGCGCCATCGTGCTCTATTTCCTCAAGGTTGATATTCACCTCTATTCCTTGGCGGGTTTGACGATTAGTTTTGGCTTGATCGTGGACAATGCGATCATTATGATAGATCACCTGCACAAACATAAAAATCGTCGGGTTTTCTTGGCGCTTTTGGCTGCTTCAATGACAACCATTGCGGCGCTGATGATCGTCTTTTTCCTACCAGAAGAGGAAAGAAAAAACCTGTCTGAATTCTCTATTGTCGTTTCGGTAATGCTGGGAATTTCGCTGCTGATTGCCTTAGTTTTTACTCCGGCTTTCTATCAGGTGATGTTCAAAGAATCAGTCAATCAAGGGCGGAAGTTGACTATGCCTAAATTACGGAAGCGTGTTAAAGCTTTGCGCAGCTACGAAAGAGGAATTGGCTGGACAGCGAAATACAGGAAGACATTTCTTGTGTTTTTGATTTTGCTTTTTGGACTGCCGGTATTTTTTCTCCCTGCCAAATGGGAAGACCAGGAATGGTACAATAAAACCGTAGGAAACACCTTCTATCAGGAGGAAATCAGGCCATACTTAGATAAAGCACTGGGCGGATCCATGCGCATGTTTGTGCGTGGTGTATATGAAAAAAGTGGTTATCGAGAGGCTGCAAAGACTAGACTCTATGTCAACTGCCGATTGCCTTTTGGGAATACGCTGGAGCAAATGGACTTTATCATGCGGGAGTTTGAGTCCTATCTAAAGGATGTGGAAGGGATCGATCAATTCGTGACTTCGGTGTTCTCTGGGCAAAGTGCTAGGATAGAAATCACTTTTAAGGAAGCTTACGAAAGTGGGGCTTTGCCTTACCAGCTGAAGGGCAAACTTTCTGTGAAATCTACGGATTGGTCTGGAGCGCAGTGGAATGTGTATGGAGTGGGCCAAGGGTTTTATACAGGAGGTTCAAGCGATCAGATACCAAGTTATCGAGTGAAAATGAAGGGCTACAATTTTGACGAATTGGAGCGACAGGCAAATGTACTAGCTGAGAAGCTTTTGGCGCATAAGCGGATTCAGGAAGTGAAAACCAATGAGCGCGCGGGTTATGGTGAGCAGAAAACGGAAGAATACGTCCTTCGTCTCGATCAAGGTAAAATGGCATTAGGACAGACTAATCAATTCGAAGTGATCACTGCCTTGCAGGATATGTCCAAGCCTCAGAATACTTCGACTATGTTGACCTTGGAGAATCAAAACTATGGTCTCATGGTTCGTGAGCGTAAGTCTGGAGATTTTAGCAAGTTTGACCTGGAGCAAAAAGGGCTAATCGGTGGAGAAAACCGAGTTTTCAAAATCTCCGATTATGGTACGTTGACGAAGGAGACTACCACCAATTCCCTCAACAAAGAAGATCGACAGTATATCCGAATTGTTGCATTTGAGTACATGGGATCAGGGAAGTTTGGTGGCGAATACCTCGATGAGGTGCTCGATGAGATGAAGCAGATTATGCCGATTGGTTATGAAGCTAAGAGGGATTCTTATAATTGGAATTATGATCAGCAAAAGCGACAATATTCTTTATTGGCTTTGCTGATCGTAGGAATATTTATGATTTGCGCAGTATTGTTTGAGAATTTGAAACAGCCGATTTACATCATCGTGATCATCCCGATTAGTTTTATTGGCCTGTTTTTGATCTTTTCACTCTTCGATTTCTATTTCGATCAGGGTGGTTATGCCGCCTTTGTGATGCTGGGAGGATTGGCTGTTAATGCTGGGATTTTCATTGTCAATGATCTGAATAATAGAAGTCAAGGGCTTTACAATAGAAATGTGTTGAAGTCCGTAGCTGGAAAGGCCATTCCGATATTGCTTACGATTATGTCCACCTGTTTTGGTTTGATTCCATTTATCATGGAAGGTCAAAACGAGATTTTCTGGTTCTCACTGGCGATAGGGACGATTGGCGGATTGGTATTCAGTATGCTTGGGGTGTTTTGGGTGCTGCCGGTGTTGCTATGGAAGAAAGGCGCTGTTGAAAGCACATTGTCTCCCGCCAAGGCGCAGAGGCGCAAATGGTTTTTCTCGCGGCGGCGCGGCGACGCAGCGTTAGATAACCTTTGAGGTTATTTTGAACCTCGAAGGTTTTACAGATGAAAAATTTGATGTCTTAAATCTATTACAATGAAAAAGATCTTAGCAATTGCATTTTTAACGCTCTTGGGCTGTACAGAAAAGGAATCGGTATCAGTTAAAGTCATTGATTTTGAAGCATTGGGAAAGGTTTCGGTTGACTTGCTGATCGAGAAAGTAATTCCACTGGAAACTGACTCTACTGCTCTCCTCAGCGAATACCTGATGGTGAAATATGATAAGGATGATTTTTTTGTGATGAACTATGATCGTCCAACAGGAATCCACCATTTTTCGAAGGAGGGGAAATACTTGAGAATGGTAGCTGAAATCGGTGAGGCTCCAGGACAGGTCATGGGTGTAAGGAATTTTAGGCTATTCGGAGATGTAGTGCAAGTGAATTCTGGGTTTGGAAATTCTCTGGAGATTCACTCCTTCACAAAATCAGGAGAGCTGTTGAATTCTACTCCCTATCCGATAAATGCTTTTTCCTTTTACCCTATAGATCAGAATGAACTTTGGTTTTATAGCAGTTACAATATGGTGGCGGGCGATCATCGCTTGTTTAAAGCTAATGGGCAGGGGGAAGTTCTGAAGGAATTGCTTCCAAATGATTTCAATGAGAAGATGCTTCCAATTGATGAGCAATCCTTTTTTGAGGGTGATAACGCGGTGCTGTTCAGGGAGTCTTTTATGACTAGCGTATATGAGTTGAGTGAAGGAGATTCATTGCGAGAAGTTTACCGCTTTGATTTTGGAGCAACCACAGTTCCTGAAAGCTACTGGGAAATGGATGCTTTTGCAGGGTTTGAGATGATAAGCAAACAAGGCTTTTCAAATCTGAATTTTTTGCAAGCAACGGAGAAGTATTTATTGGCAGACGTAGTCACTCAGAACGAAAGTGGTCAGAAGAAGGAATTGTATATCTGGAATAAGTCAACCAACAAAGAGTTCAAGATTGTAATAGATGAGGATGAACAAGGATATTTTAATTCTCTGATTGGGCTCGAAGGTGATCAGCTTGTATTTATCTCCTATGCACCTTATTTGGTGAGAAATAGAGAAACGCTAAATCTAAGTCCTGAAGCAAAAGCATCTTTGTCGTCAGTTACGGAAGATTCAAATCCAGTGATTATCTATGTGAAAATACCTGAGTAGCTTGTTTCTCGTGGCGGCGCAGCGAAGTTAGATAACCTTTGAGGTGTCATCCTGAGCGAAGTCGAAGGGCCTCCTAAAAGGTTTTAAAATCTCCCGCCAAGGCGCTAAGGCGCAAAGTCCGTTTTCATTTATACATCCCTGCAAATTTAAAATTTGATTTTAAATTTGCAGGGATGATTGATTGTATCTAAGCTCTCTTGTCCTATAAATCCCCCCTTTTCCGACTAACTTAGAACCTTAACTCATAGCTATGACTCAATCTACTTTTGTTGCCCTTACCGCACTTTTAGCATCTATACTTTTTTCCTGTTCCGAAAAAGAAACCAATACAACTCCAACAAGCCCAATTCAAGAACTTCAGTTTGAGGTCTATGATTCGATTATGGTGGATTTGCTTGAGCCGGTTACCATTTTGGATTACCATTCCTCAAAGGATCTATATCTGATGAAAAATACCAGAGAAGGAAAGGTGTTTCTGGTCAATGGAAAGGGAGAAATCCTCGAAAAGCATGAACTAGGAGGAGAAGGTCCAAATCAGATTCAACAATTTTATGAAGGTAGGTTTTACGGAGAATCCGGATATGTCTTCAAGGAGCTTTCTATGGAGATGCCTTATCACCTGTTCGACGTTGATTTTAATAAAATCAAAAAAACGAAGGGCACGGTGAAAGAGATGATGATGCTTTCCATCAATTCCAATAAACAGAGTTTTGCAGTGTATGAAGAGGGTGGGAAGTTTAAGTTGGTGGGGGAGGAGCCCAATTCCTATTCAGTGGCTGATATTGATCTAGAGACAATAGGTGCTGATTTTTACAATAAGGTAAAATCAGGATTTATACTTGATTTGGATCAGGACTCCATTTACTACCTAAATGTATATCCTGATGACTGGACTTTTAAAAAAGAACAAAAGTGGATCGGGGCAACTTATCCTAGTTTATCCTTCAACCCAACTACCAAAACCCTGGCCTCCTTACCGCAGATGGGTAATCAACTGGGTATTTATAAGCTGGAAGGAAATACCGCTGTTTATCAAACAGCGGTAGCATTGAGCCATCCTGATCGGGATGGGTATGAGGCTGTTCTTGGTTTGGATGGTTTGGTGTACCCTGGGTTTAACGATATCAAAGCATTTGGCCCGTATCAGATACTTACATTTTTCACTCCAATGCCGGAAGATATTTTAATGGGATTTAGAGCAAAATCAGAGGAATATTTCAGAGATCCGGAATTCAGAGAAGCTCTCATTAAGTATAGAAAGCCCCGCTACATTATCGTCAAAGGAGAACAGCAAATCGGAATCCTTAATGAGCTTCCAGTAGCAGGTGTTGTAAATTTTGGTTTGCCAGATGGTACACTTATCGTCAAAGCTGCTGACGGAGAAGTGGAGCGGGATTATAATCTGTTTTATAAGGTGAGGTTGGTGGAGGATTGATAAATAGAAGTTTATCATTCTCCTTTTACAATTATTAACAGGCTAAACATGTGTTAGTTTCTGAAAAATCTTTAGTTTGTCTTACTTATATTTTTGGTTTATAGAGTAAGACATAGATGAAGAATTTATTGTTTTTGGGGATTATCGCATTTCTAATTGGATGCAATGATGAAAAATCTTCCTCATTGCCTAACTCCCAAATCTCCTTCAGTGAGGAACTGAGTTTAGATTTCGGCGAAGTGGGCATGTCATCAGAAATACCCTTTTCTATTTCTCCGTTAGATCAGAAGAATGAGTCGTTTTTGGTTTTTAATACTTTCTATAGGCGATTGGATACTGTGTCATTTAGCTCAAAGAAAATGAGGCTGGTACCTGGTGTGGAGGTTCCCAAAGAGGGGCCGGGTAGTATTCCTGGTTTTGCTACCTTCAGTTATACAGAGCAGGGAATTCTTTTCTTTACAGCTAATGAGTTTTACTATTTCAAAGATGGAGAGACGATTAAGATTAGGATGAGTGAAGTATTTAGCGATGGTAGTAAATCACTAAAGTCAATTTACGGCTATGATGTAACTAACGGAATATTTAAGTCAGCTTCATTTAAAGGAGATTTTATTAGTATGATTGTTAAGGATTCAGAAACTGAAAAGTATACTCTTATGAAGTATGATTTTGAAACCTTTGAAGAAATACCTTTTTCATTTGATTCGGAACAGATTTCAAAACATAGGATTTCTTTTGACTTTGCTAAAGGATCTACCGTTTCAAATTCTTTTTCTCCTTATTTAACTGTCGCTGATTCTGTGCTCATTGTATCCTATCCGTTTATGAATAAAATAAGTAAGATTGGATTAGATGATCTGAAGCAAGTAGACTTTCTATATGAATCGATGCTTTTCAAGACTCAGAAAGATTTGCCAGAGCAGAAAAATGATTTTAAGGATTTATCTGAATTTATGGAAATTAATTCTAGATGGAGCAAAGATGTCAATTATGGATCTGTATATAGATTAAATAATGGCTTGCTGTATCGGATAGTATTTGAAGCTCAAGATGAATCTCCTAAGAAATTTTTAGAGTTATTTGATAACTCACTTAAAAAGATAATTGAATTTGATCTCACAGCCATTCAGTCAAAGCTGAAACCATTTTATATCACAGTAGAAGGAAAAATCCTTATACAATCCTCCAAAGATCCAGATGAGGATGTTTTTAAGTATTATCTGATATCTGTTGATTCCGCAGGAGTGAATTAGTACAATTCAATGTTTCTCACCTAAAAGCATCATAAATCACTATTCCTACAGAACCTGTAATCAGCTGTAGCGGACTTTGTCGGGGATTGTAGTCAAATTCTCCGTTGCCCTTATCTGGTAAAAAATTAGTATCAGCTCTCGTCAAGAATCGCATTATGCTTCCGTCTTGATAATTCACTCTCAATTCCAGCTTGCCGCCTTCTATGAATGATAACGGCAGTTGAATTCCCCCGCCGATCTTGTACGCAAATCCCCAGTCCTGCATATCTATGCCTACTTCCACTGGATCCTCAAAAATGGATGCACGTATTTGAAATCGCGAATACAGGTAATTTGCCCCAGCTTGGATCTCTACAAAAGGGGTGATTTTGCTCGACTGCGTCGGTAAGTATCTGAACACCGCCATTCCGGAAGCATAGTTATTATTCCTCCTGAGCCTAAACTCTTCCGAAAACCCTGGATACAAATCGTCCCGCTTCTCCAGCTTAGTTCCGTAGACACCATAGCCTACTTCCAGACCTACTTGAAAAGGTTGGGTTTGAAATTCATACAGTAGTATTCCGGATAGTGTTGGGAAAAATGTCTTATCCACTTCTTGCTTTAGATTGGATGCAGGGAATCCGCCGTTGAGATGCCCTCCAGCTATGAAAAATTGCGCTTTAAGACTTGTAGCACTGGCTAGAAAAAGAAGAATGAGTAAAGATTTCCGCATAAGCTTAGAGTTAGTTATGTAAATCCGCAATTGCACCAGTAAGGGCCTAAAAGCGACTTCTAATATGGTAAAAATTGGCATTTAGGCCACTTCGGTCATTGGTCTCCCGATAACTATCGGGACGTCCTGTAAAGCAAAGAAACTATCGCTACTGGCATCATTGCGGACAATCATAATAGTTAGTTATGCATACGGGACAAATAGGTCGATTTGTTTAGAGAATTCCAAAAAGATAAATAAGAAGCCATTTATGTATTGTTCAGCCAGTTGGCTGTATGACTTTAGTATCTTGATGGTATCAAACCTATAATAACCTATGAATACCTCAGATTCCCGAAGGGATTTTCTCAAGAAATCCGCTTTGCTTGGTACAGGTCTTAGCTTAGCTGCCAGTACCTCGCTTCAGGCTTTTGCCGAAGTTGCCAAATCCAAAAACAAACTACCCGCCTGGAAAGGCTTTAACCTACTGCACTTTTTCTCAGATCATCCAGATCGAGGTAGGCCCACCAAACCAGAATACGTGAAATGGATAGCCGATTGGGGATTTGATTTTGCCCGGATTCCTATTTCCTATCCAAGCTATCTGGATATAGATCGAAGCAGGCCTATCCGTCCAGATGAAGTGATGAACTTTGACGAAAGCCGTTTGGAGAAAGTGGATGAGCTGGTCGAGCGATGCATTTCCCAAGGATTGCATGTGAGCCTGAATCTCCATCGAGCACCAGGCTTTTGTATCAATGCAGGATTTGTAGAGCCATACAATCTCTGGAAAGATCAGGAAGCCTTAGATGCATTCTGTGCGCACTGGGAAATGTGGGCGGGCCGTTACAAAGGTATTTCTAAGAAGAACTTGAGCTTCGATTTGGTCAATGAACCCTATCAGCGTCTCGATCCAAATGATCAACATAGCCCCGGAGGACCCGTGGATATGTTGGATTATCATCGGGTGGCTGAGGCTGCGCTAAATACCATCAAATCCGTGAAAAAATCCCGATTGGTGATTGCTGATGGAAACGGCGGAGGTGGGACAGCCATGCCTGAGTTGGCGGACTTGGAGCTGGCGCAAAGTTGTCGAGGATACCATCCTTTTCCAATATCACATTACAAAGCCGGATGGGTATATAAGGATCCGGAAAGCGTTCCTCCAGTGGATTGGCCATTGACACAGGGAGAAAGGATTTTAGATATTGAGGAAATCAGGAGGTATTATGCGCCTTGGATAGCTTTGATTGATCAGGGGATAGGCGTTCACTGTGGAGAATGCGGTTGTTATAATGAAACGCCTCACGACGTGTTCTTGAGCTGGTTCGGTGATGTGTTGACGGTATTAAAAGAAAATGGAATTGGCTTCGGGATCTGGGAATTCTCAGGGACTTTTGGAGTATTGAATTCTAGCAGAAAAGACGTGGAATACGAAGATTGGTACGGAGAGAAGCTGGATCGGAAGTTTTTGGAGTTGCTGAGGGCTCAGATTTAATCACTAAATAGGATATTTGGAAATAAAATGAAAAGGTCAGGGATTTCGAAATCCCTGACCTTTATTTATTCTGACTTTTTATAAAGTGGAATTTTCAACCCGACATATACATCTGCACTGCGGGAAGATCCTGAAATTAGATTCGTAAGAATAGAACCTGAGCCTATAGTCACGGGACCGGCGCGTAGCCCAAATCCCCATGCTAGGCTGGAATCATACTGTCGGAAGCTAAGTGGACTGTAAACACTAATCCATCTCATCTCATACCGGGGAGTGACTGAAAAGGAATTGATGATATTGCTCACAGGCACATCAGATACTTTTTTGGCGGAAACAGCACCTTGTGCACTTACAAAGAATCTGTTAGTGATACTGTAATCGGCAAAAATCTGAATGGCAGTGGGTAAGCCGAACTTGGCTGCTTCCAGCGTTTCTGTGCCGTTATAGTTATCGTCTAATACTTCGTCCAAATCTTTTTCTTCAAATTCATTTGCATCAATGGTAGCATTCATATCGTAGCGAAAATTACTCGTTGCTTTATAATTAATTGCTCCAATATCCGTCACCGAAAGCCCTACTCTAAATTTATATGGATTCTCATGCCTGTTGTCTATATCTCTAAATTCATAGACGACGCCTAGATCTGCTCCAAAGCCTCCACTGACATCTGAAAAGGTAATTTCTTCAGTATCAAAACCTGAAGTGTAACCATAATTTAGACTACCAGTAGTAGTAAGAGATTCATTATCTGCACTATAATTGGCAGTCAAAAGCGGGCTCAAGCCAAACAATCCTCCAGCCCCTCCAAGGTACTTGAGGGTAGCTCCGGCTTTCAAAAAGTGCTTGTCTTTCTCTAGAACTACCCTTCCGTAGGTAAGCCCAATTTCGGCCCAAGCATGTACAACTCCAGACAAGTCGTTCATTGAGATATTGAAGTTGTCTATATCTTCATCACCGTTTAATACTTCGTAAAGTTCTCCTCCGATATTATGGAGATTGAAAAATGCCCGAACCCGTGTAGTAATAGCAATACTATTTTTTTGATTTAGGTTGAATAGAGCTGAGGGGCCGAGGATATCCACATTGCCGAAGAAATTGTTTTGATCCATAGGGTTTTTCTCCGCATCGGTATTGAAATCAAAACCGTCACTAAAATTTTTCAGGTTACTCAAATCAACACTTATGAAGTCATTTCCCACAAAAGCGCTGGCAGAAAATAGATTTATATCCAGTTTCATTCTGGAATCCGCTGCATTTGCAGGATTAATAAGCACGGAATGCACTCCCGCATAATTGTCAACGGTGCTACCGATGAATGATTGAGCATTTGTCAAGGTTACAGAAGTAACCATTAATGCTACTATAAGTGTTAAGCTACAGTTTTTTATCATGATAGTAATTTTTAAAAATGATTTGAATAAAAATTAGTTAGAAGAGACATTTGTGAAAAGCCTTATTTGAAAAATCCCGTTGCCTCTTTACGATATCTAATCGTAAAGAAAATTACTTAATTCAAAATAAACAAAAAAGATTAAGAAGGGTTTATTCAGGTATGAATTAGAAGCTGCGGGTCATATTAATTTCTGCTATTCTGGGATGATATTATCTAATAATAGAACTATTATGAGAAATCATACACGTGTTAATAAGCTAGCAGTTCCTTTAGTTTCTGGCTAAACCGCTCTACAGGAAGAAACTGTTTTTCCAAGTTTGGCGCAAAAGGTACTGGCGTATCCAAACTGCCTTCGCGCATGACATGAGCATCCAAGTACTCAAAGCAATGTTCTGAAATCCATGCGCAGATTTCAGCACCGATTCCACCAGTCAAGCAATCTTCCTGTAGGAAAATAACCTTACCAGTCTTCTTTACGGTGTCTTTCACAGCTTCCTTATCCCAAGGTAAAAGTGTACGCAGATCAAGAATATCAGCAGAAATCCCAAGTTGTTCCACTGCTTTAACCGCCCAATGAACTCCCATTCCATAGGTGATGATGGAAAGCTGATCTCCGGTTTTCGCCAAAGTCGCTTTGCCAATTTCCACCGTGTAATACTCATCTGGAATCTCGGCGCTGATGGATCTATACATTCCCTTATGCTCAAAATAGAGGTAAGGATTTGGGTCTTCGAAGGCTGCATTCAGCAAGCCTTTGGCATCGTATGGATTGGATGGATAGACGATTTTTAGCCCTGGAGTATGGAAAAACCAAGCTTCGTTAGATTGTGAATGAAAAGGACCTGCAGCCATTCCAGCTCCAGTTGGCATTCTTACGACTACGTCGGCATTTTGACCCCAGCGGTAATGGATTTTGGCGAGGTTATTTATGATTTGGTTGAATCCTACCGAGACGAAATCAGCGAATTGCATTTCTACCATGGCTTTGTATCCTTTGATGGAAAGTCCAAGTCCAGTTCCTATGATAGCGCTTTCGCAAAGTGGTGTATTACGCACTCGATCAGCACCGAATTGAGCTTTGAATCCATCTGTTATTTTGAAAACTCCCCCGTATGTACTTATGTCTTGTCCCATGAGGATGAGCTTGGAATACTTTTCCATGGATTGTCTTAAACCGTCCGAGATCGCATCGACGAGCCGCTTTTCAGACTTGGGGCTATTTGCTGATGGGAAAATGACTTCCTGCGAAAATGGCGCATAGACATCAGCTAGCTCCGTTTCTAGATTGGCTGAAATGGCCTCCTCAGCAAAGGCGATTTCCAAGCCATCATTGATCGCCTTTTTGATTTTGGCGTTGATCTTAGTCTTAGTTTTTTCATCCAAAACACCGATTTTTTCCAAGTAAGCTTCATAGTTATCTACTGGATCCAATTTCGCCCAGTCTTCCATGAGTTGCTTGGGAACGTACTTGGTGCCAGAGGCTTCCTCGTGTCCTCTCATCCGAAAAGTGATTGCTTCTACGAGCACTGGACGGGGATTTTGACGTATATCTTCTGCCAGACTTTTGATTGCTGTATAAACTTCAAGCACATTATTTCCCTGAATTCGAATGGCTTCCATTCCATAGCCAGGGCCTTTTTCAGTGAAATAGTTGAAAGCGAATTGCTCTTCACTCGGGGTAGAAAGCCCGTAGCCATTATGCTCTATGACAAATATCACCGGCAATTTCCACACTGCTGCCACATTCAACCCCTCGTGAAAGTCACCTTCCGAACTTGCTCCATCTCCAGAAAAGACGACAGTCACTTTCTTTTCATGCGATAGTTTATCCGCCAATGCGATCCCATCGGCGATAGCCAATTGAGGACCCAAATGCGAAATCATCCCAACTATATGATGTTCAATCGACCCAAAGTGAAAGGAGCGATCACGGCCTTTGGTGAAACCTGATAGCTTTCCCTGAAACTGAGCAAACAGTCTTTCCAATGGCATATTTCTCCCCGTGAAAATCCCTAGGTTTCTGTGCATAGGAAGGATGAACTCATCAGTTTGAAGAGCGTTTACTACTCCAATCGAAATGGCTTCCTGTCCCCAGCCGCTAAACCATTTGGAAATCCTGCCTTGACGAAGTAGAATAAGCATTTTCTCCTCGATTCTTCGCGGCATGATGAGCGATTCATAAAGCTCCAATAGAGTTATATCAGATATATCTTTACGATCGAAAGCTAGAATTTGAGTGGTGGTTTCCATAGAATGGTGATTTCCATTCTAAGTTACAGGAAGCAAACAAAAAGCCAAAGGATCTATAGCGCCTTGCCAAAAGGCCCCGACGTGAATCGGGGCGAAAAATAAATGCAAGGAGTTAAAAAGTTTGCTGTACGTCTCAAAAGTAGTAAAAGGCGCTTGCTCCAAGCCATGAAGCGAGTTAAGCTTAGTTTAACAATATGTCTTATGAAATGATCTTAAGATAATATTGGATTTTGAGGCGAAAAAAAATGATGGTTAATGTGCTGGTGTCCAAAAGAAACTGGAAATTACGGCAGCAACTTTAACCCAAAACCTAGCTATTATGAAACGCAAGTACTTTCTCTTTTTATCCTGTATTTTTCTTTTATCAGCATTTAGTGCTTTTTCCCAAACTTCCCGTAAGACTGTAGTCAGCATCTCTGAAGGGAAATTCTACATCAATAATGAATTGACCTATTCGGACAGAAATTGGAAAGGAAATCCAATTGAAGGTTTGTTGATGAATTCGAGAATGGTGCAAGGAGTATTTGATGACTTGAATGCAGAGACTGTTAAAAACTGGCAATATGCTGATACCAGGAAGTGGGATGCAGATCGGAATACGGATGAGTTTGTGGCAAATATGTCCGTTTGGAAGTCGTATGGGCTTTTGTCATTTACACTGAATCTACAAGGCGGAAGTCCCTATGGCTACTCACAGAGTCAGCCTTGGATCAATTCCGCTTATACAGAAAGCGGAGAACTGAGACCAGCATATTTCAAACGATTGGAGCGGATTTTAGATAAAGCTGATGAATTGGGCATGGCGCCAATGTTGGGTCTATTTTACTTCGGACAAGACGAAAATCTAGCCGATGAAAAAGCTGTCGTAAATGCTGTGAGCAATGTGATTGATTGGTTGCACAGCAAAGACTATAAGAATGTGCTAATCGAAGTGAACAATGAATGTAATATTCGCTACGATCATCCAATTCTTCAGCCTGAGCGAGTTCATGAATTGATAGAGCTGGTGAAAAGCAAGGAGAAAAATGGCTATAGATTTCTAGTTAGCACCAGCTATGGTGGAGGCGCGGTGCCGAAGGAAAATGTAGTGAGGGCTTCTGATTATATTTTGCTTCATGGGAATGGCGTAAAAGATCCGAATAAGATTATCGAGCAGGTGGAAGCGACGCGCCAAGTGAATGGATACACGAATAAACCAATCGTTTACAATGAGGACGATCACTTCAACTTTGATCAGGATTTAAACAACTTTACCGCTGCTGTTTCTGCCTATGCATCTTGGGGATACTTTGATTACCGCATGAAAGACGAGGGATTTGAAGAAGGTTATCAAAGCGTGCCGGTTGATTGGGGGATCAATTCCGAGCGGAAAAAAGGATTTTTTGAATTGCTGAAGGAGATTACGGGGTATTGAGAGAATTTGAAATTTGCGTAAAGAATGCAAGAGGTTCTTTTTACCGCAGAGCCGCTAAGTTCGCAGAGAAGAATCGCAAAGAGTAGGAATTGTTTGTTGTACAAATCGTTTATAACTCTTTTTAAGCCTTCTACTATTGAAATACTAACCTTTGCGTTTTACTTCGTGTTCTCAGCGACTTTGTGGTAAAAGATAAAAATCAACGCTTTTAGTATTCAAGAGCAATCGCTTCTTACCTCCCGATTTCGATAGGTAAGAATTTTTCAATCTTTTAATTTTCCAATTTTCCAATTCAAAATTTCGCTTCGCACTTTTTTGTCTACCTTTGCAGCCTCAAAATGTAGGAAAACTGTGAAAGCGAGAACGTTAAAAAAAGACAAAGTCAATATTGTAACCATGGGTTGCTCCAAGAATCTTGTTGATTCGGAAGTGTTACTTACCCAGCTTCGAGGTAACGGCATCAACGCCAGCCATGAGTCTGGTACGGATGACAATAACATCATCATTATCAATACTTGTGGGTTTATCGACAATGCAAAGCAGGAGTCTATTGACACTATTCTGCAGTATGTGGAGGCCAAAGAGCAAGGTTTGGTGGACAAAGTCTATGTGACGGGATGTCTTTCGCAGCGCTACAAAGATGATCTGGAGAAGGAAATTCCTCAGGTCGATGCATTTTTTGGTACCAGGGATTTGCCAGCTATTTTGAAGAAATTCAAAGCAGATTATAAGCATGAGTTGGTTGGAGAGAGACTATTGACTCACTCTTCTCACTATGCTTATATGAAGATTTCCGAAGGTTGTGACAGACCTTGTTCTTTTTGCGCGATTCCTATTATGCGTGGAGGACATATCTCCAGACCAATTGAGGAATTGGTGAAAGAAGCTCAGCATAAAGCAGCTGGCGGAACGAAAGAGTTGCTTTTGATCGCTCAGGATTCTACTTATTACGGACTTGATATTTACAAGAAGCGTAACCTAGCTGAGTTGATGCGTAGACTTTCTGATGTAGAGGGAATCGACTGGATTCGCTTGCATTATGCCTATCCAACTGGTTTCCCTATGGAAGTCATTGAGGTGATGAAAGAGCGTGATAATATCTGTAATTACCTGGATATTCCTTTGCAACACGGTTCTACGGATGTATTGACAGCGATGCGTCGTGGTACTACTCGTGAAAAGCAAGAGAATTTAATCCATAGCATACGTGATGTTTTGCCAGATATCGCTATCCGTACGACGCTGATCGCTGGTCATCCAGGTGAAGGCGAGAAAGAATATCAGGAAATGGTAGACTTCGTGGAGCGAATGAAATTTGAGCGCCTAGGAGTGTTTACTTATTCTCACGAAGAGAGTACGCATGCTTATACGATGGAAGATGTTATTCCTCAGGAAGTGAAGCAGGAGCGTGCAAACCATCTGATGGAGATTCAGGAGCAGATTTCTTACGATCTGAACCAGGAGAAAATCGGTAAAACTTTCAAAGTGCTAATCGACAAAAAAGAAGGTGGACACTTCGTAGGTCGTACCGAATACGATTCTGTGGAAGTGGATAATGAAGTACTGATCGATGCTTCCAAGCATTATTGCCGAGTTGGAGACTTTGTTAATGTGAAAGTAACTGATGCAACAGAGTTTGATCTGTATGCGACGGTAGAGGAGTAGGATGAAATAAGTCCTGCTTCTGGAGAAGCAGGACAACAATGCTAGTTATGCTGCTTCTCCAGAAGCAGCATTTTCTTTATTTTTATATTCCAGCTTTCGAAGCAGCATTTAAGTAACTTTTAAAACTGATTTTTATGAGGCCATTTCAAGTTTCTGATCAGCATGCAGTTTATTTTTTGACATTAACGATTGTCGACTGGATAGATGTTTTTACAAGGAAAGAATACAAGCTAGAAGTTGTTGATAGCCTAAATTTCTGCGTTGAGAGAAAGGGATTAGAGATTTTTGCTTGGTGCTTAATGAGCAATCACCTCCATTTGTTGTGTAGATAAAAAGAGGCTTTTAGATTAAGTGATATTATTCAAGATTTTAAAAAATTCACTGCTAGAAAGATTTTAGCCAGTATGGAAAGAGAATCAATTGAATCCAGAGCAGCATGGATTTTGAAAACTTTTAAGGAAAAGGGCGCGAATCAAAATCGAATAACTAATTATAAGTTTTGGGTTGATGGATTGCATGCAGTAGCAATAGAATCAAATCATTTTTTGGAACAGAAACTGCATTACATTCATCAAAATCCGGTTGAAGCTATGATTGTAGATGAACCAGAGGAATATTTGTTCAGCTCCGCGAGAGATTATGCTGGTAGAAAAGGTTTGGTAAAAGTAGAATTGTACTAGTTCTTAGAGTACTGCTTCTGGAGAAGCAGCACAACAAATCGCAGGTTATGCTGCTTTTCCACAAGCAACATTTAAAAACATTAAATTATGTTGATTTTAGTCGGTTTAATCCTATTTGGATTGGGTGTTTATTTATACCGTAAGGTTATTCTACCTGATAAAGTGGGCTTTCACAAATTCAATTACGAATACAAATTCAAGAGAAATATTTTTATCTACTGCTTATTGACATTAGGTGGCATTACGGTAGTGAGAGAATTGATCATTTGGATTTGGTTTTAGGTTTCTTTAGTTCAGCTTCTGGTGAAGCAGGAAAACTTATCTTTTCCCATTTCATAGTTTGTACTGCTTCTGGAGAAGCAGCACAACTTAGGCAGCACAGCAATTGATTTTTGCCCTTTCACCTGATCTACCTAATTTAGCATTCTAAAATCACCCGAATGAAGTTGATCGAAGTTACCACAGCTGCCCATCAGAAAGAGTTTATCGAGATGGCTGTCAGGTTGTATAAAAATGAAAAGAATTGGATTCGGCCTCTTGATGCTGATATCGAGGGGCTTTTTCACAAGGAAACAAACAAGCTTTTTCGGAATGGGGCAAAGTCCAAGCGCTGGCTTTTGCAAAATGATAAAGGAGAAACAATCGGACGTGTAGCAGCTTTCATCAATCCAAAGATGAAAGAAAAGCAACCAACTGGAGGATTGGGCTTCTTTGAGTGTATCAACGATCAGACAGCAGCTTTTCTACTTTTTGATACGGCGAAATCCTGGCTTGAAAGTGAAGGAATGGAAGCCATGGATGGTCCAATCAACTTTGGTGAACGTGACAAATGGTGGGGATTGCTCGTGGATGGATTCACTGAGCCGAACTACAATATGCCGTGGAACTTCGGTTATTATCAAAAGTTCTTCGAAGAATACGGCTTTCAGATTTACTTCAAGCAATTCACCTACGCTAGAAATGTGCAAGGTTTAGGCTTTGATGCGAAAATGATAGCCAGAGCCAAGGTGGTTACAGATAATCCGGATTATGAATTTCACTACCTGAAAGGCAAAGAGCTGAAGGAAAAAGCTCCAGAATATTTCATGACCGTATATAATAAGGCTTGGGCGCGACATATGGGGAAATCACTTGCGCTGAAAGAAGCACAGATGATGTTTGCCAAGATGAAACCGATCATCGACGAAAAGCTGATTTACTTTGGCTTTTATAAAGGCGAGCCCGTTTCATTCTTTATTCAGATTCCAGAAATCAACCAGATCTTCAAACATGTGAATGGAAAGATGGATCTGATAGGTAAACTCAAATTCCTTTGGTACAAAACCTTTTCACCGCCTAACAAAATGCTCGGTTTGGTGTTTGGAGTAGTGCCGGAGCATCAGGGAAAAGGGGTGGAGAGTGCGATGATTATTACTTACGACAAGATGAGTGGTAAATCTGATTTCCAGTACAAGACCATCGAGATGAATTGGATTGGAGATTTTAATCCGAAAATGATGCGTGTGTGTGAGCAGCTTTTGGCAGATATTTACAAGACGCATCATACCTATCGGTTTTTATTTGATCGAGAGAAACCTTTTGAGAGACACCGCATATTCGATTGATTTACGATATCTGAATTACGATTTGCGAGGTCTTTTTATGCTATTGAGATATTCTCCTAATTAACCTTTGAAGTCTCTTTATGCCTAATCTTTCAAAAGTAACATCGAATGAAGAACACTGAATTTCGAATAATGAAGTATCGCTAACTTCTGAGCCCAATCTTCCAATTTTAAAATATTTCAATTTTCCAATACAGAATACAGAATAAAAAATGAAAAAATACGACGTAACCGGCATAGGAAATGCCTTAGTAGATATAGAGTTCAAAGTAAAAGATCAGTTTTTTACAGACAATGGAGTTGAGAAAGGTTTGATGACTTTGGTAGATGAGGATCGCCAAAATGCATTGATGCAAGTGATCAATACCGAGCAGGCTAAGAAACAATGTGGAGGATCAGCTGGGAATACAGTGATAGCACTTGCTCAGTTTGGAGGCAAATCCTACTATTCCTGCAAGGTTGCAAATGATGAGCTAGGTCATTTCTACATGAATGACATGAAGGATGCTGGAGTTTCTCACAATCTCAACGAAAGCAATTTGGCTGAAGGAATCACAGGGAAATGCCTAGTGATGGTGACTGAAGATGCTGAGCGTACGATGAATACATTTTTGGGAATCACTGAGACCTATTCCAGGGCAGATGTAGATGAAGTAGCGATCAAAGATTCGCAGTATTTATACATAGAAGGCTATTTGATTACTTCTGAGAATGGTAAGCAAGCGATGATTCATGCAAAGAAAACTGCTGAAGAAAATGGTGTGAAAGTGGCCTTGACATTCTCTGATCCAGCGATGGTGAAGTATTTCAAAGACCCGATGACTGAGGTGATCGGAGCGAGTGTGGATTTGCTTTTTGCAAATGAGGAAGAAGCGATGATTTTCACTGGCAAAGACAATTTACTAGAGGCTCGTGAGGAGTTGAAAAAGGTAGCTAAGCACTTTGTAATCACGCAGGGTAAAAATGGTGCGATGATTTACGATGGAGATACATTTATCGATATCGAGCCATATGCTACCGCAGCTATTGATTCCAACGGAGCAGGGGATATGTTTGCTGGAGCATTTATGTATGGCATTACCAATGATCATAGTTATGCTTCGAGTGGTAAACTTGCATCGATGGCAAGTTCGAAGATCGTAAGTCAATTTGGGCCAAGACTACAAGGACATGAAGCGAAGGAGATTTTAGCAAAGCTAAATCCATAAAAATAAGGCTCTGGGAATTGATTTTTCAGAGCCTTATTTTTTATTAATATTTTATCCTAAATTTTTAGATTACAATTAATAGTATTTTTTTAGGGTAAAATTGTGATGAATGGTTTTATCAGCGTCGGATTAGGCTTTTGAAAAGACTGCACTGATAGATTTGCTTCCAGAATAATGAATAAGAATAAAATCCAATATACTATGATGAGAAAACTTACTGCTTTGGGGTTAGTAGCAGGGATGCTAAGTGTCCCGGCTTTTTCACAAACCAAAATTGAGTTCAAGGAATTTGACTTGGACAATGGGCTGCATGTGATCATGCACCAAGACAATACCACGCCAATTGTGGTGACATCAGTTCTTTACCATGTAGGGTCAAAGAATGAGCAGCCAGACAGAACTGGTTTTGCACACTTTTTTGAGCACCTGATGTTTGAAGGAACTGAGAATATCGACCGTGGAGAATACATGAATATCATCCAAGCACACGGTGGTACATTGAATGCCTACACGTCAAATGACATTACTTACTACTATGAGTCATTGCCTTCCAATGAATTGGAACTGGCACTGTATATGGAAAGTGAGCGTATGCTTCACTCTAAGGTGGATATGACAGGAGTGGAAACGCAACGGGAAGTTGTAAAAGAAGAAAAGCGTCAGAGCTATGATAATAGACCTTACGGAAGTATTCTAATCGAAACTCTGAAAAGATCTTATACCGAGCATCCTTATCGTTGGGCACCAATTGGTTCACTGGATGATTTGAATGCTGCTTCTATCGAAGAATTCCAGCAGTTTTACAAGGATTTCTATGTGCCAAACAATGCGACTTTGACCATCGCTGGAGATATAGACTACAAGACGACGGAGGAGTGGGTGAAAAAATACTTCTCTGAAATCCCTAAGGGGACGAAAGCTATTTACAGACCAGATGTAAAGGAACCAAAGAAAACTGCAGAGATCAGAGATATTATTTATGACAATATTCAGATTCCTGCGGTGATTCAGGCATACAATCTTCCTCCAAAAACGGATAAGGATTCTTATGCGATGTCTATGCTTTCTACTTACCTGACTGGAGGGAATTCTTCCTTGATGACCAAAGAGTTGGTAGATAAGCAACAAAAAGCGCTAGCATTGGCTGCGATTCCATTGGATTTGGAAGACGGTGGCATTTTTATCATGTATGGAATTACCAACATGGGGGTAGAACCAAAGGATCTGGAAACAGAAATAGATAAGCTGATCAAGCAGGTGCAGGATCAAGGAATCTCCGACAAGGATTTTGAAAAACTTCAGAATATCATGGAGAACAACATCGTGAGTGGAAACTCTTCGATGGCAGGAGTAGCGGAAAACCTTGCGGAGGCTCACGTGATTTATGGTGATACACAATACGTGAATAAGGTGATGGAAGCATACGGTAAGGTGACTAAGGCTGATTTGCAGAGAGTCGCCAAAGAATATTTGACACTAGACGGTCGCGTAGTTTTGTATTATTTGCCAAAGCCAGCTGAACCAGCTCAGTAATTGATTCACCTTAACAATCGAAATGACATGAAGAAAATAACAATAGCCTTTGTATTGAGCCTTTTGGTGTCTGTCGCGAGCTTTGCTCAGGTGGACAGAAGTCAATTCCCAAAAGCTGGGCCAGCGCCCGTAATTAAAATAGGCGAGGCAGAGACTTTTACCCTAGACAATGGACTGAAAGTTTTTGTAGTAGAGAATGATAAACTCCCTCGAGTTTCATTCACGCTAGTACTCGAAAGAGATCCATTATTTGAAGGCGACAAAGCCGGCTTGACTGGTTTTGTAGGTCAGATGATGATGGCAGGTACTACCAGCAGGACCAAGGATCAGATAGATGAAGAAGTTGATTTCATTGGAGCTAATCTCGGTGTTTCCGCTACTTCCGTTTCTGCATCATCACTTAAAAAGCATCAGGGCAAAATTCTTGACTTGATGGCTGATGTGTTGTATAATCCTGTTTTTCCTGAAGAAGAATTGGAGAAATTGAAGAAGCAATCGCTGACGGCTTTGGCTACTAGCAAGGATGAGCCAAATGCTATCTCGGGTAGACTTTCCAATGCGATGGTGTACGGAAAAGATCATCCTTATGGTGAAGTAACCACTGAAGCTTCACTGAGTAACGTGAGTGTGGATGATTTGAAAACTTATTATAAAACTTACTTTAAACCGAATATTGCCTACTTGGCAATTGTAGGTGATATGACTAAGGCAGAAGCGGAGAAAGTAGTGAAGGAGCATTTTTCAAAATGGAAAAGTGGAGATGTGCCGAAATTCACCTATGAGGCTCCGGCTCCAGCGACCAAAAATGTAGTAGGCTTGGTGGATCGCAGTTCATCGGTGCAAACTGTGATTGATATTGCTCAGCCAATTGATTTGACTCTTGGTGATGAGGAATACATTGCAAGTAGAGTTTTGAATCAAATCTTTGGTGGAGGATCTTCCTCTAGGCTTTTCATGAATCTTCGTGAGGACAAAGGCTACACTTATGGCGCTTATTCTTCATTCGCTGCAGACAAACTTATTGGACAATTCTCTGCTAGCGCTTCAGTTCGTACAGAGGTGACGGATTCTGCAGTCTATGAATTCATCTATGAAATCAACCGATTGGTAAAAGATGGAGTAACTCAGGAAGAATTGGATAAGGCGAAGGCTAACCTAGCTGGCTCATTTGGAAGATCTCTAGAAAGCCCGGCAGCGATAGCGAATTTTGCCTTGAATATCGAGCGCTATAACCTTCCTAAAGATTACTACGAGACTTACTTGCAGAAAATGAATGCCTTGACCGTAGCTGATATCAACAAAACTGCTGTCGATCTGATAGACCCAAGTAAGCTTTATATCACTGCTGTAGGTAATGGCGCAGAGATTAAGGATAAACTGGCACAGTTTGGTGAAGTGACGGTGTATGATAATATGGGCTTTCCTGCTAAAGAAATGGCGGCTGTAGATGCTGACATGACTTCTGAAAAAGTGATTGAAAATTATATAGCTGCAATAGGTGGAATGGATAAGGCAAAAGCCATCAAAGCTGCGAAACTAGAAATGGTAGCAGAAGTGATGGGGACACAGTTGACCATTCAATTGATCCATGATGATGCTAATATGAGATTTGCGCAAAAGACGCTCGTGGGAGGAAATGTAATGCAAACTTCCGTAGTGAAGGATGGAAAAGGAACTGCAAGTGTGCAAGGTCAATCTATGGCTATGACAGACGAGCAAGTGGATGCGGCAAAGCTAGGAACCTATTTCTTGCCTGAATTGCATTTCGTAGCTATGGGATATACTTTGAAGTTGGACGGAATTAAAGATGTGGAGGGAACTCCTGCATACAAGGTAATTGTGACGACTCCATTGGGATCTACTGTGAATAACTATTACTCAGTAGAGTCTGGATTGAAAATTAAAAATGAGAACCCTGTTTCAGGAGATACCTTTTATAGTGATTATCAGGAGAAAAATGGCGTTTTGATACCAATGACTCAGACCATCAAGTCAGCTATGATTCCTGTGCCTCTAGAGGCTAAAATCACAAGTATTGAAATCAATCCGGAATTGACTGAAGCGGATTTTAACTAATTAAATATGAAAAAAATAATAGTAGTATTAGCACTTGGCTTGCTAGCAGCGCCAGGTCTTACGCAAGCAAGTGTAATAGAGAAAGAAGTTTCATCTAAAAGTGTTGTTGAGAATTCTGTCAAAGAAGTAATTGATAAGTATATCAAAGCAATTGGTGGAGAAGCGAAGATGAAGGCAATTTACAACGTGGAGATGAACATGGAAGCCGAAATTCAGGGCATGAAATTGATCATTTCTGGTGTAACCGATCAGAAAAATGAGAGGCTGCTGAATGTGACAGAAGTGAACGGTAATGTAATGTCCAAGACTATTGTGAAAGATGGAGCTGGAACTGTTACTGCCATGGGGCAGGAGCAATCTTTGACAGACGAACAGGTGGCTTCTGTATTGAAAAATCAGATTTACGCTTTCCGCGAATTGTATTTGGATGAATTGGGGATCAATGTCACCTATGAAGGAACTGAGGAGGTGGAAGGCGAGCAAGCTTATAAGCTGTCTTTTGAAGCTGGAGGAGATGCTAATACCACAGAATACTACAGTGTGGCGACAGGTCTGAAAATTCAGACAAAATCAGACATTGTAGGTACTATGGTTTACAAAGATTACAAAGAAGTGGATGGGTTGATGATGCCAATGGCTATGGAAATCACGAACAGTTTGATGCCAATGCCATTGAAGGCTAAGGTTACTTCTGTTAAATTCAACCAGGATTTAGATGATTCTGTCTTCAATTGATTAGAAAATAATGTAAAAGTATATTGGGCTGTCCGCAAAGACAGCCCTTTTCTTTTAGCCATTTATCCAAGCTTCTCTTTTGGAATTGCTTTTTTTGTCCATGATGAAATGGTCTTGAAATAAGATCTCTTTTGAAATTGATAATTCAATTTCCAGATTTCTTCCAAATCGATCGATTGATAAGTTAATTCCGCTATTTGTTAGTGTTTTAGAGGTGATCAAATCACCTATTATAAGCTTTTTGTAAGCCTCGCTGTTTGGGTGAAGTTTAGTTATTTTGCCTTCATCTAGGTTGATTATACCATAAGTAGAAGATAAGTTATCTTCTCTATTTTTGGTTTCAAGTTCGAAGCCTAAAGAAGCGAGATGCTTCCCTACTACAGGGAAAATATCTTCTTTTCCTATGATAAAATCTTCATAGAATTGATTGAAATAAATAGTGTGATCAGTTTGCGAAAGCACGACTTCCCATACCTCATCTAGGCTGTAGCCGATTTTAGGTTTCCCGAAACGCTTCCACAATATCTTCATCACTTCATGAAGGGAAGAGTTTTCGTCCAAGAGCATAGCGTCTAGGCAAAAGGCGATCAAAGCACCATGGGTATAGATACTTACCTTTTTGTCAGGAATTCCAGCTACATATCCATCTATCCAGAGGTCAAAGCTAGATTCTAGGATGGATTGACTTCTCCAACCGAAGTTCACAGATTCCCTGTTCAGTACTTTTTCAAAAGTTTCAAAGTATTCCCGAAGTGAAAAATAGTCTGATTTCAACAGGAAAATATCTCCCATATAGGTGGTGATACCTTCTACTATCCATCCCGCTTCGTGATATGCTTCTTTAGAAAAGTCATAAGGCATTATTTCTTTTGGTCTGATCTGACAGACATTCCAAGCATGGTAGAGTTCATGACAACTCACGCCCATGAGTTCATTCATATGCGCTCGATCTGCCAAGCTTTCCGCAGGCCCAAACGTAATCACAGTCCCTCGTTGATGCTCCACTCCATGATAATGAGGATAGGGTAGGAGTTGATAGATGAAATGATATTCGTCGACTGGAAATTCTCCAAATGCTTCGATTTGTTTCTCTGTGAATCGTTTGATGTTCGCTTTGAATTCAGCTAAATCAAAATGTACTTCCCCACGAAGCCATAGATGAAATTTTACCTGATCGATTTCAAACGACTCATGAATCAAACTATGCGAAGCTAGGAAGCTACTATCCGCCAGTTGCTGGAAGTTAGAAGCAAAGAATTCGTTGTTTTCTGCTGGTAAAGTAGTGCAGGATTGGAAGTTTTTGGGATAGAAGACTTCCACTTGGATCTTTTCGTCTGAGCTGCCTTCCACGTCAAAACAGCAATTGACAAAGTTCAGATAAATCTGTTCGTCGTCTACCCAGCAAGAACCCGCATCCATCTTCGCGCAGTAATATTCGTAGCTTACTTCGTACTCACCCACATGATCAGGAGTGAATTCCCACAAATCTTTAGTGAGTTTGGAGGCTAAAACCTGCTTTCCTGCAGGTGTGAAAACGATGAGATTCCGAATATTTTGAACGTAATTTGCCAATTGATATCGCCCTGCTCGCCAAGCAGGAAGTTGTAGTCTTACCTGCGAAAGATGCCTCACAGGGATGAATAGCTTGATTTCTATGAATTGGGAAACTGGATTTGTTGATTTTATGTGGTATTTAATCATTGTGAAGTTGAATGATTTCAAACAAATGTTTTTTGCCTTGTTTGAATTTTAAGAAATGGTACTTATCTTTGCAGTCCTTTTCAGGGGTGAACCTGGGGAACAAAGAAATAGAAAGCAATTAGATAAAGATATTCGATCATGAAAAGAACATTTCAACCTTCTCGTAGAAAAAGAAAAAACAAGCACGGCTTTAAAGAAAGAATGTCTTCTGCTAACGGTAGAAGAGTACTGAAAGCTAGAAGAGCAAAAGGAAGACATAAATTGTCTGTTTCTTCTGAAAAGACATTGAAGAAGTAATTCTTAGCACTGATAATATAATTGTATGTTTACATGCAATTAAGTCCTTGTGATGAATTACAGACTCCCAAAAAGTGAGCGGCTTCATGCCGACAAACTTATCAAGGAACTTTTTAACGAAGGTTCCTCTTTTTTTTTATACCCATTTAAAGTCCAATTTTTTGTTAAAAAGGACCAGGGTAGTGGAACCTCGCAGGTACTTTTCTCCGTTTCGAAGAAGAAGATCAAAAAAGCCGTCGGGCGTAACTTCGTGAAAAGAAGAATACGCGAGGCTTACAGGCTTAACAAAGCTTTGATCCCACCCACTGCTCCAGCTATGTCCATTGGCTTAATATATGTAAGTTCGGATTTGATGGAGTTCTCAGACATTCAGACAAAAATCACTCTGGTTCTTAAAAAACTGGCCAGCATTGTAAGCGAAAACCAAAAACAACATGAAATCGAGCAAGACTAAAAAGTCACACGCTAGGATGATTGTGAACCCTGCGAGATTCCTCCCGATAGCTATTGGGATCGCCATTGAAGATAAATTATAATCATATGAATAAATCATTGAAAAAATCCCTCCTGATCTTCGTGTTGGGAGCGTTTGTACTAACAGGGTTTTTTGCATTCAAAGCTAAGAATGATAAGTTATTTGCAATAGCTAAGAATATTGACATTTTCGCGACGCTCATAAGAGAGTTGGATTCCTATTATGTGGATGATATTGATCCGGATGCATTGGTGACTATCGGTATCAATGCAATGCTGGAAGAGTTAGATCCTTATACTACCTATGTGCCTGAGGAGGATTCAGACGATTATCGTATGATGACTACCGGGGAATATGCTGGAATTGGGGCTTTAATAGGAAATAGGGGAGAAGGAAGTATGGTCATTATGCCTTACACTGGTTTTCCAGCTCAGACGGTAGGTTTGAAGATTGCTGATTATATTCTAAAAATAGACACTACAGATGTTACCACTTTGGGAACTGCGGATGTGTCCGCACTTCTCAAGGGTCCCGTGAATACACCTGTTCATTTGCAGGTTAAGCGAGATATGGATACGCTTGAATTTGACATAGTCAGAAAGAAAATAGCAATCAAGAATGTTCCTTATTATGGGAAACTTGATGAAAAAACAGGTTATATCAAGTTGGCTGAGTTTACAACCAATGCTTCAACTGAAGTTAGAAATGCCTTGGTTGACTTGAAAAGCCAAGGAATAGATCGTTTGGTGTTAGATGTGAGAGACAATCCAGGTGGACTAGTAAATGAAGCCGTTGAGATCATTAACCTTTTTATTCCAAAAGGGAAAGAGGTTGTAAAGACCATTGGTAAGCTTGAAAATGTGAATTACACCTATAAGACTACCAAGACACCAGTGGATAAAGATATTCCTATGGTTGTATTGCTCAATGAGCATAGTGCATCCGCCTCAGAAATCGTAGCGGGTACACTGCAAGATTATGATCGCGCAGTTTTGATTGGTAGGAAATCATTTGGTAAAGGCTTGGTTCAAACAACCGTGCCGCTGACTTACAATGCTCAGATGAAAGTAACTACGGCCAAGTACTATATCCCAAGTGGACGTTGTATTCAGGCAATTGATTATTTGCAAAGCAGAGAAAGCAATGAGTTGGTTACTGTTCCTGACTCCTTGAGAAAGGTGTTCTACACTAAAAATGGTAGAAAAGTATTGGATGGTGCGGGAATTGAGCCTGACAAAAAAATGGAGCAGAAAAGCTATGCGCCAATTTCTTACAGTTTGGTGGCTAGAAATCACGTCTTTGACTATGCTACAAAGTACTTCTACGAGCATGCTAAGATTGCCGATCCATCCAGCTTTGCTATCTCGGATGCAGATTATGATGGTTTTGTAAAATGGCTTGTCGGAAAAGAATACGATTACACTACCTACTTAGAGAAATCTGTGGAGGATATGCGAAAGAATGCAGAGAAAGTAGATTACTATGATGAGATCAAAGCTCAGATAGATTTACTTGAAAAGAGAGTGAATCATAGCAAAGAGCAAGATTTGGTTACTAATAAGGAGGAGATCAAAGAAATCCTTTCTCAGGAAATCGTGTCTAGGTACTACTTTCAGGAGGGAATGATTCAAACTGGATTACGAGGTGACGAAGATGTGATGCTTGCAAAAGAGTATTTGAAGGAACCCGCAAAAATTAAAACAATACTAACCGCCTCTTCAAAATAAGATCTATGGCAGTTATTTTATCACTGGAGACTTCTACTACCATTTGTTCCATATCGCTTCATCAGAACGGAGTGTTGATAGGAGAGAAGTCATTAGACGTTCCGGGAGCTCATTCTGAGAAATTGATGGGGATGATAGAAAGTCTCCTTGATGAATGTCAGTTTACGATAAAACAAGTTAATGCTGTTGCAGTATCTGAAGGACCTGGATCTTATACGGGATTAAGAATTGGTGTTTCAGTAGCCAAAGGTTTGGCATTTGCTGGAGACATACCGTTGATTGCAATTAGTACGTTGAAAGCACTGTCTTATGGAGCGAAGTCACAGGTAGAAGATTTTGGTTTGATTGTAGCAATGCTAGATGCACGCCGGATGGAAGTTTATCGAGAAGTGTTTGATGAGGATTTAGTTTCTGTCAGAAAGCTAGACTCGGAGATCATCGATGAGGAATCGTTTTCCGATTTGCTCGAAAAGGGTAAAGTCTATTATGTAGGAGATGCGGTCGAGAAAGTGTCTAAGGTAATTCATCACGAAAATGCGATCTTTTTAGACGTAGCAATCTCAGCGGAGTATGTAGGTGCTTTGGCCTTTGAAAAGTTTCAAAAAGGAGAGTTTGCCGACCTGGCATATTTCGTCCCAAATTATCTGAAGGAGTTTAAAGCCCTTCAGTCCAAAAAGAATCCATTGCTTATATGAGTGAAATAATAAATAGAGTTGCAAGTAGCCCGATTATTACAATTAACCTGGAAGAGATATATCCTAAGGAAGAACGCGTGATGTTTGACCTGAAGCCTTTTCTCTTTCAAGAGTTGATTTTGCGTGAAAAGGATTTCAGGGCAGCACTAAAAGAGGTTGATTGGGCTCAATATGACAATAGATGGGTTGCGATTACTTGCACTGCGGATGCAATTGTTCCCAATTGGGCATTTATGTTAGTAGGTACTTATCTTCATTCCATCGCTCGAGGCTTCGCTATTGGCGATCTAAAGGAGCTTGAAGTAATGATTTGCGAAGATTGTTTAAGGGAATTAGACCTTGATTCATTTACAGATAGGCCAGTTGTGGTTAAAGGGTGCAGTGATTTTCCTATTCCTTTATTCGCCTACGGCAAAATAATTTCACTGGTACAAAGCCGTGCAAAATCAATTATGTACGGAGAGCCATGTAGTACGGTACCCCTCTATAAAAAACAAAAGTCCTGATAATTAATGGACTGCGGAAATACACCTGATATTTAACGATTTTCTTTGCACCTGCTATTGTCTCTAAAATAAAAAGGTAGATATTTGCACTCCCAAACAACGCGAACGGCTGAGGAAAAGGGAAGAGTCGGAAGGCTCAGAAAGTATTGAAAAATTAAATTTTGCAAAGGGTTTGGAAGTCAAAAATGATCTCTTACCTTTGCGCTCCCTTCAGGACGGAAGGGGGATAAAGCGGATCGGGTTTAGTCTCTGAGAAACTTTAGAAATTAAATTTTGCAGAGAGTATTGGAAGTTAAAATTATCCTCTTACCTTTGCACTCCCTTCAGCAAGGAAGGGGAAAAAACGGAACGAAAATCGAAAGATTTGAAGCTCTGACAAGAGTCACAAATGCGTGGCACTAAGTTCTTTGAAGTGATGTAAGACAAAAAAAATAGTAA
>NZ_FOKK01000012.1 GCF_900112005.1 Algoriphagus aquimarinus | reverse complement strand
AAATCACTAGTGTCCGACTAAAGTATGAATTTCTCAGAGAGGTTGAAAAGAACTTAATCAGAGGAGATTTTTGGGTGAAATTGGAATGTAAGCCCACTAGGTTGGAAATAGGGCCGTTTGGTTGGCTTTCAGGAGATTTTCCTGGAGCTCTTTATCCGGGTTATTAAGGAAGTTGGTTAGGTGGACATAGCTTGCTAGATGGAATCTTGCCATGGCGACCATATTTGAGAATGCCCAGTTTCTTTTGAGTTGTTTGCGGATCACTTCCATGAGCAGCAGTGAGATCAATGCACACCAAATCTGGATTTCGATGGCGTTTTGATTGTCTCCAAGAAAGTATTTGAGTGGAAAGTTTTGTTTGAGTCTTTTGAAGAGTAGCTCAATCTGCCATCTGTACTTATAAATAGCAGCAACAGTGGAAGCCTCGATCTCCAGATTATTAGTCATAAAGACAAGGGTCTTTTGGTTTTTTTCATCCCAATATGCGATTCTTCGAAGCTTGAGCGGGTGTTTTTCAGTTCCTATTTTATATTGGACAGTCACTGTTTCATCTTTGAGAATTTCCTGATCCTTGTGTTCAGGCAAGTCAAATTCTTCCAAACTTTCAAAGATGGCGTTGTTTTTCATCCGCGTGATGAAGTAGATGCCCCGCTCTGTCCACTGCGCATATTGATGGTAATCTGTATATCCTTTGTCCATTACCAGATAAGAGCCCACAGGGAGGTTTAGATGCTTTAGAAATGTATGATCGTGCTTACTTCCTTCAGTTAATCTGACCAGACAGGGCATCAGTTCAGCGGCGTGGATCATCACATGGGCTTTGATTCCGCCTTTGCTTCTACCATCTTTTCTTGGCCTTCCAGCTACTTTAAGAATATCTTTGAATAAGCTGATGACCGTGGAATCCACGATAAATAGCTTTTTAAGTACATCCATTTTCAGTCGGCTGTCCGGTAAAACAGATCGATATTTTTCAAAAAGTGCCAAGTAAACCTCCTTAAATACTTCACTGGGTCTGCGCATGTTACCATCCGAGATAGTGGAACGGCGGGGTGCTTTGGGCATCCCAATGTGAACAAGTCTATTCTGCCACGCCAAAAGTCCTGTTGAAAGCTCTCTAAGCGAGCTGGCTCCGCTAAAAGAGCAATAAAGCATCGTGACTAAGTGCTGCCAAGTATCGAAACATTTGTAGTAGCGATCCGACTGATGCTTGGACTTTACTTTGGAAACCAGCGAACGGTCAATCAAAGAAAGTATCTGAGAAAATATCGGCTGTCCGAAGAAATGTGTATTTTTCATCCGCTGTATTAAGAGGTTGTGGTAAACTGAAAATACAGAAAAGGGGAAGCTTCTCAAACGAAGCTTCCCCTAAATTTTAAACCGTTTCTCGGACAGTAGTGATTCCAAATATTATTTCGCTCTCTTGGGAATAGGGTGTAATTTTGCGGGTTCAATCTGAATACCAAATCTCATGCAAGAATTCTTTCAAACCTTCGGAATTTCTGAACAACTATTCGATTACCTGATCATGCCCTTGCTTATATTTTGCGCAAGAGTCGGAGATGTGTCTATCAACACGCTTCGGATTATGTTTATGATGAATGGGAAAAAGAACATTGCTCCTGTTCTGGGCTTTTTTGAGGCCTTGATCTGGTTGCTTGCAATTGGGCAAATTTTTCAAAATATAGACAATCCACTTTCTTATGTTGCCTATGCCGGTGGATTTGGAATGGGAACTTATGTGGGGATGTATTTTGAGGAGAAATTAGCTTTTGGTAGAGTGTTGGTTCGTGTAATCACGCCACAGCCACTTCCTGAGCTGATTGAGTATATGAAAGACCGTGACTTCCGCTTTACAAATGTGGGTGGCGAAGGACGTTTTGGTAAGGTGAATTTGCTTTTTACAGTGATGAAAAGAGACAGTCTCACCGAATTTGTCGCCAAAGTGAAAAGCATAGATGAGAAGGCCTTCTATACAATCGAAAGTGTGAAGCGAGTTTCGGAAGATGATGTAAACGTGATGGACGACAAGCCTCGGTTTAACATGAGCTTCTTCAGCAAAGCCCGTACTTAATGGCCAATTCCTGGTTTCAGTTTCAACAGTTTCGAATCAATCAGGATCGCTGTGCGATGAAAATCAGTACAGATGCGGTGATGTTGGGAGCTTTGGCTCATGCTATCTCTACGAGAGAAATTTTGGATATAGGAACTGGTACCGGAGTGATTGCATTGATGCTAGCTCAGCGTTTTCCTGAAGCTAAAGTTCAGGCGGTTGAGATAGATTCGGAGGCAGCTTCTCAGGCGCTGGAGAATTTCCGAGCAAATACTTTTTCGGATCGAATGCAGCTTTGGGAGGGGAGATTTCAGGATTTCGAAGCTCAGCTGAACTATGATCTGATTGTCAGCAATCCGCCTTATTTTCCCGATCATCTGAAATCATCTGATGTGCAGCGCAACATGGCTTTGCATACGGATGAACTTTCCTTTGATGATTTATTGGGAAAAGTGATTCAGCTTTTGAAAGAGGATGGGCAGTTCTGGGTTATTCTTCCGCCCAGACAAATGCAGGATTTTCAAACAGAAGCAGTGAAGAAAGGATTGTTTCTTAAAACAAAATTCACGTTGCAAGACAAGCCTGGAAAACGAATTCAAAGAGAAATTTGTGCCTTTTCCAAAAGCCAGAACGAGGTAGAAACATCAGGCATTTTCATCAAAAACGAAGATGGAACACCGCACGAAAGCTATGCTAAGGTAGTGTCTGGTTTTTTGCTTGGTTTTGGAGTTTGAATCGACTTTGCTGACAAATCCAATATGTCTATCCGCGATTTCATCAGTATAGACGTTAATGCAATATAAAGTTTGGCGAAATTTGGTCTTACTTTGAAAACATGGAATCTCATCGTTAAGTAGCACCGAAGGTGCTTAACCATTCATGACCCTGTACGAAGTGCAGGGAAGATGACAAAAGATTAAATACAGCCCTGAAAGGGCGGAACATTATTGTTTCGCCCTTTCAGGGCTCCTATCTAGTATTATTCCATATCCCCCGGCTTTGCCGAGGGTTATGAATAGTTTCAATCCTTCGGATCTTTTTTTCGATAGAATTAAATCTATGAATCTAGACATACAGCAAATTTAGCTACTGGCATAAAAGCGGATAATCATAAAACTAATTATTGGTAAAATTTAGATAATCCCTCTTATCCCCTTTAAAGTGTCAATTGCTGAATTTGAACTTCAACCATCTTTTTTAGTCTAGACGATTAGAATCTTTATCAAATCATCCTTTCCTCTTCTTTAAATCGAATTCCTCTTCTGCCCAACTCCTCCAAAATAGGATTGTAAATCTCAGGGAGCACTGGGATGTGGAGGCCTATGAGGTTGATTTTTCCATCTAAAAATGAGTCAACTGCAATTGCCATCGGAAGTCCAACTGTCTTTGCCATGGCCGTATAGGTAGCATCTTCACCGAAGCAAACTAGGCTTGATCTGATTTCCTTGATGCCTTCTGGAGTTTTGATTTCAAAAAGATGCTGCATCACGATCATGTCTTTGTCCTCTGGAAAAAGCTTCCAGTTTTTCTCTAGAATAGCTTGAAGAATAGATGCCGGAGAACCTGTTGTTTTTGGTAGTAAATCATTCCCGAAAAAGCCCAGCCACTGGATTTTCTCCCAAGTAGGGAAATCAAAATCAGGGATCAAGTTACCCAGTTTTTCTTCTACAGAAAGGGCTGGGTCGTAAGGCAAAAATGAATTCAAAAACTGTCTCAGCGTCGTGCTTTCAGGCAGATTCATCTGGAAAGAATCATCACACATTCCTAGCTGGACGAATACATTCCAGCCTTTGCAGTAACCGTCTCTTCTTAGCGTTCCACGGAGCATGGTGCTGATATTTTCCAATCCATACACTTTTCTATAGCTCAGCGAATCCCGATTGGGATAGCCATCAAAATCTCCCAATCCGGGAAATTGGATAGTTTCGAGTCGGTTAAAAAGCTGATGGTAAGGGACAAACTTCAAATCGCCATTTTCTATGTAGCGGGAAGTTCCCTGTCCTGCCAAAACAACATTCCTTGGGTTCCAGGTGAATTTGTATTTCCATGGGTTATCCTCAGATTCTGGTGCGAGAAGTCCGCCACAATAGGATTTGAAGGAGATAATTTCTTCTCCGTTTGACTTCGCCGAGTTGATGATCTGCATGGCTGACATGTGATCGATACCAGGATCTAGACCGCATTCATTCAGAAAAAACAATCCTTTTGCTTCGATTTCTGGCCTCATTTCACACATTTCCTCCGACTCGTAGGAGGCCGAGAAAAAGTGCTTTCCAAATTCCAGACAATCCTTTGCCACCGTAGGATGCATAAAAGCAGGAAGCATGGAGATCACTACATCCGCTTCTTTGATAAGCGACTGCCGAGCAGCTACATCTTCTATGTCTAACTGACGTGCTTCAGTATTTAACTGGTTTTTAAGTTTTTCCTGAGCGGAAGCCAGATTGATGTCCGCCAAAATCAATTTGCGGGATTTGGTTTGACAGCTTTTCGCCAAGTAGTCGATCAGAAATATGGCGGATTTTCCGCCGCCTAAAATCAGAATTGTATGCATGCTATGTGGTGTTACTCGGACTAAAATGGAGATTATATTTTAGGGTAAAAAATTGTAGGGAGAATATTAAAAGGAACAATTCCCTACCTTAATCGTTAGGAAAACTCCAATTAGAGAGCCATGAGCAAGAAAATAAAAATTGAAGCTGAGTTTGAGGAACTGGCTTGGGATGAACTGACAATAGAAGAGCAGCAGCTGATGATGCGGGCGAGAAAAGTGTCTGCAAGCGCCTATGCGCCTTATTCTAACTTTCATGTGGGTGCAGCTGTGCGACTTGATTCAGGAGAAATCCTACAATCCAGCAATCAGGAAAATGTGAGTTTTCCAGTAGGAGTTTGTGCAGAACGGTTGGTGCTTGGCTATGCCGGAGCCAATTTCCCAGATCTCGCAGTGAAGGAAATCGCAATTGTAGCGCGAAGAAAAGGCGATGAGATTTGGGCTGGAGTGTCGCCTTGTGGGCTTTGTCGGCAGACGATCAACGAAATGGAAATGCGATTTAATCGACAAATTTCTATTTTGATTCAAAATCCTGATGGAAGCGTACTTCGCTTTTCTGGAATTCAAACGCTTTTGCCTTTTAAGTTTGACGATCTGAACGCCTAGAATTTTGAAGAAAACTATCATTTTTCAGTATCAAGCGCAGTATTCCGTCTCACATGAGCCTACTTTTGAAGAGAAAGAAATCTGGCTGTTGTTGCATGGATATGGGCAATTAGCGGAGTTTTTCATCCGTAAGTTTCAAGGTTTCGATTCCTCCGATCGGCTTTTTATAGCTCCAGAAGCAACGAATTACGGATACCTCACTGGGTTTTCGGGAAGAGTAGGAGCAAACTGGATGACCAAGCATGAACGGGAAACAGCCATCCAAAACAACCATAATTACTTAGATCTGTTGATGGAGGATTTACTTTCGCAGTATAAGAATATCCCAAAAATCAACCTGCTGGGATTCTCTCAGGGAGCGGCGACAGCAACACGCTGGGCAAGTAGATGGACAGGCGAAGTGGATCAATTGGTGCTATGGGCGGGAGGATTTGCACAGGATATGGCTTTAGAAGATGCTCGAGAGAAATTTTCTCAAACAAAACTTTCCTTGGTTTTGGGGGATCAGGATGAATTTGTAACTCCGGAAAGTATTGAGATACAGCAGGATTTGATCAAAAACCTTGGGAAAGATGTGAAAAAGCTGACTTTTCGGGGTGGACATGAAATTGATAGTGAAATGCTTTCAATAATTCTTGATTCAAGTGATTAAATCCAACTATATTGGCGCTTCAATTGCTTTATTAAACTAGAATTTGATCAGAATTCGACTTTCACTATTTTCTGAAAATTTTGTAAACCATCAATGCTTTCGCTTACTGAAAAGGAGATAGACCTTATCTCAACCCAATTACTCAAAGGAATGATCTGTTTCTATCAGATCGACAAGAAAAGAATTCATCAGATGCCGGATGATGAGGATTATTATAATTATGATCTGACAGAGGCAGAAGAAGATGTACTGGATGAAATCGAAGAAAGCCCGGACAATTATGCCGAGTTTACTCAAATGGAGCCTGCTCAAGAACATCAGATGATGCAGGATTTTATTGACCGAAGGGTCAAAGAAAAAAATCTAGCTGATGATTTGGTTAGTTCGCTAACCAAGCCAAAAGCAAATACTGCCTTCAAGTTTTTGATCGAAGATTCCAAATACAAAAAGGATTGGGTCGAATTCCGGAAGGAAAAATACTACGACTGGATCAAGGAGCAAGTTGATAGCTTCAACTATTCCGAAGGTTAAGACATTCAAAGCCGTTCAATATTGGACGGCTATTTTTTTTGTTTTACCACAAAGCTCGCGGTTGTAATGTCAGGCTGAGCGAAGTCGAAGCCTATGTAATACCCGTTAATTAGTTCTTGAAAAGAAGATATTTCTGCAATTATTCTTAATGTGCCGGTATTTAGTTGATAGATTAATTGGTTAATATCATCTATTTACCTTCTGCAAAAAAAACTCCACTCCCGTAATTAATAATCTTAGTTAATTGGCTATTGTTTAGTTTAAACTATTCTTTTAACCAAAACAATTTTATTATGAAAAACAAAATGAAAGCATTCGGTCTCAGTTTAGGGATCTTTGCCATGTCCTTTACTTTCTTTGTAGGGAATTCTACTAATGCCCAAGCTGAGGAAGAAAAATTTGATTGGATTTGTTGTTTAGCTGATTCCAGCGGTTGTACTGATGCTCTAGGTGGCTACTGGGAATATGATGAAAAGCGTGAAGGAGTACCTACTTGTACTATTCATTAACTAATCGGATTAATTAAAATGCCTGCCAGCCTTTTTGGCAGGCATATTTGTATTTACTTATGAAAAGATCACTATTCTCGTTTCTTATAGCACTTATAGTTTTAGGATGTTCTACATCTGATAAAAAGAATCCTTTCGATCTTTCTGACCAAGAAATTTATTACCTGAACTCTAAAAAAATATACTATCCAGAATTAATTAATCCCATGAAAATTAATAAAGTGGGAGATTATTTAATTATTTCTGAAAACCCTCGGATCAGCCCAGACCAACCGCTACTTCATGTCTTAGGTATAAATAACTTAAATTATTTATACCCAAAGGGCATAACAGGATTCGGTCCACTGGAAATTTCTAATGCCACTCTAATCGAAGAAGGATTTACCGATAGTACATTTTTAAACTACAGTAGCCAGAGCAAAAGGTTTTCCGAATTTTCTTTGACAAATAACTCTCGACTTGCAATAAGTGAATACAAACAGCCGGATGACTTGTACATGGTTTACTTGAGTTATCACGCTACTGATAGTACAATAATTGGTTTGATGGCAAATGATCTCAACCGCTTAGCTGAATATTCTATTAAAGATGGAAAACGGATTGCCGGTTACGGTACTTGGGAAAAAATACCAGAAACAGAAATGCTTATTGATTACGAAGATCCATTGATTAATTATCATTTAGGTGAGCTAAATAAAGGATGGTTCAAAGCAAATAGGGCACTTGGATTATTTGTAAAAGCTAGTATTTATAGAGATAGATTGGAAATTTTTCATTTCGACACCAAAAAATTTGACATTGTTGAAGGGCCAAGAGTAGAACTGCCAGATTTTAATATTTGGCATTCAAATGGTCAATCGGCTGTGATTTTCAATCCCGAGAATGCCTATGGACACCGAGACATAGCAATTGGTGAGAAATACATATATGACTTATATGGTGGGTTTAATCAAGCTCATATCAATGAAATCAACGAAATCGCAAAAACTATCTATATCCTGACGCATGACGGGGATGTAGTAGGAAAGCTTAATTTAGATGTATCCTTAAGGAGTTTGGAAGTAGATGAGAAATTGGGGGAAATCTACGGAATTACGACCGATGAGGATCCTGGAATAGCTGTTTTTGATATTCCTGATAAGTTTTTGTAAGGATATATAGTCGACTCAAATTAGGAAGGAACTCTGCGATGAGTTCTTTTTTTAGTGCTCCTAAGATTAAGTTTCCACCATTATTTCCTATTTTAAATGGATGCAAAAGTCTCCTGATTTTTTAATCCGAAACACACTTGCTCCAGGTGACCTTGGGCAGGTAGCTGCATTGCACGGTAAAGTCTATTCAGAAGAGCATGATTTTGGGATTGGATTTGAAGCTTATGTGATGGAAAGTTTGCTGGAATTCTATCGAGCTTACAATTTGAAAAAAGACAAAGTTTGGGTAGTAGAGAGCGACGGGAAAATGGTGGGCTTTGTCTTACTTATGCATAGGCCGGCAAACCGTGCGCAGTTGAGGTACTTCATCCTGGCGAAAGAATTTCGTGGGTTTGGAATCGGAAGCAGATTGATGAAGGAATGGATGGATTTCTATCATGATCGTAACTATGATGCAGCTTATTTGTATACTACTTCAGGATTAGAAGCTGCGGTTAGTTTGTATGAAAAGATGGGCTTCCGTAAGATCAGTGAGATGAAATCAAAGAATTATGGAGTGGCTATGTTGGAACAATATTATGAGTTGATCACTTCTGCAAAAAAGTAAAAATTGTAAGTGGTAAGTAATTATAGAATACCACTTACCACTTACTACTTTTCACCACTTACAATACTTACAATTTACAACCCTGTATAATCTTTAAAGTCTCCGCAATCTTGTCCTCCAAGAGATCGTATTGCTGATTCTTGATCCAGTCTTTTTTGAAAAGCTGAGATCCCATTCCCACGCAGTACACACCAGCATCAAACCATTCTTTGAGGTTTTCTTCCGTTGGTTCTACACCGCCTGTTGGCATGATGTGAAGCTCAGGATATACAGACTTAGCAGCAGCTACAAATGCTGATCCTACTACATTCCCTGGAAAAGCTTTCACCAGTGTAGCTCCGAGTTTTTTCGCTTGAAATATCTCAGACATCGTGGCACATCCTGGAACGTAAAAGATTTCTTTTGAATTGCAGAACACGGCTAACTCTGGGATCAAAGCTGGAGAAACAATAAAATCCGCACCAGCGTCGATGAAGTCTGAAGCAACATCCTTGGTGAAAATAGTACCAATGCCCATCACCAAATCCGAGTATTTGCCAGCGTAATCATATAGTTCTTTGAAAACCTCCAGAGAATTTGTCGCTCGGTTAGTGAATTCAAAAACTCTAATTCCCGCTTTGTATGAGGCGTCGAGTACGCCTTTTGCCACTTCTATATCTACATGGTTGAAAACAGGGATCATCCCCGTGTCACTCATGGCTTGTAGCATTTTACTGTTTGAAAATTTCATATGTTTATTATTGTTTTTTTAGGGTCATATGGAATCTCGTAGGATTTAAAACCATTCCAGAATGTGCCTTTTGAGTCATTCTCGATTTCATAATGGTTTTTAGCGTAAAAGTTTACCTACATTTTTTCCTTCCACCAGCTGATTCACTTCGTCAATGGAGACGAAGTTGGCATCTCCTGGGATCGAATGCTTCAGTACTGATGCCGCAATGGCAAAGTCTAGCGCATTTTGATCATCCAGATGAAGTAAGCCATAAATCAGCCCAGCCATATAAGCATCTCCTCCTCCGATTCTATCTACGATATGAGTCATTTCGTAAGTTTTGGATTCTAGCAGAGATTCTACATTCCAAAGTACTCCGTTTAGCTCATTTTCAGACGCGCTGATAGAATCACGATGTGTGGTCGAAACATATTTTAAAGATGGACACATGGATTTTGCCTTTTCACAAGCTTGCAAATAGTCCGTTTCTGTGATTCCCATACAGTTTTCGAAGTCTGTAAGGCCAGCTATGATCAGATGAGATGGTTTGATCAGTTCAGGCATAATGTCCATCGGACCTTTGCCGTATTGCCATAGATTTCTTCGATAATTGATATCAGCACTGATTTTCACACCTAGCCTTGAAGCAGCTTGCACTGCAGCTTTGCAGAGATCTGCAGCCGATTGAGAAATGGCAGGTGTAATTCCTGTCCAGTGAAACCAATCTGCGCCTTCGAATATCTTTTCCCAATCAAAATCTTTGACATTGACCTGAGCAAAAGCAGAATCAAAGCGGTCGTATATGATTTTTGAAGAGCGTTGCATAGCTCCATTTTCTACAAAGTAAACGCCCATTCTTCCTTCATTATATCGAATAAAAGAAGTGTCCACTCCCGAGAATCTCAATGTGTTTACAGCTGCTTTTCCGATTTCATGGTCAGGGAATGAGGTGACATGCGCCGCCGAAAGTCCCCAAAAAGCAAGAGAAACAGCCACATTTGCCTCTGCACCGCCATAATTGACTTCGTAAGATTGTGTATTTACAAAGCGCTCATGCCCAGGTGTGGATAGGCGGAGCATGATTTCGCCAAGTGTGATTATTCTTTTGTTCATCAATAGGATGGTTTACTGAGTTGATTTTTTGGGAAAATAGGAAGGCTAATAATATTTTATGCGTTCTTGATGATTCGACAATAATAAAGGTGAATTATTGGTTTGCCAATTATTGGTGTTCAATTTTTTGCGTTTTTCGAAACAAAGTCAGGTTATTATTACACCGTCTTTTGAAAGCTTTTTGGATTTCTTTCCAGTTTTACCATGCCCCTTCGGATTATTTTTTTAATTTTGCCCCAATTTGGACTTAAGCAAAACTTTCTCTTCAATCTCCCTCTCTAATGCCTAAAGATAGCAGTATCAAGCACGTTCTCATCATTGGTTCAGGTCCCATCGTTATTGGTCAAGCATGCGAATTTGATTACGCAGGCTCCCAAGCATCCAGGTCTCTTCGTGAAGAAGGCATCATTGTGACGCTGATCAATTCTAATCCTGCAACGATCATGACCGATCCGGTCACGGCAGATAATGTGTATTTGCTCCCTTTGGAAAAGAAATCCATCGTACAAATTCTTAAAGATCACCCCGATATTGATGCAGTTCTCCCAACTATGGGTGGACAGACTGCATTGAATCTCGCCATTGATTGCGATAAAGGTGGTGTCTGGGACAAGTACGGAGTAAAAATGATCGGTGTAGATATCGAGGCCATCGATACAGCCGAGAATCGTGAAAAATTCAAAGCGCTGATGGAAAAAATCGGCGTGGGTGTATGTAAAGGCGCTACTGCCACTTCTTTTCTTCAAGGAAATGAAATAGCGCAAGAAATTGGTTTCCCACTCATCATCAGAGCATCCTATACCCTAGGTGGTGCTGGCGGTGCATTCGTGGAAACAGCAGCAGAATTTGAAAAAGCACTTTCCGATGGACTTCAAGCTTCTCCAGTTCACGAGGTATTGATCGAGCAGAGTATCATTGGCTGGAAAGAATACGAGCTGGAAGTGATGCGTGATAATATCGGCAATATGATCGTGATCTGTTCTATCGAGAACTTTGATCCGATGGGCGTGCACACAGGTGATTCTATCACGGTAGCGCCTGCGATGACTTTGCCGGATACTACGTATCAGCGCATGAGAAACTTTGCGATCACGATGATGAATAGCATCGGGAATTTTGCCGGAGGCTGTAACGTACAGTTCTCAGTAAGCCCTGATAACTCTGAAATCATCGGTATCGAGATCAACCCACGAGTATCCCGCTCTTCAGCATTGGCATCCAAAGCAACGGGTTACCCAATTGCAAAAGTAGCAGCCAAACTAGCGATAGGATATAACTTGGATGAGTTGAAAAACTCCATTACCGGAACAACTTCCGCATTTTTTGAGCCTACGATTGATTATGTGATTGTAAAAGTGCCTCGTTGGAACTTTGATAAATTCAAAGGAGCTGACAGAAGACTTGGTCTATCCATGAAGTCGGTGGGTGAGGTAATGGGAATCGGAAGAAACTTCCAAGAAGCACTTCAGAAAGCATGTCAGTCGTTAGAGATCAAGAGAAATGGTCTTGGAGCGGATGGCAAGGAATTACGTAACCAGGATGAGATTCTATACTCACTGGCTAATCCTAGTTGGAACAGACTTTTCCATATCTATGATGCCTTCAAACTAGGAATCTCCTTCAGAACTATTCAGGATTTAACCAAGATCGATAAGTGGTTCTTGAAGCAAATCGAGGAGTTAATTCACCTGGAAAGAGAAATAGAGAAATTTAAATTAAGTACAATTCCAGTGGAGTTAATGGATCTAGCTAAGCGTAAAGGCTATGCTGATCGTCAAATAGCACACTTGTTAGATTGCTTAGAAAGCGAAGTTTTCGATAAGAGATATACGGAAATGGGCATCAAGCGAGTGTATAAATTGGTTGATACTTGCGCCGCAGAATTTGAGGCGAAAACGCCATATTATTACTCTTCTTTCGGGTCTGAAAATGAATCTGTAAGTTCAGATCGTAAGAAAGTAGTGGTACTGGGTTCTGGTCCAAACCGAGTAGGACAAGGAATCGAGTTTGATTATTCTTGTGTTCACGGAGTTTTGGCTGCCAAAGAATGCGGCTACGAGACTATCATGATCAACTGTAATCCAGAAACAGTTTCCACTGACTTTGATATCGCAGACAAGTTATATTTCGAGCCAGTATTCTGGGAGCATATCTATGAGATTATCCTTCACGAGCAGCCTGAGGGTGTGATCGTTCAGTTGGGTGGTCAGACAGCCTTGAAGCTTGCTGAGAAGTTGGAGAAGTACGGAATCAAGATAATAGGTACAAGCTTCGAAGCGCTAGACCTTGCGGAAGATAGAGGAAGATTCTCTTCTCTTTTGAAAGATCTGGATGTTCCTTATCCTGAGTTTGGTACTATTCACAATACTGATGAAGCACTAGAGCTTTGTAAGACTATTGGTTTCCCACTTTTGGTTCGTCCTAGCTACGTGTTAGGTGGTCAAGGGATGAAGATCGTGATCAACGAGAAGGAGCTTGAGGAGCATGTAGTGGAAGTCTTGAGAGATATTCCTAACAATGAGATTTTGCTTGATCACTTCCTAGAAGGAGCAATCGAAGCTGAAGCTGATGCGATCTGTGATGGAGAGAACGTATATATCATCGGTATCATGCAGCACATCGAGCCTGCGGGAATTCACTCAGGTGATTCTTACGCGGTGCTTCCTCCATATAATTTGGGAGACTTGGTGATTCGCCAGATCGAAATTTTCACTGAGAAAATTGCCTTAGCGTTGAAAACTGTAGGTTTGATTAACATACAGTTTGCTATCAAAAACGACAAGGTTTATATCATCGAAGCAAACCCAAGAGCTTCTCGTACGGTACCATTTATTTGCAAAGCTTACAGAGAACCTTATGTAAACTATGCCGTAAAGGTGATGTTAGGAGAGAAAAAAGTGACTGATTTTGAATTCAAGCCTTACAAAAAAGGTTATGCGATCAAGGAACCAGTTTTCTCTTTCCATAAATTCCCGAAAGTAAATAAGGAATTGGGTCCTGAAATGAAGTCTACCGGTGAGTCGATCTACTTTATCGATGATCTGATGGATGATTATTTCTTGAAAATCTACGCAGAGAGAAATCTGTATTTGAGTAGATAGGAAACTAAAAAAACGACAAAGTATTGTGTGGAAATTTCTCGTAATAGTTCTCGGAGTTGGTTGGCTACTAGGCCAACTAATCCGATATTTTCTTAGAAGCAAATTGGCAAAATTTGCTAGGCATGTAAGCGAAGTGGCTAAAGAGGCTGAACGAGAGCAAAAGAAGAGTACTCAGACTTCAAAGGATGGGATTCATGTGGATGTTATTCCAGAAAAATATGCCGAAAAAAGGCAAAAAGATATAAAGGGCGGAGAATACGTCGATTATGAAGAAGTGAAGGATTAATCCTTCACTTTTTTCTTTTTAACCACAAAGTGCGCAAAGGTTTCGTAGAGGGCATTGTAATATTTTGTCTTGCTTCTCCAGAAGCTGAACTAATTAGCTGATTTTTATATGGTTCAAATTGATCCTAAAAAGCTATTAGGAATTTGTAATCCCAAATCCATTCATTTTTTTAAGACTACCTAGCTAACTTACACCAATAGATCTTAAAACCGATTTGGGTTTTAGTCCCAATCAAAAAATCTTCACCACCGTCTTTTACGCCTAGTTTTTTCTTCAGTGTTTCTGAGCCAGTTGCATAATTCCGTGTGATCACATTCACCTTTCCGGAAGGAAATAGCTTTTTGATTTCAGCTTTCTTAGGCTGAACTTCTTGAATCACTTTGAATACTCTAGCAGGGATTTCAGATGGAGCCTCAGATGAAGTGTATAAATGACTATTTGGGTCTAGTTTGCTCAATCCAAAGCGCTCTCCGAAAGTCTTAAATGCCCCAGCCTTTAATATTCCTGAAAATGGCTCAATCAGATAGTTGTCCACATCTCCAAATACGGAACTGCCACTTTCTTCCTTGTATGACTCAAATGAAAAATTGGTTTCTTTGGCTCCTAGATCAATAGCTTCGGTGCCCAAAGGAGATTCAATTCCTTCCTTCCTCCAGTGTAAAAGCAATTCTTTCACTTCATTTTTCACCGAGACTACTTGTACTTTCTGGATATCAGGAAGCTCAGAAAGTGCCTGAGAAATGTCAAGCATTGGCGATAATTTCAGCAAGATTGAATCAGCCTTACTTTTCATCATCTCCCAAGAACTGACTACATCAGGCTCGCAATCCTGGAGTTTATATAGCTTCTGATTGCCTTTTCCCCTGCGTGCTGGATCAGCATAGATCAAGTCAAAATGTTTATCCGTCTGAGCTAAAAATGCTAAACCATCACCTTTTACGATGTCAAATTTCTCAGTTGCCAGCACTTTTAAATTATGTTCCGCAATCTCTGCTAATTCCTCCTGCTGTTCGCAGTAAATGGCTTTCTCAAAATGGTTGCTTAGAAAATAGCTGTCTACTCCGAAGCCTCCAGTGAGGTCTATCATGAGTTTGCCTTTTCTGTCTCTAGCCTTGAATTCAGCAGTTAGCTCAGATGAGCTTTGCTCCAAAGAAATGGATGCTGGAAAAATTAATTGCGGATTGGATACCCAAGAAGGGAGTTTCTTGGCTGCTTTTTGTCGTGCAGAGATCTGTTGCGCCGCAGCTTTTAGATCGAAATCAGTTTTGCCCTGATATCTAAAAAGCAAAAGTGCAGGATCTTCCGTAAGATGATCCTGCACAAATTGTTGGAAGTCGGCCCGATGATAGTGGGTCAAATCCATTAAAACAAACCGTTTGCCAACGCGTATTCAGCGATTTGCACGGCGTTGGTTGCAGCACCTTTTCTAAGGTTGTCCGCTACAATCCACATATTTAGCGTATTTGCCTGAGACTCATCTCTTCTCAAGCGACCTACGAATACCTCGTCTTTTTTATGCGCAGTGATTGGCATAGGATAGATGTTGTTTGCTGGGTCGTCCTGCACGATCACGCCAGGAGCAGCAGCAAGTAGCTCACGCACTTCTGCCAAATCAAAGTCTTCTTTGAATTCCACGTTTACTGATTCAGAGTGTCCGCCCATAGTTGGGATTCTCACTGTAGTAGCAGTTACTTGGATTGTATCGTCACTGAAGATTTTCTTGGTCTCCTTGATCATTTTCATCTCTTCCTTTGTGTAGCCATTTTCTTGGAACACGTCGATGTGAGGAAGTACGTTCATGTCAATTTTATGAGGATAGACCATGTTGGCCTTTTCACCAGCACGCTCAGCCATCATCTGTTCTACCGCTGCGACGCCTGTACCCGTCACAGACTGGTAAGTAGACACCACTACTCTTTTGATGCCGTAGCGCTCACGCAAAGGAGCTAGAGCAAGTACCATTTGAATGGTAGAACAATTAGGATTGGCGATGATCTTATCTTCTTTCGTAAGTTCTTTGGCGTTGATTTCTGGAACGATCAGTTTTTTGGTCGGATCCATTCTCCACGCTGAAGAATTATCGATGACGATAGTTCCTACTTCTGCGAATTTTGGAGCCCATTCTGTAGAAGTGCCTCCGCCTGCAGAAAATATAGCTACTTCTGGTTTTAATGAAACAGCTTCTGCAAGTCCGATGACAGTGTAAGGTTTACCCTTATAGTCAATCTGTTTACCTACAGACCGCTCGCTGGCGACTAATAGAAGTTCGTCAAAAGGGAAGTTGTGCTCTGCTAGCACCTCTAGGATTTCTGAGCCTACCAAGCCGGTAGCTCCTACCACTGCTAATTTCATCAGATATAAAGTAGTTGTTGAAAATTTTTGAAGCACAAAAGTAAGGGCTATAGAATCATTATCAGGCTTGTGATTCAAATATTTTAGCCAAAACTGTAGAAAACTCAATAAAAGTGATGGTTTGAGATCATTTTGATAATTATATTTAGTGTAGACTTTTTAATTGACATGCTTGTGGTTCGCTTATTTTTAATTTGGCAATTCATCTTTTTAGCTGTTTTCACAGTGAGTGAACCTTCGCGAGAATATGCGAGTAATGATATTCAGGATTTTGAAGGTGCTTTTGTCATTGAAAACTATCCTTCTGAGTTTTCGCCTGGCTGGTATGCAAATGAGATAAGAAGTACGTCATCCCGTATTTATCAGGCGAATGGACTTGGCAGAAGTGGAAGCAAAGCCTTAGCAGTTCAGCCAATTTCTACTTTTGATGGGGAAGTTATAGTAAGATTGTCTCCTCAAGAGTTTATAGATCCCAAAGTCCATTTTTGGGCGAGGTCTATGAAAAATGGCACCGGTGATAGAGCCGCACAAGTTTATTATAGTTGGGGGAATCAATTGAATAGTAATTATTCAGGACGAAAAATCTTGGGTGAAGCAAATGAATTTGGGAATGAGGATCAGGAGTTCAGATTATTTGAGCTGATCTTGCCAAATGAATTTGCTGAGGATGCTGAGATTTTTCTCCGTTTGGAAATCCGCTACGGTGCTGGTTCTGGCAGCTGCGCAAAATGGTTGATGGATGATTTCGTGTTTGGAGAATTTTTGGTGGATAAAATTGCCCCAAATGTCACTAGAATTAGAGGGTTTGATGAGCGGGAAGTAGAGGTTCAGTTTAATGAAGCAGTTGATCCTGTCTTTTCTGGCTTTCTGATTAACTATAAGTTGGATGGGCAAGAACCAGTTGCAGTTAAGTTGAAAGCGGACAGTTTGGTTTACTTGACTTTTCAGGAAAAACTAGAATTAGGAAAACAGTATACTTTGCAGATAACCCAAATACCGGATTTGGAAGGAAATTTTCTGCAGGACACATTGATTGCCTTTCAGTTTTTTGATCCTACTTTCATACCTCCCAAAACACTTGTGATTAATGAAATCATGCCGGCTCCTAAAGCTGATTTGGATTTGCCAAATGTGGAATATGTGGAGGTCTTTCATGCTGGTGAATATCCTGTCAGGCTTAGCGGAATTTCTTTGGCAAACTCCAGATCTTCTGTAAATCTCCAAGATGAATGGGTTTTGCCGGGAGATTTTTTGCTTTTAGCACCTGAGAATCAAGCTGTGCTTTTGAAAGGTTTTGGAAAAGTAATTCCTATAAAAAGCTGGCCAACCTTGTTGAACGCTGTTGATCGACTAAGTCTAAAAGATGATCAAGGAAATCTGATTGATATGGTATCTTATTCAACAAGTAGCTGGAGAGGAAGTGAGTTTGCAAATGGAGGATATAGCCTAGAAGTTGCAAATCCATTCTATGCTTGCGAACAAACTGAATTACTAAGGCCATCTATTGATCCGCTTCGAGGTACGCCGGGGAAACAAAATTCTATATTCGATTTGTCACCTGACACTAATCTGCCAGTACTCAGCTCCGCAGAATTCACTTCTCCGAAAAATCTTTTGTTGACTTTTTCCAAACCAATTTTAGCAGTCTTTGATGAAGCAAATTTTGTGTTTGAGCCAAGTCTGCAAATAGACTCTGTCTCACAGCCTAGTTCCAAACAGATTGAATTTCTCTTTTCTTATGAAGTTGCTGCCAATAAAATTTATAGTCTACAAATAAATGGGTTGCTGGATTGCTCAGGAAATGAGTATACTCAAACTGACCCGTTGAAGCTTGTTTTGCCTGTTCAGGCTAAAAAGGGAGATGTGTTGATTAACGAGCTTTTATTCAATCCGAAAACAGGTTCACCCAAATTTGTAGAGTTGATTAATGTGACGGATAATTTCCTTGAAATCAACGATTGGAAGCTAGCTCATCTAGATAACTCTGGTGAAATTGATCAAGTAAAGCTGCTCAATGTGAATTCGTTGGTCGTACCTCCACGAGGTTTTTTGGCCATCACGACTAATCCAGATATGCTCAAGCTTGATTACCCAAAATCTGCATTTGGGAATTTTGCTAAAATAGCCACACTGCCCAGTTACCCGATTGCTGGAGGCACAGTGGTTTTATTAGATTCTGCAGGCACTATTTCCGATTCATTCACTTATTCGGAAGATCTTCACCATCCGCTATTGAGAGACCCGAAGGGTGTTTCACTTGAACGGCTCTCAACGGCTTCAGCGGCTTCTTTGTCTGCCAATTGGCATTCGGCTTCAGCTGTGGAGGAATATGCAACGCCAGGAAGAAAAAACTCTCAAGTGATTTCTGATGAATTTGAAGGGAGTATGGTTCAAATTGATCCAGCCATTTTTGATCCAGAAGGAAGTAATGGGAATACTTTTACAACTATCCGATATGAACTTGACCAGTCTGGTTGGATAGGAAGCTTTAGGCTTTATTCTACAGCAGGTCAGTTGGTCCAGATTTTGGCACAAAATGAAATATTAGGCACCTCTGGCTTATTTACATGGACAGGAACAGATAGTCGGGGAGGAGTCGTAAGGCCAGGTTATTATGTTTTATTGATTGAGCTATATGATTTGTCTGGTCATGTGAAAACAATCCGAAAAACTGTTGTCATTGCGACAAAGCTTTAATTTTTTCTCCTTATATATGGGTTTCAAAAGCAGAAAATGGTATCTTAAGAAGCTTAACACCCCAAAATCATGGAAAAAGACCTAATCACCCAAGCCCTTCAGGCAATTCACCTGCAGAATGGTAAAGACCTTCAAGAGGTTACACAGTATTTAAATATGAAGTATCGAATAGATATTGATCCTTTGGTCCTCCAAGAGAGATTGAAGAAAATGATATTGGAAGAAAAAGCCGTCGCATGACGGTTTTTTTTGCTCTAAAATTATTTAAAGTAGATTCAATTGCTAGAAAAATTATGCTGTGAGTGATATATTTTTGTGGATTCTATATATCCTTGAAATGTGAGATAGAAGTGCTTTTTATATGCGAGGGAGTTATGGGGTAGTGTTTTGATTATCAGCTTTTTGATTGGGGAATAATTGCTTTCTTGGTGAAGTACTAGCTTAGAATTAAAATCAATTCTAAAATTCTTAGTGTATGGATTCACTGAAGAAAGCCTGATTATTAAAAAATAGAGCATGATTTTCATTTAAAAGCCGTCAATGGAATTCTTGGAAATCCAACGCGTAACTGTATTTTAGAGAACTAATTCTAAAAAGAACCGTCCCAATACTATTACCTAATTTTAGCTGGCTATGAGCAAGGAAGAAAAGACCGCATATTCTCAGGATGAATTGAAAGAATTCGAAGTAATAATTTTGAAGAAACTTGAAAGCGCTAAGGAAGAATTACTTTCCTTGAAAGAATCATTGAGCAAAAAGAATGATAGTGGTACTGATTTCACTGCTTCTACTTCGAAATTGCTAGAAGATGGTGCAGATACTTTGGAGCGTGAGAGCCAAAATCAATTGGCTGCAAGGCAGCAGAAGTTTATCTACAACTTGGAGAATGCCATAATCAGGATTAAGAATGGCACCTATGGAGTATGTGTAGACACGGGTAAGTTGATCTCTAAAGAGCGTTTAATGGCTGTGCCTCATACGATGCATTCGATAGAAGCAAAACTTGCCAAAAAGTAAATTTTGGATTTTCTCCACAGGCATATTGAAGCATTGATTTTTTGTGCTCCTTCACCATTACCGAAGGCAGAGATAATTAAGTGCCTTAGTGAAATGTTTGAAGCCGAAATTCCTGATGAGCATGTGATCCAGGCAATTAATGAACTTGGCCAAAAATATCAATCTGAAGAGTTTTCTTTTCAGTTAGAGCATTTAGGAGGAGGGTATCAATTCTTGACTAAACCCGCTTATCAAACTTCCATAGGGATTCTTTTGCGCCAGCAATCACAGAAAAGATTGTCTACAGCTCAGTTGGAGACCTTGTCGATTATTGCTTACAAACAACCGGTTACTAAGGGAGATATTGAGCAAATCAGGGGTGTGAATAGTGATTACTCTGTTCAGAAGCTTCTGGAAAAGGAGCTGGTTGACATCAAAGGAAAATCAGAGGGACTTGGTAGGCCTATATTGTATGGTACATCACATAAGTTTATGGAGTACTTCGGTATCAATTCTCTTAAAGATCTTCCCCAGCCTAAAGATTTTTCACAACCAGATAATCAGATTGGTGAAGAGCGTGAGTAGTTAAGCGATTAGTTTTACTTTGGCTAGTTGAGCAATCAAAAATTTTTTCCCGGATTTTACCTCTTCACATAGAACTCTTGTTCTTCTTGTTTCTCCCTTTTCAAATTCTCTACCAGAGAGTAAAAATCTATTTCCAGGCTTCAGGTCAGACAAGAAAATTACGTCTTGATTGATACCTCTTTCATCGTATTTGCTCATTTCCTTCATGAGAAAAAGGTCGGCTGCAGAACTAGCTTTTGGATTTTTCATATGCTTACGCAAAGGAATTAGCAAGTCAATGGGGAAAAACGAACTCGAAAGCATGGGTGCCATTAATTGTTGGAAAGTTGATTTCCATTGATTTCCGTGAGGAGCAATGTCGATTCCGAACTTGACAAAGGCATGAAGATGCGCGACTTCATGAATATAGGTTAGTAGGAATTGGTAAGGGTTGAGATCTGCGTTAATCGTAATAGTTTGGATTGGTCTATCTCTTCGATATCTGAAGTCTCCAAGCTTAGATTTTCGTGTCGCGGTAGTTTTAAAAGTAAATGGTTCTTTTTCCCAGAGTTCTACCGCATAATTGACAGCAGAGGTAGGAAGTTTTTGTTCTAATATTTGCTTCAGTTGTTCTGAGCTACTCATAAAGAAAAGTACAAAAAAAAGAGTCCCGCTTAAGCGGGACTCAATACATTTAGAAAAGGAAGATTTATTGAGCAGGCTCAACAACCTCAGCCGCCTCAACTACTACAGTAGTATCAGCTTCGATGATGATTTCTTCCTCTACAGCTGGAGTTTCAACTACCTCGATAGTCTCAACGCCTTCTTCTTTAACTTCTTTGTTACCGCAAGATGCTACTGCGAACATGCTAGCGATTGCGAAAATTGCAAATACTTTTTTCATTTTTTGTGGTTTTCTTAATTACAACGCAAATGTATTACAGTTTTGATCAATAAAACAATAGCCGTTCAAATATATTTTATTTGTTTTTGTAAATAATTTTTACCGGAACCCCCTCGAAATCAAAGTTTTCACGAAGACGGTTCTCTAGATATCTCGTGTAGGGCGATTTGATGTACTGAGGCAGGTTACAGAAAAATGCAAACACTGGGTTTCTAGTAGGCAGCTGGGTAGTATATTTAATTTTTATGTACTTCCCTTTCCATGCTGGCGGAGGATATCTTTCGATTTCGGCAAGCATGACATCATTTAGTTTTGAAGTAGAAATACGTCGAGTTTTATTTTCATAAACTTTCACTGCCAATTCAATTGCCTGAAAGATTCTTTGTTTTTCTACCACAGAGGTGAATATGATTGGGATCCATTTATTTTCGCCCAATTTTTCCATCATATCATCTTTGATTTTTCCCATGGTTTTATGATCTTTTTCGATCAAATCCCATTTGTTCACCATGATCATCACTCCCTTGTTATTCTTGATAGCTAAGGAAATCAAGTTCATATCCTGCGATTCTAGACCTCTAGTTGCATCGACCATGACCATGACTACATCAGACTCCTCCAATGTTCTCAGTGATCTCATAACGGAGTAGAATTCTACATCCTCAGTCACCTTGGATTTCTTTCTAATTCCAGCGGTATCCGTAATGATGAAATCCTGCCCAAAAAGTTGGTATCGCGTGTGAATAGAATCTCTCGTAGTACCCGCTTCATCAGTTACAATAGAGCGATCCTTGCCTATTAAGGCATTCAAGAAAGACGATTTCCCAACGTTAGGTCTACCAAGAATAGAAATTTTCGGTGTGTCTGCGTCTGGATCTTCTATTCCTTCATCTTCGAAATGTTTGATCATTTCGTCCAAAAGCTCTCCAGTGCCACTGCCACTTGCAGAAGCAATTGGGTAAACTTCAAAATCGCTTACGCCCAAAGCATAAAACTCATGTGCGGCAAAGCTTTTTTCCATGTTGTCAGCCTTATTAGCGACTACATAGATGGGTTTTTTACTGCTTCTTAGTTCTTTGGCGAATTCACTATCCAGATCTGTAAGTCCAGTGTGACAATCTACAATGAAAAGTATAACGTCCGCTTCTTCGATAGCAAGTTTTACTTGCTTACGAATCTCTGCCTCGTACATGTCGTCTGAACCGGTTACATATCCACCAGTATCAATTACTGAAAAGAACTTCCCGGCCCACTGCGCATGTCCGTAATGACGGTCACGGGTTACTCCACTCATATTGTCTTCAATCGCCTTTCTTTCTTCTACCAGTCGGTTGAAAAGAGTGGATTTGCCCACGTTAGGGCGTCCTACTATCGCTACTATATTTGCCATGATTAGGTTGGGTCGTACCCAAATTTTTTCAGTTTCAATTTATTTTTTCTCCAGTCTTGCTCCACCTTCACGAAGGTTTCGAGGAAGACTTTCTTGCCGAAGAACTTTTCAAGTTCTTCACGGGCTTGTATTCCCACTTTTTTCAGTGCTGCACCTTTGTCTCCAATGATGATGCCTTTTTGGCTATCTCTTTCGACGTAAATGATTGCCCGAACACTGATTATGTTTTTCTTCACTTTGAAATCTTCGATAGAGACTTCAGAGCTGTAGGGGATCTCTTTTTTATAATTTTCAAAGATTTTCTCACGAATAATCTCAGAGGCAAAGAACCGTTCTGATCGATCAGAAAGTTCCGCTTTGTCATAAAACGCAGGATGCTCAGGAAGTCTATCCAGAATTTCCTGCATAATCTTCTCGGTGTTGAACTTCTCGCCTGCAGAAATAGGAATAACTAACTCAGACTTGATTCTGGAAGTCCAGTAGGTAGTTATTTCTTCCAATTGTCCTGGTTTGGCAAGGTCAATCTTGTTGATCACCAATAATACAGGTACGCCAGATGCGTTGATTTTTTCGATTACATGCTCGATATCGGCATCTGTCTCATATAGATCTGTGACGAACAGAATGATGTCGGCATCTTCCAAAGAGATGTTCACGAAGCTCATCATGTTCTTTTGAAGTTCGTACTGAGGCTTAAGCATTCCAGGCGTGTCCGAAAAGACAATTTGATAATTTTCGGAATTCGTCAAACCTATAATTCGGTGTCTAGTCGTCTGAGCTTTGGATGTAATGATCGAAAGTCGCTCACCCACAAGGATATTCATCAATGTAGACTTGCCCACATTTGGTTTTCCTATGATGTTGACAAAGCCCGCTTGATGTTTTGGTGTATCCATTGTAGAAATTTTTTACAAAGGTACTTGATTTTTAGACACTCCTGACGTTTAAAGTGATTTGGCGAAATAAAATTTGGCTTTCTTGTGGGCTGAAGTTCCATGGTCTATCCTAGTGATGTAATCCATTGGTATACAAATAGCTGTCTTTGTTTTAAATGCAATTCTTCATGAGTGAGATGTCCTAGATGACGAAATTTCACATGAAGAATTAAATATTTTTTTGTGTACAGGTTTGCATTACAAAATAAAACGCCTACTTTTGTATCACAATTAGCCGCAAGGGCAGATTTAGATAAGAAAAAAGAAGCTTTAAGCTTTAAAAATATATCGCGGGATGGAGCAGTTGGTAGCTCGTCGGGCTCATAACCCGAAGGTCACAGGTTCGAGTCCTGTTCCCGCTACATTGAAGGACACTAGGAATGGTGTCCTTTTTCTTTTTCAAAAAATCCGTAAATTTTTAGAGTAATTTCTTGAAGAATGGTCGCTGGATCTACTCTGGATAGGTCTAAAGGATTTCTTTACTACACGACGCCGATCAGAAATGATGGGCTTTTTTATTGCCCCAACGTGTTATCAACTAAACTTAGAAGCCCTAGTCTCAATTCATCCTAACCCACTTATTGTACTTATTTCTGTACTCAATTGGTGTGAGGCCAGTGATTTTTTTAAAAGTTGTTCGAAAGGCTTTGGTGTCTGAGTAGCCTACATCGAACATCACTTCGGTGATGTTTTTCATGGTGGTTTCAAAACTGCGCTTCGCGGCCTCTACTTTCACTCGTTGGATATATTCGAGCACGGAGTTATTGGTTACCCGTTTAAATCTACGCTCGAAGCTTCTACGACCAACTGCGACTTCATCCGCTAGCACATCTACGGTAATGCGTTCTTCCAGCCTTCTTTCTATGTATTCTTGTGCTTTTTTCACAGCTTCATCCTGATGGGATTTTTGGCCGTTGAATATGGAGAAAGCAGTCTGACTATCTCTGTCTATGTCTATTGCGAAATATTTTGCTGTCAAAATCGCTATTTCCCTATCTGCAAATTTTTCCACCAAATGCAGTAGTAGATTCCAGTATGAATTTGCTCCACCACTGGAATATATTCCGTTTTCTTCTGTGACAATAGCCCCATCCTGAACGTCCACTTCAGGATAAAGCTCTCGAAATTGATTTGTAAATCCCCAATGTGTAGAACATTTTTTACCATCAAGCAGGCCAGTTGCTCCAAGCAGAAATGCGCCTACACAAAGCGAAGCAATTTCGGTCCCAGATTCATATTGAGCTTTGATCCAGGGAATATACCCTTCATTCGCTTTTATAGCCTGTTTCATGTCTCCAAAAAGTGCTGGAATCACAACTAAATCTGGTGATGTAGCCGTAAGCAAAAGCTGGTCGGGGAATACGGAATAACGTTTGTCGTTTAATTTGACCTCTGGGTTCAGGCCTACAAGTTCAACGTGAAAAAGTGGATCTCCTCCAGACTTGACCATAAAATCATTAACAGCTGAAAAGCAGTATTGAGGATCCGCAATTGCTTGCAAAACAGATTGTTCTGGAACGAGAATGGCAATATTTTTCATGTGAGAATAATTGATTTTATTTGACCACATGGAATCTTACCTAGTTAATAATCAGCTCAGTGCATTACGCTAAGTTAGGCTCGATTTCATAACTTGAATTTAATGTTTCCTGTCGTATTTCGCCCATCATTTGTCTGAATTGAACAGGCTGGTTCAGTCAATCACTAGATACTTTTGTAAAGTAAATTTTTATAAAAAATCAGAAGACCATGACAACTACTCAAAAAATCAAAATTACCGTAAAGACAATAGTTGATTCTCCATTAGAAAAAGTCTGGGATTACTTTACGCAGCCCAAGCATATCATACATTGGAATAATGCCTCCCCTGACTGGCATTCACCTAGTGCAGAAAATGACCTGCAGCCCGGCGGGAGTTTTACAACTACAATGGAAGCTAAGGATGGTAGTATGGGCTTCGATTTCGGAGGTGTATATCAGGAGGTGCAAAAGCATTCGTTTTTCTCGTACATCATGGATGACGGGCGTCAGGCGGCAGTTTCATTCAAAAAGGTACCTGATGGAGTAGAAGTCACTGAGACTTTTGATGCTGAGATGGAAAATTCGATGGAAGTGCAAAAAAGTGGCTGGCAGTCTATTTTAGATAATTTCAAAACTTACACAGAATCAGATGCAAAATTGGTTCGATTGAATTTTCAGATTTTGATTAAGAATACTCCTGCAGAGGTTTATAGAATAATGCTGGAAAAGCCGACTTATGAAGAATGGACCGATGTCTTTTCTCCAGGTTCTACCTACATCGGCTCTTGGGAAAAGGGAAGCAAAATCCTTTTCGTCTCTCTAGGTGAGGAGGGAAATCAAAATGGTTTGGTAAGTAAAGTTGTGAAAAATGAGCCAAATAAGCACATCGATATCGAACATCTCGGCGAACTAAAAGAGGGAGTGGAAATAATGGAGGGAAAAGAAGTAGAAATGTGGAAAGGCGCTCACGAGAAGTATACTTTTGAAGGACAAGGAGATAATACCTTACTCTTGATTGACTTGGATTCCTCTATGGAATTTGATGATTATTTCACGGGGATATGGCCAAAAGCTTTAGACAAACTCAAAGAAATCTGCGAAAAAAGAAATGGGTAATCAACATGTTAATGCGCTGAATAAGCCCATCTACCCATGTTTGTGGTTTGATGGGAATGCAAAAGAAGCTGCGAAATTTTATTGCTCTGTGTTTTCGGATTCAGCGATTGTTGACGAAAACCCAATGGTGGTGACTTTTATCGCCGCTGGCCAAAAATTTATGTGCCTCAATGGCGGTCCACAATTTAAGTTTACGCCAGCGATTTCATTTTATACGATTGTTCAAAATGAAGTGGATATTCAGGAAGTGTGGGATAAACTGATTGTTAACGGACGAGCGCTGATACCTCTAGATACTTATCCTTGGAGCCAAAAGTATGGTTGGTTACAGGATGAGTTTGGAGTCACTTGGCAACTCACAATCGACAAGCCTGAGTTTTCTGACCAGAAATTCATCCCGGCTTTATTGTTCTCTGGGACTAATTTTGGAAAAGCCGAAGAGGCAATTAATTTCTACACGAGCATCTTTGAAGATTCTAATATCAAGATGATTTCTAGATATGGAGCAAATGATGCTAATGGCCAAGATGGGTCTATTAATCATGCGCAGTTCGAGCTGAATGGAAAGTTATTTGCAGCGATGGACAGTGCGCTCGTGCATGATTTTGATTTCAACGAGGCACTTTCATTTGTAATAGAATGCAGGGATCAGGATCAGATCGATTATTTCTGGGAGAAATTGGTAGAAGGAGGGAAGGAAAGTCAGTGTGGCTGGTTGAAAGACAAATTTGGTGTTTCTTGGCAGATAGTCCCTGAAATTCTTTCTGAATTAATGTCAGATCCCGAACGATCCGGTCGAGTGGTTCAGGCTTTTATGAAAATGAACAAGTTTGATATCGAGGAGCTTAAAAATGCTTAAATGAAAAAAACCACCTCTGTCAAGGTGGTTTTTTTTAATGAAGTTCGAGATTACAAATCTCGAGTAGTTCAAGTATATAAGTTGAAGCTTATGCCAAAATCTTAGCAGCTAACCAGTCGCCAACTTCCGAAGTTTTGTAAGCTGTACCGCCATCTGCGATATCTTCAGTGACATATCCTTCCTCTAGGGAAAGATTAACCACATTGGAAATTAGTTCAGATTCTTCTTTCAAATCAAAAGCATAATCAAACATCATTGCAGCAGAAAGTATCGTTGCTAACGGGTTAGCAATATTCTTCCCTTTCGCTTGTGGATAAGATCCGTGAATTGGCTCGAATAATTTCACACCTAAACCTAAAGAAGCAGATGGCATCAAGCCCATAGATCCTGAGATCACAGAAGCCTCGTCAGTCAAGATATCACCGAATAAGTTTTCTGTAATTAACACATCGTAAGCTTTTGGCCACTGAATCAAGCGCATCGCTACCGCATCTACGAATTCATATTCTACCTTCACATCTGGATATTCTGGAGCAAGCTCCTGTACGGTCTCTCTCCAAAGTCTGGAAGTCGCCATCACGTTTGCTTTATCCACGCAAGTCAGGAGTTTTCTTCTTTTTTGCGCAGCTTCAAAGCCCATTCTCGCCAAGCGTACAATCTCAAATTTGCTGTACACATTAGTGTCAAATGCCTTGTCGCCTTGCTCGTTTCTTCCTCTTGGCTCGCCGAAGTAAATCCCGCCAGTTAATTCTCTGAAGAACACCAAATCCACACCATCCACACGATCCAACTTCAAAGGAGATTTGTGTACCAAAGAAGGAAAAGTGAACGTAGGTCTTACGTTGGCAAACAAGCCAAGTTTCTGACGCATCAACAACAATCCTTGCTCAGGACGAACCTTTGCCTTAGGATCATTATCATATTTAGGATCTCCGATTGCTCCGAAAAGAACCGCATCCGAAGCTGCAGCGATTTCATGAGTAGCATCTGGATAAGGCTGGCCAGTCGCGTCAATTGCGGCAGCACCTACTATTGCCTCCTTAAAAGTGATTTTGTGTCCGAATTTCTGGCCGATAGCTTTCACTACTTTCACAGCCTGGTCGATTACTTCAGGTCCGATGCCGTCACCCGGCAACAGCGCGATATTCATTTCCATAAAACTTGGATTCTTCTTTCGTTGGTGTTTGATTGAATGATTCGACGATGTTCAGCATTTTCTCTGTGGCCATCATCGCAGCCACTGTTTGATCAGGGTCTAACCCCTTTGTCTTAAATATTTTTCCATAATCCCACGTGATGACAGTCTCTACGAAAGCATCGGTTTTTCCTCCAGGAGGAATGGAAACATGGTAATCGATCAACTTTGGTAGTTGTCTTTTTCGTGATTTGTAGATCTTTTTGATAGCTCGCATGAATGAATCATACTGTCCATCTCCAGTGGCTGTGGCATCGTATGATTTTCCATAAATATTTAATCTAAGTTGCACAGATGGCTTCAATCCCTTGGAATGAGTCATGTGATAGCCTTCGATGTGGATATTTTTGGAAATGGAATTGTTCTGTAGCACATCAGAAATGATGTATGGCAAATCTTCCGTAGTCACTCGCTCTTTCTTGTCTCCCAGCTCAATTATGCGCTGAGTTACTTTGGTTAATTCATCCTGCTCCAAAGAAATCCCAAGTTCTTCGAGATTCTTTAGGATATTGGCTTTACCGGAAGTTTTGCCAAGGGCATATTTCCTCTGCCTACCAAATCGCTCTGGAAGGAGATCATTGAAATATAGATTCTTCTTATTATCCCCATCGGCATGAATTCCTGCTGTTTGAGTGAACACATTTTCGCCTACCACAGGCTTATTTGCCGGGATATGTTGACCAGAAAATTGCTCTACTAGTTTACTTACACGGTAGATTTTTTGCTCTTTCACACCGATTTCTAAATCAGTGAAATCTTTGATCACTGCCACTACTGATTCTAGAGGAGCATTTCCTGCTCTTTCTCCTAAACCATTCACTGTCGTATGAATCCCGGAGGCACCGTGCATAATAGCTTCCATGACATTTGCGATCGAGAGATCATAGTCATTGTGCGCATGGAAATCAAAATGCGTATTAGGAAACTCCGTGGTGATTTGTATGAAATATGTTTTGGTTTCTTCAGGAGAAAGTAGTCCTAAAGTATCCGGAAGCATGATTCTTTTCACCGGTTGCGTAGTCAAAAACGCGATCAAATCGATTGTGTATTCCGGAGAATTACGCATACCATTTGACCAGTCTTCTAGGTAGACATTTATGTCGATTCCATTCTCCTGAGCATATTCTATGCTCTTTTGTATGTCTTCAAAATGCTGCTCTGGTGTTTTTTTGAGTTGATGAGTTAGGTGATTTAGCGAGCCTTTGGTGAGTAGGTTCATCACTTTGGCACCGGCTTTAAGTAACCAGTCCACCGAAGCGGGAGTATCTACAAAGCCCAATACTTCCACCCGGTCTAGGTAGCCTTTTTCGGCCGCCCAATGGGTGATTTTCTGTACACCTGCCAACTCTCCATCTGAAACTCTTGCTGAAGCCACCTCTATACGGTCCACCTTCAATTCATCCAGCAAAAGTTTAGCGATTTGCAGCTTTTCAGAAGGCAAAAAGGAAACGCTTGAGGTCTGTTCTCCATCCCTCAGCGTTGTATCCATTATTTCTATGCGCTTCCCTGCGGTCATTTCCACTTATTTATCTGCTGCGAAAGCCTCGATTTCATCAGACATACTCAACAAGTAGTCGATGTCGTCGAAGCCATTTTGCATGTTGTCTTTTTTGTATTCATTGATGTCAAAAGATTCAGATTCGCCTGTGGAATCCAATGTGATCTTCTGAGAAGGAATATCAACGGTGATAGTTTCAGCAGGATTCGCTGTAACTGCATCCATCAGTTTGTCAGAAAACTCTGGCGAAACTGTCACTGGCAATACTCCAATATTCAAGCAGTTATTTTTGAAGATATCTGCGAAAAAGCTGGAGACTACACATCTGAATCCGTAATCATACAATGCCCAAACTGCGTGCTCTCGGCTAGATCCAGAACCGAAATTTCTGCCAGAAACCAAGATTTTACCACTGTAAGTTGGATCGTTCAAGACAAAATCCTTTTTAGGATTGCCTTCCACATCATATCTCCAGTCACGGAATAGATTGTCTCCGAAACCTTCACGCTCAGTAGCCTTCAGGAATCGAGCTGGGATGATCTGATCTGTATCCACATTGTCTGTCGGTAAAGGAACCGCAGTGCTCGTGAGAACAGTAAATTTATCGTAAGCCATTTTTTATTGATTGAAAGATTGAAACATTGGAAAATTGAAAGATTTGATCGGTACTTAAGCCTTGCTTACCGATTCAAACTCGTACTTCCCATTTCTGACTTCGTATTTTTAATTTTGAAATACTTCTCTTGGGTCGCAGATTACGCCAGCAATGGCGACTGCTGCTACAGTCAAAGGAGATGCGAGCATTGTTCTAGCTCCAGGTCCTTGACGACCTTCGAAGTTTCTGTTAGACGTAGAAACTGCATATTTTCCAGAAGGAATTTTGTCATCGTTCATCGCTAGACAAGCTGAACAGCCCGGCTGACGAAGTTCGAATCCTGCTTCTTCCAAGATTTTCACCAATCCTTCTTCATGGGCCATTTTCTCAACTTCGCGAGAACCTGGTACAATCCAAGCAGTGATGTTGTCAGCTTTCTTATGGCCTTTTACATATTCAGCTACAGATCTGATATCTTCAATTCTTCCGTTGGTACAAGACCCTACGAATACGAAATCAACCTTTTTACCTTTGATGGCTTCACCTGGCTCAAAGCCCATGTAGGCTAGAGACTTTAGGTAAGAAGTTTTGTTACTTCCTTCCATTCCTTCAGTAGTCGGGATATTTCCTTTCACTTTGATACCCATACCTGGATTAGTACCGTAGGTGATCATCGGCTCAATATCCGCAGCATCGAAGTGATATTCTTTGTCGAAAACAGCACCTTCGTCTGTTTTCAAAGTTTTCCAGTAAGCAACAGCTTTATCCCAGTCTTCACCTTTTGGAGCGTAGTCTTTACCTTTTAGATACTCGAAAGTAGTCTCATCAGGAGCGATCAAACCACCACGTGCACCCATCTCAATAGACATGTTACACACAGTCATTCTTGCTTCCATAGAAAGGCTTCGAATTGCTGATCCAGCATATTCCACAAAGTATCCCGTAGCACCTGCTGCTGAAATCTGAGCGATCACATAAAGAATCAAATCTTTAGATGTCACTCCTTTACCAGCCACTCCATCAATGGAGATTTTCATTTTCTTGGCTTTGGACTGCATGATACACTGTGTAGCAAGTACCATCTCTACTTCAGAAGTACCGATGCCGAAAGCAATAGCTCCGAAGGCACCGTGAGTAGATGTATGGCTATCGCCACATACGATCGTCATACCAGGCTGGGTGATGCCTAGTTCTGGACCGATCACGTGTACAATCCCGTGATGTGCAGATCCTAAATCGTGAAGTTCGATGCCGTGTTTGGCACAGTTCTCACGAAGTCTTTCTACCTGCATGCGGGAAAGCTTGTCTTTTATAGTTTTGTCCTGATCTACCGTAGGAACGTTGTGATCAGGTGTAGCTACTGTTCTGCTTGGATTTTTAACTCCTATTCCACGCTTTTCCAGATTAAGGAAAGCTACTGGAGAAGTCACTTCATGGATAAAATGCTTATCGATGAAGAATACATCTGGCCCAGCAGGAACGGATTTCACTACGTGAGCATCCCAGATTTTATCAAATAATGTTGTCTTTTCCATAATTATGCGGTCGCGTATTCTTTGACCGGTATTTTATTGAGTGCATCGACAAAAGCCTGAGCTGATGCCAAAACGATGTCAGTATGAGAAGCAAAACCATAGTAAGGCTTGTCTCCTTTGATTAATCTCATGTGAACTTTAGCCACGTCATCACTTCCATGTGTAATGGCTTGGATTAGGAATTCTTCCAGTTCAACTGCTGGCTTGGCGCTTTTTTCAATTGCCTTGAGTACAGCATCCACAGGTCCGTTGCCATGAGCGGTAGAGGTATGTTCCTCATCACCTATCTTCAAAGATACCTGAGCTTGGATAGTCCCGTTGGAAGAATAAGTAACTTTACCTAGTTCAATGAAATTTGAGTCTTCTACGTATTTGCCTACCAATCCTAAAAGATCTTTTCGGCCAATATCTCTCTTGCTATCAGCAAGAATCAAGAATTCCTCATATACTTCACGAAGTGCTTCACCTTCTAATTCTACTCCTAATGCATCCAAGTGATGCTTCAAGGCAGCTCTTCCAGATCTGGCTGTCAATACGATAGTTGACTCACCTACACCCACATCTTTAGGGTCGATGATTTCGTAATTTTCTCTATGCTTCAATACACCATCTTGGTGAATTCCTGATGAGTGGGCAAAAGCGTTTCTGCCTACAATAGCCTTGTTTGGCTGCACAGGCATATTCATCAATTTGGAAACCAATCGGCTGGTATTGTAGATTCTAGGAGTGACGATTTCAGTATGGACATCAATTGATTTATGACATTTGATTGCCATTACCACTTCCTCCATAGAAGTATTGCCAGCTCTCTCGCCTATACCATTGATAGTCACTTCTACCTGACGTGCTCCATGTTGTACACCAGATACGGTATTGGCAGTAGCCATCCCGAGGTCATTATGACAATGGGTAGCAATGATAGCTTTATCGATATTTGGCACATTATTTCTCAAACTAGCGATAATAGCACCGTATTGCTCTGGAAGGCAATATCCAGTCGTATCAGGAATATTGACAACTGTAGCTCCAGCTTTGATCACTTCCTCAATGATCTTGTTCAAGAAGTCTTCATCTGCACGTCCTGCATCTTCAGCATAAAACTCCACGTCGTCTACAAATCGTCTGGCAAACTTCACTGCTGCCACACCCCGAGCAATGATATCCTCGGGAGTGGAGCGCAGTTTGAATTGAATATGATAAGGAGAAACACCAATACCCGTGTGAATCCTGCCTTTTTTAGCGAATTTGAGGGACTGAGCCGCTACTTCGATATCTTTTTCAACAGCTCTGGAGAGGGCACAGATAATCGGGTTTGATACTGCCTTTGAAATCTCGAGGACAGAATTGAAATCTCCTGGACTCGAAATAGGAAAGCCGGCTTCGATAATATCTACACCTAGTTCTTCCAGCGCTTTTGCTACCACAATCTTCTCCTGGGTATTCAGCTGACACCCGGGTACTTGCTCCCCATCTCTCAGGGTAGTGTCAAATATCCATAGCTTCTCACTCATAATTCTTGGGGGTTTTTATATTAATTATTTTCTGGTCTCAATTGACGGACGACAGCACCTGCCTGCCACATTTCAGAATCTCTCAATTCTTTCAATTCAGCTTCCAATTTCACTCTGTAATCATCTTTAGAGTTAGAGTCGATAGACTTCTGAGCCTCTTGTCCAGATTTTACACTAGCATATAATTCTTCGAATACTGGCTTAGTAGCATCTCTGAAAGGTTTCCACCAATCCAAAGCACCTCTTTGTGCAGTAGTGGAGCAGTTGGCGTACATCCAATCCATACCATTTTCAGCTACCAATGGCATCAATGACTGAGTCAATTCTTCCACTGTTTCGTTGAACGCTTCTGAAGGAGTGTGACCATTTGATCTAAGTACCTCATACTGAGCTGCGAAAATACCCTGGATAGCACCCATCAAGGTACCTCTTTCTCCAGTCAAATCGGAAGTTACTTCACGGTAGAAATCTGTCTCGAACAAATACCCTGAACCAACACCGATACCTAGAGCTACAACACGGTCATAAGCTTTGCCAGTTCCATCCTGATAGATTGCATAAGAAGAGTTCAAGCCTCTACCTTCTACAAACATTCTTCTCAATGAAGTACCAGAACCTTTTGGAGCTACCAAGATTACATCTACGTCAGCTGGAGGGATGATGCCAGTTTTGTCTTTGTAAGTCACACCGAAACCGTGAGAGAAATACAAAGCTTTACCTGGAGTAAGGTGCTTCTTTACTGTTGGCCAAAGAGCAATCTGCCCTGCATCAGAAAGAAGGAATTGAAGGATAGTGCCTTTTTCACAAGCTTCTTCCAATTCGAAAAGTGTTTCGCCAGGAACCCAGCCATCAGCTACAGCTTTGTCCCAAGTTTTGGAGCCTTTACGCTGACCTACAATCACGTTGAATCCGTTGTCTTTCAAGTTAAGCGCCTGACCTGGACCTTGAACACCGTAACCTAATACTGCGATCACTTCGTCCTTGAGTACTTCTCTTGCTTTTTCTAGTGGAAATTCTTCCCTAGTTACTACGTTTTCTTCTGTTGAGCCGAATTTTAATTTCATGAGCTTTTTTATTTATTACTAGTGTTTAATAGGTTCCCTCGGAATCCTTTTTTGGTTTATTATTATTTGACAAAACTGTCAATTGTCAACATTCTTTTTGCGACAGCTACTCTGCCAGATCTCGCAAACTCTAAGAGGCCGTAACCTTTTAAGATTTCCAGCAATTCCTGGGTTTGCTCCTTGTGACCTGTCAGTTCCAAGACAACAAAGTCTGGTTCTGCGGCGATGATCTTGGCGTTATGCTGGCGAATTATTTTTTCCAATCCTCCGTCTAATCTCGAAACAGGGATTTTGTACAATGCGATCTCCTGATAGACTACGCTTTCATCTTCATGGTAAAAAGCCTTGATCACATCGATGATTTTTTCGATCTGATTGACTAGCTGAATGACCGTGTCTTCCGAAGCGGTCACCTCTATCGTGATCCGATGGATCCCTTCCAGGCGACTTTCTGAGGCTGTAAGTGCATCGATATTGATACCTCTACGGGTAAAAATAATGGTGATGCGATTTAGAATACCGATGAAATTCTCGGTAATAACGAATATGGTATATCGTTTCATTTAGGGTTGGTTTAGCTAAGTCTAACCTCTTCCACTGAACAGCCAGTGGCAATCATTGGGAATACATTATCTTCTTTTTCCACTACTACTTCGAGGAAATAAGGTCCATCGTGAATCAGCATATCTTCAATTGCTTCCTGTAGATCACCACGTTCGGTGACTTTCTGAGCTTGAATATTATATGCCTCAGCTATTTTGACAAAATCAGGGTTATCAAGTTCGGTAAATGAGTAGCGCTTGTCAAAGAACATTTGCTGCCACTGTCTTACCATTCCAAGGAAGTTGTTATTAAGCAAAACAATCTTCACTGGAGCTTTGGTCTGCATAATCGTACCTAGTTCCTGGATAGTCATCTGAATACCTCCATCACCTACCACACAAACCACCTGTCTGGAGAAATCATACATCTGAGCTCCCAGTGCTGCTGGAAGTGCAAATCCCATGGTTCCCAAACCGCCAGAAGTAACTTGAGTTCTTGGTTTTTTGTAATTGAAATATCGCCAAGCAATCATTTGGTGCTGACCAACGTCAGTTACTAATATCGCATCGTCTGCTTTGTATTGGTTGATTTGGTGAATTACTTCTCCCATAGTCAAGCCAGCCTTGGTAGGCTTCAAATCAGGCTGTATTACAGTCGCATTCTCTTGATCAGCCAACTCTTGGAATTTAGCCATCCAGTCTGGATAAGCATTTACATTAACAGCGTCAGCAAGTAAACTTAAACTATCTTTACAGCTACCAAGCACGGCTACTTCGCATTTTACGATCTTATTGATTTCTGCAGGGTCAAGCTCCAGGTGAATCACTTTTGCCTGTTTAGCGTAGCGCTTCAAGTCACCAGTTACTCGATCATCAAACCTCATCCCAACTGCGATTAAAACGTCGCATTGATTAGTCAGTAAATTTGGAGCATAGTTTCCATGCATACCAAGTTTACCAACATAATTTGGGTGATCTTCAGAAAGGGCTCCTGATCCAAGCAGCGTAGATGCTGCAGGTATGCCTGACTTATCCAAGAAAGCTTTCAGTTCTTCCTCTGCTTCTCCCAGAACTACTCCTTGACCAAAAAGCAAATAAGGTCTCTTAGCCATATTGATCAAAAATGCAGCTTCTTGGATTGCTGACTTCTCCACAGGAATATGCGTCCTATAAGATCTGAAACCTAAGCATTTGCTATAATTGAACTCGCCAAAATTAGTCTGAGCATCTTTAGTAATGTCAATCAATACTGGCCCTGGTCTTCCTGACTTAGCTATATAAAAGCCTTTGGCTATAGCTGGAGCGATGTCCTCTACTCTTCTGACCTGGATATTCCATTTGGTCGCAGGCATAGAGATGCCTACTACGTCAGTTTCCTGAAAAGCATCTGTGCCAAGTAGATGGGAAGCAACTTGTCCCGTGATACAAACCAAAGGTGTACTATCGATTTGAGCATCTGCCAATCCTGTAATCAAATTAGTAGCACCAGGTCCTGATGTGGCAATACAGACTCCTACTTTACCTGATACTCTAGCATATCCTTGTGCAGCATGGATAGCTCCTTGCTCATGGCGTGTCAGGACATGTCTTAGTTGATCATGATAATCATGTAATGCATCATAAACTGGCATTATTGCCCCTCCGGGATATCCGAAGATTATTTCCGCATTCTCGGCAATGAGTGATCTAACAACGATGTCAGCTCCTCTTATCATTGAATCCTTCATGGGTTTAGAATTTGTCTGTTACGCAACCTTCGGATGCGGTCGATACTAATTTGTTGTATTTCTTTAATGTTCCCTGCAAATCGGAGACGTCTTTTTGTTTCCAGGATTTCTTTCTTTCGGCTAACTCTTCATCGGAGACGGCTACAGAAAGCTTCAATCCTACAGCATCAATAGTTATAATATCTCCATTCTGTACTAATCCTATCGGCCCACCACTCCAAGCTTCAGGAGTCACGTGTCCTACTACAAATCCGTGCGTGCCACCTGAGAACCTTCCATCTGTGATCAAGGCCACGTCTGCCCCTAATCCAGCTCCAATAATCATTGAAGTAGGCTTTAGCATTTCTGGCATTCCAGGACCTCCTTTTGGACCAATATTTCTAATGACAAGTACTTCGCCTTTTTGCACTTTATGATCTCGAATTGCATCATTTGCCTCTTGCTCTGAATCAAATACATGAGCTGGGCCAGTAAAGGCATTACCTTCCTTACCTGTGATTTTAGCTACTGCTCCTTCTGGTGCCAAATTGCCATCTAGGATACACAAGTGTCCAGTAGCTTTGATAGGAGTTTCTAATGGATGAATTACGTTCACCATGGAAACAGTCACTGGTTCTATATCTTTTAGATTTTCTTCTACTGTTTTTCCCGTCACAGTCATACAGTCTCCATGTAAGAAACCGTTTTGCAACATGTACTTCATGAAAGCAGGTACACCACCTTGCTCGTGAAGGTCTTCCATCATGAATTTTCCTGATGGTTTGAAATCACCAAGCATCGGCGTTTTCGCATTGATCGCTTTGAAATCCTCAATGTTAAAATCCACTTTGGCAGTTCTTGCTATCGCGATGATGTGCATTACTGCATTGGTACTTCCGCCTAAAGCGATCGCAACAGTGACTGCATTCTCAATACTTTTTCTAGTAATGATGTCGCTAGGCTTGATGTCCTTTTCCAATAGGACTCTCATGTATTTGTTTACTTCACGACATTCTCTAAGTTTCTCTGGAGAATTTGCCGGATAAGAAGAAGAGTAAGGCAACGACATGCCCATTGCTTCAATAGCAGATGACATGGTATTTGCCGTGTACATTCCGCCGCAAGCACCTTGTCCAGGACAAGAATTACGCATCACTCCATCGTAGTCCTCATCTGAGATGTTGCCATTGACTCTTTTTCCAAAAGCTTCGAATGCTGAGACGATGTTCAGCTTTTCTCCCTTGTAATTACCGGAGGCGATAGTACCACCATAGACCAAAATACCCGGTCTGTCAGTACGTATCATTCCCATAACCGCGCCTGGCATATTCTTATCACAGCCAGCCACAGATACACAACCATCGAACGAGTGGCCAATGATAAACGACTCAATAGAATCAGCGATGATTTCTCTCGAAACCAAGGAATAGCGCATTCCCAGCGTACCCATAGTGGTTCCGTCAGAGATCCCAATGGTATTAAAAACCAAACCGGTCAGATCATGCTCTTGAGAGGAGGCTTTGATCAGACCGGCAAAGTCGTTCAAGTGCATGTTGCAGGGGTTACTTTCATAACCACAACTGGCTATCCCTACAAATGGCTGTTTCATTTTCTTATCGCTCATACCAGTAGCGTAAAGCATGGCTTTACCTGCTGGATGCTCGTCATTGTCGCTTATTTCCCAACTGTGTTTTTTCAGGGTCATATTCATGGGGTATAAAAAAAGTGCCTCAGGTTAGTGAGGCACTTCAGATTTTTTTTTATTTCATTATAAAGAATAGTCTAGTGCCTCACATTTAAAATCCAATGAGAATAATTACGCTTAGCAAAATGACTACTTTATACATACTATTTTTCGAGGTTACCTCCGACTTGATGCCGAAGTACATGACAAACTTAAAACCGAATTTTCAGACTTACAATATTTAATTTTACATTTTTCAAGTTACTCAGATAAAAAATGCAGGTAAAATTTATTTTTTCAAAATAAAAATCTTCAATACCTGCTATTTACCCCTGTTTTACAGCAAATGATTTGTCTAAATTTTCGATTTTCAAAATTTTGTACTGATTTCAAGTTTCTTCAACTTAATGCAAAAGTTATTCTCTTTTTTTTAATAAGAAAAATGATATACCACATTTACTTCAATAAATGCTAGATTTTTTACCGAATTCTCAATTGGAGAAAAATTCAAATCCCCTGATTTTTATTCTATTTTTGAGCAAACATTCAATTCAATGATTTCATTTCCAAACGCTAAGATCAACTTAGGTCTCCATATTACTGCTAAAAGAAAAGATGGATACCACGATATAGAGAGCTGTATGTATCCTATTCCTCTTTTGGATGCTCTGGAAATGGTCATCGATACCAAGAAAACCACTTTTACCACTACTGGGCTGGAAGTCCCTGGCGATTCCAAAGACAATCTTATCCTCAAGGCTTATCAGCTTCTCAAGAAAGACTTTCCAAACTTGCCTCATCTAGCGATTCACCTTCATAAAAACATTCCGATGGGTGCTGGACTTGGAGGCGGGTCAGCGGACGCAGCATTTGCGTTGAATCTCATGAATAATCTCTTTGATCTGATCTTGGATGATTTCTTTCTCGAAGAGTATGCTGCCCAACTCGGATCTGACTGTGCTTTCTTTATAGAGAATACGCCGAAAATCGCCAGAGGGAGAGGAGAACTTTTGGAAACAGTGGAACTAGACTTGAAAGGGACTCACCTGGTTTTGATTAATCCAGGAATTCACATTGGGACCAAAGAAGCATATGCAGGGGTGACTCCAGCTGCGGCAAAAGTAAAGCTTGAAGAGGTTTTGGCAGACAAAAGTAGATGGAGAAACGAGCTAGTAAATGACTTTGAGGCAAGCATATTTCCTAATCATCCCGAGATCGTCTCTATAAAAGAGAAGCTATATGAAAATGGAGCTTATTACGCGGCTATGTCGGGTTCTGGCTCTTCGGTATTCGGATTGTTTGATGAGAAGCCACGTCAGATTGGTTGGGATAAGAGCTATTTTCAAGTTGAGGAATTGTTATAAAACACTAAAAATAAAAGAGTTAGTCAGACTGTTGGTTCAGAGTTTTGTTGTTTATATTTTTAAATCATAAATATAAAACGCAATGGCAACTTACACTAGTACACTTCCCGACGACCTCCTTCAAAGGCTCGCCGATTATGCTAAAAAGCTTTCTCTGCCAAAGAATAAATTGATGTAAAATGCGCTGAATCTCTATTTGGATCATCTAAAAAGAGCTGAATATGTCAAATCTTACAACAAAGCAGCTCAGGATGATGATATTCTAATGGTGGCAGAAGAAGGAATGGAAAATTATCTAAAGCAAATCGAAGATGAAGCAGGGTGATATCTGGATGACTGATCTAAATCCTGTAATAGGCTCGGAGCAATCGGGCCATTAGTGATCCTAAGTGGTAATCACGGCTCCTCTAACTTCCAAAATCAAAAGCTATCAGGGAAATCCAATTCTAAAACCATCTCCGAAAAATGGTTTGAAGATCGAGTCTGAACTCATGGTATTTCATGTCCGATCAATTTCAAAGGATAGACTTATCGAAAAAATAGGGGAAATATCAACTGATGAATTGAAAACGGCGCTAGCAACTCTGAAGGATATTACAACGCTTTAGAACCTTTCAACCTAGCGGCCTCACTGGCTTCCTTCTTTTATTTATATAATTCAGTACAGGGTAAGTCAGCACTGATACCAGGATAATCCCAGTCCCTAAGTAAAATTGTGGAGTCATTTTTTCGCTTTCTCCAAAAATGAGAACGGCCAAAATTATTCCGTAAACTGGCTCAAGGTTTACGGTTAGGTTGATCGAAAAGACTGAAAGTCTCTTCATCAATTCCACTGAAACCGAAAATGCGTAGACCGTACAAATCCCTCCAAGTATAAAAAGCCAAAACCAGTCGTAACCAACCCAAGTTAACTTTAGGCCTTCATCTGTCATGAAATTAGAATAGATGGGCATAAACAGAAGTGTAAACAAACAGGCTCCAGCCATCTCGTAGAAAGTGATCTGATAAGGATGGTGTTTGTGTGCTAGCTTACTATTCAGAACTGAAAAAACTGCCGCCAAGAAAGAAGATGCCAATGCCATACTTAGTCCAAGCCAATAGCCGGACTCAAAGCTGAAAATCACCAAAAGACCCGAAATCACCATCAAGCCAAGCCCAACTTCATACCATTTGATCTTGGTACGATTGAAGAGAGGCTCCACGAAAGCAGTCCAAAGTGAGGTTGTCGCCATTCCTGCTAAGCAAACAGACGCGGTAGAAACCTGTGCGGACCAGAAAAACAAAATCCAGTGCATGGCAATGACAAATCCAACCCCAGTGACTTTGATCATGTCTGGAAAAGGCATGAGTAAGTTTTTCTTTTTCAAGAGGAAAAGGCCAGCAACTCCAATAGCTGCAATCAGAGTTCTATAAAATACCAGTTCTATAGCAGGGAGGCTGATCAGCAGACCCAGAATAGCGGTGAATCCCCAAATGAGTACAATCAAATGGAGCATCAAGTAATCCTTGATCGTAGCGTTCATCTAGCGCGGGACTGTTTTGTAAAGTAGAAGACCTGTCAAACCAAAAATAATATTTGGTAGCCAAACTGCAAAAATGGGATAGGTTGCTCCATTTTCCGCGAAAGTTCTGGATAGGATAAATAAGATAATGTATACGAATGCCAACAAAAAGCCCATCGCGATCTGGAAACCAGACCCACCACGAGTTTTTCTTGCGGACATAATTACGCCTATAAAAGTTAAAATGATGGCGGCAAAAGGAGACATAAAGCGCACATAGCGCTCAATTTTATAAAAGCCAACATTGTCCGCTCCCCTTGCTTCCAAGATTTTAATCTGTTTGCTTAGTTCAGGAAGTGTTAATGTCTCATGATGATTTGGAGGTAAGTCAAAGTCCTCAGGCCGAATAGAAAGTGTAGTATCTAGTTCTTCCCCATAAGAATAAATCTCCTTTCGTTCCCTTAATTCCCTAAGTTTCCAGTTCCGAAGAGTCCAGACTCGCTTGGCAGTATCCCATTCTATTCTATCTGCAGAGAGCTTATCCACTAATTCTCCATCCTTGATGGTCTCAAGCGTGAAACTATGTCCGGTATTTGTAATCTTGTAAAACCGACTGATAAATGCATAAGAGTATTCTCCAACTTTGATATGAGAATTGGATTCAGAAGAGGTTTTTTCCTTATCTAAATAGGTGATTCGGAACTTTGTTACGCCTTCTGTTGCTCCAGGCAACACCCAGCCATTCAATAAAAAACTCACGCTACCGATCATAATTGCAGCAAAGAGAAAGGGTCTTAGCATTCTCATGAAGCTTACTCCGCTGCTCAGTATGGCAATGATCTCAGTTCTTCCAGCCATTTTGGAAGTGATAAAAATAACAGAGATAAAGACCGTGATAGGAGTCAATAGGTTATTCAAATACAAACCGTAATTAATCATGTACTTGAATATCTCACTAGAAGGCACCTCATTTCGGATGTAGGAGTCATTCTTCTCGGTGAAATCCAAAACCAAAACCACCAGAATCAACATGACCACTACGAAGAAGTAGGTCTTGAGAAAATCCTTGATGATCAGGTTGTCGAGTATCTTCATATTAGAGTCTGGTGCTCACTTTCTTTACCATTTGATCCTTCCAAACGGCAAAATCGCCTGCTAGGATATGTTCTCTAGCTTGGCCAACAAGCCACAGGTAAAAACTCAGATTATGTATACTGGCAATTTGCGCAGCCAATATTTCCTTACTGATGGTCAAATGCCTCAAATATGCTTTAGTGTAAAAGGTGCTCACGTAACCTCCGATGGCTGGATCTATGCCGGTAAAGTCATCCTTCCACTTTTCGTTTCGGATATTGATAAATCCTTCAGAAGTGAAAAGCATGCCGTTTCTGGCATTACGGGTAGGCATTACGCAGTCAAACATATCCACTCCCAGAGCGATGCATTCCAGAATATTTGCCGGAGTTCCTACTCCCATCAAGTAGCGCGGCTTGTCCTTAGGTAGAATATCAGTGACTAATTCCGTCATCTCGTACATCATCTCAGCCGGCTCTCCTACCGAAAGCCCACCGATTGCATTTCCTTGTTGATTGGTCGATGCGATGAATTCTGCACTTTGGGTACGCAAATCCTTGTAGACAGATCCTTGAACGATAGGAAAAAGTGTTTGATTGTAGCCGTATTTCCCTTCTGTCTCATCAAATCTGCCAATACAACGTGTCAACCAGCGATGCGTCATTTCCATAGAATTTCTTGCATAGCCGTACTCGCATGGATAAGGAGTGCATTCATCAAAAGCCATAATGATATCAGCACCGATTGTACGCTGAATATCCATGACATTCTCTGGAGTGAAATGATGCTTGGAGCCATCTATATGTGACTTGAACATCACACCATCTTCCTTGATTTTGCGTGTTCCGGAAAGAGAAAAAACCTGGTATCCTCCGCTGTCTGTCAAGATTGGTTTTTCCCAACCATTGAACTTATGGAGGCCTCCAGCTTTCTCCAGCACGTCCAGTCCTGGTCTCAAATATAAATGGTAGGTGTTTCCAAGGATGATTTGAGCCTTGATATCCTGATCTAATTCCCGCTGATGAACGGCCTTCACAGAACCAGCAGTGCCCACGGGCATAAAAATGGGAGTTTGAATATCACCATGATCGGTTTTTACTACACCTGCTCTGGCTTTGCTTTTGGAATCACTGTATTCTAAGGTAAACTTCATATCTATAAAGGGTTGCTGGAGAGACATTCTACAGACTGTCCCGTTCAGCCCACAAAAATATACGCTTATTCTTAAATGGTTTGCTGATTTTGATTTTATATTTGCGCAGCAAAATCGACCTATGGGCCTATTTTTACTTTGGTTATTCTTCGGTATCGGAATACTTGTTCAGGTAGTTTACCTGTTATTTATTTTTGGTAAGACTGCCTTTTACTCGGGCAATAAATCTCAATCTACTTCGCCAAATGAAGAAGGGGTGACCGTGGTCATTTGTGCTCACAATGAGTTTTCAAATCTTAAGACGCTCATTCCCAAGATATTCGAACAGGATTATCCCGCTTTCGATGTAATGGTAGTCAATGATCGTTCCTCCGATAGTACCAAGAGATTGCTGGAGAAAATGATGGAGAATTATCCAAAACTTCGATCTGTCACAGTCAAATACACACCAGCACACCTGACTGCAAAGAAGTACGCGCTCACCCTTGGTATCAAAGTAGCCAAAAACGATATTATTTTGTTGACTGATGCAGATTGTCTGCCGCAATCTGATCAATGGATTCGGAAAATGACTGCGCCGGTAAGAAATCACAATAAAACTTTTGCTGTTGGTTTCTCTGGATATGAACAAAAACCAGGATTTTTAAATAACTGGATTCAATTCGAAACCTTGCTGACAGCACTTTATTACATGTCCTTCGGTCTATGGAGAAGACCTTTCATGGCAATTGGAAGGAATTTATGCTATCGCAAAGAGTTCTTTATGGAAGTAAAAGCATTCAAAGGACTTTGGCATATAGAAGGTGGGGATGATGATCTTTTTATAAATCAGTATGCCAGTGGGAGAAACACTACAATTGTTATAGATCCTGAAGCGAATACGATTTCCAAGCCAAAAGAGACCAGTAAGGAATACTTGATTCAAAAGAAAAGGCATATGAATGCTGGAAAGTATTACCGGAGTGAAGACAAGAGAAAGATTGGATTATATACCTTTTCTCATGCATTATTCTGGATTGGAGGGGTAGGATTGCTTATTTATTTCGGTTTAGCGGAAAGCTGGGAACATTTTTCCGTTGTTTTCGGTATTATCCTATTGAGATCTATTCTTGTTGTCCGAATTTTCAAAGCGGCAGAAAGGAAGATCCAAGGAACTAAACCACCGAAAAACATCTGGATGCTTGATTTCTTGTATTTAGGTTACTTTTGGATTTTAGGGACTATATCCCACCAGGCAAAAGACATCCAATGGAAATAAACGAACGCGGTTTTTCTAAGAAAGCACTCGAAGATTTTGAGTTAATCGATCAGGCCGTACAGCACCAAGATCAGCAAGCGTACGCTTCTTTGATGAAGCGCTACAAAAAGGCCGTTTATTACATGATCTTGAAAATGATCCGAGATGCAGATGATGCAGAGGATTTGACGATGGAGGCTTTCGCAAAAGCGTTCAAAAATCTGCATCGCTTCAAAAAAGATTACACCTTTTCTACTTGGCTTTTTAGAATTGCCACGAATAATACCATTGATTTTATCCGTAAGAAGAAGCTCAAAACCATGAGCTTGAATACAACCATGTCGGATGATGGAGGGAATTCCGTAACGATCGATGTGGAAGATGATGATAACAATCCGCAAGATGAATTCATCCGTACACAGCGGATCGAGATGGTGCGGATCTTTGTGGATAAGCTTCCTGCGAAATACAGAAAACTCGTACAGCTCCGCTACTTTGACGAGCTGTCCTACGAAGAGATAGCCCAAGAATTGGAAAAACCGCTAGGGACAGTGAAAGCACAACTTCACCGCTCTAGAGAATTACTATACGAAATTGCCGCAGGCAAAGAAAAACACATTTAATGAACTCCGGTACTCAACTTATCCAGTCTTATTTCCCAGACCTTACTGAGGTTCAGTTAGCGCAATTCGACAACCTTCAGGAGCTATACGAAGATTGGAACTCCAAGATCAACGTGATATCTCGCAAGGACATGGAGCATTTCTATGTGCATCATGTGTTGCATTCCCTAGGGATAGTGAAAGTGATGCCCTTCGAACCAGACACCAAAATCCTTGATATTGGCACTGGAGGTGGTTTCCCAGGAATTCCTCTAGCGATCATGTTTCCTGAGACACATTTTCATTTGGTCGATTCTATTGGGAAAAAGATCACGGTAGTAAAGGACGTGGTGAAGCAGCTTGGACTTACCAATGTAGAAGCACAGCAAGCCAGAGCTGAGGAGTTGGTTAGAAAATATGACTTTGTGATCAGTCGGGCAGTGACTCGAATGGCTAATTTTTATCCTTGGGTGAAAAACAAAATCCGTAAGGAAGATGTAAGCGAATTTGCCAATGGCATTCTCTATCTGAAAGGCGGAGAGGTAGACGAGGAAATGGAGGAATTGGACAAATCTTACGTGGTTTATCACATGCAGGACTACTTCAAAGAGGCATATTTTGAGACCAAAAAAGTGATCTATATTCCTTGGGAGGAGAAGAGATAAATAATCGGCTTGATCAATTAAGAGGGCTAACCAAAAGTGGCCTACATAAGATTTTCACTATTTCTTATGTAGGCCACTTTTATTTTTTTCAAGAAAGCTGATTTTCTTTGGACAGTGCTCTTGGTCTTGAAATATCAAATTTTTTCTAACAGCCTGAAACGTAATTAATGCTATGATTTATTTTTGCGAAGCAAATACAAGCCAACAAACATGATCAGTCCGTTCAAGATCAGCGCTTCAAAGCCAAACTTGTAGCCCCAGAATAGTTCTTCTGAATTGGATGCTATCGCAAAAGTCAGTAATGGAGCAAATATAGCTAGGTAAGGCACGAACTTGTCTTTGACCTGATACTTCGTGAATAAGCCAAAAGCATAAAGCCCAAGCAGCGGGCCATAAGTGTATCCCGCAATCACAAAGACGGAATTGATCACACTCTGATTATTGATCCAGTGAAAAGCCATAATCACTAAGAACATTACAAAGGTGAATACGATGTGAACTTTCTTGCGAACGGAAACACGCTTTTCCGCAGGATATCTTTTTTCAATCTCTAGAAAATCTATGCAAAATGAGGTTGTCAAGGCTGTCAGTGTAGAGTCAGCGCTGGAATAAGCTGCCGCTGTGATACCTAACACGAACACAATTCCTGCAAAAGGTGAGAAATATTCTGTAGCCAGAAGAGGGAAAAGCTCATCCGTTTTAGTTGGTATCTGCACGCCCTGAGTTTCAGCATATAGAAAAAGCAACACGCCCAAAGCCAAGAAAAGTAAGTTTACGAAGACCAGAATTGTCGTAAACCAGAACATATTTTTCTGAGCATCGCCGATATTTTTGCAAGTCAAATTCTTTTGCATCATGTCCTGATCTAAGCCAGTCATCACGATAGTAATAAATGCACCAGAGATAAATTGCTTGAAGAAATTCGTGCCTGATTTCCAGTCCCAATTGAATATCTGGGAGCGCGGGTCATTCGAGACTGTTTTCACATAATCACTCACTCCGTCGAAGTTCAAAGCATTTCCCACGGTAATCACGCAAACCACGACTGCAGCAAGCATAAAGAATGTCTGCAGCGTATCCGTCCAAACGACAGTTTTGATGCCTCCACGGTGCGTATATAGCCAGATCAAGCCGACTGTGATCAACACTGAGACCCAAAATGGAATGCCTAATGAATCGAACAGAATAAGTTGCAAGACACTCGCGACTAAAAACACGCGAATCGATGAACCTAAAGTTCTTGAAAGAATAAAGAAAAAAGCACCGGTCTTATAAGACCAAAAGCCAAATCTATCTTCTAGGTAGGAATAGATCGACACTAAATTTAGCCGATAATAGAGAGGCAACAGCACTTTGGCAATCACGAAATATCCAAGCGTATAGCCCAAAACAACTTGGAAGTAAAAGAAGTTAGAATTACCGACTTCTCCGGGAACCGAGATGAACGTAACTCCTGATAGTGAGGCGCCTATCATTCCAAATGCTACCAGGAACCAAGGAGATTGGCGATCTCCCGTGAAGAAAGTATCGGCAGAAACTTTACGTGAAGTGAACCAGGAAATAAGGAATAGAAGTAAAAAATAACAACAGATTACCAGGAGGACTAATTGGGAATTCATAAATCGTATTGAAGTGGGTTCGCTAAGTTGTCCAATATTCTTAATTTTGCAAAATGAATCATTCAAACGACCCATTTCCATATATCGAAGAATCAGAAGTTCTGGTGGAGGATTTGATAGATGTTGAATCCAACGACCTGATTGTGTACAATGACGAATTCAACACATTCGATCATGTCATCAAGATATTGATGAAAGTCTGCAAGCACAACATAGAGCAAGCAGAGCAATGCACGATCACGATCCACTACAGGGGAAAATGTGCAGTAAAAAAAGGCAGTATTACAGAGCTAAAACCTATGTGTGAGGCTATATTAGATGCTGGAATCCAAGCCGAAATCGTTTAAAACCACTCACAATTGAATTTCCCTTCCAAACTGATAGAAGATGCTGTCACCGAAATCTCCCGACTTCCGGGAATTGGTAAGAAGACCGCACTTCGCCTAGCACTTCATCTTCTCAAGCAGCACGAGGCAAACACTGAAGCTTTGGCTTTGGCAATCACTCGTATGCGTACTGAGATCCAATATTGCAAAACCTGCCATAATATTTCGGATGCAGAAGAATGCAGTATTTGCATCAGTCATCGCCGAGACGGTGCCATTCTTTGCGTGGTAGAGGATATTCGTGATGTGCTGGCTATAGAAAATACGAATCAGTTTCAGGGGAAATACCATGTGCTAGGAGGAGTGATTTCTCCCATTCAAGGTATTGGGCCGGAGGAATTGAAGATAGAATCTTTGCTTTCTAGAGTGGAAGTGGCTTCGCAAAGCGAACCTATTCAAGAAGTGATTTTGGCGCTTAGCGCCACGATGGAAGGCGATACCACCTCATTCTATCTGGCAAAAAAGCTAAAGGAAAAAGGAATTAGGGTAAGTTCCATCGCGCGGGGAATCCCTGTAGGCGGAGAATTGGAATTTACAGATGAAGTCACACTTGGTCGCAGCATCATGACTCGAATTAATTATTCTACCGAGTAAAATTTCCTTTGCACAGCAAAAACCTACGTCTATATTTGCAAACCAAAAGGGGGATTAGCTCAGTTGGCTAGAGCACTTCGCTGGCAGTGAAGGGGTCAACGGTTCGAATCCGTTATTCTCCACTTTTGAAAAGCTTCACAGAAATGTGGAGCTTTTTGTATTTATTCTCTATTTAGCTCAGTTAGCTAGAGCATCCCGAAAGGTCAACGTTTCTCCCAATAGTATTCGGGATTCACTTTTGAAAAGCTTTACAGAAATGTGAAGCTTTTTTGTTTTTTTAGGATGCCGCTAATCTCTAGCTCGCGCAGAGCACTTTGTAGCACTTCCTTCCTCAAATCCGTATAGATAATACTTCTGAGCAATCTATAAATCGAATCGCCATGCGCAACCTATTGATTCTATTCTTGTCTGTTTCGCTTATGTTTTCTTGCGATGATAAGAATGAGTGTGAAGGGTTTGATCTGGCGAAGGAGTTTGAAATGGCCATTGGTGAGACTCTTGAAAACTGCCCTAAAAATATATCCATTACACTTATAGATATTCAAGATTCTAGATGTCCAACTGGAGGGGAATGCATTTGGCAAGGAATGATTATGATCGAAGGAATGCTTACAATTGACGGAAAAGATTATCAGCTTAAACTCAGCACAGAAGAGTTATTCAGTGGATATCCTGTCCAATTTTCCACCGAAGAATATGCAGTAAGGTTGATCGATGCCATCCCTTATCCAGACCTTAACAACCCTCACAACCCTGAAGACAAAAGAGCCATTTTAATCGTCACCAAGAGATCTACTTAAGATTGTTTAAATTCGCATGACTTTATTTCTAACTGGAAATCAACATGCGAAATCGAATTTTTATCCTTCTATTTTTACTAGCAGCAATCAGTTCGTGCTCATGCAATCCTGAGAACATCGCAAAATTCGCTTTCAAAGGAATGGAAGCAATGATGGGTGAAGGATTTATGCCTTCTGAGGAAATCAGGATGCTGGGGAATTTCCAAGGAATGAATGTAAATCTGAGTAAATCAACTACAGATGATTCAACTACTTCTACCATTTATCTGAAATTACAAAATGGCGACCCGCTTATTCTAGGAAATCAGCCAGAAATTCTTGCCCGAAAGTGTGCAGAACTTTATCTCCGAGATTTTGAAAAAGCGACAGAATATCAGCAAATTACTGTGCAGTTTATTCAAACAGACCCTACAAATCCTGAGAATGTTGCCATGCAGGAGTACATGTTTGACACAAAAGATTTTAACTAAACCTATTTAATCCATGGAATTACCAAACGAATACAAAAAGCCACCTACCTCATTGGGGGATTGGATAATAGCCGTTCTGATAAAACGCATTCCTTTGATCGGTCTCATCATGCTGATCATATGGGCGACGGACAAAGAGACTGATCCAGAGAAGGCCAAATGGGTCAAGGCGGAATTGATAGTCAAACTTATAATCTTCGCTGCAGTAATAATTTTTATAGCTGTTATTGGCTTTGGTGTATTTGCCAATTTTGCTGATGATGTCAACTGGTCCGACTTCGATTAATGGAAATAAAAGCTTTTTGCTCTGATATTGACGGCACACTCCTCAATTCAGTGCGCGATCTATCACCTCGCCTCAAAGCCGTAGTGGCAGATTTACCCGTAAATTTTCCTGTGATTCTTGCCAGTTCTCGCATGCCGGATGCCATGCGCCATTTACTTCATGACTTAAAGCGAACTCCACAGCCTTTGATTTCCTACAACGGTGGCTATGTGCTCAGTGCGGATGGAGAAGTGCTTGAAGACGTTAGCATTCCTGTGGGTTTGGTTTCCAAAATCCTTCAACTCACACAAAAAACGGATATCCATGTGAGTTTGTATCAGGGTGAAAATTGGTATGAGGAAAAAGATGATTACTGGTCCCAGCGTGAGGTAAAAAACACAAAAGTTCAATGTAGTTGGCTTCCTGGCCAGGACGTGTTGGATCTTTGGTCAAAGGACAATTCTGGTGCTCACAAAGTAATGTGCATGGGAGAATCTAATGAGATGGCCTGGCTTTTTGGAGAATTGCACTCAGAACATTCGCTTGACTTGCATTTGTATAGATCCAGTGAAACCTATCTGGAAATTGCCCCAAAAGCTATTTCTAAAGCCACAGGTTTGAAGAAGATTCTATCACATTCCTATGATTTTGGGATGGACTCAGTTGTCGCTTTTGGAGACAATTATAACGACATAGACTTGCTGCAATCGGTAGGTTGGGGAGTCGCAGTAGATAATGCACGAATGGAAGTCAAAGCTGTAGCCAACGAAATTACTCACCACAACAAAGAAGATGGAGTAGCTGCTACGCTGGAGAAAATTCGAGATTTGAAATTTGTAGTTGGCTCGGGATTCTAGGTTCTTGATTCTAAAATCTTGGATCTATAATATTCCCGATCCACCTTCTACATCCTCAATTGCCTGAGTCAAAAACTCCTGAAGAGGTCTCATTTTCTGAAAGCCATCTAAAGCGATGTTGAGGAAGTTTCCTGATTCTATGTCACGATCTGAGATTTTGGAAGAAACTGTAAAGCTCTTCAACCTCAAGTATTCTATAAACTCGTGATCAGCCTCGTAATCTCGGGGACTGGTCTTGAGTTTTTCTCCTTCGATTTGACCAAAAAGTGATTTGAATGCTGCATTGCTTTCAATTTTGGCGAGTTCTGCTCCTGAGTAATCAATTTCCTTTCGGATTTTTTTCAAGGTCTCAGCTTGAGGCATCCAAATTCCTCCCGCCAAAAATGAATTGTTTGGTTGGATCTGGAGGTAATATCCTGGCCCCTCCGACTTCTTTCCTTTTGGAGAAAAGTATGCCCCAAAATTGGATTTATAGGGGGCTTTATTCGCTGAGAAGCGAATGTCTCTATTTTGCCTGAACACACATTCTTTGGGCTGAAAAACCAGCATAGCCGGTTCCCACTCACCAATCCCTTTGAGCAGAACTCCCACGTCTTCCAGAAACTCAGCTCTTGTTTCCAAGTACCACTTCTTGTTGGCATCCATCCATTCTTTGGAGTTATGTTCGGCTAGGGCGGCTAGAAAAGGCAAGTATGGACGCATTATTTTTGTTTTTTGTGATTAATGAAACCTTAAAATCGTCAATGCTCTGACATGGGAGTAAACTTTATTGAAGCAAAATTGATTTCAATTAGGAAAGAAATCTTCTTAAATTATATCGAATAATCCAGAAGTCATGACAACGAAGGTAACATTAGACATCAACGAAAAACTTGCCGAAAAAGCAAAAAAGTATGCCGAAGAGCAAGGGCAAAGTTTATCTGCTTTGGTAGAAACGCTTTTATCGGATGTAACTGAACCTAAGGAAAAAGTTTTAGAGAAAATAAAGCCCAAGAACCCTGAACTTGTGAAGAGGATATTAGATGGGACTGAGCCGATCCCAAAAGATCTAAAAGATTTTTTCGGTATTTTAAAAGGAATGTCTGAGGACGATGTTGAGAACGCAAAATGGGAGCACCTAAAAGAAAAACATGGCCTCTAGTTTTTTCATCGACTCCGACGTCATTTTAGATGCGTTGTTAGACAGAGAGCCTTTCGCGGCAAACGCTAGAAATATTTTTAAACTGGTTGCAAGTAGAGAAATTGAAGTCTTTTGCAGTTCTATTATTGTTACAAATGTTTTTTATCTAGTAAAAAAACAATTCAATTCAAACCGAGCATACAGTTCCATCGACAAATTACTTGGATATTTTAAAGTACTTCCAGTCGGTGAACTTGAAATCAAAAATTCAATCAAGAGTGGCTTTTCAGACTTTGAAGATGGTATTCAGCATCAGGTTGCACTTCAAAATCCCGCTATCAAAGCCATTGTGACTCGGAATACCAAGGATTATCGATTATCAACTATTGTAGTAATTACTCCGGCCGAACTATTAGCCCTCTTTAAATAAAATCCACCAAACCTTCCAGCTTCATCCCACGGCTACCTTTGATCAGAATCAGGTAATCTTCTAGCTTGCTATCCTGAAGCCAAACGCGGAACGAAAAAGGATCTGGGAAGTACAATGCCTTTGGGTATTTGGCTAAGGCAGATACTATTAACTGTCCTGTGAAGCAGACCTTTTCAATCTCATATTCACTGATGATTTCTCCAAGTCGCGCATGTTCCGCTTCCGCATGCTCTCCCAACTCAAACATATCACCGATGATCAGCATTTTATGTTTTTTGCCAGTCATTTCGCCAAACGTGCGAATAGCTACTTCCATGCTTGACGGATTAGCATTATAGGCGTCGAGGATGATCAGGTTACTTCGCTTTTCGACTAGCTGAGAGCGCATATTCGAAGGCTGATATTCAACTAGTGCCTTCACAGCCTTTTCTATCTCCACACCAAAAAACTTGCCTATCGTCAAAGCTGTAGCGATATTTCCAAAATTATAAGCTCCGATCAAGTGGCTCAAAAACACTTCGTCTTTACCATCCACAGAGAATTTTACAAAGGGATTTGCCTCTTCAAAAGTCACTTCACAGTAATCACCTTTTGCTGGATAAAGAATAGGGTCTTCGAATCTCTTACTTAGGTTTGAAAGTATTGGGTCTTGAGAATTGATAAAGGCCTTTCCACCATTGGATCTCAGAAACTGAAATAATTCTGTCTTGGTTTTCAACACGCCTTCCGGCCCGCCCATTCCTTCCAGATGTGCTCTGCCTATATTCGTAATCACACCATGAGTTGGCTCAGCGATGAGACATAGTTCTTCAATATCGCCTGGCTTGTTTGCACCCATTTCCACAATAGCGATCTGTGCATCTGTGCCAATTTCCAATAAAGTAAGCGGTACGCCGATGTGGTTATTAAGATTTCCGACTGTCGCGGATACGTTTAATTTCTGACTCAAAACAGCCTTCATTAGCTCCTTAGTAGTCGTTTTTCCATTCGATCCTGTCAAGCCTATGATTGGGATATTCAAAGTTTTACGATGATAATTCGCCAAATCCTGAAGCATCTTCAGTCCATCTTCTGCTAAAAAATAACGCTCGTCTTCCTCCACAAAATACTTGATATCGTCGATCACAACTACCGATGCGCCCATTTCCAAAGCGGTTGGTGCAAAGGAATTGGCATCGAAATTTGGACCTTTAAGTGCAAAGAAGATATTGCCCTTTTCGATTTTCCGGGTGTCTGTGCTGACACCAGTACTATTTTTGAAGATCGTATATAAAATGGAGACATTCATCGTTTCTGAAGAAATTAATCCCAAAATAAAGGAATCATTCACATCTTTGAACTGCGACTCACGTATTAATTTTTGACTTGCCCTTTTCTAATTCATGAGAAAAATCTGGATTTTCACTTTTCTACTCTTCAGTTTTAAGCTGAGCGCACAAGAAATTTTTCAAATAAATCAGTCTCCTCATGTAGAAATTGACGGCGTAAACCTAAGTGCTGCTTTCGCAGGTGGAATCAATTCTGCCCAGATTCAAACTATAGATCTCAATGGAGATCAGGTGGAGGAATGGGTGACCTGGGATATTAACTCGCGTCAGCTTCTAGTTTTCAAAAAAGAAGGAGAAACCTTTACTCACCTTCCAGAAATGAGCTATTCTTTTCCTACCGACATCTCTGGATTTCTGGTGTTCAAGGATTTTGACGGAGATGGTAAAAAGGATTTGTTCACTTCCACGGCACTAGGTATTAAAGCATATAAAAATACGACTACTGGCAATCAGGTATCGTGGGGGTTAGCTCAAAACTTCTTGAAAATTGATGGCTCAGGAAATATACAAACGAATAATTTGGACACTCCTCTGATTCAGGACTTGGATGGAGATGGAGATTTGGACTTAGTCATTTTCAATTTTGCCGGTGGCGATTACATGGAGTTTTACAAAAACACCAGCGTAGAGCGTAAGGGGACTGCGGATATTGATGGTTTTGCCTTTGGAGAAAATCACTGGGGAAACTTTGAGTTTTGTGGCTGTGGAGATATTTCTTTTGGCAAAACTTGCTCGGGACAAGACTTAAATACTCGCAAATTTGCTGACGGAAATGACAAAATCCTTCATTCAGGAGGGCATTCCATATTATATCAAGACCTAGATGATGATGGTATAAGCGACTTGCTCCTTGGTCGAGATGAGTGTAATGTTCTTTATTTCTTACCCAATTCAGGCACAAATGAAACTCCTTTTTTCACGAGTTTTAGCAATGAACTTCCTGGTTTCGGTTCACTGCCAGACTTCCCTGTTTTTCATATTGGTACGCTTCAAAACAATGAGCTGATCATCTCTTTGAATAGCAACGAACCATCAGTTAATTATGGGATTGATTTCTCAAACTCTATCCTAAGGATAAAAGACGGAGGAAATACATCTGCATTTCTTCAAAATCAAATGATAGATCTGGGAGAAAATTCTCGCCCAATATTTTTAGGAAATAAAGCTTCTGGAGAATTACTCGTCACTTCTAATGTAACTGAAGGAGGTAAAGTCAAATCTGTTCGAAATAGATTTCAGGTTTTCAATGGGATGTTTTCGCTGGTCCAAGGAGAATATGTAAATCTCACTCAGTTAGATTTGGTGGATGCCCAGTATATACATTTCAGGGATAAAAGTGGAGCGCTTCAGGTGTTAGCTTCAGGGATAGATTACAATGCTAGCATACCTACTCAGGTGATTTTTGATCTGAATGACATGCAATCCGATCCACTTACTTTTTCAGGTTACAATCCACAGCGTGGTGATTTTCTTCAGTTTTTCACCTACCAACAAAAAGACCACCTCTTAGTGGCTTCGCAAAATGGAAGCTTAGATCTGTATGAAGTGGATTTCACTACTTATCAGACGACCTTGCTACAGGAAAATTTTCTGGGCTTTGTGGACAATCCTGCCAATCGAAATCTCTCCATCGCAGTAGAACTACTACCCAAGCCTAATCTTTACGCAGTGGATCGAAATGGCTTCTTGATGAAAATTGATGACTTCATGAATTCAGATACGCGTCAGGAAGTTTTGGTTCAAGTAGGTGAACAGAATCTGCCGACGAAACTGGGGAGAAATACCTGGATTGCCTTAGTAAGTCCGCCTTTATCTGGCTCTCCAGACTTGGTGCTTGGTACTCGTGCTGGTGGTTTGATTTATCTGAGCTCTACGGATTCTTCGCAACTTCCAGATGGAGAGTATCAATTCAAAATATATCCAAATCCTACGGATGGCCCCATCAAAGTGATTTCGAATGCGCCTGCCAAAGCGCGATTGATCAACTCACTTGGACAAATTCTACTCACGGATATTGATATTCCAGCAAATATAGAAGTGGAGATTCAAGCAGGATTTTTGGCTCCGGGACTTTATATATTAAATCTGGAGATAGATGGGAAAGTCACCAAATCTGGCAAGATCTGGATACGCTAATTACAGGATTGGCTTTTGGGATTGTTTGAAATAGGGTAGTTTTGGATATAATATAAATCCATGAAGAACATATACTTACTTGCAATCTTGGGGATATTCCTCATTTCTTGCTCCTCGGATAAGGCCGAGCCCGCTGATCTAATTTTTACCAATGGGATAATCTACACCGTCAATGAATCTCAGCCCACAGCTGAAGCAGTCGCTGTGAAAGACGGGATGATTTTGGCCGTAGGCACAACCGAAGAAATCGAAAAACATAAATCAGAAAACACGGAGGTTATCGATCTCCAAGGGGAAACAATGACTCCTGGTATCATCGAATCCCACGCCCACTTGATGGGAATAGGTTACAACAAGCTAGAACTTGACCTCATGTATGTCAAAACATACGATGAACTAGTCGAGAAAGTGGCTGAGGCTGTTGCCAAAGCAAAACCTGGCGATTGGATCACTGGTCGGGGATGGCATCAGGACAAATGGATAGAGAAGCCTGAAAAAATGGTGAAAGGATTTCAGACTAATGAGCAGCTGAACGAAGTTTCTCCTGACAACCCTGTTTACCTTTCTCACGCAAGTGGACACGCAGCTTTTGCCAATGGCAAAGCCCTAGAACTTGCGGGCATCAGTAATCTAAAAGGTGAAAGACCAGGACAAGTCGAAGGAGGTGAAATTATTCTAGACGAATTGGGAAATCCTACAGGAATACTTTCTGAAAGAGCAGCAGGGTTAGTAGGTCGATTGATTCCAGCAGAGACTCCAGAGAGAGCTGAGCAAGCGTTGACTTTAGCTCTGAAGGAATTGAATGAAAAGGGAATCACAAGTTTCCATGATGCTGGAAGCGGGCAAGCTACGATCGACCTTATTCAGAAATTTAAAAACGAAGGAAAGCTTACAGTTCGCCAATATGTGATGCTTACAGGTACTCAACCTGCACTTTTGGAGAAATGGTATGAAAGAGGACCTATGATCGATTCGGTTGATCACCTATTGACAGTTCGATCTATTAAATTGAATTGTGATGGAGCGCTAGGATCGCGGGGAGCATGGCTTTTGGAAGATTATACAGATAGGGCAGGACATCGTGGTCATGAAACTCTACCTATGGAGGTAGTGACGGAGGTGTCCGAGAAAGCTATTCCAGCAGGTTTTCAAGTTTGTGCGCATGCCATCGGTGACCGAGCAAATCAGGAGATTCTTGATCGCTACGAGGCTGCTTTTGCTAATTATCCAGATTCCAAAAAACTGAGATTTCGTATCGAGCACGCGCAGCATATTCATCCAGATGATATTCCTAGGTTCGGTGAGTTAGGAGTGATTGCAGCTATGCAAGCCATTCACCTGAGCTCAGATCGTCCGTGGGCTATCGATAGATTGGGTGAAAAGCGTATTATAGATGGAGCTTACGTATGGCAGAAATTGATGCAATCCGGAGCGGTAGTGACCAACGGAACGGATGCTCCAGTAGAGCCAGTTGATCCTATTCCTTCCTTTTATGCTTCTGTGACACGCAAGACTTTGCAGGGATTGCCTGATGGAGGCTACGAAGGAGATCAGAAAATGACGCGTGCAGAGGCGCTAAAATCTTATACTTTAGATGGCGCATTTGCAGAATTTGAAGAAAATTTCAAAGGTTCCATTGAAGTAGGTAAAGCTGCAGATTTCACGGTTTTCGATAAGAATATCATGGAAGTTCCGGAGGATGAAATATTGGAAACCACAGTGGCAATGACAGTGGTAGCTGGAAAAGTGGTTTATAAGAAATAATAGTGGTCAGATTTCAGGAAGTGGATTACTTGTCAGAATAAATGAATTTAAGAGAAGTCTCAAATCGAAAGATTTGGGACTTTTTGCTTTTTACAGAGACCTGAATCCAGAATTTCATCCCATTTATTAATTCATCCATCAATTTGACAACCGACTTCTTCTAAAAAAACTTATTTTACACTCCTAAACATAATTCACTATGAAATCGAGCAAGTTGAAATCCACATAATCTGGGGAAATTATTAACAATGCGAGATTCCATCTGACCTTTGAAAATCAAAATATAAACAGATGAAAAAACTCTTTACATTTTTATGGCTTTTTTGCCTGATATGCAACTTTGCAATTGCTCAGGATGATGCGCCCAAGCCAATGACTTGGAAGGATATTCCAACTTGGAAATATATGAACAATGGTTCTTTCAAAATCTCTCCTGACGGGAAATGGATTGCCTACGGAATGACTGCCTTAGAGGCTGATGGAGAAGTTATTCTTCAATATGTAAGTGATCCCGATTCCACGCAGAGATTTAAAATTGGGTTCACAACTTATCCATCCATTGAATTCAGTGAGGACAGCAAGTGGATTGCTTTCAAAGAATATCCAACTTTTAAGGAGAAGGAAGCAAACAAAAAGTCTAAGGGCAAACCGCTTCACGACAAGCTCACCTTAATGAAATTGGGATCAAAGGAGAAAGAAGACAAGTTGACTTTTGAGAACGTAAGCAATTTCTCCTTCAACGAAGATGCTTCCACTCATCTTGCTGTCAACCTGACCAAAGACGGTGGCGGAGATGCCAAAGGATCTGATCTTTTGATCTATCATCTTAACACAAAAAAAACGCAGAATCTCGGAAACGTTGCTGAATTCTCTTTCAATAAGAGTGGCAACTACTTGGCATATACAGTAGATGCTGCCAACGAATCTGGAAATGGTATCTACTTATTCAACTTGAACAACAACAGCATTTCTGTGCTAGACTCGGACAAGGCTGCTTATAAGTCTATCAACTGGACCGAAAGCGGAGAGGCTTTCGCTGCGCTGAAAATGGTCAAGGACAAAAAATACAAGCAAGATCAAGGGAAATTAGTTGGGGTGAAAAACCTATCAAGTCCTCAAGTGACAGTGTATGATCCAGCTAAAGATTCTACAGGCTTTTCGAAAGAATATACGATCAGTCCTAACCGTCGCCCAATGTGGTCCGAGGATTTGACTAGACTTTTTTATGGTATTCATCCGCTCGTTTTAGCCAAAAAAGAAGAGGCGAAGAAAGAGGTAGATAAGGATTCAGTGAAACTAGCAGAAGCGGAAGCAATGAAGAGGATCATGGCAGACACTTCTATGAATTCCATCGCAGATCTTAAGAAAGCACTTTCCAAATTGGACTCTGGAAAAGTAAGTCCAAAAGACAACGATGCAGATAAACCAGATATGACTATCTGGCACTGGAACGATAGCCGTCTTCAGTCACGCCAGCAGGTGCTGGAAAATCAAGACAAGAATTACAGTTTCTACGCAATGTATAATGTAGCTACAGGCAAGCATATTCAGCTTCAGGATAGCACGATGCGTGATTTGAGCATTCAAGACAAAGAGAAATATGCGATTGGTTCAGACAATCAGGCTTATGAGTTAGAGTCTAATTTGGATGGTCAAAATTACCGTGACTTCTATATCGTAGATCTAATGACAGGTGAGAAAAAGACCTTGTTTACCAATTTCTATCTTCCGGGTTATTCTTCTTACCCTCGCAGTTCGCCGGACGGTACGAAGTTGATGTATGGATACGATGGTAACTATTACAGTTATGATATCGCGTCTGGTGAGGAAATGAATTTGACAGCTAGTTTGCCAGTGACATTTGTGAATGTAGATGATGATCACAATGTGATAAAGCCACTTGAAGGCTCACTTGGCTGGAGTAGTGATAGTCAGTATGTATTACTCAATGATGGCTGGGATATCTGGCAAGTACCAGTTACGGGGAAAGCTAAGGCAATGAATTTGACCCAAAACGGGAGAACAGATAAAATTAGATATCAGTATCGCTTTTCTCTTGATCCAGATGAAAAAGGTGTAAATCTAAGTAAGCCACTTTACATCCAAACTTACGGTGAGTGGACTAAGAAAAGCGGTATATCTGTAATCAGTAATTCAAAAAAAGGATTGTTACCAGGCGCGAAAGCTTTGGTTTGGGAAGATGCAAGCGTAGGGTCTTTGAAGAAAGCTGAGGATGTTGAAGTGTATTTCTTCAACAAGGAAACATTCAACCAACCAGATCAGATTTACACGGCAGATGCTTCGCTTTCTTCACCTAAGAAAGTGACAGAAAATGCTCCTGATGCTGGCAATTATGCTTGGTCATCAGGAACCAGATTAGTGGATTATGTTTCGGATAAAGGTGATACGCTTCAGGGAGCACTTTTCCTTCCAGCCAATTATGTAGAAGGAGAGAAATACCCAACGGTAGTTTATTACTACGAAAAGCTTTCTCAGACCCGTCACAACTGGGTGAATCCTGGATACAGCGGCACGGGCTGGAATCCAAATATATACACCAGTAATGGCTTTGCTGTATTTATTCCAGATATCGTCTATACGATGGATGATCCAGGAATGTCAGCAGTTTGGTGTGTGATCCCTGGTGTGAAAGCAGCTATAGCTACAGGCGTAATCGATGAGGAAAATATCGGGATCCATGGTCACTCTTGGGGTGGGTATCAGACGGCATTCTTGATTACTCAGACGGATATGTTCAAAGCAGCGGCAGCAGGTGCTCCGCTAACCAATATGATTTCTATGTACGATTTGATCTACTGGAATTCAGGTGGAGGAAATATGTCGATTTTCGAAGCTTCTCAGGGTAGATTTACTGGTGCGCCTTGGGAAAACTGGGAGTCTTACGAACGTAATAGCCCAGTTTATCATGTGAAGAATGTAACTACGCCACTGTTGATGCTTCATAATGATAAAGATGGAGCGGTAGATTTCACTCAGGGAATTGAGTATTACTCAGCGTTAAGAAGATTGAAAAAGCCAGTGATTTTGGTTCAGTACAAAGGTGAGAATCACGGTTTGGGCAAACTCGAAAACAGAAAGGATTACTCCGTAAGAATGATGGAATTCTTCGATCATCATCTGAAAGGAGCTAATGCACCAGTTTGGATGTCTAAAGGCATTGACAAGGTTGATCTGGATGAGCATCTAGAAAAAAGAGCATTTTAATTATAGAGGAGCTGTAAAAGGCTCCTCTTTTTTTTGCGTTGGGACTTATGATGGATAAAATTTATCAGATTTTCATCAAATCACCCCTATTATGGCCAAACGGTTGGGTAATCGTTTCACTTTCGCTTTATTTAAAAACCAATCGCAAAAGAGAATCAATACAACCCATGCAAGAAATCACCACAGAAAAGATAGTTGACTCAGATCTTGATATTGCCAACCTCAAGTCAATATGCCATCAGGAAATGGATTCAAATTATCACGAACACCTAGAAACCTATATATATGATGAGGATTTTGATAGTGTTTGGGATAGTTATGTCAATATCTCACCTGAAAAAGCCTGGGGAGGTAAAATGGTCCGATTCAAGCAATTGTATTCAAGAATAAACGGTGAAGAAGTTTTTCCTGGGCAAGTATACACTGGAGGTATAGGTGTAGGACAAGTGATTTTGCTAACTCTTCATGTCTTCAGCGGGGCTGTGAAATTAGTAGTAGGACATGAAGTAAAGGAAGTGAACAAGAAAAACCACCTGATTAAAATATGCTATTTGGAAAATTCAAAGTCAGAAGGATCCCAGTTGATCAGATTTAAAACATTGCCAAATGGAAAAACTGAAGTTTCTCATAAGACCTTCTATCGAAGTGGTTCCATGTTCAGAGATAAATTCATCTATCCCTATTTTCATACAAAAGCCATTAATGAATTTCATGGAAATGTAAGGAGCTTGATTCTATCAAAAATCTAAGCATATATTTTTAGTGAATTAAAGGGAAGGAGTCTGGATATCGGGCTCCTTTTTTTTGTCTTTGGCTTTCTGTTTGTAACTTTTAGTGAAACGAAAATTACTCACCAAAAATTTTTTGAGCATGACAGAGGACAGAGTAGAAACTTTTGATGCCATCATAATTGGTTCTGGCCAAGCTGGAAATCCGCTTGCATTGGCTCTAGCCAAAGAAAAGTGGAAAGTTGCTATAGTGGAAAAAGCAGTCCTTGGAGGCACCTGTGTCAACACAGGTTGTACGCCCACGAAAGCCTACGTCGCCAGTGCAAGAGCTGCTTGGGCAATAGCTAACGCGCATAATCTGGGAATTGAAGTGCCCAAGTCGCCCAAAGTCAACTTGAAAGCTATCAAGAAGAGAAAAGATAAAATTGTTTCTAGCTCTAGGTTAGGATTAAGAAAGGCGCTTGCTGATTCGCCTCAAATTTCCATGATCAGAGGGACAGCTACTCTTCTGGATAAAACTCGGGTAAAAGTAGGTTCTCGAGTACTGAAGTCATCCAAAATATTCCTCAATGTAGGAGCTAGAGCTAGAATTCCAGAGGGGTTTGCTGATGTGGGTTACCTCACAAATACCTCAATACTTCAGTTGGAAAAGATTCCTGAGCACCTAATCGTTGTGGGCGGAAGTTATATCGGACTAGAGTTCGCACAGATTTTCAGAAGATTCGGATCTAAAGTTACAGTTTTGGAAATGGGTAATTATCTGATTTCAAAAGAGGACCATGACACGTCAGACCTTGTCAGGGGAATCTTAGAAAATGAAGGGATAAAAGTGATTTGCGGAGCCAAATGTCTGCGAGGTAAAAACAAGAAATCTGGTGGCGCCACAGTTACTTTTCACAAGGAAGGAAAAGATAAGCAAGTCAGTGGATCACATCTGCTCATTGCGACAGGAAGAATACCCAACTCCGATCTTCTTAATCCCGAAAATGCGGATCTCACGGTCAACGATAGAGGCTATGTAGAAGTGAACTCGAAGCTTGAAACAACTATTAAAAGCATTTACGCTTTGGGAGATTGCAATGGCAGAGGGGCTTTTACGCACACTTCATACAACGACTATGAGATCATGGTAGATCAGCTTTTTGGTGATAAGAAAAAAACTGTCAACGATAGAATTATCAACTATGCTTTATACATAGATCCCCCACTTGGACGGGCGGGTATGACACTTTCTCAAGCAAAGGAATCTGGTAAAAATTTACTCTTTGCCCGTATGGCGATGAGTGATATTTCGCGGGCTAAGGAGAAAGGAGAAACTCAGGGGAAAATGGAGGTCATTGTAGATGCAGATTCTGAACAAATCCTCGGAGCAGCAGTTTTGGGAACAGGAGGAGATGAAATCATCGGGACTTTTTTAACCGCTATGTATGGCAAAATGAGTTACAAAACCCTGATGAATTCTGTGCAAACTCATCCTACGGTCACGGAGCTAATTCCTACACTACTTCAGCAACTAACCCCAGTTAAGAAATAACTATGAAAAAATCACATAAAGCATATGCCATCCTGAATATGATCGTGCTGATCGTAGTAATATTTTGGAATTACTGGGTGAATGCAAAAGGCCTGGATGGCAAAACCGTTAGTTCGCTTAGTGCGGACTATGAAAATCTATTCACGCCAGCAGGTTATGCATTTTCTATTTGGGGATTGATATTTTTAGCGCTTTTCGCACAGGCGATCTTCTTTATTTCTCGTGCTTTTAGCTCCACTAAAGATTCTGATTTTCTGACTCAAATCGGTCCCTATTTGATCATGGCAAATATCGGGAATGGCCTGTGGGTTTACATGTGGCTGATGGAATATACGGGTATCAGCGTAATCGTTATGTTGGGGATTTTAGCTAATCTTATTATAACTATTCTGAATACAAACATGGAGCGGTGGGATGCGCCTCGACCAATTATCTTTTGGCTATGGTGGCCTATTGCACTTTACAGTGGGTGGATTGCTGTGGCTACTATTGCTAACATTTCAGCTTACCTTGGAAAAGCCGGTTGGGGAGCTGGGGACTCAGAGATCACTTAGGCTATAGTTATGATAATCGTAGCCGTAATCCTCAACCTCTTTATGATCTTCACAAGAAACCTAAGGGAATTTGCTTGTGTTGGAGTTTGGGCATTGATTGCAATTTCAGTTAGACATTGGGGAAGTATACCCGAGCTACAGTGGACAGCGCTCTTGGGAGCAATCCTGCTTTTTATAGCGATCAGTTATCATGGGTATAAAAACAGAGCAACGGCGCCGTTTAATTTTAACTAAACTAACTAACATGAGAATTTTAAATAGATCTGAAAAATTAGCCTTAGCATTACCAATTTTGGCTGCTGCCGGCATTATGTTCTTTTCACAGAAAGCTCAAGCTCAACATTTGGAAACAGTTCCTTATGTGGATTTAGAAAAGTATGCTGGAGAATGGTTTGAAATAGCTTCTTTTCCTCAATCCTTCCAAAGAGGATGTACCTGTACCAAAGCCACCTATTCTGCTAATGAGGATGGAACAATAAACGTAGAAAATACATGTAACCTTCCTGATAAAGGAACCACGAAAACTGCAACAGCAAAGGCATTTGTGGAAGAGGGGTCTGGAAATGCCAAGCTCAAAGTTCAGTTCTTCTGGCCATTTAAAGGGAAGTACTGGATCATCGATTTGGCGGATGATTATTCCTATGCAGTAGTAGGTCATCCAAATCGTAAGTATCTCTGGATTTTGTCGAGGACGCCAGTGATGAATGAAGAGGTCTACCAAAAGCTAGTAGCTTCAGTAACAGAAAAAGGTTTTGACCCCTCTAAACTAGAGAAGACCATTCAGTGTGATTGAGTATAATACTTGAATTAGCCCAGATATATTGAATATTTGGGCTTTTGTTTTCCAGAATGAGGTGCTTTTGTCCAACCAAAACAGGTGCCTAGCCTGAGTAATATTTTTTTACGAGATCTTCCTTTAAAATAAACCTTCCCCAAACGGCGGAATTAGGAGATTTTTCGATATAATTAGAGTTAATTCAACCATTGAAAGAAACAAAGTGGTGTTGAATCAAATCTAAACTTCAAGTGTCATGGAATTCTTAAATGGATTAGACCCTCAACTCAAGATATTCTGGTATATCGCGATACCTGTTTCCTTGATTTTCGTGTTACAGACGATTTTGACGTTTGTGGGTGGAGGCGGCTCGGATGGTTTAGAAGCTGATTTCGATGGTGACCTAGATGGGGCTGAAGCTCCATTTCAGATGTTTTCTCTAAGAAATTTGATCAATTTCTTACTTGGTTTTAGCTGGACGGGAATCTCATTTTATAAGCTTATTCCAAATTCCAAATTACTCATATTCATTAGTCTAGCAGTAGGTTTTGCTTTTGTTTACTTCTTTTTTCTAATCATCAAACAGATTCAAAAGCTGGGAGAAGACAATACTTTTCGCTTAGAAAAAACATTGGACAAAATCGCGGACGTTTACTTAGCTATCCCTGGCAGAATGCAGGGAAAAGGTAAAATCATGGTGAGCCTGAATGGTTCTGTCCGTGAGATCGATGCAATGACTGAACAAGATAAAATAGAAACAAACGCCACCGTTAAAATCAAACGTGTAGAAAGTGGTAATATCCTCATCGTAGAAAAGCTTTAACTTAATTCTTTTATGGATCCTTTAATTCTCATCGTCGTCGCGACGATCGTCACCTTTGTGACTATTCTGGCACTTGTCTCCCGATACAAACGCTGCCCTTCAGATAAAATCCTCGTCGTTTATGGTAAAACCGGTGGTACTTCGGCAAGATGTATTCATGGTGGTGGAGCTTTTATCTGGCCAGTGATTCAGGATTATGCTTATCTGGACTTAAAGCCTATTTCTATTGAAGCCAATTTGACTAATGCACTAAGCCGTCAAAATATTCGGGTAGACGTTCCTTGTAGATTTACCATTGCTATTTCTACCGATACGGATACGATGAATACCGCTGCCGAGCGTTTGCTTGGCTTGGCTCATGAGCAAATCCAAGAGCTTTCAAAAGACATTCTTTTTGGTCAGTTGCGTTTGGTGATTGCTACGATGACTATTGAGGAAATCAACTCTGATCGTGATAAATTTCTGGAGAGTATTTCTAAAAATGTAGACAGCGAATTGAAGAAAATCGGCTTGAAACTGATAAACGTAAACGTAACGGATATCAAGGATGAGTCAGGTTATATAGAGGCGCTTGGAAAAGAAGCTGCTGCTAAAGCAATCAACGAGGCAAAAATCTCTGTGGCTGAGCAGGAGAAAATAGGTGAAACTGGTAAAGCACTTGCTGATCGGGAAAAGGACGTTCAGATAGCCGATACCCAGCGTGACCGTGATGTGAAAATAGCTATAACCCATAAAAACCGGGAAGTCAGCATAGCGGAAGCAGCAAAAGACGAGAGCATAGGTAAAGCTGAAGCGCAAAGAGATACTCGGGTGAAAACCTCGGAAGCGAATGCTATTGCTATCAAAGGAGAGAATGAGGCTAAAATCTCAATTGCACAATCTGATGCACTGAGAAGAGAAAAAGAAGCGGAAGCCTTAAGAACTGCCTTAGCATCAGAGAAAGTCCAAAGTGCAAGAGCACTCGAAGAGTCTTATGTGGCTGAGCAAAAAGCTGAAGATGCTAGAGCTGAGCGTGAGCGATCTACTCAGCATGCCAATGTGGTGATACCTGCCCAAATCGCTAAGCAACGGGCAATCATAGATGCTCAAGCAGAGGCTGAGCGAATCAGAGAACAAGCAAAAGGCGAGGCTGACGCTATCTTTGCAAAAATGGAAGCTGAGGCGAAGGGCCTTTATGAAATATTGACAAAGCAAGCAGAAGGTTATCGTGAGGTAGTAAGTGCGGCAGGTGGAGATCCTACCAAAGCATTCCAATTACTTTTAATTGAGAAACTTCCGGAGTTAGTCAGAACTCAGGTGGAAGCAGTGAAAAACATCAAAATCGATAAGATTACTGTTTGGGATTCAGGAAATAATGAAAACGGGAATGGCTCCACAGCCAATTTTGTTTCTGGTATGATGAAGACTGTCCCACCTCTCAATGATCTCTTTAATATGGCGGGGTTAAATCTCCCTACTTACTTGAAAGGAGAAGATCTAAATGAGCCTACTAAAGCGAAAGAAGAACCAAAACCTGAAAAGGAATAACCTACAATAAATGAAAGCCCGAATTTTCGGGCTTTTTTGTGCTTAAGCTTAGCTCTCATCGAGCATGGATTTTGTGTAGTTTTGCTCAGTCATTCTAATCACCTTCATCCTATAATGAAAAAACAATTCCTCACCCTTGTTCTTTTGGTACTTACGAATCTTGTTCTGGCCCAAAATGAGTTTAATCACTGGTCTCTAGAAACAAATGCCGGTTTCAACAAAGCCATGGCTCCCCTCACTCCGGGTTTCCTTACGCCTACTTTAAATGTTGGGCACCTAGATTTCGGCGTGCGCTACATGCTTAATGAGAAATTTGGTTTCAAAGGAGACATAGGGTTCGGTTCATTTTCGGAGGCTAAAGGTCACAGTCCATCCTTTACCACTAACTATTTTAGAGCGGATCTGCAGGGTGTTGCCAACATTGGTAGGATCATGAATTTTGAATCTTTTTCTAGAAATATTGGACTTCTTAGCCATTTTGGAGCAGGAGCTGGAAGAGTTAGCTACGAGTATACGGTCCTCAACACTGAGCCTGATTACGTTTATAACTTCATTACAGGTGTGACTGGTCAATTAAAGTTAGGTCGTCGAGTGGCGCTTACAGGTGATATTTCCATGATTCTAAATGGCAGACAGACTTATACTTTGGATGGGAATCAGTACAACGCCGACGTGCAGCCCGCACAGCCTAATACCAATCCACTAGTTCATGCACCTGCCACTTGGTGGACAGGAACTCTTGGTCTTAACTTCTATTTAGGTAAAAATGAAGAGCATGCTGATTGGTATATAGCTGCAGATAAATATGCTACTAAGGAAGAGCTGGCCACGCAGATCAATGGCATCAAAGACATGTTGAAAGATTCTGATGGTGATGGCATTCCTGATTACTTGGACAAAGAACCTAATACTCCTGCGGGAGCTAGAGTAGATTCGCATGGCTCAACGATGGATTCTGACGGAGATGGTACTCCAGATCACGTTGACAAATGCCCATTCCTTCCTGGTCCATCATCGACAAACGGATGTCCGGTAGAAGAAGTGACAGAGCAAATTGACTTCTTCAGGAAAGCTATTAATGATGGATATGTAAATGTGTATTATGCATTCGATAGTGCCAAGCCACTTGGATACTCTATTAGCGCTGCTAACTATGTGTCAAACTTCTTGAAAAAGAACCCAGGAGTACGTGTCGAGATCAAAGGATATGCAGACGAATTGGGGCCTGAAGATTACAATAGGAAGCTTTCAGAAAAAAGAGCTAAGTCAGTATATGATGTTCTCGTAGCTTCCGGTGTTGATGCTTCAAGGCTTTCTTACAAAGGCTATGGTGAAGATACTAGCGTGGATAAAACCTCTGCTGACGCAAGACAATTGGCTAGAAGAGCTAGCTTCGAAGTGAAATAAGGTTTTTATAACCTTAAATGAAAAACCCGGTTCCTTATGGAGCCGGGTTTTTGTATTTTATCTAAGGTATGCAGAAAGCATCCAAACTACCTTTTCCTTTGCAGTGATGTAATCACTCATCAACGAGGCAGTTCCTTCGTCATTCGAAGATTCTGCGGCTTCCAGCGTTTCTCTTTCTAATTGTAATAAGGTGTTCAAATTACTTTTCACCGTCTCCACCATTTTGGTAGGCTCTTGGATCTCTTTTGCTTCCTTTATAGTAGCTGTTTCTATATATTCTTGATAGGAAGAAAGAGGTCTGGCTCCCAAGGTCAAGATGCGTTCCGCAGTTTCATCCACAGCTAAATTAGCAGCATTGTAAAGTTCTTCGAATTTAGCGTGAAGTTCAAAGAAATTCGGGCCTGATACATTCCAATGAAAATTTCTCAAATTCTGATAGTAAACCTGATAATTAGCAAGCAAGTCATTAAGCTTTTCTACTAAAACCTTACTTTCTTTGATTTCTAATCCGATGTCGTTCGTTTTCATATGTTTATTGTTTGTTTTTCAATTGTCATATGGAATCTCGCATGCAATTTAATTATCCCGGTGTGTGACGCCCGAGGGATGCTCGATTTCATATTTAAGTTGTTTAATTTTCTCTACTTGAATTAAAGTATAAATTTACTCAATAGGCCTACGCCTTCCCAACTGATAAAATCTATCTCCAAGTCATACTATCTATGTGATTAGGAAGTTAGTAACGATAGTAATCAAGTTCGATTAATGAAAAAAAGATTTCAAGACCTTACCTCCTTAGACTTTTACACCAACAAGAAGCAGGTCAAATGGATTGTTGTTGCTGCATCCTTATTCATAGGAGCAGGTTCAATCTGGTATACAAATAGTTTGGTGGAGGAATTGCGGGAGCGCGAAAGGCGTCAAATAGAACTGCTTTCCAGCGCCTTGGAATATGCGGCTACCACGATGGAAAATCTGACTTTTATCAATCAGGAAATTATCCAACAGAATTATTCCATACCTATCATCATGGTGGATGATACTGAAAATCCCATCGAATTCAGAAATATCCCTTTTAAGAATAATGCAAGTGCTGAGGATTCTGTAGAAACGTTGAAAAAGGAGCTGGCTGAGATGCGTGCTGAATACGAGCCTATCTTACTTCCTGAAGCGGATATTCAGATTTTTTATAGGAACTCAGAATTACTGATTAATTTAAAATACTACCCCTACGTACAGTTGGGAGTTATTTTGATTTTTGGAGTACTGGCCTATGCGCTTTTCAACCAAAGCAAAATTGCAGAGCAAAATCGAGTGTGGGCTGGACTGACCAAGGAAACAGCTCATCAGCTTGGAACCCCGATTGCCTCATTGATGGCTTGGATAGATTACCTGCGCAATTCACCCGTCTGGGATGAAAACAAAGAAATCATCACCGAAATGGACAAGGATGTGGTGAAGTTGAGGATGGTGACGGAGCGATTTAGTAGCATAGGATCCAAACCAGTGATCCAATCAGGAAATGTATTTGAGACGATAGAAGACACTATTAATTACCTCCGTCCGAGGATTTCTACTAAAGTGGAAATGAATATTTATGCAGATGCCAAGGATCTGGATGCGATGATGAATAAGCCACTTTTTGAATGGGTGATCGAGAACATTTGCAAAAATGCCGTGGATGCGATGAAGGGTAAAGGGAAAATTGACATTGAAATACTTCAGGACAGCGACAAATTTGTGATCATTGACATCACAGATACGGGCAAAGGAATGGAAAAGCGCATGTACCGCCGTGTTTTCAATCCTGGATTTTCCACTCGGCAAAGAGGCTGGGGACTTGGGCTGACTCTCGCCAAAAGAATTGTGGAAGGTTATCACGGAGGTAAAATCTTCGTCAAACATTCCGAAGTAGGCAAAGGAACTACCTTCCGGATTCTGCTCCATGGAAGTCACGAGGGAGCATCACAGTTTATTACAGAAGGAATCTTGGAATATTAACTCGTTGTATTTACGAATTTTGAATTACGATTTACGAGGGCAATTTGGACTTCAGTCATTACTTCCTACAGTAAACCCTTTCGCTTATTCAATGATGAATGTCGAATGAAGAATATACAATGATGAAGGGGGCAGCACAGAAATCTCAATTTTCAATTCTTCAATTTTAAATTCCCTTCAGGCTTTTTTCCCTACCTTTGCACCCTTAATTTGATGTCTCCCATGAGTTTGAAAGAAGAAATCCAGAAGCGTAGAACCTTTGCCATTATTGCTCACCCTGATGCGGGTAAGACCACGCTAACTGAGAAGTTGTTGCTTTTTGGTGGTGCGATACAGACTGCCGGTGCCGTGAAGTCGAATAAAATCGATACGGGAACCAAGTCAGATTGGATGGCGATAGAGAAGCAAAGAGGTATCTCTGTGGCGACTTCTGTTATGGGATTTGAATACAAGGACATCAAAATCAACTTGCTCGATACTCCCGGTCACCAGGACTTTGCAGAAGATACCTACCGTACATTGACTGCGGTCGATTCAGTAATTATGGTGATTGACTGCGTAAAAGGTGTGGAGATTCAGACGGAGAAACTCATGGAAGTTTGCCGGATGAGAAATACTCCAGTGATCTGCTTTATCAACAAACTCGATAGAGAAGGTCGTGATCCGTACGAGTTGATCGAAGAAGTGGAGCAAAAGCTAAATATTCAATGCCGTCCGCTTTCTTGGCCTATAGGTATGGGCAAAAGCTTCAAGGGTGTTTACAATTTATACGATCAAAAGCTGAATCTATTTACTCCCTCTCAGCGAAAGCTAAGTGATGTACGTCAGTCATTTGAAGATGTGAATGACCCAGAATTGGATGGGCTAATTGGGAGTAACTTTGCCAAGCAACTTCGAGAAGATGTGGAGTTGATTAATGGAGTATATCCTGATTTCGATCCTACAGAGTATTTGGAGGGAAAAGTAGCGCCGGTATTCTTTGGTTCAGCAGTAAATAACTTCGGTATCAACGAGATGCTAGATACTTTTATCAAAATAGCTCCGGCACCTAAAAGCCGTAGAACGGAAGATCGTGAAGTGAAGCCGGATGAGAAGAAATTTTCAGGTTTTATATTTAAGATCCACGCCAATATGGATCCGAATCACCGAAATAGAATTGCTTTCTTGAGAATATGCTCAGGTACATTTGAGCGAAATAAGCCTTACAATCACGTGCGTGGGCCAAAGCCATTGCGCTTTTCCAATGTGACGCAGTTTATGGCGCAGGACAAGGAAATGGTCGATGAGGCATTTCCAGGAGATATAGTAGGTCTTTATGATACAGGGAATCTAAAGATTGGCGATACGCTGACGGATGGCGAAGACATGCAGTTTGTAGGTATTCCGAGTTTCTCTCCGGAGATTTTCCGTGAAGTGGTGAATAAGGATGCGATGAAGACCAAGCAACTCGAAAAAGGCTTGAAGCAACTCATGGAAGAAGGAGTAGCACAGATGTTCACCTTTGATATGGGTTCGAGAAAAGTAGTCGGAACTGTCGGTCAACTTCAATTTGAAGTAATCCAGTTCCGTCTGAAAAACGAATACAATGCCACGGTTGAGTTTCATCCTATGAACCTGTATAAAGCCTGCTGGATCACCAGTAAGGATAAAAATCAGCTGGAAGAATTTGTCCGCTCCAAAAACCGTCACATTGCCCATGATAAAGACGGTAAGCTGGTCTTTATGGCCGAGTCAAAAGCCTGGCTTCAGATGGTAATGGATAATTACCCTGATATAGAATTCCATTTTACTTCGGATATTTGATGGAAAACCCTCCAGATTTTAAAATCTGAAGGGTTTTTACTTATATACCTATTTTTCAATAGTGTAGCTAAATCTTAAAATCCCAGGCTTACCGCCGCTGCTAATACCCTCAATCTCTCCATAAATCACATTCTCGGCATCAGAATTGAAGAAGGAAACGGATGCTTTTCCAAGTGAATCTGATTGAATATTCGGAGCCCACAGGAGAGTTGCACGCCGATCTGGTTTTGCCTGATTAAGTTCTTGTAGAGGGTACTTTGGGGAATAAAACTCTTTTGCAATCTGATAGCCTATTACTGGAGGTCTTTCATCTTTTTCACTTGCTGCGATTGCGCCTCCAATTTCCTTTTTGGTATAGAATCCTATCACACCATTTGCTCCTCTTGCACCAAATATTGCAGTGTCAGGGCCTTTCCATACGGTATAATTTTGAATTTCGTGAACGGGTAAAGTTTGTAAACTCTCCAGTTTGATGGGGAAATCATTCAGCAAAATCAAAGGCTCCATACTGCTGTTGATGGAACCTACACCCTGAATTAGAATCTTGGAACTTGGTCCAGTGCCTGTTATTTGAACACCAGATACCCTTCCTTTGACGAGATCTAGGGGGTGCTGTTGGTTTTCAAGTCCAATGTTGCCTGCCACTTGCATCTGAACAGTTCCAGCGCCATAAGTACTTGAAATTGGGGAAGGAGCATCAATTCTTTTTCCCTTCACCTCAACTCCCTCAAGAGCCAGTTCTGAGTTATCAAAGTCAAATGCTTTTTCAATCGCTGTACGCTCGGTAGCTTTTGTTATGAAACTCTGCTCTAAATCGCCAGGTCGAATAGGTGTAGAAGGGATGTGATAGGCTAGACTAGGGGAATGGTAGGATCTATCTATAAAAATAGTAGCGGATTTTCTGTTGCGCGAATTCCCTTGTAAGATTACTTTAGTTGAGTCAAAAAAGATAAGATCGTGTATTTCAAATTCGCCAGTTGAGTTGCTTGTGGCTGTTTTTGATTCAGCAATCGGAAATAAAGACAGGTAAGAAACCGTTCCTTCTTCTAAAGGCTGATTATTCTTAGAGTCAGTAAGAACTCCTCTGATCGACAAACCTCTTTCAACTCTATAAATAGGATCTAGCGCATTTTCGCTCAATGCCTGTTTGATCGTGAATTTTCTCCAGCCTTGTGTGAGCATGAGGATATCCAGGTCTTTTTCCCGATTCTGATTGCTGGGATTAAAATAGTATCCGGGTGATTCGATATGCCCTTTCAGTTCGGACGAAAGCAAAAGGTTCGATTGTATTGTTTCCTTGTTTACATCCACAGCTACCTGTCCGCCATCGAAAATAGTCATTGACAAGTTGGCCTCCATTGGCTTTCCTTCTTTATCCTTTACTTCGATATCAACCTGAACTTGTTCTCTTGGCCTATAAATAGATTTGTTCATGGAAGCTGTGATCGTCATCTGATCCTGATGATCTATGAAAACTAGCCGCTCAGCCAAGGGATTTCCTGTTTCATCCAAAACGGTTATTTGAGCGATCCCAGATGGGAATTCTTTCTTTGGGATACGGATAAAGCTAACATTTTTTGATAGATCAGCTTGGCTAGATGCACAGACTATTCCACGTGTTTGCGCCAAAAGATAGACAGTTTGAAGGTTGGAATTCTCTGAAGCTTGAACCTTCACGAGGATATCTGCTGTAGTAGGCGAATTCGTCACAGAGAGAATTATTCCTGAATCAAGGGCTTTTGGCAGCGGTACTATTTCATCGCTATTCTCTAATAATGCTGTGTATTTCTTCCCTTCTTTGGGCATCAAGGCAAAAACACCCATACCCAATTTATTGCTTTCAAACGTAGCAACTTCCTGTTCGTCTTCAAGGACTTTTCCTTTCACCAATTTACCCAATCCGTCCTTTCCGATAGCTTTGAAGCCTACTTTACTCATGATCCCATTGACTAAATTACCTCCTTCGGGAAAAAACTGAAGAGCTATGGCTTCATCACTTAACACATTATTGATGGGGTCTTGGGTATTCCAGATTTTTATCTGTTTATGAAAAAAATAAGCTGCATCGGCATTCCGCATCCAATTGGTATAGGAGCGAACTAGGTAGTTTCCTGAGGGAAGTGATTCATCTAATTCTACCTGACCTGCGGCAAAACCCTCTGGAGAAAAAAGCTGATGCTGCTGTATAACTTCACCGGAACTATTGATCAACTCTACATAAATAGTGTTGCTGAGTAAAGAAGCTTCGTGGTATGGACCAGCGGTCAGGTAAGCTTTAAGCCAAATAGTTTCCCCAGCGGCATAGTCATCTCTGTCTATATGGATATAAACTTTCTCTTGGGGACTTTCAGCGAGATATTTCTCAAAGGAAGAAATGATTCTATCTAAAGGATCAGTAGCTGGAGAGAAGGAAATAAGGACTAGGGCAATAAACCCAAACAGTGTTCCGAGGCGGTACTTTGTTTTTTTTGGTTTTATCAAAATCCTCATCTTTAATTTAGTTCTTAAGTAAGATAAATATTTAAGAATAATCTAGAGTATTAGTTTGTATGATTTTGATAAACAGTAAGCCTTATTTTAATTGGTGTATAGCAATTACTTATGGATATAATTCCACTTTTCAAAGTAACATAAGCGCAAGCAACACAAGGTTTATCCCTATCCTGAAAATGAAAGCAGTATTATTCTTGACTGGTTTCTCTATTCCTTCCTTATGCTTTACACTCTGAAAAAGGAAGTAAGCCGAGGCTATAATCGTCAATGAAACGATGATGATCAATGGAATGATTAGAAACTCTAGCTCCTTTATTCTACTTGCAAATACATTTAATGCAAAAGAAATCAGAGTCACTACACTTCCAATGGAATGGGCTTTTTGGATTTGAGATAAAATGGTAATGTCTGGATCTTTCATGATTGAATGAATGATTTTTTTAGTAAAAAGTAAAAGGAGTGTCTTAGAATAAGCGTCACTCGAGGTTTTGGTTACTTCTGTCTCCCGTCTTCTGACTTTCCAAAAACACCTCTTCAAACTCAAACCTTTGTCCATTAAACAAGCCCTTATCACTTAGCTTCAGGTCAGGAATGACTAGCAAAGCCATAAAGCTTAGCGTCATAAAGGGAGAGTTAAGCGTAGCTCCTATTTCTTTGGCTAGTCTATCGATATTCGTGTAGGCGGCAGCTACTTCGTATCCATCCGAAGCAGACATAATTCCTCCAACCGGAAGTGGAAGTATTTCTTCCTGATTTCCAGAGACCGCAGAAACTCCACCTTTAGCAGCGATGATCAGATTGACTGCTTTGCAAATGGATTCATCATCGATGCCGACTGCTATGATATTATGTGAGTCGTGTCCAACTGAGGAAGCGATTGCTCCGGTTTTCAATCCAAAGTTTTTAATAAAAGCCACTGCTGGAGGAGCATCTTCGTAGCGATTGACCACAGTGATTTTCAAGATGTCCTCATCTGGATTCGATTCTGCGAAACCATTTTTGATGAGGATTTCACCGGAGATTTCCGGCGTGATCAATTGTCCGTCTAAGGCTTCGATGACTCTGACTTTATTTCCATTGGCTGTGATCTGGAAGTCTTCAGGCTTCTTGAGTGAAGTATTAAAATTGTTGATGATCTCGTTTGTGATTGGCTGAATCAGCGTTTCCCCATTCTCAGCTACTTTCTCTCCATCTATATAGGTACTAATGACCTGAAAATTTTTCAAGTCTTTTACAAGAATAAAGTCTGCTGGGTCTCCTTCTCTTAGTTGTCCAACATTCATCGCATAGTGAGCGATGGGATTTAGACAGGCCGCCTGAAGCACATTGAAGATATCCTTTCCTTTTTCGACTGCTCTGGCTGCCAGGTCATTGATATGAGAAATAGCTAGATTATCTGGATGCTTGTCATCTGAACAAAACATGATCATCTCAGGGTATTGATCGATCAGGTCGATGAGTGCTTCGAAGTTTTTGGCAGCCGAACCTTCTCGGATAGCGATTTTCATTCCCAGCTTTAATTTCCCTAAGGCTTCCTCAGCCGTGAAACACTCATGATCGGTGCTTGGGCCAGCACTGACGTATTTCTCTGCCAGTTCTCCTTTTAGTCCTGGCGCATGTCCATCGATGGGTTTGCCGTATTTCTTTGAGATTCGGATTTTCTCCATCACCAGCTCATCCCGATTTACCGTCCCGGGCCAGTTCATCATTTCTGCTAAGTAATGAATCTCGGGGCGAGACATTAGGTTTTCTATGTCCTGAGCATTGATTTCACCACCTGCCGTCTCGAAAGGAGTGGCTGGTACACAAGAAGGAGCGCCGAAGTAGAACTTGAAAGGAACCTGCTTTCCGTTTTCTATCATGTATTCCACGCCTTCCATTCCGCAGACATTGGCGATCTCGTGTGGATCGGAGACTGTTGCCACGGTACCATGAACTACGGCAAGTCTTGCGAATTCTGAAGGGACAAGCATGGAGCTTTCCACATGCACATGCGCATCGATAAAGCCTGGCATCAAATAGGGCAAAGAAGTATCCGATTCGATTTTTGTCAGTTTGGCAATTTCCCCATTTAGGATATTGATAGAAACAGCATAGATTTCACGATTTGGGATATCTACGAATTGACCTTGGATCTGCATAAAAATGTAGGGTGAAATTAATTGGAGAGAATCTGTATAAGAGATTCGTTTCCATGTGTTGGGGATAGGTTTAGATTAAAACTACTATATTTGCGCAGTAATAAAAAAACGAATCAAGCGGGTTTTTTGAATGAATAAAATCGTCATCGCCATTGATGGATATTCGGGATGTGGCAAGAGTTCCACGGCCAAAGCAGTTGCAAAGGATTTGGGATATACTTACATCGATTCCGGAGCCATGTATAGAGCGGCGACTCTACACTTTTTGAACAACTTCCTTTCTCCAGCCAATCCACATGATGTGGAAAAGGGGCTAAAATCACTAGAAATTTCTTTTCACCTTAATCCAGATACGCTCAAGCAAGAGACTTATCTGAATGGATTGAATGTGGAAAATGAAATTCGCACCATGCGTATTTCTAATAAAGTATCTGAAATCGCAACTATCGCGGGTATCAGAAAAGAGTTGGTAGCTCAACAGCAACGCCTAGGAAAGAAAAAAGGAGTAGTCATGGACGGTAGGGATATTGGTTCAGTGGTTTTTCCTAATGCGGATCTGAAAGTATTTATGACTGCGGATTTGGATACCCGAGCTGTTAGAAGGCAAGAGGAGCTTTTGGAAAAAGGCGAGCTAGTTGATCTGGAGGATATCAGAACCAATCTCGCAGAGCGGGATCGAGTGGATTCTTCCCGTGCAGAAAGTCCTCTAAAGAAAATGCCAGATGCTGTGGAGGTAGATACCAGTAATATTACCTTTGCGGAGCAAGTGGGAAAGATTGTCCACGCAGCAAGACAAATCATTGATAAACAAGAGAGCTATGCAGGTAAGCATTGATAAAAACTCTGGGTATTGCTTCGGAGTAGAATTTGCCATCAAAATGGCAGAGGATGAGATGGAGCAAAGCGATCAGCTGTATTGCCTGGGTGATATAGTGCACAATGATATGGAGGTTTCTCGCCTCAGCGCAAAGGGTTTGGTGGTGATCGATCGGGAGCAGTTGTCAGAATTGCGTGATTGCAAGGTGTTGATTCGTGCCCATGGAGAACCGCCTGAGACCTACAGAACTGCCATAGAAAATAATATAGAGTTGATTGACGCTTCTTGTCCAGTAGTATTGAAGCTTCAGCATAGAGTGAAGACGGCTTTTGATAAGATGGAGCGAGAAGAGGGTCAGATTGTTATTTACGGCAAAAAAGGCCATGCGGAAGTAATTGGCTTGACTGGACAGACTTTGGAAAAAGCTATTGTGGTGATGGAAGACTCTGATTTGGATAAGATAGATTATACCAGACCAGTAACGCTTTTCAGTCAGACCACGAAAAGTACTAAGGGGTTTTATGCAATTTCTCAGAAAATAGAAGAGCGGATCCAAGCAGCTAAGCAAGAACTGAGCAGGGAGACTTTCAACGCAAATGATTCTATTTGCCGTCAGGTCTCGAATCGTGAACCACAATTGGAGCGTTTTTCTCTGGAAAATGATGTGATCTTATTCGTGTCAGGCAAGAAGAGCTCCAATGGCAAAGCGCTTTATCAAGTTTGTCTTGGGCAAAATGAAAGAAGCTACTTCATAGAAAATGAGACAGAAATAAATACTGATTGGTTTCAAAAAGATGAAAAAGTAGGGATTTGCGGTGCAACTTCTACCCCAATGTGGTTGATGGAGCAAGTGAAGACATACGTGGAATCACTCGAAGAAGGAGTGCTTTCAGTCTAAAAATAGGATGTATTAAAAACATAGGAAGCCATTCTTCCAAAAGTTCAAACATTAAAGTTCATATACGCTCAGATTAAAAAGGTTATTTATTAGATTTGGGGCGTTTTTCAAAAGCTCATAGTTCAAAAACAGATATGTCTAAAATAGTGAAGCTTAAGAAAGGTTTTGACATCAATATGGTGGGAAAGGCTAAGCAAGAGCTGGCTGATTTCGCCCCGGCGCAAACCTTCGCAATTAAGCCGACAGACTTTATTGGGCTCCAGCGCCCTAAAGTACTTGTCAATGAAGGAGATACCGTAAAGGCAGGTACTCCAATCCTGATCGATAAAGCATTGGATCAAGTGATTTATGCGGCTCCTGTTTCCGGCAAAGTTGTCGAGATAAAGAGAGGAGATCGTCGTAAGTTGCTTGAAGTCAAGATTTTGGCAGATGCGACCATCATTCACGAGCAGTTTGGTCAAGTTGATATCGCTTCTCTGGATAGAGATGCTTTAGCAGCTAAACTGGCAGCTAGTGGTGTTTGGCCAAATATCATCCAAAGACCTTTCGGTATTGTTGCAAATCCAGCAGATACTCCAAAGAGTATCTTCATTTCTGCTTTTGATACGCATCCTTTGGCTCCTGACTATGCTTTTGCATTGGAAGGGCAAGGGAAATATCTTCAAGCGGGTATTGAGGCTTTGGCTAAACTGACAAGTGGCAAAGTTCACTTGAACGTAGATGGTTCTAAGGCTGTTCCAGCGGTTTTTTCAGATTTGAAAGGCGCACAAGTGAACAAGTTCTCAGGTCCACACCCTGCGGGTAACGTAGGTGTGCAGATACACCATTTAGATCCTATCAACAAAGGCGAAATAGCTTGGACTGTTTCTCCTACCGGAGTAGTTCAGATTGGTAAATTCATACTGGAAGGTATTTACGATGCTTCTAAAGTTATCGCAGTTACCGGATCTGAATTGACCAAAGCCGCTTATGTAAAGACTTACAGTGGAGCTTCTGTTTCTACTTTTGTGAAAGGGAATCTTAATTCTGGTCACGTAAGAGTAGTTTCTGGAAACGTGCTTACAGGTGAGAAAATCTCTTTGGAAGGTTTCCTGGGGTTTTATCACAATCAAATCACGGTCATCCCTGAAGGAGATTACTATGAATTTATGGGTTGGGCAAAGCCTACCACTAGATTGAGCTACCACAGAGCATTAGGTTTGCTTTCCTTCCTTACTCCAAAGAAAGAGTTCGTTTTGGATTCTAACGGTAGAGGAGAAGAAAGAGCTTTCGTTCAAACTGGTGTTTTTGAATCAGTTACTCCAATGGATATTCTTCCAGTTTATCTTTTGAAAGCTATCATGGCTGAAGATTTTGACGAAATCGAAGAATTGGGGATCTATGAGATCGTGGAAGAAGATTTAGCTCTTTGTGAGTTTGTGGATGTGTCGAAGCATCCTGTGCAGGAGTTGGTGAGAAAAGGAATTGAATTAATCCAATACAGTTAATCCATATGAAGTTTCTAAGAGATTTATTGGACAAGCAGAAGCCACTTTTCGAAAAAGGTGGCAAGCTTGAAAGTCTATATTACGCGTTTGAGGCAGGGGAGACATTTATGTTTAGCCCTAAGCATACTACAGGTATCAAAGGAGCACAGGTAAAAGATGCTATTGATTTGAAGCGAATGATGATCACGGTGGTAATCGCCATGATCCCTTGTTTGCTTTTCGGTATTTATAACACAGGTCATCAGCATTTGTTGGCGACAGGCGGTACTGCAGGTCTTTGGGAGAATTTTGGTGATAAAACATGGATAGGTGTTATGCTTGTTCTTCCTATCGTACTGGTAGCTTATACGGCTGGTGGTATTGTTGAAGCAATTTTCGCAGTGGTTCGTAAGCACCCAATCAACGAAGGCTTCCTGGTAACAGGGATGCTAATTCCTTTGGTAGTGCCTGCTACTACCCCATTGTGGCAAGTAGCTTTGGCTACTGTTTTTGCAGTAGTGATCGCAAAAGAAGTATTCGGTGGTACTGGTATGAACGTGCTTAACGTCGCTATGACTGCTAGAGCATTCTTGTATTTCGCATATCCTGCACAGATTTCTGGTGATCAGGTTTGGACTTACTTAGGAGATAAAATGCCAGTTGATGGCTTCTCTGGAGCTACAGCGCTTTCAGTAGTTTACAATGCAGGAGTTGAAGGAACCCAATCAGCCGTGGATGCCTTAGCTGGTCACAACACAGTGCTTGGATCTGGATTATATGAATTTGCAAACTTGTTCATTGGATGGATTCCTGGTTCAATCGGAGAGACATCTACCTTGATGGCTTTGGTTGGAGCGTTGATCTTGATCGGAACTGGCGTAGCTAGCTGGAAAATTATCGTTTCTGGTTTTGCAGGAGCTTACATCATGGGATTTGTAATGAATCTTTTTGCAGTAAATGAATACATGGCATTGCCTCCTCAGTATCACTGGGTGATGGGCGGCTTGGCATTTGGTATTGTCTTCATGGCAACTGATCCGGTGTCTGCAGCGCAAACTGAAACTGGTAAATGGATTTATGGTCTTTTGATCGGATTCCTTACTGTGATCATACGAGTGACCAACCCAGCATATCCTGAGGGAATCATGCTTGCAGTTCTGTTTATGAACGTGTTCGCTCCATTGATCGATTATTATGTAGTTAAGGCAAATAAAACAAGGAGGTTACAACGTGCAACAGTCTAACACTTATATTATTACATTCTCCGTCATCTTGACGGTAGTATTGGGATTACTTCTTTCTGGTACCTCGCAGCTGCTAGGCCCTATGCAGAAAGAGGCAATTGCCTTGGATAACAAGAAGCAGATCTTGGGAGCAGTTATTCCTGGTGAAGAGATCGCTGCTATGACTCCTCAAGAAGTTAATGAGTACTATAACAATAGAATTGCTTCTGTGGTAGTAGATATCAATGGTAAAGTAGTAACAGAGCAAAACGGCGTAGCTGTGACTGCAGAAACTGTTGACATTGCTAAGAATTACAAGAAGTCTGCTGACGAAAGATTGTATCCAGTCTATATGTTCCATAGCGACGGAAATCCTGATGATGTAGCTAATTACGTGTTGCCTCTTTATGGCGCAGGTCTTTGGGATGCGATTTGGGGATATATTTCTCTAGATACAGATATGAATACTGTAGGAGGTATCACACTAGCTCACGCGGGTGAAACTCCAGGTCTAGGAGCTAGGATTACCGAACCGGGAGTTCAGGCGAGATATGAAGGGAAAACGATTTTTGACGAATCTGGGGATCTTGTAGCAATAGAGATGCAAAAGGGTGAAGGCAAAGATTATTCTGATGATCCTCATTCAGTCGACGGAATGTCTGGTGCTACTATTACTGCCAAAGGAGTAAATAATATGCTCCAAAATTATCTTGGCTATTATAAGGCATACATTGAAAATAAAAAGTCATCTACTGCTGTAGCTGTACTTTAATCGAACTATCAACTCAAGAATTCTATAAACATGAGTGCTGAAACTGTAGAAAAAGCGATTGCGACAAAGCCCGCTGAGGCTTTACTCTCAAAACGCCGAAAAAAATTAGTCTCTGATCCTCTGGTGGACGAAAACCCAATTACCATTCAGGTACTTGGTATTTGTTCAGCATTGGCGGTAACGACTCAGATGAAACCAACCTTGGTAATGGCTATCTCGGTTATTTTCGTGGTAGTGATGTCTAACTTGGTGATTTCTCTTATGAGAAATACTATTCCTAGTCGTGTGAGAATTATTGTACAGCTTGCTGTAGTTGCTACGTTGGTGACTTTGGTAAGTGAAGTGTTGAAAGCATTTGCTTACGACATGTACAAAGAACTTTCTGTATTCGTTGGATTGATTATCACCAACTGTATCGTAATGGGTAGACTTGAAGCATTTGCTTTGGGTAATAAGCCGTATGATTCAGTGTTGGATGGTTTTGGATCTGCTTTGGGTTATTCTTGGATTATCCTTGCCGTTGCATTCTTTAGAGAATTGCTTGGTTCTGGTGCCGTCTTTGGACTTCCTGTTTACGAATCTATCTCAAGCTTATTCGGTCCTGATTTCAAATTGGCTACTAACGGCCTAATGGTATCTCCTGTGGGTGCATTTATCATCCTCGGATTGATCATTTGGGTACAGCGTACCAAAACGGGTTATGTCGAACACTAAAACCAACTGAAGAAATGGATTTATTTAACTTAGGTATTCGGTCGATCTTTATCGACAATATGATTTTCGCTTACTTCCTTGGGATGTGTTCTTTCTTGGCCGTTTCCAAAAAAGTAAGTACAGCGATTGGTCTTGGTGCAGCAGTAATCTTTGTATTGACTGTGACAGTTCCAGTAAACTGGATGCTGAATGAATATGTATTGAAAGAAGGTGCTTTGTCATGGGTTAATGCTGGCTTGGCTGATATTGATCTTTCATTCTTGAGATTCATCATGTTCATCGCTATTATCGCTGCTATGGTTCAGTTGGTAGAGATGGTGGTTGAGAAATTTGCTCCAGCACTTTACGGAGCGTTGGGTATCTTTCTCCCTTTGATCGCTGTAAACTGTGCTATTCTAGGTGGGTCACTTTTTATGGCTCAGAGAGATTACACGCTGGCTGAATCTGCTGTTTACGGCTTCGGTTCAGGCACAGGCTTTTGTCTTGCTATCGTAGCTTTAGCTGCTATCCGTGAGAAATTGAAATATTCACATGTTCCAAATGGCTTGAAAGGCTTGGGTATTACCATGCTTTTGACCGGTTTGATGGGAATGGCATTTATGTCCTTTATGGGTATTGATTTGTAATCACATTCAGTTCAAGAATATATTTGAAAGCTCTGAGATCGTATCTCAGAGCTTTTGTTTTTAGTGGTAATTGATTTTAATCAATTACCTAGTAACTTTTACCTTGTAAACTTATTATTCAATAAACCTCTCTCCTATGAAAACCCTATTAACATTCTGCTGCTTTTTAGCACTTACATTTTCAGTTTCAGCCCAAAATGGTGACTGGATAGAGCTCTTCAACGGTAAAAACTTGGATGGCTGGAAAATCTCTGAAGATTCTAAATCTTTCCAAGTGGAAGATGGAGTGATTAAAGTCGCAGGGCCGCGTGGGCATGCGTTTTACATGGGAGATGTAGCAAATCATGACTTCAATAATTTCGAAGTGATAGTGGAAGTGAAGACTATGCCTGGAGCTAATTCAGGGATTTTTGTTCATACTCAGTACCAAGAAGATGGCTGGCCAAGTGTTGGCTATGAAATCCAAGTAAATCAAAGCCATACGGACTGGAGAAAAACTGGTAGCGTATATTCTTTTCAAGATGTGAAAGAGGTGTTTGTAAAAGATGAAGAATGGTACACAGAGCATATCATCGTTCAAGGTGATGTGGTCACTGTGAAAATCAACGGAGAAACTGTCAATGTATATGATCAGTCTAAAGATGAAAACCGTAAAGATGGTCTAGGTACTAAAAAAGCAGATCATGGCACTATCGCTCTCCAAGCTCATGATCCTAAGTCAGTAATCTATTACAAAAGTGTTAAAGTGAAAATCCTTCCAGATTAATCTGAGAGAAAAATAGACTGAAAAGTATCTTCAAGTATAAATCCTGATTATTATTGAGTAATAATCAGGATTTTCCTTTTACATCCATGGCATTTACATACAAGCGCATCATTTCCTATTTCCTTAGAGGTCTTCTATTTGTCACTCCAGTAGTAGTAACTCTCTATATTATCTATCAAACTATCCTTTTTCTTGATAATCTAATTCCAGTGCCATTACCAGGGATCGGTATTGTCATGGTGTTGGCATTAATCACCTTCGTTGGATATTTAGCTAGTCTGTTCTTTGCCCAACCTATTTTTGAGTGGTTTGAACGAGGCTTGATCAAGATTCCTCTAGTAAATCTGATCTACACTAGTATCAAAGATCTGATGGGTGCTTTTGTGGGAGACAAAAAGAAATTCTCATCCCCTGTGAAAGTACAGCTCAGCGAAACTTTTATTCGATTAGGCTTTATCACTCAGGAGGACATGTCTATCGTAGGTGAGCCTGATATGGTTGCCGTTTATTTCCCGCATAGCTACAACGTCTCTGGAAACGTGTTCTTGGTTCCCAAAGACAAAGTAACGCCGCTAATAGGGGTGAAAAGCTCCGACGTGATGAAATTCATGGTGTCAGGTGGTGTTTCTCCACTAATGTAGATTAGGGCTTGTGATACCTCACAAAAGCAATCCATTCACCGTCTGGAGACCAGCTGTGCACGTTGATTGTGCCTTGACCACCGTAGAAGACTTTTGTTAAGTCTTTTATTTCTTTTGTCTCCACATTCAGCAAGCGAAGTTTAACGTCTTTGCCAAAAGGATGAGATCCTTTTTGATCCTCTAAGTAGGAAATAATCACTGCTGATTTATTGTCTGGAGATGGATGTGGAAACCAATTGTCAAGCGCATCATTGGTGAGTTGTTCGGCTCCAGTTCCGTCAGGCTTCATGCGATAAGCATGCATTCTTCCTGTTCGGTTAGAATTGAAATAGATCCATTTACCGTCATAGGAGTATTCTGGACCATCATCTAAGCCTTCAGCATCAGTAAGTCTTTTCTCTGCTCCGCCAACTGTAGGAATGGAGTAAATATCCCACAGACCATTCCGCTCAGCGCAATAAACCAGGGTCTTCCCGTCTGGACTGATTCCATGCCAGTAGCTGGGATGAGCTGGAGTGATTAACTTTGGTTCACCTCCAGCCAGTGGAACGGTATAAATGCGAGAGCCAAAACCTTGATCACTTTTGCTGATCACAAGAAGTTTCCCATCGAAACTCAATCCATGATCATTATTTGCGCGGGAGATTTTATCAGGCAGAATTTGTTCTAGTTTGTTGCCGTCAAAATCTACTTTCTCAAGCTGTCCTCCAGAATTGATCAGTAAGTATTTTCCATCTCGCGACCAATTTGGTGCTTCGAAATGTCGGACTTCTTTCAATATGGTTTTCTGTACTCCAGTCTTTACATTGAGGATTACTAGCTCACTGGAGGTTCCTTCAGGTGCCTGCTGGGCATAAAGCGTGGAAGAAAAGAGTAGAAAGAATAGTGCGAAAATGTTTTTTAGGTTTTGCATGATAGGTTTGATTGTCCTATCAAGATAAGCAACTGTAAATAAACTTATTGCAAAACTTCCACCACCTGTTCATTTCTTTCAATGAAGCGACCAATTTCCCATAGTACTTGATTTTGCTGCTTCATAGAATCTTCAAACCAAGCTTTGTTTTCAGGGTCTACAGCAAGCATTAATCCTCCGCTAGTTTGAGGATCACAAAGTTTTACCAAGTCCATTCCTACCACACCTTTTGTCTTTGCGCTATAAGCGTTCCAATTTCGGTAAGTGTTGTCGGGGAAAATAAACTGGTTGATGTATTCCTGTACTCCTTCGATCATAGGAAGTTTCAGGAGGTTTATTTCAGCGGATAGACCTGATCCTTCGCACATTTCTATCAAGTGACCTAGTAAGCCAAACCCAGTGACATCAGTCATGGCGTGAACTTCCTCATGATTGCCAATAACTTCTCCAATCGAATTCAATCTGCATGCTGTGTCTATTAAACTCAGATAGTCTTTGTCCGTAATCTTTTGACGCTTCAGTGCTGTCGCCAATACGCCTACCCCAAGTGGCTTAGTCAGGTAAATGATATCTCCAGACTTCGCTCCGTTGTTAGTTTTGATTTTATGAGGGTGGATAATACCATTTACCGATAGCCCAAAAATAGGGTCTTTGGCAGCGATAGAATGTCCTCCGGCTAGCTCGATTCCTGCAGCTTTGCAAATGGTCTTTGCACCTTCCATTACCTTTGCAGCAAGGTCAGGAGAAAGTTTTTCCACAGGCCAGCTTAGTATAGCATTAGCGAAAATTGGCTTACCGCCCATTGCATAAACATCCGAAAGTGCATTTGCAGCAGCGATCCTCCCAAAATCAAAAGGGTCATCTACGATTGGGGTGAAAAAATCTACCGTATTGATCATTGCCAAATCTTCAGACACCTGATAAACTGCAGCATCATCTTTATGAGAATTTCCAACCAAAAGCTTGGGGTCATTTTGTGAAAAAGAACCGCTTGCCGATAAGATCTGATCAAGGATGGCTGGTGCGATCTTGCAACCACAGCCGGAGCCTTCACTCCATTCAGTCAGTCGTGTTGGTATGTTTTCCATTGAATTTGGTTTTTGCATCGAGTAGTTTTTTGATGGATGAGTCTGGATCGATTCCAGAGAGGTCTAATTGGATTGTTTTACCTTCGGCATGCTTATCCAAGTCAAACGTATAAGCCTTGTCGTAGTAGATCAGCATGTTAGAGATCCAATCCGAATGATTTCCTTCTACGATTGCTACTATTGCCTGTGAAGTTCGTAAACCACCGAGACGTTTTTTGAGACGTAATACCGCGAGGATTAATTCATCAGTAGGTAAACAAGCATATTCTTCAGCAATCAAATCGATCCGCTCTTGATCAGTTTTTAAAATATCTATTAGCGGTGCAGCCAGCATTTGATGGTAGAATTTATCAGGAAGTATCAATCGACCGATTTTCCGACTTTCATTTTCTATCCAGATTGATTTTGCTGGATTTTGCTTGCGCAAAGCTTCTGCGAATATGTTTTCAAATTGCTCTACAGTAGGTTGAGCGGGTTGTCCGATTGATCCAAAGGAAGATCCTTTGTGATTTGCCAATCCTTCCAAGTCGATGATTTGTTCACCAACTTCCTGAAGTTTTTGTAGCAATCTCGTTTTACCGGTTCCAGTTTTTCCTCCTAACACTAGCAGGTTCCAGTCTTTTCTGACCAAGTCAAAGCTATAGGTCCTGTAAGTCTTGTATCCGCCCTTCAGACGATAAACTTCGAAACCTACCATGGTTAGCAGCCAGGATAGTATTTGGCTTCGCATTCCTCCGCGCCAACAGTAGATAATTACTTTTTTCTGCGGGAATAGCTTTAAAACATCTTTTAGAATTAAGTGAAATCGCGGGCCGACCAATTCGAAACCTTTAATTGTAGCTTCTTCTGATCCTTTTTCTTTATAGAGCGTGCCTACCACCACCCTTTCCGGATTATTCAGAATTGGGATGTTGATGGACCCAGGGATTTGGCTTTGTTCAAATTCTCCTTCACTGCGCGCATCGATCAAAGGGAAATGATCCCGCAAACTCCAAAATTCAGATAAAGAAATTAATTGCTCCGCCATAAAGTTTGAAGATAAAAAAAGCCGCAAGGAATTCCTTGCGGCTCTGAATGTAATATAGTCAACTAATTAAAGTTGAGCATCTAGTTTTTGGGATAAAACAGATTTTGGAACTGCTCCAACCTGCTTGTCCACGATTTCGCCACCTTTGAAGAATAGAAGGGTAGGGATTGATCTGATACCGAAAGCTTGCGCTACACCAGGATTTGCATCCACATCCACTTTACCGATAATGGCTTTGCCGTCATAATCACCAGCTAATTCTTCCACTACGGGACCGATCATTTTACAAGGGCCACACCACTCTGCCCAAAAATCCACAAGGATTGGCTGCTCAGATTTGATGATTTCTTCAAAGTTTGCGTCAGTAATTTCTATTGCTTTTGACATTGTATGTTTGGTTTTTGATTGCTGAGATTTCAAATATATGACCAAAAGCCAATAGCGTATTAATAAGTTCCGAGTGATTAAATTTTTTTGTCTATTCGGAATTGATAAAAACTATGACTAAACCGCTTCGGTTGACCAGCTTGGACCAGAAGAGTTTCAAGTTTAATTAAACCACACGATATACTACCTCAGGGATTTCCTTCAGTTCCTTGATCATTTCTGAACTAGGATTAATAGAAAATCTTTGCGAGAAAAGCTCCAAAGCTATATTTTCCTTGCGATCTATCACATCAAAATACAGCTTAGCATCGCCCTTATATTTCTCCGTTATTGCCTGCAATTTATCCATCAAATCCATCGTGAGATCATCCAGATCAATATTTACTCGAAGGCCCTTCACCATTTTGCCACGGATCTCATCGAGTAGCGTAATGTTGGCGATTTTGAATTCAAGCTCGTTCTCTGCCCAACGTTTGCCTGCTACCGTTCCACTGATGAACAAAAACCATCCTGGCATAAAGTACTCTTTGAACTTCACGTAGTCATCTCCAAATAGGAAGAAGGTAAAAGCTCCCTGATAATCTTCCAAGGTCAGCGTTCCGAATGGTTTTCCGTTTTTGGTGGTTCGATGTGCAAAAGTCGAAACTGATCCAGCCAATTTGATATCTGTACGATTTCTCAAGCCTTCCAAGTCATTCAAATCAGGCAAAGTAGCATTGGTGAACGATTCTATCTCTAATCTAAACTGATCGAGCGGATGGCCTGAAATGTAAAGTCCAACAACTTCTTTCTCGATATTCAATTGCTGTAACTGTGTGAAAGGCTCCATGGGCGCGATGGTCGGAAGTGGAACCTCCATGTTTCCAGCTCCTCCTCCGAAAAGGCTCACCTGATTGCTGTCTTCTTCTTGCTGTACTTTCTGAGCGTATTTGGTTGCCTTTTCTATTAGGTTCAAATCATTGTCGGCAGCTTCCAAATATTGTCTTCTATGATGTGGTGGAAAGCAATCAAAGCCACCAGCCATAGCCAGAGCTTCCATAGTTTTCTTATTGAGCGCTTTAGAACTTACACGCTTCGCAAACTCAAAAATGTTTTTATAAGGACCATTTTTCTCCCGTTCCTCAATAATCGCATTTACGGCAGCAGAACCTGCGCCTTTGATTGCCGCCATCCCAAATCGGATTTCTCCAGCTGCATTTACGGTAAATCCATTTTTGGATTCGTTCACGTCTGGTCCCAAAACTGGGATTCCAGCTCGCTTACATTCTTCCATGAAAAACGTCACTTGGGTGATGTCATTCATGTTATTGCTTAGTACAGAAGCAAGATATTCCGCAGGATAATGCGCTTTTAGATAAGCCGTTTGATAGGCAATCCAAGCATAGCAAGTTGAGTGGGATTTGTTAAATGCATAGGAGGCAAATGCTTCCCAGTCAGTCCAGATCTTCGAAAGTTTCTTTGCATCATGACCCTTGGCAGAAGCCTGTTCGACGAATTTAGGCTTCATCTTATCCAGAACATCCTTTTGCTTTTTACCCATCGCTTTACGCAAAACATCCGCCTCACCTTTGGTGAATCCTGCGAGTTTCTGCGATAAAAGCATCACTTGCTCTTGGTAAACCGTAATTCCGTAGGTTTCCTCCAAGTATTCCTGCATGTCGTCCAGATCGTATTCGATTGGCTCTGTTCCATGTTTTCTCTTGATAAAAGAAGGAATGTAAGCCAATGGTCCTGGGCGATACAAGGCGTTCATGGCAATCAAATCGGCAAAAACAGTAGGCTTCAGTTCCCGCATGTATTTCTGCATCCCGGCAGATTCATACTGGAAAATACCGACTGTCTCACCTCGTTGGAAAAGCTCGTACGTCTTCACATCATCAATCGGGAAATGATCCGCATCTAGCTCGATACCGTGTCTTTCTTTTACAATTCTGATGGCAGTTTTGATAAGCGTCAGAGTTTTTAGACCCAAAAAGTCCATCTTCAACAGACCAGCTGATTCTACGACTGAGTTATCGAACTGTGTGCAAACCATGTCGGAATCCTTTGCTAATGCAACAGGCACATAATTGGTAATATCAGCAGGAGTGATGATCACACCACAGGCGTGAATTCCAAGGTTTCTAACAGATCCCTCGAGCATGGTTGCTTGATTGATTGTTTTGGCAGATTCATCCTGACCTTTGGAAATTCGGATAAGCTCGTCCGCCTTTGCAATCAATTCACCCTGACCTTTCAGCTTTTCAGAAAGAGCAGCTCTATTTCCAGCCAAGCCAAAAAGTGCTTTCAATTTGATGTCAGGCACCAAATTGGCCAATCTTCCAGCTTCTGCAAGGGGAAGATTTAGTACTCTCGCGGTATCTCGAATGGCAGATTTCGCCGCCATGGTACCATAGGTAATGATCTGGGCTACTTGATTAGAACCGTATTTCTTGATTACATAATCAATGACGCTTTGTCGACCTTCATCGTCAAAGTCAATATCAATATCGGGGAGTGATACTCGATCCGGATTTAGGAATCTCTCAAAAAGCAGATTGTATGCGATTGGATCAATGTTCGTGATACTTGTGCAATAGGCAACAGCAGAACCTGCAGCAGATCCACGACCTGGTCCTACAGAAACTCCCATTCTCCTCGCCTCAACGATGAAATCCTGAACGATCAAGAAGTAACCAGGGTATCCGGTGTTTTGGATAGTGGCGAGTTCAAAGTCTAATCGCTCTTGGATTTCAGGAGTGATTTCTTTGTAACGTTTCTTCGCTCCTTCATAAGTAAGGTGTCTTAGGAAAGCATTTTCTCCACGTTTTCCACCATCTACTTCATCTTCGGCATGTTTGAATTCTTCAGGGATTTCAAATGCCGGAAGAAGTACCTCTCTTGCGAGTTTATAGGTCTCAATTTTCTGCGTAATCTCATTAGTACACTCGATGGCTTCTGGCATATCCGCGAAGAGCTTTTTCATCTCATCGGGAGTTTTGATGTAGAATTCATCATTAGGAAAACCGTAGCGAAATTCACGACCACGCTTTCCTATGTACTTTTTCGGCTTGTCGTACAGCTCACCGTCTTTCACACAAAGCAACACGTCGTGTGCTTTAGCATCTGATTTCAGGCTGTAGTAGGAGTTGTTCGCTGCGAAATACTTCACATCGTATTTCTTGGCAAACTCCAGCAGCACTTCATTTACTTTCTCTTCCTCAGGAACTCCGTGACGGTTTAGCTCTACGTAAAAGTCCTCTCCGAATTGCTCCTTGTACCAGACAAAAGCTTCCTCTGCTTGGGTATCACCGACGTTCAAAATAAGGAATGGAATCTCTCCCCACAGTCCGCCAGTCGTAGCGATCAAATCACCTTTGTATTGAACCAAAAGTTCTTTATCAATACGAGGTAAATAATAGAACCCCTCAATATTGGCGTAGGAGGCTAGTTTCGCAAGGTTATGATAGCCTGCTTTATTCTTTGCTAAGAGGACGGTTTGGTAGCCATCGTCTTTGCTTGATTTGTTTTTTCGATCCCGACAGAGGTTAAATTCACATCCCAAAATCGGCTTGATGTCTTTAGCTAAAGCTTCCTTCACGAAGTGAAAAGCGCCCATCATATTGCCATGATCAGTCATCGCAATAGCAGGCATCCCCAATTCTTTTGCGCGAGCAATCATAGCTGGAATCTCACAAGTAGCCTGGAGTACAGAGTACTGGCTATGAACGTGTAAGTGTGTGAAAGGAACGTCTTTAAGGTCAGATATGTCTGCTTTACCAGCTTGCTTCAGTACATCTTTTGCTGCGGATTTCTGCGTGTCTTTTGCTTGCGCAAAGTTGGCTTCTTCCAGCTCTGGAGCTTCATAGATTACTTCTTGAATTGTGATTCCATCTACGGGAGCTTGCACTCCTTGCGTGATCAGTCCAAAGAAACAGCGAGCCGTAGCGTCCACATCATAGGCAGCATCATGGGCATCGCCGAAGCCTTTTCCGAAAAGTTTTTGGTGAAGCTCAGTAAGTGTTGGCCATTTGAATTTGCCTCCTCGACCACCAGGAAGTGCACAGAAATCTGTGGAAATGTCCTTGGTGTCCAGCTGCTTTGCCGTCAATGGCATCGTCGCTTCCGCTCGGTAATATTCCGAACCTGTTACATTGACATCAAACTCCACATTATGACCCACCAGATAAGTAGCTTTCTGGACATCTCCTTCGAATATGCCGAGGATTTGCTTTAGGTCATGACCTTCGGCTAAGGCACGCTTGGTAGAAATCCCGTGAACTTTCTCAGCATTGTATGGAATGGTAAATCCTTCTGGCCGGATGATGTAATTATGATTGGAAATCAGATTTCCCTTAGAATCATGCAGTTGCCATGCGAGTTGTACTAGCCTAGGCCAGTTGTCCACATCAGACATGGGAGCATTGTAATCGCGGGGAAGGCCGGTGGTCTCGGTATCAAAAATTAAATACATACAGCTTGGGGAATTGAGACTTCAAATTACCGCTAATCTCCGAAAGGAGACAAGTGATGCGGAGGTAATTGTCGGGGATTTTTACCGATCAAGTAAAAGTGCCTTAAGGGATAGACTTTTAATCTTTGAGGAAATAGAATTAATACCTAATAGGAATTGAAAACTTGCTGATTTCAACAAAAGACTTTAGGTGCAATTAAGAATAGCGCTTTATGTATTGTGTTATTAATCTATCAAAGCGCCAGTTCCTCATCTGGATTCCAGAATACATTCTCAAAGTTCTGCACTTTGTCTTTTTCAATTTTTACTCCTTCTTTTTCCAAGAGTTCCTGCATCTCAGTGGGAGTGGAGAAATGACCTTTCCCTGTCAATAATCCTTGGCTATTTACAACCCGATGAGCGGGAACATCCGTCATGGTATGTGCCGCGTTCATCGCATAGCCCACCATTCTGGCACCGCTTTTTATTCCCAAATAATGAGCAATCGCACCGTAATTGGTCACTCTTCCGCTTGGGATTAATCGGACGACTTGATACACCAGATCGAAGTAATTAGGCTTTTCGGGTTTCATTTGACCAGTTGATAAGTTCTTGATTGATTACTTTCCTCACGTTGACTTCAGTAGCCTTTTCGCCTGACTTAATTGGAAATTGATAGCGGACAATAATGCTTTCCGGCTTTCTCTCGATCACATTCAATTGGGCTCCCTCTATGTAGATAAGCTCTGAAAATTCAGATAAAGAGTTATTGAGCTGAGTTTCTAGTTCATGCAATTGAAGTTTTGAATAGAAAGGTAGTTCCGAATCAAAGATCATCTGATGAGAATTATTCTTGGAGTAGTTCACCACTTCAGAAGTAAGAGCAAGCGTGTTGGGAACGATGATAATCTCACCTGTTTCACTTTTCAGCACCATATTGATCAGCGTGATATCTCTAATAAAACCTACATTTTTTCCAATCAGAATCTTATCCCCGATCTCTAACTGATCCGAAAACATGATGATCAAGCCATTCACAATATTGGTGATGTACTCTTTGGTAAGCAAAGCAATTGCTGCAGCTACTATGGTGATGCTGGTAAGGAATTTTAATGGTTCGACACCGAAAAGCAACATGAAAGTCACCAAAATGACGATCATATTTAGCAAAGTAGCTAGGCGATCAATACCAATCACGAAGTTGGGTTGCACTCGAGATTCCTCCGTCCTTTTGAGATAAAACTGAAGCGTAATGATCCTGGCCAGGGAGATGATAAGATTGCCACTAAGAAGGAAAATCAAGGCACGAACCACATTGGCTAATATTACATAGCGTTCAAAAAAAGGTGTGAGCCAGGTGTTTGATTCAAAACCTACGATCAGAATTATCAGTAAACAAAGCTTAAAAAGGAAGTTCCTTCTACGCTTGTTTTCCTGACTCTTGATGATGCTTTTGAGTTGATTCATGTCGTTTTTGAAAAATTAAGCCTAATTTTAACAAATATCAGAAAGAATTTCGGAGTAGTATGGGCAGAAATATCATTATCACAGGCGCAGGAGGAAATTTGGGTTCAGCAGTTGTTGAGAAGTTCAAGCGTGAAGGTTATCACATTATAGCTCTTCTTCATCCTGGAAAGAACATTGAGGTAGAAGAGGCTGATGACTCGTATGAAGTGGATGTGACTGATGAAAAAGCAGTTGGTGAATTTATCAAAGAATATCACTTGCAATATGGAGATGTAGATGCCTTGGCTTTCTTAGTCGGCGGATTTGCCATGGGCGGGATAGCCGATACAAGTCAAGCTGATCTGGAGAAAATGTTCACATTGAATTTTTTCTCAGCATTCCACTTAGTAAAAGGCTTTTTGCCTGTTATGAAAAAGCAAGGCAAAGGGACTTTCCTTTTTGTAGGTGCTAGACCTGCTTTGCAAATAGAAGATGCCAGTGAAACGTTGGCCTATTCTTTGAGTAAAAAATTGGTCATTTCACTTGCGGAAATAGTGGGAGAAGAAACCAAGAATACCCCTATTAGATCACATGTATTTGTGCCAAGTATTATAGACACTCCTCCAAACCGAGAATCTATGCCAGATGCTGATTTCAGCAAATGGGTTCGTGCGGATGAAATTGCTGAAGCAATGCATTATGCTGTCAATACCCATGCACTTCGAAATATGACATTCAAACTTTATGGTGAAGTTTAAGTTATAAGTTAATCTTATGAAAATGAAGTCTCTTTTTCTGTCGTTACTAGCCTTGATGTTGGCAATTCCAGCTTTTTCTCAGACTGAAGAAGAAGCGGTGAAAGCTGTAATCGAATCTCTTTTTGACGGAATGAGAGCTAAAGATGCAGGTCAGATTGCTGCTGTTTTCTCAGAGAATGCTATCATGCAGACTATCGAAACCACTGGTGAAGCTGGAGAGGTAAAAGCAGGTTCAGTTGCTGATTTCGTCAAGGGAATAGGTAATCTTCCTGTGGAAGCAAAGCTTGACGAGAGAATTACCGACTACAAAATCAATATTGATGGGCCAATGGCTACAGCCTGGACGCCCTATGAGTTCTATTTTAATGACCAATTCAGCCATTGCGGCGTGAATTCCTTTCAATTAGTAAAAATGGCCGAAGGCTGGAAAATTGTTTACATCATCGATACTCGCCGAAAAGACGGCTGCTCTTGATAATTTATGAATACGTTTAAAGAAAAAATTTACCAGACTGCGATCGCGCAGGTAAAAGAGAAAATCAATCTATTGAAGACCGAACGAAAGGCGATCAATGATGGGATTTTAGAGGATACTAAAAGCAGTGCCGGAGATAAGTTTGAGACGGGCAGAGAAACGATGTCTCGTGATCTCATGACAGTGGAGAATCAACTCAAGCAAGCGAATTTTGAATTTGATGAACTGTGTAGATTTCAGGCTATCAAGGAACCGTCTCCCACTGTTCAGGAAGGTAGCTTGGTTCAAGTTGGAGCAGATAAATATTTGATATCAATCAGCTTGGGACAAGTAACTGTAGATGGTCAAAAGCTATTTATGCTAAGCAAAAATTCTCCTCTTGGCGAAATTTTGGTGGGGCATAAAAAAGATGATCAAATAGATTTCCGAGGAAAATCTATCACGATTACAGAATTACAATAACCACTACTTAATTTTTCTTCGGGACAAAACTCATCAACTCGGTGGTACCATCGAGTAGGATGAGTTTGTCTTTTCCTACTTTCAGTTCCCCGACTTTGCTCAAAGTAGAAATGAAATCCTGTTCTCCTGAACCAGGGCACATCTTTTTTGTCATTGCTCCTGGGTCAAGCTGAATTCCTGTGCCTTCCAGCAAGAAATTGCCCGAGAAATTATTGCAGCCAGAGAATCCTGCGAGTTTACCTCCGTCCAGAAAACTTAGAGAAGGGATGCCTCCAACGAATTGATTCATATCAAGTCCATGTCCCATAATTGAGGAAAGGGCCCAGCTATTTCCAGTCAATAGGTTCAGGGGATTTATTGACTTTGAGCTTCCGCAGCTAACGAAAAGCAAAAGTATTAATGCAGCTGATAGGGTTTTCAGAACTCTCATTAGTTTAAGTGTTTAGATGCTTACCTAATTTAAGGGATTTGATTCCAAATTCAATTTTGTCTTTTGAGGAGATGGACAATGATTATACTCAATTCTCAGTTTTTGGTGAAATTGTTGAGGTATTTCTAACAGAGTTTCGGTTTTTTTCAAAAAACTCTAATGGATTGTTTGGCTAATAGAAATTTTGGCAGTAAGATTGTCCTGTCAATTGTCCAGTTATGGTATTTGCAGTAAAAATCTCGTCCGACCTAAATGTACTTCCAGCAATGGAAGCGAGAGCCTGCACCATTTTTTCTATGACGACATGGATGGGTACCACGATTACGGGTTGATCCCGTCGCAATTTATAAAGTACCCGCCCCCGTGGCCTTTTAATAGGCCTATATTAATTTCCCAGTAATTAATTCTCAGTAATAGTTTATGAAAATCATCAAGTTCGGTGGCTCATCCGTAGCGAACCCAGAAAATATACAGCGAGTTTTCTCCATAATTAAGAATAAACTCAAAGAGCATGAAGTAGCGATTGTTTTTTCGGCTTTTGGTGGAGTCACGGAGAGTTTGTTGAAGATTGCTCAGCTAGCTAGAGAAGGGGATGAGGCGTATCGTGAAGTGCTTCAAACTCTTGAAGAAAAGCACTTGACAATCGTACGTCAACTGATTTCAGTGCAGAGCCAGTCAACTGTGATGACTTTCGTGAAAGTTAGGTTCAAAGAACTTGAAGACCTTTTTCATGGTATCTACCTGATCAAAGAAAATTCTCCCCGCACGCTTGATTATGTGGCGAGTTTCGGAGAAAGACTGGCGGCATTTATCCTCGCTGAGTCTATGCAGGGACATGGTTTCAAAACTCAGTTTCTCGATGCCCGTGAGGTGATTCGTACTAATGATCGATTTGGTCAGGCCAAAGTTGATTTCGAAGTTACTAATACAGCTATCAAAAATTATTTTGCGAAGCATGATGGGATCAAAGTGATCACAGGATTCATTGCTTCTACTGCCAAAGGAGAGACTACCACGCTTGGAAGATCTGGATCAGATTATACTGCGGCTATTTTTGCGGCAGCTTTGGATGCAGAAAATCTTGAAATCTGGACAGATGTTTCTGGTGTACTAACTTCAGATCCAAAGTTGGTTTATACTGCTTTCACTATTCCTCAGTTGAGCTACAACGAGGCGATGGAGCTTTCGCATTTCGGGGCAAAAGTAATTTTCCCAGCCACCATGCAACCTGCGATGCGCAAAAGCATCCCGATTTATATTAAAAACACTTTTGAACCAGAAAATCCAGGTACGCTAATCAATGGAGAAGTAAGTCCTGGAGCGTTGATCAAAGGAATTAGCTCTATTCAAAATGTTTCGATTGTCACTGTGCAAGGAGCAGGAATGCTGGATTCTGTAGTTGGTACAAGTCGTGTATTCAAAGCATTGGCAGAAGCAAGAGTTAATATTCTATTGATTTCTCAGGCTTCTTCAGAGCACAGCCTTTGTTTGGCGATCAAAACTCATGAGTCTTATCTGGCTAAGGAGGCAGTGGAAAAGGAGTTTTTCTACGAAATCAAGTCTGGTGAAATGGACGAAGTAATCTTGTTGCATGACTTGGCTACTGTAGCTGTAGTAGGTGAAAATATGAAGCATAACCCGGGAGCTTCAGGACGAATGTTTCGTGCATTGGGAAGAAATAACATTAACGTAGGTGCTATTGCGCAAGGAAGCTCGGAATTAAATATTTCAGCGGTTATTCCTCAGCCAGACCTGCAGAAAGCTCTGAATGCGCTTCATGAGGCATTTTTCCTTTCAGAAAACAAAGTGCTTCACGTGTTCTTAGTGGGAGTTGGTTTGATTGGGCAGGCATTGATTAAAATGATTACCAATCAGCAGCAGAAATTGCGTGGAGAAAATGAGCTGGACATCCAGATTCACGGAATGGCAAATAGCCGATACATGGCTTTCCATGAGGATGGCTTTGACCTATCCAATCCATATGAACTGACCGAGTCGGACACCAAAACTGACCTCAGCAAATTCATCAAAACTATGGAAGAGATGAATTTCTCCAATTCTGTATTTGTGGATTGTACTGCAAGTCAGGATGTGGCAGAATTGTACACTAAAATTCTAGAAGCGAAGGTTGCGATTGTTACGCCTAATAAAAAAGCCAATTCAGGCTCTATGGAGCAGTATAGAGCATTGAAGAAGTTGGCTAAAAAACGTGGAGTGAAATTCCTTTACGAAACCAATGTGGCGGCAGGTCTTCCGGTGATCAATACCTTACAAGATTTGATGCTAAGTGGAGACAAAGTAATCCGTATAGAAGCGGTACTTTCTGGCTCCATGAATTATATTTTCTCCGAATTAGAAAAAGGAGATCCTTTCTCAGAGGTCGTGAAAAAAGCTAAGGAATTGGGCTTTACCGAACCAGATCCAAGAGATGATTTGAGTGGCATGGATGTGGCGAGAAAAATTCTGATTTTGGGTCGTGAGGCTGAGCAAGATTTGGAATTTGATTCTATAGAGATCCAAAGCATGGTTCCTGAGGATTGCCAGGATTTAGGTTCGGTTCCTGAGTTTTTTGAAGTGCTGAGAACTCACGATATAGACTTTGCTGAAATGCTGAAAACTGCTGAAGCTAAAGGCGAGAAATTACGCTTCATGGCGACGTTGGAGAATGGTAAAGCTAAAGTTGGCTTGAATTCACTTCCTCTTGCACATCCATTCAGTGGTTTGGGAGGTAGTGATAACATGATTCTTCTGACTACGGAAAGATATCGTGATAGACCTATGATCATCAGAGGTCCTGGTGCTGGTGCAGATGTAACTGCAGCAGGTGTATTTGCAGATGTGATTCGTATCGGTAACTATACTAGAGAATAATGTTGAGCTCTGTCAAAGCTTATGCCCCGGCAACTGTCGCGAATGTGTCCTGTGGATTTGATATCCTTGGATTCGCGATTGATGCAATGGGCGATACTGTAGAGCTGGTTCTGAAAGATGAGCCTGGATTAGTTGTCGTTTCTATAGAAGGAGACGGCGGGAAACTTCCTCTTGAAGCTGAGAAAAATACCTGTGCTGTTGCCATTCAGGCAATGCTGGATGAATTAGATTCCAACGTTGGGATGAATATTTACCTGACCAAAGGTCTTCCTTTGGGTTCGGGAATGGGTTCAAGTGCAGCAAGTGCTGTTGCGGCATTAGCTGCCGCAAACAGACTTTTGGGCGATCCATTTGAGAAAAAAGATTTGTTGCCTTTTGCGATAGCTGCTGAGAAAGTAGCTTGTGGAGCTGGTCATGCAGACAATGTAGCCCCAAGTTTACTGGGAGGCTTTGTTTTGGTAAGAGACTATCATCCCTTGGATGTAATCAAACTTCCGGTACCTAATGGTCTTTATTGCACGTTATTACACCCTCATTATGAGTTGAAAACGGCAGATTCTAGGTCGGTGCTTAGAGATCAGATTCCAATGAAGCATGCGACGATCCAGTCTGGAAATGTCGCTGGCTTGATAGCTGGGCTTTATGAAAGTGATTTTGAATTGATTTCCAGATCACTTCGGGATGTTATTGCTGAGCCTTACCGTGCAGTTTTGCTTCCAGGGTTTTACGAAGTAAGAGAAGCTTTGAAGGCGGCTGGCGCATTGGGTATGGGGATTTCTGGTTCAGGTCCCACGCTTTTCGCCCTTTCTAGGGGAAAAGAAACAGCTGAAGCTGTAGGTGAAGCAGGTAAAGAAATGTTTTCAAAAATTGGTTTGGGGGTGGATGTGTATTTCTCTGAAATCAATACACGAGGCGCTTACGTCATCGAAGAAAAATAAGCTTATGAAGTTTTATAGCACAAATAATCCTGGCCATCAGGTAGATCTTGCCGAGGCAGTAATCAAAGGCTTAGCCCCAGATCAAGGGCTTTATATGCCAGAGGAAATTCCTGTTTTGTCCAAGGAGCTTTTGGATAAGTTTCCAGAGATGACTTTTCAGGAAATAGGATATGAAGTAATTGGAGCCTTATTTTCCACTGCTCTGAGTCAAGAGCAAATTAAAGAACTGGTAGACCATACGCTGACTTTCGATGCGCCACTGGTAAAGGTGGAAGAGGATGTCTACAGCTTGGAGCTTTTTCATGGACCAACCTTGGCATTCAAGGATTTTGGGGCACGTTTTTGTTCTAAATTGATGAGTATGCTGATGGAGAAATCCGATCGTAAAGTTCGTGTACTGGTAGCGACTTCTGGTGATACAGGAAGTGCTGTAGCAAATGGTTTTTTGGGTGTAGATGGTGTGGAAGTGATTATACTTTTTCCGAAAGGCAAAGTAAGTGAGCTTCAAGAAAAGCAGTTCACAACCTTGGGTCAAAACATCACTTCGCTTGAAGTAGATGGTGTTTTTGACGATTGCCAGCGTATGGTGAAAGAAGCATTTTTGGATGTTGAGTTGAATAAGAAGCTATTGCTTACCTCAGCCAATTCCATCAATGTGGCACGTTGGATGCCTCAGTGTCTATATTATTTCTACGCTTTTTCAAGACTTCCTAAAAATGATAAAAAGGCAGCTTTCGCAGTGCCGTCAGGGAATTTTGGAAACATTGCTGCAGGTATTTTAGCTCAAAAAATGGGCTTACCAATAGCTCATTTTGTTGCTGCGACGAATGTCAACAAGATCGTGCCTGATTACCTGCAAGGTGGATTGTTTGCTGCCAAGCCTTCCATTGCTACTATAAGCAATAGCATGGATGTGGGGAATCCAAGTAATTTTCCGAGACTTCTAGCACTGTATGATAATGATGACCAAGAGTTGAAATCTCAGGTTTCCGGCTGTTTTTATTCAGACGAAGAAACTGTGAAAGCGATGCAGTCCGTGAAGGATAAAGGCTATACCATGGATCCGCACGGGGCTGTTGGGTATTTGGGATTGAAAGATTTTATGGCCAAGAATCCTGACTATCAAGGAGTGTTTTTGGAGACTGCACATCCCGGGAAATTCAGAGAAACTGTAGAGAAGGCGCTGGATTTGACCTTGACTTTGCCAGAGAGATTAGCGGCTTTTATGGATGGCAAGAAAAAAGTGGAGGCTTTGGGAAATGACTTTGAAGAGTTTAAGGCTTATTTGAAGTCACTTTAAAAGATGTCTAGAGAATTTATTCATCTTTTTATATGCTCGATCTTACCGTGTAAAACTCCAAGTTGATAGTTTCATTTGATACTATCACGGGTATTTAACTTAAGGTTAACTAGGATATGTTTTGGATGATTGGGAATGAGAATAAATGATTCTCCTTCTGCATATATTCATTGAGAAAGAGTAAAAGCGGCTTATTTGCTGATAAACACTAGCAATTCCGGTACTTCCGTCACCGGTCTTCCAGCCCGTATGTCAAGGCGATTTTAATTACGGACCTATCTGCACATAAATAACGAAAAAACCCTACTTCTTCCTTTCAATCGTATAGCTCACCAATCCTTCCAGGGAAGTTTTGTAGTCTGATTCAGGGAAAGTTTTTAGGATATCTAGCGCTTCCATGTAATATCTGTCCATGATAGTTTTAGCATATTCGAGTCCCCCACTTTTCTTCACAAAGCTGATCACTTGATTTACAGCTTTTTTGTCCTCGCTTCTATTTCGGATCAGATGAATGATTTTCTTTTTCTCTAGCCAATCTGCTTTTTGCAAAGCAAAAATAAGAGGAAGTGTCATCTTCTTCTCTTTGATGTCAATGCCAACAGGTTTGCCGATTTCATCTTCGCCATAATCAAAAAGATCGTCTTTGATCTGGAAAGCCATACCTACTTTCTCTCCAAATTCTCTCATTTTTGAAATTATTTCTTCACTGCTTTCTGTACTAGATGCTCCTACAGCACAGCAGGAAGCTAATAAACTGGCAGTTTTTTGTCGAATGATATCGTAATAAACTTCTTCCGTGATGTCGAGTTTTCTTGCTTTGGCGATTTGTAGCAGTTCGCCCTCAGACATCTCTTTCACAGCATTAGAGACGATTTTCAGTAGTTTAAAGTCGCCGTTATCCACACTTAGAAGCAAGCCACGGGATAGAAGGTAATCACCAACGAGTACAGCGATTTTATTCTTCCAAAGTGCATTTATCGAGAAAAACCCTCGACGGTAGTTGGCATCATCGACTACATCATCATGAACGAGCGTAGCTGTGTGTAGCAATTCTATAAGTGCGGCGCCTCTGTGCGTTGAATCATTGATACTGCCGCAAACACCTGCTGTCAAGAAAACAAACATGGGGCGCATCTGCTTGCCTTTGCGCTTGACAATGTAATTAGTAATGTGGTCGAGAAGCTTGACCTTACTTTTCATAGAGTCTCGAAATTTTAGTTCAAATTGAACCATCTCGTTTTCTATGGGAACTTGTATTTTTTTAAGGTCTGGTTTCATCCGGTCTTTGATGCTGTAAAAATAATACCCTTTCTCTCATGGACAAGGGATTGAGAGCCTAGGTGTAGCAATCAATTGAAATTGACGTTGATTTTTAGGAATTATGTATTTTGTACCATAGAATTTGAATTCATAACCCAAGAAACTATGAAAAATATTAAGATTGAAATCAAATGGGCATTGATCTTTGTATTCATGATGTTAGCCTGGATGGTTTTGGAAAAATCTTTAGGTTGGCATGATGAGAAAATAGCAGATCACGCCACGATGACCAACTTGGTGGCCATTCCTTCCATTGCTATTTATATTTTTGCGCTACTTGACAAAAGAAAGAATTTCTATCACGGCGTGATGAGTTATAAACAAGGTTTTGTCACAGGTTTAATTATCTCTGTTATTGTGGCTATGCTTAGTCCGCTTTCACAATACATTACCACTGAATTTATTACTCCAGAGTACTTTCCTAATATTATAAAGTACGCAGTAAGTTCTGGGAATATGACTCAAGAAGCAGCAGAAGAATATTTCAATTTGAAGAGCTATATGCTCCAATCCATGATAGGTGCACTTGTGATGGGAATATTTACTTCTGCAATTGTAGCGATTTTTGTGAAGTCAAAGTCGTAAAGATGATCCATTCTTCACGTTGATCATTCACGGAAGAAGGGGCTTTTTCACTATCTTTGATCAGATTTTTAATAAAAACCAACCAGTTGGAGGAGAAATACATCAAGCATAAGTACGAGCCGATACACCCGAGCAAAGACGAATGGCCAGTGGTGAAGCTGGCAAGAGAACGTAAGGAGTTTGTGAAAAAAGTGGCAGATCTATCTGAAGATCGGATTCTCAAACTAACAGGCAATAATCCTGACATTCTCAAAGAAGAGTTGGAAACGACACTGTATCGTGAAAAGCTCCGTATCAAGCAGAATCCTTGGGTGGTTGATCCAGATGACGATGGGTCATTTTGGAGTGGGGTGAAATCATCTTTGGTTCAGATCAGCACTGAAGCTGGAAGGAATAAAGTCAAAAAGTTTCAAGAATATAAGTCAGTTTTGAATAGCATTACTGCTCGCTATGCCGAGGAGATTGCAAGTAATTTCAAGGCTACGCATTACAAATTCACGAGATCTGTAGTTACCTATGGCTTTTCGCGTTTGCTGAATGCAGCGAGAGTGAAGGGCTTTAAATCTATTTTCAGTAATCAATACACACTTCAGGATAAAATCCAGATTACTGGCGAAACAGATCAGTTACGTGATCTGGCCACTAAAGGTACGGTCGTGATGGTTCCAACTCACTTTAGTAATCTCGATAGCATTTTGATTGGTTGGGTGATATCTGTATTGGGGTTGCCTCCATTTATATACGGAGCTGGATTGAATCTCTTCAATATTTCCATTTTCGCTTACTTTATGAATTCACTTGGTGCATACAAAGTGGATAGAAGAAAGAAAAACCTGATGTACTTGGAAACGCTGAAGACCTATTCCAAAGAAGCAATTCAGTTTGGCTGTCATTCGTTGTTTTTTCCAGGGGGAACTAGGTCCAGAAGCGGGATGATCGAATCGAAGCTGAAACTGGGTTTGTTGAGTACTGCTATTGAGGCTCAGCGGGCAAATTTTGAAAATGGGCTGGATGATATTTCGGGTAAGATTTTTATCGTTCCCGTGACAATCAATTATCATTTTGTGCTAGAAGCACCCAGTTTGATTCGTGATCATTTAAGCATCACTGGACAAGAAAGATATTACAAGGAGAATGATGAGTTTTCTAATTCATACAAGATCTCTAAGTTCCTAATCAAGTTCTTTACTAAAGGATCTGATATCTCAGTGTCTGTCGGTAAAGCAATGGATGTGCTTGGGAATTATGTAGATGTGGATGGGAGAAGTTTGGACAAGCACGGCCGAGTGATTAATACAAGGGATTATTTTATCTCTGACGGGAAAGTATCTGTGGATAATCAGCGGGAGGAAGAATACACAAATATGCTTGGCAAGCGCATAGTGGAAGAATTCCATAAAATCAACCGGGTATTTAATTCTCATTTGGTTGCTTTCGTGGCTTTTGAGATGATCAAAAAGCAGAACAGAAAGCTGGATTTGTTTGACTTGCTAAGATTGCCGGAAGAAGAAATCTCTATTCCCTACGGGGAGTTTAAGGCCAGTTGTCACCTTGTATTAGATAAAATCAATGAATTGAAGTCTCAAGGACTTATCAATACTGCCCCTCATCTTTCTCTTGATATGGATGAAATCATCAAGCGGGGCATGGAGAACGTAGGTATGTACCATGCAAAGCGACCAATAATCCAAGATAAAAAGGGAGATATCGGTACTGACGACATGAGTCTACTTTATTTTTATCATAACAGATTAACAGGATATGGACTCGAAAAACTCTACTAAACCAAAGTACATCGGTGTAATCGGAGTGGGGAGCTTTGGCGCGGCCATAGCGAATATTCTGGCTGCCAAAAGTCCCGTGATGGTCTATGCACGAAAGCAGGAAGTGGTAGATGAGATAAATGCTTCGCATTCTGCACAAGGGAAAAAGCTAAGTGAAAATATAATTGCTTCGAATGATCCTGAGCAACTTTGTAAAAGTTGCGATGTGCTCTTTTTCATGGTTCCTTCCTCTGGATTTCAGAATGTGGTGCGGACTTTTTCACCTTTTCTATTTCCTTATCATTTGATTATTCATGGTACAAAAGGACTTTGCCTGAACCTCAAAGATGGGGAAACGCTGGAAACAGTCAAGAAAATCAGGAGAAGTCAAATTTTGACGATGAGTGAGGTGATACTTCAGGAAACGGTTGCGGTTCGAGTGGGATGCTTGGCTGGACCAAATCTTTCCAAAGAACTTGCCCAAGGTCAGCCGGCCGCTACAGTGATTGCCAGTAAATACAATGAGGTGATCTTGGAAGGCCAGAGTCTCTTGAGATCTGAGAAATTTCAGGTTTATGGAAACTCAGATATTATAGGTGTAGAGATCAGTGGAGTTTTGAAAAATATTATTGCCATCGCCTCAGGAGCACTTGCAGGATTGGGATTAGGAGAAAATGCAAAAGGTCTTCTGATCAGCCGAGGAATGGTGGAGATGATCCACTTGGGCAATGCGCTTGGGGGAAGTATCAAATCTGTTATGGGTTTGGCAGGAATAGGAGATTTGGTAGCTACTTGTAACTCAGTTCACTCCAGGAATTTCACTGTAGGTTTTCGACTTGCCAAAGGAGAATCTCTAGATGCCATACTTGCTGATATGGATGAAGTGGCAGAGGGAATTAATACAGTTCGTATTATCAAAGCATTTTTGGAGACAGCAGATCTTCGTGCGCCTATTACAGAGAATCTTTATCGAGTTCTTTTTGAAGATTTGGAAATCGAAGATGCACTTCAGTTTCTAATGAAGTATCCATTTAATGTGGATGTGGATTTCGTGTAGACTATTGACCACTATGGACGTGGAAATAATTCGAAGCATTACTACATGCTAAATATTAAGAGCTCAGATTTTTATGAACGTTCCTAAGGTTTATAAAAAGCAAAAGCCACTTTTGAGTAATCAAAAGTGGCTTTTCAAATGTATTTTATTTAGTGTATTATCTGATTGGAATCAATTTCACCATTAAGCCAGTGCCTTCGGTGATCGCATAGATATAACCATCTGGGCTTTGAGAAACCTGGCGAACACGTCCAATATCCTGTAGCATTATTTCTTGAGATAAAGCCTTAGATCCATCCATGTCTACACGGTTGATGTGCATTTTCTTCAAAGCTCCAATAAGTATATCGCCTTTCCAAGCAGGATACCTGTCTGAAGTAATCATCGTCATACCTGCAGTAGCAATAGAAGGAACATAATAAGTTAAAGGTTGCTCCATTCCTTCTTTTTCCTGGATGTCAGAAACTGGTTTGTCGTCATACCCAATTCCCCAAGTTATTACTGGCCAGCCATAGTTTTTGCCTTTTTCTAGCAAATTCAATTCATCGCCACCTTGTGGGCCATGTTCTGATTCATACAGTTTATTGTTTTCCTTGTCGAAATACAAGCCTTGAGGATTTCTGTTACCATAAGTCCAGATCGAAGCAACCGCTCCTTCAGTATCTACAAATGGATTGTCAGTAGGGATTCTTCCATCGTCATGAATACGGTGGATTTTACCATGAGAGTTAGTTAAATCCTGTGCATTTGTAGGTGTATTTCCACGCTCTCCACTGGAATAGTAAAGATATCCGTCATTGTCAAATACAATTCTGCTACCGTAATGTTGATTGCTTTTCCAAGCTGGAAGAGATTGGATAAGTTCTTCTTGATTGACGGCATTACCGCCCTCTAATTTGAACCTCATGATGGTCGTAGAAGAAGCACTGTCTGGCATTAGTTTTCCGTAGGAAATATAAATCCATCCGTTCTCATCAAATTTAGGATGAGCTGTAATGTCCAACAGACCTGACTGGCCTTTTGTGTAAAAATCTGGAAGTCCTTGTATTTTCTCTCCAGTGAACTTATCGTCTTTGAAAATAAGGATTTCTCCTTTTTTCTCAGTAACCAACATTCTTCCGTCAGAAAGCCATGTCATTCCCCAAGGATTTTCAAATTCTGTGTAAAGCGTGTCGACGTTGATTAACATCTTCTCAGTTTGTACAGCATAAGTCTCATCGATAGGTTCAATGGCAACTTCTGCTTCTTTTGGTGAGCAGGAAATCCAAGTGGAAGCTCCTGCTACGAACAGCGCAATAGGTAGGTAACGTTTGATATTTTTCATAGTATGTTAAAATCTTGACACAAGATAAAACACATCTTTCGATTCTTAAATCTTTTTACACGAGCTACTTAAAGAAGAGGGGCTTTGGCCAAAGAAGAAATCATAGATTCTGCTTCTATTACCATCTCAGACGAGCCAATTAGTAAAGGAGTCCTTTGATGAAGTGTAGTAGGCTGGATTTCCAATATTCTTTGGGTTCCATCTGTGGCCATTGCTCCTGCTTGCTCGGCGATAAGTGCCAAAGCATTAGCTTCATACAACAGTCGTAATTTTCCGGAAGGGTTCTTTTTTGTAGCTGGATAGAGATAGATTCCACCCTTGAGCAGGTTTCTGTGAAAGTCAGCGACTAGCGAGCCTATGTACCTTGCAGAGTATCGCCTATCCTTGCACTGATCTATGTAAGCTAAAATACCATCTTCCCACTCTCTTTGAGTCCCTTCATTTACTGAGTAAATTTCTCCATTTTTTGGAGCTTGGATATTAGGGTGAGAAAGGAAAAACTCACCAAGTGACTGCTCATAAGTAAAACCATTAACTCCACATCCAGTGGTGTAAACCAACATAGTAGACGAACCATAAAGCACATAACCAGCGGCTACCTGTTCAGTTCCTGCCTGCATTATATCTTCCAGTTGGATTGGGCTGCCAGTTGGCGTCTTTCTTCTATAAATAGAGAAAATCGTTCCTATACTGATGTTTACATCAATATTTGAGCTGCCATCCAGTGGATCTATTGCCACGACATACTTGCCCGAGGTATTTTGCAAATCAATTACAGCATCCTCTTCTTCGGAAACTATGGCACAAACTTCGCCACCTTTACTCAAGGCGCGCATAAATCTGATGTTTGCTATGACATCTAGTTTCTGTTGCTCTTCGCCTTGTACATTGACTTGGCCAAAAGCCCCGCCAATATTGGACAGTCCTGCCCGAGTAGTTTCGCGATTTACTATCTTGGCGGCAAGTGCAATGTCGCGTAGAAGTTGAGAGAGTTCACCCGAAGCAAAAGGAAAGTCGCTTTGTTTGAGTTTGATGAATCTGTCTAGCGTAGTACCGACAGAGTAGGCTAGACCGCTTTGGTCAGGCTGGTAAGGAATAATTTTCATGTATTGGAATAGTTCAATTGGTAGTTGAATACTTTGGAAAAATAGGTAAATATTTTCATGACAAAAACTCAAATTTATAAATTTGGAGGAGCATCGGTTAAAGATGCGTCCGCAGTCCAAAACTTAGCTGATATTCTCCGTAATCGATTGCGTAATAATTTTGTGATAGTAGTTTCCGCTATGGGTAAAACCACTAATCAGTTGGAAAATATTCTTACTCTCAAATTGGAAAATCTGGATTATTCTAAGAATAGTTCAATTTTGAAAAGCTATCACTTAGATATTTGCAGTGAGCTTTTCCCTGATGGTCATGTAATTTTCCCCAAAATCGAGAACTACTTCATCCTGCTCCATCATGAACTTAATAAACCCATCAGCAAGGATAATTACGATGAGTACTATGATCGAGTCATTGGTTTTGGAGAACTGCTTTCATCTCGGATTGTGATGGAGTATTTGTGTAGTCAAAACTTGCTCATTCTGTGGCAGGATGCTCGAGAGTTGATTCGTACAGACAGTGATTTCCGCTTTGCAAAAGTTGACTGGGAAAAAACTCGCTGGAATTGCCAAACTCAATTGAAACCAAAGCTGGAACAGTTTCCCGTTTTGACACAAGGGTTTATAGGAGCCGATAGTGCAGGAAGACCTACTACCTTGGGAAGAGAAGGTTCTGATTTCACAGCTGCGATTTTGGCTGCAAGCTTGGATGCTGGCTCTGTGACTATTTGGAAGGATGTGCCAGGAGTACTGAATGCCGATCCTAAGTTTTTTGAGGACACCAAACTTTTTGCTGAGCTGGATTATCAGCAAGCAGCGCAAATGACCTACTATGGTGCGTCAGTTATTCATCCTAAGACAATTAAGCCTCTGGCAAATGCGGGAGTTCCGCTTTTCGTTAAGTCTTTTTTGAATCCAGATTCGGACGGCACAAAAATCCATAAATCTGCTGTGCAGATTAACATTCCAACTGTGGTTTTGAAACAAAATCAGATACTAGTAAGCTTTAAGGTTACAGATTTCCATTTTATCGAAGAGGACCAAATCCACGAAGTGTACGAGCAACTTAAAGCGCTCAAGCTTAGAGTTAATATGCTTCAAGTGTCTGCAATAAGTATTTCTATAGTGATTGATGCGCAGCTTTTTAAATTGGAGAAGTTGCTTCAGAACCTACAAGCTAGTTTTGAGATACGTTATAATGAAGGATTGGAGCTACTGACAATTTTGCATGCTGATCCTGTTCAGACTCAAAGTTATCTGCGTGGGTATGATGTCTTACTGAATCAAAGTACTCGAAATACTTTTCAGGCAGTAAGAAGAAAGATTATGTCTTGAACTTTCATGTTCAAAATATTTAGAGAAGGTAATATGCTGAACACACTGAATCGTAATATTCACATCGTTGCTTCCAGACACTGTTTTTGCTGTGAAGTATCTTTAATTAGGTGACCAGTCTAGTTGCTTACCTTGTTTAGACGCTTCTGCATCCTTAGCAGTACCTACCGCGATACCAATAGCCATTCCGATAGGTAATCCAATTCCTATAAAAGCCATATTGTCAAGTACAGCACCAAAAACTACTCCCATAGGAATACCAAAAGCTGCCATGCCCAAGGCAAGCCATTGTAGTTGAAAATGATTTTTAGAAACGAACCCTGTTTCCTTTTCGAGGAGTTTCAATATAGCTGCTTGTGCAGCTGTAATTTGCTTGATAAGCTGCGGGTCAGTTCCGGAAAAATTATTCACTCCCGCCACAATTTCATTGATTTGGATTTCAATGGTAAGCGGAATCCCTTTTTGTCCAACTGCATCCAAAAGTGCATTCAGCTTTTGTACCGCCTTCGCTAGTTTGGGATTTGAGTTAAATGATGGGCTAGGTGATAAAGTAGAGATAGACATAAGCTAAAGATATAGTAAGATAGGAGTAATTGGAAATAGCAATTTTCAGTTTTTTACTTAAAAGCAAGAAGCCTATTGGATAATTTTCAAATGCAATTGATACTATACCCGGTCTATTTTAGGAGAAGGTTTTCTAAATAAAGATGCTTGGTTATGGAATATTAACAAAAATATTTAGTGCAGGTCATAAGATAATTATCAGAGACTTTAAAAAGGTTAACCTGTGAATTATGTGGCGTATTAAAGGATTTAAAAGGATTTTTCTCAGTTACTACTAAATGTAAAAACCAATTAATCAGGACATTCTGATTAATTAGAAAAAAGCTATGCTCTCAGCAACATTTAAATTTTTCTTTCTGCGAAAAAATAAGAACCTTACCATCGAGTTTTGGAGGAAAGTGTCTTTTTCAAAGGAAAAGGAAATATTTCCGTTCGTGTAAAAGCTTGCTTATTCCTGAGATATAAGCCTGATTTTTCACAAAATTCTAAAAGAGTCGATTGTTTTTTGAATTTAAAAAATGATAACTTTAAAACTCGATTCTAGAGTAGAAACCATTTAACCTTTATCAAAAGTCTATTTAAAATCCACATTATGAGAAAGTTAATCGCTTTGTTCATGCTTGCAGGCATCCTATTCGCACCTGTTTTTGCTAACGCACAAGAGGCAGAAGAGACCGCAGCACAAGAAGAAACAACACCAGTAGCAGTTGAGCCTGCTTCATCTCCCACAATTGTAGATGACGAGATCGTCGCAGAGGAGCTAAGTTTCCACCAAGTTGTAAAAGAGAAGTTCATCGAAGGTGATCCTCTTTACATGACTCCAGTATTGATCTGTTTGATCTTGGGTCTTGCGGTTGCTTTGGAAAGAATTATCACATTGAACCTATCTACGACCAACACGAAGAAATTGTTGATCAAAGTAGAAGATGCTCTAGAGTCTGGTGGAATTGAAGCCGCTAAAGACCTTACTAAAAGCACTAAAGGTCCAGTCGCATCTATCTTTACACAAGGTCTGATGAGATATTCTGAAGGAATCGAAATGGTAGAGAAGTCTATTATTTCTTACGGTTCTGTAGAAATGGGTAGATTAGAAAAAGGTCTTATTTGGATCTCTCTATTTATCTCCCTTGCTCCAATGTTGGGATTCATGGGTACAGTAATCGGTATGATTGGCGCCTTTGATTCTATTGAAGCAGCAGGTGATATCTCTCCTTCACTAGTAGCAGGTGGTATTAAAATCGCCCTTTTGACTACAGTTGCTGGTTTGATCGTTGCAATTATCCTTCAGTTGTTTTACAACTATTGTGTAGCTAAAATTGATTCTTTGGTTAATGACATGGAAGATGCTTCTATCTCATTGGTTGATATCTTGGTTAAGCACAAATTGACTGGCAAGTAAGCCGTCAGTTTGTTATACTTAAAAATTTATTAACCTCAAAGAAGCTACATTATGGATACTTATGACATCTTATTATACGGAAGTTACCTACTTGTTATAGTCGGAGCTGCAGTGGCTGTTTTAATGCCATTGATCAAGTCTTTGGATGATCCAAAAAGCTTGCTTAAAACTGCTCTTGGAATTGTAGGGATTGTCGTTTTGTTCTTCATTGCTTACACTATTTCTAGCAATGAAGTACTTCCTAAATTTGAAGCAGCACCTTTCAATCTGACCCCAGGTGGTTCTCAGTTGGTTGGTGGAATGCTTATCACCACTTACATTCTTGCAATCGTTGCTCTTGGAAGTATCGTATTGACAGAAGTGACTAAAGCGATAAAGTAATATGGCTAGAAAGAAAAATAGAATGAGTACGGAGGTCAATGCAGGCTCTATGGCAGATATTGCTTTCCTGCTGCTGATCTTCTTTCTCGTCACCACTACGATCGCATCGGATAAAGGTATTTTGAATGTACTTCCTCCGAAGCTAGATCCAAATAACCCGCCTCCAGAGATTGATTTGAATGAGCGAAATATCTTTGTTATTCGTATAAATTCTAACGATCAATTTTTGATTGAAGGTGATTATAGGGACAATACAGAAGGGCTTGATGAAGAATTGAAAGCGTTTATTTTGAACTTCGGTGCGCCGAATGATGAAGCAGCCGGTTTATACAATTCTCTTCCAGCATCTCTAAAGGCTTTATCTGGCAGGAAGCCTGAATCTTCGGATCACCCTGGAGAAGCAGTTGTTTCTATCAAGACTGACCGTGGCACGAGTTATGAAAAATACCTTGAAGTATTTGATTTAGCCAAGAAAGCATATTTTGATATTTACGCTGCAAGAGTTAATCTTTCGACTGACGAGTATCGAGCTTTAACCGGCAAGAATGATGCGGAAGAAAGCCTTATTGACCGTGGAAAAGAGGGGATACCTATGGCGATCTCTATTGCAGAACCTGATAAAATAGGAGGGAATTAATATGGCAAAGTTTGGAAAGAAAACAAAAGCGGAGGTAAGTATACCTACTTCTGCTTTACCAGATATTATCTTTATGCTACTGTTTTTCTTCATGGTAACTACCGTGTTGAGAGAACAGGAGATATTGGTAGACCAAAAGATTCCTCAAGCTACTCAGCTTCAGAAGCTTCAGAAGAAAACCTTGATTTCCTATATTTTCATCGGAAAGCCAAAGAATACAGCACTTTACGGTACTGAACCTAAAATTCAAGCTAACGATGCACTTATTGAAACTCCTGAGATTGTTCAGTGGGTAAATCAAGAACGTGATATGCTTCCAGAATCTGATCGTGGGGGAATAACTATTTCCTTGAAGGTCGATAGAGATGTGAAAATGGGACCTATCTCTGATGTTCAGGATGAACTAAGAGAAGCTGATGCTAGAAGAATCCTTTATGCATCTATAGGTAAAGTAGTGAAGAACTAAGTTAATCTAATCGATATATTAAAGCTATCCCGTAACTCGGGGTAGCTTTTTTTTGTATTATGCTATCGACTATTAAAAACTCTAAGAAAGTCCAGAATGCTTGGGCGATGTACGATTGGGCCAATTCTGTCTATAGTCTGGTCATTACATCTACTATTTTCCCCGTTTATTTTAACAGTGTTACCAAAGGGTTAAGCCCAGATGATAAGGTCGATTTTTTTGGGTTTCAAATCGTCAACACGGTTTTGTATTCCTATTCCATTTCCTTTTCATTCTTAATAATTGCCCTAGTATCACCGATTCTTTCTGGAATTGCGGATGCTAGTGGGAAGAAACTTCAGTTCATGAAGTTCTTTGCCTATTTGGGTTCTTTGTCCTGCATAGCCCTTTTCTTTTTTGATGGAGAAAATCTGGAATGGGGTATTTGTTTCAGTGTCTTGGCAAGTGTGGGTTATGCTGGCAGTATTGTGTTTTATAACGCCTATTTGCCTGAGATTACTACTCCCGATAAATATGATCTTTTGAGTGCAAAGGGATTTGCACTTGGCTACATAGGCAGTGTGATTTTACTCGTCCTTAATTTATTGATGATTCAGTTCCCTTCCTGGTTTATGTTATCTGATGATGGCATGGCAGCACGCTTTTCATTTTTGATTACTGGATTGTGGTGGGCAGGATTTTCTCAGATTCCTTTCAGAATTCTTCCACACAATCCCTTTGGCAAGGATATCAAAAAAGAGTTTTTGCTTAAAGGTTACCAAGAAATCAGAAAAGTATGGAATGAAGTCAAGCAAATTAAAGTGATGTATCGGTTCTTGGCGTCGTTCTTCTTTTACTCTATGGGGGTGCAGACAGTAATGTACTTGGCTGCTACATTCGGAGATAAAGAATTAGGTTTGCCTGGTGATCAACTGATCATGACTATTTTGATTATTCAGATTGTGGCCATTGCCGGTAGCTATTTCTTTGCATTTATTTCTAAGAAATATGGCAACAAGCAAAGTTTGGTTATCATGGTTTTGATCTGGGTTGGGATTTGTGCTGGTGCTTATTATGTATACTCGGTGTATGAGTTCTTTGCTTTGGCATTCGTTGTAGGATTGGTCATGGGTGGTATCCAATCCTTATCTAGATCTACTTTTTCTAAATTAATACCTAGAAGCACTACAGACCATGCTTCTTATTTCAGTTTCTACGATGTGACAGAAAAATTGGCAATAGTCCTAGGTACATTTTCTTATGGATTTATCGAACAAATCACCGGAAGTATGAGAAACAGTGCTCTTTCGCTTGGTATATTTTTTCTTGTTGGCTTAGGTTTCCTACTTTTAGTTACTATCCCTAAAACAGGGTTAGATACTGAAAGAGCATAGCCATGCAAAAAATACTGTCAGGCATACAAGTCAAAGAACTTGATGCGCAACATCTAAAATTATCCGGAAAAAGTAGCCTTGAGCTCATGGAAGAAGCATCCAAAGCTTTTGTGAGCTGGTTTCTCGAACAGGAATTTTCCATTGAAAGTCCTGTCCAAATTGCAGTGGGCGGGGGTAATAATGGTGGTGATGGTCTAGCCATTGCTAGGCTGTTGACTGAATATTCTTATTCAGTTTTTATACTTAAGTGCTTTGATTCTGCCGATAAACTGAGTTCAGATGCCCTTTTTAATTTCAACAAGCTTCCTGACTCTATACAAGTCTTAGAGTTTGTAGATTGGGACCTTCCTGAAAATGGAATTCTAATTGATGCGTTTTTAGGCGTTGGGTTAAAAGGTGATCTTAGACCAGATGCCATTAAGATTATTCAAAGGCTAAATGAATTTGTAGGGACTGTTATCAGTGTGGATGTCCCATCTGGTTTGGCTTCAGATGAAATTTCTAGAGGAGATATAGTTAAAGCTGACTTTACTATCAGTTTTGCGTTTCCTAAACTTTCTCTTATTCTACCTGAACATGCTGAATTTGTAGGAGAGTTGGTTGTTCTAAAGATTGGGTTGTTAGGTGAGGCATATGAAGGATTGCATTCATCTTTTTACTATCTGGAGAATCATGACATCCCTGCATTGCACAAGACTTTTAATAGATTCAGCTATAAAGGTGATATGGGTAAAATCCTTCTGGTGGGTGGAAGTCCTGGTAAAATGGGTGCTCTTATTCTTTGTGCTAAAAGTGCTCTTCGTACAGGGTCGGGGTTAGTTACCTGCCACATGGAGGATTCGGAGCGTTTCATTGTCCAAACGGCTGTTCCAGAAGCAATGGCATCCTGGGGTTTGATTCCTAATCCAGAATTTTATGATTCAGTGGGGATAGGACCGGGGTGGGGTACAGAGAATCGAGTAAGGTTATTGAAGCAATTTCTGCAAGATTTCAAAAAACCAATTGTTATAGATGCTGATGGACTGAACTTGCTAGCTCGAAATCCTGATTTATTACCCTTAGTGCCAAAGAATTCAGTTCTTACGCCACATATAGGTGAGTTTACGAGGTTAGTGGGGAAAGCTACTAACCATTTGGAAAGGCTTGAATTGGCCAAAAGATTTGCGATGGATAATGAATTGATCTTGGTGCTTAAAGGAGCAAATACAGTCATTAGTTTGCCAGATGGAAGACAAGTCGTTAATTCTTCAGGAAACAAATACATGGCAACAGGAGGGTCTGGAGATGTGCTAACTGGCATGATCACTTCTTATTTAGGAATGGGGTACGCACCTGAGAATGCCGCACTATGTGGAGTGTTTCACCATGGCATGGCAGGAGAAATCGCCTCAAAATCCAAAAGAAGGTCTTTGATCGCTAGTGATATCATCGCATCTATCCCAGACACATACATTCAATTAGATATTTCTTAATTCTTTGGTCCTAGACAAACTATACATGTTTCTCTGAGGTTCTTCTCCTATCTATTTTTACTATGAACAAAGAGAAGCTTTTGCTTTGGACCCTAGCGGCCATTAATTTTATTCACATCGTCGATTTCATGATTTTGATGCCCTTAGGTCCTCAGTTGATGAGAATCTTTGATATTTCTCCTCGTGAATTTGGCTTATTGGTTTCTTGCTATACATTCAGTGCGGGGATTTCCAGCTTTTTCGGAGCCTTTGTATTGGATCGATTTGATCGCAAGAAGATACTGGTTTGGGTATATATAGGTTTTGCGATTTCCACCTTAGGCTGTGCTCTATCACCTAGCTATCCTATTCTTTTGGCGGCAAGAGTAATCTCCGGCATTTTTGGCGGATTGACTTCAGCTTTGATTTTGGCGATTATCGGTGACGTAATTCCTGATTCTCGACGTGGTAGAGCCATGGGTTTGGTAATGGCGGCATTCTCAGTAGCATCAGTTCTTGGAGTACCTCTTGGGTTGTTTTTAGCAAGTTTGTCTGATTGGCACACGCCATTTTTCTTACTTACAGGACTATCTGTGTTGAGCCTTGGGATGATCATCAAGTATATCCCAAATATCACAGATCATCTTAAAAATGACATTGTACGACCTAATCCTTTATTAGTTATTCGAAGAGTTACAAGCGATTCCAATCAGATGAGAGCGATTACTCTTTCTGTGATGATGATGTTTGGACAGTTTATGATTATTCCCTTTTTGAGTCCATATACTGTGGCAAATGTTGGGTTTACTGAGCTACAACTTACTTACATCTACATGGCGGGTGGAGCATTTACGATTTTCACTTCGCCTTGGGTTGGGAAGCTTTCTGATAAGTATGGCAAACAGAAGATCTTTATCATTTTCATGCTTCTGAACCTGATTCCTATTGCCATCATTACCCACTTAGGTGTTACTCCAATTCCTTTTGTACTGATGGTTTCCACGATGTTCTTTGTGACTTCTAATGGCAGATATGTGCCAGCGGCGGCAATTGTGACGGGAACTGCCAAGCCAGAAAATAGAGGTAGCTTTCTGAGTTTCAACTCAGCCGTGCAACAATTAGCGACTGGAGTAGCTACATTACTTGCAGGGATTATCATCGGAGAGAATGCAGCTGGGGAATTGACCAATTACAATGTGGTAGGATACATCGCCATTGCATTTAGTTTGCTATGTATTCCTTTAGCGATGAGGATAAAAGTGGTGAGTTGAAAAGATTCTCTCGACAAATTATTTTGAAATATATTTTTCGGGTTGATCTGTATCAGTGGGCGAAAAACGATGTCAAAAAATAATCCCCGACATTTCTGCCGGGGATTTGTAATTTTTAGAACTCTGCGTTTCCAGGTGTTCGAGGGAATGCGATCACATCCCTAATATTTCCCATTCCAGTGACGAAGAGCACCATTCGTTCAAAGCCAAGTCCGAAACCGGCGTGCGGTGTAGCTCCAAATCTTCTCGTATCTAGGTACCACCACATTTCATCCTGCGGGATGTTCATCTCTTCCATTCTAGCGGTGAGCACATCCATGCGTTCTTCACGCTGTGAACCACCTACTATTTCACCAATTCCAGGGAAAAGTATGTCCATCGCCGCTACCGTCTTTCCGTCTTCGTTTTGACGCATGTAGAACGACTTGATATCTTTAGGGTAATCCGTCAGGATAACTGGCTTTTTGAAATGCTTCTCAACCAAGAATCGCTCGTGTTCAGATTGCAAATCTGCTCCCCATGCATCGATCAGGTATGAGAATTTCTTCTTTTTATTTGGAGTCGAGTTTCTGAGAATTTCGATTGCCTCCGTATAAGTGATTCTTACGAAGTCATTATCTGCTACAAATTTCAGCTTATCCGTTAAGCTCATTTCGCTGCGTTGATCAGCTGGCTTAGATTTTTCTTCGTCTTGAAGCCTTGAATCAAGGAATGCCAAATCTTCAGCACAATTGTCCAGTGCGTATTGGATCACATATTTTAAGAAATCTTCCGCTAGATCGGCATTGTCTTCCGCATCATAGAAAGCCATTTCCGGTTCGATCATCCAGAATTCAGCCAAGTGGCGAGTTGTATTGGAATTTTCAGCACGAAAAGTCGGGCCAAACGTATAGATATCAGCGAGTGCCATTGCGGCTAGTTCACCTTCCAATTGTCCAGACACCGTTAGATTGGTTTCTCTTTCGAAGAAATCCTGCTTGTAATCGATCGCTCCATCAGCAGTCTTTGGAGGGTTTTTCAGGTCAAGTGTAGTGACTTTGAATGTCTCTCCAGCACCTTCTGCATCTGAAGCCGTGATGATAGGCGTGTGGATGTAGAAAAAACCTTTGTCGTTGAAGTATTTATGAACAGCAAAAGCCAAGGCATGTCTTACTCTAAAGACCGCGCTGAATGTATTGGTACGCATTCTTAGGTGAGCATTTTCCCGAAGGAACTCCATGGAATGCTTCTTAGGCTGCAGCGGATATTTTTCTGGATCTGCTTCACCTAATACTACAATAGCTGTAGCATTCAACTCAGAGCTTTGCCCAGCACCTTGAGAGTCGACTACATTTCCTGTTATTTTAAGACATGCACCAGTGGTACATTTCTTAAGAATTTCCTCCGAAATCAGATTGGGGTCGGCCACCACTTGGTAATTGGTAATGATGGAACCGTCATTCAGTGCAATGAATGAAACATTTTTGTTTCCTCTCTTTGTACGAACCCAGCCCATGAGCGTCACTTCTGTTCCAATAGGATTAGTATCCAGGATGGTCTTGATTTTGACTCGTTTGTTAAATGCCATTTGGTGATATGTTAATGCGGAGCTACGAAGCCCGCTAATAATTTAAAGGAATGCAAAAAAACGATTAAATAAGCTTTTTATCAAAAGATTGCTCGTTTTTCCTAACTTTGGCATAAGGGCTTTTTCAGTGGAAAAGGCCTTTTTTGAACCCAAACAGCAGGTTTTACCCAATCCCGAATGCAAAAGTTAAATCTTAGCCAATCACTTTCCCAGAAGCTTTCACCTCAGCAAATACAATTTATCAAATTGCTGCAGGTACCGACAGCCGAATTAGATACTCGAATCGAAGAGGAACTCGAGATTAATCCTGCGTTGGAAGAGGGCAAAACAGAAGAAAAAGACAGTGCCGATGATGACTTTGAAGATAATTACGAAGAGGAATCTCCGCAGGATGATCGTGATGTAAATATCGATGACTACCTAGACGATGAGTATGGTGGTTATAAAATGCAAGGTGACGGAAACTACAATGCCGATGAGGAAGATCGGGAGATTCCAATTTCCAGTCAATCTTCCCTACATGAGCAGCTAGTTTCTCAGTTGAGTTTTCTTAGACTTGACGATAGGAAGAAGATCATCGGTGAGCAATTGATAGGAAGTATTGAGAATGATGGATATATCCGTAGAGATTTAGAATCTATCATAAATGATTTGGCTTTCAGCCAAAATATTGAAACAGATATTGATGAGTTGGAGGAGATTTTGAGAAAAATCCAAAATTTTGATCCAGCAGGTATAGCCTCTAGAAACCTTCAGGAATGCCTTACTATTCAGCTTGAGCGTAAAGAGCATCCAGATGATCCGACAGTGCAGAATGCGCTAAGGATTATGCAGGATTGTTTCGATGAGTTCACCAAAAAGCATTATGCTAAGATTCAGAAGCGTTGCGATCTTAATGATGAGGAGACTAAGGATGCTGTTAATTTGATTACTAAGCTCAATCCAAAGCCAGGAGGAGTTGCTGATGGTTTGGTTCGGACGCAATATATCATACCAGATTTCATGCTTACAAATACTGCTGGCAAGTTTGAGATTAGCTTAAATTCTAAGAATGCACCAGAGTTGAGGATTTCTAGATCCTATTCTGAAATGTTTGACGCATATGATAAGAGTGATAAAAAAGATAAAAAGCTGAAGGATACTGTCACTTTTGTGAAACAAAAACTGGATGCTGCCAAGTGGTTTATCGATGCAATCAAGCAACGCCAGAATACTCTTCTAAGAACAATGGAGGCGATTCTACAGTATCAAAAGGAGTTTTTTATAGATGGAGATGAGACTAATCTTCGCCCAATGATTTTGAAGGATATTGCTGAGCGGATTGATATGGATATTTCTACCGTGTCTAGAGTTGCAAATAGTAAAGCGATTCAGACTGAGTTTGGAGTTTATCCGCTGAAATATTTCTTCTCTGAAGGTATAGCTACAGATAGCGGGGAAGATGTAAGTAATCGTGAAGTTAAATCCGTATTACAAAGCATGGTGGATGCCGAGGATAAGAAGAAGCCACTCTCCGATGATAAGCTTGTCAAAATGCTTAACGGTAAAGGATACAACATCGCACGTAGAACTGTGGCTAAATATAGAGAGCAGCTGCAAATTCCAGTTGCTAGACTAAGAAAGGAATTGTAGTGCGGAGGATTATTTCGTTAATAATTTCAGTCGTTTTACAGCCATTGGTCATTCCCAGTTTAGTTTTTGGGTTGGCTTTATTTGTTGTCCCTGAGGCTACAAGTATTCCAGAGTCATTCAAGGGTACCTTATTTTACCTTATTGCTTTGTCCACCTTGGTAATTCCAATGGTTACAGTGTTTGGCTTAAGGTTAAGTGGGACGCTCAAAAGTGTTCACATGGCAGAATTGAAAGATCGAGCTATCCCATTCTCGGTTACCAGCATTTATTACATACTCACCGTATATTTTTTATTTCAGAAGAAAGAGTTTGATCCAATTCTGTGGCAGGTTCTGAGTGTTATTACATTAGCCATACTTGTACTGACGGTTATTACTTTTTTCTGGAAAATGTCTGCTCATATGACCGGTATGGGTGGATTGCTTGCAGCTGTTCTTGTGCTAGGGCTTAAATTCCCCAACTTTCAGCCTCTTTATCCATTATTAGCCTCATTAGTATTGACAGGATTGGTAGGGACTGTTAGGCTATACCTAAATGCACATAAACCTGTTGAACTTTATGTGGGCTTGATTCTTGGTTTTTCAATTTGTTTTATTGGGTTTAGCTGGATTTGGGCATAAAAAAAACCGAGCATGTGCCCGGTTTAAATTTCTATAAAGAAAATCCTTAGAAAACGTTTACAGCTACACCAAAATTAACTTGAGTAGCCTCAGTGCTATTTGGACCAAGACCTTTTTGAAATACTTGATTCAGGCCGAAATAGCTCCATACATAGAATCCTGGAGAACCAGCCTTAAATGATAATCCATATCTGAATTTTTCAAAACCGTAATTCTGAGAATCTTTAACTTGTCTTTTAAGGCTATTAGCATCCTCATATTTCACTTTAGTGTGTGATTCATATAAGTAACCAAATTTACCTCCCACGCTTACCTTAAAACCTTTGGAATAGTTAGTTTTGTTGAAGTGGTACGTGAAATCAAGCGGGATATCAAAGTAATTAGCTGCGACCACATTCTTACTGATGTTAATGTCGTCTCCCAATACATCTGTAATGTCTTTTAAAACACTAGATTCTGGGCCTGCCGTAGGATTGTTGTACAAGGTTTGGTTATCCTTAAAGGCGTATTTGTCGGTTCCTAAACCAAGACCAATGTCCATAGTAAATCCAGAGGCTTCTCCAAATATGGAGACTGGATATTGATAGTAAACATTAAAAGTACGAGAGGCGAAGAAATTGATGCCTAGGTCTTCTGATCTGTTGTTGAGTTGATTAAAGCCAAATTCAAACTTCAAATCACTAGGAATATTAGGTCTTCCTCCGATGGGAGTTTTTGATTTTTTAGCGATTTGCAGGCTGTCTTGAGCGAAGGCTCCTTGAATCAAAACAAAAGCGAGCAGGAAGGTGTATATTTTTTTCATCAAATTGGTTTACTTAAAATGCACTCAATGCGGGCAAAAATAGGAAATCCCTAAGGATTTACCCCTTTTTTGATCTTAATTATTCTTAAGTGGAAACGAGGTGTTGTAGAAAAAATTATAAATTTCTTATGCCAGTGTACTTGCATAAAATCTAATTTTAAATACCTTTGCATTCCAATTCGGCTTCGTAGCTCAACTGAATAGAGCACCTGATTACGGCTCAGGAGGTTTCAAGTTTGAATCTTGACGAGGTCACAAGGTCTGATATTATTATCAGACCTTTTTTTATTCACTAGCAGTTGCCTTATAAGTTGATTCAATTGTTATTTTTACTCAACTTCGGATCTATAACTATGAAAAGCCAGATCAGTTCTTTTTCCTTAAAACTCTTCGTTGTGTCACTCTTTGGGGTCTCTCTATTGGGCTGTGATTTACTTCAGGATGTAAAAGAGATTAATGGATCATGCACTATTGTACTGGTAGATGGTAGTTCGGTAGTCTCCAATGGCAATATTGAGATTTTAGAGAAAACCCAGACTATTACTTATCGGGATGATTCAGGCAAGATCTGGTCACTGTTTAAGGATGAGTACACCAGCTATACTTGTGAATAGTATAACCCCTTCTTGATTAGATCTTTCTTGAATTCAAAAGAGCAAAAAAAAAGCAGCCCGAAGGCTGCTTTTTTTTAATGTGCTGCACCTGCAATATCAGGATTTTTTCCTCTTTGCCAGAAATAGAATATGGTAAATAGGACAATTAGTATTGCTGGGAACATCATCATTTTCTGTAAGGTTTCTTGGCCTGTTGCTAATTCCAATGCATCGCCGGTAAGACCAAGCTTTTCATTTGCAATACGAGCAGAATCAATCCATCTACCAGTAATTGGGTTGAAAATGAAATTTGAGAACATACCAACCCCACCAATTATCGACATTCCTAATGCTCCAGTAAGTGGTGCTCTTTGAGCAGTAGCTCCAATCATAACTGGCCAGAAGTAACATACTCCAAGTCCAAAAATAATCGCAGCAACGTAGGCCATAGGGCCTGTCACAGTGCTGAACATATAGATGCCTATGGTCGCAACTACTGCTCCTGCTAGAAGCACGCCTGTCTGTCCAAGTTTTGCCACCAAAGGTCCCCCAAAGTATCGACCTACAGCCATTACGCCAGTTGTAAGTGCAAGAAGAAGCATTCCGCTGGCTCCTGAGCTATTCAATACTACGTTGGCCCATTGAGTTGTGCCGAACTCTGTAATTGCAGTAAATGCCATTGCTACAAATAGGAAGATAAACAAAGGAGAGATCATTGCCTTCAAGTTCATAGGAATTGAAGTGGCCTCTGATACTTGTGGCTTTGGAAATGCTTTGCCATAGAACAATACTGCATATATAACTGTAGGGATCATCAATATCCACATTTGTATTTGCCAGCTAGCTCCAAAATCAGTCATAAATTTTGAAATCAAACTTCCAACTACAATTCCGCCTGGGAACCACATGTGGAATCTATTCAACATTTTATTCATTTTTACTCCGGTATACATGTCAGCAATCAATGGATTACATGCAGCTTCAGTACAACCATTTCCAAATCCAATAAATAGGGTAGAGAGTAATAGGGTGGTATAGCCGCCTGCAAAGATTGTAAGAAGGATACCTAGTGTGTGCATTACAAATGCAATCCTCATGATATTAGCAGGGCCAACTTTATGGTAAAAAAGACCACCTAAAATCATTGAAATAGGAAATCCAAGAAACCACATCGAATTGATGAACCCGAGTTGCTCATTGGATAAATTAAATTCCGCTCCTAATTGCGGTAGAATACCAGCTCTAATGGAGAAGGTAAAAGCGGTGGTAATGAGTGCAAAACAACTTGCGTTGAAGAGTGCAGTTTTGTTTATGGTTTGAGTCATACGATAGGTTTTAGAATTTTTGGGTTGTGAACAATCGATTGTAAAGATGGAAAAATAGGAAAAATATTGCATTCAGCTTTCCCGCTAATAAAAATATTCTTCTGAATTCTGTCTTTAATCCAGTACAGTCAACGAACCTATCTCTTTTTCTTCAAATCCATATACGGAATTGCGGAGAATAATAACCACTACGTAAGTACCTGTTGGTACCCACTTTCCATTGAGTTTGCCATCCCATCTTAGAACAGGTGTAGCGATTGGTATCTCACCTGTGGCGGCATGAAAAATAAGCTCTCCTTGACGATTGAGAATAAATAGTTCTGCATCAGTTACTCCTTCACTCAGCAAAACTCTAAAGTCTCTTTCAGTGTCCTCCAAGACCATTGCATTGGGATAAACTATCTGGTAGTTACAGACATCATATGTTCTGAAATTATCCTCGAATACACAGCCATCTTCTGTCGTCACTAGAAGTTGATAATCACCGACCTGAGTAGGATTAAAGAGCCTTTCACTCGATACCAGTTGGTTGCCGAAATACCATTCATATTTAGCGTATTCTCCAGGGTCAATAGGAGCCATTGTGTTTTCCTTTGAGCACATAGGGTAGCTCTCATCGAGATTTGGTAAGGTGAGCAGGGTGCTTTCTTTTACCAAAATTAGATTTCTACCGATCTCGCAGTGCAATTTGTTATATGCTACTGCCTCATAGGTTCCTGCTTCACTTACTTCGATTTCGAATAGATTATTGAATTCCGTTAATTCTTTTCTTTGATCATTTAAATCGTAGAAAATCCACTCTATTTCTAGAACTTCCTCTTCATCGGTAATCAAGGTAACTAGTGAAGTTCCAGGCTCGGGACAAATAATAGTTGCCTCTAATTCCATTGGAACGGAAGTGACTGGTGGCACTACCTCAAAGACGACTGGAGCCACATCGCAAAACCCACTAGCCAACGGCTGAACCAAGAGTGAATAGAACCCCACTTCTGCAGGATAAAATTCAAGGCTTCTTCCTACAATATCGCCATGAGAGTTAAGCCATCTAATACTAGTTTCGTCAGCTGTTAGGCCTTGAATGTCGGCTGTGTATTGAATGGGTTTGAAACATCCATCTTCCACATGTATAGGAGCAAATGTGATTTTGCTAGATAGTGTTACTTCAAAATTTTCAACTTTGGAGCAAAGCCCTGAACTTGAATTTCTGTCTTCTCCGTTTAATGTGTATTTACCTTCAGAAGTTAGTAAAAAGGGGGCTCCCGCTCTCAGGGATTGCTTACTTCCATCTGGATAGGTTAATGTAAAAAGTAAGTCCTCTTGAGTTTCGGGAGTAAATTGGAAGCTTTCGCATATAAGGAAGTTTTCGGGAATATTGTACTCCACTTCAGACTGCTCAGCTATGGTGAAAGATTCAAACGGATAATTGCATCCGTCTACCATCAGCTCAAGAATATATTTTCCTGCAGACAGTTCACTTTGAAATAGACCATTAGAAGGGATAGATCCTGTACTTATTTCACCTTTTGAAGTGGACAGTACCCGATATTCTCCAGTCCCTATAGTCTGTCCGAAATCAACAAGTACTTTACCTTTTGAGACCCCAATTGTAGAACATGTTTCTGGAGAAGTTGTAATACTAGGTATGAACTGGATAGGAGGGCTTGGAGTGATTGGTGGATTTTTGATATCAAGTTGGACCAACTGGGTAATTTTACACCCACCCTGTGAAACTATAATAGAATAAACCTTTGGATCAAGATTAGAATAGACGAACGTTTGGCCTGAAGAGACAGGCCCTTCTATCACGCCAAGTTCAGGTATTTCCAAGGTGGCAAGATCTGTATTACTGGTAATCTGAAAACTTCCATTGGTTGAAATGCAGTCGTCGGGCGAGACTAGAATCTGCACATCAAGTACAGGGGCTTCTAAAAGTTCGAATAAAATTTTTCTTTCCGAAGGACAGTCAGGATATTTTGTGTCTTCTGCACTGAAAAATACTTCATATTCACCAGGGCCATTAAGTTGACTGGATTTGATGGAGATATCAAATGCATTTCCCAAGCTAGTTTTAGTGGAGGTCCCTGCCTTCCTGATAAACCACTCTCCCGTTAAAGGAGTGTCTGTACCAATAGCAATGCTTTCTCCCTCACAGATTTGCTCCGTACTTTGAGTGATCTTATAGTCAATGGGAGGTCCTACAAAAGTGGATCCCTCGATAGTACAGGCCTGAGTTCCGTCTGGATTTGTGAAATACAATTCTACAAAATGATATCCAGCGGAAGATGTAAGAAATTCATTTCCAGTACCTATAGGGACTTCACTCCCATTTTCATCTAGGGTTTTCCAAATAATAGTGTACTCCGAAATACTGGGCGTAGTAGGATCTAGTGCGGTAAGCAAGACTGGCGTATCTCCGCAGAGTAGATAGTCAGGTTTTAAAGCAAGATTGGGTCCTTTCTGAACTTTTACTTTAAGTGTTTCTTGGTAGAAATTGGAATCTGTTCCCCTCCTTATTTTGAGGGAGACTATATGCTCTCCGACTTCTGTAAATAGGAATTGAATGCTTGCATATTGATCTCCTCCACTACGGTTGAATAATATTTCACCTGAAGAATTGGTGATTGTCCACTCATATACGTCCCCAGAATCACCCCCTGCGCTATAGTTTCCTATTATTCCATTTATTACGATACATAAATTAGTGTCTCCCGTAAGTGCAGGAGTTGATTCTATTGAATAGGAAGCTTCTGGTTTACTCGGGCTTTTTGCTTGGCTCCCTAGGGTTAGCAGTGGAGTCAAAATTAGGATTGCCCAAACCAAAACCATCCTAACATTCCTTTTCGGAAATGAGCAGTGAGGATTCAAGGAAATCAAATTAGGGTGTTTGCAAAGACAACAACACGTGTCACCAATGAATTAGTATTTGAGTTATAGGCAAAAAATGTTCCAGCGCTTATTGACTCTTCATTTCACTCACTATTCTATAATGAGGACAGAGCCAAATTCTGTTTTTGTGATGTTTTTTTCGTAATTCTTAAAATTAATTCTAACTGCGTAGGTTCCGTTTGGAATGGCTTTTCCACCATAAGTACCATCCCATGAACAGGTAGATTCCTCAGAAATCAGGTTTGTTTGCGTGCATTGAAAAACCACTTGACCCCATTTATTCATTATTACTAAATCTAATTCATCAATTAGATAGTTAGTATATAGCAAAAATTCTTTCTCGGGATTGCCAGGCTGCACAGCATTTGGGTAGATAACCCTCAGTTCACATTCCTCTTCAGTAGTAAAATCAGTCTGATATGCGCATCCTTCCTCACTATAGACAATAAGACGAAAATTCCCAATCAGAAGTGGTTTGTAGGTTGCGTTAGTAGATATTAGTTGATCCTCAAAAAACCATTCATAGCTTGCGAATTGGCCAGGATTAATCGTTGGAGCAATTTCATATTTTGGGCATATCAGAAAGTTTTCTTCCACTATGGGTCTCGTAGTGTCTGAACTTCGCATTATTAAAGCTTTATCGTAGCCTAACAAACAGGGCACTTGATTGAAAACCCTCACTTCATAGGTGCCTTCTTTAATCGCCAAAATTTCTCTTTTGTTTGTTTCACTGGCAAGGAGTATTGCATTTCCTTCGGTATCAGTATACCACCATTCTATTTTGCTTGTCTGTTCAAAGTCAGTCTCAACTCGCAAAGCAGCAGAAGTGGCATCAGGGCAAAGTGGTTCTGCTATGAGCAACACATCTAGAGACAATACTGGTGGTAAAACTTCAAATGAGATTGGAGTAATGTGGCAAGGAATTGCATCTGAAGGCTGAACTTCCAAGCTGTAAACCCCTGGGATAACTATAGTCAAAAACTCGCCAGTTCCCACTTCATTATTGTCTTTATCCTTCCAAAGTATATCAACGTCACTAATTGCGTAATTGCTGATAGATGCCTGATAGGTTGAACTTCCATCACAAGATTCTTCGTACAGAACGGGTTTGAAATCTACGGCATCTACTATCGTAGCTATAAGTTCTTTCTGTTCTGGGCAGAAAGAAGACGGGCTATTATTGTCATATGCCAAAAATGTATATATACCAGCTTCATCTATCGAAAAGCTTTCTCCAGTAGGTTTTTCGATAATTACGCCAGATGGAGTAATAACAGAAAAAATCAAATCTTGCGTGGTGCTTGGGATAAGTTCATAAAAGTCACAAATAGTCAACTCAGTAGGAATATCAAAGAGGACTTTGTCTGGAGTCAAATCCAGTTGAAGTGTTGTCCTTCCCAATTCACAATTTTTATTCAGGGATGGTATTCTAGCGAAAACGGCTGCCTCATAGGTGCCTTCCTTGTCTACCTCTATTTGATATTGGTCGTCAAATTGACTGAGAAACTCAATGTTTCCATCCTTATCATATCTTCTCCACTCTACGTCAGTGACTTCTTCTGGAAAAGTGGTACTCATGCTAAGCACAGCTTTTGGGCCAAATTCGCATAGTTTGGTGGCTGTCAAGGTCACATCCACAGAAAGCACGGGTTCTTTTGCCAGAAATGGTTTGGGAGCAATAGGACATGCTTTACTATTAGCAGGTTGAACCTCTAGAGAATAAGTACCAAACGAGGTGGGAGGGAGGTCAAGCCTTTGGCTGGTACCGATAATTTCATCTTTCTCATTTCTCCAGAAAAATAGTACGGTGGCAGGATCTCTCGAGTAAATATTCGCTTCATAGCTCCTATTGCCTACCGTGCAATCTTCACTTACTTGGATAACTTCGAAATCAACGGGATCAATTAAGTCCACTAAAATTGTTTTTTCTGTTGGACAGATGTCATCTTGATTTGGCAAGGTGCCAACAATTTTGTATTCACCTTTTTGATCTAAAAGTATTTCCTCCCCAGCATTTTTTAATTCAATGCTGAGGTCAGGGCGTGTGATAGTAAAAATCAGAGCTTGAGAGGTTTCAGGTATCAAGTTGAAGGATTGACAAATATTTAACGTGCTGGGGATCTGAAAAGTAGTTTGATCCTTTCCTGGAATTACTAACTCATTTCTACTAGGAAGAATACATTCATCATTATCATCATAAATTTCAAAGTAGTAATTACCTCCAGGAATGTCTACACGGAATACCGTAGAATTAGGTAAAACTTGATTCATTGCGACTCCCCCTTTTTCATTCACTACTCGGTAAAAAGCAGTAGGGTTGGCGCCGTTTAGCATAGTAACTTGAAATGAGCCTGGGATTTTTCCATTTGCCGTACAAGCCTCTCCGATTATATCATCAATCGTAAATTCCAAGGCAGGAGGTGGGTTGTTCAATGGTACTACTGAGCCTAATGAATTAATACATGGGCCTAAGCCTCCTATTAAATTATAAGTACCAGATTTTAGGCTGGGAATTTCTATCAGGTCTCCAGCTGAATAGGGTCCATAAGAAAGTCCAGTTCCTTCAATGTTAATATAATCTAAATCCGTCACGGCTCTCATGACTAACTTGCCGTCAGCTTGAAGACATCCACTTGAAGTATCTGCGGATTCAAAAACAAAAATAGGCTCTTGATTATAGCGGAAATTTGTTTTTCCCTCTGGTGAGCAGGCTGGATTTAAAGCATTGGCTAATTGAAACGAAACCTCATAATCACCAAAATCAATTAAATCTGAACCTGGTCGAATCGTTAAGGAGGTTCTAATTCCGAAAGATTTTTTTGTAGGATCTCCAACTTTTTGGACAAACCATTCTCCTGTCAGTTGGGGATTAGTTACAAAAGAAATTTCGCTATCGATACAAACTCCTGTATCCGAACTGTCAATCACTATAGTGGAAATATTAGAGATCGTGGTGGTCGATAAAGTCTCGCATGATTTTTCCCCTGACGGGCTTTCAATAAAATATCTCACAGAAAAAACACCCTCATCAGTAGTAATCAAGGTGTTTGCAGTTGAGACAATCGCACCAGCTCCATTTTTCCATTCAAATTTATAAGAGGAAAAGTTACTGCTTGAAGGGTCTATTGCTTGAATTTCTAGGGGACTAGAGGAGCAGGAAATATATTCACTAGAAAGTAGCTTTATAGGTTTTTGTATGACTTCTACAACTTTGCTGAGTTTAGCAATAGGGATTCCCCCACGACTCACTCCTAATTCAACTCTATGCGTACCATTGTTGATAAAGGTGTAATCTATGTTTTGAAACTCCCCTGGAGCCTTTGAAAATAATAGATCACCGGAAGGCCCAAATATTTTCCATCCATAGAGGTCTGTAACTGGATCTCCAGCGCCGCTAAAACTCCCGACTACAGTACCTGAAATATTACAAAGTATACCTGGACCTAACAGTTCAGGATTAGCAAGATTTAGTTGTGTTCTCAGTGCAACATTGCCATCCTTGTACATTTTATCCAATGAGGCATCGGCAACGAAACTCACCAGTAAGGTGAATAAGGCAACTGACAGTATTTTAAAGGATGCTTGGGTCAAAATAAGGGCAATGAAGTTTTATTTACTACCTCTAAGTTACAGTTTTATATAGTCGAAAAAATACTTGTGATCCCAACACGCTTATTATCAGGCAAATTGTATAATTATCTTACAAAAATCCAGTTGTTTTGATCACTCAACTTATCTGAATACTCATATCCACCTTCATTGAAAGTCTTCAATTCCTCGGGATCAGTGATTCTGTTTTTAATGGAGAAATTACTCATCAAGCCTCTTGCTTGCTTCGCAAAAAAACCGACGATTTTGTAAGTTTCATCTTTATACTCTTTGAATTCAATAGTAATCAAAGGCGTTTTTAATGTTTTCAAATGAACCGCTTTGAAATACTCTTGGGAAGCAAGATTCACAATAGTCTGCCCTTTTGCAGCTTCATTGATTGCTTTTGCAATTTTCTTGTCCCAGAATTCATACAGATTTTTTCCTTTTTTATTCTCCAGTCTTATGCCCATCTCCAAACGATAGGGCTGTATTAAATCTAGAGGTTTCAGCAAGCCATATAAGCCAGAAAGTATTCGTAGATGCTCCTGTGCAAAGTCAAAATCCTCCTTAGAAAACTCCTCAACATCAATTTTAGTATAGACGTCTCCTTTAAAAGCCAGTAATGCTTGTTTCGAGTTTTCAAAAGTGAAATCCTTCTGAAAAGTCTTAAAACGCTCCTCATTCAACTCCGCCAAGTTTTCAGAGATATGCATTAGCTCACCAATTTCTTTGGCAGATTTCTTTTTCATGATTCTCACTAAGGAGTGTGTATCAGATTGGAAATCAGGTTGTGTTGACTCGGTGAAATTAGGACTACTATAGTCCAGCGTTTTGGCTGGTGAAATCAGGATAAGCATACTATTGAATTACTGTAATCGCTTTGGTTAATTTTTCGGTTTTGTTCTGGTCTTTGCTAGTAAACTTGACAACCACGGCATATGTTCCGTTTGGAACAAATTCTCCTCGTACTTGTCCATCCCAAGGGCAGAAAGGTTGTCTAGGTTCTACATTTTCATGCTCACAATAGAAAATTAATTCTCCCCATCGGTTATAAATATAGACTTCCACGTCGTCTATGTATTCATTTGCATAAAGGATGAAATTTCTATTCGGGTCATTTAGAACCACTCCATTAGGAAAGACTATTTTCAAGGAACAATCTTCCAATACGTCGATGGTTGCAATGTACTCGCAGCCCAGATTATCCGAAACCGTAAGTTCATATATACCACCTTCAATGGGAGTAAATATAGGGTCTTGCGAAACTTCCACGCCATTTAGCTTCCAAGAGTAATTATCGTAAGCTCCCGGGTCAATGGACTGTGTGACGCCTTCTATTGCACAAATCGTAAATCCTACTGGGACTACCGGAGGGATGATAGTAGACTTAGATACCACACCGTTGGCTCGACCTAGATCACATCCTACACTGCTTCTCAATAAAACCTCATAAGTTCCTTCCTGCGACACCTCAATGATCGGTAATCCATCATATGCAGGTATTCTAGTTCGGGTACCGTTGATCACAGAATACCATTCTATATCTGCCACGTTGGTCATATCTGCTTGTATCGTAATAGTAGTACTTGTTTGGTCTATACAGAAGGGTACGATGTCCAAACTAACCTCTACTCTTTGTGAAATAACTTCTGCAGTAAATGATTTCTTGTCAAGCGGACATAGACCTCCAGAAACAGGTTGTACTTCCAGGGTATAATCTCCTGATCTACTAGGAACAAATGTTTGTCTTCTACCTACGATCACACCTAGTGCGTCTTTCCAAAGGAAAATCACGTCAGCAGGATTAGCATTATTTAATATTGCTTCGTACTGAACACCTACTTGACAATCGACAATTGGTGGTGAAATTTCGAAATCAATTGGTTGTGTGATAGTAGCAACCATTGTCTCTTCTCGGGGGCAATTGACACCGTTAGGATCTTCACCTCTAACAGTATACGTATCAGACAACATAAGCGTAAATTCTCCATTTGAATCAGGAGAAAGGATAGTTCCTGTGGAATTGGTTACAGTATAAGTTAATACATCAGGAGAAGTAGGAGTGAAGGTGAAACTTTGACAGGCAGTTAAGTCTGCAGGAACTGAAAACAATACCTCGAATTTCTGAGCAATCGGATATAAAGTTGGGTCCGGAATAGCGCACCCAGTTGGGTCTTGAATTTCAACAGCATAATCTCCATAAGGAACAATAATATCAAACTGACTAGTAGAAGAGAATGTGCCTTGGAAAACTTGACCATCACCCTGTCTAGTTACTGCGTAAGAGCCAGACTGAGGAGAATTAGTGAAATCTACAGTGAGCAAGCCATTTTGAACTCCAGAAGGACCACATATTTCATCTGTGGGAGTGACCGTGTATTCAAATCCAGCAGGAGGATTGCTGTTCTCCACAGTCACTGACGCAGTGTATGTACAGCCAGTACTGTTTTCTGCTTCAACGGTATAAACTCCAGGAAGTAATCCAGTTACTTGAATAGAATTCCCTGAGAGCACAGTTGAGAAGGTATCTCCTGTTTCTAAGACTGTTAATGTTTCCGCATCTGCCTGCATGGTGATCTCAAATGATCCATCCGGTGTGTTGCAATCTGTAGCAGGAGTTGTTTGCACAGCAGTGAAGAGAGGCAATTCGTTCACACGTAAATCTAACTTCTTCTCAATAGTACATTCAGCCAGAATTGGATCCAGAGTAACAAAAACTATTACGTAATCTCCAGGTCCAGGAAGAGAATTGATATAAAGCTCAAGCTCAAAGAACTCACCTAAAGCCACTCGGTTTGGATCGCCATTTAGTTCATAAAACCATTCGCCTGTGATAGGGGTGTTTGGTGCAAAAGTCACCGTAGTTTCTTCATAGCAAACTTCCGTTGCAGTTTGAGTAAGATCAAATTCGAAAGCGGGTCCTACGAAAATCTCCGCAGTTGATGGACAAGTTTCATAAAGTAGAGCTTCGTCATCAGAAAGTCCCTCTGGCAATCTGTAGCTTACGTTAACAGTATAAATGCTTTCCTCATCTACGATGATTTCATTAGAATTTTCATCACCGAAAACTTGCCCAGCAGCATTTGTCCATTGGAAATCATATAAACCTTCAGCAGGGTCATAACCCTCTATTGCGGTCAGGGTGACAGGATTGCCAGCACATAGAGTAGCATCATCTGCCAAAGTCAATTCTGGCGGTGCCTCTACCAAGATCTCAGTACTAGCGCGGAAATATTCTGCATCACCACACCTGTCCACTCTAAGATCTATGGTGTACGTGCCAGGGGTATTGAAAATCTGATCCAAGTTCTGGAATTCATCTCCAGGACCACCGTAGTCATTTCGGATTATCGTGCCATCGTCATTATTTGTGATAGTCCAGAAATAGCTGTCAATATCAGGTTCACCACCGCCCTCGAGAAGCGCTCCAGCGCCAAGCTCAGGATCCAAACAAAGTCTTAATGGAGCAGCAAGGCTAGGTTCTGGTATTGAGCTTCCGGAGTTTTGCACGAAAGAAGGTAGTCCTAAATTGGATGTACCAGGCATGGCTTCTACGCCATCTTGAGTGAAGGTACTTTGAGAATTACAGCCAGAACCCACGCTGATTTGACCAATTCTATTGTCTCCGACTACGGCTGCATAGATTTGACCATTTGGACCTATTTGCAGTGCTCCAAGGTTAAGCCCAGCTGTTTGACTAATTTGATTTTTGGTGCTAATGATACAAGCCTCTATTTGCGCTCTAGTCCTGGCTCCATTAAAACAAGAAGGACAAATAGCCGCATCAGGATCATCGTTATCATTGGCTTTGATGATGAACTCTTCTATTCCCGGCCCGCCATTTAAGTAAGAGACTAGAACTCGTTCTCCATCCTCAGAAAGCTCTAGTCCATATACTTCACCATTGCAGCCTAAATCAATTCGAGCATATTCACTCATTTCTCCTGTTTCACTGTCAAAATCAAAAATCTCGACTTTGTTACAGCCTCCTTCGGTAATCGTGACTGCTACTTGGTCACCATCAGAGTTGAATTTCATAGCTCCTACTCCCGAATTAAAACCATGATTACTTCCTACGGAACTGAGGATTGGCTGACCAATACCACTTGCTGAAATAGGATAGGCTCGGAATGTGTTATTTCCTAACTCATGATACATTACCCATGTTGTATCTCCTGCATCTAAAGCTGCTGAATGCTCCGTGGAAGGACTAAAGAGGAAATTATCCTTAGTGACCACATTTCCTACTCCGGTTGGGTTTTCAGATTTGATATCCACCAGAGAGTATTTAGCTACATTTTGTCCGTTGGCAGCAACTTGTGTAGTGAAGAGGTAGAAGAGTGTTTCTTCTCCCGGAACTGGGACAGCGATTACCCCTTGGCTACTAGAGTTTTCACCTCCTATATCATTGCCGTTTTCCATCAAGTCTCCGTTAAGGTCCCAAACAGATTGCCCGTCAGTATAGAAAAGTACTTGACCGTCTTGACTTGAAATTGTAGTAGTCCCAGCAGGGATATTTTGCGGATGTCGGGATGCTATCGGTCGTGGAGTAGGTGCGTCAGGGTCGTCAGGATCGGGGTTGAAATCCAATCCAGCGCCATCTCCGAAGTACCAAATATTATTGGTTTGGTCTTCCACGTCCCACATTTTAACTCGAATCTCAGCATATGCATAACAAGAGGAACCAGGCTCACGAACTAAAGCCCAATACAATCCAGGTTTACAAACCAGATTATCTTTTCGACCCGTCCAGCCCTCGTCTCGGTAATTTGACCAGAAGTATTCGTAATTATCTTCTCCTCCTTGTCCACTTCCTACTCCGCCACCGCCTCCGGCGCCTCCATCTTCTTCACCTTTCTGAGCAGAAAGCAATGGCCCAATATCTATACAGGTTTCACAGAGAGTGGTGTCTTGAGGAGAAAAATTAGCTTGTAAATCATTTTCAGTCAGTGAGATTGTATGATTGACTTCCTTAGTCTCTCCATCTGCAAACGTAACGGTGAGGATGACATTTAAACTTGTTTCTTGCGCTGCGTCAGCTGGGATAAGAAAATGTTCCTGAGTGTAATCAGCTGGTAACTCATTCCCGGTAGAATCTCGAAGCGGAGGATCAAAAGACCAATGAAAACTTACAGGTCTGTAGTTCTCAGGGGTTAAAACAGAAGTAAGTTGGACTGGGTTATTGGCACATGGCATGTCTGGAGCCCAAGTGAAATTGACTGTGGGTTCTATATCTGCGTTTGGGGCAAAAGTTGGGAAAACTGTACCACAAAAATCTGTACCTGAAAACGGGTCTTCCTCTACTTCTATCAAAGTCAAATCACCCTCATTTGGATTGGTTACTTTCCCGATCATCTGCGGACCGCCATCTACTTCTTCATACAAGTAATAAAGAATTCCATCAGGGCCAGCTTTGATATCATAAACTGCGAAAATACCTGCTGGTGGAGTGCCAGAGCCAGCAATTGGCATTACTTCCGGAGTTGCCGAAAGATTAGCTGTAGGTACTCGGAGTAAGGAGTCTCCAGCAGAGTAATAAATGTAATTTCCGTCAGGAGAAAACTCTGCTCCACCATATCTTCCATTTCCTGCAGATTGTGCTATAGGAGTTGGAGACCCAAATGTTCCTCCGCTCGTATTAAAACTCAGAACTAAAATAGGATCCGTGTCAGACTCAGGTATGATGATTAATTGATTGGTTTCTTCATTGAAGACAATTTGCTTTGGGGTAGACGAAATCGCTTGGCTGTCTGTGGTTGAAAAACTCCCCTCGCTTGCTCCTAAGCTCCGCGAGATTAGATTTCCATTAGCGAAACTGATCAAGTAGGATGGTGATGAAGGAGTTTTTACAACTAACAGTGCGCCAGATCCACTTCCAATGGAGTTGTCTTTGGATGTGATTTCTCCCAATGGTCTTTCATTTCCTGTCGCTTGTCCAGGAGCATTCATGTCTACAACAGCATATTGTAAATCCCCGCTGAGAGATAGATAGAAAATATAGAAGAGTTTATTGCCTGCTGGGTCGTATTCTAAGAATCCAGTTGCGACTTGCTGGACACCATCAATGTTTCCATTTAGGCCAGAACCTACACCTTGTATCGGATTCTGACTGAAATCATAGACCAGTTCACCGTTAGTGACAAAAAAAGGTTGCCCGGTAATCGGGTCAATTGCTAACGCAGAATTGTTTTTTGTAAAGACAATTGAGCCTGGAATAGACTGAACAGTAGGTGAATTACCTTTTCCGAAGGATAAATAATTATTTTCTGTAGCACCACCGCAATATCCAAAAATCCACTCATTGCTATTAAATCCCTGCGAATAGACAACAGTATTAATTACAAAAGTTGTAAATAGGAGGGCAATAGTAAAAATGTAGGGTAACCTTATGGAATTAGGGCTGCTTTTCATAATTTTCGAACTGCTTCTAAAACAACATACGTTCTGTAACGTTGAAGAAGCCTACTGAATATTCAAATTAACGAACAAATACTTGTTACGGTCTCTGGTTTACGTTGTTTTTCTTTGTGTGGTTGGACTATTTATTGGTTCCAATGCACATGCACAGGACCCGCAATATAGCCAATATTATGCGGCACCTCTTTACTTAAATCCAGCTTTCGCAGGATCTGAGTTGACTGGCCGTGTGGGGTTCAACTATAGGAATCAATGGCCTAGTATCGATGCTCAATTCACTACTTTTTCGGCGTATTACGATACTTACCTCAATGATTATAACTCTGGGATAGGCGTAATGGTTATGCAGGATACCGAGGGAGCTTCCAAGCTGCGCTCTACCACCATTTCAGCAATGTATTCTTATGAGTTGAAGTTAGGAGATAAGACTTATTTCCGACCTGGATTTCAGGCAAGCTATATTCGTAGAGAGATTGGTTTTTATGAGAATCTCATTTTCGCCAATCAGATCAATCCAAACGATCCTTTTGGCCCTATATTCCCAGGGAGTGATATCGCTGGTTTAGGTGACCCTGTCAATATGCTTTCTCTTTCTTTTGGAGGACTGCTGTTTACGGAAGACTTTTGGATTGGTGGATCAGCACATCATGTCAATCAGCCGAATCAGTCTTTTATTGACGGAGACAGTCCCCTGCCTGTTAAATTTTCTGCACATGCTGGCTACAGAATTTCTTTGGGAGAGGGCTCTATGCGAGGAGATTTTACTCACATTAGAAAACAGCGGTATTTGACTCCAACTATTAATTATAAAAAGCAGGGACCTTTTGAGCAACTGGATGTGGGCGCATATTTTTATGTAGAACCAATTGTGTTCGGTGTCTGGTACAGGGGGCTTCCTTACAAAAAAGTGGAACAACAGAGCAATCGCGATGCAATTGTTATGATGGTTGGCTTGAACCTGCTTTCTGGGTTAAATGTCGGTTATAGCTTTGATTATACCGTTTCACAATTGGGGATTCAGTCCGGTGGTGCGCATGAGTTGAGCTTGTCTTGGACTTTGCCAAATAGCAACCAAGGCAAACCACAGCGAAGAGATACGCTGCTTCCTTGCCCTAAATTTTAATCTACGATTTTAGAATTACGATTGACGAGGCTCTCGAATTGACAAAGTCTCCTTTCTATTCTATCCTTTTGATTAAATAGAAAGGATAGAATTGAGGTCTATCTTATGGGAAGTAGGACTGTAGTCTTTGTGAAACTTTTGTGAGCTTCGTGGTTGGAAAATAAAAAAGCTGAAACGATTTCTCGTTTCAGCTTTTGATTTTACATATGTTTATTCTTAAAGAGTGTAGTACTCTTCCCAGCCTTTTCTAGGTACTTCACCACCTAGCAGTTGATTTGCCAAAGGATTATTTGTTACACGTTGTGTTTCTCTGTCAAACTTCAAAGTAGTATTTAACTGTTGAGCTAATACGCCTAAGCAGAATACCTGACTTAGTGGTCCTGCAATTTCAAATCTTGAACGAGTTTGCTCCTCTCCTTTACATGCTTTTAAGAAGTTGGCAAAGTGATTAGATGGGCTTTCTGGAACTTCAGGAAGTTTACTAGCCATATCCTTCGCTTTTGCCTCTCCAATAATGGAAAGCGTGCTGCCATGAGATCCTCCTTTGAAAGTAAGGTCTTTACCGTAAATGATTTTACCTGGATTTAATTTTGCAGGTTGGATTTGTCCGTTGCTGGCTGCAGGTATATTGGCATCTAACTCAGATGTTCCATAATCTGCAGGTACTGGAGGGACATTGTCTACACCATCATACCAAGTCATCGTTAAAGCTGGCATATCTCCACGTTTTGGGAATTTGAAAGCTAGAGTTGAGGACATTGGGAAAAAGAATGGATTGTGGCCTTTCAGCATCACTGGATCCACTTCATATGGAAGACCCAAATCTAGAAACTCGTGAGCCGTGTCCATTGTGTGAGCACCCCAGTCTCCCAAAGCTCCCATTCCGAAGTCATACCAACATCTCCATTGGCCGTTGATGAAATCTTTGTTGTAGTCATGATCACTTCTTGCCATCATCCAGGTATCCCAATCCATTGTGGAAGGAATCGCCTCGGCTTTTGGGAAGCTTTGCATGTTGACATCCCATCCGTGCCATCTACGCGGGCTGTTCATGTGAGCAGTGACTGCAGTGACATCTTTGATGATTCCAGCTTCTTTCCATGCTTTGAACTGGAAGTAGTTAGCTTCAGAGTGCCCTTGGTTACCCATTTGAGTGACCACATTATGTCTTTTGGCACTATCCATCATGAGCGAAACCTCATTAAATGTACGAGCCATTGGTTTTTCGGTATATACATGCTTGCCTTCAGACATGGCTAGCATGGTGATAGGAAAGTGAGAAAAATCAGGTGTTCCCACTGTTATAGCTTCGAATCCATTTCCAAATTCATCAAACATTTTTCTGAAATCCTGAAAGCGCTTCGCATTTGGAAACTTGTTCATGATTGCAGTAGTATGCGGTGCGCCCATGTCCACATCACAAAGAGCCACGATATTACAAAGTCCTGTTTCGTATAATTCGTTGATAATCTGAGCACCTCTATTGCCTATGCCACAGCAGGCGAGATTTACTTTGTCACTTGGAGCTATATGTCCCATAGACTTGCCTAGCACAGACGATGGAATGATTGAAATTCCACTTAGTCCGAATGCGGCAAGTGAGCCAGTTTTGAGAAAGTTTCTTCTGTCCTTTTTCATATTATGAGGGAATTTGGGAGTTCGAATTGTATTTCGGATGAGAAAGTAGGTATTTTTTGCCTCTACTCTTTTCATTTTTCTGTTGAAAGGCGAAAGAATTAACGGAATCGATACCGAAATAGAAATTAGCTTTCAGGACGAAAACCCTTAAAAGATTTACTATTTTCCGAATTCATTCTTTAAAAAAACCATGAACAATATATTCCTTAAGAAGCCTGCCTATTTAGTGATTTTGCTGGCAGTTATTTCAATTTCCTGTGTTTCAGCCCAAAACGGCACTACTTTCCTGAAGTATGAAGGAAAAGAAGGGCCTGGAAAAGGCAAAAATGTCGTATTGATCTCAGGAGATGATGAGTATAGATCTGAGGAATCCATGCCGATGATGGCGA
>NZ_FOKK01000019.1 GCF_900112005.1 Algoriphagus aquimarinus | reverse complement strand
AGATTCGGTAGAAAGATTTGTTCAAAAGACGATTGATCGAGAAAGTGTACTGTTCACAGACAAAAATCCCGCATACATAAACCTGGAAAAGATGGTAGAAAGTCATATTCAGATTAAATCTTCAAAGGACTCCACAAAAGCTAACTTACCCTGGGTTCATGTGGCCATCAGTAATCTGAAGAAAAATCTTCTGGGGATCTATCACATGGTAAGTGAAAAACACCTCCAAAACTATCTCAATGAGTTTGTTTACAAGCTCAACAGAAGATATTTTGGTGAACAGCTATTCAATAGACTAATTATAGCTTCTGTTTATCCTTACGTGCAACATTACGAATAGTCATAACAATCTTTATTTTGCAGCTATAAAAAACTTTTTCATGAACATAAAAGTGGTCAATGTGCTTCAATGGTCTATTGGACTGTTTTTTATGTTCATTTTCTCAGCACCCTCTAATGCTCAAGAAGACTTTGATTTTTTAGAGATTTCTAAGTTTGTAGATGGAGATACATTTTGGGTTAAGCATCCTGGAGGAGAAGATGAGAAAATCCGCTTCATTGGTGTTAATACTCCAGAGGCGAGAAATACAGGAAGGACTCAAGTCGAGTACTTTGGAAAGGAAGCTTCTGCTTACGTTAAAGAACTTTTAACAGGGAAAAAGGTAAGGTTAGAATTTGATGTTCAACGCTATGATTGCTATAAGAGAACACTTGCTTATATCTTTCTGGAAGACGGAACATTTTTAAATGCCCACTTAGTGAAAGAAGGCTATGCTTTAGTAGCCACCTATCCTCCGAATGTTAAGTATGTTGACCTTTTTGTTAAGCTTGGGAAAGAGGCAAGAGCTGAAGGAAAAGGGTTGTGGAGTGATCGTTAAAAAGTAGTGAGTAAAATAGGTTAATGTCGTTTTTTCATGGAAAGAAAGTTATTACGTGGGCTTGCCCTAAGTTTGTTTTTCATAGCTCTCACTGTTGGTTCTTTCACGATCTTCGGTGCTGAAAAGGGTTGGTACAACCTAAATCCTTTAATGCTTTTGCAAGTGGGGCTGGATGCTCCAGTGGCAGGATTTACCTTTTCTCCAGATGGGGATTGTGCAAATGTTCCAGTGAAGTTTACTAATACTTCAACAGGAGATGGATTGACCTATGAATGGAATTTTGGAGATGGGACAACATCCACTGAGAAAGATCCGACACATATATTTTCTACAGCTATAGGAAATAGTAACAAGATTTATAATGTAAAGCTCACTGTTAAAGAGGCTACTGGCTCCCCTGTTTCGATAACCCAGCCAGTTACTGTTAAGGAAATACCTTCACTTAAGGTGACAAGTGATCAAGAGGAAACCACCTTTGAGAATCTTCAGTATTACATCATTTGTGAAAACCAACCTTCAGAATTTACATTTTATAATGGTAAAGGTGGGACTGAGAACAATATTAAGTACCAAATAGACTGGGGGGATGGGAGTCCTCAAATTGACGCTACAGACTGGACGGTGTTAAAGCATACTTATACAGTTGGTATATATAATATTACATATACCGTTACCCCAGCTAATGGATGCAAGGTTAGCAGGAAGTTTGGTGTATTTGTTGGTTCCAATCCTGCAGTAGGTTTGGGTAATCCTGGAAATACAAATGTGTGTGTAGGAGAAACACTTACATTTCCAATTAGTGGCACCGAAAACAATCCAGCTGGCACCAAGTATACCGTTACTTTTTCAGACGGATCAACTCCACAAGTATTCACTCATCCTCCTCCGGCATCTGTTTCTCATGTTTTCACCAAAGGATCATGCGGAGAAAAAGCAGACACTTTTGATAATTCTTTTTCTGTTAAAATAGTTGCGATAAACCCTTGTTCAGCTTCTCAAGCATCAGTTGTACCAATCTATGTGTCAGAGCCACCAATACCTGAGATTTATATTGAAGATGAAACTGTTTGTGTTAATGAAACTGCAACAATTAAGAATACCACAGACTTTAAGACAGAAGTAAGTACTAATGGTACCTGTAATGATACTAAAAGGTTTGTATGGGAAATATCCCCATCAACAGGTTGGTCTTTAGGAGGTGGGTCTTTGGGGTCTCGACCGAATCCTACTTCTCCCAACTCTTGGTCTTCTGGCTCGGAAATACTTAATCCCAAGTTTACTACTCCTGGCACTTACACGATTAAACTCATAACAGGCAATCGTTGTGGTATAAGAGAAGAGACAAAAACAATTGTTGTAATACCAATACCAGACCCATCCTTTACAATTGCATCTAATGAAGTATGTGGTCCAGCTACTGTTAAGGCGACCAATACCTCCAATATTTTAGGCCATGATGGCGATGGTACCTATGTTTGGACTGTAAGTTATTCCAAAGGTAGTTGTGGTACTACTTCAGATTGGAAGTTTGCATCAGGATCTGATAAGAACTCTGAAAGTCCAAATTTTCTTTTTATCAACCCCGGGATTTACACCGTTACACTTTCCATAAAAGCCAGCTGTGGACCATTCAAAGTAGAACAAAAGATTACAGTGATAGCGCCTCCTTCAATTTCCATGGCGGCTATTCCTTTGACTTGTGGTCCGACGACTTTTACCCCGAAAGCAACAGTAGGCGTTTGTGGAACAGATATTCCTACCTATAAATGGACATTTGAAGGCGGTACTCCTTCTTCATCTACTTCTCTTGATCCAGGGCCAGTAGCATTTAATACTGTTGGTCCTAAAAAAATAACATTAGAAGTTACGTCCGGATGTGGCACCACCAAGGCTGAAAAGACATTTTCAATTGCCAACCCTCCGAAAATAAATATCGGAGAAGACCAAGAAATATGTAAAGGAGAAGAGATTACCCTAAAGGGATTAGTAACCGAAGGAAGTGGGAATTACACGTATAAGTGGACAAGTATACCATTAAGTTCTATCACAGGATCGACTGGTGCTGATATTACAATCAAACCTACTCAGACAACATCGTACACCCTTACAGTTTCTGATAAAGACACAAAATGTACTTCATCAGAAGAGGTAGTTGTAACCGTTATTCCTGCACCTACTATTCAATTTAGTATTCCAGACCAAGAAATATGCTCTGGCGAATCAACTCAACTGGCAGTATTGACAACTTCTCCTACTGGCGAATCAATTACATGGACATCAGAAGCTAATGGAGTCACCGGTGTATCAGCATCAGGAACAAATGAAATCCCTGTACAAACGCTTGTGAATACAACTGGCAAACAAGTCAAAGTCATTTACACAGCATTAATTCCTAATTCCAGTCAGGGCAATTGTAATGTTGTTCCTGCTAAATATACTATTACAGTAAATCCTGAACCTTCCTACGTCGATGATAAGCTTACAATTTGTAGCGATGAAGTATTTGATTTTAAGCCTGGAGGTATAGTTTCAGGCTCTAAATTTACTTGGAATGTTAATTCTCCAGTAGGAATAACTGGAGCTTCAAACTCAACTCAAGAAGAAGGTTCTGTTAAACAGCAGTTAAGTAACTCTACTAATGGACCCCTAAATGTCACCTATACTATTACACCAGTAATTGGTAACTGTAAAGGCGATGATTTTACTTTGGTTGTAACTGTCCAGCCTGCTCCTTCTATTACATTTTCACAAACAGATCAAAATCTTTGTACAGGTTCAGATTCCAAAGAGGTGAAATTCACTTCAGATGTGCTTGGAGCGACTTTCACGTGGACAGCTGACCCAAAGGGAGTACAAGGAGTTACAACGTCAGGAACCAACGCTGTGATCCCTGTGCAGAACTTAATTAATCCAACCAGCGCTCCCATTACTATAGAATACAAAGTAAATGTCCAAACAAGCTCTGGTGGAACTTGCGCAGGCGTTCCGAAAACCTACAAAATAACTGTCAATCCATCTATTGCCGAAAAGGAAGAGGTATCAGAATTCAATGGTTATCAAATAAGTTGCTTTGGTGCTGGAGATGGATTCATTAAACTCAATCCTACTGGTGGGAATGGAGTATTTACATTTTCATGGGCTGGCCCGAATGGGTTTACATCAAGCAATAGTAGTATTGATAACCTAAAGCCAGGAATTTATCAAGTTAAAATTGAAGATGAATTTGGCTGTTCTGTTTCAAAAGCGTTTAATATTAAAGAACCACAAAAGGTTATTTCATCAGTGATTTCGACTACCAAAGTACTTTGTGCAGGCGATGAATCAGGAGCGATAGAATTAGCAGTCTCAGGAGGAGTAGTAGGAGCGCCATACCAATTTGAGTGGCTAAGAAATGGTGTGTCATTTCCCGCTACTACCCAAAATATTTCAGGAATCCCTGCAGGAATATATAGTGTTACTGTTATAGATGTGAATGGCTGTTCTTCAGTTATCACAGGAATAGAGATAACACAACCAGCTGCAGCAATAGTAATCAACTATACTAAAACTGATATCAGCTGTTATGGAGCTAATGATGGGTCTCTTGATTTAGATGTAAGTGGTGGTTTGCCTCCTTATGTCATTAACTGGTCATTTGGTTCTAATCAAAGTGGCTTTGATAATTTGGGGCCTGGTGATTACACTTTGACAGTGTCTGATCAAAGTGGTTGTATTCGGTCTCAGACGATCACCATTGAAGATGCTCCTTTGTTTAAAGTTGAGCCTGAGGTAAGTAATATTTCCTGCTTTGGATTAAATGATGGATTTATTAAGCTGAATCTTCAAGGTGGAGTTGGTGCTACGTCTATTAGATGGGATAATGGTCAACAACTTGAAAATCTATTCAATTTAACCGCTGGTTTTTATGCGGTTACAATTAAGGATCAAACGGATTGTGAAATAAGAAGTGAATTCAATATAGTTGAACCAGCGCTATTATCCTTAGAACCTAAAGTGACAGACGCTTTAGATTGCTACAATCCGCAGAGTGGTGCTATTCAATTAGGTATTTCTGGTGGTACACCACCATATGCTATCAAGTGGAGTAATGGGGAAACTAGTCCAGATTTGACAGGAATAACCTCAGGACAATATGCGGCCTCTATCACTGATGCTTCAGGATGTACGATCAATAAGGTGTTTGAAGTTAAAAGACCTCCTGTCCTCGCTATAACAGCATTCCAGAGTACTAAAGTCCAATGTGATCCAAGACTTGTTGAGGATAAGGTAAACATCACTATATCTGGTGGCATTGCTCCCTATAGTATTTCATGGTCTGGTGGTTCAATATCTCCTGATCAAAAAACGATGACAACCACGGAGCCTGGTTATTATGAAGTAACAGTTGTAGATGGAAAAGGGTGTGTGTCCACGCAGTCATTTGACATTGAGAACACAGAGACCATAGCCAATGCAGAGATTGAGTCAGCTGCCTTTGATCAATACAACTCGTACTTGGTCAATTTTGAGATTCAGTTTTGGAATAGATCCTTTGGTCAGATATTGACCTACCACTGGGACTTTGGTGATGGATCCGAAAGCTTTGAGGAGCATCCTAAGCACACCTATGAAGCAGAGGGAGAGTATGAGATCGTATTGACTGTTACTGATGTGTTTGGATGTCCAGTGGAAGTCAGGAAGAAGATAAATGTCTTTGACTATTATATAGTTGTTCCAAATATATTTACTCCAAATGGTGATGGTATCAATGACTACTTTTTCCCAAGGTTTGTAGGAATTGAGTCTTTAGAGTTTTGGGTGTTGAATAAGTGGGGAGAGACTATTTACCATACCAAAGAGCTGAATACCCAAGGCTGGGATGGCAAGCTTAATCATGAAACAGCTACTCCTGGAAACTATGTTTATAAGTTGAGGTTTAAGGCGCTGGACGGAAGAACTCAAACAATGACGGACCTTTTTATGCTACTGAAATGAGAAAGCTATTGTTATCAATTATCCTTGTGATAGGATTTGCAATTCGTAATGAGGCGCAAGATTTTCATTACTCTCAGTTTTACGCTGCTCCCTTATACCTTAATCCAGCATTAACAGGAAGTACAGAGCTTTCGCGAATAGGAGTTAACTACAGAAAGCAGTGGCCTGGTTTGGATCAGGACTTCAATGCTTACTCAGCATACTTTGACCATTACAGCTATGACCTAAGAAGCGGGATAGGTATTTCTGTTAATAGTTTCCAAGAGACTAACATGAAAGTCAATACTTCAGATGTGTCATTCTACTATGCTTATAACCTACAGATAGCTGACAATTGGAATTTCAGAATGGGGACTCAAGCATCCATTGTAAGAAGAAGTGCCGCTTTAGATAATCTTGTCTTTGGTGATCAGGTAGATCTATTTAACAGGACTATTAATCCTAATACGATGGATAATGTCCCTGATTTTGACCCGTACTCGTATTTTGATCTCTCATTTGGAGGTTTGCTTACTAATGAGAACTTCTGGTTAGGATCATCCTTTCATCATGTCAATGAGCCTCATTTGAGCTACTATCCTGATGATGAAAATGGATACCTACCAATCAAATGGAGCATTCATGGTGGATGGAATTTCCCTTTAGGTGCTAATCAATACTTCGGGTCAAAGTTTGATAACATGGCATCCATAATGGCAAATTACAAGAAGCAAGGAGCCTTCCAGCAAATCGACATTGGTACTCAATTGCTGTATAGATCTGTTATCTCAGGAATAAGCTACAGAGGTATTCCAGGACTAAGAGATATGCCTAATCAAGACTCTATCATATTAATGCTGGGAATAAAGCTTGAATCAGGAATGGTCATAGGATATAGCTATGATTTCATGGTATCCAACATTGGGTCTCAGACTAAAGGAGCTCATGAGATTTCTGTTAGGTATCAATTCTTTATCGGAGACCCAAGACACAGGAATCAAAGAAGCAGTATCCTTAAGTGCTTTGACTTTATGATGTAGTGTAGAGAGAATTAAAAAGGCACTCCCCAGCTATAATGCCGAGGAGAGCCAAACCATTCAATCTTCAATAGGAACAAAATCCCATACTGCAAGGACATAGCCAATGATTACCACATCCTCATTAAACTGCGTTACTTTATCCTTTACATAGTAGGCATTAGTCGGAATGTAATCAGGAAACATTTTAAGGTTTATTATTTCACCAGTTTGAAAAGATAGATTACCCTGAAATTGTACAACATTGGAGTTGTTAAATTCATCCCAATAAAACTGAGTGATCATTTTTGGAATCATAAGTCCCTCATTTGATGCCTTTGTTATTAGTGGATGCAAATCATCTTCAATCTTGCAATTATAAGCAAAGACTTTCTTCACATCTTCCAACAAGACCTGAAGGTACTCTTCACTTAAGTTTAGACCAGTCAAACAAGCAGGAATAGCGACACTCGCATCCCTGATCAGGTATATGAGTGGGTTAGCAGCCATATAATTAACTAACCGTAGATGCTTCGTTTTTATCTTAAAATTTTCTTTCAGCCAGTTGGCCATAGGGCTTACTTCAGTGTAAAGTACTTTTAATTCGTTGTTCATAAAACTTTGGTTTTTGGTATTCAATAAGGATTTTCCTCACCAAAGCATAGGGGGGTATACATTATCATGGGTGGGTCCAAAAAATATTTTTACATTTTTTTTTTTTGGAGGAACTGACTGCCATGACTAAAAAAATAATACGCAAGATATTTTACTATCCTGCGCATCATCAAATACCATTGGCGAACATTCTATATCCCGTCATTAGATGGGGCTAACCTTGACAACAATTCGTTCCAGCCTTTAATTTCTCCAGTCATTACAAGACTAAGAGTTTTCAACACAAGATCTCGTTCTTCCTCAACCCTTTGATTAAGACTCCGTAACCTTTGGATTTCATCTACATCGTCAGCAATGTTAGGTTTCCTATAACCTTTAGATGAAATGTTATGTTCTTTCCTCCAGGATTGAACCCATTTTCTGATTAAGTCAGGACTATTAATCCCCATATCTAATGCTATTTTAGGAGAGCTTTCACCATTTAGAAACCTATTTATAGCTTCATCCTTTACGCTTTGGTCGTAATATATCCGTCCCATATTTTATAGTTTTTTGATTGATGTAGATCTAATTGCAAAGTAGATCTACAGTTTATTACAGCACGACGTGATACGTGAATATAGAACGAAACACCTCTACAAACAAACTATTAATTATTAAACATGTATTTTTACGATTGATTATACTGAAATACAATAAAAAAACAATAAATATATTGTTTTCGAATATTTCAGAAAACCTAAGCCTGGGAAAGCCTGTTTTTGTATTAAAAAAATTGAACTCCAATCCTCCTATGAATTTGTTTAATGTACTCTAAACTGAACTTTCTATTGATTCGTCTTTTAATAGTTCTTTACTACTTACAGGTGCTAACTCGTGTCCAAACATCCTCAAGACAATATTCACCTTATTCAGATTCAGATTGGTTTTCCCTTGTTCAATCTTTCGAACCACTGTGAGCGCGATACCACTTCGCTCAGCAAACTCTTCCTGAGTCATACCAAGGCCGTTCCTTCTTTCTTTGACAAATGTTGCTAATGGCCTCATTATATGTATTTAGATATAATTTGTAAGATATACACTACTTTATATGCTTTTCCATATACTAATAGAAATTCTCTGCATGATCATAGAATAGTGCCATATCACCAATAGACACCATTTAAGCATGATCGAGACAGATTAATCACATTATACTGTGAAATTTAAACTCATCTATAAGAAACCTTTCCAGGATTTATCAATAATCATACTATAATGTGATTATTGTTTTTTTCAATCTAATTATCCTCTATATTTAATAAAAATCACATTATAATGACAATTGAAGAAATCGGAGTTGTAATAAAAGAAAGGAGACAGTTATTGGGACTTATACAACCTGACCTTGCAGATATGGCTCAGATAAGCATCAATACGCTCTATAAAATCGAACGTGGCGAAGCAAACCCATCCGTGAAAGTACTTAATAAGCTGGCTGAGGTTCTAGGGTTAGAACTATCTATCGTTGTAAAAAAATTACTTTAAGCAATGAATAGCGCAAGAGTACTCCGGAATGGTGAGTTGGTAGGAATACTCACCAAATCCAAAAAAGGAATCTACACCTTTACTTATGAGGATACCTGGTTTAAAGATCCGATGAAACCAGCAGTTAGCCTTACCCTTCCAAAATCAGAAAAAGAATACTCGTCTGACCACCTCTTCCCTTTCTTCTTCAATATGCTCTCAGAGGGTGTGAACCTTAAGCTGCAGGCAAGGCAATACCAAGTTGACGAAGATGATTTCTTTTCCCTACTACTACTAACTGCAAATTCTGATACTATAGGAGCTATTACCATCGAATCTATCAATGACTAACTCAACTCATACTAAAGATCTTTTGAACTGCCCAGGCACTCTTGCTGAAGGTCACCAGACCTATAGTCCGGTCTGTCTTAGGCAACTTTTCAATGGTAAGAAGACATCTCATGTCCTTCCTTATGAAAGTCACAACCCAAGCGAGGATCAAGAACTCGCAAAACTTATAGCCAATCGGAAAAGGATATCAATTTCCGGAGTTCAAGAAAAGCTATCTGTGCTGTGGGACAAAGGCCAAATTCGATTAACCTCTGAAGGAGAGCAAGGCACTTACATACTAAAACCTATTCCCAGGGATTTGGATAAAATTGATCAAGTACCCGCGAATGAACATTTGACGATGCAGATCGCTAAGCAAGTGTATAAACTCAAGGTCGCTGAGAATGCCATGATATTTTTCGAGAACGGAGAACCAGCCTATATCACCAAACGATTTGATATTGATTCAGCGACATCAAAAAAATGGGGGAAGGAAGACTTTGCCACTCTTGCAGGTAAAACGAAAGAAACAGATGGAAATGAATTTAAATACAACTACAGTTACGAAGGAATAGCCTCGTTAATTAAAAAATATGTTGCCGCCTACCCAGTAGCACTCGAAGAATTCTTCAAGCTGGTGACCTTCAATTTCCTTTTCTCAAATGGTGATGCTCACCTAAAGAATTTCAGCCTATTAGAAACACCACAGGGTGACTACCAGCTTAGTCCTGCTTATGATTTGGTTAACACAAGGATTCATGTCAAAGATCCTGAATTAGCTCTAAAAGATGGTTTGTTTAATAATGACTACTACACTGAAAGTAATGAGGCCAATGGATTTCATGCGTATGATGACTTCTATGAATTCGGAATAAAGATTGGCTTATTAGAATCGAGAGTAAGTCGAATTCTAAATGAGTTGGCTACTTATAATTCAGAAGTAGAGTCAATGATAGGGCGAAGTTTTCTAAGTGATGATTCAAAGGAGATTTACAAAACCACCTACTTGGATAGATTAAAATTATTGAATTACTCATTCCTGAAATTAAAAAAGGAAAGTTGAAACATACGTTTATTTGAAAGTGTACCAGAGGTTCGAATCCGCATTTTTACCGTTTATCCCAAAATTCCAAATAATCTTCGGTGTGGAAAAATCGAGACCTACTCTATTTTCAAATTATAAAATACTGTTAATCAGTACATAATAAGCAACAATTCGAATCCCTCTTCCTCTGCATAGCGCTAAAGTTTAACGACTTTAGCGCTTTTTTTATGCCTTTTTTGTGATGGACAGCCCGCTCTAACTTTTTACTGAAAAAAAATCTCCTTCCTAGGACACAGGATTTAATCAGTTTGAAGCTCTCAACTTTTCAAATCATTAACATCTCCCATTGATGCAAGTAAGTCATCCTTCAACTGAAGCATTGAACGTAAGACCGACTTCAAACATTCTAATACTGATGTTTCCAATGCAGTTATTATAAGTTCGATCTACTAAAAGGCTAGACTACTTTTCATTATTAAGGGCCCATAGTAGATTTTCGCACTCAGCAAAGATTAGTTCCTCGACAGATTCCTGCAATTCATCGATAGGTAATCAGCCCTCAACTGCTTTTTTAATTTTTTGTATCGAAAAGCCCCGACATTTATAAAAAAACAAGTTGCAGATTTTACTAATAGAAGATGATTTACTCGAACAAGCCAGATTTAGTCAAACACTAGCACTCCTGCACTTTGAGATCATAATAATTCACGCTGAGGATGGACAGGAAGCATTAGACATCCTAACAACAGCTAAAACTCTCCCGAATTTGATTTTGCTCGACCTCAATATGCCGAGGCTTAATGGAATTGAATTCCTTAAAAAAATAAGAACAATGCCCAACTTAAAATTAATACCAGTGGTAGTATTCAGTACCTCTACTAATCTATCAGACATTAATTCCTGCTATGAATTGGGAATAGCAAGTTTTATTCAAAAGCCATTCGATCACAAACTATATAAAGAAACTGTAAAATCTTTGATTAACTATTGGAGTATAAGAACACTTCACACAATAACACCTAAGTAGAAGAGTAAGTTGTTTAACACCCAAGCCTTGCCCCATTATAATGACTTTAAAACCAATCACTAGTATGGTCAATACACATGACATATATACATCTTTTGCACTTCTAGATAACGAAGAGCAAATTATTGATAGCTACGAATTTTTGAAAAGCTTGATAATTGATTTGGAGGGGCAAGGCACTATTCGTTTTAAGCTAAACACCACTTTGCCATTCATTAAAGGCAACCCAAGCTATATAAAGAAGACTTTCAAACAGTTCTTGGCTCAAGTATCTAATAAGCTACAAGAGGAAACTGGAACAATTGAGATCATACATATAAGAGATCGCAACTCATGGATCTTCGGCTTATTAATTCAGAATATAACGGCTGGACAGATGAGTGAAAAAATAAATAAAAAACACATTGTATCAAAATTCAAACTTATCATTTCTAAGAAAGCAAACATGCAATTCGACACCTTTCTACCAGAATAAAATCTACTGTAAACAAATGGAACGTCCTTCACTCAAGTATCTTAAGACCCTATCTAACGGCAATGAAAAATTTGAAGTGAAGATACTTCGGGTTTTAATCACCGAACTTCCGGAGGAATTAGATAATTACAAGAAGGCGCTGAAAGCAGAAAATTATTTTTGGGCAGCAGAAATAGTCCATAAAATCAATCACAAAATTGCCTTTTTTCAAATGGAGCAAGGTTTTGTACTAGCAAACCAGCATGAATTAGATTTAAGAGATGGAAAACTAAATAATCAAGAAGAATTTCTGGAAATCGTCACAAAAATTCTTAAATTTCTCCCAGAATATCCGGAGGAACCACATGAACTGCATTGTAGTTGACGACGAGAGTGTGTCAAGAGAAATTTTAACTTTTTTATGCAACCAAGAACCTAATCTTGAGGTGGTGGGCGCTTTTAACAATGCAATGGATGCATTTATTTTTCTTAACAAGGAACAAGTGGATTTGATTTTTCTAGACGTGCACATGCCAGGCTTTTCTGGATTTGATTTCTTACAGACCCTAAAAAGTTCTTCACAAATTATATTAACCACTTCCGATAAAGAATCCGCCCTAAAAGCCTTTGATTACGAGAACATTGCTGCCTTTCTAATAAAACCTATAGATCCTGACAGATTTAAAAAGGCCATTTTAAAAGTGGAAAAAATACTGAGCATTTCCCCTAGCGAAACCATAACAAACTCAAAAGGCACCAGTCAATTTTATATCAATATTGACAAACGGTTGATCAAACTTAATTCTAAGGATGTAAATATGATCGAAGCTAAAGGTGACTATGTTTTGATTCACCTCGAAGACAAAGAATATAGAGTTCATACAACCCTTTCAAAAATTAAAGCTAAACTTCCTACTGAATTCTTTTTCCAGGTTCATAGATCATATATTATCAACCTTAGCAAAATAATAGACATACAGGACAACACAATTCTGATTCAAAAATTTGTTATTCCAATTAGTAGATCCAGACGTTCAGAATTAATGAACAAACTAAATCTTATATAAAAGAGTGATTGCAACATTCAAGCTAACGGTATTCTTTTTTAATCTCATATAATACTTGCCGCATGTTCCTTAAGACTGGAATAAAACTACAAAGGTCATTCATTCAACTTTTTCCCAAAACCTCAATTTATCTTTGTTGCTTGATTTGATTAGCAAATAGCTGGCTGGTATCTCAGTAGCTTCGCCGCAATAGGTCACGATTCTGGTACCAACAGGCAATCTTTTAAACTTTTCGCTGAGTAAGGCTATATAAGAATGGTACAGTTCTAGGTCGACACGATTTTCCTTATCCAGTTTGTCCTTGAGATTGATATTTTCTTCAAAGGAATTGAAGAAATAAAAGGCGTCAAATGCGCCAAAATCAAGATTATTCAAATCATCATGAATAAATTCCAGATTTTGAAGCTGAAATTTTACAGCTAGTTTTCTAGAAATCTGAATAAGATTCTCACGCTGCTCCACTCCAGTTATCTTAGCATCTACATGCGCCGCAGCGATTAAACAAAATTTACCAGCACCAGAACCTAAATCCAAGATGGATTTGCTCTCTGCTCCGCACAAAAAAAACATAGCTTTCTTCGCTACATCCACTGGTGTCCAGTGTGTCCCGGAAAGTTTTTTAATTTTTACAGGATAAAGTGAATCAAACTCTTCATCCTTCATTTCTCTCAATTCCATAGCAAAAGCCTAAAAGATGCTGAATCCGTAAGCATATCTTAAAATTAAAACCTTCCTTAGTATACCAAACCTAGAGAAATGAACAAGCTCCTAAAAACCTATCTGGTTTTTATTTTTACACTTATTACAATTTCCGCAACTGCACAGCAGCAAACTGAGCTTTTGAAAATTTCAAAATTCGTAGATGGAGACACTTTTTGGGTGATAAATGAGGATGGCACAAATGAGAAAATAAGGTTGATCGGGATAGATACACCAGAAGCTAGAAGGACGGGAAGGACAGAAATTGAATACTTCGGAAAGGAAGCCTCAGCTTATGTGAAGGCGCTTCTCATAGGTAAAAGAGTAAGGCTCGTTTATGATGTTGGGAGATATGACCGTTACAAAAGAACTTTGGCCTATGTTTATTTGGAAGATGGCAGGTTTTTAAATGCCTTGTTGGTACAAGACGGTTATGCTACAGCAGCTACTTTTCCTCCAAATGTCAAGTATGCAGAATATTTCAAAAAACTTGAAAAAGAAGCCCGTAGTCGAAAGGCAGGAATGTGGGCAATAGACTGATTCATATTTGAATAGGCATACTAGCAGAAACCCATTTAAACCGAATAAAAGCACTGATCGTCAGGATATTAAAAACCAATCATATGCACCTGTAGACTTCTACTTCCTTGCCTGTTTCCCAAAAATCTCTTTTAATTTTTTAGCATAAGCCGAAGCATACTTTGCCATCCCCAAATCTGTCGGGTGTGTGCCATCTACGAAGTCGTCTGTCCCCAAGCCAATTTCTTCTTTGGTTAAGGTGTATAGCCCCGTCACTCCTCGCTCATTTAACTGCCCAAAACTTTCCTGAAGCCAAGCATTCAGGTTTTCATAGATTTCCGCTCTTGGCTCATAGACCAAACCATCTGAGTACCCTGCATGCTCAGTTAATAAAATCGGTGTATCAGGATATTTAGCACGAAGTGTGGTTACGGCATATCTGATCTTTTCTTTTATATCATCTGAACTAAATCCAGCTCCTGGGCCTAGATTTGGCAGACAGTCTAAGATGAAAATTGCAGGATCGATTTGAGAGACGTATTCTATCACTTCTGTCTCCATTCTTCCATTTCCTGAAAAAGCCAAATTGATCATCGGCATATTCATTTCCCTTGCCACAATATTTGTCCAAGCCATACCTGGCCTCGAAGCACAGGCTCCTTGAGCTATGGAAGTACCATATACCAAAATTGGCTTTTCCGTTCTTTTCGGAGTGAATGCAAAACTTTTATCATCAGGCACTCCTATCTCCAAACCACTCAATCCATTATAAAGTGGTAGGAATAGCTGAAATTCTTTTGGCGATCCTGATTCACTATCTAACTGAAACTGGTAAGTCACCTTTTCGCCAAACTTGTAATTTCCTCTTACCCATAACAGTTTGCCCGAACCGTCTTTTACATACAGATCCACTCCACTCACACCTGTAGCGGGCATATGTGGCATTTCCAACCGAGTGGAAGTAGGGGTAAAAGAAACTTGTATTTCGGGACTATCTGAGGTGAAGCGTAGGGTAAGACCAGCAGTTTGTCTGGACAAATTCCACACTGGGGATCTGACGATATTTTCAGCAGAAGCAGGCAGACGATTAAATCCTATATCCTCCCAACCCCTGCCTTCCAACGCTTGAATCATCTCCGGGCTTTCACCATACCAGCGGATTTCCTGCGCGTTAGAAGCACTTGAGAAGAGAAATAAAAATAGTATTAGTGTAAGTTTAAAGGAATTGTTCATTCTATAAACATAAGATTTTGAGCGGAAAGAACGCATATTCACATAGCCATTTTTTCTTGGGATATAGGAAGAGTCAGCTTATCTGAAATAAACCCTACTTATTTGAAAGTGAACCAGCTAATCAACTACCTTTTATCCCTCATATATTCCCCTTTCATATCTTTTCCTTAATTTGATTTTTATATCTTAAAACCCTATTAACCTCCAATCCTATGTTTAAGAAATTTACTGTCCTCAGCCTGCTGGGGTTTTCACTTTTTTCCTGTGAAAAAAAACCTGAATTACTCACAGACGAACAATATTCTCAACTTACCGATGAGCAAAAACGATCTTCAGAGCACGCAATAGACGGAATCGTAATTGGAGATGAGCGACTAGAACTCACACTTTTTGCTTCCGAACCTATGATGTCAAACCCAACCAATATGGATATCGATGACCGTGGAAGGATTTGGATTGCAGAAGCATATAATTATAGAACAGCTTTAAATCCCCGCAATCCCACTAGAGCAGAGGGTGACAGAATCCTCATTATGGAGGATACAGACGGAGATGGCGTAGCTGATGAATCCAAAGTTTTCTACCAGGGCAATGATATCAATGCGGCCTTAGGTATCGCGGTCTTTGGAGACAAAGTTTATGTCTCTGTCAGTCCATATGTATATGTATTTACAGATGCAGATGGAGATGATGTTCCGGAGAAAAAAGAGATTTTATTCATGGGCGTAGGAGGAGTTCAGCATGATCATGGTATGCACTCCTTCACTTTTGGTCCTGACGGAAAATTGTATTTCAACTACGGAAATGCTGGTGAAGGTTTGCATCATGCAGACGGCACTCCGATTTTGGATCCACTGGGCAGACCAGTAAATAACAAAACTCAACCTTATAAAGAAGGAATGGTTTTCCGCATGAATCCTGATGGATCAGATGTGGAAGTGTTGGGCTGGAACTTTAGAAACAACTACGAAGTAGCGACAGATAGCTACGGTAGAATGTGGCAGTCCGACAACGATGATGATGGCAACCGAAGCACTCGGATCAACTACGTGATGGATTATGGCAACTATGGTTTCAAAGATGAATTCACTGGCGCCGATTGGAGAGCAAGGAGAATCAACATGGAGGATTCTGTTTATCAGCAGCATTGGCACTTGAATGATCCTGGTGTAGTTCCTAACCTCCTGCAAACTTACGCTGGATCACCTACAGGTATTTTGGTTTACGAGGGGAAATTACTTCCAGAAGAATATCAAAATCAGGTCATTCACTCTGACGCAGGTCCTAATATCGTAAGAGCCTATCCTACCGTGCCTTCAGGTGCGGGATTCAATGCGAAAATCATCAATCTTTTGGATGGGAATCCTAGAGACAATTGGTTTCGCCCTTCTGATGTAACTGTAGCCCCTGATGGCTCCCTCTTCATTTCAGATTGGTATGATCCAGGAGTAGGTGGTCATGCGATGGGAGATCAGGACAAAGGTAGAGTCTACAGACTCGCTCCAAAAGGTGTTGACTATAAAGTAAGCAAGCCAGATTACACCAGTATTTCTTCCTTGATCAATTTACTTCAAAGCCCAAATCGTGCTACTCACTTTAAAGCATTCATGGCTTTGGTAGAAAAAGGTGACGAGGCAAAAGATGCATTGGAGAAACTATTTACTGCAGGAGAAAGCCGAATGAGAGCCAGAGCATTTTGGGTACTAACCAAACTTTCCAATGGTAACGACTACATCAAAACTGCGTCAACAGATACGGATGAGAATATCCGGGTAGCTGCTATTCGAGCTTATAGAAATAACAAAATGAGTGATGTCTCCTTCTTACTACAAATGGCAGGTGATCAGTCGGCCCAAGTCCGAAGAGAAGTAGCATTGGCAATCCGCTACAAATCTAGTCCAGAAGTATGGCTGAAGCTTGTCGACGGTTATGAAAATGGAGATCGTTGGTATTTGGAGGCTTTGGGTATTGCAGCAGAAGGTTTTTGGGATGATTACTTGCCAAAATACCTAGAAGCAAGCGGTTCAGGATGGATGGAGAACCAAGTTGCGAAGGATATTGTGTGGAGATCAAGGGCTTCTAACACTTCTGAACTTTTGGGAAAAATCATCCTTACACAGCCAGGCAGAAACAATCAGGCCTATTATAGAGCTTTGGATTTCCAGTCACCTGCGTCCAAACACATCACACTGAAATCACTATTGGCAAATGCACCAGAAGAAGATCAGCTCATTATTTTAAGACAGATCAATTTTGATCAAGCCTCACCAGATCGTGATATTCTAGCACTTGCCAAACAAACAGCCGGAAGTATCGCGGATGACCGAGACTTTTTGGATGTAGTTAGCAAATATGGTTTGACTGATCAAAAGGTAAGACTGGAAAAGTTGATCTACCAATCAGACAACAACCAGCATTCTCAAATGGCTGCCAATAGTTTTGCTTCACTCTATGGCATGAATGATATCAAAAAGGCTTTTGCAGATTCTGATCAAGCAAAAGCTATATTATCCATGGAGAAATTTGGGACTATAGACAACGAGGATATGGCCAAACTATTGGCTGAGGTGTACACAGACGAATCAAAATCACTGGAAACACGAACTGCAGCTATGGAAGCTGCGAAAGGCTTCAATTCTGAGCCATACCTAATGGAGTTGGCAAAAGCAGATAAGATTCCTGCAGATATGCTACCGATAGCTCAGAAAATTCTTCTTTCTTCCTGGAATGGAAACATCCGATCTGAAGCCAATGAGAAATTTGGCAGCGCCACAGCCAAGCAATATGATATTGCCAAATTGGTTGCCGCAAGTGGATCGATAGAAAATGGAAAAACCATCGCTTCTAACTACTGCGTATCATGTCATAAAATCGGGAATGAAGGGATTGATTTTGGCCCAGGCCTAACAGAAATCGGCGATAAACTCTCCAAAGAAGGGCTTTTCAATGCCGTGATCAATCCATCCGAAGGTATGGGATTTGGCTACGAAACTCAACTCGTCAAAATGAAAGATGGTACTGAGTTTACTTGTATTGTCAATTCCAAGACGGAAAATGATCTGGTAGTGAAATTGGTCGGTTCAAGTGAGCAGAAAGTCTACAAACTTGTAGACGTAGAAAGCGTCACCCAACTTGACGAATCTTTGATGCCGAAGTTTCCACTTTCAGAAACTGAGCTAGTAGACTTGGTTAGCTATTTGGAGACATTGAGAAAGTAAACAATAAATTGCCTGCACTAGATGTCAACAAGTGATATTGGTGCAGGCAAATCTGTATTTTTACTGACTATATGCCAAAACCTTTCAGCTTCCCGATCCATACTTGTGTGACTGGAAATCCTGTCACTTATTGTGAAGAAATAATTCCCGAAGTTTTTCAATATCCTTTTTTTAATCAAGGAGTCTCAGCAACTCGAAAACCACTCAATGATCGAAAATCCTCTATTCTAGGAGACATCACTGCTCCAACAGAAGAAGAATTACTGCCCATTAGAGGCTTTATCTTCCATACTTCTCACTGTGGTTCCACTTTGCTAGGAAGAATGCTTGGCTCATCGTCACAAGTAAGAATGATTTCAGAACCAGAATCAATCAATGGGCTTCTGCTTTCTTATCTGCTAAATCAACTTCCTGAAGCGCAAATCCTCACCCAATTAAAGCAAATTATTGAGGCATACCGGATTCCGGGAGATGGCAAAAAGTCTATAGTTTTTAAATTAACTTCTTGGAATGTATTCTTGATTCATCTCTTCCAGAAGCTTTATCCAAATACGCCTTGGATGTATATAGATAGGAATTCAGAGAATCTTGTAAAGACGCTGAAAAATAAAGATGGTGGCTTTATTGAATGGTGGCATCATCCTGTGGATATGTTGAGAAAACATTTTGTAGATAACTCTTCAAGCAGTGTCGATTTTGAAAGTTACCTGCGAAGCATTGTAGCCGGACATAGAAAAAGTGCTGTTAAGGCCCAAAATGGAAATGAGTTGTTTGTTCTGTATCCTGATTTCCTTAATTCAATCCCCCAAATCTTGGCACATTTTCAGCTTTCATTTTCTGAAGAGGAATTGGAAAAATCGCTAGCCTTTCAACGGTATAATTCAAAAGAATTTGAACCTGTTCTCTTCGAGTACTCGGCAGAACATTCTCCAAAACCTTTTCAAACATCAGTATGAAACACATCATTTCCAGCTTAATCATTTCAATTTCACTTTGGACGAATATTTCATTTGCACAAGAATTACTTTACAAAACCGAAACGCTTGAGATCGAGCAAATCAGTCCAAATACTTTTGTGCATGTCAGCTACCTAAATACAAACGATTTTGGAAAAGTGGCTTGTAACGGAATGATCGTCATGAATGAAGGTGAGGCACTAGTTTTTGACACTCCAGCAAGTGATGAAGCTAGTTTAGAATTGATAAACTGGCTTGAAAACTATCAAAAAGTAAAAGTGAAAGCAGTTGTCGCTACACATTTCCATTGGGATTGCCTAGGCGGACTAAATGAATTTCATGCGAAAGGAATCCCTTCTTACGCTTCTGACAAGACTATAGCTTTGGCCCGAGCTGCAGGTTATCCACTTCCAGAAAATGGTTTCAAAAAGAAGATGTCTTTGGAGGCTGGAAACATAAAAGTAACCAACCAGTTCTTCGGAGAAGGACATACCAAGGATAATTTCGTGGCTTATGTTCCTTCGGATAAAATCATTTTCGGCGGATGCATGATCAAAGCTCTTGGCGTAGGAAATGGCAATCTGGAAGATGCAAATGTGACAGCGTGGCCTGCAACTGTGCGGAATGTAAAATCAACATTTCCTGAGACACTCATCGTTATTCCCGGTCATGGAAAAATTGGTGGCACGGAGCTCTTGGATTATACGATTGAGATGTTTTCTACAAAGTAGAATCAGTTTGACAGTATCTACTAAAGTATTTTTACAATTACGTTATCAATTGATATTTAACTAGATAGAATTTTTTAGACTATCTCTACTTCACAATTTTTCCTGTTGATTTAGTTTAAATCCCCAGAATAACATTGGCTCTGAGCAAACTTTATCAAAAGGACGTCGTATGATTACTGTATTAGTTTATTTATGCAAAACTAAAGTCAACCAAACTCCTAATCCCTACCCTATGAGAAAATTGCTCCTACTGCTCTGCATGCCATTTCTATTTTCTTGTGTTGAGGATGACAAACCTGATTCGGTCGTCAAAGAAACTTTCTCTGTCACAGCTGCTTCTAATTATTTCGGAAAATACGATGAAGCCTACATCATCCTTCATGATCTAGACGGAAAACCTTTAGAATTCAAGCAAATCCATGATGGCGAAACAATTGAATTCCAAGTGGATAAAAGCAAAAAGTATCATGTTACCGAATACAAAACGGACGACTCTTCAGGTAAGCACAACTCATTTCTATATACTCATCTGAATCAAGAACTGACAGAAAATTTAATTCTTTCGACAAATTCTTCAGGTGTGGTCGAATATGCACCCAATCCCGTTGGTGAATTCGAAGTGAATGTCAAGAATTCAGAACCTATTTATTCTCTTATTTCCGCAAAAGGTTATGCCTCCACTTACAATGAATCTGCCCAATCGGTTAACAATACAATGAAATACTTCTCAGGGGTAGATCGGTATCTGGTAGTTGCAGCTAACAAATCTGGCCATAATCGTTATCAATTCATAGATAGCCCTGAATTAGATAAAACTTATAGTTTAAACTATGAAACCATGACTGAGTTTGAGCACGTCCTGAAACTTTCTACATCTGACTACGCCTCTCTCGCATATATGATTACCAGTGTCAATCCAGAGTCAGCCAAAAACTCACCCGAATTTATTATTAAACCTGATTTCTGGGATTTCAACTCAACTGATTTTTATGAAATAGGCTTTATCAGTGACATTGATAACTATATCACTTTTATCGGAGGAAAGAAGAATCCTAATTCTAAAACACAATTTTCTTATAGAAAGCTTGGAACTGCCCCCAGTGAAATTCATGTTTTAGACATTGATGAAATTCTGGTCCCAAAATCAAAGATTTCTGATTTTGAAGTTGAAACTGTAGTTGCTGAAGTAACTTATACATCGTTCTTTACTTCACCTCTAAGCTATCTTAATGGAACTGATTTCCAGTTTCTACTATGGACGGTAATATCAGGTAATACAACAAAGTTTGCTCTCGAATTACCTGAAGAATTGAAAGCAGCAAATAAGCTGATTACAAACCTAGATGAACTAAGATTAAGCAGCGTTTCAATTTCGAAATCCATGTATGAGAAGAAATCTGTAGATGACCAGCTTTATGAGCTAGCGGAAGTATCTCAAACTTTCGAATACTAAGATTTTATCTTTTGAAACTCTTCTTTTCTGCGCAAGTCAGAAAAGAAGAGTTTTTACTTTTTAGGCCTATAAAGAATTAACCAACCTTAGGAACTCAAATCTCTGCCAGCTGTTTTCTGTCTAATAACTACCAACACAAAACTATGGAATCACTACAAGGAAAAACCGCGCTCATCACAGGCGCAGGAAAAGGATTAGGCAAAGCAATCGCCGAAGCATTGGCCAAAGAAGGCGTTCATCTCGCACTTTTATCCAGAACAGAATCAGATCTGCTAGCGGTCAAAGAAATCGTAGCAGGAATCGACTCCTCACTGAAAGTAAGCTATGCCGTTGCAGATCAGTCTGACTTCTCAAGCATCAAAACTGCAATCGCTTCCTTGATCTCAGAGGTTGGCGTACCTGATATTTTGGTCAATAATGCCGGTGTTGGGAAGTTTGGGAAATTCCTCGATTTGGAAGTTTCCGAATGGGAAAACATCATCAAAGTCAACCTGCTTGGCGTGTATTATGTCATTCACGAAGTCCTTCCAGGAATGCTTGAGCGCAAATCTGGCGATATCGTAAATGTTTCCTCCACAGCTGGCCAAAAGGGAAATGCGATAACAAGTGCATACAGTGCATCCAAATTTGGATTAAATGGCCTAACCGAATCGTTGATGATGGAAGTTCGAAAATCAGATATTCGTGTTTTCAGCATGACTCCTAGCACAATTGCCACTGACTTAGCTATCGGAAATAACCTGACAGATGGCAATCCAGATACAGTACTGCAACCGGAGGATTTTGCAGAATTGTTGGTTTCCCACTTGAAATTACCGAAAAGAGCTTTGGTGAAAAACGTGGAGTTCTGGTCTACAAATCCATAGTAGATTCACAATTTTAATTACCAATTTCGAAGCAATCATTTATGCAATACTGTTGCATAAATGATTGCTTTTTTTACCTTTGCCCAACTAACCCATCTAACCATGCATCCAAGCGAATTTGATGTAATCATTATTGGCGGAAGCTACGCCGGACTTTCAGCGGCCATGGCTCTGGGCAGATCTTTGCGGAAAGTATTGGTCATTGACGGGGGGAAACCCTGCAATAGACAAACTCCACATTCCCATAATTTTTTGACGCAAGACGGAAAAACTCCTGCAGAGATTTCCACTATAGCTAGAAAGCAAGTGGAGCAATACGACACCATAACTTTCCTTTCAGGATTTGCCGTCAAAGGAAAAAAGACCGAATCTGGCTTTGAAATCGAAACTGAGAAAGGAGAAGTATTTCAAGGTAAAAAACTGATTTTCGCCACCGGAGTAAAGGACATTATGCCCAAAATCCCAGGCTTCACTGAATGCTGGGGAATATCAGTAATCCACTGCCCCTATTGCCATGGTTACGAAGTGAGAAATCAGAAAACAGGGATCATGGCCAATGGAGATTTTGGCTACGAATTCGGAAAACTGATCACAAATTGGACTGAAGATTTAACGATTTTCACTAATGGAAAATCAACTTTGACAGATGAGCAAACTGGTAAATTGTCAGTAAAAGGAGTACGAATCATCGAAACTGAGATTGAAAAAATTGAGCATAAAATCGGAAAACTTGAACAGCTAATACTTAAAGATGGGGCTCAAATCGCATTGAAAGCTTTGTATGCGAAGGCTGACTTTGTACAAAGTTCAGATATTCCAGTATCTCTAGGAATTGAATTAACTGAGCACGGTCATATTAAAGTTGACACTATGCAAAAGACAAGCATCCCAGGAGTTTACGCTTGTGGAGACAATAGCACTCAATTTCGATCAGTATCATTTGCCGTATCCACAGGCACTATGGCTGGAGCGGCATGTAATAAGGAATTGATCGAAGAGGAGTTTAGAGATATTTAATGTTGCTCAAATCTGGAAACAATAGATGATAACTTTTCAAATGAATTCGCTGACGTGAATTAGCACCTTGAATTCAGAAATCGACATGCTACAGATTAAGCCCATCATTTAAGTAAAGGAAAAAAAGGTCATCCTATTAGTGAGGAAAAGAAATGACTAAAAAACAATTTACGCTGATCACGGGCCTAGGAGAAGTGCTAGTAGAAACCATGCACTGGTTTACTAAACCTTTTTAATGAAAACATGGATTCAGCGCTAGACCAAAATTCGTTGAAATAAGTTGTTGGATTATATGACTGGTATTTGTAAACATCAATCGAACTACTACTTTCGTAGGATGAGAAAATCACTGTTACTAATAGCTTGTCTGTCTTTTCTGTTTTCCTGCGTCGAAGATGAGAATCCTAGTTCCCAAAGCTCAGATATCTTTAAAGTGACATCTGTTAATTTCATAGCCGAAAATGAAACATACTTTGCCATAATCCACGATTCAACGGGTCTTGCATTAGATTATGGCCAGCTTTTTAATGGAAAAAGTGTGGAGTTTGTGGTGGATAAAAGCAAAAAGCATCATGTCTCTACCTTCATGATCAGAGAAGAACAATATGGCCACAAGGAATACATGAGCACTTTTACAAATCAAGATTTGACATTCGATATGGTTTTGGAATATAGCCCATCTACAACAGGCAGTCCAATTGGTACCTTCGAAGTAATAGTAACAGATGATGAACCTGTAGGCGCTTATGTGACGGCACAAGGAAACATGTCCGATTATTCCGTTTATACAAATACCTTCAATCAGTCCTCGAATTTATTTGCGGAAGAAAATCGCTATTTGGTGGTTGCAAACGGGAGTGGGAATAGAAGGTATTTGTACCTAGACAATCCCAAAAAGGATAACAGCTATACTATAGAATATTCAAAAATGAAGGAGTTCGAAACTGTTTTTGAAATTCCTAAATCTGACTATTCACAGTTTGGGTACAATATCATAAGTATGGAAAATAGAAATGGACAGTATTATTCAAAATATATTTTAGCCACTGGCAGTCAATACAATAATAAGATTGGCAGCTACAAATTAGAGTACATTGATGCCATCTCAACATATTCTACTATTATCCAAGGACGCAAAGCTTCAAACCCTAAAACTACATTTGTTTACTCAAAATTTGGAAGCCCTGTTACTAATATGATTTTATTGGATGTTGACGAGATAATTATCACTAAAGATAAAATTTCAGACTTTCAATTTGGGACAAAGGTTGATGGTGCACTTTATAGTGCTGGCTTTCTTTCTTCCAAAAATATATCAGATGGACAACCAACTTCCCCATTTTTTAGCTGGAGTATTAATGGGACTGACTCCGAATTTTCATTAACAATACCAGAAGGTTTGAAGGCATCATATCCTTTTTTCTTGTCTGATCTATCTCATTTGTATTTAAGTAATACAGCAATCAGAAAGACTTTAAAAGAATCAAATGTATTAGGTGTGAGGGAAAATGAAACTACTATTGTTTCCCAATGGCATAATGACTAATTAATCTTAATGAAATGCTCACGATTTTGAGGAAATGATCGATATATCTATTTTTCAAAACTTCAGAACTGATGACTCTAGGTAAGACGCTTTCCTGAGTTAGGAATCACTTTAACTTTCAGTCTTCAGCCACCTCACGTAATTTTTCAAATATCCCCTCTTTCAACTTCAAATCCCGATCAAAAAGTAAAGGATAATTGGTGCGTCCACGAACAGGAAAGTTATTCAACCAACTTCTACCATCGTGTAAGCCCCATAAAGTCACTCTGCTGATTTTGTCTTTGTGCTTATGGAAGAGCTGAAAAAGATCCGCATATCGCTGAGCAAGTTTGGCTTCAGCTTCAGCTGAAATTCCATTTACAAAAGGATTGTATTCCGGTGAATTCGCAAAGTTGATATTCAAATCAGCTCCTTGCGCATTATTAGGACGAGGAAGCACATCCACATCAAGCTCAGTAATCACGACCTTGAATCCAGCTTCAGCGATTTCTATAATCCCTTGCTCTATTTCCTCCAGTGTAGGACTTCCCAGCATGTAATGCCCTTGCATTCCAATGGCATCAACGCGAATTCCTTCCGATTTCATCTCCTTCGCCAGCTCCAAAATCCCTTTTCGCTTCGAAGCTTTCCACACATTGTAGTCATTGTAATAAAGTTCTGCATTAGGATCTACTTCATGTGCTTTGCGAAAAGCTGCTTTGATAAAATCCTTTCCCGCGACATTATACCACTTCGACTCCCTGAAACTCCCATCCTCGTTGAAAGCCTCATTGACAACGTCCCAGCCATCGATCTTTCCTTTGTAGCGACCAGCTACAACTGCTATATGATCTTCCATTTTGGAAATCAAGTCTTCTTTGTTCAGCATTTTTCCAGATTCATCTTCAAAAACCCAATTTGGGGTTTGCTGATGCCATACCAAGCAATGACCTATCGTAAAGGCTTTCATCTTTTCTCCCAAAGCCACATAGGCATCTCCAAATTCAAAGTCATACTCCTCTGGCTTTGGATGAACCTTCTCCCATTTCAGCCCATTCTCAGGACTCAAACTATTGAAATGCTCTGCTAGTACTGCTAATGCTTTTGGCTCCTTACCTGAAACCTGCTGCGCATTCACCGCCACTCCTATGTGGAAGCTATCTTTGAAAAGATCCTTGATACCAATCTCTCTTGGTTTTTGAGCTGAAAAAAGAATGGTCAACAAAATAAACGTAAGGGATTTTCTTAGCATGATTGAATAAGTTTAGAAGGCATCGGCAAATTAGCAAAAAGAATATTTATATAATGAATTTCTAAAACAGAGGTTTTATAACTTGAATTATTACTTTTTAACAAAGTAAAATTCCATTATTTGACAAAAGTCAAGGCATTAAATTCCTCAAGCACTTAGCTTTGAAAACACAAATAAACCCAGGCATATACACTATGAAACAACTCAAATCCTTCGCTCTACTTTTAATTCCAATAATTGGATTTAGCTGTAGTAGTTCTTCTAACGAACAGACTTTTGACAGTTCGGTACTCCCTAGAATGAGTCAGGAACAGACAGAAAAAGTCATTGAGGATTTCATTATGGCAGAAGACGGAGCGACCATCCAAATTCCCGCTGGCTTTTATGAATTGAACACCCAGTTGATCCTTGACAACAAATCGAATATCATCATCCAAGGTGCTGGAATGAAGGAAACAGTCCTTTCATTCAAAAACTTAAAAACGGGAGGCGAAGGAATCAAATTGGTGGGAAACAACCTCACAATTCAGGATCTGACTGTGGAAGATGCACCTGGAGATGGCGTGAAAGCACAACATGTAGATGGAATTACTTTTCGCAGAATTAATGTCACTTGGACAAATGGTGATAAATCCAAAAACGGCACCTATGCGATTTACCCAGTTCAGTGCAAAAATGTGATGATAGATGAAGTAATCGCTTCTCACTCCCGGGATGCAGGAATCTATGTAGGCCAATCTGAAAATATCATTGTTAAAAACTCTCTTGCCTTCGGAAATGTGGCGGGAATCGAAATTGAGAACTGTGACAATGCAGAGGTTTTCAATAACGTAGCGCGTAATAACTCAGGCGGAATTCTTGTGTTTAACCTTCCAGGTTTGCCAAAATCAGATGGTGCAAAGACAAAAATATACGACAACGACATCATCGAAAACAACCATGAAAACTTTGCTACCGCACTCGGAGAAGGCCCAAATGGCAATACCGTAACCATGATTCCTCCTGGCTCCGGAGTGATTCTCTTGGCTGCCAAAGAGGTGGAAATCTACAACAACCGTATCCTTCGCAACAAAACGACAGGAGTAGCAATCGCGAGTTACCAAATCACAGGATTTCCAACTGATGCTCCAAACTGGTCTCCATACACTTCGGATATTTATGTCCACGACAATGAATATGACCGAACAAAAGGATTCCCGGATTTGAGCAGAGAGCTGGGACAATTGATCAGCATTTACAATGCGCATGGCAAAGCCAAGACCCAGGACATAATCTACGATGGCATTTGGGATGAGTCTATCAGCAAAGATGTAACTACTAACCCGATGAGAATTTGTCTTTCAGAAAAAGGCATGGAAGATCTGTTCTTCACGCGTTTTGACCTAACTGAAGGCGAGGATAACATCAAGGCTTTTGCGGATGCTTCTCCTTTTCAAAACTGTACCGTAACTGTAACTACAAACGTCAGCGCAATGGCTGGAATGTGATGTCAAAAAGTAAAATTTTCTGGGGGTTCAATCTATTACTCGCATTGGGGATTTTGACCTTTGCCTGTCAAAACAAACCTGCTAAAACTGAATCCAAAGAGGTCATTTTAAAAGAGGAAGTTGCATCAGGAGTTTTCCCGTACGGAAGACTGTCTACTTATGGGTTCTTCTCCGGGGAATTGAATCAATTAAACCCTAGCGACGAGGTAATCCTCTATAAACCTGCCTCCTCCTTATTCACAGATTATGCGCTAAAAAGCCGCTTTATCTTTTTTCCAGAAGGTAAAAAAGCGTCACTTACTTCCAATGAACTGAATTTTCCACAAGGCACTATTCTAATCAAGAACTTCTATTATCCAGTGGATTTCAGAAAGCCTGATGGCGCAAGAAGAATCATAGAAACCCGGTTGCTGATCAATGAGGATAATGGGTGGGTAGCCTATCCTTACATCTGGAATGACAGCCAGACCGAGGCAATTCTAAAAGTAGTAGGCGGAGAAATCGAAGTTTCATTTACCGATTATGAGGGTAAAGATCAGGTGATCAATTACATAGTGCCTAATAAAAATCAGTGTAAAACCTGTCATAACAAATCCGAAACCTTAGCGCCAATCGGCGTGAAAGTTCAGCACTTAAATAATGAGTTGGAATTCAAATCTGGTAAAATCAACCAATTAGCACACTGGACTGAGTTAGGTAAGTTGGAAGGTTTCGAAGGAGAAAAAGCACATCCTGCTATGATCAATTACGAGGACAAGAATCTTCCTCTGGACGATAGAGCGATGGCTTACTTAGACATCAATTGCTCCCATTGTCATAGCGCAGCTGGGCCTGCGAGTACCTCAGGCCTTTTTCTAACGTATGATCAAACTGACCCACTAAAACTAGGGGTAAACAAAATTCCAGTAGCAGCAGGAAATGGAGCTGGGACTTTTGACTTTGATATCGTGCCGGGCAAAGCAGATGAATCCATTATTACCCATCGCATGAATTCCACCGAAGTTGGGATCGCAATGCCTGAACTTGGCAGGACGACAGTCCATAAGGAGGGTGTTCAGCTGATTAAGGATTGGATAAACAGTATGAAATAGAAAATGCTGCCGAGATAAAGATTCGGCAGCATTCTCATAAAATTTTTTGTATCTCCACTTTTCAGGAAGGAAACCAGAGATCGAGATCAAAGCCTCCTAGGAGATGGTAAGAATGAATCATTTAGGTGCTTCGGTCACCCGTCATCGGTCTTCCGTCTGCTAAGTCAAGCAATTAAGCTCGCTGAAATCCTTGGGGATGAATATAATGTTTCTATTAGAAAGTAAATCCAGCAGACAATTTGAAACCTCTGTTATATACATCGGCGTCGCTGTCTTTGAAAATCGGTGTAAATCCGTAATCATAAGAAGCTTGTACATTGAAACCTTTTGGAAGGTTATATCCAACACCAAGCACTAGACCAATGTCCGTTTCTTTGATTGCATCAGAATCATATGAAACTGTATTTCCGAAGAAATCACCTTCAAACTTTGAGCTCGCCAAGAATGAAATCTGAGGTCCAGCGAAGACATTAAATCCCTCTCCAGGATACATTCTAAAAAGCACCGGAATATCCACATAATTCAGAATTGCTCTGCTATTTGCGAAGTCGTCGTTTTGCGTTCCTTTGACAGAATAGTAAACTCCTGGCTCCAAAGCCAAACGATCCGTCATAAACAACATGGTGTATCCACCCACGTGAAATCCTACCCTATTAGTGTATGCATTTTCTGAGACATCGTCACCACCAAAGTTGAAAAGGCTGGCTCCACCTCTTACTCCAAATCCTCCTGGCTTATCAGCAGATAATTGGGCATGAGACAATTGGATTACTCCGAATCCAAGGGCAAGAAATAACATTACTTTTTTCATAGTCAAATACTAGTTGGTTTCCCTTCTGTATTCCCATGATCGTGCCAAATGCAATTACCTAGTCCAAGCGTTCGATTACTTTCTTGTCGATATAGTTCGAGTTGAGCAGGCTCAAAGCACCCATATATTTCATATCGAAATTCAGTGTATCTCCCACCTTGTAGTTGTTAGGGTTTTCCCCCAGATTGATGATCAGCATATCAGAACTGCCTCCAAGAATCTCATATTTCTCATCGCTAGGAATCAGATATTTTGGATCCACATCCAATAATCCAATGTCTATAATAGCCCTGAAAGAACTCTTTCCATAAAGGGATTCATCGATCTCCAGAGTTTCTCCTTGTGGGTTAGCAGCCAGATTACCAACAGGTAAAAGTGGCTTTTCCTGCATTTCTATGATCTCAGCATGCAATTCAAATACATCTCCATTCATGCCTTCAATCACTTTTTCTTCAAACAAATCAAGGCCAAAATATAAGGTCTCTCCTACTCGAAAATGATTGATACCCTTAGGCAATTGTTGAGTCAGCATCAATGGAATCGTCACTGAAGTTCCAGCAGAAACCCAAGGGATTTTCTTGTTGAATTTAAGCTCAATGATTTGCTTATAAAGTGAGAGTTGAATGAGCTTATCTGTAGATGGCATCACTCCATTTAGGCAATTCAAATTAGTACCAAGACCGATCACCTCTATGCTTGGTAGCTGGAAGATTTGGGAATAAAATTCCACCAATTGCTCTCCCATTACACCTTCACGAAGATCTCCTGTCTCGACCATAATGATGATCTTATGCTTCTTGCCTTGTTCTACAGCTTCCTGGCTAATCCATCGGATAGTTTCCAACTCACTATTCAAACTGACATCTGCAAACTGCACCATCTTACCAATGTTTCTTTTAGAAACAGGCTTGATATAAACAGTTTGGATTTCCGGCTTAAGTGATTTGACCATTGCCAAATTCGAAATCCTACTATCGTGGACTTCTTTTACGCCAAGATTGATAAGCTCTTGTAGAAAAAGTCTGTTGCCACAGAGTAGCTTAGACACAACTCCCCACGTAACATCATTATCTGTAAAAGTCTTCTTGAGAAACTCAAAGTTCTCCTTGAGCTTAGCTCTATTTAATGTCAGGTAAGCCATTTTACTTAGTCAACCTCATTTCAAGGTATTTGTTGGTAAAGCCGATACGCTCGTAAAGTTTCTTAGCAGGATTTTCTGGCTCCACATGCAAGGCAATAGACCCATTGGCCATTTTGATAGCCATTTCCATGATTTTCCCGCCAATACCTTTACCTCTTTGGTCTGCATCTACTGCGATATAAACCAATATATTTTCAGGGATATAGCCAGACATACCAGTCTTGTTCATGATAAGGGCTCCAAGAATTTTTCCATTCTCACGAGCCATCACGACAAAACCTCCAGCATGCATACTTTGATCCAAGGCATAATCCAGACACTTCATAATGTCCTCCTTAGGATCACCGTATTGTCCAAGGTGAAGAAAAAGGAAATCCGCAATCTCATTCTTTTGTAAATAAGTCGCGTTATCAATAGTTGATAGAGTTTCGAGTGTGATCATTTAGATATTAACTTTGAACTATAATTTTTTTCATAATAAATCACTGACACAAATGTCAGCAAAGAGAGCGTAAGCCCGAATAGATTGGCGTCCAAACCAAGTGGAAGCGAGACCTCAGATATAATCAATCCTGCAGTCAAGGAACCTCCAGCAATCATGGACGAAGTAGCTGCTTTGGCACTAGTCTGCCCGAAGAACAAACCTCCTATCACTGGCACAAATAGTCCAGAGACCATAAACGCATAGGAATATAACATCAAACTTAAAACTTCCGTCATCTGCCAGGCAATAATAATTGCCACGACTCCGATGGCTAAAGTCAGCAACTGTGAAATCCTCATCTCTTCTTTAAGAGATTTAGTAGTGTAATATTTCCCTATAATATCTGTGGTAAGGTTGCCTGAAGCTGCCATCAAGCAAGAATCTGCTGTAGAAAGAACTGCTGAGAAATAAGCCGACATCATCAAGCCCAAAATACCAGCTGGTAAGATCTGGCTTAGCAAAACAGGTAGTCCCATCTCAGGATCCATCGCTGTGGTGAAACCCTCCAGCGCACCTTGTTCAACTGCTACTCTGGATAGTAAACCCAAAGAAACTCCTAAAAGTGCCATTATGGGCCATTCAAATAGTCCTGCGATAAACCAAGCCTTCTTAGCTGACTGCACATCACGTGCGGCAAAGATCCGCTGATAAAGCGTCATCCCCACAAACCAGATTGGAATAATCGTGACCCCCCAGTTGGCTAGATCCTGCCAAGTAAGGTTGGAAAAAGAGAAAAACTCCTGAGGCAAGGTGCTTTGAATTCCTTCCCAGCCCCCTACAAAATTGTAGGAAATAGGAATCCCGATAAACATCAATCCAGCCATCAAGACAATCCACTGAATCGTATCGGTGTATATCACCGCTTTCAATCCTCCCATGACGGTATAAATCACCGCCACGGCTCCCATAATCAACAGCGCATAAGAAAGGTCAAGCTCTTCGAAAGTACCCGAGGCGAGCTTAGCACCAGCTAATAATTGTGAGGAAGTAAATCCTAAGTACCCTAGAAAGCAGATCACTGCTGCGACTTTGGCGGTAGTGGAATTGTATAGATGCCCGATGATCTGCGGGAAGGTAAAAAACTTAGCAAATGCTGGATCCGACTTAACTCGTGGAATCAACACTACTGCTGCGAGCCAAGCGCCCAAAAGTCCTGTAAAAAGCATCCAGGAACCAGACATTCCCATCACAAACCCAAGGCCACCCAGGCCAATCGAAAAACCTCCGCCTACGTCAGTCGCAACGACGGATAGCCCGATATGCCAAGGACCGATATTCCTTCCACCCACATAGTAATCCTCCTGATCTGAATTCTTTCTCATGTAAAAAAAACCCACTCCCAGCATAGCCAGCATGTAGGCGACAAAGATCCCCAGATCTAAATAACTCATATCTATTTTCTATTTGTAACAAAATCTTCTTAAAATATAATTTTTCAAAGTTACGCATAAAGGCTCGTATTCAAAATTTTATTGGGTTTTAAGGCCAGATTTGGCCACTGAGTGCAATTAGGAGTTAGAATAGTTCTAAAAATTACTTTTCTAGGATAGACTATTATTAAAGAAGAAAAATCTTGATTTCAATTCACAGTTCGATAAAGTCTGATACTGCGTTACTTATTCGACCAAAAAAATGCTACAATCCCCTATTCATTTCAGAAGGATTTATCCGAGTATCAAAGACGTCGGCAATTTTAATCACTCCATTCTCTATATCGACTGAATAAATCAGCTTATAGCTTTTAAAAAGTAGATAGCGGTATTTTATTTCTCTGTCTTTAAGCCACTCCTCTTCTTGTCCTATGAGTGGTGATCTCACTAGACTTTGGGGAGCATTAAGAATTCCTACTAAAAGCTTTCTGGCAACCGAAAAACTAGCATTATTGAGATAATATTCAAAATATCATCTAGCTGCTGCTCGGCAAAATCTGACCATATAACCTCCAACTCCATTACTGAAATTTAGCAAGAAGCTCTTTGGTCGTTTTATGTTTTCCGTTTTTGAAGTCAGATTCAGATTGGTCAATCCGCTTATTCAAGTCCTCCTTTGTCAAACGTTTTGGCATATTATCTACCGAAGTTTCCTCCTTCAAAAGAATCTCCAATTTAGATAGGGAATCAGAATCCTCAAGTTTCAGAAACTTCTGAACAAATTCGATTTTTCTAGAAGCAATATCCATCTGCAAATCATTAAGTTAATTTTCAAATATATAAAATTATGATTATCCGCAATGATGCCAGTCATCTTCGATTCTTTGCTTATCTGGTCGGAAGACCGATGAACGAAGACAGAAGCGGCCTCAATTTTTGAGTTTAACATAACCTATATTGCTTTTATCTCCCTACTGGCAGAAAAGCGGATAATCACATATAAAATAAACGATTCATCACTTTGACTAGTTTTGCTTAGATCTTAGTAGAAAAACACTTACATGCGAGTTTTTGTCAATCTTTTATTCACTTTCCTTCCTTAGAATCCCCTTCTCCACACTTTCGTTAATCAAGTTCTCCGCATAGTTCCAGATTGATTCTGAACCCTGCTTAATTGCTTTTTTCTTGTCGTAAACTTTTTGATAAGGAACATCAAATTCCGCCCAAGTCCCACCATTATTGGAGGTGTTTTGTAGCAAGGGTTCAAACCTGTCCATGGCTTTTGCGAATTTTGCTTCATCGGTCTCTCCGGCTTCAAACTCTTCCCAAACGGCTATAAACTCTTCTGCTTGCGCTGTCGGTAAAAGTCCAAAAATTCGCTTTGCGGCAAGAAGTTCTTCTTCTGTATTCGTATGGTTTTTTGTAGTATCATATATAAACGTGTCACCAGCATCAATCTCCACGATGTCGTGGATTAGCACCATTTTCACCACCTTCAGCACATCAATTGGCTTGTCCGAATGCTCTGCCAGTACAATGGTCATCATCGCCAAATGCCAACTATGTTCAGCATCATTTTCGAGTCTATCGCTATTGAATAATTTGGTCTTGCGCTGAATGTATTTCAACTTGTCTATTTCTTTTATGAAAGCTACTTGTTGTAGTAGATTGGCTGGGTTCATTGGTCTATAAATCTTGTTGGGAATTTTATTGAGGGGTGAAGTCTGTTTAAAGTTCCACTAACGATTGGAATAAGACATGTTTTAATACTTCCTATTCACTAGTGCAGTATCTAATTTCTATTCCAATACTTGGTCTAGTCGGATCAAGTGCTCTCTTATCTTAGGGTACTCTATGTCTTGAACTGGCTTATTTTCATCAATTGCCAGACTAGCAATCACAGCAGAACTTTGACCCAGCACCATAAAAACTGGTTCCATGCGAATCGACCCAAATGCAATATGTGACGCACTGAGACAGATAGGAATCAGCAGATTAGAACATTCCTCTTTTTTCGGAACAATAGAACGATAACTTATTGGAAAAGGAGCCTTAACATGAGCTTCTACATTTCCCTCATTCGATACATACCCATCGGAATTCACATAACGCTTCACCTGATGGGAATCCATTCCATAGGCTGCCATTCCTATTGGATCGTTGACTAGCTCAATACCTTCGCAGTTTTTTTGAGTCATTACATAATCACTGATCATGCGTCTAGCTTCTCTTATATACAACTGTTGCTGCCAGCCGTCTTCACGCTCATATTCATCTTTGCAAGTTCCCCATTGCGACACCTTCTCTCTTACTTTTACTGGAATACGAGGATGATAGGCCAAGGTCCACATGAGCCCTTGCTGATAGTGCCGATGGCGCTCTATAATCTCCTCACGTTCTTCGTAGGATGCTTCTGGATAGTCCCAGTTTTGCCCGATAAAATCAGTTGAAAAACCCTTTTGGTTGTTCGTGTCCGTTTTGCGGTTGGGCATAGCTGAATTGATCCAAGGAACCAAGGGATCACCATACGAATACATTTCTTCAATTGGACCATCTGCCGCTTCATAATTACGAAATAGCAACTCATAGTCCAGTTCCTTGTAATTCTCAGGTTTCGCAAAAGGTATTCGATTGTCTGGATGGTCAGTCAGGGTCATTCGAAAGCAGTAAGCCTGAATACGATTGTCACCTTGTCCATCTATTCCAGGTCCACCTTCAGTAATGAAAGGCAGAAGCCCGCTTGTAGAATCTCCTTCGACAATGTACGGATCCACTCCATCGATGAAATTATGGTAAACACTATTATTAGAAACTGTCCCAAGAAGTGCCTCACTCTTATCGTTGGCCTGCACACCGTTCAACGTTTCTCCGTATTGAGAATTAGACTCTCTGCCTACTGTATAAGAGACTCCTGCGCTTGCCAAAAGATCTCCCTCATAGGTCGCATCCATAAAAACTTTCCCATGGTAAGTTTCCCCCGATTCCATGGTAATGGATTTAATGGCGTTATTAACTTTCGCTACACCAGTAGATCTATTCAGCCGCTGCTTATAGACAATAGTAATGTCAAGGTCCTTGATCATATCGTGATATACTTGCAGCGCTGCGGATGGCTCAAAAGTCCACATTGAATCTTCTTCCTTGCCTGAGCGCGTTTGCCCGCCATCGATGTAGTCTGATCTAGCTTGCCAAACCCAATTGGTCGAATCCTGGTAATGAGATTTTATATTTCTGTAAAATTCCCGGGCTATTCCTCCAACTACCTGCTTATTCCCAATATCAGTCTGCCCAAGACCACCAGTGGTAAGCCCGCCTAAGCGATTGCTTGGTTCAATAAGTATAACAGACTTCCCCAGTCTTGCCGATTGAATGGCAGCAGATACACCTGCAGAAGTTCCTCCGTAAATCACAACATCTGCAGATTTTTGCCCCTCTTTAGTTTTATCGCCCACGCTGTTTTTGGTATCACAAGACGCAAGACCGATGATGATTAATAGGAGAACTGTAGTTATTGTTTTTGATACTTTCATTGATGCTAAATTGAGTTGCTCTTAAGTTTACGCCAAAATACTGAATGTATAAATCAGAGCTAATATAAGTCTGGATTCTCAGTCAAAGCAATGGTCATCATCGCCAAATGCCAACTATGCTCAGCATCATTTTCTAGTCTGTCGCTGTTGAACAACCGAGTTTTGCGCTGAATGTATTTCAACTTGTCGATTTCTTTTATGAAAGCAACTTGCTGTAATAGATTGGCTGGGTTCATTTTCAGGGTTGTGGGATTTTTATATTTTTTCAGAAAGTTCTTTGGGTAATATTTTCTCTAAAATCACTTTTTGATTTTTCTCAATTACTAAAAATTTCCAATCTGTTTCTCCATTTATTGAAATCGCGTAAACCTCTTTTTGAGATTGGATTTCAAAAAATTCAGTCTCTTCATTGTATTTCACATTGTCTATACCAAATGTTTGTTCAAATGAGACTTTCAACAAATTCAATCTCATTTTCTTTTCATCCTCAGTTTCTTCTTCACTTTTCATTTTTATATCCATCTGATTCGAATAGGTCAGCAGAGAATAATATTTATCTTCTATATTTTGAACAACATCAATTGCTAAAATTTTAGGGTTTTTGATTTCAAACTCCATTGCAGGATTATTGAAAGTTTGTTCCATTAATTGGATCATTTGGGCTTTTGGAACAATCTCAAAAAACTCAGGTGTGATATATCCCATTGATTTCTCAAATTCCATATTCACAATAGAGTTTAAATATTCGGTGAATTCACCTGCAATATTTTGTTTGTAATCTTGAGCAAATCCGAGTGAACAGATTGTCAAAAGAATGGCTGTAAGTAAGTTTTTCTTGATATTCATTTTTTTTCAAATCACATTTAAAATATTTAAATCTGCAATATTATTGGACTTCTAAACCAAAAAAGCCGACTCTCGCCGGCTTTTATACTCTTTATGAATTCGTAATTCAATTAAACATTTTCGCTCTTTAGCGAAGCAGAGAAATACTCTCTGTTCATTCGAGCGATGTTTGTCAGGCTGATTCCTTTAGGACATTCTGCTTCGCAGGCACCAGTGTTAGTACATGCTCCGAAACCTTCCTCGTCCATCTGAGCGACCATCTTCTCTGCTCTGGACATACGCTCCACTTGACCTTGTGGTAGCATTGCCAGCTGAGAGATTTTGGCAGAGGTGAATAGCATTGCTGAAGCATTCTTACACGCTGCCACACACGCTCCACATCCGATACAAGTAGCCGAATCAAAGGCTTCATCAGCTACTCTCTTAGGAATAGGAATCTCATTTGCATCCGGTACACCACCTGTATTCACATTCACGTATCCGCCCGCTTGGATGATTCTGTCAAATGAACCACGATCTACAACTAGGTCTTTTACCACTGGGAAGGCTTTTGCTCTCCATGGCTCGATCGTAATCGTTTCCCCATCGGAGAACGTACGCATGTGAAGCTGACAAGTAGTCGTCTGCTGCGGTCCGTGTGGATGACCATTGATATAAAGTGAGCACATGCCACAGATACCTTCACGGCAATCGTGATCAAAGTGCACAGGATCTTGTCCTTTGATAGCAAGTTCCTCATTCAAGACATCCATCATTTCTAGGAATGACATGTCAGTGGAAATTCCATCTATTGGATAGGTGACAAAACCGCCTTTATCGCTGGCGTTCTTCTGTCTCCATATTTTTAATGTCAGTTTCATACTATATAGTTATGAATTAAAGTCTTGAATTTATTTGTAGGATCTCTGAGTCAACTTCACGTTTTCAAACACGAGCGGCTCTTTGTGGAGAGTTTCAGGAGAATTCTCTGCCATAAACTCCCAAGCGGCAGCATAAGCGAAGTTCTCATCATCTCTCAATGCTTCTCCATCCGGAGTTTGAGACTCCAGTCTGAAGTGACCACCGCAAGACTCAGATCTGTTCAATGCATCGTCTACCATCAATTCGCCAAGTTCTAAGAAATCAGCTACTCGACTAGCTTTCTCCAGTGTCTGGTTCAATTCTTCGTTTGCACCAAGCACTTTCACATCTCTCCAGAACTCTTTTCTAAGTTCCTGAATCATGCCTTTTGCTTTCGTCAAACCTTCCGCATTTCTAGCCATACCACAGTATTCCCACATGATATGTCCCAATGCTTTATGGAAGTGATCTACCGTTTTGGTACCGTTGATACTCAACAATTTTTGTATTGCATCCTTCACTCCTTTTTCTGCTTTCGCAAATTCAGGATGATTCGCATCTACTGGCGCAGGGCCTATTTGTGCCAAATAATCGCCGATAGTGTAAGGAACTACGAAGTATCCATCTGCCAAACCTTGCATCAAAGCAGAAGCTCCCAATCTGTTTGCTCCGTGATCGGAGAAGTTTGCCTCGCCCAAGGAATAAAGACCAGGAACAGTAGTAGATAAGTTATAATCAACCCAAAGCCCACCCATAGTGTAGTGAACTGCTGGATATATTTTCATTGGAGTCTGGTAAGGATTCTCACCAGTGATCTGCTGATACATGTCAAACAAGTTGCCGTATCTCGCGCGGATCGCATCCTCGCTGTCGCGATTGATGGCATCACGGAAGTCAAGGAAAACAGCCTGGCCAGTTTCGTTTACTCCACGATTTTCATCACAAACGTCTTTCGCATTTCTGGAAGCCACATCACGAGGAACCAAGTTACCGAAGGAAGGATACTTTCTCTCCAAGTAATAATCTCTGTCCTCATCCTTGATATCTCTAGGCTTGATTTCTCCTTTGCGAAGCTTTTGCGCTAGCTCTACTGTCTTTGGCACCCAAACACGACCATCGTTTCTCAGTGATTCAGACATCAACGTCAACTTGGACTGATGATCTCCTGACACTGGAATACAAGTCGGGTGAATCTGCGTGTAGCAAGGATTGGCGAAGTAAGCACCTTTCTTATGAGCTCTCCAAGCTGCGGTCACATTCGATCCCATTGCATTGGTAGATAGGAAAAATACGTTTCCGTAACCACCAGTACACAATAGCACCGCGTGAGCAGCGTGAGTTTCGATAGCTCCAGTGATCAAGTTTCTGGTTACAATACCTCTTGCATGACCGTCGATAGTCACGACGTCCATCATTTCAGTACGAGGATAAAGTTTCACTTTACCATTGGCTACCTGACGACTCAAAGCAGAGTAAGCTCCTAAAAGCAACTGCTGTCCAGTTTGGCCTCTGGCGTAGAAAGTTCTGGAAACCTGCGCTCCACCGAAAGAACGGTTGGCAAGCAATCCACCATATTCTCTGGCGAAAGGAACACCTTGCGCCACGCACTGGTCAATGATATTTACAGAAACTTCTGCAAGACGGTACACATTGGATTCACGGGAACGATAATCTCCACCTTTGATGGTATCGTAGAAAAGTCTGTAAACCGAGTCACCGTCATTTTGGTAGTTTTTCGCAGCATTGATCCCGCCTTGTGCAGCGATAGAGTGCGCACGACGAGGGCTATCCTGGAAGCAAAAAGCTTTCACTTTATAGCCCAATTCTGCAAGAGAAGCAGCTGCAGAGGCCCCAGCAAGACCGGTACCTACTACGATTACCTCGTATTTTCTTTTGTTTGCTGGGTTTACCAGCTTACTGTTAAACTTATGTTTAGTCCACTTTTCGGCTAAAGGTCCGATTGGGGATTTTGAATCTAGTATCATAGGGGACTATTGATTAGCTCTGTGTGAAATAGATATAAACTGGCATGCTGGCAAATAGGATCGGAACCACTATGCAGTAGATTTTTCCGATCAGCGCAATTGCTGGCGAGTATTTCGCATGATTCAAACCTAAGGTCTGGAATGCGCTGGCAAATCCATGAGAAAGGTGGAATCCCAAGAAAGCCATTGCTATTACATATCCGATTACCATCAGTTCATTTTGGAAAGCAAAAGCCACAATGCTGAACAAATCCTTGTATTCTACACCATCATAAGTCACGAAAGGAACATCTCCCCAGTGCATCTGATACCAGAAAGTCTGCATGTGTATCACGATGAAGATCAAAATGAATGTGCCCAAAATACCCATGTTACGGGAAGAAAGAGTGGTAGAAGGCGGAGTAGATACGCCATATCCTATGGGACGAGCAGCTCTATTTGTACTGCCAAGCCAGATAGAAAAGATTACGTGACCAATGATGGAAATGTAAGTAAGGTAAGAAAGCAGTTTTACCGCTGGATTAGTAGTCATGAAATGAGCATAAATATTAAATGCCTCACCACCATCACTCTTAAACAACTGCAAGTTTCCTGCAACGTGACCTGTCAAAAATAGAATCAGGAAAAGTCCGGTCAATGCCATGATCAGTTTCCTGCCTATTGTGCTACTCAAGGTTTTTGTAACCCAGCTCATACAATTTTTGCGATTAGATTAGAACGAAATCTTTGATTATTACTGCCAAATTTACGTGTGGATGAGGTAGCAAACAATCCATTCAAAAACACTTGCCTTATTTTAATCGGTTCTAAATAAAAACCAACATGCAGTGCTTCTAATGGTCAATTAACAATGTGTACAGATTTAATGTTTGATTTTGCGGGGATTTTCTCCTTACTTCCCTTTATTTCGTAAAAGGAAAAGGATGTAAGCTAAAACCTTAGAAGAGGATTAATTCGTACATTCTATTTCTCCTTATAAATGAACTTGACCAATATGAAGCTTAAAATCACCCTTGGACTTTTTCTAATCTTCCTGGTAGCCGGGATTTCCGAAGCTTGGGCTACCCACATTAGAGCAGGTGAAATCATCGCTGAGCGGGTTTCAGTTCAAAACCTTACCTATAAAATCACGGTGGTTGGGTATACAGATACCCGATCAAACGTAATCTTCGGGCCAGGGGAAATCAATTTTGGAGATGGGAGAATTGTAGATGGTTTGAATACTGAAAGTCAATTCAGTACAGTAATAAGTTTGGGTAATCAAATTGAGAAAAACATCTTTGTGATTTCTCATACATTTCAAGGACCTGGAACTTACACGATCAGATTTCAGGAATTCAATAGAAATGACCGAACACTGAATATGGATAATTCGGTGGATACGCCGTTTTATGTAGAAACCACTATTACAATTGACCCTTTTATAGGAGTAAATAACTCTCCTGTTCTGACAATCCCGCCAGTAGACAATGGTGCAGTAAACGTCAGATACATACACAATCCAGGTGCTTTTGATCCAGATGGCGATAGTTTAGCTTATTCTATGGACATTCCTAAGCAGCAGTTCCAACGTCCAGTTAATAACTATAGAAGCCCTGCTTCTCCTGAATTCAGTTTCAAACAAGAAGATGGTAGCACCCCAGCATTTTTAACCTTGGATCCAGTTAATGGGGATCTCATTTGGGATGCCCCCGGAACCGCAGGGCAATTCAATGTAGCCTTTAGAATCAATGAATATAGGAAGCTGGATGGGAAATGGGTGCTCATAGGCTATGTGGTCCGAGATATGCAAATTATTATTGAAAACTCGAATAACAGAAGACCCGAGTTGATATTGCCCCCAGATCTTTGTGTGGTAGCAGGCACTAAAATAGAAGAAATCATCCAAGGTCAAGACCCAGATGGTGACCCTATCAAAATTGAGGTCTTTGGCGAACCTATAGAAATAACCACTTCTCCTGCTAACTATTCACCAAAAAGCACTTACCAGCCTACTCCAGGCATCGTGAACTTCGATTGGCAGACAGTCTGTAATCATGTGCGAGCAAGAGAATATGAAGTTCGGGTAAGAATTTCAGATCAACCTACCTCCGGACCTTCCTTAGTAGATATTAAAACTTGGCGCATCAAAGTAGTAGGCCCACCGCCTGTTTTCGATGAAATAGAGCAAATGCCTGGTAGAACGGTAGAGCTGAATTGGGATCCATATGCATGTGCGAACTCAGCTAGTGAAATGCAGATATGGAGAAGAATCAATTCAGATCCTTATCAGCCTGACAGCTGTGAAACAGGCATCCGAGCAGGGTATGAATTGATCGGAACTACCACCATGCAAACGCTAAATTTCTTAGATGTAAATGGTGGAGATGGCTTGGCGCCTGGAAACACCTATTGCTATAGACTAGTAGCAGCTTATCCAAACCCACGAGCGGGCGAAAGCATCGTTTCCGATGAAATCTGTGTGACCATAGATGTGGATGTTCCAATCATCACCAATGTCAGTGTGGAAGAAACTGATCCAACAGCTGGAGAGATATTCGTGAAATGGACACCTCCCTATGATATTGATAAAGTGCAGTTCCCAGGACCTTACACTTATGAGCTTTTGCGAAGCACTGGATTCAATGGAAATACTGGATTGGTATCGTTGGGAGTCACTTCTGACACACTTTTCACTGACACGGGACTGAACACGCAAAATGTAGTGTACAATTACGAAGTCGTCTTACTTGATAGGAATACAAAAATTGACACCTCCTCTAAAGCTTCTTCTGTGTGGGCCGACCCCACTATTATCAACGAAGCCATTGAGCTGAATTGGGAATTCATCGTTCCTTGGAACAATTCTCTCAGTCAATACAAGCATGAGGTTTACAGAAACAGAACAGATGCCGCAGCAGCGGACGACGCTACTTTTGTGAAAATCGCAGAAGTGGATGTCACCACCAGTGGATTCAAATTTCTGGACGACGGTAGCTTCAATGGTGTTCCGCTAGAGAAGGAACTTGAATACTGCTACTATGTGATCACAAAAGGCTCCTACAACGTCGCTGGGTTAGTGTATCCTTTGGAGAACAAATCTCAAATCGTATGTGCTAAGCCTGATGACAACCGCTTGCCATGTCCTCCAGTATTGACATTCGAAGGGCCTGAATGTTCCGCTTATCTAGCAGATATTCCTTGTGGCAATACCACTTATGAGCATGAGTTAAGCTGGACTCCTGACTTTTCAGGGGAATGCGATGATGAATTAAGTGGGTATAAATTGTATTATACTTCCAGTGGCGAGGATAGTCAGTTTGAATTGATAGCAACAGTTTCTTCCCTGAATCTGTCCACCACTATCCGTGACCTGGCCACCTACCGTGGTTGCTATTACATCACTGCGGTAGATAGATCTGGCAATGAGTCTGAGCCAAGTAATATCGTCTGCGTAGAAAATTGCCCTAGCTACAATCTGCCTAATGCATTTACTCCGAATGGTGATGGGATAAACGAAACCTATATGGCTTTTGACAATCCATTCTCGATGTGTCCAAGGTTCGTTATAGGAGTAGATATCTTTATCGTAAACCGTTGGGGAGTGGAAGTATTCTCCTACAATAGTCTTGAATCTTCTGAAAATGACATCTACATCCGATGGGATGGAAGAGACAAAAACGGCAACGATTTACCTGCTGGCACTTATTATTACTCTGGCAATGTAGTGTTCGATGTACTCGATCCTGCCAAAAAAGACCAAAGCTTGAAAGGAACGATTCAACTCCTTCGATGACAGAAAATAAATCCATCATATTCTTTGATGGGGTTTGCAACCTCTGTAATGCTTCCATTGATTTTGTGATCCAAAGAGATCAAAAAGATCACTTCTTGGTGGGAGCATTGCAAGAGGATTTTAGCAAAACAATACTCTCTAATTATGATGTTCGAGAAGATTACCTCGACTCCCTAGTTCTTTTGGAAAAGGGTGAAATTTATTACAAAAGCACAGCGGCACTGAAAATAGCCAGAAACCTATCTGGACTATGGCCTGCTTTGTATCCCCTTATTTTTATCCCAAAATTCCTTAGAGATCCTTTTTACAACTGGATTGGCAGTAATCGGTACCGCTGGTTTGGAAAAAAAAGCACCTGTAGACTTCCCTCTCCAGCCGAAAAAGCAAAGTTTCTTTCCTCGGAAACCATATCCCAAACAGGGATCAAGCTAAGCGTGTGAATTGTTAATTAGGTGTAAATCTGAAATCTCACAAAGGTTCTTCGGCAATGGTTGAAGTTCAAATTTGGCAATTCACCTTGTAAGGGGGCAAGGGGGATTTAATCATAGGAAATCTAAAAGTCATACTCAATATCCGCATTCAAGCTTGACTCGCATATCTCCAAGTGCAGTATGACTTTGGGAAAAGCCATATATTTGCACCGAACAAAAAAATACTACTTAATGAAGGCATTTGTTTTTCCGGGCCAAGGCGCCCAATTCCCAGGAATGGGAAAAGCACTTTATGAAGAAAATCCTCAAGCAAAAGAATTATTTGAGAGAGCTAATGAAATCTTAGGTTTCCGCATCACAGACATCATGTTTGAAGGAACTGCTGAGGAACTGAAGCAAACCAATGTAACTCAGCCTGCTGTATTTCTTCATTCCGTGATATTAGCGAAAACAACTCCCGACTTCTCGCCAGACATGGTTGCGGGTCACTCTTTGGGCGAACTTTCAGCTTTGGTTGCCAATGGGACCCTTGCTTTCGAAGATGGATTGAAGTTAGTCTATCAGAGAGCACTTGCGATGCAGGAAGCCTGTGAAATCAATCCTTCTACCATGGCTGCTATCTTAGGATTGGCAGATGAAAAGGTAGAAGAAATCTGTGCTACTTTCACTGAAGAAGTGGTGGTACCAGCGAACTATAATTGTCCAGGTCAGTTGGTTATTTCTGGTTCTAACAAAGGAATCGAGATTGCCTGCGAAAAAATGAAAGAGGCTGGAGCTAAGCGTGCGTTGCCGCTACCAGTGGGTGGAGCGTTTCACTCTCCACTAATGGAACCAGCTCGCGAGAAATTGCAGACGGCTATCGAAGCCACTACTTTCCATAGTCCTAGCTGTCCTGTTTACCAAAACGTAAGCACCACGGCTGTTACCGACATAGCTGAGATTAAAGCAAATCTAATCGCTCAGCTTACTGCTCCGGTGAAATGGACGCAATCCGTTCAAAACATGGTTGCTGATGGCGCTACAGAATTCGTGGAATGTGGACCTGGAAAAGTGCTCCAAGGCTTGGTTAAAAAAATCCATCCTGAAGCTGAGGTTTCAGGGTTGTAACTGCAGAGTAATTCGCGGAGGAACACAGTGAAAATAAAGTAAAAGCTTAGTTCAAATCTGAGGATTTGGATCAAGCTTTTTTTGTTACAAATTTGAGATACATGAATGCTGTCTGACCATAAGCTAAACTTTGGCCCAACTAATTTTACCAAAAATTAGCCTAAACAGAGCAATTAGATTCTTTAAAATTTTATGTGGGAAAGGGCTGAAAATCCCACCTATCTAAGCCCAGCTCGATAAGCATGTGTAAAAACAAGATCCTAATTCCAAGCTCTGAAAAAGCGAAATCCTAGTCTCTAGCTTACTCTATTGACCCCTCATCTCCTATTGATCTTTCTTGGAGACTTCTTCGTGATCTTTTTCCTTCTGCTTAGTTGCAACTATCCGGTTCCAATCTTCGACTGTATCATCTTCACCTTCTACTTTTTCAGGATTTTCCGACAAATCCTCACCTTCTGTTAGGGGAACAAAGACACCTTCATTCTTATGCTTATTTTTTTTGATGTATTGAAAACTCATTATTTATTCATTTTAACTAATAATGCAATTTACATTAATTCTAGAATTCCTGCAGCTTCTGGAGAAGCGGCAGAACACAAAACCATCAACCTCTCAACTCCCATACCTCAGATTTATCCTCACATTCTTTCAGCATCTCCAGACTACTTTTCTGCAAAACTGGATGAATAAACTCCGGTAAAATCTCTGCTAACGGCACTAAAACAAATTTGCGCTCCGCAATAAATGGATGAGGAACTTGAAGTTCAGGAGTATTTATAACGTCCACTCCAAAATAAATAATATCAATATCCATCGTCCGATCTCCCCAATGCTCATCTCTTTTTCTTCCTAGATCTTTTTCTATTTGCTGGATAAAAGCTAAGAGTTCAGTTGGAGAATAGGCAGTTTGGATTTCTACAACTTGATTCAAAAATGGCCCTTTAGCCACTCCTCCCCACGCTTCCGTTTCATAAACTTTAGAACTGAGCGTTATTTTCCCTAATTCTGAAACGGCCTCCACCGCCGCCTTCAGCAGTGCATTTCGATCGCCTTTATTTCCTCCTACTATTAAAACAGCTTTTTCAAACATTCTCAGCCTATTATTGCTTTTGTAAACATGGCTCAAATTAGGTTATTTTGGGGCTTCAAATAATTTAGCTTATGAAATTCTTAGGAAATGTACTGGCGGTGATCGTCGGTCTTTTTGTTTTCAGCATACTCAGTGTGCTTCTTATGTTGGGCCTGATTGGCATTGTGGCTTCATCAAGTGGATCTGAAGAGGTGACAGTAAGTGAGAACTCTGTTTTACACTTGGATCTAAACGGAAGAACTATTGTAGAGCGTACATCTGAGGATGATTTGGATCTTTCAATCTTTGGAAATCCGTTCGGTCAGGAAATGACTGCTGGTCTAATCAACCTTAAAAAAGCCATTGGCGCAGCAAAAACCAATGATAACATTAAAGGTATTTATCTAAATACTGGCCTTATCATGGCTGGTCAAGCTAATTTACTTGAGCTTCGCGAAGCATTGGTTGATTTTAAAACTTCCGGCAAATTCATCGTTGCTTACGATGAAGCTTACACTGAAGGTGGTTATTACATCGCTTCAGTTGCTGACGAAATCTACCTGAATCCTTTAGGAGGAATAGACTTCAACGGGTTTTCTTCGGAGGGAATTTTCTTCAAAGGTCTATTCGAAAAAGTCGGTGTGAAACCTGAAATTTTCCGGGTGGGTGAATTCAAATCTGCCGTAGAGCCTTTTATCCTAGAAAAAAACAGCCCTGAAGCTAGATTACAAACCCAGTCATTTTTGGATGACATGAATCAGTTTGCACTTCATGGTGTCTCTGAATCAAGAGGTATCGCTTATGATAGCTTGAAAAAAATCAATGATTTGATGCTTGTTCGCAAGCCACAAGATGCAGTGACCTATGGCTTGGCTACAGAGTTGTTGTATTTGGATCAAGTACTTTCCAAATTGAAAGACAAGCTCGGTATCGATGAGGATGATGATATCAAAACTATCAATGCTACTGACTTAAATAAAACGACTAAGTCGAAAAACATCACTTCCTCTAATAGAATAGCCGTAATCATCGCAGAAGGTGAGATTGTAGGTGGAAATGCGGAAGGGGTAATCAGTTCAGATAAGTTTGCAAAAGAAATCCGCAAAGCTCGTAAAGACGACAATATCAAAGCAATTGTACTCCGCGTGAATTCTCCAGGAGGATCAGTAGTCGCTTCTGAAGTGATATGGAGAGAAATGGCTGAAGCCAAAAAAGTAAAGCCAGTATATGTATCCATGGGTGAAGTAGCTGCCTCAGGTGGTTATTACATTTCAGCTCCTGCGGATACTATTGTAGCCCAGCCAAACACGATCACAGGCTCTATCGGGATTTTCGGTATGATGTTCAACGCACAAGAATTGCTTAATGACAAGCTTGGCATTACTACGGATGTGGTGAAAACAGGAGAACTTTCTGACTTCATGAATCCAACTAGACCGATGACAGAGGTGGAACGATCTATCATCCAAAATTCGGTGGAAGATGGTTATGAGACCTTTATTTCCAGAGTATCGGAAGGTAGAGGCATGTCTCCAGAAGCTGTAAAGGAAGTAGCATCGGGCAGAGTATGGACTGGAAACCAAGCTAAAGAAAGAGGATTAGTAGATGTGCTTGGAGGTTTGAATACGACTATTGAAATCGCTGCAGCGAGAATTGGTGCTATGGATGACTATCGGGTAGTATATTATCCTACGAAGAAACCTTGGTTTGAAACGATCATGGAGGACTTAGGAAATAGTGTTCAGGTCAAAATTCTAAAAAGCGAATTGGGATCAAACTACACACTTTACAAGCAAGTAGAAAAACTAAAAACCTATCAAGGTGTCCAAGTAAGAATGCCACAGGAAATCATCATAAAATAAAGAAAGCGGCTCAGGCCGCTTTCTTTTTGACTTTTCCTTAAATGCCGCATGGGCTTAGATACTCACCGTCTGATTTTTCCGAATAACAAAATCTGATTAACACCCACTGGCTTGAGCCTGTCCGAAAACTGCTCTTCAAAAGACACAAGCCTTCCGCTGTTGGCAGTTCAGATCACAAACTCATCGAGATTGCACAAACTAAGGAGATTCTGAAAACTGAGACTGATGACTGAATACTCTTTTACCCTTTCTGAAGCAATATTAGCCAAGCTCTATCCACATCATCCTCGTCTAGTGCTTCCTTAGCCAAAAGATGCAAATGGTCCGCCAGCGAGTCTTGATCATACTGAAAGCGAATTCTCATTTCTTGAATCTCTGCGCCTTGACCAAAATCTGCAACCTCAGCCGGACTTGGAAGAGCCTCCACATTGCCCAATCTCCCAAGATTGTTTCCACTTAAAATCGTGCTATTTCTAACTTCGGCTGGCATTTGGTCAATTCCAATACCTAGGGTACGCAAGGGTTTTGGAATTTGAAATAGAGATGCTCCACTGGCACGGCTGTACCAATTTCCGCCCAATCTTGCCACCGCATCAAGCTTCCTAGGATCAATTACGCCCATTTCATCTAAAACCGCTTCGTTTACATGAGCAACCAACACCTCACATATCACCAAATTCCCAGCTCCTCCACTGTCTCCTAGTGACTTTACTTCGTTCACTTTGCACTCAAAGGCAACATGTGCTTCCTGGATGCGCGGGGGCTTCACTTCATTTGATTTCACTTGTGTAAATCCAGCTTTATCAAATTCATTCACACCTTTCCCATACTCTGTACTTGCGAGAGACATTTGCTCCACCATCCCGAAATGAACGACGTGAATCACCACTTCGGGCACTTCCAAAACATTTTCCAAAGTATGCTTGGTGGTGTTATCACGCACGCGTCTGGATGGAGAAAAGATCAATATCGCAGGATTCGTACTGAACAAGTTGAAAAAGCTAAACGGACTCAGGTTCACATTTCCATCTCGATCAATAGTACTTGCAAAAGCAATCGGGCGAGGAGCTACAGCTCCTTGGAGCAAGCCATGAAATTCCTGAGTTGTTAGGTCTTTGGGATAAAAGGTTTTCATGTGTTTATTAGTTGATTTTCAAAGGACAGGTTGCCTGTCTCGCATGTATTCTAATCATCGAAATGTTTGACATTTTTTTCATGCTTGATTTCATTTGATGAAATTATGATTCAATTTTAGATACTTAAACCATTTTTCAAGAATAAGTTCTGAAATCATGAATTCAATCATTAGAAGTATTTTAAAAACATCTGTGTTTCTCCTAGCTTTTACGGTAGGAACAAACGCCCTTTCTATAGCGCAAACACATAATTTTGCGACTTTCAACATTCGATATGCCAATCAAAATGACGTCGGAAACCTTTGGGCAGATCGGCTACCACATGTCGCAAGCCTGATTCAGTTTCATCAAATCGAATTATTCGGTGTGCAGGAAGCATTACATAATCAACTGACTGACTTGAGTACTGAACTTGGATACAAATACATCGGCGTTGGCCGTAATGATGGGACCGAAAGTGGAGAATATGCCGCGATTCTCTATGATGCCAAGAAGTTTGAAATTTTGGATCAAGGCACCTTCTGGCTATCGCCCACTCCTGAGAAACCAAGCAAGGGCTGGGATGCCTCCCTCAACAGAATCTGTACCTGGGGAAAATTCAAGGATGAATCAGGAAAAACTTTCTATGTATTTAACATTCATTACGATCACATCGGACAGCAAGCTCGAGAAGAAAGTAGCAAACTTGTAATGGCTCAAGTGTCTAAAATCAACAAAGAAAATGCTCCTGCTATTCTCATGGGCGACTTCAATGTAAAACCCGATAATGCGGCTTACGGTACCATTACTTCAAATCCCGATTGGCAAGATGCTAGATTGATCTCCGAGGTTCCTTCTTACGGCCCCGCTGGTTCTTTCACAGGTTTTGACTGGGAGAAAATGCCTGATGGCATCATCGATCATGTATTTGTAAAAGGAAATCTGAACGTAATTCGTCACGGAATCCTTACTGATAATTATGGTAAAAAGTATCCGTCGGATCATTTTCCAGTGCTAGTGGAGATTGAGTGGAAATAAAAGTTTTCACTCCTGCATTGTAAGCTAAAAAGGCTGTCAGAATTACTTCTGACAGCCTTTTTTCATAGATTTTTGTTAGACTTAAGGCTCCAAAGCAGCAACTCCAGGAAGCACTTTGCCTTCCATGTGCTCTAGCAATGCACCACCGCCAGTAGACACGAAGGAAACATCATCTCCAAAGCCGAACTTATTAACCGCTGCAGCAGAGTCACCTCCACCGATCAATGAATATGCACCAGCTTTAGTCGCTGCTACCACCGCTTCCGCAACAGCTTTAGTTCCTTTATCAAACGAATCCATTTCGAAAACACCCATTGGACCATTCCAAAGGATAGTCTTAGAATTTGCGATTACCTCAGAGAAAATCTCACGAGTTTTTGGTCCGATATCCAAGCCCATCCAGCCATCAGGAATCTCACCTTTGTTCGCCATTCCTTGCTCAGCATCATTTGCAAAAGCTTTTGAAATCACGGTATCAACTGGAAGAATAAGGTTAACACCTTTTTCTTTAGCAGTCTCCATTAGCTCAAGTACGAAATCCATCTTATCAGCCTCTAGCAAAGAATCACCTATAGTTCCGCCTTGCGCTTTAGCAAACGTGTAAGACATACCGCCACCGATAATCAGGTTGTCCACCTTATTGAGCAATTGCTCGATGATCATAATTTTATCTGCGATTTTTGCACCGCCCATGATCGCTGTGTATGGCCTTTCAGGATTACCCAAAACTTTATCTGCGTTTTTCAACTCAGAAAGCATCAGGTATCCGCAAACTTTTTCAGTAAAAAACTGTGCGATTACAGCTGTAGAAGCATGAGCTCTATGTGCTGTACCAAATGCATCATTAACATAGATGTCGCCTAGCTTGGATAGTTTCTTAGCAAAGTCAACATCACCTTTTTCTTCCTCCTTGTGGAAACGAAGGTTTTCAAGTAATAATACTTCACCTGGCTTCAAGCCTTCAGCAAGCATTTCAGCCTCTCTCCCAATGCAGTCCGGAGCAAATTTCACTGGTCTGCCCAAAGCTTTCTCCAAAGCAACTACAATATTTTTGAGAGAAAATTTATCCTCAGGTCCAGATTTAGGTCTGCCTAAGTGTGACATCAAAACCACTGATCCACCATCGGTCAATATCTTATTGATAGTTGGCAACGCAGCTTGGATTCTAGTGTCGTCAGTTACATTCAACTCATTATCCAAAGGAACATTGAAATCCACTCTTACGAGTGCTTTTTTGCCTTCAAAACTGAGGTTATCTACATTTTTGATTCTAGAGTTCATAGTAAGGTTAATAGCTTTTGATTAATTAAATAGATAAAAATCAGGTGTGAATTTATCAAAGATTACGGCAAAAACAGACTTTCATCTGTGATCAATTTGCTAGGAAGTATAGGAAAGTAAATTTAACCTTTCGTCGAAGCTCGCTTCAAACGATCATTTATGGCTTTTCCGAGGCCTTCTTCAGGCATTAGCTCTGCCAAAATAACAGTGGCATTTGACTCATCCAAAGTCCGCATAGCAGCAAATAGATGAGTAGCAGCATCTTTCAAATCTGCCTGAGGACTTAGAGCAATTTGATTTCCGACAGGAACAGCTGGAAATGATTGAGATAATGAAAGCACTGCAAAGTCGACTTCTCGCTCTTGATAATAAGCAACCATTTCATTCAGATTGCCAAGTATAAATGGCTTGGTAGGCGCATAGTGACTTTCTAATAAACCTGGGGCCTGAGGATTTGAGGAACTGTGGCTTTTCACAGTCACTTTCCCAACAATGCTTTCAATCTCTGAAATATCTAAACCTCCCAATCGATAAACCACGATTTCATCCTCTTCCATTCCTACGATCGTGCTTTCTAAGCCTACTTTGCAATTTCCCCCATCCAGAATGTAAGAAATTTTATCTCCCAGCTGAGCATTCACATGCTTTGGCGAAGTAGGACTGATGTATCCAAATGGATTGGCACTAGGCGCAGCCAAAGGATAGTCTAACTGAGCGAGCAAATCCAAGCTCAGCGAATGATCTGGGACACGCACGGCCACGCGATCCAATCCAGAGGTGACGATATCAGGAATGTTGCTTTTTCTAGGTAGTAAGAGTGTAAGTGGCCCTGGCCAAAAGTGCTCAGCAAGCTTGCGGAGAGGCGAAGGAATGTTAGTCACATAGTTCTCAGCTGCTCCCAGAGAAGGAACATGGATAATCAAGGGATCAAAACTAGGGCGATTTTTCGTTTCAAAAATCGAAGCTACAGCCGCAGGATTCAGTGCATTTCCTGCCAAACCATACACGGTTTCGGTAGGAATAGCCACCAATTCACCTGCATCCAGAACTCCTTTTGCTCGCGATATGTCCTGCCCAATCACTGCCATTTTACTCGCAGAAATCGTCTATCCAAGTTTTGGCTTCTGTGTAACCAAGCTGAAGAGCCATCTTCAAATCTGCACAACCTTCTTCTTTTTCAGACTCACCCAAAGCAGACATTCTAGTCACTCCAAGCAAGTAATAAGCTGCAGCATTTTTTCCATCCAAATTGATCGCATCCGTTAATGCTTTCATCGCATTGCCTGGATCGTTATTTCCCAAAAGTGCTTTCCCACGATTGAAATGTACAAGTGCTTGGTTTGGCTCTACTTGAAGGGCTTTATCAAAATCCAACAAGGAATCTTCGTATTCTTCTAGACCCAGCAATGCCAGACCACGGTTGTAATAAATATCTGTTTGAGTTGGATCCAGCCTTGAAGCCATATTATAATCCGAAACTGCATTTTTGAAATTTTCCAGCTTCAAGTTCGCATTTCCACGATTGAACCAAGCTTTGTAGCTAGCAGAATCCGCGTCTATTGCTGCCGTGAACACAGGCACAGCCTCTTCGAATTTTTCTTCCTGAAATAGTGCAGCACCTTTAGCGTTCAACGCAGTTCCATTCGTAGGATTGATTTCCAATGCCCTGTCAAAAAGCGTAATCGCTCCTTTCCAGTTTTGGGCATCCATTTGATTTATTCCCTCTTGAACCAATTCTTCTTCACTTGGGCTACAACCCATCAATCCTGCCATCAGCAAGGTAATTATCCAAAGTTTTTTCACAGCTTAAATTTTGCGCAAAGATAAGGATTGCGTCTTTGTTATTAGGATTTGGGCTGAAGTTTTGCCCTATAGTTTTCTGGAAGCGGCATAGGCTTCATCGTTTTCATATCCACGGAGACGAGTATGCATATACTTTTTGCAAAAGTGTACGATTCTCCATCCTTAGTTTCTCCTACTAAATATTGCTCTAGGTCAAAGGAAGTATTGCCTATTCTGCTGCATTTCACCAGCGCATTTACCTTGTCATCGATATGAATAGGCCTGAAATAATCCATTTCTATTCTTCCGACTACAGAACCTATTTCCATAATATTCCAATCGCAAACTTGATATAGAAACATCGCTCTTGCATGTTCGAAATAATTGAAATACACCCCATTATTGACATGCAGGTAGCCGTCAATATCCGAGAATTTAATCTGAATAGGTAGGGAAAATTCAATCTCTCGCTGTAGCTCCGCGGGGTCAGGCTTGATCATCAAAGAAGAATTTCTGATTTACTGGTTTTGTCAAGCATTCTAAGAATAGAGGGATTATACCCTATCACATCCTGAACGGAGTCAAATGCGACCCAAGCCAACGAAATACTCTCGTCACTTTTGATCAAAGGCTCGTAAAGATCTGCTTCCAGAATGTAGCGTACATCAAAATGAAAATGCTCAGGAACGTGTGGGCGCTCAGGGATGATATGTTTATCCAAATCGAAAATCGTCTTGTCTACAAACTCTAAACTCTTCAAACCACTTTCTTCATTGGCTTCCTTCATAGCGACTTCCAGCAAATCCTCATTGCCGTCCGCATGTCCTCCAAGCTGCAACCATCGTCCCAGCTTCCGATGAAGCGTGAGTAAGGTATGCGTTCGCTTACGATTCACTATCCAAGCAGAAGCTGTAAAGTGCCCGTCCAGCCGCTCTCTGCCGTAAGCAAGGGGATCTTCGGTCAACTCCAAAAAATCCTGAATAAAGCTAGATTCCTCCTCATATGGCGTTCTGTATCTCCCTAGTTGCTCTTTTAAGTTAATTCTGTCCATCGTTGGTTGTTTCTAATAAATGATCAAGAAATTGATCGAAAGGTTCTGGATCCTGGTATAGCCTGTCCGAATAAAACGTCGCTAGTACCTTGAGGTAATTGGGCTGGTTATTTACACTTATTTTCTCAATGGAAACATTGCCAAATAGCTGAGAAATCAATTCATTCTCTGCTAGTGATTTAATTGGCGGTTTGAAATAAAACTTATCAGTGACTTTCACCTGTTCGTTTATTTCCTCCATTTTCCTATCCAAACTCACTTGCTGATATCCCAAAGCTAGAACTCGCTGTGCAAAAGCCAAGAAAAGCAGGGAAAATGTTTTTTCATCCAACGGGTCGTCGTAGGTGATTGCAAAACCTTTGGCATACTTAGAGTCCAAGACATGAATCTGCGGACGCTCTTCGATCTGTATGGTTTTGAAATGATAAGATTTGGAGATCAGTGCAAATGCCTCTCTCCCCTCGGAAGAATTCATCCAAGCTTTCACTTCCTCTATTTCCTGCGCTTTAAGAACAATATTCTCCTTATGCGTCATCGGAGACTTTTCCGAAGATTTGAAAACCTTGTTGAATAAATCGTCTAGAAAATTACTCATGAGCTGTAAGTACGTAACTGCCCGAAGCCAGTAGTGTAATATATCCCTGATCCTGTAAAATCCGCAAAACTCTAAGGTTTTTCTCAGCCAGAGGAAGGCGGATACTTTCGAAAATCTGCTTATCAGTCAACTCGCCAGTCTTGGATAATGTTTCCAATATCTTATTTCTAAGCTTATTTTCAGCTATTTCAGGGTGATTATCCTTTCGCTGCGTGATGCAGATATCACAAACACCACATTGTTCATCGGTAGTTTCTCCGAAGTATTCCTGAATAAACTGGGTGCGACATAGCTCAGCTTGCTGCCCATATTTCACCATACTTTGAGCTTTTTCCAGCGTCAAAGCTCTCCTAAGTTCTATTCGTTTGAAATTGAGTGGCAGTTTACCAGCATCGTATCGAGGTGTCAAAAAGGTGATCTGCGGCTTATCCTTTCGCTGGTCATAGACCATCACTTCCAGTTGTTCCAGATGTTTGAGCGATTTTATCAGCTCATTTTCATAGACATTGAGCGACTTAGCAAGTTTCGCTTCCTGGATTTTGATGTATTCTGAGAACACATTCCCTCCATACGTTCGCATGATGATTTTCACCACCGGATCCAGCTTTGCGTAAGCGATCTGAACCTCATACAATCTAGAAGGATCTACCGTAAAATGAATTTTGGAAGGTGTGTAATAGCTTTCACTGAGCCCAATAAAGCCTTCTTCTTCCAGTAATTTCAAAGCATAAAAACTCTCCAAAACGCCCAATTCATAGGTGTTTGCAAACTCATTCCATTCGAAATCAAAACTGCTCAGCATGTTGCTCCCAACTGCAATTCTGTAATAGTTTGCCAAGCACTGATACACCCGCTTCACAAAATCTAAAGGTGGATAAACAAGCTCTGCTCTTTTTAAAACAGTTTCAAAATCTTGATTATTCGCTAGTAGAACTCCATAGGCTTTTTCTCCATCTCGTCCCGCACGCCCTGCTTCCTGATAGTAATTCTCTACATTTTCGGGCAAATCATGATGAATCACCACACGCACATCTGGCTTGTCAATCCCCATCCCAAAAGCATTCGTACTGACCATCACACGAACTTCGTTTTTCATCCAAGCGTCTTGACGCTTTGCTCGATCTTGCATAGAAAGTCCCGCATGATACGCTGATGCAGAAATACCCATTTGACTTAGCGCTTTAGCGATTTGATGAGTCCCCTGACGATTTCTCACATACCAAATTGCCGTCCCATCGATTCTACGCAGTATTTCCAGTCCTTTCTCAAGTTTGTTCTCTACAAGTCGCACAGAGTAACTGAGATTTTTTCTCGCAAAACTCTGATGGAATTCCGCCGGTTTTTTCATCTCCAACTTTTCCATGATATCCGCGCAAACTTGCGGCGTAGCAGAAGCTGTCAAAGCCAAAACAGGAACATTTGGATGATAAGGGCGAATCAGGGCGATCTCTAAATAAGGTGGGCGAAAATCATAACCCCATTGAGAAATACAGTGCGCTTCATCCACTGCTATCAAATTGATCTTCATCTGGCGAAATCGCTCGACAAATAGCTCCGCTTTCAACCGCTCTGGAGATACATACAAAAACTTGTAATCTCCATAAATGCAGTTGTCCAGCGTGCGATCGATCTCTCGATAACTCATTCCTGAATAAATGGCCGCAGCTTTAATACCTTTTGCCTTTAAAGCATCCACCTGATCTTTCATCAAGGCAATCAGCGGACTCACGACCAGACATATCCCTTCCTGTGTCAGCGCGGGAACTTGATAGCATAGTGATTTACCCCCACCTGTTGGAAGCAGCGCAAGCGTATCCTTCCCAGCCAGTACTGACTCGATGATTTCTTTCTGGACAGGCCGAAAATCAGCATGTCCAAACACTTGATGAAGGATTTCAGTAGCTCTATTCAGCATTTACCAATCTGGCGTAGTTTTATTAAGGAAAGCAGAAATTCCTTTTTTGCAATCGGCATGAGCACGTGCCGTGGCATTCGTCTCCGCAGCAAGCTCAAGCGATTTGTTTCTGGTTGATTGATTTAGCTCGCGCAAAAGAGCTTTGGTTTTGCCCATGGAAAATCCTGAATTCTGTTTGATTAGTTTGGAAGCAAATTCAGTCACATAATTCGATAAAAACTCAGCTGGTTCTACACCTGTGATCAAGCCTAATTCGGCCGCTTTTGTGGAAGAAATAAACTCTCCAGAAAGTAGCAATTCCTGCGTTTTGGCAGCGCCAATTTGCTCCAACAAAAAGACTGAAACCAAAGCTGGCACGAAACCGATTCTAACCTCAGTATAGCCGAAAAGAGCATCCGGGACAGCAAAAGCGAAATCACAGACTGTCGCCAATCCACAGCCCCCAGCCAAAGCATGACCTTGAACTTCAGCAATTACAACTTTTGGAAGGCAGTAGATCAAATTAAACAAGTCCATAAGACGGCGGCTATCTTCTAAGTTTTCCTCGTAAGAGAAATCCTGAAGCTGCTGCAAATAGGCCAAATCTGCTCCTGCACAAAAAGCCTTTCCCGTAGATCGGAGTACAATGACTTTCACTTCATCATTTGAATTCATCGCCTCAAAAGACGTATGTAATCCTGCAATCAATTCAGGACTAAGCGCATTACGCTTTTCAGGTCGATTCAATGTGATGATTCCTATTCTGTCGGTAATCTCGGTGAGTACAGCGCTCATTTGTTTCGCAATTTGGGTTTGGGATCAAGTTAGTTTCAATAGCAGGCTTTGCAAAATCAAACTCAGAAAAGTATTCGATAAGCTAAAGAGTCAACAGCTATTGAATCGGTCATGACTAAGTCTACCCACTTGCCATCAGACCAATAATAAATCGATTTTGGAGCCGAAGTAAAGTGAAGTTTTTTGTTTGTAGGATGAAAAGTAAATTCAGTACCAACAAACTCTAGCTGACCTGAATCGTGCTGATAGGCCACTAATGATTGAGGAGTATGAGGCAAATGATTTTGTACACGATTCGGATCTACTGAGTAACTGATTTCCCCTGGTTCAATGCCCTGATTCCAAGCGTATGTTTGACCTGAATCTGAAAAATCTAAAAGTTGAGCCTTCTTTCCTTGATATATAATCAGCTCTTTAGAAGGAGTTTGTAATTCTTCATAAAGCTGAAAACCAGCCAAAAGAAAAACCAGACTCGTAGCCAGCCAGGTCAGCTTTCTTTTAGATCCATAGTCCCAACCTGCTATAATCAAAAGCATACCCCACACGAATATCATTCCTGAGAAATCCATCGTGAGTCGATCCAGTTTTCCGCCAGGAATCATACGAATAGTCTCAGCAATCCAATTCTGAACCCAGATCAGCCAACTTAAAACCCAACCTAAGCCATCTCCTAATACTGGAATCCAACCAAAAATCATCAAGGGAACTCCGACTTGCATGATCAAAAATGCTAGAGGCAGAATCAATAAATTACCTAGTAAAAAGTAGGTAGGAAACACATGAAAATAATACAAGGACAAGGGAAAAGTAACCAACTGAGCAGCTAGACTAACGGAAGTTAACTGCCATACGTATTCTAGCACCTTGTGTCTCGGCAACCACAAATTCAGAATCAAAGGCTGAATCATCACGATACCCAACACTGCCAAATAGGATAATTGAAAACCAACTTCATAAATCACATCTGGATTCATGGTAATCATCAGCATAGCAGAAAAGGCCAAAATATTATAAATCGATGGACGACGCTCACGCATCTGTCCTAGCGTAAGCAGTGAAAACATAGTCGATGCACGAACTACTGAAGGAGACAACCCAGTGAGAAATGCATACAACCAGATCACTAAAATAACAGCAAGTAGATACAGCTTAGCGTTCTCCTTTTTCAGTTTGAGTGGTTTCAAAATCAAAATAAACAAGGCGTAAATAATACCAACATGAAGTCCCGAAACAGCCAAAATATGCATCACGCCAGCCTGAGTGTAAGCTTCACGAATCGTCGGATCTAACTCTTTTTTCTGACCTAGCAGGAGCGCAAGAGCAATTTGTGCAGAATTCTCATCTGGGATTTTTGACTGAAGCATCTCACCAATTCTATGTCGTAAATGCACCAAAAAATATTCGAGACCCTTACTATTAACGGAATCAATCACTTGGAAATCCTTTCCTAGAAACTGACGGTAGTGGATTCCCTGTCTGGACAGATACTGCCTATAGTCAAACTCATGAGGATTGACAGGACTTGTGATTTCCTCGGGCTTCTTTCTCACTAAAAGTATTTGACCTGGCTCTAAAGGCTTGTCACTTTGATGATAAACCAGAATTTTTACCTGCGCGTCAGTCCAGCTTTCTCCGATCAGGAAAGATTTTACTTCCAGTAAATTCTCGAACGAATTCGGCTTTTGCAGATCGTATGCAGTCACCTGTGCTAAGTAACTTTCCGCTTGAAGAATATCCGAACTGACATCGGTTTGATGCTTCTTGTTTTGAACCAGCAATGCGCCGAAAACAAGCAACGATAAATATGCGATGGAACTTAGTTGGAAGTAAGAAACATATTTCTCACAATTAAAAACTAAAATCATATAGCAAAGCCAACTTATGCTCAGGATAATAGATAGTACGAGCAAGTCAGGAGACCAATACGATTGACCCAAAAAAATGCCAAGCAATAGAAATGGCAGATACCGTAAAAATGGAAAGTCAGCAAATCTCATCTTCAAAAAAATTAAAGATTTAATTTACTTCATTTTTCCGAAAAAAACGCAGCAAGCAAACTCAATGTATTCCATTATACATTAATCATTTACAAACCCAATAACATCATAAATTCAAATGGTTATTTCCAAAGTCTATAACCAAGGCGATTATGTGGTAAAAAGAAGCACATAAAAAAAGAGCCCAAAATGGGCTCTCTGTCATTTAAAGTAGTGTAAAGAAATCTTAGAATCTATATCCAAGATTGAATCCACCATTTAATTCTATTCCTGTAAAGCGATTTGAAACGTCATCACTGAAGTTTCTACCTATGCTGGCAAATGGCCCAAATGCAAAGTTTTTAGAAAGCTCCCACTTATATCCTGCTCCAGCACCTAAGATGAAAGCGGTCATATCCGTAGTCTGAATTCCTCCACCATCACCCGGCTCTTCAAAATCCCCAAAACGAATCTTAGCCAATGGGAACAAGAAAAAACGTCCACTTCCATTATCTCCAAAGTAAAAGTTCATTGAAGCCTGTAAAGAGTTCGTCTTATACTTTTTCCCACTGTTTTCATTATTAAATCCAAAGCGGTCGTTTATAAAACCTTTGAACTCTATCGAATGATCGTCACTCAAATAACGCTCATATCCTGCTTCGAGTGACCCAAACCAAATGAGTGTCATGAAATTAACATGGATTTCATTAGAAAAACCACCTCTATTCGGAGTAGAACCACCACTGCTCGAAATCACTTCTTGTGCATATCCTGAAACTACTAACGCCAGAATAAGAGTAAGGGTAAAGATTGATTTTTTCATATTTCTATAATTAGTTAACAAATATGTGGCAATACTTAAGCCAGTTGCATTTTATAGTGCAAAATATTACACTCTTCAAACATATCCCCTGCTTTTTCAAACCCAAATTTTGTATAAAGTGGAACTGCATCAAGCTGAGAATGAAGGTATTTCAATTTGCCAATTGCTTTAGGATTGGATTCAATATCGTTGAGTACTGCTGTCACTAAAGCTTGCCCAACGCCTTTGCCTCGGGCTTCTTCCAATACGGCAAAACGCTCCAATTTCACCCCATTTGGCGTAACTCTCCACCTAGCCGTACCCACTGGTTTATCATCAAGATAGGCAAGAAAGTGTGCGCATTGACTTTCAAACTCATCATACTCCGCCTTCGGATCGACTTCTTGTTCGAGCACAAAAACTTGTTCTCTGATCCAATACGCAGACTTTAGCTGATCATCACGAGTTATTCTTTCTACTAGCAGACTCATCTTTTTGTAGTTCTTTTTGGTAATGATCTTTTTCGTAAGCTTCAATAATTGACTTCACTAATCTATGCCTGATTACATCTTTACCACTCAGATTGACTACACCAATCCCAGATACATCTTTCAGAATCTTTAGCGCCTCAGACAGTCCGCTTTTTTGCCTTACTGGCAAATCCACCTGGGTCTGGTCACCTGTGATGATTACTTTGGAATTTGGCCCCATACGGGTCAAGAACATCTTGATCTGCTCATTTGTTGTGTTTTGCGCTTCATCAAGCAAAACAAATGCATCATGAAGAGTTCTTCCACGCATATATGCCAACGGGGCAATTTCTATAACACGAGTTTCCTGATAGTATTTGAGCTTTTCGGGAGGCACCATATCCTGAAGTGCATCGTAAATCGGCCTTAAGTATGGATCTAGTTTTTCCTGCAGATCACCTGGCAAAAAACCAAGATTTTCTCCAGCTTCCACAGCTGGCCTAGTGATAATGATGCGTTTAACTTCTCGGTTTTTCAAGGCCCGCACAGCCAAAGCGACAGCTATATAGGTTTTCCCAGTTCCGGCAGGACCTAAGGCAAAAACCAAATCATTTTTCATAGCTGATTCCACCAGCTTTCGCTGGTTTGCAGACTTGGGCTTGATGACTAATCCTTTGTTACCAAAGACGATTACTTGATCCCGGTTAGCTTCTTCGAAAGGCACTCCTTCGACTTCTAAATAATCTTTTACATTCTCTGGAGTGATGTGGCCAAATCGATCCACATGCTCCAATAAAAGATTTAGAACATCGTTAATTCTCAGAATTTCAGGGGCTCCGCCTTGAATTCTGATTTCATTACCACGGGAAATAATTTTACTTTGGGGAAAGGCAGCAGCAATTTGCCGGATGTTCTCATTGGCTTCGCCTAAAAACTCAGCCAAGGGGACATTTTCTAATGTGATTACTTTTTCGACCAAACTATTTCTATTGATTAGATTTTCATTGAAGGTAGACGAATAAAATTTCTAATTTTGTCCGCAGCCCTCCTTAACAAAAGTACATAAATTTTAATTGACTTGCTTCTATGGCATTGGTGACATTCCTCTCAGATTTTGGGGACAAAGATTACTACGTACCGGCAGTAAAAGCGAAAATGCTTGCCGTAAATCCACAATTGAACATCATCGATATTTCTCACAATATCGACACGTTTGACATTGCCCACGCTGCATTTGTGCTTCGATCTACTTTCAGGGATTTCCCGAAAGGAACTGTACACTTAGTCTCTTTAAACACAACGGGAAGTATTACCCATGGTTATATAGGTGTAAAACTTGAAGAACACATTTTTGTTGGCCCAAACAACGGGCTTCTAAGTCTTCTGGCAGACCACGAACCCGGTATTATGGTTCAGTTTGCGGATATACATCTGAAAGACTCTACTTTTCCTACAAAAGATATCCTTGCGCCTATAGCTGCAAAAGTTGCCAGCGGCGCAGCTATTCATGATTTTGGCGGACCTTTAAAAAACTTCCGAAAACTAATGTCCCGTCATCCGAAAGCTACCCGGGAGCATATCATAGGACATGTGCTGCGGGTAGATCGTTATGGTAACTTGATCACTAATGTCAACAAAGAGGTATTTGATAAATTGAACCCAGGCAAATTCTCTATTGAGTTCGGCAGAGAATCAGTCAATAGACTTCACAAAGGTTATGATCAGGTAGAACCTGGAGATTGCTTTGCCTTTTTCAACAGTCTGGATTTACTTGAAATCGGCATCAACCACGGTCATGGCGCTGAATTGCTAGGCTTGAAGTACGACAGTGTGGTTTATGTAACCTTCCATCCCTGATGCTGATCCGAATTGTGCGAATGACTTTCAAGCACGAAGCGGTGGCTGCCTTCTTGGAAAATTTCAACGCAAACAAGAAATCCATAAGGAATTCCCCCGGATGTCACCACTTGGAGTTATGGCAGGACGAAAATGATAAAAATATTTTCTTAACACATAGTCATTGGGAAAGTGAAGAAAAGCTGAACCAATACCGTGACTCTGAGCTTTTTAAAAGCGTATGGACTTTCACCAAAGCCTTATTCTCAGAGAAGCCGCAGGCTTTCAGCTCGAAAAAACTGGAAGAAGTAGAAAATTGAGTTTGTAGAAAAAAGATTCTTTGTTCATATTTGCATCCCGTTACGGAAGTGACGGGAACGAGACACACTCTCACCACAAGCCCAGGTGGCGGAATCGGTAGACGCGTTGGTCTCAAACACCAATGCCGCAAGGCGTGCCGGTTCGACTCCGGCTCTGGGTACAAAAGCTCGCTGAAAAGCGAGCTTTTTTCTTTTAAATCCATAGATTTTTTATCAAGAAAAAAGGCCCGCATTTCTGCGAGCCTTTCAAAATTCTAATTTCAGACATTAAGTCCCCCTCAATATCTCCATCGGAGGCTGATTGATGATCTTACGCCCATTGAGCCAGCCCAGGACTATCGTCAAACCGGTAATAGATAGGTAAAGCACAAATGCTTCAAACCAGGCTCCTCGGAATGGGATATTGAATACAAACTCGCTCAGTAGCCAAGTGGCTCCGAAAGACAGGATAATCCCCGATAGCGAGGCTAAACTTCCCAAGAAGAAGTATTCCAGCGTATTGATCTTACTGACAATAGTCGAGCTTGCACCCAAAGTTCTAAGCAGAATACTCTCTCGCATACGTTGATATTTACTGATGATCAGCGAACTGATCAACACCAATATCCCAGTTGCAATACTGAAAAATGCCATAAACTGTATCACAAAGCTTATTTTACCTAAAATCTCCTCCAACGTCGCTACGATTGTACCGAGGTTGATAATAGAAATATTGGGAAAAGCTCTAACTATCTCAGCTTGCACATCAGCCGCTTGTCTATCATTAGTTGTTTTAGTGATCAGCACATGAAATTTCGGCGCTTGATCCAAAACACCTTCTGGGAATAGCACCAAGAAATTCGTAGAAACCTGCGTGAACTTCACATCTCGAAAACTCCCAATATATGCCTTGATCGGCCGTCCTTGTACGTTAAATTCAATCTCATCTCCTATAGCTAAGCCATTACCTGTGGCAAACCCCTTTTCGAAGGAAACAAAAATACTATCACCTCTAGCTCCCAAAGGAATCAATTCTCCATCTGATAGAGTCTCCGAGGAAATAAGCGTATCACGATAAGTCACGCGAAATTCCCGATTGTACAGAAAGCGTGAATAATTCTCTTCCTTTGACAACTCCTCATTTTCTTTCTTATCCACCCCATTGATCTCATTCAACTGCATAGTCACGATCGCGACTTCCTGCATGATAGGTAGATCTCTTGATTCGATTTTAGCTTTTACATCCTCCAATTGTGCAGTTTGAATATCAAACATCAACATGTTCGGCTGATCTTCTTTATCTGCAAATTTGGCTTCTTCCAGCAATTGATTTTGCAGGAAAAATAGCGTGGAAATCATTGCCGTGCCCAAACCAATAGTCGCTATCAATGATACGGTCTGGTTATTAGGTCTGTACAAATTCGCCAAGGACTGGCGCAAGGTATAGGTGAAAGAAATAGGCAAAAACTTCCGAACTGCCCAGATAATCATTTGAGCCACTGCCCAAAGAATACCAAAAGCAAAAACTACAAATCCAGTAAATCCAAAAGCAAAATCAACTCTTCCTAATAAATAATAGCTAAAACCCCATATGAAACCAAGTATGCCCACAATAACCAACCATCGAAGCGGATCTTTTAATAGAGTAGAGTCACCGGTTTCTGGTCTAAGCGTCGCCATAGGAGACACGTTTCTCACTTTTAGCAAAGGCAACAAAGCAAACAGCACTGAAACAAATAAGCCTGTGATTACTCCAAACCCTATTGAAAGCCAAGAGATACCAAAGGACACTTCCACTGGTAGGAAATCTGCAAAAACTACAGGCAATACAAACTGAAGCAATGTTCCGAGAAAAGAACCAAGTACTGCTCCGACTAAGCCCATAATCATGATCTCAGTCAGGTAGATCAATAAAACATCTCTGGAAGAAACACCCAAACAGCGCAAAACTGCCACTGAACCTAACTTCTCTTTCACAAATACATTCACCGCACTGGCTACTCCAACACAACCTAAAAGCAACGCGATAAAAGCTACCAAACTTAGGAAGTTGGAAAGATTGGCAAATGAACGACCTGTTGAGCGTTTTCTATACTCAACAGTGTCAGCATCCACGCGATCTTCTTCCCATTGCTCATCGTATGGTTTGATCAGAGCATCTACATCCGTGCCCTCAGCAAATTGAAAATAACGACTGTAATTCACTCGGCTACCATATTGCACCAAGCCGGTTTCCTCCAAGTAATCCATCGGAATATAAACCGCCGGAGCGACTGAAGCTGTGATTCCCGTTTGACCGGGCACACTTTGCAATTCACCAACTACCGTGAAAAGCACTTCCCCTACTTTAATCTGATCACCTACTTCAGCATTAAACTGAGCCATCAGCGTCTTTTCCACTAATGCTTTTTTTCCGCCTGAACGGAAATCCGCATCACCTGAAGCTGGAATTGTTTCAAAAAAACCATAGAATGGAAATGCTCCTTCTAGCGCACGTACTTGAGTCAGGCGACTAGCACCTGTTTCCGGAAAGGCAACCATACTCGCAAAATTGACTTCCGAAGCCATTTGAGTAGCTGCACTATCAATCGACTGCTCTCCTATTTCTTTGCTATTTTCCAGAACCAAATCAGCTCCTAGAAGCTCTTTGGCTTGATTGTCAATGTCAGCTGTAAGGTTTTCTCCAAAGGAACTGATCGCCACCAAAGCAGCAATTCCCACAACGATGGAGGAAACAAACAGTAAAAGTCTAGAGATGTTCTTTCGGAAATCCCGAAAAGCCATCTTTATAATCCATCCGAAATCAGGCATTTTCACCCTCCTGTATTTTTCCGCCTTTAATATGAATGATGCGCTGAGTTTTGGCTGCTAATTCCAAATCGTGCGTAACCAAAACTAGTGTTGTTCCTTCTTCTTTATTCAGGTCAAAAATCAATTTCTCTATCATCTCGCCCGTTTCAGTATCCAGATTTCCGGTTGGTTCATCTGCAAAAAGGATTTTAGGCTCATTGGCAAAAGCTCTTGCAATGGAAACCCGCTGCTGCTCTCCGCCAGAAAGCTGAGTGGGATAATGCGTTCCTCTGTCACCAAGGCCGACCTTGTCAAGAAGTTCCTGAGCTTTTTGACGGGCATCTTTTCTTCTTTTCAATTCAAGTGGAACCATCACATTTTCCAAAGCTGTCAAAGTTGGCAAAAGTTGGAAATTCTGAAAAATAAAGCCTACGCTTTGGTTTCTGACAGCTGCCCGCTGGTCTTCGGAGAGTTTCTCCAACGAATTACCATCCAGCACTACGCTACCCGTGGAGCCAGAATCCAATCCTGCGCAAAGTCCAAGTAGTGTAGTTTTACCGCTGCCCGAGGGACCAACGATGGATATAATTTCTCCTGCTTTGATGTCAAATGTAACCTCGTCGAGAACAGTCAGTTTTCTGCTGCCACTTTCGTAAACCTTGCTCAGGTTTGATACTGATAAAATATTCATGTGTTGTACTTGGGTGGGGAAAGGGTATAGTTACTGCTTAACGGCAAACCCTCATGATTGTTGATGGAAGATAGTAATCAAGCTACAAACCAGCAAATCACAAAGATATGGATGGTGTAATACATCCATTTTCACAACCTTTATCGAATTATCGAACCTTTTGCCAATAAATCCTTTTGGGTATATAGTTTTACATTTCACAATTCCGATTACTATGCAATTCCATCTAAACCGCTTATTCAATACAGCATTTTTACTGATTTTTGGATTGGCAGTAGTTTCTTGCTCAGAGAAAAAAGCGGAAACTACTCAAGCCGAAACTGTCACTGAGAAAACTACAGAGTCGAAATCAGATCAGAAAATCATTCTTTTCTTTGGAAACAGCTTGACTGCTGCCTATGGAATCGATCAGGAAGATGGTTTTGCAGGGCTGACGCAAAAGCGAATTGACAGTTTGGGGATGGATTACAAAGTAATTAACGGAGGACTTTCCGGCGAAACTACCGCTGGCGGTTTGAGTAGATTGGATTGGTTTCTGGAAGACAAGCCGGATGTTTTTGTATTGGAACTTGGCGGTAACGACGGACTTCGAGGGATCAATCTTACCGAGACCAAAAGCAACCTCCTCAAAATCATAGATAAAGTCAGATCTAAATTTCCTGACACCAAAATCATCTTGGCTGGCATGCAGATACCACCAAATATGGGCCAGGAATATGCATCTGAGTTTACAGCGATGTATCCGGCTGTTGCAGAAGAAAAAAACGTAACACTAATTCCTTTTCTTCTGGAAAATGTAGGAGGAATCCCTGAGTTAAATCTCCCTGATGGTATACATCCTACCGAAGCAGGTCACAAGATTGTATTTGAGACGATATGGCCTTATGTTGAAAACAGCATAAACTAAAAATCAAGCGTTCTTTTCATCGACGATTTTTTGAAACAAGAATTGCAAAGAGAGAGCTAATAATTAAGGCAGTAGCGGGTTAGTTTCATTGATCTACTTTTTTACGCTATATTTTATCCTTAATTAAAATTTTTACAAATGAGCTTTCAAATCAAATCTTCCGGAGATTCCTATGATGTAATTATTGTAGGGTCTGGAGCAGGTGGCGGTATGGCCTCCAAAATCCTTTCTGAGGCCGGACTCTCAGTGGCAGTGGTAGAAGCTGGCGGAGATTTTGATCCTGCCAAGGAAGAAGACCGCACGCAACTCAGGCCACCTTGGGAATCGCCAAGAAGGGGTGCAGGCACTCAAATCCGTCCATTTGGAGATTTTGACGCGGCTATAGGCGGCTGGGAAATCGACGGTGAACCCTACACCAGAAAAGGTGATTCCGAGTTCGACTGGTTTCGATCTAGAATGGTTGGTGGAAGAACTAACCACTGGGGAAGAATTTCTCTCCGCTTTGGCCCAAATGACTTCAAAAGAGCAAGTATTGATGGTTTGGGAGACGACTGGCCTATTGGCTACGATGACGTCAAACCTTACTATGATAAAGTCGATAAACTGATTGGCGTTTATGGTAGCAAAGAAGGGATTTACAATGAACCTGATGGATTTTTCCTCCCTCCTCCCAAACCTAGACTTCACGAACTTTACCTAAAAAAAGGAGCTAGCAGCGCAAGCATCCCAATGATTCCCTCAAGGCTTTCCATTCTCACAAGGCCAATCAACAAAGACCGTGGCGCATGTTTTTTCTGTCGCCAATGTAATCGGGCCTGTCAGGTTTATGCGGATTTCTCGGCTGGAACCTGCCTAGTTCATCCAGCGATGAAGCAGGGAAAAGTCGACCTTTTCACTCATAGCATGGTAAGAAAAGTCACCTCGGATGATTCAGGCAAAGCGACTGGAGTTTCCTTTGTCAACGTGAAAGACATGAAGGAATACAAGCTCAAATCCAACGTGGTAGTCTTGGGAGCTTCAGCCTGTGAGACTTCGCGGATCATGCTCAATTCCAAATCAAAGACACATCCAAACGGCATTGGCAATAGCTCAGGGGTTTTGGGTCATTACCTGCACGATTCTACAGGAGCAAGTAGGTCAGGAATCATTCCTGACATGATGGGCCGCGAGCGATACAATGAGGACGGTACTGGAGGCATGCACATGTATACACCTTGGTGGTTGGATAATAAGAAACTTGATTTTGCCCGAGGCTACCATATAGAATATGGTGGTGGTATGGGACAGCCAGGCTATGGAGCTGGCGGAAATATGGACTCCATGAGAAAATACATTACGGATGAATTCGGCAAGCCAAGTCCAAATGGTGGCTATGGTGAAGGATTGAAAAAAGACATTCGCCAAATCTATGGCTCTACGGTTGGCATGTCTGGACGTGGCGAAAGTGTACCGAGATTTGACAATTACTGTGAAATCGACCCAACGGTCGTGGACAAATTTGGTATTCCTGTGCTTCGATTCAACTATAAATGGACGGATCAGGAAATCAACCAAGCCAAGCACATGCAGGACACTTTTGAAGAAATCCTGACTGGATCCGGAGCACAATTACTGGGAACAAAACCTGGCGCAGACACACTTTACGGACTTGCCGCTCCCGGAAGAATCATTCACGAAGTAGGTACAGCCAGAATGGGCAACGATCCAAAAACTTCCGTGCTTAATTCTAATTCCCAAGCGCATGATTGCAAAAATCTCTTTGTGGTGGATGCGGGATCTTTTGTCTCTCAAGCTGACAAGAATCCTACGTGGACCATCCTTGCCCTAAGCTGGAGAACCTCAGATTTCATCGTATCAGAACTGAAAAAGAAAAACATCTAAGCCATGAACAGAAGAGAAAACCTCAAACTACTCTTTACCGGCACAGTCGGCACAGGTTTACTACTTACAGGATGTTCACCTGAAGAAAAGGCTTTGCCAGAAAACGCGTTGCTATCAGGCGGGACTATCGGCGGTAGAACTGAAGAAGAAAAACAACGAGATCAGGAATTGCTTTCAGAGACCTTCTTTACCGACGATGAACGTAAGAAGCTAAGCACTTTGGTGGATATCATTATGCCAAAAGACAGTGAATCCCCAGCAGCTACTGAAATTGGCGTAGTGGATTTCATGGAGTTTATGATGAAAGATCAGCCAGCAAATCAAACCCGAATGCGGGGTGGATTAATGTGGCTGGATTTTGAAGCAGACGAGAAATTCGGAAAAGTATTCAATGAACTGAGTGAATCAGAAGTGATACAAATCGTGGATGAAGTAGCTTGGCCAGATACTGCAAAACCAGAATATGAAGGTGGAGTACGCTGGTTCAACATGCTCAGAAATCTAACTTGCTCTGGATATTTCTCTACCGAACCTGGCTGGAAATACATGGGCTATGTAGGCAACACGCCAAACGCATGGGATGGAGTGCCTCAGGAAGTGATGGCAAAACACGGCTTCCAGCTGGAAGAAAAATATTTGTCTATTTACCTCAAACCTGAAGATCGAGGCACCATTATCCAATGGGATGATGAAGGGAATGTCACCGGATAAAAAAACTTAAAACTCAGTCTTTCGGGCTGAGTTTTTTTTTGTTTAAAAAGATTAACTACTATCTTATTACCTTTTCCTAAATCACTGTTTATGAAAGCCTTTTCAACTTTACTGTACTCTGTACTATTTATTAGTTCATGTTCAGAAAAATCTGAGCAAGTTGCAGAAGAACCCTTATCCTACGAATGGGAGTTGGTAGATTCTCTGGATTTGGAATTTCTTGGCAACCCCATGCTTTCGGATGTAAACAAAGATGGGACGTCATTACTCTTCTTTGATTATCCGAGTCAAAAAATCATTACATCCGACGCTATAGGAAATATAAAGCACAGTTTCTCTAAGGGCGAAGACACTCCCGATACTTATGGGTTCATGTTAGAAAGACCAGGTTTTTATGGGGAAGATCAACTGGCAATCTATGGAAGAAATGGTTTGTTCCTTTTTGACTTGGATGGGAATATGCAGAAGAAAATCCCACACCCTGAATCCTTGGGAGCATCTGGGTCAAACACTGAAATAGGGAAATCAACAGAATCAGTGAGATTGAAAGGAAAAGATTATTTACTTCCCAAATCTGTCCGTCCGAGGAATTCATATCCTGGAGAGCAAGAATTCTATGATACTTATAGAGCTCTGGAATTGGTGGACATAGAAAGTGGAGCTATGACTGAACTAATCCCTTTTGAAGAAGGTAGTCAATTCTTGAACGGCAAAGGATATATTCAAAGCGACTATACTCCCGCTTTAGAGGCACTAGACGACAAATTATTTTTTGTTCACGGAGGGGATCCCCAACTCTATGTATATCAGTTAAATGCTAATGGTGCGCGTTTGGATACAGTGATCCATCTAGAAATACCCTCATTTATTATTCCCGAAGGCCGAGCAAGAGGCGAATTTCAGCAAGGTCATGTAGAAATCAATGGAGGGACTGCATCCATTCGAAACATCCATGTACTGGATGATTTACTATTGCTGGACTATTACTCAGGAATGGATCCCAAGAGATCAGTAGAAGCTGAGGGACTATGGAAACAGGGAAAAGAGGAAGAAGCGAAAGCCATGTACATAAAACTTGAAGACGAAATTCCGAAGGGCACATTGGTATATAAGTTAGCTGACCTTAGCTATGTGGGGAATGTTCCTTCACCTGCCAAAACCGGAGGAAGATCTTATGCCTCCGGGGGAGGATATGCTTGGTTTCAAAAGCTTCCCGATCCTGATGTAGAAGAAGATTTTCTGAGAGTTTATAAAATGAAATTGACTGAAAAATGAGGTACAGACACTTTTTAACAACCTTTTTAGCGTGCAGTTTTCTAGCATGTTCCTCTTCAGAAAAGTCCAAAGAGGAATCCTCTGAGACTTCAAATGAATGGGACCTCCAAGTCCTTGATTCAATACAGGTAGACTTTTTAGGAAACATATCCACCGGAGATTTTAGAGACGGAATAGGTTTGCTCTATGACTACAAAGCCAACGCCATAGTCAAAATCGATTATGAAGGGCAGGTGCTCACTACCAAAACATTCCCCAAAGACGGACCAAATTCAATTTCTTTTATTTCCACTGTCAAAATTGATCCCGATGGCAATCTTTTTATCGGCAATCACAGTGGTCCGTATTATGAATTAAATGAGGATCTATCCGTTAAACGAGAAATCGAAATGCCATTTCGAGCCCCCACACATGGTGGGTTGATGGATGCGAAATCATTTGAAATCTGGCAGGATAAAATAATTCTATACTATACAGGAAGAGATGAGGTAGGGCCTTTTACGGAAAATTATTTAAGAGACTTTTATTTACTCGAAAAGCTAAACCCTACCACCGGTGAAAGTAACCCTATAATCCGAACGCCCAAAACTTCAAAATTCAGTACTGGCCAGCTTTACGAAAGACCTTCAATATCATTTACCATATCTGAAAATGGCCTATTGCTCTACTTCGACAACGAGCCTAAAATCCACAGATTTAACCTGCTTGATTCGGGGAGCTTCATAGAAACCATAGATCTTAACCCCACGAAATTTATCGAAGCTCCTGAATTGAAAGACAAATACGAAAACTACAACTACGAAAAATTGGTGGAAGGCAATATTTTTGGGGTTTTTGCTAATGAGAATCAATTTGTAGTGCACTTTTCAGAAGGAATCTCTGAAGATATTTTTAGCGCAAACGAATTCAATTTCCCTGAGGATTTCACCAAACTTATTGATCTAAACCAATCCTATCTCAAAGTATATAACTCAGAAAAAGGATGGTCAAATGAAATTCCCATTCCTAAAAAAGTTTATCAAATCTTTGCTATGGAGGGTCTTAACCAGCCATTTTTCGCACTTAGAAACGATGAATACATAGGCGAAGAGCAGGATTACCTCACTTTTTATAAACTGAAACTAGTACAAAAATGAAAAAGATCAACGCACTTTTCACTTGCTCAATTCTATTGGCTTTTGCATGCTCATCGCCAAAAAATGATTCAGAAAGCCAATTAACAAACTCCAATGAATGGGAGTTGCATATCCTGGATTCTATTCAGGTGGATTATTTGGGGAGAATTTGGGATGCAAACTTCAAGAATGGCTTTGGTTACCTTAGAGATAATTCGAGCAATTCTCTTGTGAAATTTGATACCACAGGAGCAATTGTGGCAATCCAATCTTATCCGACAGATGGTCCTGGAGCAGTGAAATCATTTTCAAGTACAGCCATTTCAGATCAAGATGAATTGTTTGCCTCTACCCGATCTTTGGAAATCCAACATTTTGATAAAGACCTGAACCTAGTTGAAAACCTGGAAATGCCATTTATTTCAGAGTCAAAAGGCGGACGTAGAAATGCAAAAAACATGAGTTTTTGGAAAGATAAATTGCTGCTCTGGTTTCCAGGAAGAGATGGGATCAGTCCATACATCAATCATTTTTATAGAGACTATCCATTACTTGAGTTATTTGATCCAGCAAGCCAAACCTCAGATTCACTTATCAGATTGCCAAGCACTTCAAAATTCAACTCAGAATTATTTTTCGGAAGACCAATTGTCCAATTTACAGTCAGTGATGATTTACTGTACTTTGTACTTTCCAATGAAGCATTAATACACATCTATTCCTTAGCAGAAGGCGGGAAATGGCTGGAAAGTATAGACTTCGATCCAAAGGAATTTGTCTTAATACCAGGACAAAAAGAGAAAGTCGGGTACGTATCAGGGAATACCATGTATGAAGCATCTGTAGAAGGCATTTATTCTTCGGGGGATACGGTGATCGTGTATTATAGCGGAGGAATAACCGAAGATATTTTCCAGCAATTTGAGTTGAACCTTCCAAAGAATTTTTACAAATATCCCGAATACAGAAAAAACTTCCTCCGTGCCTATAATCCCACGTCAGGCTTATCAAATGAAATAGAACTTCCACCTTCAATTGATTTTATATTAAATATAGAATCAATGACAAAACCTTTCTACGCGCTCAGAAATGATGAATACATAGGTGAAGAGCAGGAATATCTGACTTTTTACAAACTGAAACTAGTACAAAAATGAAAAACCTAAGCCACCTATATCTCCTCCCATTTGTACTCAGCACAATCGCTTGCTCAGGTGAAAAGGAAGAAAACAAAACCTCCACTCCTCTTGCTGAACAGGATTTTGAATTCGAAATCTATGATTCGCTCCTGGTGGATTATCTTGGAAACTTGTTTTTGGCAGACATAACTGAAGATGGCAAGACCTTTCTGCTTATTGACCAGCGCAGCGATACGCTTTTCGTAGCGAATAGAGAAGGAACAATTCTGAGTAAATTCAAAAGACTTGGCGATGGACCGGGCTTCTATCAGAGCTCCAGATTAGGACCACCCAGCTTCTTGAGTTCCAAAGAGATTATTGTGCCTGCTTTCCGAGGCTTTTACCTGTATTCACTTTCCGGTGAACCTACCCGCTCTTTTCTACCGGAATTTACCCCATCAATTTCCTTTATTGATGCATATAACAATAATTTGGTCGTACACGATGACCAGGTTATATTTCCATGGGAAGGAAGGCTCTCGGAGGAATTGGGAGTGGATGGAAAAGAATTTCAAATGGCCTCCAGTCGGGTGGAAGTTCTGGATTTAGAAAGCGGCAAATTTAGCCCTGTCATCCCGTTTCCAGACTCATCCAAATTCAGAACTGGAGAAAAAACCTATCTGAACGTAAATTATCACACCCTTATCGCATCTAGTTCTGACACGCTGTACGTCGCCTTCCGCAACGAACCGGTGATATACGGCTATTCATTTTCAGACTTAACCAACCCAGCATCTATTCAACCCATTCCTTTTGAAGAGTTTATTCAAAAAGAGCCAAAGGAGGAAGCACATTATGGTACTTACGACATGAAGGATATCTATGTGGGAACAATCCAGAACCTCCACCCAACAGAAAAACAACGGTTTTTGCTTACCTATAACAGAGGACTGTCAGATCAGGAATACGACGAAATCTTTGCATTGGAGACTTCAGACCCGGAAGAGTTCAGTCGCAAGCGTAACAAAACAAACACGAAAGGACAGGTTCTATTTGACGGGAAATCAGTATCCAAAGTGATCATGAAACCGGAATCTCTAGGATTCACCTTCAAATTCATCTCTGAAGAAGAAATCTGGTTTACACCAAATTTTGAATATGCTGAAAATGACTACTCAGTAATTTACAAAACGAGATTGGTCGCCAAGTAAAGCTCACGCAAGAACCTATCGTAGATTTAGCTACGCCTAGTTTATCTACTTGTTAAGAGGAAAAATAGTCCTTAACCTATCATGTATTAAAACATCACATACTTTTCTAAAAAACTTTACTTTATTATAGTAGAAAATACCCTAGCCTAGAACGAATATCATCATCTAATCACTCTATTTCAAAAAAATAGGATAGTCATCTCATGCTTATCTACGATTAGATATTATCTCTTTTTTATTTTTCCGGTTTTTAATATAACAAATTGAAAACCTAGTTTCTAGACCATCCTTTCACGACTTGGATACTTTTGTGCCTTGATGTCCACAGCAAGCTGAAACCACAGTTTTATCACTGACTATCAAACAATTAAAATCATTCTCAAAATTTTAAAACTAGAAAATGAAGAAGACTTTTACAGTTATTACTTTGTTGATGATGCTCCTCCCAACAGTCTTGTTGGCGCAGGTTCAGGTCAAAGGAAAAGTATCAGACTCCAAGGGAGAAGGTCTCCCAGGAGTGACAGTATTGGTGAAAGGCACCAATAAAGGAACCGTTGCCGATTTTGAAGGCAACTATAACATCATGGCTGATGAAAGCGCCGTTCTGGTGTATAGTTTCATCGGATTCGAAGCACAAGAAGAAGCTATCAACGGAAGAAGTATTATCAATATTACTCTGGCAGATGATAGCAAGGCTTTGGACGAAGTGGTCGTGACCGCGATCGGGATCAAGCAGCAAAAAAAGAAATTGGGCTATGCTACCCAAGAAGTGCCAATGGATGTGATAGCAGAAGCATCGACCTTGAATCTTGGAAATGCTCTTTCCGGTCAAATTGCCGGATTGACAGTTAACAATCCAACTGGAATGTTTCAGTCACCCTCTTTTAGCTTGCGAGGCAAAACTCCACTTATAGTGTTGGATGGAGTTCCTGTGGAAACTGACTTTTTTGACATTTCTCCAGAAAATATTGAGAGCATCAACGTCCTCAAAGGAGGTTCTGCATCTGCGCTTTATGGTGCAAGAGGGAAAAACGGTGCGATTTTGATTACGAGAAAAAATGCCAAAAAAGACGGCTTAACCGTGACTGCCACGACCAATAATATGGTGACGGCAGGATTTACAGTCTTTCCTGAAACGCAGACAGCATACGGTAATGGCTCGAATGGAAAATATGAATTCTGGGATGGTGCCGATGGCGGTATTTCGGATGGAGATATGATCTGGGGACCAAAGTTTGAACCTGGCGTGCTAGTTCCTCAGTGGAATAGCCCAATCAGAAATAAAAACACGGGAGAGGTAGTAGAATGGTACGGAAGTGTCACAGGAACAGTCTATGACGACAAGTCTACCTATGAGCGAGTGCCGACCGAATGGAAACGTCATGATAATTTGAATGATTTCATGAGGACTGGAGTAGTCACTAAAAACGATATTTCTATCGCATATCAGGGTGAAAAAGCTCAGTTGATGTTCTCGGCTAACTACGCCTACCAGCAAGGTCAAGTACCTAACACCTCTGTAAATACCGGTGGATTCAACTTCAACTCCTCTTTTAAACTCAGCGAAAAACTGCAGTTGGATGCAACTTTAGGTTACAATAAAGTATACTCTCCTAACTATCCACGCTATGGATACGGTCCAAAAAATCACATGTACACGATCCTTATCTGGATGGGCGATGACGTTAATGGACAGGATTTGAGAGACCATATGTATGTACCTGGACTCGAAGGATATAGACAAGCTAACTATAACTATGCATGGTACAACAATGTCTATTTCGCAGCAAATGAGCTTAACCAGGTGCATAACAGGAATGTAATGGACGGTAAGCTGAAACTGAAATATCAAATCATGCCTAACCTGTACGTACAGGGCAGAATCTCTGCTAGACAAAGGACATTATTTGAAGACATGCAAAGTCCTAAGTCATACATGAACTACGGAGACTCTAGAAATGGGGATTACAAGTTTTGGAATGACGATCAGCTAAATCTCGATACTGACTTCTTGGCGGCCTACAACAAAGACTTCAATGAAAAAATCGGATTGACGGTCAATGCAGGTGCTTCCAGTTTTTACAGAAGCTACAAGCAAGCCTATTCTTCCTCAGATGGATTGATCGTGCCTTATGTCTATAGCTTAAACAATACTCAAGGACCGGTACAAGCTTCCAATTACCTTGAGGAAAAAGAAATTCGAAGTGTATATGGTTCCATGGGCGTTGATCTTTGGCAATCCATTTTCCTTAATGTAACTGCAAGAAATGACTGGTCTTCGACTTTGCCTAAAGCAAACAATTCCTATTTCTACCCTTCAGCATCTATCAGTGCGATTGTTTCTGAGTTTATGAACTTGCCAAAAGCGATAGACTTCATCAAAGTATATGGTTCATGGTCTGAGGTATCAAGTGATTTGAGCCCATACAGTATCTACTCTGCTTACAACAAAGGAGTGACTTACGGATCGACTCCTTCAGTTAGTTATCCATCTAGCTTGGTGAATTCGGAGATAATGCCTCAGAAGTCCACGACTTTTGAAGCAGGTTTATCTACTTCATTTGCTAAGAAACGACTGACCTTAGAAGGTACTTACTATAGAATTCTGGACGAAAATCAGATAATTGATCTAAGCATTTCTGAAGCTTCAGGATATTCTTCCAGAAAAGTAAACGGCAATGAATACACCACCAATGGATTTGAATTGATGATGAATTATGCTGCGATTCAGAAGGACAAATTCTCTTGGAACATCGGCGCAAACTGGACGAAGTTTGAACGAAAAATCACTGGTATTTATGGTGATGATGACAATTTTGGAAACCTAAGAGTGGGTGATAGAGCAGATAGCTACTATGCCACTGTTTGGCAGAAAAGTGCTGATGGACAAGTGATCCTAGATGCCAACACTGGTCTTCCTACTAGAGATCCTTTCCTAACTAAAATTGGTCATTTGGACCCATCATGGAGGTTTGGAATCCAAAACCAGTTCAACATCAACAAGTTCAGAATAGCAATGGACGTAGATGGCGCTTGGGGTGGACTGATCAGGTCATTGACTATTGAGAAAATGTGGTGGGGCGGAAAGCATCCTAACTCAACGCAATACAGAGATGAAGAATATGCAACTGGCAAACCTGTATACGTACCAGAAGGCGTCGTAGTGACCGGTGGTGAGCTGGTAAGAGATGTAGATGGAAACGTACTCTCTGACACTAGAGAATATACTCCAAACACAACTGCAGTGAGCTGGCAGACTTGGTCGCAAACCTATCCTTATAGAGCACAAGTGACCGAAGATGAGAACAAGACTTTTGCGAATGTGTACGACCGCTCCTACCTGAAGTTGAGAAGACTATCCGTGACGTATGACCTGATGAACATCATGCAGTCCAAAAAAATCAAAAATCTTGATTTGACTCTTTACGGTTACAACCTATTCGTACTGAAAAAACTGCCTTACCTAGATCCTGATTTTGGCAATGACAACAACCTTCAGGATCCATCCTCACGCTATGTAGGCATGACCTTGAAGGCCGTATTTTAATTGATTTTCAGTCAGACAAACATTGAATAAAATGAAAAACATATTAGTTATCCTGTTGCTTTCCATGGTGTTTATTTCCTGCACCGACTTAGAGGAAATGAACATCAATCCAAATCTTCCAACTGCAACTCACCCGCAACTTCTGCTTACCAATGTGGAATGGGAAGTTTTCAGAGCTTACGGAGGCACTTCAGCGCTATACGCGCAGAAGATGCTTGTTCAGACTGATGGAGAAAACTCCAATCAGTATTACAAATGGGACAGAGGCAGTTTTGGCCCTTATTCTGTCTTGAGAAATGTGACCAAAATGATCCAAGAAGCTGAGCGAATCAACGATCCTTCCTACGTCGCCTTGGGCAAATTCTTCAGAAGTTACTATTTCTATAATTTAACTTTAAATTTTGGCGATGTTCCTTATACAGCTGCGCTAAAAGGTGAAATAGAAGAAGAATATGCGCCTGTATACGATGAGCAGGAAGTAGTATTCAAAGGCATTTTGGCAGAATTGGAAGAAGCAGAAACAATCCTTGCAAGTCAAAACACAATCATAGCTGGAGACATCATCTATAGCGGAAACGTGCTTTCTTGGAGAAAACTGATCAATGCTTTCCGCCTGAAAGTCCTAATGACTTTATCTCCAAAATCAGAATCAGGAGAAATAGACTTCAGTGAATTCAACACTATTTTCACCAACAGTCCATTGATGGAAAGTGAAGCTGAAAGTGGTCAATTAGTATTCCTAGATCAGCAAAACAATCGCTACCCAGATTTCAATAGTAGCGGGTTCAGTTCTGGGATGTATATAGACTCTACCTTTATCCAGAGACTTCAGGTAAGAAAAGACCCAAGACTATTTATCTACTGCACACAGACCAAATCTGCCAAAGAAGCAGGAAAGGCAATCGATGATTACTCTTCTTACGAAGGTGGCGACCCGGCAGCACCTTATGCAGAAGTCAATCAGAAAGCTACTCAGGGCAACGTATCTAAAGTAAACGACCGATACCATAGAGATCCAGTTAACGAGCCTTATAAGCTTTTGGGATACTCTGAGCAGCAACTGATATTGGCTGAGGCAGCAGTTCGAGGCTGGATCAGCGCAGATGCAGAGATGCTTTACAAAGATGGGGTAAAAGCTTCTTTCAAATTTTACGAAATGTATTCTGAAGAATACAGCAGTTATGTAGATGCTGAGGCTGCGATGATGTACCTAAGTGAGCCGATGAATGACTTTTCAAAAGCCATGAGTGATACCGAAAAAATCGAGCTTATCGTAATGCAAAAGTATCTACAGTCCTTCTTCCAAATGCAGTGGACCTCTTTCTATGATCATCACCGCACTGGATTCCCTACTTTCAGAAGACCTACAGGCGTAGAGATCCCTTATAGATGGATTTACCCGCAGTCAGAATACAATTACAATGCTGACAATGTAACCTCTGCTATTACCAAGCAATTCGGGGCTGGAAATGACAACATTCATCAAATGACCTGGTGGATTAAGTAACAAACACTCCGTTTTTATAAAAGTGGACTTTCCTCGACACGAGTGAAAGTCCACTTTTTTTTTACTGATCAATCAAATTCAATGGTTAAACATGCCTTAAGCGCTCATCCTTTTCATGATTAGGCATAAAAAAACCCGGACTTCCATCCGGGCTTTTGAATTTTATTTCTCGTAAACATGCTGTGGCCAGCTATCATTTCCAAGATTCACATCTGGAAGAAGCTTGTCAGGGTCGATTACTACCCCTTTCACTTTCTTGTCAGTTTTTAACAAGTAGTTCCAAGTATCGCCTCTTTGCCAGATCTCAACAGGAAGCATATTTCTCTCAGTTGAGCCATCTTCAAAGGTAATTTCCATTAATACCGGCATTGGCATATCTCCTTTGTTAGCCAAGACAACTACGTAATTTCCAGCATAAGGAATTACCGCGCTTACTCCCAAGTCAATATTACCAGTTCCGTAGAACCATCCCTGCCAAAACCAAGAAAGATTCTCACCAGCTACATTTTCCATATGATTGAAGAAATCTGTAGGCTGTGGATGCTTATACGCCCAAGTTTTGATGTAAGACTTGAATGCATTATCAAAGCGTTCATGACCTAAGATATATTCTCTCAACATCAATAGACCCATTGCAGGCTTATTATAAGCAAGCATGCCCAGATTACTAACATTCACTACATCTGGATAGGTATCTATTCCTTCTCTAGTCTCGCTAGTGAAGAAGTTAATAGATCTTCGCGTCTGATTCAAGTTTGAAGGGTATTCTCCGTCATTGAAAGCTAGCGTGCTGTAATGGTTAATGAAGGAATTGAAGCCTTCGTCCATCCACGCATAGCGACGCTCATTTGTCCCAACGATCATAGGGAACCAGTTGTGACCAAATTCGTGATCAGTTACTCCCCAAAGTCCTGCACCTTTTGAATTATAGCTACAGAAGTTCAATCCTGGGTATTCCATCCCTCCTATATCTGCTGCTACGTTAGTAGCAGTAGCGTAAGGAAATTCGAACCACATTGAAGAATAATGCTCGATAGAAGCTTTGCTATATTCCGTTGATCTTGACCAAGCTTCTATGCCGTTTGATTCCTTAGGATACGCAGACTGAGCCAAAATTTTCTTCCCGCTAGGCAAGTTGATTTTGGCAGCATCCCAGATAAATGCTCTCGAAGTAGCAAATGCTACATCACGGCTATTTTGAATTGCGAAATGCCAAGTAACTGTTCCTTCCTGCTTAGGTCGTGTCAATTCAGTATTCCCTAGCTCCTCAGCAGTGATCAGCATTACGGTAGTATCACTGTCTTTTGCTTTAGCATAGCGATTCTGAAGCTCTTTGCTCAATACTTCCTTTGGATTCAAAAGCTCACCAGAACCTACCACGATGTGGTCATAAGGAACCGTAACTTTGTAATCAAAATCTCCATACTCAAGATAAAACTCTCCAGCTCCTAAGTAAGGCTCCACATTCCAGCCTTCTACATCATCAAATACAGCTACTTTAGGATACCACTGAGCAAAAGCATAGATCCAACCATCTTCTACTTCAAGTCTTCCCATTCGGTCCATTCCTTCTACAGGAACTTTGAAAGAGAAATCCATAGATACAGTGGCTGTTCCGCCCTTTGCTGGGATTGGTTCGTTGAACCACACCTGCATTCTAGTGTCAGAATCGATGTACTTCGTAGAGACAGATCCTTTAGACCCAACTTTGGCCTGAAGGTTAGTCATATCAAATCCACCATCGATATCGCCATTGTAGCGATTACCCTGAATTGGAGTAGTCAAAGTTCCTCTAGAATCTTCCTTGAATCTGTTTTGCTCCATTTGCATCCAGATGAAGTCAAGTGTCTCGGGGCTATTATTGGTATAGGTAAGCTTAATGTTACCAGTAAGCGTATGTGCCTGTTCATCCAAGGTCACGGCGATTTGATAATCAGCCTTATTTTGCCAGTAACCTACGTTAGGTTTGCCAGAGGCAGATCGAGTGTAGGTTCCCTTGCGATTGATAAATTCACCAAATTGTTCTTGGTTATTTTCCTTTACTTCTTGAGCAAAAGAATTGCTGATTCCTGCGAGCATAGCTCCGGCAAAAAGCAGCTTAACTATAATTTTCCTGCGCATATTATTTATTGATTTAGCCGCAAAAGTAAGAATTGCTACTTTAAGCTCTGGCATATTTTACAAGAGAGTCTGCTCTTTAACGATTTTTTAGAAATATCTCATTATTGGAAAAAGCATATTTTCAGTACACTTTTGGGCTACTATTTACAATCATCAAATGAAAAAATTAGTACTACTAGTATCTGCATTGGCTTTTTCTTCAGGGCTATATGCCCAATCTGACACTACTACTCAAGATTTAGGTGAAGTTTTAATCCAGGAGAATAGGATTCAACTCCCATTCTCTAAGCAAAACAGGAATATCTCTCTCATCAGTAAACTCCAGATAGAAACCACTCCAGCCAGAAGTTTAGCTGAAATACTATCATTTGTACCGGGCGTTGATATCCGTCAAAGAGGGGTTACCGGGGTACAATCAGACGTAAGTATACGTGGTGGATCCTTTGAGCAGACGCTAATGCTTCTCAATGGAATTAAGCTAAGTGATCCTCAGACAGGGCACCACATGATGAATATCCCAGTTCCCTTGGTCAATATTGACAGAGTGGAAGTGTTGAAAGGTCCAGCATCAAGAGTATTCGGGCAAAATGCCTACGCAGGAGCGATCAATGTAATTACTGAGTTGAGTGATAAAAGATACGCTAGAGTGCAAGGCTATGCGGGTGACTATGGAATGAAGGGAATAAACTTTGCCGGTTCACTTCCAGTGGGGAATTACAAGCAAAACTTGGCGATCTCTTACGATGATTCGAATGGACATTGGTACAATTCGGATTACCAAGTCAGTAATATCTTCTACGAAGGGGGTGTTGATCTCAATGAGAAAAATGAATTGAAGGGCATGATAGCCTATACAGACCGTAGCTTTGGTGCCAATGGATTTTACTCCAGTGCATTTCCAGATCAGTGGGAAAGCGTACAAACAACCTTGTCGTCACTAAGTCACTCTTTAACACTAGAGAACTTTTACCTAAATACCCGGGGATATTTTCGCAGAAATGCTGACGAATATGTGCTCAAGAAAAATGAGCCAGAATTCTACCAAAATAATCATACTACAGACGTTTTTGCTTTGGAGGCCAACGGAAATTTTGAATCCAAATTTGGCAAAACTGGCTTTGGGCTAGAGACAAGAAAAGAAGCCATAGAAAGCACTAATCTTGGTAGCCGTGATCGAGTGCTGACAGGGATATTTCTAGAACAGATGGTCAACTTCGGTTCAAAAGTAGATTTACGGGCCGGAGTATATTCTAACTATTATTCTGAATATGGATGGAAGCATTTCCCAGGAGCAGAAATTGGTTTTCAGGCTACATCTGACCTGAGGCTTTACTCAGGCTACGGAATAAGCTATAGAATCCCTACCTACAACGATCTGTACTATAAAGGGCCGACCAATATTGGAAATGATCAACTTGAGCCAGAACAGGCAGAAAACTTTGAAATCGGAGCAAAGTGGTCTAAATCCGGATTATTCGCTGAACTAGTATATTTCAACAGAAGTACTGACAATCTTATCGAGTGGACAAGGCTTGACGCAGACACACCTTGGCAGCCGCAGAATTTCAGTGAAGTAATATTCAACGGTATTGAGGCATCTTTGAATTACCGAGTAAGCCCAACTGGTAGAAGAGTGCAGATCAAGGAATTTATGTTTTCTTATAACTACATAGATGCAGACCTGATCAATCAACCAGGAATAGAAACTCGCTATTCTTTGACGGCTCTTAAAAACCAGGTAATAGGCGGTGTTCTAGTTGGGATTGGCAAAAAGCTGGAGTGGAACACCAAAATGAGAAATGTGGAGCGCATGAATCAGGATCCTTATTTCCTACTCGACATGCGAGTGGATTATAACCGAACCGGAAAAATCGGATTCTTTGCCGAAGCATCCAATATTACTAACACAGATTATATCGAATCAGGTACTGTTCAAATGCCAGGCCGTTGGTTTCGTGCTGGATTCATGTTGAATTTGGAGTAAAAACAAGGAACTTTAAACTAAAAATAGACTGCTTCAGAATGGAAGCAGTCTATTTTTTTGATCAAAAAAAAATCCCGAAAATTTCGGGATTGAATGTGGGAGTTGAGGGATTCGAACCCCCGACCCTTCCGATTGCATCGGAATGCCCTAATCTAACAGCTAAAGAATAGATTAACTATTTATTAACTCAATTACTTTCTTTTTGCTCTTCCAAGATTTGACAATTCTTTCCCTGAGATAGGCGGCATTTTTATCATCGAATTCTTCATGATATACTAATTTCCAATCTTTAGATTTTGCCGTGAAACCGCTATGACTAGACATGTGTTTTCTTAATCTTTCATCAAGCAATTCACAAGTATGTCCAAGATAAAACTTGTCCAATTTTGTAGAGTGCAATATGTAAAAGTAGCAGGCCATAGAGCAAAAAAAATCCCGAATAAATTATCCGGGATTGAATGTGGGAGTTGAGGGATTCGAACCCCCGACCCTTCCGATTGCATCGGAATGCTCCGAATCACCTACAGCGCGAGTGTCATTGGATATTACCCAATACTATTTATCAAGTCATTTATTTTCTTTTTGCTCTTCCAAGCTTTGACCGTCCTTTCGCGGAAGTATGCAGCACCTTTATCAGAAAATTCTTCATGATAAACTAATTCCCAATCTTTGGACTTCGCAGTAAAACCTGAATGATTAGAAAGATGCTTTCTTATTCTTTCCTCTAAATCTTCACATGTATGTCCTACATAGAATTTATCTAATCGAGCAGAGCGAAGTATGTAAAAGTAGCAAGCCATAAAACAAAAAAATCCCGAAAATTTCGGGATTATACGTGGGAGTTGAGGGATTCGAACCCCCGACCCTCTGCTTGTAAGGCAGATGCTCTGAACCAACTGAGCTAAACTCCCAAGAAAAGGTATTTATTTCCCTCGTGCGGAAAATGATTTAAAATGTGGGAGTTGAGGGATTCGAACCCCCGACCCTCTGCTTGTAAGGCAGATGCTCTGAACCAACTGAGCTAAACTCCCATCTTTGTAGCCCTTTCCGTACGTAAGGGAATGCAAAGGTAATTTCTATTTCCTCTTAAGCAAATACATTTTGAAACAACATGTCTAATGTATTGAAAATGAGAAAGAATATTTACAAAATATTTTCAGAAAGAATAATTATAAACTCTAAATATCAAACTTAATCCCCTGAGCCAACGGCAAAGCGGATGAGTAATTGATCGTGTTTGTCTGACGACGCATATAAGCTTTCCAGGCATCAGAACCGGACTCTCTTCCTCCACCAGTTTCCTTTTCTCCCCCGAAAGCACCGCCGATTTCCGCACCTGAGGTTCCTATATTGACATTGGCTATCCCACAATCCGAACCGGCTACAGAAAGAAAGGCTTCCGCTTCTCTCATGTTTGTAGTCATTATCGCAGAGGACAATCCCTGTGGAACGCTATTTTGTATTGCTATAGCTTCCGCTAATGTCTTGTATTTCATCAAATAAAGAATCGGAGCAAAGGTCTCATGCTGCACGATCTCGAATTGATTTTCTGCCTCATAGATAGCCGGCTTCACGTAGCACCCAGATTCATACCCTGCACCGCTCAATACACCACCTTCCACTACGACTTTCCCTCCTTCGGCCTGAACCTTCTCAATAGCCGCTAAATACATATCTACGGCATCTTTGTCAATTACCGGCCCTACATGATTTTTTTCATCCAAAGGATTTCCGATAACTAGCTTGGAATAAGCAGATGCCAATCTTGACTTGACTTCCTCATAGACATTTTCTTGAATAATAAGACGTCTAGTACTAGTACACCGCTGACCTGCTGTTCCTACCGCTCCAAATAGCGCTCCTCGGATCGCCATGTCCATGTCCGCATTTTCAGTGATGATGATAGCATTATTTCCACCCAGCTCCAATAGTGACCTTCCAAGTCTACCTCCTACTGCCTGCCCAACCAATTTCCCCATACGGGTAGATCCTGTGGCAGATACTAGCGGAATTCTAGAATCCTGAGACATCATTTCTCCTACTTTATAATCCCCCATTACGAGTGTACAAATCCCTTCCGGCATTCCATGTTTTTCAAAAATCTCGCCAGCAATAAGCTGACAGGCAATTCCAGACAGAGGCGCTTTTTCGCTAGGCTTCCACACACACACATCTCCACACACCCAAGCCAACGCTGCATTCCAAGACCAAACTGCCACTGGAAAATTGAACGCTGAAATAATAGCTATAATACCCAGCGCGTGCCACTGCTCATACATGCGATGACCTGGACGCTCAGAATGCATGGTCAGGCCATACAGCTGGCGAGAAAGCCCAACAGCGAAGTCACAGATATCAATCATCTCCTGCACTTCTCCAAGTCCTTCCTGATAGGATTTGCCCATTTCATAGGACACTAACTTCCCCAGATCAGCCTTTTTTTCCCTCAACGCATTTCCGATTTCTCTCACGATTTCTCCGCGCTGAGGAGCTGGCACTTGTCTCCAGCTTTCAAAGGCAACTTGGGCCTGTGAAATCACCTGCTCGTAAGTCTCCTGATTAGTAGTCTGAACCTTACCAATCAATGTTCCGTCTGCCGGTGAAAACGATGAAATGGAAGCTTCTCCAGAATCTATCCAGTTGACACCAGTGGATGTTCCTGAGTTTTCGGGTTTTATTCCTAGACGCTTCAAAGATTCTTGAATACCGAATTGATCTGCCATTGTATTTGGGTTTTTTATGTGTTCAAAGCTAAAATAATTATCACGGAGAGTCCAAAGGATGATGTACTAATCATTAAACAGTACACTTAGTGGGTTTATTTTATTAAACCCTTTTTTGAATTTATCCCTAGGGTATAACTTATACATTAAAATAACTCTATAATTCCCCGTGTTGATTGCTTGATCGTAAGCTTCTCCCTCTACTAAGTTCAAATTTTTATAAACATAATTCCCATTGATAGAGAAACGATTGCCATTATAGCCAACAAAAGCTCTGAGGTAATAAGTAGGAACTACACCCCATTTTTTGAATTCTTCGCCATTTCGCCATTTGGAATAACCTCCACTCAAATTGGCTGATGCAGTGCCTGTAAGAAAGAAACCCTTCCCAAAAACCAGAGATCCAGCCAAACCTGCATTTGGACCTGCTTGAAAATAGCCCGCTTTGTCAAAATTGACGGCGTCGGGCACTTCACTCTCAGGCAGTAAAAGAGAATCTCCTTTAATTTTTCCTCCATAGATTTCAAATCCTATAAATGGAGAAAATGCAGAGCGTTTTTGGACGGCAGTCTGATTGAAAGCAGCTCCAAGCGATAATTTATCTCCGAAAAAAAGATAATTCATATTCATACCCATCGATGACAAACGCATGTCTTCTCTAAGATAATCCGTATCTGCGTTTGCTAACTCATCGGCATCTATCTTATACCCTCCATAAAATTGACCGAAAAAGTCAATTATCAGCCTAGGAGCATAAATATGTGAATGCAAATCCAAATTGAAAGGCCAATTCTCTTGCTTATCTGAGTATAGAAACCCAACTGGAAATGAAACATTGATAGTCAGGCGCTGATAACTAAACCCAACCCCCATTTTCAAACCAGTGTTTGGCTTTAACACAAAAGGGTGATCTTGGTCTGGAATGTTTTGAACTAGTCGAGTATACTTCTGAGAAGTAAAGAGCCTAATCGCGAAAGTTTCGTGAGAACTCTCAACATAACTGGTGTCATATTGAAACTTATCATTCTGACCAAAACCGCGAATGCAAAAGGCAAATGTAAAAACCAGGAAAAGTAAATTCTTATTTTTGATCATGGGGGCCTTTAAGCAATTCGGAAATCGAAAGTTCACTAAAAAAATTTCAAAAAAAAATCCGAGCCGTAGCCCGGATTTTCTTTGAAACAGCTTGAGTTAGAAAAATGGATTGTTTAAAGAATCCGTGTTTAAAAAAATCAAATATTAATAAAAAGTTGTTTAATCACCACTTTAAAGTTATCAATTCAGGGCGACTAAACAAATTTTTGTTTGGGTTTTTTAGGCCTATCCAAAATAAAAATATCGTTAATGGCTCAATTAGGCAACAATCCCTACAATTGCAAAACTCACAGACTATTCAACTAAATTGCAATCGCTTCACTATATCAATATTAAGGTTTGAATCCCACCATTTCTATACTAATTCCCTGCTACAACCAGGCTAACTTCCTTACATCTACTGTAGAGTCAGCACTCAATTCAACCTATCCTCATCTAGAAATCATTATTATAAATGATGGTTCTACGGACAACAGCAAGGAAATTGCTGAAGAGCTTACAGAAAAACACAAAAATATTTATTTGTTAAATCAGTCAAATTCAGGCGTCGCCAAAGCAAGAAATGCAGGGATTGAATTTTCAAATGGAAAATATATTTTACCCTTAGACGGGGATGATTTGATCTCCCCAGAATACATAGAAAAAGCTATTGCTATTTTAGAAAAAAGGCCAGAAGTTAAGGTTGTCTATTGTGAAGCGGTGAAATTCGATGAAAATGGAAAACGCCCTTGGAATTTAAAGCCTTTCAGTCTGAATGCTTTGGCTAGAGACAATATGATTTTCGTAAGTGGCATTTTCAGAAAAGCTGACGCATTGGCTGTAGGAAGCTTCAGTGATAACATGAAAATGGGAAGAGAAGACTGGGAATTTTGGATCAAAATGCTAAAAAATGGAGGGGATGTAATCAAACTACCTTTCGTTGGTTTTTATTACCGGATTCATCAGGGAAGCAAGCGAAAAAAAACCGGTACTTCTTTAAAGAAAAGGGAGCGCATAGCCTACCTCAATGAACACCATGAGGAATTCTTCAAAAGAGAATTAAATGGTCCACTCCGCTTTCAACGAACCTGGTCGAAGCCTTACAATACACTTATGAAACTTCTAGGTAAGCTATAAGCAGATATATTCTTCGCAATAAAGTGAGGCGTGAAGATTAAAGGGAACACATATTAAGCAGTGAAATAAGTAACACTGGGCTGCATAGCACTTATCCATGCAAATGGATTGTCCAATTGATTTCTATGCGCTAAAAGCTCCTTAAGTTTAAATTAGAACACCTCGTTTCATTTATTTTTTTGTACTTACTGAGGCAAGAAATTAATTCAAATAAAGAATTCAGCAATACTCTAATAGAGCTAAATGACAAACACTCAAATCACATCTGGATTCAAAGACTATTGGAAAAAACTTCGTTTTAACCTCAGCGCATCAGACAATTTCTTTTTTCTGTTTTTCTACCGTCATCTGTATTCCCCAAAAAAAGGCAGTTTATCAGATTTCCTTTCCCAATTCTCGTTATCCAAAAAAGGTGATTTTTTTGTTGTTCAGATTGGCGCAAATGATGGCATCACGAATGACCCAATTCATAAATTCATTAAGAGGGACAGGTGGGAAGGCGTATTGCTAGAGCCACAACCCGATGTATTCAAAGAATCCCTTAGTAAAATCTACAAAAATCATCCTGGGTTAAATCCAGTTTGCGCAGCTATTGGCTATCAAGATGGCTCCCAAAAACTTTACAAAATAGGATTTAGCAACATGAGGTGGGCTACAGGCTTAGCTTCCTTTTCAGAAGAAAAAATCAAAAAGGTTTTTGAAGATGGAATAGCACAAAAAAACTGCGCGAAGTTTGGAATAGAAATACCAACCGACCCTCAAAAACAAATTACCTCAGAAGAGGTGAAGGTAATCTGCCCCGAAACTTTATTGAACACCTACGGAATATCCAAAATAGATCTTCTTCAAGTAGATGCGGAAGGTTTTGATCTTGAAGTAATCCGGATATTCAATATCCCGAGAACTAAACCTCAAGCGATAATATTTGAAAATGAGAATCTCAATCCTGAAGACTTGGAAGAGTGTTATCAGTTACTTAGATCTGAAAATTACAACCTCAAAGAATTCGGTAGAGATACTTTGGCAGTAAAGAAAGAGCTAAGTCAATTCGCTCATTTTTTTCAATAGAATTATTTTGGTGGAAGGAAATAGATCAAATCTTATCCATACCCTTCCAAAATTTCAAGAAATAGTATTTCAGTGGATTACTGTATTTCAATTGCTTCCATGGTCTACTTGCATGAGGTCTATGCCACACTGGAGCATTCATCAGCACATGATTCTTGTATCCCAGTTCGATGGACTTCTTGGAGATAAACGTATCATACCAATCTTTCGCTTCATCTAATCCCATGAAGTCAAAGGCTTTCAAAAAGTCAGTCCCGAAAAGTGTACAGCAAAAGCTCAAACTTCTTGAAGTATCGATCACTGATTCCTTCACCCCTTTGAATTTCAGATATGGGAAATTTACCACTCCTTTCTCATCTACGGTCACGGATCCCACTAAGCCAGATTTGGGAGTTGAATTCTGAAAACTGAGCAAGTCAGCAATAGTCTCGGGCTTCACTACTACATCTGATTCTATTACTAACAGTGGCAATCCAGCTTCATTTGCCATTTTTTGAGCCATCTGAAGTACCAGTTTATAATTTGGAGATGGGTGGTCTGTGTGCTCTTCCAAATGAATGAGCTCATAACCGATTCCAGCTTCATTCTGCTCAAGCCCTGCTTTGGTCTCTTCTGTACTGAAGTCATTAAAAATAATATGTCTAACCCTTACTGTCGATTCAGCAATTGCTCTTGCAGTATCCAAGGTCGTGTCAAGTGAATTTTTGACGGGGGTGATTACGATTACTTCAGCCATAGGGTAATTTTTCCCAAAAATAAGCCTTTCTGGCTAGGCAAAAAATAACCCCGACGTTTGCCGGGGTTAAGTTCTAACATTTGTTGTATCTGTTTTCTAGCCAAGAAAACCTACTCTTCTAGCGAGTATGATCAACTTTTAGATTGAGGCTCGCTTCGGACATCCGTCTTCGGTCTTCGGTCAGGATAGTGAAGAAAAAAGCAATACTGGCATCATTACGGATAATCAGATTAAGCTAACTCACCGAGCGCTTTTTTCATTCTGCCTAGTGCATCTACCAATTCCGCGTCTGATGCCGCATAAGAAAGTCTAATACAATTTGGCGCTCCGAAAGCAGTTCCTGTCACTAAGGACACGTGAGCTTCTGCCAAAAGATACAAACAAAGGTCATCTGCGTCTTTTACGTCATGCCCTTTGGCAGACTTACCAAAGAAAGCCGTAACGTCTGGGAAGAAATAGAATGCGCCTTCTGGTACGTGAGTTTTGATTCCTGGAATATCACGAAGTAAATCCAATACCAAACCTCTTCTTCTTAGGTAAGCATTAGCCATTTCAGTGGTTGGAGTCTGATCTCCAGAAATACCAGCCAAAGCTGCTCTTTGAGCGATGCCTGTTCCTCCAGAAGTAAACTGACCCTGAATTTTCTCAACAGATTTCGCCATCCAAACTGGAGCACAGATATAACCCACTCTCCAGCCAGTCATGGCATAGCCCTTAGAGAAACCATTTACTGTAATAGTTCTATCGAACATTCCTGGGAATGATCCGATGCTGTAGTTTCTTCCTGCGAAGTTTATTTTCTCATAGATCTCATCTGCGATCACCATGATATTCTCATGCTTTTTCACCACCTCTGCGATTGCTTCTAGCTCTTCTTTGCTAAATACGGATCCAGTAGGGTTACATGGAGAAGAATAGATTACTGCTTTAGTCTTTGGAGTAATAGCAGCTTCTAATTGAGCGGCAGTTGCTTTGAAGTTATTCTCCAAGGTTCCTTCGATCAATACTGGGACGCCACCAGCTAACTTGATGATTTCGGCATAACTCACCCAGTAAGGAGAGAAGATGACTACCTCATCGCCTTCATTCACCATGCACATGAATACATTGGCGATAGAATGCTTAGCACCGGTAGAAACAACGATATTTTCAGCTTTTGCTTCAGCGATTTCGTTCTCCTCACGAAGCTTCTTTGCGATAGCTTCTCTCAAATCCTGATAACCCGCTACAGGAGGATATGAAAAGTACTTTCCTTCGTCGATTGCATCTTTTGCAGCCTCTTGGATATGCTTTGGAGTCTTGAAGTCAGGCTCACCTAAACTAAGGCTGATGATGTCAACTCCTTGTGATTTCAGCTCTCTTGCTTTTTTTGCCATGGCAAGAGTGGCTGATTCCTCCATATTGATTATCCGGTCTGATAAAATAGAATTCATTGTTTGAGAGATTTTATTACAAATTCCACAAAAATAGAGAGAAGATTATAAAATCTAAACAATCGGTGGGTTTTGATCTCGAAATGTTATTTTTGGATAAAATACACCGAAGTAAATTGCGTTTTTGTATACAATGAGTAGATTTTATATCAGTTTTATTTTCCTCCTACTTTTGAGCAAGGTTTCTTTTGCACAAAAAGAAGAATCAAAACCCAAATCAGATCCTGATTCTAGTGGTGTGGTAAATTCAAGGTTACTTCCTACCACTATGCCTTTGCTGCTTTTTGATGACTCCAAAGAAAAGGAAGAAAAAAAAGAGAAGAAAAAGAAAGCACGTAAGAATGAATGGTTCGGAATAAAAACTAAAAAAGGCTATACACGGAAGGAAATTAGAGGTCAGCAGATTTTTGAACACTTCAATTATACAGATTTAACTCGCAATCCTGATCCATATATTCGCGACGTATATTGGTTTGACACGCAGGATAGAAGCATCAAGACCAAAGATTATGTAGCTGGAAAAGGCTACCTGCTTCATGGGCCTTACGAACGTGTAATTAATGAAGAAGTGGTAGAAAGTGGCATGTTCTACTATGGCACTAAGCACAAAACCTGGATGCTATTTGACTCAAAAAATGTACTTCAGGACAAAAATCACTTTACAGAAGGTTGGCCTAGAGAGTCTAGAACTCGCTATTTCGACCAGACCACCAAAAGCATCCAAGAAATCATACCAGTCCAATACGGATTAGAAGAGGGAAACTACTTTTACTTCTATGAAGACAAGCAAGTGGCTGTGACTGGAGAATATCAATTCGGAGAAAAAGTAGGGCTTTGGACGGAATATTGGGACACTAACAATACCAAAGCAATTCGAAAGCGCGAGGTTCAATACCAGGAAGCAGCGTATACAAAAAATTTCCGCCCCTACATTCGTGCTGAATGGGATAAGGACGGAAATCTGGTCTATCGAAAAGACAATTAATTGACACTATCCCGAAAAGTGTGTAAATGAATTTTAAGGTTGGTTAGAATTTTAGACGGTTTTCAAACATAATCATAAATTGGTTTAAGATGGTGCCCCAATCCCGGATTGGCATCGTCCATTTTTTAGTGGATTCGTTAACGGCCAGGAATACGGACTTCATTACTGCATCATCGGTCGGATAGGAAAGTTTATTCTTGGTGTATTTTCTGATTTTCCCATTCAGGTTTTCAATGATATTGGTGGTGTAGATGATCTTTCGGATTTCCATCGGGAAAGCCAAAAATGCAGTCAACTCTTCCCAGTTGTCCCTCCAGCTTTTGATTGCATAGCCGTATTTCTGACTCCAGATGGCTTCTAACTGATCCAGAGCGAGTGCTGCTGCTTCACGGTTGGGAGCAGTGTAGATTTCCTTCATATCAGCAGTGAAGGCCTTTCTGTCCTTCCAGACCACATATCGGCAGGCATTGCGGATTTGATGGACGATGCAGATCTGCTTGGTGGATTCGGGAAAAACGGATCTGATGGCTTCTGTAAAGCCCTTCAGATTGTCCGTGGCGGTGATCAGGATGTCCTGAACGCCTCTGGAACGTAAATCTGTCAATACACTCAGCCAGAAGGCTGCGGATTCGTTTTTCCCCAACCAAAGCCCCAAGACTTCCTTCTTTCCATCTGTTCGCAGACCTATAGCGATGTAAATGGTTTTGTCGATGACTCTGGAACTTTCTCTGACTTTGAATACAATACCATCCATCCAGACGATGCAATAGACTGATTCCAGCGGTCTGTTTTGCCACAAGGTAATGTCCTGTGAAACGCGCTCGGTGATCCGTGATATCGCTGAGGTGGACAGTTCAATATTATAGAGCTCCCTGATCTGTTCTTCAATATCACTGACACTCATCCCCTTGGCATACAGGGAAATGATGATATTTTCCACTCCCTCCGCCATGTTCTTACGCTTTGGAATAAGCGCAGGAGCAAAGGAGGCATCTCTGTCTCGTGGCACCTGAATCTCAGCTACACCAAACTGGTTTTTGATTTTTTTCTTGCTGTGACCGTTACGTGCATTGGCACTAATGGAAGTCTGGTGCTTATCGTATCCCAAATGGGAATCCAGTTCGCCTTCGAGGATCTGTTCTACCCCACGTTTTTGAATCTGAGAAAGAAAAGAGTACAACTCTTCGCCGGTTTTGAACTGCTTGAGGAATTCCTCGCTTAGAACATCTTCTTTTTTCATAGCTTTAAATGTGTAAAGTTACCCCGAAAAGTTATTTCCATAAATTTTTCCAGGCCTTTGAATGGGCCGAAAAATTATAGAATAACTTTTCTACACTTACACACTTAATGGGATACTACCA
>NZ_FOKK01000017.1 GCF_900112005.1 Algoriphagus aquimarinus | reverse complement strand
AGGATTTTCGCCATCATCGGCATGGATTCCTCAGATCTATACTCATCATCTCCTGAGATCAATACGACATTTTTGCCTTTTCCAGGCCCTTCTTTTCCTTCAAACTGTAAGAAGGTTTTGCCTTTTTGGGCAAAACCTTCCATAGTACAGCATAGAAGAAAGGCCAAACAAGCAATTCTTAGTATACCTTTCATAGTGTTTTATTCTTAAATTCTTAACGGATTAAACTCAATATCCTGAGTTCTGAATCAGATTCTTGTTGTTTCTAATTTCAGCGGTAGGAATAGGGAATAGCAATTCACGCTCTTTCAAGGTAGGTCCATAGACGAACTTGTGACCAACATATTCTTCAAATTCCAACGTTTTGGCATTGAATCCTTTGCGAATTCTCACCATGTCAAACCAGGTTTTGTTTTCGTAGGACAACTCATAAAATTTCTCTCTCCAAATTGCTTCTCTCAACTCGTCTTTGGAAAGTCCGTCCAGAGGTGCAAGCTCTGCTCTGTTTCTCACTTTATTGATTGCATTATATGCTTCAGAATTAGGACCATTTGCTTCGTTTGAAGCTTCGGCATAAATCAAGAGTACCTCAGCCAATCTTAAAATTGGCCAATTCATTCCGCTACTAGTTGTGCTAGTTTGAGCTAACACATCAAAGTGCTTGTAGATATAATAATCGCCCAATTCCAATGTTTTGGATCTATCTGCTCGAAGCGAATAACTGGTGTAATAGAATTCTTTTTCATTTGCTCTTTTGTCACCCGTTTCATAAGATTTAACAAATTCCTCCTGAGCGAAAATACCACCGGTTTCTGAACTGTAATTGGAAATACCTCTGTTGTAGGGGATGATGGACACTTGCCAGCTTGATGGTAAAATAAATGCGGCAAATTGGGCCATAAAGATGTTTTCTCCCAAGTTTTTCATGGCAGGATTGTGCAAATCCCCGTAAGAAGTGAAGAGTGAAAATGTACCGGAATCTATTACCTCTTTAGATTTGGCTGCTGCGAGTGTATAGTATTCAGCTCCCTTTTGAAGCGGATATCCTGCCATTGTCAAATACACAGAAGACAACAATGATTTGGCTGCTCCTAAGGATGCTCGTCCACTAGCGTCACGCATCGGAAGTCCGGAAACTTCAGCATCTTTTAGGTCCATAACGATCTGATTATATACCGCTTCAGGATTGGCTGGGGCTGCAAATAAATCCTCAGAAGTTAAATCAATAGGCTCTAAAGTCAACGGGATGTTCCCAAAGATTCTTACCAAATTAAAATAGTAGTAAGCTCTCATGAATTTTGCTTCACCGATTAATTTTAGTTTCGCTGTTTCATCCATTGTGATTCCAGGAATTTTTGCAATCGCAATATTTGCGTTGGCTATCCCTTTATAGTAGCTAGTCCAGATAGTTTGACCGTAGCCATTATCGGAGTTGTTGACTAGGTCCTTGACAAATAGACTATTTTGAGCTTGACCCAATTCTGTGTCGGCCAATCCAGTAGCAAACTCAACCATCATCCATGGTCCGCCTCCGAATCCACTGGCCATAACTGGTTGTAAACTTTCATATACGGAGTTTACTACACTTTTTGCATGCTCAGGTTTGGTGAAATAATTGTCCAATGTGAAGTTTGAACTGTCACTTTCATCCAAAAAATCAGCACAGCTGGCGGCTGAAATCAGCAAAGCAACCAGAGATATCTTTTTTATATATTGTTCTATACGTTTCATAATTCTGCTAGTTAAAATTTACAATGTGATACTTACACCAAGCATAAAGACTCTCGGCTTTGGGTAGGCATAAAGATCTACCCCTTGATCAAATGCTGCTCCTGAGGTGGACACTTCAGGGTCATATCCAGCGTACTTTGTAGCTAGAAAGAAATTTTGCACAGACACGTATGCTCTCATTCTTTCCACGTTGATTTTTTCCAATGTCTGAGGGAGGAAATTGTAGGAGAGCATTAGATTTCTACCTCTTACGAATGATCCATCTTGCACACGGTCTGAGTCATTGTTTGTATTATACCCAGCGGTAAGCGGTCGGATTTGAGCAATGTTTGTATCCTGATTCTCTGGAGTCCATGCGTTTAGAATGGTTTTGAAACTGTTTGCGATCCCCGTTCTATCCTCGGCTGAGTGCTTACTTCTAAAAAGCACATCATTGCCATAGGTATATTGGATATCTACCAGTAATTCAAAGTTTTTAAAAGTAAATGTGTTGGCGAAAGTGCCAAATCCATCAGGTATACCTTTACCTATTACTACTCTGTCTGAATCATTGATAACTCCATCCTCATTCACATCCTTATACTTAATGTCTCCTGGGCGTTTGTTGTACTGGGCAGCTATAGATTCTTCACTTGTATTCCAGGTTCCTTCATGGACAAATCCAAAGAAAGCTCCTACCGATTCACCCTTTCTGACGATGGTGGATCCAAGGAAAATATCAGACCCTCCAGCAAGTTCCAGCACCTCATTCTTATTATAGGAGAAGTTGAACGTGGTATTCCAGGAGAAATTATTTCTCTCAAAATTGACCGTGTTTAGCCCCAGTTCAATTCCTGTATTTTCCATACTTCCCACATTCTGGCTCACTACTGAATACCCACTGCTTGATGGAACAGGAGCACTTAGGAGCATATCATCAGTAATCTTTCTGTATAGATCAATTTCAAACATTACTTTATTCTGGAACAAACCAAGTTCAGCACCTATATCAATCTGTGTTGTCTTCTCCCAGCGTAGGTTTGGGTTTGCCAACCTACTTATTCCTATTCCTATTTCTCTTTGGTTATTGAAAATCACCGAGTAATTCCCCATTCCGGCAAGTGCCTGATAGGCTGTTATTTCAGAGTTTCCAGTCATTCCTATGCTGGATCTGAATTTCAAATTCGAGATGGAAGAGCTATTCTGTAAAAAGTTTTCATCTGAGGCTCTCCAAGCAAAAGCTGCAGATGGGAAAAATGCATATTGGTTAGATTCACCGAATTTGGAGGATCCGTCAACCCTACCTGTGAACGTAAATAAATACTTGTCTTTTAGCGTGTAATTCAAACGCGAAAAGTAGGAATTAAGACCATATGCTACACTACCTGATTGCGGTTGGATTGCATTTGCTCCAGCCCCCAGATTATTAAACATGAAATAATCATCCTGAAAATTCTGAGCTCTTGCAGTAGAATTAAACCTGTCTACATGCTGCCAGGAAAGTCCAACCATAGCGTTGAGCGCATGATTTTCATTAATGGTTTTGATATAGGTAAGGTAGTTTTCAAATTGCCAGGAGTTGAGTCTATCATTAGAAACTGAAGCATCTCCGCCTTGATTTTTGGCGATGTAATTTAGATTTCTGCCTCCATAATAATCAACTCGCTGATTGACGATGTTAGTGGAGACATTGGATCTTAGCTCAAGGCCTTTTGCCAGAAAAAAGTTAGCATAAATATTTCCCAGAACCGTTTGTGTGTTCACTAGATATATCCTTTCCTTAGCCACCTGAAGAGGATTGTTTCCGCCTTCCATGCCAGGATAATCTGCATTTCCTGCCCATGAACCATCAGGGTATCTTACCGGAATAATTGGTAACGCTTCCAATACCTGGCGCATAGCTATAATACCACCATTTCCAAGAGGATCAACTTGACTTTCTTTTTGGTCATTGTAGCTTAAACCTCCACCAACTGTCACCCACTTTTTGATTTTACTATCGAATACAAATCGACCGGAAAATCTTTTCATCCATGACTCTTTCATCAAGCCATCTTCATCTCTATAACCTAAGTAAGCCCCGAAGCTATCATCTTGATTTCCGCCGGTTAAGCTTAGTTGATGGTTTTGGGTAATAGCTTGTTGGAATGATTCATCTTGCCAATCTGTATCATAAAGTGGGTTTCCATTACTATCGAAAAGCTTTGGATCTGTTCTTTTAAGTTTTGGGTCTTTATAGATTCCATTTGCCCAGCCATTAGGATCATATTTTTGAGCATTTTGATAGGCTAGATCTTCAGCTGCAAGGAATTCTGCTGAATTCAAAAGCGGAATTTTTTTAGGAAGTGTCCCTATGCTAAAGTTACCATCGTAAGTAATGGTACCACCTGTTTTGCTTCCTCTTTTAGTGCTTACCAAAATAACTCCGTTCGCTCCACGCGCACCATAAATGGCGGTTGCAGATGCATCTTTCAACACCTCTATAGAAGCAATGTCATTTGGGTTGATGTAATCAATTGGAGTGCTACCATTTGCTAGGCCAGCAGAATGTAGGATTACTCCATCAATCACATAAAGTGGATCATTTGCAATACTAACAGAGGTGTTACCTCTTATTCGAATATTTGCTCGTCCGCCTGGTCGGCCCGAATTGACAGAGACATTCACTCCTTGCACTCTACCTGAAAGATTTTGGCTAAGTGAAGCAGAAGGCCTATCTCTTAAGTCTTTTTCTCCTACAGAACCAACAGCACCTGTTAAATCCGATTTCTTTTGAGTTCCGTAGCCAATTACTACGACCTCATCAAGCTCAGATTCATCTATCTGTAACGTTATATTCAAGACGTTGCTACTTCCAACAGCTTTTTCAATAGTAGAATATCCGATGAAAGAAAATACTAATGTAGCTCCTTCAGAAACTGACAATGAATACTTCCCGTCGATATCGGAGGCTGTGCCGTTGGCAGTGCCTTTTTGGATAATAGTAACGCCTGGCATTAACTCTCCTGACGAATCGATTATTTTTCCGCTTACTATTTTGTTTTGGGCCTGTAAGCCAAAAACTGCTAATAGCATGAAAAACATAAGCATAGTAATGTGCTTTTTCATATGGTATAATTTTGGGTTAAAATGATTGATTAAATACAGCCTTATGCAGTATCCTAATTTTTCAAAAGGTATTATTATCAACTTGCTGCACTGTCCTGTTACACCTATATAAGTAGGACACACCTGTGCACAACTATTTTCAGAGTAATATTTTGTGTTTAACACAAACTTTCTATCGAATCAACTGACATTACCTATATGTCAGAAAGAAAATTTCGGAAATACAATTTTGATCTATTAACCTTCTATTTTTCATACACATCTCGAATGCTTCAGAAAAAAAAATGAGTAAAAGGCTGTGGGTCTTATAAATGTGGTGATTTAAGATTCCAAGCATGCGGGCGATAGTCATTTCCCAACATATAGTCTGTTTTTCTACAATCGCTATATCTTCAACTTCTGGTACTACCTCAAGAGCATTACCTTTCTACATAAGTTTGTAGATAAGCCTGCACTAGCGACTACACCAAATCTGGCCCTGAGAAGCTTTTTTTTTGGAAACACTATCTTGAATGAAATTTCAATTAGCTGTGAATTTCAGCAGCTTATGATCAATTTTCACAAAAAAATAATTTCTATTTCTTCTGAAGTGGTACAACTTCGCGCTGATGGAAACTCAAAGCTCCCAAATTATTTGCACTTCCTGTAAGCCAAGGACCTTCGTAGAACTCGTTGGTTCCTGTATAGAATTTACCAGGCAAATACGTGACAAACGGATACGACTCTGCTTTTTCAAATGTAAGGATCAACTTATTTCCTTGTGATTTTATACTGCTAATCATAGCAGAAACAAATGCGCTATCCAGTTCTATTTTGAAGAAAAATTGATCCTTTAGGAAGTACGTTTTTCCGTTGACTTCCCGCTTTTCTTCTACAGCTATGGCTTGGTCAAACAGAAGTTCCAATTCATTTTCACTAACATATTTTGCGCTCAGCAATTTGGGCGGAGTGATGACAGAAGTAGGCTGCTCTCCATAAAAATCACGAGAAACCAAAGGGAAGATGCGCTCGGCAAATTCCAGATAGCCCTGATAAGAAAAGTGACACCCATCATGACCACTCACTCCCATCGTAGACATAATCTCTACATTATCATAGGTGTCCGCTAGTTGGGTTTGAATCTCCCGAAGCTCATTATAATAACCTTCCGTTTTTGCTCCACATCCGGGATGCAATTGGAATAGATAGATTTTTTCAACTCCTGTATATACCCGCTCCCAGTCTTTTTTTAAGGTATCGAAATTTGCAGGATAGGACTGATATCCTTCCAGCGTATTGGTGTTGGTTTCTCCCTGGTGCCAAAAGATAGCTTTCACCTGATCCTTCAATCCTGCTTGGTTAACCCGATAGGCAAGGCGACCGAAACTGGTTTCCAATGAAGGTAGTTCCGGATAAAGCATATTTTCCTCGATGGAAGAGGAACCGCTGCCTCCATTGATAATGCATACAGGTACCTGATGTTTTTCTATGATCAATCTAGCCAACTCCATTCCCCAAACTCCAACGCCATGGGGATTCTTGATAAACCAACCTCCAACTTCCTTTTCCAGTCCGGGACAATTTCCGGTTGCACTTCCCCAACGCACGTTTTTATCTTCTTCACTATAGGGTTCATAACCTGTTTTGACGCCAAAACTTCTGGCGAATGGACTGCTATAGGTAGATAAAGTACTACTTGGGTGGGAATTGGATTGTCCGGTAATGATGTAAGCATCACCGCAAACCACATTGTCAGCTACCATATATATGCTTTCTTTCTGGCCTTCTAGGGTAAAAAGTTCAAAACGAAACAGATGAAGACCTGCATATATTTTAGAAGTAATCGAAAAAGCTTTATCAATTAGTGGCACTTCTTGAATTTCATACAGCACGTCGTCCTTATAGACTTTAAGTGTTAAACTGCTTACATCCTCTCCCTTTGTTACTTTCCCTGTATATCGCACCACAGCACTATCGTTCTGATTTCTTGCATACAGGCGGTAGTTTTCCGGAGCCTCAGTAAAAGTCAATTCCTGAGCGTAGCCAGCACTAAACACCAGCATACCTAAAAGAAACACATTTAAGGCAAAGAATTTTTGAGTTATCATATTACTATCTTTTGACTTCTAATCTTGTCTATCTTCAACTTATTCTCGAATGACTCAAATATTATTTATTGATTTATAAATCCTGCTAAATTATTTAATACTATCTCTTTACGTATGTCTGGTTTCGGGTGGTCATTGTCACATTCTTAAAGGTTATACTTGTTGCATTTTCAGCGAAAATCAAACATTCTGAATCCCCCTTTCTTGGATGCGTCAAGTTTTTATCATAAAACCGCCATATACTGACTTCCAAGCAATGAGGCCACATAATAGAGAGAAAGCGTGATGTTGCTCTTCAACTGAATAGTGCCAATTATATAATTACCAGCTGGTGCCCTGACTGTACCACCACCTTTGGCGTAACAAGCGTCAATTGCTGCTTGAACACCTTCGGTATCCATGGCAATATGTATCATTTATCCCCATAATTTTTCACATTGAAAACGTTAGGATCTGAGCTCACAGATGGAATTGTAGCACTGAATGCATGAGCAAAAACCATATTCATGGTAGGTATTAAATAGAGCGATGGTTTTATTCATATCATTTCATTTCAAAACGTACCAAATAGGCTTCTCCCTTTTTCGAGCGCATAGCTATTCCCCAACCAGGTGTCACACCAGCTTTGTTTCCATCCTCTAAATCTGGACGGTAAAGTCCCGGAGCTTGGGGAAGATTACTTATACTGTCCTGAAATACAGAAAACTGAAGTCCGTCAACAGCAAAGTTGATAGTGGAACTGATCGATGCTAAGGATGCTACTCCGCCATCTTTCATCCAAATCAATACTTCATGGCTTTTATCCAATAAAGGGCCATCATGTTTAGTAAAAGGACCTTCAGGATTATCAGCGAAGGCTACGCTCATCTTCGTGCGGCTCGGCCCCTGTTTACCATCCAAAATACATCTGCCTTTGTAGTAAAGCCACGTCTTTCCTCCTTTCACCAATAGGCTTGCATCATCAATTCTGAAGCTATCAAAAGCCGCTGAATCAGCAGATACTTCTAACACAGGCTCAGAATTTATCCGTTCGAAAGGTCCATCAGGACTATCTGACACAGCTAATCCAATAGCAGTAATGTCAGTAGTAGAATTATTCTCAAACTCCTTATTAACATTCCCCGGCGTTAGTTTTACTCCCGTGTAATAGAGATAGTATTTGCCTTCATGTACCAAAATATTTGGAGTAAAAACTGAATGTCCATCGAATGAATCTTCGTCCCCCAGTCCCAAAGCCATGCTTTGCTCAGTCCAGGTATATCCCTCATCCTCAGAAGTAGCATACCAGATGGTTCCCCAATATCCAGCCGTCACTGGACTATCCATTCGGGTGTACCAGACATAGTATTTGCCCCCTACTTTGATCACATCACTATTATCTCGTCTGTTGTAAATGGAATCCTTCCCTATTCCAGTAATATCCTGATAGGTAAACTGAATACTTGGCTCAGCTGAAGCTAATTCTGACACTTGATTCACTTTAGGTTGGCAAGCAATCGTGGAGAAAAAAGCTAAAATAATCCAGACAAAACTTCCTTTCATAGTATAGTATTTTCTAATTAAAAGCCTTAGAAATTTCATCAATCGAAACGCCCAAAATCTGCTTTGATATCCTATCCAAATCCTCTTCATCGCCTTCAAAATGGCATGTCAGTTGGATGTGTGACCCTTCTTGACCAGATTTCAAAGCAAGGGCCGGTGAAGAAGTTTCTAGCTCATAGAATGGCCCCATAGGTTTCTTTCCGGGCTCGGCAGGACCATCGTTATAAGAATTGATTACATCTCCAGTGAATGGAGAATCTTGAATTTCCCATATGGAGTTGACATAGTCTTGGACACCTTGAGGTTGATTGTATTGCAGTATGGTCAAAATACGACTAGTCGCATCGTATGAACCGAGAATGTTTTTTGCGCGGGCAGGTGATAAACCGATTTTGCTTCGATAGGTACCATCTGCAGAGAAGTACAATACACTGTCTTGGACGATTAGGCGTTCCTGTGGCACTTTGCCAAAGTAATTGTCGTTCACAGAGATTCCAAAATCTGATTCTGACCCAGGGTGAAAAGGAATGACAATCGTGGTAGATGGTGAGGGATTAAACATTCCTAATAGCCAAATGGACAAAAGTCCGGTCTCCTTCTTCCAATCCTCCGATCCGATATTTTTAAGTGTGTTAGTGGTTTGATAAGCTACTGCATTAATTCCAGAAATTGATTCAATACCTAATTGCATAAAAACCTCCGCAGTGGATAATACCTCTACTTTTCTTTCAATTCCCAGCTCAAATTGGAAACCTGAGTAGTTGGTTAATGTCGCTTCTTTGATAAAAACCACACTTGAAGCGCCTTGTTCTTTGATTTCAAATTTCTCCAAATCAATTAAGCGAGGTGTGTACCAATTATCCAAATTGAAGTCATCTCCATTTTTGAAAAACACAGAAAACTGCCCACCTTCTGGTCCTAGCCAAAACCGCTCTTCTCCACCATAAGCATTAAAATGCTCCGAAGTATCTCCTGAGTTAAAAAGTGCTCTATTGATCCACCCGTAGCTTCGCCCATTATCTCCCAAAGAAGCACTGGTCATCACACGACCCTGCAGCGCAGCCGAAACTGCTACTTTTGATTTTCCACTTGGATCCGTAAGTTCTATAACCTCTACAAAATCCTTTAAGAATGAAACATCGTCATCATAACTGGAATAGTCTTTTGAGTCAGAGTTTTTCATTTTCTGGTTTGTTGATCTCTTTTGATTACACCCACCCAAGAAGACAACTATTCCCAGAATAAAAAGACTTTTTCTAACGCTATGCATCATCCTGTATTTTATACTTTTAGTATAGTCATCACTTTCATTCTACCATTCTTATCCACATACAATGTCCCCCGCCCGGAGCCATTTTAGCATGGACTACATCTCCATTTTTCACCTGACCGGATCTTATCTGATATGCCTCTGGATTAGTTTCCCCGTGGGTTGCATCGGTATCTTCATAGTAAGTGATCTGATATTCTTTTCCTGGCTGAAGGAAATCAAGTGCTATATCCAATGTACCGCCCTGCTGATCATGTACAGATCCCACAAACCAACTATCGCCCTGCCGTCTCGCAGTAGAAATATACTCGCCCATCTTGGCGTCTAGTATCATGCTTTCATCCCATTTGCCTACTGGCTGCTTTTGGATAAACTCAAACAAGTCTGCCTTCTCCCTATATTCCTCAGGAGCATCAGGAATACAAACCAAACCACTGTGGATGATCAAGGTCCTTGCAGCTTCTGAAACCACCGTGGAAATGTAAGAATTAGTAATCTTAGGTCCTTTCTCCCGATCTCCCCGATTGATTCCAGAGAGATCAAAATTCCCGTTGTTCATATCCAAAGGACCTTGAATGGCGTTAATCAAAGCCATTTTGATAAAAGTCTCTGGAGTAAATGCCTTTCGTGAATCCTGCTGGGCATGGCAATATTCCTTGGTAATCGCATTAGGAAGTGTTCGCTCAACACCCGTAAAAGGCACCGGACTATCATGGAAATCAATGAGGAGTTCGCTCTCCGCACTGGAAGCAATTGCATCTCTGCTAAAGGGAACATTTTGTCCCATAAAGCCATATTTGATTCCCTTCATTCCTAAGGATTTATAATACTCAAATAGCTTCTCATCACCATATTCCCCGTGTCTTCTATCGTAATAAAGCATCAACTCCACATCTTTCTCTGCGGCATATGTAATTACTTTCTGAAGATCCAGTTTTTCTGATAATTCAAATTTTCCTGGTGTCACCTTGTCATACCAGGAATCATCTATTAGGAAATACTCTATGTCCATTTCAGCAGCAAAATCAATAAAACGCAAATAGCTTTCGGTATTGATTCCATAGGTAAAACCATCCGAGGCGGTATACCCATGAACCCGCCAATCCCACAGCGTTTTTCCGGGTTTGATCCACGAAGGATCCTCAATCTGATTGGGCGCGGCGAGGTTGAGTGTAACGGTGTTGGTAACCAAATCACCTATTTGGTCATTCACCAAAATAACTCTCCATGGAGTTACTAATTTTTCTTCTGTCACTTGAGCTGTGTTGGAAGAGACAATTGCAGACCTATTTTGATCATAAGATAAGCTTATTACATCAAACCCTGGCGCTGAAAACAGATCAGATTCTAAGATAGACAGGTAGGGCTTTTTGGTCTCCACAACTATAGGCATGCGTAGCTTAGGTGTTTCATCTGACGTTACCAATTCATTGATTGCCAAAGGTCCAACTGGAGGATTTTCACCTGAAGGAAAATAGAGGATATCATTACCATCTAACTTATACTCACAGTACAAGGTGACCTCCGCGCCAGCTTTCAATCCCATCAGTTCATACCTGAAGCCAAGTCCATGATCATACACTCGCGCAATTAACTTAGCCGAAACTTCACCTAAAGCTATATCCAATGTCAACTCATTGTAATGGTCGGTGATTTCACTAAACTGCCCCCAGACTGGTTTCCAAGTTTCATTTTTCGTGCTTGTAGCCGAACCTTGGATTTTAGATGCAGTGCTGGGTAAGATTGATATTTCAGAGGAATTGACGACTGCTTCCCCATTCCAAAACACTTGATAATTCACTGCCTCTCCCACTTCTGAAAGTTGCACTTGTAGATTTCCATCAGGAGAACTTACTATGAAAAGGCTTTGTGCATTTGCAACATTGAAAAGCATAAAGAAAAATAAGATTAACCTCAATTCGATGTTGATCATTTTATACATATGGCTACGCTTCTTCCTTTTTATTCACCTCTGATTTAACTAATTCAATTACTCAATTATTCCGGCAATTCGGATTTCCATTGATCCCACATTGCCAAAAGCTGTGTTACTTTCTCTGGATTAGCAGCAGCAACATCAATGGACTCAGCGCGATCATCTTTAATGTTATAAAGCTCAACTCTCCCGCGTTTTTCATCGGACATAAGCTTCCATTCCCCATCTCGAACTGCTGCCGAAACCCAGCCATTTGGACGGTCAGCTACCGCAAATCTCCATTCCCAGAAAAGTGGTTTTGTTCTATTGAAAGTCTTGTTATCGAAAATTGATATGATGTTTTCTCCATCAACTTGGTAATCTGAAGGCAAGTCTTTATGAGCCAAAGCAGCAAATGTAGGAAGTAAGTCTACTGTGGAAAGCACACTTGTACTATCAACTTTGCCAGCATCTACTTTTCCTGGCCACCTCACAATGAAGGGAACATTCACGCCGCCTTCAAAAATATCTACTTTTCTGCCTCTCAATCCTCCAGTCAAACCCGCTGTTAAGGATGGTCCATATGCGGCAGGACCATTGTCACTACTAAAAATCACGATGGTATTATCATCTAAGCCCATCTCTTCCAATGCTGCCATCAAGCGACCAATATGTCTGTCAGCATCCGTAAGCACTCCGAAATAAACTTCCTTATCTGGCCCCATCCCTGAATAAGGAGCTTTTTGCTCATCCGTTGGCCAAAGTGGCGTATGCGGATCTTTCAGCCAAAGATTCACAAACATTGGTGATCCTTTATCCTTATTTCTCTCGAGAAAATCGATGGTCACATCTACCACGATTCTACTTGAACTGTGCACCCAAGTACTGTCATCATCCATGTAGCGGGTAGTTGGCCACAATTGGTCGCCTTTCCAGGTTGGCCCATTGCCATTCCAAACACGGGTTTCATCGTAGCCATACGCCTTTGGTTCGGGAGCGGATAAATCACCGTGAGGTAATCCGCCTCCACCTAAGTGCCACTTGCCAAAATGAGCTGTAGTGTATCCGGCATCCTGCATTACCTGAGGCATGTAAACTGGCAGATTTTCGTCCAGCCAGTTAGGCATATTCCGCTTCGCATTGGGTTCATTCCCGGCAAAGTGTCCATGTACTCGATGCCTTGCTGGAAAATGTCCTGTAATCACAGAACTCCGACTTGGAGAACATACACCACTGGTCACATGAAACTGTGTGAATTTGGTTCCTTGTTCGGCCAATTTGTCAAGGTTCGGAGTCTTTACTTCAGTAGCTCCGTATGCGCCCAAATCTCCATAACCCCAATCATCCGCGAAGATGAAAATGATATTTGGGCGATCATCTGACACTACTGTGCTTTCTTCAGTTTTTGGAGCTTGGCAAGAAAATCCTAGGAAGAGCAATCCTCCTACGAGAGCTTTTGGAAGGCTCGGAAATTGAGGAAAAGTGAAAGACGGTAGAAAGGAGTTTTTCATGATGCTAAATTCTTCTTTAGATTCTAAAAGTTTGTGAAGCCATGTTCAAGGACTAATCTAAAATCGATAATGGTGTGAACCTGATTTCTTTCAGGCTTGCGCTTTTGATATCGCCCTCTTTCACTTCTACCGAGACCGTATGTTTTCCGGCTTTCTCAAACTTAAGTAGCCCCATTTCATAGTAATGATACACGTGAGAGGCATTTTGCTCATTTTGCACCAAATCACCTTCAGAGTTGGTCACTCGCCAAACCAATCTGCTGTCTCCGGCATAATTTAAGTCCACCTGATAATAGCCCGGCTCCAACACATCCACTTCCCAAGTTACTTTTCCACCTTCAGTAAAGTCCTGAGCTTGGGAAATATGCTTCCATTCTCCAAATTTCTCCATCCATCTCTTTTCCTTTACCGTAGCTCCATCACCCTTAGCAAAAGCTGCAGATAACATAGTTGAGTAATATGGATCTATGCTGAGGGATTGATCTATAGAAAGCTCCCCTTCTACTTCAATTTCAATTACAGAAATCAGTTTGTCAGGTCTATTTGCTGGAAGTGTAATGGAAGTCCAAGATCCGTTATTTACGGTTTTGACAGCCTGCAATTTCCCATCCACCCAAAGACCGGCTGATTTGATTTTATTCTTTAAACCAGGCAGAACTATTTGCCCATCGATAGGCCAGTCATATATAGCAAGGTTCAGTTTTCCATTGGTTTCTGTAGCATCTCCCCAAGGAAGTTCACGTCCCCATGGAGATGGATCAGCTGCATAAATTAACTGAGGATATGATTCTATCCATTCTCCAGCACCTCGAAAGCTGTTTTGAGCTTCATCAGGAATAGTACCATCTGGCTTTGGACCTACGTTCAGCATGTAAGTTCCTCCTCGTGCTACAGTGGAAATAGCGGATTTAAGGATGCGCTTAGGGCTTTTCCAATTTTCATCATACCATGCGTATCCCCATGAATCATTGGTTACATCCACTGTTTCCCAGAGACCGGGAACATTTTTCACCGGAATATTCATATCACCCAGAGAAAGATAATCTCCCAGATTATGACCTGCACGGCCGGAAATCATGGCATTTGGCTGATTTTTCCTCACCACATTCACCAATTCCTCCACATATTTCTTTTCCATATTACCTGGTGTATCAAACCAAACCATGGCAATATCTCCGTACTGAGTGGTGATCTCCTCTACCTGAGGCAAGCACTTTTCTCTGAAATAGTAATCGAATCCTACCTCTTCACCTTTTTCATTGACTTTAGGTCCGCCATTTCCTCCGGGGAAAGTCCAGTCCTGATTATGCGAATAGTAAAAGCCAAACCCAAGACCTAGTTCCTTGCAGGCCTGAGCCAATTCCTTCATCGGGTCACGGGCAAAAGGGGTGGCTTTAACAATATTGAAATCGTTACTTTTGGAGTCGTACATCGCAAATCCGTCGTGGTGTTTGCTGGTGACGACGATGTATTTCATTCCGGCATCTTTTGCGAGTTGGGCTATAGCCTTCGCATCAAAATTTACTGGATTGAAGTTTTTGGCTTCGGCCATGTATTCGTCCACTGGGATGCCTGCCCGCCGGGGATTCATGATCCATTCACTGATGCCATAGTAGGTGGTATCCTTCCACTTGTTTGCAATATTGGAATAGAGACCCCAATGGATAAACATGGAATAATTGCCATCATCAAACAAAGCAGCCATCTCCCCCTTATCCGCCCGTGTCACCATCTTTTGAGCGCCCCACATTTCGTCCATGCTTTCGGATTTCTTATCCTGGGCAGCGAGGTTTAAAGCTGCCGTAAAGCTGAGGACTGTCAGGCCATATTTTAGAATATTCATGTATTGCTTATTATCTTAACTAACCACTTGCTAATCTTGCTCAATAGCCACTCAATCAAATGAAGCCCTTATTAACCCACAAATTGTCCTGCTGTATAGGGTTATATGAAGCATAATGCTTGAAATAAACTTCAAGCAAGCTGGTATTAATCAAGCTTAAGATTTTTGTAAACCTGCCGAACACTTGCTTTAAATTCCTCATCAACAAAATTGCTGATATAGGTGTTAGGCAATTCGTTGTCTTCTTTAGCTTTCTTCAGCAGTTCCGCACATCTTTTCCTGAACATCTCCATTAGCTCCTGCGAACCTGGTTTATTTGCCAAATTGTTCACTTCGTTCGGATCATTTTTCAGATCATAAAGCTCCTCGTAAATAGGCTCCTCACCTAAGATTGTTGAGATCAGGGAAAGGATATGATGCTGATCTTCATCCTTGCTGAAGTACCGAATGTATTTCCAATCCTTCGTCCGAACTGCCTCGCTGCGTGGGTAGTTTTGCTCCATGAACATGTTTTCACTAAAAAAATCTGTTCTCCATGCGACGTTTTTATTCTCGATCAGAGGCTTCAAACTTTTCCCCTGCATTTCCTCAGGAATCTCCACTCCTGCCATATCTAGCAAGGTTGGTCCAAGGTCAATATTCAGACTCAACTCATCCACTACTTCTTGCTGATCCAAGCCCGGAGCATAGATGACCAAAGGAACTTTCAAATCCACGTCGTAGAGCAAGGTCTTTCCTCCAAGTCCAAATTCTCCATGCAAAATGCCATGATCAGAGGTAAAGACTATGATGGTATTATCGAGAACTCCTTGAGCTTCCAATTCCTGGATTATATTTCCCACCACCTGATCCATTCCCGTAACAGTCTCCAGGGTTCTTATCTGATTTTCATTTAGTGATTCTTTAGACTTCACCCAATCGTAACTCGGTAGATATTCTCCGCTGTACACGTTGATAGGAAGCTTAGGCGATTGGATGGAATCAAAAGGAATATAATTAGTAGGTAGAATCAATTGATCCAGTTGATCTCTATAGCCAGTGCGATAGAGCGCTGGATCACTTGGTAACTGCTTCATGCTGTTGGTGCTGTTGCTATGAGGGACGTTAAAGTTGATCAGCAGGCAAAAGGGTTGATCTTCAGGACGGGTTCTCAGGAAACTTTTGGAGGTCTCCATGGCCTCATCCACACTCAAAAACTCATCTATTGCTTCTTGAATAATGTCGATCTGATTATCGGCTTTGGCGTCACTGAAAATCTCATGGACATTCTTAGGGTAAAAACTAAGATGTCCATGGCCTGCTCTCCAATAGTCAAAAGACTCCTCCATTATACCACTTGAGTAGCCCAAGCCTTTATCAGTTTTCCCTATTGGCGTGTGGTTTTTCCCGACCCAACCAGTATAGTAGCCGCTTTTACGAAGAAGCATGGGATAAGTATTGCCCCAAGCCTCTTCGGTCATTACGGAATTTGACCCAAAGGTGACTCCATGTTTTCGCTCATACATACCCGTGAGTATGGAAGTTCTACTCGGCGTGCAAATAGCAGATGTCACAAATGCATTACTAAACAAGGTTCCTTCAGCTGCCAATTTATCCAGATTAGGAGTTTGAATGATGTCATTTGCACCCATGGCTCCAAGGTAATCCCAGCGCATATCATCGGCTAAAACCACTACTATATTGGGTCTTTTTGTTTCCTGTGCGTCTACTTTTTGGAATAAAAAAAGCAGGGTAACCACTAGCAAATGAATTAGAAAAGCAGGTTTATTGGTTCTAGAGTTATTCATATTATCTGGAATCTAACTTCTTGCTGGAAATCGATTTAAAGGCAATGATTCTATGAAGCACCTTTTGTGAATACAAAGAATCTAGCACCTAAACAGCAGCTGCAATCCTTTTCAGCATTTTAAGTATTCGTCAATAGGGCAATATGAATTATTTCAACTTTTCTATATAGATGTAGTAAGCTGGATATACTCTCTTGTCTGCGTCAATAAGTTGAGCTTCCATGTCATACTTGCCTGCAGAGATTTGTCCTGTAAACGTGACTTCTTCCTGGTCTTTCTGAATACTTTCGGATTTCTCCAAATTAGCAACATATAGGTAAGCTTTTTCAAAATCATCTTTAACACTTGCAGGCTTATCGCTTTCCAGTTCTATGGTTTTCTTTTGAGAAGGGAAAGTCGCATTGATTGCCAAGCCGCTTTCTCTAGGAAATCTTCGAAGTGTAATAGCATATTCACCATCCTCTACAAATTCGATTTTCCATCTTCCAGTCACCTGAGAAGCTGTAATAGCTCCATTCTGATGCCATGAACTTTCATGCTTTCCTGTCAACATATCGTGAGCAGAAATACGGCTAGGGTTCTCTTTGCTCGACCCCACTTTAATGTACGCATACCGCTCATTTGGATTTTCACCCATGATGGATTCCCACCATTTTTCGTAGCCTAGAGCTAGTTTCTCTGCCACCAATGGATTCTGGGCGATGACATTTTTGGATTGAATTTTATCATTTTCCATGTCATACAATTCTTTACCATTGACCAATCTCCATCGATCGTCCATCACTGAGTAATCTTTGTATTTGTTCAGGTTTTGTAGTCGCTGAGTATCCACGTAAAGGACTCTGTTTGGCCACGACTTAGCACTATTGGTAAGCAACGGCTTGAGGCTAGTTCCATCAAGAGGTTTTACCGGGCTGAAATCAAATCCAAGTAAATCCACAAACGTAGGTAGTAAATCATAATGGGCTACCAACTTATCAATGTCTTTACCTCCTGTCAACTGTCCATCAGGCCAGCGAATAAATAAAGGCACACGATGACCACCCTCGTAAACACTTCCTTTAGAACCTCTCAAACCACCATCATATATTTTATTTCCACCTGCTGTACCATTATCTGTAGTAAAAATCAGGATCGTATTATCAGTCAGATTGAGTTCTTCCAGCTTTTGCTGCAAGCGCTTAAAGTTGTCGTCAATATTAGTAATCATACCGTAAAAGCGCTTGAAATTATCAGGCAGCTCCTCTTCGCTTAAATCCTTATATAAATTGTAATATTCCTCAGGCACGTTAAGTGGGCCATGTGGCGCATTGGTGGCTATATAAGCGAAAAATGGTTTTTCTTTGTTTTCTTCAATAAAGTCCATCGCCTCATTAAAGAACACATCGGTACAGTAGCCTTCGTATTTCTCAAGCTCCCCATTGTGCCAATAGGTATCATCGAAGTAATCATTGTCCCAGTAATCAGGGCCTTGAGCGATTCCACCGCCACCGTGCCGAACTACCTCATGAAATCCTCTATCTTCCGGACGAAATGGATAATTATCACCTAAGTGCCACTTGCCAAACATGCCATTGGTGTAGCCATTTTGAGCAAAAATCTGCGGCAGGATCACTTCATCTTCATACAACAAAGAACGACCGCTGATCGTGTGAAAAACATTGAGTCTATTGGTATATCTACCTGTCATGATAGCACCTCTGGAAGGAGCACAAGTGGTAGAAACATGATAATTGGTAAACCTCACAGCATCCTCATGAAAAGCATCAAGGTTGGGGGTTTTGATAATTTTATTCCCCATTGACCCCAGGTCACCCATTCCCTGATCATCTGTGATCACAAAAATGACGTTGGGTTTTTGTTGAGCAAATACTTCACTCTGAATCGTCATAGCTAATCCTATTAGAATGACTAGCGGTCTAAACAGGTTTTTCATTTGGTTTTATTTTGGGTTAATTATTAATTGCTTTCAAAATCACGTCCGCAATCGATTACTAAGCTACCAAATGAGGATTAACAACAAATACAATTACCTGTTTTAACATGTACACACCTGTGCACAAAAACCTATTTCTCGCATAGAGTAGTTTAATTTCATAGAAGTCAGGGATAAGTATTTTCGCCTTAATATTATTTCACCACAGCAGAACCACTGTTGCATTTGGTAGATTTCATAAAATAAAACTCCATGATCAATGAAGATCATGGAGTTTTATGAAGCACCATCTTTTGAAGGTACCTGTTCTTAGAATTTGGCCAGTGTATCCCTAAAATCCCCGACCTCCATACAGCACACCTGTTCCATCACTTGCTGCAATTGGGTTTTCAACATGCCGATTGCATGGTCGCCCTCCGTGATTGGATACAATAATTCCATCCAATCCCAGTCGAATCGCCTTCTCAGCATCTGCATCCGAGGTAACTCCTTTGAGTACAATTTTGCTTTTCCACAGATCTCTGATTGGTGCTATTTTCTCCTCATTCAATCGACCAGAAAAAATCAATAGGACAGGAGTTTAATTCATTTTAGGTTTGGTTAGTCTGGGCAATTAGGTAATTGCGCGGTCTAAGTGCACATAGCCGCCGTCAGGAGATAGCCATTGACCGGTGGTATGTCCACTTCGGCCGGATAATAAAAACACAGTCATGGCTGCAATTTCTTCCGGAGTGGTCATGCGTTGACCAAGAGGAATTTTAGATTCAATCGCCTTAATCTTAGCTGCCGGATCTTCAAAGGTATTCAACCACTTCGCATATAGTGGTGTCATCACCTCTGCTGGGAGAATTGCATTCACACGAATACCGAAGGGAGCCAACTCCACAGCCCATTCTCGGGTGAGGGCTAGCTGAGCTCCTTTACAGGCAGCGTAGCCAGAAGTTCCTCCCTGCCCTGTCAAAGCAATTTTTGAACTGATATTGATGATTGCTCCTTTGGTTTCCTTGAGATAAGGCACTGCATAATGCACCAGATCATAATAGTGAGTCAGGTTTTTCATCAAGGAGTCCCTGAAAGCAGTTGAGCCACCACTGATTAAACTCACGCCATCATTTGCACCGGCATTGTTTATCACACCATCCAATCTTCCAAAAGCTGCTATAGTTTGATCTACAATAGATTTGCAACCGTCACCTTCCCCAAGCTCAGCCACGATAACCATCGTTTTTCCACCAGCTGCCTCAATACGATCTGCTAACTGTTTGGCTGCGTTTTCTGAACGCCCGACGATTACAGGAATCGCACCTTCACTGGCCAATTCTAAGGTAATGGCCTCTCCTATGCCTTTAGCACCACCGGTAACTATAAATACTTTTTGTTCTAAGTCTAATTTCATCTTTAGTTTTTTGATCCTAGTGCTTATCAGGCTATCCTAGTTTTAATCTTGGTTCATTGAGGTAATTCTATTAGGACGCGTAGTCTTGGACTTCTTGTTTTGCACTACCCAAGTCATCAATTCCCAACTCGATCACATCCCCATCTTTCAAATAAAATGGAGGTTTTTGCCCGAAACCAACGCCTTCCGGAGTACCGGTAGAAATAATATCTCCAGGCATCAAACTCATAAATTGCGATAGATAAGAAACCACGTGCTGAACATTGAAAATAAAGTCACTGGTATTGCCATCCTGCATTTTCTTGCCATTCAAGGTTAACCACAACCTCATGTTATTAGGATCAGCCACCTCGTCGTTGGTAACTAAATAAGGCCCTAATGGCGCGAAAGTGTCACAGCTTTTTCCTTTGACCCATTGTCCACCACGCTCTATTTGAAATTCTCTTTCGCTCACATCGTTGTGCAGCATGTAGCCGGCTACGTGATCCAAGGCTTCCTCTTTAGAGATATAATTGGCTCTTTTGCCGATGACTACCGCCAGTTCTACTTCCCAGTCTGTCTTCCTGCTGTTTTTTGGGATGATAATGGTATCATTCGGCCCCATCATGGAGGAAGTTGCTTTGAAAAAAACTACAGGTTCTGCAGGTTCGTCCATACCACTTTCTGCAGCATGCTTACGATAATTCAGACCTATGCAAATTATTTTCCCTGGACGCTTCACCGGAGCACCTAGCCTAATAATGTTTGATACTATGGGAGCTTTCTCTTTGTCAAAAGTAGATTGGAGCTGAACCAATGCGTCTCCAGCAAAAAAATCTTCGTCATAATCATTAACAAAGCCACTTACATCGTAGCGTACCCCATCAAGTTCTACTCCTGGTTTCTCCAAACCAGCTTCTCCAAATCGTATTAATTTCATTGAATTAGTTGTTCAAAGTGATAAATCCCCCATCTATTGGAAAATCTGTTCCCGTAACAAAAGAGGCTTCATCCGAGCATAAATAAAGTACCAATGCGCCTATTTCTGCAGGCTTCCCCATACGGCCAATAGGCTGTGTACTGGAGAGGGCCTGAAACATTTCCTTCTCATTTCCGGGATAATTTTTTTCCAAAAACCCATCTACAAAAGGGGTATGAACCCGCGCCGGTGAGATGCTGTTGCAGCGGATATTGTTTGCCAAAAAGTCTCTCGCCACAGACAAGGTCATCGCGTGAACAGCACCCTTACTCATTGAGTAGGCAAATCGATCTGAAATACCCACATGCGCTGCTACTGAAGACACATTGATAATCGTCCCGCCTTTGGTTTTCATCAGATTCACTCCTTCTCTCAGACAATGGTAGGCACCTTTCACATTGATATTGTAAATCCTGTCCATGTCCTCAGGAGTAGTATTGCTCACATTTCCTATGTGTGCAATTCCTGCATTATTGATCAAAATATCTATTGCATTATTATCCATCGCCTCTTTGACACTTTTCTCGTCCGAGACATCACATTTCACAGCCTTAGCCTCTCCTCCGGCGTTAGTGATTTCCAGCGCTACGGCCTCTGCGTTGTCCATATTGAGATCAAAAATGGAAACTTTAGCTCCGTTGGTTGCGAGTGCTATGGAAATAGCTCTGCCTATTCCACTTCCGCCTCCGGTTACGATGGCACGTTTTCCACTTAAATTAAATAGTTTGTTCATAGTGACACTCCCCTTTTCCATGGTATAAAATCGTTCTGTTCAAGCTTCATTGCTTTGGTTTCTTGCCCACTGGCTACCGCAATGATTTCTTCTAAAAATGCCTCTCCTACCTGCTCTATAGTAGCTTCACCGCGGGTAATACCGCCTGCATCCAAATCAATCAAATCATTCATTCGATTGAAAAGCTCTGTATTACTTGATATTTTGATCACAGGGGTAATCGGGTTACCTGTAGGCGTGCCTAATCCCGTGGTAAAGAGAATTATATTAGCCCCAGAACCTGCAAGTCCAGTCGTTGATTCCACATCATTTCCAGGTGTACAAAGAAGATTTAGTCCCTGCTCCGTTACAGGTTCAGTATAATCCAAAATTGCAATTACCGGGGCTTTCCCGCCTTTTTTGGCAGCTCCGGCTGATTTGATAGCATCGGTAATCAAGCCATCTTTGATATTACCCGGAGAAGGATTCATGTCAAAACCAGAACCCACAGCTTTCGCCTTATCTTCGTAGGCTCTCTGAATTTTTAGAAATTTCTCTGCTACGGGTCTGGAAACACAGCGATCTACAATGTTTTGTTCTACGCCATTGAGTTCAGGAAATTCGCTTAAAACCGTTGCTCCACCCAGAGTAACTATCAAATCTGAAACATGACCTACTGCAGGATTGGCAGAAATTCCTGAAAACCCATCAGACCCACCACATTCTAATCCTACAACCAATTTGTCCAATCCGGCAGGTTCTCTTTTAATTTTGTTAGCGATAACTAACTGCTCCAGAGTTTGATCGATTGCTTCAGTGATTAACTTCTCTTCGGAAAGGAGCTTTTGCTGCTCTAGGTAAATGACCGGTTTTTCTACTTTAGGGTATAATTCTTTTTGAATATCCTGAAACCAACTAATCTGAGCGTGCTGACAACCTAGACTCAACACAGTAGCTCCAGCTACATTGGGGTGACTTACATATCCAGCCAATAACCTCAATAAAGTTTCGGAGTCCTGCCTGGTTCCACCACAACCTCCGTGATGGTAGAGGAATTTGATGCCGTCTATATTTTCGAAAACCTTTTTCTCGGAAGCCAGAGACTTAAAAGTAGAATCGGAGGAGATTTTAGTCCGGACATATTCCTCGTATTTATTGGGTTTGTAATAGCCCAGGCCTTTGGACAAAGCTTCTTCAATTACTTTTAGATTCCTGTTTTCACAAAAAACCAAAGGAACAAAAAGCCAATAATTAGCTGTCCCAACTTTTCCATCCTGTCTGTGATACCCTGAAAAAGTTCTGCCTTCCCACTGAGCTATGTTTGGCTTTAGCCAATCATATCCACCTTCATTGATCGTCACCTCTTCTGCAAAATGAGTGACATTCGCTATGGTAATTACCTCACCAGCCTTGAGGTCCCAATTTGCCTTTCCTACAGGCACCCCATACATGATGATTATCTCTCCCTTCCTTAGATCAGTTGTTAAAAATTTGTGCTTTTGCTTTACTTCCCCGGGAAGATTTATACTTAACTCTTCGTAAGAAATAATACCTGGGTCAAGGTCGACAAGAGCCACGAGTACATTGTCTGAATTATCGATTTTCAGCAACCTGTTTTTCTGCATTTTGGGTCTAGTTAATAAAATACTATGCTTGCATATTAGCGGTATTTGTTCTTGATTTCGACCTCAAATAAAAATAGTTGCTATGCACAGGTGTGCATATTATATTACTCCCATGGGAAAGTATGTCACTATTACCGAAATAGCCAAACAACTGAATTTATCGCATTCTACGGTTTCTCGTGCGCTTAGCAATCACGTTCGCATCAGCGAAAAGACACGTGCATTAGTACAAAACCTTGCCGATGAATTGGGATATCAGGCGAACTCTACTGCCCATCATTTGAGCAAGGGAAAAAGTCAGATTATTGCTGTGATAGTACCTCAGCTTTCGCTCCACTTTTTCTCAAAAGTTGTAGAGGGTATACAAAAAATCCTGAAAGAAACCGATTACTCACTGCTCCTTTTCAGTACTGATGAGTCAATAGAGGAAGAAATTAAGGCTACGCAAACCTGTCTCAAACATCGCGTTGACGGGGTTTTGGTTGCTATTTCCCGAGAAACTAAGACATTTGATCATTTTAAACAGCTACTAAAACATGAAGTACCAATTGTATTTTTTGATAGGGTAGCGAACTTCCTTCCGGTTCCGAAAGTAATTACTAATGATTACCAGGCCTCGTTCAATGCTACTGCTCATTTGTTGAAAACCGGCTGCAAATATATTGCGCACATCACCGGCAGTATTAATCTAAACAACAGCAATAACAGGCTCTATGGGTACTTGGATGCTCTAAACTCCCATGAAATAAAGGTGAGAGAGTCCATGGTTCATTATTATGAATTTGAGCTTTCTTCAATAGACAAATTCCTAAAAAAAACATTGATAAAATACCCCAAGCTTGATGGTTTATTTGTATTCAATGACTACGTAGCCCACTATGCTGTGAATGTACTCCATAAAATGGGCAAGAGGGTTCCTGATGATATTTCTGTAATTGGTTTTTCTGATGAACCAGTGGCAACTTATATGAGCCCAAAACTTTCCACAGTACAACAAGTGGCTGCAAAAATGGGAGAACTCACCGCCCAAAAAATCATCTCAATCTTGAATAAGAACGAACCCATGGTTTCTGAAAAAATTATAATCAACCCAGAACTTATATTAAGAGAAACCACTAAAAATGAACTTGCTAGTCCTGAGTCAATTCAATAATTTTTCCATTAAAGTTTTAGAGTCTACCTAGAAAGCCACACGGTGGTGATGTACATGGTACAGAACTGCAACTATTTCTCAAAAAAATGTATGACCATGCCATCAGTTATTTTTTCTAATCTTCTTGAATATGAATTTTTGAAAACAATTAAATTTCTGTATCGAAAATAGATTTAAAAGCAACTTCTATTTCTTCACTATCCAACTACAAAAATTCCTTTTCTATGGCTCTTTTAATAAAAATCATTAACCCTATAGGTAAAGAAGAACTAATCAAGAATCTTTAGTAAGCTATACATGCAAACCATAGAAGAGAATTGAAAAACCAAAAACTATTACCTCGTTTGATTCTAAAGCAAACAACTGGTTATTAAAACCTTATAAGGAAACAGCTTTGATATGCTAAAGCTAGTATTCACACTTTTATGCTTAAGGTTGACCGATATCCTCATTCCATAATTTAGGGTTCGTCTTTATAAAGTCTTGCATCATTTCTATGCATTGAGAGCTGTTTACCACGACCACTTCAACTCCATTTTCCTCCAATAATTTTTCTGATCCCTTGAATGTTTGATTTTCTCCTATGATAACTTTAGGAATCCCATAAAGTAAAATTGCTCCGGTGCACATTGGGCAAGGGGATAATGTGGTGTATAAAACAGATTCCCTATATACAGAAGCAGGTTGCCTACCTGCATTTTCTAATGCATCCATTTCTCCGTGGAGTACGACACTTTTTTGCTGAACACGTTTGTTATGTCCTTTCCCAATAATTTGTCCACCATGAACTAAGACCGAACCTATTGGTATTCCACCTTCTTGAAGTCCCAATTTGGCTTGATTAATTGCTTCACTTAGGTATTTATCCATGATTTTAGGTTTTAAAATGTACTGGTTTTACTAATTGTTTGTCGCTCGGCGAAAATCAGTCTAGCGAGCGCTGAGATGTATGCCCGCTCTGAAAATGACTTAGCAAGCAACATATTAGTCATAACAAAAGAGACGTAAGCATAGAACCGTAACCCGATGCTATCTAAATATATCTTTAAAAACTGTAACAATTATTCAAGCTAGTTACTATTTGAGCGTCTTTATATAGGCCAATAAGTCAGCTACCTGCTCTTCCGAGAAATTATCTATCAGTCCTTTAGGCATAAATGAACGACCTCCCAAATGACCTTCAAATCTAATTTCAGAAGCTTGAATAAACTGTTTGCTACCCCCCATAAACCCTATGGTGGTGCCCCTATCGTCTTTTTTGACTAGATATCCCTCAATATTGCTTCCGTCATTCTTGGTCACCCGATAGATAGAATAATTACTTTCCACTGCAGCATCAGGTTCAAGGATCGCAGTCAGCAAGGCTTCATTTTCACGTAAAGAAGATCCATCCAAAGCGGGCGCAAAATCAAACCCCTGGTCTCCTACTCCATGGCACATGAGGCAGGTCTGGAAAAGAGTTTTACCATTTTTGGAGTTTCCTTCTCCTTTCTCCGCTATGGCCATAAATGTCTGTAATCTTAATTCCAAGCCACTTTTCTCCTCCTTGATTCTTTTCTTCACCTGCTCAAAAAGTTGTATCCCCTTTTCATCGGCTGTATTTGATTGGAATACTTTTTCTGCACTTGAAAGATCAAATTCATTGGCAGAGATTAGTTCTTCGTTGAGTAACAGTTTTAAGAGCTTGCTACCTTCTTTAGAATTAGCCAATAGGTTGATGACCTTTTTCTTTTGCTCCAAATCCAAATTGGGTACCCAGTTAGCCAAAATTTTGTTGGCTGCATTTAAATCTGCAATGGCAACAGTCTGCACTGCTAAAGCCCTTAACTCAACCTCCAAGGTTTCCATTTTTGAAAGCTTGATGAAAGTTTCTTTGTTTTCAATAGGCTGGTTGTTAAGCGCTGACATGACCAATTTGATCATTTCAGAAGGGGAAGTGCTATCAACCAGCGGCAACACCTCGTTTCTTAAACCTAGGATTTTTAATTTACCAACGGCCTCTAATCCTAACATCTGTTTTGACACATCTGCGCTTTTTAGCAAATGCCTTATAGGCGCTTTCAATGCTTTTGTCAATTCCTCTGATTGTACCTTAGCTAGATTCTGTAAGGTTAGTGTTACATGTCGTTCTGCTTTGTCCTCATTGCTTAAAATTGGTAATACTAGGTTCAATACGTCCTTGTTCCCCAGCATTTCTGCTACCAGTACGAATGTCACTTCGTCTAGATCCTTTAGATTATTTTTCTTCCATAAATCTATGAATACTTGTTCTTTTTGAGCTTTTGGCAATGCTTGACTAGCCCATATCAAATTGGATGTTTCGTATTGTGCTGCAACAGGAGATCTGATGAAATTCAACAACTCTTTTGGATAGTTCTCTAGTGCTTTTCGGGCAAGAAACCGTTCAAAATTTCTTTCGAATGCACCACCCATAGCATTTCCTTCCAATGGCGCCTTGCAGGCTCCGACTAGTATTCCAATAGTTTCTGCATTCGCAGTATTAACTGCTTCCAAGGTCCGCAGCACCTGAGATCGTACCATGGGATTGCTATCAGCGGATGGTTTTTTGAGTAAAGTAGCGAGTGCATTTGCATCTAGTGGAAAAGATTGTAATGCACGAACAGCTTCTCTTCTAAGGTTATCTGATCGAGTATCCAACAAAGCCTTCATCAGATTCTGATCGTAATGCTTTATACCCTCCAGTGACCAAAGAGCCACTATTCTGGTGATTTCATCCTGAGCGCTATCGGAAGCGAGCGAGATAAGTTCTTTGGCAAGGCCACGAGTTTCTTCGATAGGACGATCAGAGATCTGGTGCCATGCGGCCCGTTTAGCCCAAATCGAAGGAGACTTCAGATAGGCTACAAGCTCACTTGTTTTCACCTCATAAAAATTGGGGATTTCCCTCGGCTTTTGAGATTCATGGCGAACTCTCCAAATACGTCCATGCGATTTATCCCGGTCTGGATGAGTGGTTCCTACTTCGTTATGGGAAACTATTTTATTGTACCAATCGGCAATGTATAAACTACCATCAGGTCCAAACTCCATATTCACAGGTCTAAACCAATCGTCTTGTGAAGTCAAGAAATCCGGCAAATGTTCGGCTGTCACGGTACCATCACTGTTGCGTACGATTCTCACAGCGTTGATAGAACTGGTAATGGGATTTGCAATGAAGCCCACATCTTTCCATTCCTTTGGGAAACTTCCTTCCAGGTCATCTGCAAAAGCAAGTCCAGAGATACCAGTTCCTCCTATACGAAATTTATGTAACTCTGGCATCCAAGGCTGATAGGAACGAAGACGTTCACTACCTATTCCCGGAAATCCTGTCCCTATTTCCATGGGAACGATGGAATATCCCATGTCATTGGCTTCCATACCATACCACTGCCCATTTCCCCTAAGCTTATATCCCCAGATATTATTCAAACCGGAATTAACCAGTTCTATCTTCTTGGAGTCTAGTGAGAAACGAGCGATTTTACTGTAATCAATACGCACTTCAGCGTCGCTAACAAGCGAACTTACCTTTCCTTTATTTAAGGCGCCATGGCTAAAATGGATCCAATCACCAGGTCCACGAACCAGTGCATGTGCCATGGTATGTGTATCGGTGATTCCAAAACCAGTGAACAAAGGCGTCCGTTTGTCTGCCTTTCCATCGTTATCTGTATCCTCTAAGAAAAACAGTTCGGAACCTTGAGCAACATAACTTCCATTTTTGTATGGCAAAATACTTTGGGGTATCGCAAGTCCATCTGCCCAAACTGTAGAGGTAACGCCATATTTTCCATAAAGATCAGAAAGCACAACTATCTTGTCCGTCCCTTTAGTTTTACCACGATACAGATCAAAAATTCTTTTAAAACTTGGATCCTTTTCCTGAGCTTCAGGATCGTCCATTAGTTTTAATAAATCCTGCCAAGCGATATCGGCAACCGGATCCAGAGGATACATCTCGGCAGTTTGGGTCCACAATTTCCCAGCATCGTCAAAAGCTATGTGGATAGGATTAACCACTCCGTCTCTTTCACTGGCTACCAATTCTACTACAAAACCTTCAGGGACTTTAAAGCCTGCCAATTCCTTTTCAGGAGTAAACAGTTCCGTTCTGGTGGACTGGGTTTTACGGTTGTAATCAATGTATTCATTACCTGCAGCATCGCTTTGTGAGGTTGATGATTTTTCCTCACAGCCAAAGCCGGCTAAGATTATTATGCTAAAGAATAAATAGAATGCTTTTTTCATTTGTAATGCTTAACTGTTCCGTTATTAATTCTTAAAGCTTGGTGATGGTAATGTGCTTAAATTCAATCTTGGCATTTCCGCCACTGTGCAACTGAATGCCAATGACACCTTTTGATGGAATTTCAGAGTCCATTTCGAAATATTCAGTCGTTTTGACCCCATTGATATACAGTTCGTGTTTGTTTCCTATGCACCTAATGATGTAACTGTTCCAGCCATCTTCGTTCAAAATATCGTTGAGCGTACTGAGATCTCCGCCAATAAGCTTGGCCCTACGGTGCTCATCGTAGATGTCTCCCCAATACCCCTTTCCTATATCAGCCTGATACCCGATGATAGTATTTCCTTCGATAAGGGATCGGTATTGAATACCGCTGTTGATCAGGCCAGTGCTGTGATCACCAGTTAAGCGGAAAAGAGCACGAAATTCAAAATCTATAAAACTTTCAGTCGTACGCAAATAGGTGTTTGTCGGAATATTGATTGTTCCATCCCCACCCGTAATGACACTATCCTTTACTGACCAGAATTTTCCGTTTTCCGGATTTACCACTTCCCAACCTTGTAAGGAGGTACCATCAAATAGCGAAGTCGTATGACTTTTACTTTGGGCGTAGCAACTCAAATTACCGATTAAAACAAAAATCAAAATCAAGGTGTAGGTTTTCAAGCTACTCAGTTGCTCCTTGAGCTTGGGTATTTCGTTGTGATTGTTCATGTATTTATTTTGGTTATGGGTTCATTTTGTGAAAAGTACAATCAAATGGAAGTTCTGCTATACTAAAACAAGCCAAAAAAGTCCCAGACAGCTTTTGGGACATCCCAAAAGCTAAAACCACCAATCAGATGCATGATCTAAGTGCATTCAATAACTTACAAAAAAATGATTGAGTTATAATTGCCGATAAGAATGCTTGGAGATTTTCTCTAGCCAAATTTTGGGATGTCGTATTAAGCTACTTAAAAAATGACTCTTTAGCCTAATGTGGTTATTAAGATGAATCACACTTATAGTGATCTCCAGTTGTGACGAATTTTAGAAATGCAATAATATTCAACCCCTCAATGGATGTAAACCCATTAAATACTTAGCATTAGAATGGAATGCCTTGTAAAACTGGGGTAAATGAATTAGAGGCTTTTAATTTTTCGTATGAAAAATCTTTTCATGAGGAATTGCTGAGCTAAAGCAAACCCCAGTCATTTTAAAACAGCTATTACTACCATCTGGCCGCTATAACTGCTTCTTATAATCGGTAGGGGTGATTTTGGTCACTTCTTTAAAAATCCTATAAAATGAAGTTTTGGAACTAAAGCCACATTGATTTGCTATGTATATCATGGTATACGCTTTGTTTTTGGGGTCATTCAACTCTTTTTTAAATTCTTCGACTCGCAACTCGTTTATGAATTCCAAAAAGCTTTTTCCTTCACCAGCCAGAAACAACTGTTCGATCCTGTCTGCATCAATACCCACAGATTCAGAGCACATTTTTGAATTATACTTGTGATTTAGAAACGCTTGATCAACTATTATTTGATCTTTTAATTCTTCTAATTTGATTCGATCCGTATCGGAAATTTCTTTTTTGGGCCTATTTCGGATCTGAAAAAATATCAGCACAGAGCTTATTAAAATAATTACAAAAATCACCCCTGCTAGTATAGCAACTTCCTGCCACCATGGCTTATTAAAAAAAACAATTTCATCTACCATGATATGTCCCCATGAGCCAGAATGATGATCTACAATTTCAATGGTAGCCATTTCTCCCTTAAAGTTGCTTACATCCCATTCCTTAAGCCTCAAATTCCCATCATCGTCTCCGGTAGCTGAACGAGCCACCCTCCCATCAATTAGAAGATTAACACATGTCTCACCTTCATGGCTTCCCCCTCCTATCAAAAACTGAATTTTATCGTACTCAATCTTAAAGGGTGAAGAAACCAGTTTTCCTTGTCTGGCATCCTGCTTTTCACCAAAACTAAAAGCATAATAATTTCCTTTGTAGCCGTTTGCTGATAAGGGATAATAAACTTTAGTTCTGCTGTTTGGCTCCGAAAAAGCTTCACCAATTACTTGCCAGTTATTGAATGTTCCACTTTCAAAATCTTCAAAGACCGTTATCCGATCTACTTTTTTGTCACTTAAAACAAGGTGATCAACCAAAACTCTATTGTCAAACCCATTTTCTGAATCAGGAGCCAAGGCATCCACTATTTCCAGGTAGGCTTCTTTACCCTGATATTTGTCAATGTCCCAAACAACCTCTCTAAGTAGTAAATCATCTTTCCCAGTAGCCGTTCTTACTATGGTATTATCGATGATTAGATTGACGCTGGATCTAGTTTCGTGCTGATGTCCAGCAATTAAGAAACTTAAAAATTTTCTATTGATAGTAAAACGGTTAGAAATCAGCTTCCCAACTCCTCTAAATGATCCCGAATCTATAAATGCAGAATATGCAAAATACTTACCGTGTACATTAAAAATTTTCTCTGGTATAGAGTCAATATTTATAGGCGCATTGAAGGCCGTTCCCTGAATCTCCCATTTATTGAGATAGCTGCCATCTTCAAAATCCTCCAAAACAATATCTGGATTATCCTTTTGAAGACAGGAATAGAAAAAGAAAAATATAAATGCTAAAAATCCATTTCCAAAATATAATCTCTCTGATCGCATCCTGAGTAAAATATAATCCTGTTTATTTTGTAAGTGTAAAGCAACAAATCAGCTTGATTTCACGAATAATGTGAACGACAAGATACTTCAAAAAATGCTGAAGTCAGGCTCCAGTTAACGATTTTAGACTGCCTTGGTCTATGGTTGAACTCTGTTAACAGCCGAAGCTACCATAGAGAAATTGAATTACAGACAACTAAGACCCTTCAAAAATGAAAACAAGTACACATCGCCAATCGCCTGCTTCCCATTGATAGGTAAATCATCAAAAAGCTATTTCAAAGGCAAATTCTGAAAAACCTCGAAAGGAAATAGTTCCATTGAGCAAGGAGATTTATCATGGAAAAATCAAAGATTAAATATGCTTGCTAGAATAAGAAACAAGGTGACTTCTTATTATGGAAGATCTTTCGATCTCAACTTTCTTCTATTATTCACTTTATTAAGTAAAACTCCTATGCCTATCCCGAAAATTAAAATCAGTAGCAAGAACCACAATGCTACTGCTTCACTACCTACTCCAAACATCGTAAAATTGCCATTTAGGAATAAAGTGAAAAAACCTGAGATCAAACAAAGTATTCCCAACCCTATAGCAATGACAGTAAAAAGACCTCTATACCTCCAATCATCGCCAACCCTGATAACCATATAGATTAAAAATAGTGCTATTAAGATAAATACACCTATAATCACCAGGGTGGCTATTTTAAAAATGCCCGTGTATGTGTCCCATCTGCTTACTAAGCAAGCACACTCTAAATCATCTTTCAGAAAGTTGTCATAGGGATCAATAAACATATTGTAATCTAAACGCTTAGACCAAACGTCTGAAACCCCAGCACTCATTAAGATCATTTCTTTAAGTGATATAGTCGTATCAGGCGAAAGCATTAATTTATCTACTAAGCTTTTATAATAGCTGTTTTCTGAAAGCTTTGATCCGCTAAGCTTTTCCTTAAAAATTTTGTACTCGCAGTACATTTCAGGCCCTAGTTCAGACTTTTCAATGTAAACATCATTAGCAGAGGCCCATTCCAGATCGTCTTGAAAAATTGCGAGGTACTGAAAAACCCCCAACTTCTTCTGCTTAATAAGCTCTTGTTTTAAAACTACAGAATCAACATATACCAAACTCGCACCTATTGCATCCCACATTTCAGTGTACCCTTCATCTTGTCCTAGCCCTTCGATAGCTACTCCTCCCAAACCTTTCCCCAAAGCCCACTGCGCCTTTAAGTACAAGCTTATTCCGTCTTCATACCACAACTGCCTAAATTCACCCTTCTTTTCATAATTATAATAGGGAGAGGTTTGTTCTGCATCAAAGCCATATACTGCGTTCAAAGTCGTGTCTCCGCCGGTGACAAAATCCTCTTGAATCGTTCTAAAGTTTAAGGATTCTCCACTACGAAGGGCTTTGGAATTGCCCAAAAAGTCAGGAACTGGCCAGGAAATCCCTCCATAACCAAGTGTCATAACTAATTTACTTATTGGTATTTTTCCATTGGAGTAAAAACCCATAGTTGCTTCAATAGAGCCTCTATTTACTTTGGGATTGGTATATAATGGACTTGGGGAAAATGGTGCTTTTGATGAAGGAACGTTTAATTTATCTGTATCAATCAAAAAATAATCTATCAAAGAAACTAGTTGTGAAAATTCATAATTATTCACAGAAGTGATAATACTTTTAACATTGATCGCAGGAAGGCTCATCGTCAATAAAAAGTCTGGATTTTCAGAAGTCAGCTCCTCATTCAAAGAAGCAATAAACTGTGTAAGTTTATTTTGATCAGAACTTTTTACTTTCTCAAAATTGATATTGATCCCTCCGATTGAATATTTCTTTATCAATGTCTTGATAGTAGACAGAAATGCATTTTGAGAATAACTATTTCCCAGGAATTGGCTCAGCTCCGTTTCTGACTTACTGTAAATGGACAAAGAAACTGTTTTTTTAGCCTGTATTGCTAGCTTAATAGAACCCCCGTTGAGCAATAAATCCAACTGCTTAGAATTTTTGATCTCCCCTTTTCCCCCAATTTCAAAACCATAAATAATGAGGTCAGAAATGTAATTTAAATTGTAGCTTTTATACTCCGCTGACTTTTCTGATGATTGCCAGCCAAACACCCTCACACTAGTTTTGAGGCATTTTTGATAAGTAATCCTCAATGAATCTTGATAATCTACCTCCCAAACTTTCACGTTTTCAGACTCACAACTATACTGCACTTTCTGTAATTCTTCTAATTTCGATGTAATCTCTTTTTGAATCGCCAAGCCATTTTTATCTGTTTCATTCATCATTCCCTGAAGTACAGATTGTAATTGAGATTGTATGGAATCAATTTTGGACTTCGGTGCTTTAGAATCTAGCACCTGCAAAGCTTGCTGAATCTCAGCGGCCAGCAATTTATTTTTGTCCGAAAGAGCTGAATTAGCATTTTGATTGACCGCTATATTTTTAGCCTGAGCAATAAGTTCCTCTGTAATTTCACTTACCGTTGCACTATCTATCTGCAAATCATTCTCGGTAATCAAAACTTTAAGAAAGTCAAAAATCCTTTGCCTCTCTTTAGTTTCCCTATTGTCTTTGAACCGTATTGGCTGAATCAATCTTTGTAATAAACTCTTGTCTATGGAGTCTTTCAGGCTCAAAGAATCCAATTTCAATTTTGCAGGAGAGATGGTCTCTTGAGCCCAAAGATGAAAGCATCCTAAACATAAAAACGCGGTCACCATCACTGTTTTGTGAAAGCAACTCACTGGCAAACGGAAAAAATCAAGCATATATTTCATAGCATTTTTACCTCCAAATAATTTCTAAGCTCCTTGTCATCCAAGGTAATTTAACCATCGATAGACCCCACGGAATGGAATCTAAAAGCACATCTACTCCCTTTTTCTCAACTTCCAGTTTCAGCCATGTTGGCTCAAAAGTCAAGTATCCTGCGCGTTGAAGAAAAGTCTCACGTATAGCTTGCACCGAAGCAGATTTCATCTTGTCCCAATTGTTTCTAATTCCATGAAAAAGTGTCAAGGCCATTTCTTTTTCCTTTTCCTCGAGAAGTATTGTCCGATCTAGATGATTTTCGAGTGGAATTCCTGTCAAAATTTTATTAAGAACCATTTCATATTCTGGAAAATGAACGTCTCCGAAAGCTATAAACTGAATCAACAGTGCCGCTTTTTGTTGCTTTTCATCAGATTCAAATCTGTTGCCTTTGGTAAACTCTAATAAGGAAAAGAGCTGCGACAAAAAAGGCCAACATAGTATTACTCCTGCATTGGCCAAAAGAACACGGTCCCCTAGAACAGGGCTTGACTCTTCTCGAAAAACATTCAATTCCTTCTCTAAATAAAACTCCACAGCCTTTTTCACTTCCTTTTTGGTAGATTTTTGAAAAGCATCTACTTGATACACTTTAAGGAAAATTGCCTTCCAAGCATATTTATGATGGTTTCTCTCTAAATAATTGAGAAAGAATTGAAAGAACCTATTATCAGAAGGTGAGGCCTTCTTGAGTAATTGATTCCAGCCAAAAGAAAAAACCAGCCATCTCCAAGTACCTGGATTCAGATTACCAACAAAGAAAAATGGAGCCATTCTCAACAGTTCTTTCAATTGAATCTTAAAAGAACTGTTTCCAAACAATTCTTCGATAAGCAATTCTTCATCGAACCGAAAAGTCAATTTTCGTAATACCTCAGAATAGTCAGATCCTACTGACTTTAGATGAAGTATTTGTTTTGATATCACTGACTCCTTTTTTCCCAATGGAGCTAAACTTTGGCTTGGAGGATTGGATATTTTCTTTGATAAATCTAATTTGAATGACTCCTGGATTCCTCCCAACTCCTTTTCTGAAAAAATCAGGAAAGGAATCGCTGTAAAAACAACTCCTAATTTTTGCCTGTTTTGAATCGAAAGCACTTTTATCTGACCTTGAAAAGACTTTGCTGAAAAATTCGAAAGCATTAATTTTCGAGTGCTTTCGTTTTCGATTGAGATTTTTTGTAAGTACTCAATCAAAAACTCAGCACGACTTTTTTTAGGGCTCCACCAGGGCAAATACCCATTTCTTTCCAAGAATAAATAAGTTTCAATCCATAGAACAGTTTCCTGGAAAGACGAGACATCCTGAGAAGTTGATTTTGAGTGCAATATCTCCAATATCCCATCCTTCAAATAGGAACTCATATAATTAGAGTTCCTGATGTTCTTTACCAATTCAAGTGATTGCTGTAGGTGAAGGATAGTTGGCTCTAAAATAGATTCAAAATTACTCAACCAAGCTTTCAAAAACAGCTTTGGATCCTGATCTCCCTTCCAAAATAAGGCGTATAAAGTTGCTTTTTTAATAGCGGATCGCCATTGATTCCAGGATATATCCGATGAAAAATATTTTTGACTTATTTCTGAATATAGTCTGCTAATTTGATCCAATGCGACCTGTGGAACGTGCGTCGAATTAATACCAATACTTCCAAAATCAAACAGGTTGGTAAAATCAATTGACTTCGTATTACTATTTTCTGTTAAGAACTCACTACCCCAACTATCCAAAAGCTTTTCAGGAATGTGCTTTTTAAAAGCCTTTTTCGCAAGTACTCTTTGGGATATCGGAAGATGAAAATATATAACTCCGATTAAACTTGGTATTTTGGTTGCCTGAGATTCGAAGTACTTTTCAACTATTCTATTATGAGAGCTATACCTTCCCCAGATTTGAATTACTGTTTGCTCTATTTCTTTTTGTTTTCCTTTAGAATAATCCCATTTCAAGCTTAACTTATGTAGCTTTTGAAAATCCCTTTCAATTGAATAGTAAAGAAAACTGTCTAAGTAATCCTTTGCCTTAGCGAATGACTCTTGTTCTTTGAAGGACTTTAATTTTGCTATTTTTTTTAGAGAACGATAGATTTGATAATCGCGAGTTCTAAGTTTGAAGGTTGAATTATTTCCAAGGAGGCCTTTACTATGCAAAGTTGAAAAATGCTTTCGATGTTGACCTTGAAGTAAAATTGGTGAAAGCATTAAAATCCTCAAGTACTGCTGGGCTTCATTTTCTATGTATAAATAGTTGAAGTTGTCGACAATTAGGTTTGAGAAGGAATTAGCTCTATGCAGATCAATCACATCTTTTCCATTTCTCTTGGCTGATTGCGTACTATCAAAAAACAGCATAAGAAAACTGGAAATCAACTCATTATCATTCCCAATTCCGTGAGTTTTTAGGTGTTGAAATTGAGAAAACAGACTAGACAATAGATGTTCTCTTTTCTTTGTATTTGTTTGGTCGTTTAGGATTGGGACTAAAAAGTCAATATACTCTTTCAGCACAGGAAATACTGATTTGAAATAGCTGATTATGGTAGGATTCGGAAGCGCACCAAATAACTTAATCAACCTTGAATTGGATTCTAGATTAGAATCCTGAGAAGTGATCAACTCCAAAAGAAACTCATCCTTTTCAGCCACCAAATGCCCCAAGGCCTTTTGTAGATCCTGAAAACTTACCATTTCTTGAGAAGTAGAAATTGCTCCACTAGTTAGATAATAGAGGATAGTTTTCTTTACATCCAAAGCCCAAAATCCCAGCAACGCTTCTTCCACATCCGGATTTGACTTTTGGAAGGATTTCTTATGACTTTCAAAAAACACTTTCGATTTAGGATTCTGTAGAAATAGAAGAATGTACTTCGCCGTTGGCACTCCATTACTTTTGCCTATTTGTTCAAAACGTTCAATTGAAATGGAATCTGTCTGAAACTTCTGATTCACGGTCAAAATGAGAGCGGCAAACCAAGAGCCCTTTGACCCGAACACACTATGATTATCTACTTCTAACCAATTTAAAAGGCTAAGTTTTAGATATTCTTTTTTTTCAATTCTGTTATTATTATCCCTAGCTATCGCTTCGGAAAAAACAGTAGAAGCCAATGAATTGTAACTTTCACTTTGTCCACCTTCTAATATCTGAAGTAAAGAAAGGATCTGTTTTTCAGTTAAATTAAGAACGAACTTGGTATGTTGATGAAGAAGGTAAGTTAATTTTTGTCTATCAGACCATAAATCCCAACCAAGCTTAGTAGCATGTTGTATACCGCCCATCATCTCTAAAATCTCCTCCAAGATGGAGCGATTTTTCTGTTTTTCTCTTGGTATTTCTGTTAGAGAATCATCACTTTCCAAGTGATCTTTGATGATAACAATTGTTTCTTTAAACTCTTCGAATAGAGCACTTCTAAACTCAGTGAGATGCACTATAGTATAAATAGTATTAACAAGCCGACTGAGTTCAATATTGTAATGGTGCGCCAGTCGATTCAGTAAACTTTCTGTGAAAATAACTTTGTTAAACCTAGATCCTGATTCTACAAGCAGATAATTAAGAATCAGGATATTCAGTAGTTTATCTTTCAATACCTGCTTTTCTCCGCCTTCATTCTCTATCACTTTTTCTGATAATCCTTCTCGTATATCTAGTATCCAATTGGCATCAGATGGTTCCAGTATCCGAATTAACCGGTCAATTTGTTTTGAGGTGAATTCTAATGCAATTCTTTTTCGGAATTCATAAGACCTGCTTCCCAGCTTCTTAATCATCTCCGCGAAGTGCTTGGGTGAATTATTCAATAAGTGATCGAGCAATTCCTGGAGGCTAGGTGGATGAACTGACCATGAAGGAAAATAACCATGCTGTAAATAATAAGAGATAGCATTCAGACGAATATTTGAGTCTATGGGGAGACTGTCATCAATGTTCAAATAATTCTCCCCAAAGGAATTGCTCCTTAATTTTTGTAGCTGCTTCTTCAACTCAATCTTAACACGATCTGAAAAACCAGCTCTTAATTCCTGCTGAGTGATAACCCCCAGATCAATAACCAGATGATCCAAAGCCAAAAAATATTCTCCAGGAAACACTTCCTGCATAGTTGCTTCAAGTGCAGGAAACAAGTCACCTTCACAGGTATCTTCAAGCCAAGCATTATTTTGAATTGCCTGATTGCGGGAATGATATTTCAGATCTATTATAGACTTATTGATTTGGTGATTTTCCGGATATTTCATGGTGCTTTACCCTCCCATTCCCTGATAATCTGATAGATTGATAGCTCAGCCTTTCTAACCTCATCTGTTGTGCTTTTCAGATGTTGTTTATTTTTCCACTTAAAATAAACTGTTTCAAACTTCTGAAAATCATTAAAATTCTTCCAATGAATTGTTAATTTGATGTGAGTAGGAACCCGCTGCTTAACGAGTTCTTCGAAGTAGTATCTAAAATGTTTCTCTTGAAATCTAGCAGGCCAATCTGGCAAAACAAGTGTTGATCTCAAATTGAAAAAGTCTTCCCCAATAATTAATCCTGAAGCTAATTTTCTATTGAGTACCACTTTCACTTGTTGAACTACACCCTTGGAATCCAAAGTGCCTTTAAGCCGAATGTTCTCAACTTGTTGCAAAGCGAAATAGCTTTGTTGATCTGCTGTCCCAGCCATTAAAAGCACCGTTATCTTGGTTTCCGCTATCAACTCATCAAAACCCCGTCGTCTTCCTTTCAAATCATAGATTTGGCAACTTGCTAAAACACGTGAATGCTCATTTGAAATTTTGAATTGATTCCCGTCAACCGAGTAGTTACTTCTCACAAGAGCGGAAGTATAAAAATCCTGAATCAAATCGTCCCTTTCTTGTTCAGATTTCACGTAACCTGAAGAAAAGGAAATTTGTCCCTTAGAATCCTCCAAATGAAATCCAAATTCTGAACCTGAAAGAAATTCCCCCAAAAGAATGTGATCTACCAGATAAAACCCTTCACAGGCCTTATTAAGATTACGAATATGCTGTAGTGTAGCTCCAAGTCTATTTAAAGCATCTTCTCTGTCAGAGCCAGACCATATACATTCCCAAGAATTATGTTTTTTTTGAAACAATACTTCCCAATTCCCCAAAAGACTTTTTGATTTAGAAATCAGATAGCTATTATGCTCGAGAGGATTCGCAAAAAGACTTTTAATGGAAATTTTATTAAAGGTCAGGCTGGATGCATCAGACGGCATTAAAATCTTATCCCATTCCTCAGTGCTGAAAGACCTATAGGATTGATAGAGCTTCTCGTCATTTTCAAGCCTACTGGAATTCACCTCCAACACTTGAGGAGTTTCAATATTAACGGGAATTTGCTTGGACAAATAGTCACTTGAAAAATTCATCCCAGTCTTAGCATATAACACTTGCTCCAGACCTGACAATGCACTCATTCCCGACGAACTTAAATTTTGTCCTTTATTTCTATAGTAATTAAAATCATCAATTTTGGACAGCAAATTTGCTTTGCTTTTAATTAGCACTTCTTGTAACTCCTGTTCTGAAGTCAGGAGATTGAGTTTCTTGGCAAGACTAAAAGGCAATGGATCCAAATTTTCTCCAAATCGAGCTAAAAAATGATCTAGGAATCGATTTTTTCTATCCAACTTTCCTTCTTCAGTTTCTCCTGAATAATGATCCAAAGCTGTTTTATGAAATAAATGATCTTTTTCAGTCAATTCCCTCTCAAGACTTTTAAAGTTGACTATTGAATCCACTTTTTGAGAGAAATAGGTAGGATTGGAAATCGCTGCCTTAGGATCAATCAATTCTGGAAAATTTGCCAGCTGCATTAGCGCATTTGCCATTAACTGCTCCATCAAAAGTAAATATCCTTGAAGCTGCCGTGCTTTAGCTTTTCTTTCAGAAGTGTTTTTAGAGGAAAGTCCTTCTACTCCTATTCCATAAATAATAGGGAAATGATGCTGAATGGAAGTATATTCTTCAAGAGCGCGAAACCTTCCCTTCAGTTTAGTCTCTAAGTAACTTTCTTTAAACTGGTCAAACTGATATTGCCGAAAATTTTTGGACCAGAGTTCCAAAACCATCTGATCTACAATCTCTCGGTTAATGGATTGCTTATTTCCATTGATATACAGACTGATGGTGTTATAAATAGATTGAGGATTTCTCAAGCCTGTAGTTAGGTTCGCATAGCAATTCTCTTTTACTCGAAGAAAAGTTACTTCTGGATTTCTATCAAAAACGAGATTAACAATTTTCTTTACTCCATTAATTTTTGAGAAAATTCGTTGAAAGCTCTCTGTATACAAGGTTGCGGCTCTAGGTCTTAGTTCTGAGTTTTTAATAAACCCACCTTTAAGTCTTGGGCCAGTAAATATCTCTTCAAGGGTTTTATTTTCGGCCAACAATTCTTCCATACTTGAATAAGCTACCGGCTGATAAAGGTATTTTTCAATGGAATAAAGCAGTTCGGAAAAAACCATGTTAGGATCCCGTTCCTCACCAATATCAATCTTCGCTTCCAATACAAAAGGAGAGGGCTTAAGTACTACAGGTTCTTCGAAAAACTCTCCGATGTTTCGGATTGAATCCAAAAAACTTGAAACCTTGGTTTTCACCACATCCAAAATTTGTGGTGATTTGGTCAGTGCTTTCTGAAAGGCTAAAGAAGGCATGATTTCTATTTTATAGAGACCAGAAAGTTTCGCTTCTCTCGAGAGAGGAGTTGTTGGGATCACCCATACATTTTGAATTTCTTCAAACGAATCGATGATCAATTTGCGGAAATCTAAAAGTGTCACAGGATGACTACTGAAAATTTTAGATGGAGCATGAAAGGAGTTTTTTTTCCAATCAATTTTCCCTAACGGAGCCTCAGCAAGTAAATCTTCAATTGGGAAATTATTTCGAAATGCAATATCCGTCAACCCATAGCAGAGCTGCTCTAGTATGGTGATGCCCGGATCATGAGAATTATAATCAGTCCAAAGACCACCGCTCAATTTTTGAACAATGCTTAGCCCTTTTGCCTTTAATGCAAAAAAATCTTCCGCTGTAGAAAGTGCTTCTTCCTTTGATATTCTAGCGTAATCCTTCATTTAAAAATCCTTTAAGAAGGTGTCATCCCATATTTTTGAAAGCTGAAAAGATATTTTCTCTCCCTCTCCATAATTACTAAGCGTCCTAATTTGAAGATTATAATTTCTGGTATCGCCTCTCCACCTTAATGAAAGCTTGTGCCACCATAACCCATAATAGGCAGAGGTTTTTCTTATTTTGGGATTAGATCGGCCAAAAGTGCTCAACGCAATTGCATGGGTTAACGCGTACTTACCATGATCCTTTTTCCCTGCATAAGCCATGATTTCAAATCCGTGACAACCATCTAACCCCCCTATAACCTCGTGCCATTTGCCATCAGCAGGGACCTGACCGTTGTGAAATACGCCTACCCTACCCTCTGAAGCCACAATACCCTGCACTTCCAATTTAAATCTCGGCGACATGGTTCCTATTCCAATATTCCCTTCTTTTTGAAAATAAATGGTAGGATAAGCTGAATCTCGCTCTCTTAAAATCAACCCCTTTGATTCTCCTTTGCCATTGACAATCATCCAGCTTGACTTTTTGTCCTTCAGGCTATCATAAAAACTGAGTAGTTTTTCTTCATCTCCAGCAGGGAATATCATCAGACCATCTTCGTCTGTCTTGTTGATTCCATCATCTACTTTGTTGAACATGGAATCTATCAACACCACAAAATGGTTTTCTTGAGGCAATTCACCTCCAGCAAAATACTTCTTTAGTTGTTTGCGGTCATTAATCACCAAACTTGAGGAACCTAATTCTTTCATTATATTATTTGGTTCTAAGACTATTTAATTATGAAATCTGAATCGATTGTAAGATCTCCAATGCCTACTGGGCGGGGATCTTTCCAGTCATCTTTTTGAATGATTTCGATCTGATGTTGCTCAGCTGAGGTGAGGATTGCGTAAGGAGTAATGGTCCTAAGCACCTCAATTTTAGGCACATTCTTGGCCGTGTCTATAATCCTGTTATTGCCAGGAGATTCTATAATCTGTAAAACTGAGAACCCCGAAACACTTTCCACATAGGGTTTAGATTCTATGAAATTCAGAATCTCAGATTTAGAAATCGAGTTCATAAATCCTTTACCAACCGCATCACTGATTGGATCAGGTGCCAAAAACTCAATTAACTCCTTCTCCAAACGATCCCTTAATAATCCAGCCATTTGAAATTCTATGAACTTGACCGTACAACGAACTTTAATTTTTTCGAATACTGGATTACAAACTTCCAAGGAGGCATAAGGTGAAATAAACTGTTTCAAGTATTCCTTAATATCTTGGAGCAAGCCAAAAGGGACTCTAAACAGGGTGTAGTTAGCTACCGAGGAATCAAAGCTTAGTGGAACCACTACAACTTGAATATTGCTCCCGCTTACTATACTGTTCGGGAAATCACTTCGACCATAAACCATTGCTCTCCCTATCTCTGGGAATTCTTCCAGAATTATTCGTTCAATGTCCCAGCCAATAGAAGGTCTATTTCTATGCCTCAGGGTTTCACTGGTTTTACCAATCGCATGTATTGGGTTTTGCTGGTTAGTAAAAACTTTTAATCCATATGGTCCAGAAACACTTTTTATGTTTTTATATCCGAGGACATCGGCTGAGATTATTTTAGGAAAAGATTCTTGCGGTTTAACTGATCTAATGGCAGGCAACTGCTCCCTTACTTTTACAGCATTAATAAATACAGCTTTGATTCTAGAGTTCAATTCCGTTCTGCCTGAGTTAGAGATACGCAGCCAGAATTTACCCGAAGGCAAAATTGAATGCTGAGAATATATTTTAGTTGGAAGTCTAATTCTAACAATTCCTGGATGTATAAGACTTTCTGTACTGTCTTCCAATAGAAGCTTATCCAAGGGATACCACTCGTTGTTCTCGAGAAATTCCCAAGATATCGCGGGGGCCTTGGTAACTGAATGAATAAAAAATGCAGGCACCAAATCAAACCCTATAGAGATCACTGAGTTTGGAGTAAGGCCTGAAAGCCCTATCAATAGGTTCCCTTTTCTATTAATTTGAGGCATAAGAAATTCAAAACCTTTCTTACTTCCGGGATAAACCTCTTCGTATCCAAATGGGTATATATGGATCAATTTTATACTGTCTTGGTCTTCAGAATTAGAGCGTGATAGATTTTCTTTGGCCCAATTGGAATACAAAACATCAATATGATCCAAGGTGGGAGTATAAGGGAGGTTTGGAACTATAGCCGTTTCTTTCTTGAAAAACCCTTTGCGAAGAGATGCTCTGGTAAAAAGTTCTGGATAGATCTGATGACCAAAAATCATACTTCTCGGTTCCTTCAACTTCAGAAAAAATGCAGGTTCCTTTCCACGATAGATTGGATTACCTAACACAGGAAAATTCGAAGTTTCTAAAAGCTTAATATTGACATTTATGTGTTTATTAGCCTCCAAGGATCCATCACCTGATTTTTTGGTCTCAAATAATGAAACCGTTTGCTTGTCTTTCGCATCAACGTCCTGATTAAGAAAATGCTTTTGAAAGGATAATAAATCAGCCTGAAAACTTTCGTTGTTGATCTGCTCAGGATATCCCTTGTAATAAGATTCAAACCCTTTTCTACTTTTGGGAAGCCCTGTCCAATACAGATTTAATTGAAGATTTTGAAGATGACGATTTAAAATTAACGGGCTGTAGATTTTAAAATAGGAATCAAATCCTGGTAGTGGACCAAAAGGCTGAAATGGATTAGACACATCCAATTTCCCCAATTGATTTGAAGCTAGAATAGCAACTGAGCTATTTGCAGACTGAGTTTCAATTTCTATTTCCTTGATTTTTAGCAGCTTCAGTGGCTTGTAAGATGGAAGTGAAGCAAAATTATTTATCAAAAGACGCACACAAGGCCAGGCTGTTCCACTAAATCCTCCATGAATTTTCTCATCAAAAGGTACGAGAAACTCATTCGGATACTCTGGTTCCAAAAAGAGTTCTAGTTTATGCGTTTTGATGTCCACCGAGAAATAGCTATAGCTCAGGTTTACCCAACCTTTCATCCCTGTAACAGAGACATTAAGAGCCTTATTAAAAAATGCTTGAAAGAATGATTTTTTTTCCAAATCAGAAATATCCCCACTTTCTGATTCTCTTTTTTGAGTAAGAAGAGATGCTAGCAGGTTTTGAATAGCTATGAAAGAATCTGAAGTGAGCTGAATAGAGATTTTGATTCTGTGCTCACCCTCTGCCAAAATCAAAACGGGAGAGGTAATCACCAAACCAATATCACTGGGAAACACGGTTCTTTCCTTCTTCCCCAATGATTCCTGATCTTCCCCCAATACCATAGGATATCCACCCTTATGATTTGTAAAATCAACAGAAGAACAAGGTTCCCCTTGGTAAAGGCATTCATCAAAAATGGAATTGAGTTCTGATTCCTGATCGAATACATTATCTGTAAAAGGAGAATATGTATTTTGATAAACTGTCCAAATCTCAGTGATTTTAGCTTGACTAACTGGCGTATCAGTCAACGTATTAAATGTCAGCGAAGATTTGGCTTCCGTTTTCATCTCTACCTGTGTATTTGCTGGAAGAAACTCAAGTCCGAGGGATTCAATTCCTAGGTAGGCCGTTGCAGGTTTAGGTTCAGCAGGCATCTGTCCCAAAATCTCTTGATAATAATAATCAAGGTGTCTCTCAAGTAGGTTGTTCTGCTGATTTTGAACCTCTTGAAAGAGTTTCAAAAATGAAATTATCAAGCCAATATGCGGCTGGTGTTGATTGGATTCAATCTGATCCAAATCAAACTTTTGAGATGCTTTCTCTTGGACAAACATCACATTTTTGTAAAACAATTTAAAAAGTTCGTCCAAATCCGCAGGGGATTTATCCATAGAGTTACCTGGGTAAAAATTGAAACTGGATTCAGAAAACTTAGATTGTAATTGTATTAGTTTTCGAATATCTGTTTCCAGATAGCTTGAAGCATTTTTTAATTCTTTTAAAATAACTCCCTTATATCCGCTTGCTAAAAGTGATTCTTCCCAATCAAATAAGTTTTTGGCCAGTGCCAATAAATTGGCACTTTGCTGTGAAATCAACTCTTCTTTTTTCCTCTTCGCGCTTTCCTCTAACTGTAATTTTAGAGCCTCATGCCTTACTTTGTAATAAGAAATATCTTGACCTGCGATAGATGCGATTATGAATAAAAAATCACTCATCAAAAATGACCTCCATGAATTATTTGGGGTATTTGAAAAGTCGAAAAAATTTACTTTTTCTGAGTACTTAAGCGTAAAATCTATTAGATCAAAAAAGGTGCGCTCATCAGGAAGCACATAGGAACGTCTTAATTCCTGAGGCACTCTTCCCAATTGATTAATTCCTTTTGACATCGTAAATAACTTTAAAGGTTTGTGCCTTCATTTATATAAAAGGGGTATACCATATTGTGTCTTGTATTCGTAATAATGATGGTATACGTAATGGATATCCGGAGTATTCCCTCGAAGAGTTCTGCTTTATCAAATAGAATTTCTGTCACCTTAATACGGGGTTCATAGTAAAGTAAGGCATCAAAAATTGTATCTCTGATCATGGTATATACAGTTGGATCATTCGTTTCGAACACATATTTGAGAATACCACAACCAAACTTTGGATACATGACTCGCTCAGTAGGTATTGTCCCCAATATGATAGATATACTTTCCATGATATCCTCTTCACCTGCGACCATGATTACCTTTTTATAATCTTGATCGAACGCAGGTGGAAATGACCACCCTAAACCTAAAAATGCATTTTCGTTAGTTTCCATCTAATTTAACCTCCTATAATAACTGTAGGGCAGCCTAAAATAATAGACCCACCGTGCGCAGTAGAGTCTCCCATTCTGGCTGCTGGCATTCCCATGATCATTACTGTGGCTGATCCCTTAACTATAGAATCGGGAGGGCCTACGCATACTAGCATATCACCCACTTTGGCTGCAGGAAGACTACCTATCAAAACCGTAGGAGCACCAGGCCCTACTATTGGCCCGCCCACATGAGGAATAGGTGGCAATCCTGGTGTTAACATGGGACAAGTATGCATATCTGTAAGTCTGGCTGCTGGAGGCATATTTTCTTTAATTTATCATGACTATTGAGCCTTTTACAGTCGTTTGACCTGAGGCTGATAATTCAGCTGTTGCTGATCCTTTTCCTTTAAATCCAATCTGACCCGACATCTCGACATTTAATCCTTCCCCTTTTAGGTCTCCCCCACTGGCAGAGAGCTTAATATCTTGATTAGCACTGATACTCACAGAACCTTGAGCATCTAGTGTAATATCTTTAACACTGGAAATTTTTACGCCACTGTCATTTAGTACAAATTCATTCCCATTACTATCCTTTAATGTTATCGACTTGTCGTCGTCACTGAATACTGCTGAATGTCCACCGGGAGTCTCGGCGGTCAGAATCTTTTTATCATCATCAAACGTGATAGAAATACCCGATTTGGAAAAAATAGATTTGAATTCATTTTTTTCCGAAGGCGTATGTTTTGGTACATTCTTAGGAGAATATAGACTACCGGTAATCACAGGAAAACGAGGATCATTCCCGAGAAAGCTGATCAATACTTCATCTCCAATTTCAGGGAAAAAGAAGAATCCGGCATCTGATGAAGCATAGGGAAAAGCTATTCTTGCCCAAATGGTGTTTTTCTGATCTGCATTGGAAGAAGTAGGAAGCTCCACTTGTACCCTGAATGAGTCACTAGGATCTGCATCGATCTTTTTTACTTTTCCGATTTGCATTCCTCTTGCCGCAGGTAATAGCCCGATTGCGTCATCATCTTCAATATCTGGAAGAGAAGAATGCCATCTAGAATTCATTCCAAGAAATAAGGTAGTCAACCAACTTCCCTCTTCTACTTGGTTTATGATTTTTGAGACAAAAGCTTTCCCATTGAACCTCTTTGAAAAATTACTTAATTCGATGAGCTCACCCACTTTTACACTTGACGTTCCAGGAACTTTAATTTTCCCCTGGATTTTGGATAGCATTGTCTTACTGATCCAGCTATTGGTGTATGCTACTAACTCCGATTGAACGAGTTCGGCGGAAGCATACTTATTCATAGCAGGCATATTTAGGTCAGATGCTATCTTGACCGCAGAAAGATTCCCTTGAGAAATCCCGTCAGCTAACCCCCCTTTGTTCTGGATGATCTCTTGGCTAGAACTATCCCAAGCATTAAATTCAAAATCAGAATAGAGATTCTCCCCATTTAGATCTAAGTCCACTTCAATTGCGACGCTATCGGCCGAAAGATTTGCAACCGCAGATTCACTGAAATCAAATTTTTTGATGACTAACTTATTACTATCTGTGACTACGTAGAAGTTACTAATTTCAGATCTGATCACTAAGTAATCCCAATCAGTTGAATTATGTTGAACTAATGGATATAGTAACTTTTCGGCAGACGCTGATTCAATTGAAACTCCAGCTTTACTAGCCAATGACTTGAACAATTCATCATCTGAACTTGAATCCATAATCATATTTGATCTAGATTTAGTCAGAAGAAAGGCTTTGTCTTTGCATAGAATCTGAAGATATGAAGTTGATTTTTTCACCATCAAACGCTGACTTAGCACAATACCTTTAAATACAGATTTTCTCTTGTCTCCGTAACCAAGACTTATTTCAATATCATTTCCAGGAACAAAATCTTCTCCGTCGCTATTGGAGAATAACTCGTTAGAAACACCAAAAGCCCCCCCATCCGAAATTCTAATCATTGCTGAAGAGATACGATTTAGCTCTTGTTCAATTTGAATCGAAATGATTTCTACGGTACTATCCAACACCTGTCCATTGACCGAAATCTCGAAACTAAGTACATCTGGATTTTCCTCTAGTTTGATCATAGACTAAATAATAGGTGGGAAAATAATTTGATCACCAGGTAAAATGCTTCGGAAATTACTAATCCCATTGTAGCGTGCTACCTGTATATAATATTTACTTTCTCCATAGATCTTATAGCACATGGCAGGTAAGTGATCACCCATCTTTACCTCTCTGATATGCGTGAGGTCGGAAGAGTTCTTATTCTCTAATAGTGCTTTTTTCTTTGGGGTAATGGAATAAATAAAAACACAGGCAATCTCAGCTCTCAGCGGAGTGCCGTCTGGATCCATCATGGTGTAGGTAGGCTGCCAAGTCTTCAATCTACCCTGAAACAGGAACTGCGTTCCCCAAAATATCTTTACATAGTTTGGTTCGTGTATATCCCCATTATAAGTGAAAATCAAACTTTTTAATTGATTGATCTGATCATCAACTTTTTGTTTGGTCATCACTCCTGTCCCATCAAAGAAAAAATTAATCTCAAATTCGTGGGCACCAGCACCTCGAAATTTCACAGATTCCATGGAAGTCCCAATAGGTGAAGAATTCGAACTGTATCGTAATTCCGCTTTATCCTTATAGTTATCAGGATTCACAAGAACCTCATATTCGCCAATTTCTGCCGAATAATCAGACTCCTTGTATCCAATCACTTTCATTTTGGTCAGTTTCCCACTTTCCATCTTATCTTATCAAATGCTTATCGACTAACTCATGAAATTTTTCAATGCATTCTTCCCTTATTTCTTTCTTGATTGCCTCCATCAAAATCAAAAGTTCAGCGTCGGAAAACTTGCCTTTATTAGAGGAAGTATCATCACCAATCACCTCGCCTCTTATGGTTAATTCTTTAATTATTAGCGTCATACCTTAAGTATCTTTTACAAATTTGTTATACTTCAGTGTAAGTGTTTCAATGACCAATTCGTTTTTAGTACTGTTCAGCGTGGACAGTTCCCAAGAAATTGGATATGCATTCGACACTGTCCAAGAGGCCATATTTTCCCTATCAGGTCCCAAAAGGATAATCTGTAAGTCCAATGGATCAAATTTGAAGCGCTCAAGTGCATCGGTGCACCATTCAGTAAGTTGAGAATTGGGAAGCAAGCACCTTTTCAATACTAGATCAGAATATACTGGAGGGTTAGGGAGATAATGAACATTGTCATTATCTCCACCTTCCTTCTTTTCTGTAACTTTTACTGAGACTTTAAGGCCGGAGACCTCCTGAAAACTGCTATCCATTTCGGTAAGCTTGAAAAACTTGACATTGAAATAGAAAGCAGTAGGTGGAGCATAGTCATCCTTAAAAAAACCGTAGTCCATTCTGATTAGCTATTAGCTATCACAAGTCCCTCATGAGATATCTCAATACTCTCAATTGCCACTTCATTCCCCTCTGACTTGAGGTCTGTAGAGCTGATCTTTGTCGGCCAAGCATTATTTAATTGCCAGGTCATCGTTGGAGCACCGGATTCGTCCAGAAGTTTAATTACTACAGTCTGCCGTTCTATGGTGTTCATTTTGATCTTGCTATACCAATCAAAAAAGTTGTTGTCTTTTACAAAAACTCCTTTTTTCATAGTCACTTTGCCGTTTTTGACTATTCCGGGCATGTTAATCGTGGAAAAAACGGGACTGTTTCCATGCCTGTATTCTATTGGTTGAGTTTCAGTCTCTAAACCACTGATCTCTTGGAAAGACAAATTCGTATTACTACTTCCCCAATCTACCTGAAAATAAAACTTAGGTAATGGCCATACATTGTCTTGTGCTTCTCCTGCCATGATTATTTAAATTAAAAGTGTTGTTAAAATGATTTAGTTATGATTTTTGCATTTGTTGTTCAAATGTCACTACGATGAATTCAGCAGGCCTTACAATCGCCAATTTGACTGAAATCAACATTTTACCTTCTAGAATATCCAATGCTGTCATTGTAGTACCCAAGCCGATCTGAACATCGAAGGCATCATCGGTGGATGCTCCTGCCAATGCACCTTGTTTCCATTTCTCCGTAAGAAAATTATTAACCATGCTTTTCACCGTTACCCAAGTATTGGCATCATTTGGTTCAAAGACATAGGCTCTTAAAGCCAGCTTGATGGATTGCTCCAACATGATAATAGTCCTTCTTACATTGATATATTTCCAATCCAGACTATTGCCATCCAGCGTTCTGCCTCCCCAAACTAGCGTACCTACACCCGGAAAAGTCCTAATAGCATTGATAGACTTTCCTGAAAGTGCATTGACATTTAGATCCTCTTGCTGATCATGGGTAATATTAACTGATGGCTTCACTACTGCATTTAAGCTGATGTTTGCAGGGGCTTTCCATACACCTCTACTATTATCTACCATAGTGTAGATTCCAGCCATAGCTCCGGCAGTAGGCAAAAGATTCATAGTTGCACGAATCTCATCCAAAAGAGTAGAATAAGTAGGACTAGTAGCTATCAAGCCCAAATGATAATTGTTCTCTTGATTTGCTATGTATTTAGGCAATTCAAGTACTACTTCCTCATCACTAAGGTTAGGTTTGTCAGCTATAAGTTTAGCCTTGAACTCATCTTCTGTTTTTGGAAATTTGCTTACAAGATCAACAGCCCGAGCTTCTGGGAGTATTGCCGTTAGATCTATCGATTCATCAAGATTTTTGAAGGTAACCTCCGATTTAGAAACAATATTGGTTTCTAACCATGGATAATAGGCAGCAGCGTAACTGAGGTATTCTGAACCAATTTTTTCACGGAAAACATTGACGTTATTAACATCCATTTCACGAGCATTGTACCCGTCAAAAAGATCAAAAATGCCGAATCTACTTTGCATTTTCACACAGTGCGCAAGGACTTGTTTATAAACTTCATACGCATCCTCTCCAAGATGTACCGCGTCTGGAATAACCACCATAGTAGGTTCTAACTCTTTGGCCAGTTTTGCAAGCCCTCCTTCTATAATTTTATCATTGGCATCTCTAGATGTACCTAGCAGTTCTTCTTTGACAATTGGAAGACTTTCCTTGTTTGCGTAGGTCCCTACTGAAACGATATAACAGGTACCTCCCCCATTAGAATAAAATAAACGAATGCTACTATACAAGTAAAAGATGTTGTCTGTTTTGTAAGCAACGTTTTTCTCTGCTCCGTTGATTGAAACCAGATTTCTATCACCCGAAGCAGGATCAGAAAGTGTGAACTTAGGAGCAAATGCTCCACCAAACAGTGCTAAATAATCAGCAAATGAGGTTACCCGAGTAGGCTGATTAAGTAATGATTTCCCGTTTCTTGAGGCTTTTTGCGTATAACCGATAAAAGCCGGAATAGCAGTAGCAACTTCCACTACAGAACCTGGAAACCCATTTTTCTCTTCAATGTAGACTCCTGGAGTCATGAGATTTTGTGCCATGAAATAAATTGTTTAAAGATTAAAACTGGTTAAATAAAAATATGCGAAGAATCGAATTCGGACTCATTTTCTGTAGCGTGTAGCATCTCAGCGGTAGCAAGAGGTAAGCTTTTTAAAATTATCTTACTTTTTTTTGACGTAGTGTTAGATTGATCTACCAGCTGAAAACGCCTATTATCTTCTCCACAAAAAGACAAAGCTTGATTAGACACAAAGCATGTTGCTTTTATATTAGGAGAAATTTGGATTTCGGATTTAGAAAAAATAACATCAGTATTTGTCAAGTCAATTACACTCAATTTCTGGAAATTCTCATAAACCTTATCTACTAGAATATATTTCCAAAAGGTCTTTTTAGCTGTAAATTGAAGTGAATAATTTAATGGTTTAGCATTCAAAGTTTTGTGATAAAGTATTTCGGGAGAAAATGATAAAATCATATCTGGGGTTTTAAATGAATTCCCATTAATATGGTAAAAAGGAAAAAAATCACTTTTTGAAACAGTTGAAAAAAAACCTTCTTCAAAAAATCCTGATCCATAGCCAAGTGATTCTGGATAGGGAAATATCTCACCTGCTGAGTTCTTAATTTGCAAAGCAGCTCCTACGTATTTTGATACATTTTTCAGATCATTTATATTAAGAAAAATAAATTGAGAAGAAGTAAAGGTTGTATTTATACCCATAAAATAGGGTGATTTTTCATCAATAGAATTATCTAAAAACAACACATGATTTCGCTGCATAGTACTTTTCAAATCAGTATAATTCCAGAAAAAAGAATCTTTAAAATTGATATGAAAATGAATTGGAGAAATTTCATTAACTGCCAATTCTGGAGAAGAACTGAAAATATAAAAACCTGTATTATATCTCTTTATATGAAACTGGAGATTTAAAAATCTACGCTCACTCTCTGGAGATACAGTGATTTCAAATCCTGAAAAACCTGATTCAGGAAAAAATTCATGCTGAAAGCTTACCGTTGCTATATGTTGAAAAACCTGATTCAAAATTCCTTATTATTTAATTTCCCCTGATGATTTTATAGCAGGAGTATATCCTGTCATTGGACTGTCGTCTATTGGAATCAAACTGATCTTATATATAGATGAAGGCATTAACTTTGCCCCTATTGAGGACCATATATGACTCATATTATCATAGGAAAAAGTGCATAATTCCATGGAGATTTTTTGCATTTTTTTCGAAAAACCAGGAATGCTTCGAGATTCTATTAATCTATTTCTATGATAAAAACTAATAATATGTGAAAGAAAATTAAGACCTTCAAGATATTTTTTATTTCTAAAATTCACACAAAACATGACGTGCATGTTTAAATACAAAATCGAGTTTTTACTTTGAAATCCAGATCCATCAAAGGCCCCAACCCGTGATGAATTATTCTTCATAGAAGGCTCCTCACCTATTGACAATAGAGAAATCACTATTTTATTCTCTACCTCCAACCATGAAGCTCCATTTTGATCTACAATATTTGAAATTACGACAGTATGTTCGTCAAATCCATGTAGATTTTTAAAATACTGATTCAAGGAATCACGAAGGTGAATTAGTACTGCGTCAATCATAAAAATATTAAAATAAAAATTTTGACTACGAAAAATGGTAATCATTAAAAACTGTACTTGAATATTAAAAAAAAATCCTTTATAATACAAGAAGTATTCCTCTAATATTTTTAAATATTATATACTGATAATTAAAATTTTTAACACCTATTAAATACCATTATGAATACCTATTATTATCTGCTGTTTATCCTATTATTTCTGCTTGTTGTAATAATATTTTTGATGAGATCCTTTTTTACCAAGAAAATAAATTTTCTCGATCATAATCAATCACACAGAGAGCACGACCTTTCAACATTCCAAAAACAACTGCAGTTGTTGAAAGAAAAAGATCAAAATCTTCAAAGGGAATTGGACGATGAAAAATCTCAACTTGCGTTGATGGCAATTTCATTAACACAAAAAGACGCTGAAATAAATGCTTTACTGCTCATAATAGATGATCTTCAAACTAAAAATAACCAAAAAGAAGAGGAGATAATCATAGAATATTTTCCTGAGGCAAAGATAACTAAATTATCCTTATAAAATTTTTCCTTCCTTCATTTTCTCAATTTTTATCCCATTTTTCAAGTCGGTGTTGGATACTGTATTATCATTTCTTTCCAATGACTTTAATAGGCAGTATCGTAACACATTGATGATTTCTGCCGCAGTTAGCTCATGTTTTTCACTAAGGTCTTCCAAATCAACCTGAGTATCATATTTAAATTCCCCATGCAATGCTGTCTGCCAGAGTGCAAGTCGCTGAGAATTATCAGGAATGGAAAAGTTTACGACTAATTGAAACCGCCTAAAGAAAGCTTCATCAATATTATTCTTGAAATTGGAGCAAAGAATAACTAAACCGTCAAAATCCTCTATGCGCTGAAGTAAAAATGAAACCTCTTGATTAGCATAGCGATCATGTGAATCCGAAGTTTGGCTTCGTTTTCCAAATAGAGCATCTGCTTCATCGAAAAACAAGATCCAATTTTTATCAGTTGCTTGATCAAATACTCGAGCAAGATTCTTTTCTGTTTCCCCAATAAATTTGGAAACAATCATTGATAGATCGACGCGATAAACCTCCATATTACAAGTTTTACCAAGTAAACTTGCTGTCATGGTTTTCCCGGTGCCAGGCGGACCGGTAAATAGGACTTTAAATCCGGGTTTAATTCTTCTTCCAAACTTAAAGTCATCTTTTAACCTAGTCCCAAACTTTAACCAGTTCTTAATTTCCGCTATCCCCTCTAGAACTGAATCGTTAACAATAAGATCAGACCACTCCTGTTTTGTTTGAATTCTTTTCGCTGGAAATTCACCGTCAAAATTCGGAGTGAAGTTTTTCGATGTAGTTAATTTCACCTGATATTCCTTTGCTATTCTTAAGGCACCACTAAGCATAGGCTCTCCAGGAATTGAGCTTTCTATGCGAAGAATATTTTTAACTGTAAAAAAGTGATCATGCTCAAAAAGGTATAGTAGATTAAATCTACGATTCAGAGAAGTGCCTCCTAAAATAAACATTGCTGTTTCACCTGTAGGAATCATCCCCTTATGCTTTTCACCTTTTATTCCACCAAATTCAGTAAATGGGAGATCATAATTTTGATTCTTTATTTGAAGCATATCAAGAAACGCCGGCTTGATATGAGGAATCAGAGCTAACAAGAGTACGATTCGCTCATGAAAATTCATCTTAAACTGAGAAATAAGTGCTGAATAGGCACTATGGTCATCACTTATATCAGGTGGAAGCAATTTTTCAAAAGATTCTTCCGATTCGGACAATTCAAAAGTAATCCTACCCCTCAATAGCCAAAGTTGTTGCAACCAAGCCAACTCTTTCTCAATAGTATTTGCATTTTGGTTCTGCAAGGAACTTAAATCAATCATTTATTTTTAACAATAGAGTTAGATACTTAGAAATACTCCTTACTGACTTTTCAAAAGACTTTCTAATAATATGGTACCATCCTTATCACCCAAGCAGGGAACTAATTTGATGAAGTTCTCCAGTAATGGTTTTTAATTTGACCTCATCTGTGACATCAACTTTTGCAAGAAGCTCATAAAAAATCTGGGTCTCAGGACTTCGGTTACTACTTTCCTTGGCAGCAGCATCTTTTGCAATCCCTTTAGCCCATTCCAACTTTTCTTTTGGAGCCCCATGTGAGTCTATCCCCTTCCTGATTTTACTAACTCCATCAGGTGTCCAACCCCAACTGGTATATTTGCTCCAAGATTTGTCCAAAGCACCTTTTAACTCTGTGGACAAATCCTGCTGTGCGCTAGAGAGTTTAAGCTTTTTAGAGTTACTTGACTCAATTAGACTTTCCCCAACTCTTTTAACACTTCCAATCACATCAAAAAAAGAATTGTCTCTAGTAATAATTGGCCCTGAATTGCTTATCGCATCAATTGTTAGCATGCATTTATTGGGGTGCTCTTTTCTAGCTGAGTCATTCAATTCGAATCTAAATACAATACCAGGTCCATTCAAGCTCTTTAACGCATATTCTAGGGCTACTATTTCATTTTCATATCTGCTAGAATCCTCATTGTCCGCTATAGCTTCTTTCAATAGTTCCAGTCTTTTTCCAGCTACCAAAAATGCATTCTTTTGTCCCAGCATTCTCTTTTCAAAATCCCGCTCGTCCATGAATTTACCCACCTCTTCACCTACAAAGCCTCCTAATTCTCCAGCCGTGTCAGTAACTTTCGATTTTGCTTTTGCTATTTCATCCAGCACTTTTTTTCTAGCCTTATACAGCCTATAAATATCTTCCGGTTCTAAATCATTTAAAAATCCGGCACTACCAAGTTTAGGGAAATTTGAACCAGACTCACTTTTACTGGATTCAACTTGCTTTTCTTTTCTTTTTGGCTCCTCTTGACTACTTTTTTCTCGAGGTTGCTTCTCTTTTTTTGCAGAAGGTTCAGAGTTTGAACTTTGGACCAATTCCTGAATAGCTGTCCAACCATTACTGAGTAAAGATGAAAGAGCTGATCCACTCATTTTTGCTGCTTCGGAGGCCATTTGTAGTTTTTCTTCGGGAGTAAGTCTAGACCAAAGTTCCCTTAATGCTGCTTTCTTTATTTCAGCTGAATAATCTGTAGTTTCTCCCTCAAGTAAACCTTTTACCTTTTCGCTTGCTTTATCTTTACCTTGTTTTCCATAATTTTTTTCCCAGTCTTGTCCCAAAGTGCCCATAACCTGAAGTATCTCTCTAGTTTTCTGCTTCAGTTCAATTGTCCGTTGATCTAAGTATGGCCTTAATGACTCGTCTTTCACAAGCTGCGATACTTGGGAGGAAACCCCGGTCTTTATTTTAGTATCACCTTTAGATTTTGTTTGTAGAGCTTTACCTCCCATTAGTGTGGCTTCACTTTCCAAGCCAAGATCATCATTGACACTGTGTCCATTTTTGGTTTGCATGGTTGGTTTTACTCTTCCTTGTTTCTGCTGAACGACATGCCAAGCTTCATGCGGAAGATGTTGCTCTTGGCCTGGTGCAAGATGGATGTCTGTACCCTGAGCGAATGCATGAGCATTCAGTTGGGCAGGTTTGGTTGAATTTCTGTGGACATTCACATCATCAAGACCATATCCAGAGAGATTCTCTATTCCAGATTTAAGTCCATCCGGAAGTCCAGTATCATTTTTTTTCTTTTGGATAGGATCTTGAACCTCTGAAGGAGAACTAGATATATTTTGCAAATTTTCTACTTTGCGAAATTGGGCGATTTCAATGATTTTTTTTTGAAAAACTGCCTCAGGTCTATGGTCTATTTGATACGGTTTACCTGATAAAGTAGATTCTGGAAAATTGCTTTTCTTAGTGTCTGTACTGGATTTAGTCTCAGCTTTTTTGATTGGTTGATCAAACATGCATTCAGTTTTTAAAAATTAAAGAAAGACCTACATCACTTAACTATTTGATAAATAGGCAGGATAAAAAAAACTTCACATCAAAAGTCAACTTAATATTGAATCACTTGTTACTAGGAGCGACAAATTATCAGTTCAAAGGCTCCTTCTAAATATGATTCTAGTCGATAATGTATTGTAAACTACAATTAATAGTTTTAAATACAATGACTTGATAGCAAAAGCTTTATGCACTTACTGGGAAAAGTGGCGATAGGTACGACAAGGTTAATTTTATCTTTTCAGTTTCCTTCTACTAGCTAGGCTTTTTTATGCCCACTCATTTACAAGCAGTTTGGCTAACTATTGATAATTTACTGGAAGCAGACATGGTTTTGGCGGACGGAAGTTTTGTCACTGTAAATGCTGAACTGAATAAAGATTTATTCTGGGCTATTCGTGGTGGAGGTGGAAATTATGGCATTGTAACTTCATTTAAATTTCAGGCACATCCGGTAAAAACTGTTTTTGGTGGACCTACTTTATGGCCTATCGAAAAAACAGAAGAAATAATGGATTGGTATCATACATTCATTCACAACGCTGAGGATGACTTGAATGGATTCATTGCAACCCTGACAATTCCCGGCCCACCATTTCCTGAACATTTACATAACAAACAATTTTGCGGTATCGTGTGGTGCTATACTGGCGACATGAACAAGGCAAAAGAAGTGTTCAAGCCCATATTGGAAATGAATCCTTTATTTGAACATGTGAGCGAAATGCCATACCCTGCTATCCAGACCTTATTCGACGGACTTTTCCCCTCAGGATTGCAATGGTATTGGCGAGCAGATTTTTTCAATGAATTAGGCCCAGATGTAAGCAAGCAACATTTAATATTTGGTTCCTCTATTCCCACTCCCCTTTCTCAGATGCATTTATATCCAATCAGTGGAGCAGCAAGTAGAATTGGTGCTGAAGACACTCCCTGGGCGTATAGAGACACCAAGTATGCTGGAGTAATTGTGGGTGTAGATCCAGACCCAGCTAATAAAGGTTTAATCACCAATTGGTGTAAAGATTATTGGGAGGCATTACATCCCTATTCTTCGGGAGGAGCCTATTCCAATTTTATGATGGATGAAGGTCAGGAACGAGTCAAAGCCAGTTATAAGCATAACTACGACCGGCTCAGCCAAATAAAAAGGAAATTCGATCCAACTAACTTGTTCAAAATCAATCAAAATATACTACCTAAGTAATTTTCAACCTTTAAAAAACTGTAATCATGAACGTAAAAAAAGAAGATATTCCAGTTATTATGCAAGCTCCGAATACCATCATGCGAGCAATGCCAAATTGTGGTGGAATCACTGTAGGATATAGTGAATTACCAAAAGGAACTGATTTCACTCCCTTACTGAAAGGATTGAATAATGACAGTTGCCATAGCGCGCACTGGGGCTATGTGTTGGAAGGGAAAATTCTACTTATTTATGATGACGGCACCGAGGAATTAACAAGTGCTGGAGAAGCATTTTACTGGCCAGCAGGCCATACAGGTATTGTTCAGGAAGATATAACAATGTTGGAATTCAGTCCTAGTAAGGATTTTTCTGAAGTCATAGCCCATGTTGGTAAAAAAATGGCGGAGATGGAAAGTTCTACCTAAGCCTAGGCACCTATAAAAAAACATCAAAGCACAAGGTCCCATTCGATTATTCCGAAAAAATGAAAGTGACCTAAGGGCTGGGGAAGAAGAACCTTGGCCCCTTTCAAATAGTGCCCGAATGAATGTACAAAAGCATTAAGAATCAATCCTATACCGAAATGTTGATGTCAATTAAGCATCGTTGAAATAATTAAAACAATTAATTAAAAATTAAACTTCGCAGAAAAATAGTTCAGTTGCCTGATCCGAAGTGAAATTCTGTTCGTATATCTCCAAACTTCAACATTGACAAAGTTGCAATACGAATTATTGATCTATTGCCTAAAGCATTTATAAATTAAAAACTTAATCTGACTGGAAAAAAATTCCCCATCTTGAGTAAAAATACTTGTCATTTAATCCATTTTTAATTATAACTGTCTCAGAATTTTATTTTGTTTGAAATCTATCTTATTATTGTATTCATCCAATTAAGCTGCATTAGACTACTTTTGATGATGCTTTCAGGGAATTGCTAAGCGCCCAGAATCCTTAAGTCACCCAACCAAAGGATTAAAATCTTAGAAAAAAATTATCGGAATAAAACTTGATTCATCGAGCTGGAAATCATTACATCGAAAAATGATTCCCTAAGTAATTGGTATGTATAAAAACAAAACATATCGATTCAAGTTATACTTTCAAATCCTTTTTCACCCATAAAATCAACTTTCAACCCTAAACCACACAAAATCTGAATTTCATTGCACGTTAAATAAAATAGAGCTCGATCACCCTAGTCTTGCTCCTATTCACTAAACCTTAAGCATGACATATCCACAAGACTTTCACATCACCTACTCTTCTAGGGAGCAAGGAATGGATACTATTGACAGTTATGAACTGTTAGAAAACATAATTACCGAAAATGATAAATTCAATTTTCAATTTTCTATAGACAATTCCTTACCTCTCATTAAGGGAGATTCGAATTCTGTTAAGAAAATTTTGATGGGATTTATTGAAGATGCCATTAATGCCTTTAAAGGAAATAATGGCACCCTACACATCGTCTATAGGCACGATTTGGATTCTTCAATTTTAGCCTATTTTACCAAAAGTTTACAATCGACTGAAGAGAACACATCAAGTTTGGTTGAGACTGTAACAAAATTCAGTCTTGGTATTTCAAAAAATATAATCGAGCAAAAAGAAGATATTGTGAAAAGTAAATCCAAATTTATTCAGGATTTCCTAAAACCCATGTGTGTTTAAATTACAATTAACCACTTAAATACTAGAAACTTAACACCAACAAACATTCAATTTTCGCCCTATTAAACTGGTGTATTTATTAAAAAAGACCGCCTAAAATAGGCGGTCTTTTCCGTTACATAGGTCATTAGTATACTTATACCAACCATAACAATATTTTTAGTAGCTCCTTGGACGAAGTTCATAACATCCATCACTACCTACTAAGAATTAGTATTCTGTAATTTTGAATTCTGTCCTTCTATTCTCCTGATGCTGCTCATCCGTACAGGAAACGTTATTTCCACAGGAATTCAACAACTTTTCTTCCCCATACCCTACTCCCTTAAGTCTATTTTCATCAATTCCTGATTCAATCAAATAAGCGATTACAGCTTGGGCACGTTTATCAGAAAGCTTAAGATTGTAGGCATTTGTGCCTCTGGAATCTGTATGAGAGTATAATTCTATCTTAATAGTAGGATTGTCTTTAAGTATCTTAATCAAATTATTTAACTCCGGCTTTGCGTCTTCGCGGATATCCCACTTATCAAAATCGTAGTAAATGTTCTCCAGTGTATACGTTTTGCCTACTTTGATCTGATCTAAGTAAATATCTCTAGTGAGCACAGAATCTTGAAACTGAGTAGCTTTAGGCACTAAGATATCGCCTGAGGCACCAGTTAGGTATCCTGTTTTCTTTGCCTCCACATGGACCAATTGATCGAAATTGACTTTAAATCTATAGGAGCCATCCTCCTCTGAAACGTAAGTATTTTCTAGATGATTCTGATCATTATAAAGCGTTACGACTGCATCTTTCAATTTCAGTCCAGTTTCCTTATCGATAATAGAACCTTTGATAACTAGATCTTTTTGAACATTGAGGTCGGCAAAATATATATCGTCCAATCCTTTACCACCTTTTCTATCAGAAGAAAAAACAGCTTGAGTATCACTTCCCGGAACTAAGGACAAACCAAAATCATCACGGTTAGAATTTATAGGGCTTCCAAGGTTCTCTGGGTTTACATACTCACCATTTTCAAAAGAACTTCTAAAAACATCCAATCCTCCCAATCCAGCATGTCCTGAACTTGAAAAGTAAAACATACCATTTTTATCCACATAAGGAGTTCTCTCATCTCCGCTGGTATTGATTATTGACCCAAGGTTTTGGGGGGTAGACCATACTCCATTCTTCCATTCAGAGAAGTACAAATCTGCACCACCACTTCCGCCCGGCATATCAGAAGAAAAATATAGTCTGGAATCTGAAGGATCATAAAAAGGATCAGATACAGAATAAGAGAAAGCATCATTAAATGGCAATGGACTAAAAGAATCCAAATTCACATCACCGCTATCGAGCGCGAAATACAACTCTGGGAATAACGTGTAGTTTCTAGAAGTCCCTTTTCCTGATTTCTGAAATTTTTGAGCTTGAGTTATAGTCAAAAATAAATTGTCTCCTTTCTCATAAAATGGCCCAACGTGTAAGTCACTTTCCAAATTCTCGGTCACCCTAGGTGTACCCTTTACAGTCTTTTTCTTAGCATCCCAGCCTAATTCGTACATTTTCAGGAATCCATTCCCTGTCCAACCGTACACATCACTTTTAAGCGCATTATTAGGATCTATTCTGGTATTTTTTGAAATAAGTCTATCTGAAGTAAAATGAAGAACTGAATCATCTGAGATCATCGGTCCAAATTCAGAAAAAGAAGAATTGACTTCAGAAATAGGATTGATTGCTGATTCTGAAGATTTATTTAAAAATGATTTTCCCCCCAAAGCAGTTTTCCAAATAAATTCCAATTCGGGATTTGCTCGAGCTGAATCCAATCGAGAAAGTACAGCTGTAGCCTCAGAATATTTCGAATTGGCAATCAAAGCTTCTGCATAGGGTTTTAGATCCTCAGCTAGTAGTTGCTCATCTCTGTCCAACCTAGTGTACCACTCTTCAGCTTGTTCGAAATTCCTGATTTTGGAATACGCCTGAGCCAACCCTCTGGCTGTCTCAGGCTCGGGCGATTCATTCCAACTTTGCAAAAACTTCTCAATACCTGAAGAGTAATTAAGATTTTCACTCTGTTTTACTCCCTCTAAGTAATTTTTATAAGCCAAAGGCTTACAGCTCACAAAGCAAAGTAACAGGAAGCTCGTAATGTAAATTATTCTTTTCATCAGTTATTTTGCTTAAAAGAATCTTGGAGAGACCAAGCGTACACGCTTAGGCGGAAACAAGAATGCTATTGAAATATCATGAGTGGTAAAATTCCCCACTGAAAATCTTGAAAGTGTATGGTCATATGCATATCCTAACCGTAGACCTTCTCGAAGTTGTACCTGAACCATCCCCACTAATGCGGTAGATTTCTTCAATCCCTCTTGGATGTCTCTACCCGGCATATCTATACCAAACCGGTATCCTGCTCCCAACCAAAACATATCATTCAGTATCAAAGAGGCATTGATATCCATTCTGGCCGGAGCCTTGAAATCATCCATGTACATGATAGAAGGCACAAAGGAAAAATTATAGTTGAGATCAAAATGATACCCTGCAGTCATGTAGAGATGGGGATTTGGCTCAAACATTACGTCCCCCTTATCGAAATCAACTACTGAAGAAAGCACTTGATCAGCTGCGATTCCTATATAATAACGCTCGTCATATAGAAACAAACCAAGCTTCAAATCCGGGTAAGTAATTCTTTCCTTAGACAATGGAATAGATGGATCATTGTCCGTATCAGGATTCAGCATAGAACCATCCATTTGAGAATTAACGATACCTGCACCTGCTCCAAAACTCAGAAATTTAGTATCACTTAAGCGAAGATGATAGGCAACATTTCCATAGGCAGCCACCGTCCTTTGAGCTCCCAACTTATCTGTCAGAAATTGACCTCCGACTCCCAGCTGAGCTTCTTCAAGGTAAGTATCCCCTGCCACAGCAAATGTTTCAGGACTCCCCGTCACACCCGTCCACTGCTTCCTATAATAGGACTGCAAATACAGCTGCTGCTTATATCCTGCATAGGCAGGGTTTATAAATACAGGATTAAAAATGTATTGACTGTACTGAGGTACCTGTTGCCCAAAGCTGTGATTTAGAGACAGCAGCAGGCATCCAGCGAGCAAAGTAATTATCTTAAATAGTTTCATCTTGCTTACTTAATTATAGTTACGTAACCTGTCATAGTATGACTTACACCCTGACTATCTGTTAATTGGAACTGGTAGTAGTAAGTACCACCAATCAGATTTTCTCCATTCCAGTCATTTTGATAGTTTGTGGATTTATAGACTTCTACACCCCAACGGTTAACTATCATCAGTTCATTTCGCTGGAAGAATTCCTGTAGTCCTCTGACAACCCAGGTATCATTAATACCATCGCCATTCGGTGTAAAGACATTTGGTATTCTGAATACCAATTGGCTATGTGTGACTGTATCTGTGTTATCGGAAGATTCAAGTTCCTCATCGTCTGAAACAGCACTAGCAGTATTAGTGACAGATCCTTCGGAAATCGCTTTCACCTGTATAGTCATCGTTTCTACTACCATTGGATCAATGGATACCATATTCCAGCTCAGCGTTCGCGTTTCTGCGTTGTAGGATATCGAGCCTGATGATACATCTGCACCTAAGTATTCTACTGAGGTAGGTAGTACATCGGTTACCACTACGTCATTGCTGGTATTCTCTGAATTGTTGGTCACCGTGATTTTGTATTCAAAATCTGAGTCCACCTGAATCAGGCTTGAAGACACTTGTTTATCTAGTACGAGATCCACTTCATTACTTGGGTCCATAGGAGTCGTACTTGTACTTACATCAGGGATGTTTCTTCCTGAAATAAAGGCCCAGTTGACCATTGGTCCTTCATCTGCCATTACTAGTAGTTTCACTTTCACCTCAAACCAAGCACCTGCTGCAAGACTATCGACATTCCAAACAACTGTCTTGTCCGATATTTCACCTGCTGGATTTGCTTCCATTGCCATTGTTCCTGCTGGTAGGGAATCTATTACCATTAGATCATAGGCCATATAATCTCCACTATTTTCTATTCGAATAGTGAAATCAACTAGATCTCCAACCGCTACCTTATCAACATCTGTCCATTTTCTGGCGGTAATAAATGTGTTAGTATTAGTAGGTTCATCTATCACTAATACTCCATCTCTAGGATCAGACTCTGTAGGATCTTCTCCATCTCCAGGAAGATCGACAACTGCAGTGTTATAAATAATATCGCCTACTTCTACCTCATCAGTTACTTTGGTAACGAGAGTCAGCTCAATAGTTTGACCTGCTGCCAATGATGGGATTATCCACGATACTACTCCGTTATTAAATATTCCCTCTTGGTCAGAATTCAAGTACAATAATCCTTCTGGTAGCCTATCCGTTACATCTATCTCTTCCTTCACAAGGCTTGAGATGTTTGTAACTTTAATCGTATAAGTCACCTCATCACCGATTCTAGCTTCAGAGACATTAGATACTTTCTCAATTGTAAATGATAGCGGGTCTATTACCTCCACCACTTCTGGATCAGATTCTGTAGGTGGCTCTGGATCATCTGGGCTGGAGACAATTGCGATGTTGGAGATCTTAGCTCCTTTTATTACCTCCGCATTTACCTTCACATTCAAGATCAAATCAATACTTGCTCCTGCTGCCAAAGTTGGAACTGTCCAAGTCACAGTGCCTGCATTATTGATTCCGCCATTATCTGCAGAGATAAAGGTCAAGCCATCTGGCAAAGCATCTGTGATACTTAGGTTAGTAGCCTCTTTATTTCCTGCATTGCTCACCGAGATCGTATAACTAAAGTCTCCACCCGCAAGAACTGTTGAAGTACTTGCCTTTTTCGTTATAGTCAAGTCCACATCTTTTTGCACGGTCACTACTTCTGGATCAGATTCTTTAGGAGTTTCCGGATCGTCTGGACTAGAGACAATTGCTACGTTGGAGATTTCAGTTCCACCTGGCACCTCAGCATTTACCATGACATTCAATACCAGATTTACAGTTTCTCCCGCTGCCAAAGTCGGAACCGACCAAGTCACTGTTCCACCGTTATTGGTTCCGCCATTATCTGCAGAGATAAAGATCAAGCCATCTGGCAAAGCATCTGTGATATTTAGGTCAGTAGCCTCTTTATTTCCAGTATTACTCACCGAGATCGTATAACTAAAGTCTCCACCCGCAAGTACTGTTGAAGTACTTGCAGTTTTGGTAATGGTCAAGTCCACATTTTTTTGCACTGTCACCACTTCTGGATCAGATTCTTTAGGTGGTTCTGGATCATCTGGACTAGAGACAATTGCTACGTTGGAGATTTCAGTTCCACCTGCTACCTCAGCATTTACCATTACATTCAAGACCAAATTTACAGTTGCTCCCGCTGCCAAAGTCGGAACCGACCATGTCACAGTGCCTGCGTTATTTGTTCCACCATTATCTGCAGAGATAAAGGTCAAGCCATCTGGCAAAGCATCTGTGATACTTAGGTCAGTAGCCTCTTTATTTCCAGTATTACTCACTGATATCATATAGCTGAAGTCACCACCCGCAAGCACTGTTGTAACACTTGCAGTTTTGGTTATGGTCAAGTTCACGGCTTTCTCTTCCTCTTTCGTCACAGTCACTACTGCAGGTTCGGATTCTTTTGGAGAATCTGAATCATCAGTACTAGAGACAAGCGCGAGGTTAGAGATTTGAGTTCCTCCTATTACATCAGCATTTACCATCACATTCAAGATCAGATCTATACTTGCTCCAGCTACCAAAGTCGGAACCGACCAAGTCACTGTTCCATCGTTATTGGTTCCTCCATTATCCGCAGAGATAAAGGTCAAGCCATCTGGCAAAGCATCAGTAATACTAAGGCTTGTGGCATCGCTTTGTCCAGTATTGCTCACTGTGATCTTGTAGCTGAAGTCTCCACCAGCAAGGACACTGGAAACACTTGCGGTTTTAGTAATAACCAAATCCACATCTTTTTCCACGGTCACCACTTCCGGATCAGATTCTTTTGGAGAATCTGGATCATCTGGACTGGAAACAATTGCTACGTTGGAGATTTGCGTTCCTGCACTGAGATCAGATGAGGTTGAAACCCAAACGGTAAGGTCTGCTATGGAATTCGCTGGGATTGATGGAATATTCCAAGTCACTGTCCCAGCATCAAATTGTCCCGAATTACTAGATGAAACATATGTCAATCTACTGTCCAAGGCATCCGTTACTGTTACGTTTGATACAGCAGAACTATTCGTATTTCTAACTGAAATAGTATAAGTGAATGTCGCTCCAGCAAAAACTTTTTCGCTTTCAGCAATTTTTTGAATTACCAACCCATCATTGGTATTACAATTATTCAAAATCGCCTTAACCCTAGCTCGCACTATACTTTCACAATTCGTCAATGGATTAGTTTGAGTTGCGTAATACGTCACACCATTTGCAAGAGGGGTTGATAGATCAAGTGGTGAATTATCATTGGCAGATGCATACCATTTAATACCAGTTCCTACAATGGCTATTGAATTCAAAGTTGGATTATCCGTCTCACAGAAATTCTGATTAGGATTATTCACTACAGGTGCATCTGTCTTATTCACTGTCACCGTCAGCATTGCAGCATTACCCGGAGCATTTTCGCAAACACCATCTCCAGTAACTGTAACATAGTAGGTAGTAGTCACTGTTGGACTTACCGTCAGGTTAGTGATCTCTGATGTCAAACCAGCATTGGTATAGAATCGGAATACTGGATTTGCTACTGTTGTGCTACTTGCTGAAAGCGTTGTACTTTCTCCTGCACAGATCTCAACATTTGTTGTTGAAATATCAGAAGTCATTGCGCCTGGATTTACCGTTACTGTGATCGTTGCTGCATCGCCAGGTGCATTTTCATTAATTCCGTCGCCGGAAACTGTTACATAATAAGTAGACGTGGCTGCTGGACTTACAGATAGGTTAGTCACCTCTGAAGTCAGACCAGCATCCGTATAGAATCTGAATACTGGATTCGTTACTGTTGGACTAGTTGCTGAAAGCGTTGTTGTCTCTCCTTCACAAATCTCCAAATCATCAGCTGTAATATCAGCCTCCGTTGCACTCGGAATCACTTTCACAGTTATGGTTCCAATATCGCTCAGCCCGTTTTCGTCTGTTACTTCATAAGGAACTTCGAAGCTCAATGCACCAGTGTAATTAGCCGGAACAGAGACAGTGACAACACCAGCTCCATCTATAGTGAGCGTAACACCTGAAGGTACTGCACTAAGATCTGGGGTGATATCCACAATCGCGCCGCTGCCTGGAGTAATCGGCAAAGTTTCAATTAATGGTGTGCCTGGAGTAACAGTTAATGTTACATCATCCGCAACTGGTCCTCCGTTCACGGTAATCGTAATCGTTCCTATATCACTCAGACCATTCTCGTCAGTTACCTCGTAGGGAACTTCGAAACTAGCTGGACCAGCGTAGCCAGCTGGAACATTGATGGTTACGACACCTGATCCGTCAATAGTTATTGTTACACCTGCTGGGACTGCGCTAAGATCTGGTGTGATATCCACGATCGCGCTGCTACCTGGAGTAATCGGCAAGGTCTCAATTAATGGGTTGCCTGGTGTGACAGTTAATGCCACATCATCCGCAACAGGACCACCATTCACAGAAATCCTCATTGTTCCTATATCACTCAGACCATTCTCGTCAGTTACCTCGTAGGGAACTTCGAAACTAGCTGGACCAGTGTAGCCAGCTGGAACATTGATGGTTACGACACCTGATCCGTCAATAGTTATTGTTACACCTGCCGGCACTGCGCTAAGATCTGGTGTGATATCCACGATCGCGCCACTGCCTGGAGTAATCGGCAATGTTTCAATTAAAGGTGTTCCTGGTGTAACAACCAATGTCAAATCATCCGCAACTGGTGCTTCGATCACAGTCACTGTGATTGATGCAGCATCCCCTAGAGAATTTTCGCAAACCCCATCACCAGATACTGTTACATAATATGTAGTTGTTACAGATGGACTTACTGTAAGATTTGTAATTTCATTAGTAAGGTTAGAATCAGTGTAGAATCGGAAAATTGGATTCGTGACTGTGCTACTAGTTGCAGAAAGTGTAGTACTCTCTCCTTTTACAATTTCTACGTCTGAAACAATAATATCAGAAGAAGTAGCACCAGGATTAACTTTGACAGTAACTGGAATCCTTATAGGATCTTCACATCCATCTCTTACTACTGCTATATAATAGTTCTTAATACCTGCAGGTGACAAAGCAGGAGTAGTATAGCTATTGCCGCTGGCCAATAATGTCCCTGCGGTTTCTTGATCATACCATCTTAAGCTCGTGCCTGCTGCCGCTGTTGCTTCAAGCGTTGCTGTTTCTCCCTCACATACTTCTAATCCATCTGTAATAGCAGTTGGAACTGGATAGTTGATTTGAGCTTGGTAGATTCTCCAGCCACTTTCCAAAGCACCTAGAACTGGTCTGTATTCAATTCGTACTCGGTCATAAGCTCCACCAGCTACAAATCTTACCTCTCCTTTGCTATTTGCTCCAGGTAAAGTAAGGCTGATTAAGTTATTGTCTACTGTTCCTCCGTCTCCGTTGCCATTAGAACCACTATATGATTCAAACGAAAGACCACTTATAACTCCAAGGTCAATCACAGAACCAGCTGTACCGACGGTGATTACAATTGTATCTCCAGCAGCGCCTGTCTGACCAAATACCAATTCCTGCCATACTCCGCCGGTAACTGCTACAGGTGCTACAAACCTTGAGTAAGTGTTAATATTACCATCTACTGCGTTACCTGGATTTTCTACAGAACACAATACACACAAGACGTATGTCCCGTTATTCTGGGCATTTGCTACTGTACAATCAGTATCGGCCGTCAATGGCTCAACAGTAACTGTAACCCCTGTAATATCAATAGACAAACATCCTGTTACAGTATTTCTAGTTCCTGCATAATATGTATATACACCAGCAGAAAGGACTCCAGTATTGTATGAACTACCTGTTGCTAGTTCTGATCCACCCTCATTGTACCATACAATTTCTACATCAGCAGGCATTGGGTCGATGGAAGCAGTAAGCACAGTACCAAAACCTTCAGAAATAATCACATCAGAACTTGTAGATGGAACATCTGGAAGAACATTCACAGTGATAGCGGTTGTAGCCGCAGGAGTGCTAAAGCAATATCCTTCTGCTACTACAGTAACATAATAGGTGGTATTTGCGGAAGGGCTAACTTGATAATCAGCACCAGTAAAGAATGCTCCTGTCAGATTTGCATTCAAATACCATCTGAATTCAGGATTTGAAATGCTTATTCCATTTAGGCTAGCATGTAGAATAGTTGATTCACCCTCACATATTGCACTTTGATCAACTGTAAGAATAATGTCTCCCGCATCAATTACCGTACAATCAGTAGCCATGCTATGTTGGGCAGTTTCAGATGCGTTCCCACCTGTTTCATCTGTAAAAAATGCTTCCGCATTGTTAACTATAGGAGCTGATCCAGTTACTGCATCCACTTCTACGGTGAATGTAAATTCCTGCATAGCGCCTACTGCCAAAGAAGAAATATCAAAAGTCAAAGTACCAGAACCAGCTGTACCTCCACCATTATTTACGACAGTAGTATTTGCTGGAATCTGATCAACTACAGAAATATCAGTAAGTGCTTTATTACCAGTATTTGTGACAGTCAAGGTGTAAGTAATAATATCTCCTACAATGGCTTTACCATCAGAGTCAGCATTATTACTCAATCCAATTTTATCAAAATCAATAGAATGAACTGGCGTTACATCTAACACAGTACCTGGGTCAGCCGTAGTGTTTGGATCCGTCGGATTGGTATTATCTACAGGAGGGAAAGATTCTTCTCCTGGAGTCAAGTCCGCAGAACTTACAATGGCAATATTTCTGATTTCATCTATTCCAGTCAGATCTGAATCCACTTTTACAGTAAATGATCCCACATTAGTAGACTGTCCTACTGACAAACTAGCAAGTGTGTAGGAAACATCAGTACCTGTTAAAGTCCCACCAGAAACATAGCTCACTCCTGTTGGAAGTTCATCATTGATACTCAAATCTGTCAAATCCTGATTTCCAGTATTTCTTACAAAAATTGTATAAACCAATGTTTCTCCACCGCTCACGGTTGTCTGAGTCGCATCTGCATCTACAGTTACAGATTTCCATATTTCAGCTGAGAAAATAGTATCTACTGGAATGTTAGTTCCTGTATCTCCACTCTCATCAGGATCAGTAGGATTCTCATTGTCCAATGGTGGATATGTCTCTGTTCCTATATCTCCAGGATTAGATTTCACTAGAGCGACATTAGAAATAAATTCCACGTCAGTAAGGTTTTGATCAACTAGGACACTAAAGCTTACTGTCGCTGTTGCACCGGAGGCTATATCCAGATTTTCAAATGTGATAACTCCTGAATCATTTACTCCACCACTTCCATCTACATAGGTAGTGTGTGCAGGAATCGCATCTGTGATCAGGTAATCTGTCATCGGTACAGTTCCTGTGTTTCTCACATGAATAGTATATTGAACAGTTTCACCGCCTGACACAGATGTAAGAGATGCGTCACCGTCGATGATGTAGCTTTTCCAAGATTGGAAAAGTGGAGTTTCACAATCCTGCAAAACGTAATACAATCTTACATTTGGCACTGCCGTGACAGAAACCAAAGATCGTAGTCGAATGGCGATTTCGTCAACGGCTACGCCTGGAGAAATTCTAATTTCCTCATTAGCACCATTGTTAAACAGATCTACCAAATTCACACTTCCTATAACAGCATTTTCTAACGTTTCTTCGTAGACCTCTACACCATCTAAATATCCTACCACCTCTATTCTACCGAATACGCCGGCATCCAATACTCCGGAACCAACACCCAATTTAATCTTGAATGTACCACCAGCTGCAATAGTCTGTCTGAACTGGATATTTTGCTGAATTGAACCAGCTACACCTAAAGTCCCAAGGCTCAATTCTGAATAATCGTCGTTATTGTTGTTGTCTAGAGCTCTTTCGGCATTGGTCACTCCATAGCTTCCAATGGAACCTGCATCAACTGTAATCCCAGATCCATCAAAGGAAGTAGTGAATCCAGTGGCACAAGCTTCAGCACCTATATCGTAGCATAAGCCATAAATATTGATGCTATTATCCTGACCAAGCAATAGTGCATCAGTATGATCTTCAATCGTAATGCTGTTGTAAGCTGCATTTGGAGTGATCGCCAAATAATATCTACCCAAAGCATCCTGCACAATTTTGACCTGATCATTGTATCCGCCAAAGCCATTTGCACTTGAAGCAGTGAAGAGTGGAGTACCACTTGCATCATTTGCAATTACATTGAAATAATGATTACCAAGAATGACCGTATTAAGTAGATCACTTAACACCGCTCCTACACTACCACCTAAAAGTGCATCCAACAAGCTAGCATCAGTATCGATTCTCATATATGAAGTAGTTCCTGCTGGTACAGTCACACCAGTTCCAAAGCCTAGTGTCACGTGCCCCGAGAAAGCACCTAATGAACCTATCACTCCACCTTTTGAATTGATAGTTGCAAAGCTGTTAAAGTTGCCGTCAAATAGATTTGGAAGATTGTCTGCATATGCAGCATCAACCAATTCCTCTGCACATACAGGACTTAAATAAGGAGGGTCAATCACATCTGGATCTGGACATTCAGCGGAAATCCTGCTTATCCCATATAATCTAATCGGAGCACTTGTGTTAATAGCGACAAGAGACTGAAGTCCGAAACTTACGCGATCATACACTACTCCAGGCTCTATAAGTAATTCCTGAATTCCTCCAGAATTTAGAAGGCCTAACACATCCAAATTATTGATCAATGCATTCTGAAGTGACTCATTATACACTTCCTCATTACCGTTGTAAAGAATCACTCGGTATGATCCTGCAAGATCAAGGTTTAGAATTCCTGCTTCTTCCAATTGCACTCTGATTCGCAGTGCATCAGTAGTTTGTGACTTCGTTTTGAAATAAATATTCTGGTAAACCGAAGCTCCTACCCCAGCCAGTCCAAGATTGATAGTAGAATAGTTTGAGCTATTTCCATCAATAGCATATTGAGGATTAAATACTCCGCCCTGGGTGATATCCAAAAGATCTACCGCTATTCCTGATCCATCAAAATCAGTAAAAGTTGCCTGCTCGCAGAGATCAAATTCAGTTTCCCTACACATGCTAAACACATGCATGGTAGCCGTATTTTCTGCCCCAATCAAAGCAGTTAAAAAATGCTCAATTCGTACCGATTGGTATGCTTGATCCGCTGTGAAGGCAATATAGAATCTTCCAGATTCATCCCGCACTACTCTCACATCTTGGTTGCCAAAACTAGTTTGACTACTTGCTGTGTAAATATCAGTTCCTCCAGCTGTGATCGGAGTAACGGTAAAATAATGATCGCCAAGCGCTATTGTTCCTAGCAAATCAGCTAGATCTGATCCCAAACTTCCGCCGAGTAATGCATTCAACTCGTCATTTTCAAATTCTATCCGAACATATGAAGTTTCTCCAGCTGCTACTGCTGCACCATATTTCAATTCTATCTGGCTACTATATGAACCCAATCCTAAAGCAGTTCCTGCACTAGCAGATAATACTGCATAGGAATCGTTATTTCCATCAATTGCATTTAGAGGGAAATTTGTGTTTTCCCAATCCACCACTTCCACGGCACAATCAGAAGTCGTAAACGGAGGAATAGTTTCTGTAGGATCCGTCAATTCTGGATCTGGACAGTCTGCACTGAATCGCTCTATGCTAAATACTTTAAGTGGGTTTTGAATCACATTGGCACTTACTGCAGATTCAATTCCAACTGCTAATCTGTCAAAAGCAAGTCCTGGCCCAAATGGAAGATTAATCGTTCCTCCGCTTTGCAATAAACCTAACAGATCCAATCCTGAAACTAACCCATCTCTAAGCTCTTGGGAGAACACCTCAGTGTCACCTTCAAAAGCCTTAATTACAATACTTCCCAAAACTTCGGCTGTCAATACACCGCCACCTTCCATGGCAAGCTTAACTCTGAAATGATCAGCTGGCGCAGAAGATGTGTGGAAATCAACAAATTGGTAAACGCTAGCTCCAATGCCTGCTACTCCAATACTTATTTCAGAAGCTGTAGCTGGATTTCCATCTATTGCAAAACCTGCATTAGAAACTCCAGCTTCTCCCAAGCCCAATAAATCCAAAGAAATACCATTACTCTCAGAATAAGTGGCAAATGCCTGCTCGCAAGCTTCAAAACCAGCAGAAGAACATACATGATAGACATTCATGCTTCGAACTTCGCCTAGGCCTGCTATCGCACCTAAAGTTTCAGTAATTTTGATGCTCGTGTAAGGACTGTCAGGTGTTACCTCTATGTAGTAGTGGTTATTCTTATCCTGAACAATTTTAACAGGTCGATTAAAGAACCCGTTGTTGCTGGAACTTGCAAAAACTTGTGATCCATTATTCTTCACTTCTACCGTAAAGTAATGGCTTCCAAAAAGAACATTGTCCACAACTCCGCCAAGTAACTGACCTGCTGTACCATCTATCAAACCTAAAAGAACTTCTTCATCAAAATCAATTCTTACATAAGATGAAGTTCCGGCAGGTCTGGAATCAAATCCTAACTCAACAAAACCCTCGTAATCGCCAATGCCCAAAGCAATTCCAGAACTGGCACTTAAAGTCGTGTAGGTATCATTATTACCATCTACAGCATTGAATGGGAAGTTGGCATTTTCAAAAGCAAGTACATTCGCATCACAGGTACCATTGCTTAGCATAGGATCTGTTGCCGCAGGCAAAGGAAGTGGATCCGGATCAATACAAGTAGCTCCAAATCGCTGCACGTCATACAATCTGATCGGTGAATTGGATAAAGCACTGAGAGAAACCAAAGAATTGTAGCCTACTGTAATCCTGTCAAAGGAAACTCCCGGTCCAAATGGAAGTGTAACTGCATCGCCATTTTGTAATAAGGTAAGCAGGTCAAGTCCGTTGATCAATCCACCTTGAAGTTTGGTTCTGTAAACCAAATTAGACCCATTATAGGCTCGTACTTCGATACCACCTATTAGATCTGCAGTCAACACACCAGCATTTGCTATGGCTAATTTCACTTTGAAGTAATCCTCAGGAGCAGATGGTGTTTCATAATAGATTGATTGGAACATAGAAGCACCTACTCCTAATGTTCCTATGCTTATTTCCGAATAAGAATTCTGATCGGTATCAATTGCATTTTCAGCATTTTTAACTCCCGAACCCAACAAATCAAGCGATATGCCCTCTCCATCAAAAGAAGTAAACCTAAATTCACCACACGCATCATCCCCATTAAGGTAAAATGCATTGTATACATCTAGCGTATACTCTGCACCTAAACCTGCTATGGATGTCGAAGTATTAATGAGTCGTATTCTATTATAGGAAGCGCTCGGTTTGATCGCCAAAAAATAATTTCCTGCTCCATCTTGAACCAATCTAACTCGATCAGTATCAAATCCCTGAGTACTATTTCTTGATAAAACAGTAGATCCAACGCTATTTCTAGCTTGGATCTGAATTTCTTGCTGGCCCAATAAAACTGCACTAAGTACATCGCTGAGTAAATCACCCAAGCTACCACCTAATAAAGCCTGTAAGAGATTACTATCGGCTCCGATTCTCACATAAGACCAGGTGTCTGCCGGGATATTTGATCCAAAATTCAATTCTATTTCAGCACTATATTTCCCAAGCGAGGCTAATATCCCTGGACTGGCATACATCCTACTGAAATCATTATTATCTGACAGCGTGTTATTTACATTTTTAACTGTAGAACCCATGCATGGAAACAAATTACCAAAGCCGCAGCCCGTAGCGCTGTCTACTCTCTGATCAGTACTTATTACTGTTGCAGTAGTGGGATATGCCTTGCTTTGACCAAAGGTTTCTGCTCCAAAACTTACAGTAAATAACAATAAAAATGTTATTCCAAAATAAAATCTAGAACACATACCACTTAAAGTCAACATGTTATGTTTAAAGAAAGTCTTCATATGTTGCTGCTTTAAAATTTTCGCTTGAGATAGTAATTAGTGATTGAGTTGTCCAGTAATTTTTCTGCATCCAAGAAGTATCTGAGATGAAGGAAATAGTGGACTTTATATCTATCCTACACATATTAAAAAAATGATGAAAATACACTTCAAAGAAGTTATCCCAATAATTACTGAGGCAGTTTTTACCCTCTTCATAGGCTGAGTAAAAAGCGCCTAATCCCATCAAATAGGAGGTGGTAAAAACAATGATTTTGTAGTGAAAGTAATTATGCTTCATATAGAACAATTCGGTAGTAAAAATTTAACCCACATCTAAATTATAGATTAAACAGACACGTAAATTCTACGAGTTTGAATCTGTTATTTACTTGCGTAATTCTGTTATCTAAATGAAATAATATGGAAAGAGGCAGGCATTAATGAGGTTATTTATAGAAAAACAGACAAAAAGCATAGCTCAGAAACTTGAGCTATTTCTTGATCAAATGATGGGTATGAACCTGATCATTTTCTCTAATAATCAAAAAATATTGGCCAGAGGCGTGGGACTCTAAACCCGCTATCCGAAAAGGATTCTGACCAGCAATCTGGGTTGAGCCTTCCTTCAAAAGTGAGCCTTTGCCTGAATATAGAGAATAGGAAATTTCTTTAGCTTGGTCGAATTGCGCTCCTATTGTAAAAGAGTCTTCAAATTCATTCGGAAACACTAAAAAAGACTTGTCTATGGGCTGCGAATTAAAAACACGCCGAAGATTTGACACAAATTCCAATTCACCGCCTAAGCTCCTGACTACTAATCTATAATAACTATCTCCAAACAAAGGATTGGTGTCAAAAAAGCTATTTTCAGTATTTTTTGCTAATTCACCTTCCCAGATATCTTCGAAAACAAGATCACTACCCGCTCTTTGGACTACTAGTCGCTGATCCAAGCGATCAATTGCAAAATCCCACTTCACTGCTACCTCATTTCTTCCAGCAAAATGAGCATCGAAACTTTGTAGAGACACATTTAGTATTCTGGCAATAGAGCTAAGATCTATTTCTTTTGGCTCACTAGGCCCACATCCTTCTATTGGCACCCAATTCAGGTAAAATTTGTAAGGGTCTAATTCATCCCTAAACTTCAATCCAGTCATCGTTAGTTTACCACTGTCTACTTGGTAAAGAACCTCCCCTATCAAGTCGCCGTCTTGAAGCTCGATGACCATAGTTTCGTCCAAATACCATTCAAATTCTCCTTCTCCAGTCCAGCCAAGCAAAGTTGGATTAAGAGTTACAGGATTCACACCTTCATAATAGGTGTACTTTCCTTCTTCATCTATTCCTATTTCCCCGGAAGGCTGAATGTTGTAATTCGCTGCTGATGGAATTGGCTTTACTTTTACTTTAAATCTTGCCGGCTCGCTCTCCCCTGCGCAGGAAGCGCCTTGCGACTTTACCAAAAATTCGTAATCTCCAGGAATCAGATCATCTGGGGTTGTGTAAGCATCGGCTGTCCCCATAGAAATCTCAGTACTGGATTCTAATCTATACCAACTCAAATCTCCACCACTCACATTATTTGGAGTCACAGTCACGGTCTCTCCTTCACAAATAATAAATTGGCCCTCTTCTGGTATCGTATCTATTTCAGGTCTTATAGGAGCTACTGTTACACCACTGATTTGTAGGCTTCCTTCTAATAGACCTACCCCCACCAAAGAAGATACCCGTATACCAATCCGGTCTATAGTCGATGCGGCATCGCTAATTGGAAATTTGAAAAATTCGTCCGAAGCTAATAAACCCAAAACGTCCAAATCCAATAAGGATGCAGCAGAAGTAGAGCTAACAACGGCACCATTGGAATAGGCTATCAATTCAACATAGTTTAAAAGCCCCAAATCCAATAATGATTCTCCAGTAGCCATACTGATAAGGATTTCATTTCCTGGCTGAACCGGTGAATTGAAATAAATCATTTGCTCTACAGTACCTGCCACTCCCACTACTCCCAATGAAATCTCAGAAAATGTACTGTCCAAATCATCATCAATGGCCAAGTTTAAAGATGATATCTGGGCATTTAAACTCGCTACATCCAAAGTAAGTCCACTACCATCAAAGCTGGTAAATACAGGCTCTCCACCACAAGGGTCTGGCTCAAAATAAAAAGCATGGTGGACATCTAATTCGTATTCTGACCCTAAGCCTGCTACAGAGTTGGACTGATTTGTAATTCTAATTCTATCGTAGGCAGAACTAGGTTTGATCGCAATATAAAAATCACCTGAGGCATCACTTACTAACCTGACACGGTCAGTATCAAAGCCTGTAATGCTAGACCGCATTAACACGGAACTTGAGGATGTTCTAGCTTCAACGATGATATCTTGCCGTCCTAAAAGCACGGAACCCAAAACACCAGAAAGAACATCACCAAGACTCCCTCCCAATAAGGATTGAAGCAAACTTTCATCTCCGTCAATCTTTATATAGGTAGTGGTATTGGCTGGTACTTCCCCATCAAATCTCAACTCAATTTTTGATTTGTACGCACCTATACCGATCGCAATTCCAGGGCTAGCAACTAATCTCGCGTGACTTCCATTATTACTTTCTGCATTGGAAAGATTAAATATAGTAGGCTGGCAAGAGGGCTGCAAAAAACCTCCGCAGGGGGACACTCTATTTCCAATTATAGCATTAGCACTATTTGCATATATGGAACTTCCTAATGCAGAAGAACAATAAACTATAGCACATAAAGTAAGTACAATTAAAATTCCACCTACTTTGTTTAAACAAAAACTCCCCATTTGATGTATTTATCAAAAAGGAAATTTAACTCCATTATATTAAATAAAATTTACTCTAGAATTTCCAGACAATCTATTCAACATTAAATACACAAATATGTGTTCAAAAAGCATTTACACTTAATCTTATATAGTGATTATTTTAAGATCTATGTATATAATAACATATAAAAATCACAGGGTTACAAAAAACATCAGTTAGATAACAAAACCGGATTAAAGCTGCAAAAACAGGTGATTTCAGGAGAATTACTTAGTGAAACGAACGGTCACCTTGGTTCCTGTGCCTAGCTTTGATTCTATTGAGACAGTCCCTCCATGCAATTCTACAAAATTTTTAACCGCAACTAAACCAAATCCAGACCCAGGAATTCCGTTTGAATTTGAGCCACGAAAAAACGGGGTAAATACAAAAGGCAAATCCTCTTCCGTTATTCCAATTCCATAATCTGTAATCTCAATTCCAAAAAGCTCATTTTTTTGGAATGGTCGAACAACAGGTTTCCTACTTTTCCCACCATATTTTAAGGCATTGCTTACTAAGTTGGTAATGCTAGTTTGGATCAAAAACTTATCCCATTCGACAGCTTGATCAATATCTGTATCGGGGACATAATCGACTTTGTCTAAAAAATCGTGGGTTTGCAGTGTGTCTTTCACAAAATGGCTTAATGAAACCTTCTCCTTCTTTAAAACTGGGCTGTTATTTACAAATCGTTCGTAGTCGAGCGAATGAATTACCAACTTATGAAGATTATCTAATTCACGTTCAATTTTTTGTCCATGAATTTTAATGTTCTCTAATTCTGGGATTTTTCCCAAGGTTTGTAAATTATTTGTAGTCAATTTCTCCAAATAGTACTTAGTAAGTTCCACACTAGAGATCATAGTAGCCAAAGGTGTCTTGAACTCGTGAGAAACTATATTCATAAAGTCAGAGAGAAATGAATTGAACTGTTTCTCCTTTTTGAGTGAGCCAATTAGTCTTTGTTCAAAATTTATTTGAGAGGAAACATCTCTGATCACTGCTATTACTTTATGATTACTCTCTTCATAGAGGCTGGTAACATTCGATTCCACCCAATATTCGCCTTCATTCCTAATACTCATTTTGAGTCGAGATCTATACCTATCCTCAGATATCTGGTATTCAGAATTCAGCGTTTTTTTCAATAGTGCTCTAATTTTCTTTTGAATTTCCTCATTAGTAAGCCTATGGTCAAAAAACTGAGAGGCTGAGGGTGATATAAATTCAAAGCTAAATTCATCGTCCATCACTACAATTAAATCTGCGCTATGATCAGCGACTTTGGCGAGAATTTGAGCTTTTTCCATTGAATCTTTCTCAAATCGGATCTTATCCTGTTCAGATTTATAAGCTTCAATAATGACTGAATATGCCGAAATAAAGGGCTTCAAATGGGTAATATCTTGATCTGTAAATCCTTCAACTTTATTCCCTAAACCGACCAATCCTATTACCTCGTCACCTTTGAATATGGGAACTCCTAAAAAATTCTCTATCGTAGGATGACCTGGAATATGCTTCCCTTTGGCGTGAGGATTTGTTGATGGATTGTTTTCTAATATAATTTTAGACTCCACTATACAGGCTCCAAAAAGGTTATCAAAATGTCGAAATAGAAAATCATTCTTCACATGATTATGATACAGTTTGAAGGATTCCTCTCCAGTACTGGATATATCTGTGGCAGCATGTATTCTTAAAACTTGTTTCCCTTTTTCATCAAAATCAACTTTACCTACAAACCCAAGCTTTGCATCTATTACATTGAGAATATTGCTTAGTAATAAATCATAAGGATTGGCACCTTTTGATTTTGACAAGAAATGGTTCTGAACCTCCACTACCCTAGAAAGCAATTCATTGGTTCTCGTTAGTTTCTCCTCAGTCGCCTTTTGAACAGAAATATTTTTTAGAATACATAAAATTAACAATTTATCATCTGGGCTGGTTTTGAAGAGACTCAACTCATACCATGTGCCCTCTGCTTTTTCCAAATAAAGTTTAGCATCACACTGCAAAGTCGATGATTCACCTTCTGAAATCCATTTAATCACTTTCAGAAATTGCTGTTCTTCAACAAAAAAATCCTTTATAATGAAACCTGCGGCAAGTACTGAAAAAGGTTGATTTAGAAGAGGAGCTGTTGCGGCATTAACGACAATTGCGCGGGTAAGGGTCTGATTTAGTAGAATAGCAGGTGATTCCATTTTCTCAACTATCTCAACCAACGCATTATACGAGACCTCAAATATATTTTTTCGATCCTGTATAAATATAACCGAATGGAAAGTTTGCTTTTTATGATCTACCCAACTCAATTCCCTTATCAAAAATTCTACACCCTGCCAATCTAGCGTATAGTTAAATATTTGATCCCCAACTTTGTCAAAACTCCTTTCTACACCAGCAGTACCACAATCAGAGAATGTGGAAATTAATCTCTCAAAACCCACAAATGTTTGCACCTGAGAATCAAAGCTTCCCCCAAAACGCAACCTTAAACGATCACTAATCTTGATTAAATTTCCGGTCTTCAAATCGAAGATTAAATCTTCGTTTTGAAAAATTGTCACTCGAGGCGCTTTGCCAGTCATATCTGTATTTTTTATGATTTTTTCTCTAAACTATTGAATTACTCCTAATTATTCTCTTTTTTGCCTTATATAAACTTCCTCATAAGCGCGTATGAACAGAACATATACTAAAACTAAAGTATTATTAGTTGAGGATAATTATAATCTTTCTGAAAATATCAAAGAAATTTTGACGCTTCAAGGCTATGAAATCTCAGAGATTTTGGACGAAGCGGAGAATGCTTTATCAAGCATAAAAAAAATTCTTCCCGATGTAGTTTTACTTGATATAAAATTGAAAGGGATTAAAACTGGGATTGAACTTGCCGAAGAAATTAGAGAAAGTATAAATATTCCAATTGTGTTTCTCACCTCATCGTCTGGCTCAGATGTAGTAAAAAAAGTAAAACATATATGTCCTGATGGTTTTATCACCAAACCATTTACTACTAATACACTTTTGACCTCCATAGAGTTAGCTGTAGAAAATCACAAATTCAATTCTGGAAAAGCTTCAGCACCAGAAGAAAAACAACTTACAGATCTATTTATAAGAGAAAATGGATGGCTTAAAAAAATCCTAATCTGTGATATAAGTTGGATAAAAGCAGAAGGTACCTATACTCATATATTTGTCAATGAGAAACAGTATACCTTGCGAAATACGGTCAAGGATCTGATGCAAAAACTCCCTGCTAATCAATTCTCAAGAATTCATAAATCATATATAGTAAATATGAAAAAAGTAGAAGCACTTAGCTCTACTGCGGTAAAAATTGAGGACATGGAAATTCCAATTGGTCGAAACTATTATCAAGCACTATTAAAGAATATCAACAAACTTTCAAATTAAGAACTAATTCTAACTTTGTAGTCTCCCTAAAGACTCAATATATTCTGAGAGCAAAAATCAGTTTATTTTTATAACTGCTCTTTTTTTTATTATTGGAAATGCAAGTTTTCATAGCCTGAATTTAACAACAAGATATTAGTTACCTTTCCTTCAGGTGATGGATTCTCATGCAAGACCACGTTCGCTAGGACTACTATTCGATAAATAAAACCAACGTGTAATATTCAATCTACACAGTCATGGTTTTCAGCGATTCCAATTATAATGTGATAGCGCTTTTAGTTTGCAACTAACTACCCTTCGATCTCCTCTACCAAATCTGCATACCAAGCCTCACCGTATTTACGGGTCAATGCATCTTTCAGGAATTTGTAGATCGGGACTTTTAGACTTGATCCCAACTGACATGCCGGATCACAGATATGCCAGCGATCGTAATTCAATGCATCAAACTGATCGTATTTGGTGACTCTAATCGGGTACATATGACAGCTGATTGGCTTTTTATAGGTAGTCTTCCCATCAAGGTACGCTTGCTCGATTCCGCATTTCAATATCCCTCGATCATCATAGAGCGCATAGGCACATTCACGGTTGTCTCCGATTGTTGGCGTGCCTTTGTCACCGTCCTTATCAAATACCCATGTACCTTGCCTTTCAATAGCTTGACGGCCTTCCTCAGTGATGTAATCTTTGACGATTGGATAGATATCCTCGATGATTTTGGTTTCCTCATCTTCCAAAGGAGCACCAGCATCCCCTTCTACACAGCATGCGCCCTTGCAAGCTTCTAGGTCACAGACGAAAAAATTCTCTTTAATGTCATCCGAGAGCACGGTATCCCCTACTATTATCATGGTCTTCTTTGTTAGCGAGCAAAGTTAAGCAATCAAAAGCTAGGCATTCGGCTTAGCAAAGTCTTTTCTTCGCACATATACGCCTTTCTTTAGCTTTGCGATAATGTACCCCGCGCTATCTATTACCTCACAAGGGAACTCAAACACTCCTTTTCCATCTCGATCCACAGCTATTTTAATCTCCGAAATCTGAGCTTGAGAGAGCTTGAATTCAGCGTACACAGTTCCTTTTCCAGGTTTCACGAATTCAATGCTCGCCGTTTTATCCCAGACGATATACTCCTCGCCCAATTGAATCAGTAAAATAAACATGAAAAATGGATCGCACATAGCGTAGAGCGAACCTCCAAAAGCTGTTCCCATCAAATTTCTATTAAACCAGGTAAGTTTGAGCCTGGTGCGAAACATGGAGAAATCATCTGCAAAATCAACAACCTTAATCCCTGAAAATAGGAATGGTGGATACCAGTTGACCGCTCGGATCATTTTCCTAAACTTCTTGCTTTTGCTACTATCCATCTGAAAAAGATAAGCCAAAAGCCACAGAAAAAGAACGAGTTATATATGCACACCTCTTTTAGGCTGTTTGCTATCGCATATTTTTAAAACTGATAGCAAGATTTTAACGTTCTTTGCATCGTGCAAGTCGTCTTGTCGCCGTCTCATGGTAATAGTGAGGAGGAGGAAAGTCCGGGCAATATAGAGCGCCATACTTCCTAACGGGAAGGAGGCTGACTGGTGACGGTCAGTTTACAGCTAGTGCAACAGAGAATATACCGCCATTCGACTTCGGGGCTTGCCCTGATGCCGAAAGCTATCGGCACGAAGGGTAAGGGTGAAAAGGTGGAGTAAGAGCCCACCGCTCTGGCAGTGATGTCAGGGGCACGGCAAACCTTATGGGTTGAAAGATCAAATAGGTTCCGCGTCGGATTAAGTTTCGAGAAAAGTTGCTCGCTTTTATGCGGAACGGGTAGATCGATAGATCCCAACTGTGAAGTTGGGGCTAGATAAATGACAAGAAACCAATTCTGAAAATAGAAGAGGAAACAGGACCCGGCTTATAGACTTGCACTTTTTTATTTTATATTGAAACTATGTCGAAAATATTGATCATCGATGACGAGAAAGTCATCCGCGCTACACTACGCGAAATTTTAGAATACGAGAAATACATTGTTACTGAAGCTCAAGATGGCGAGGAAGGCTTGGCAAAATTGCAGGAAGATGATTACGATCTAGTTCTCTGCGATGTCAAAATGCCTAAAATGGATGGAATTGAAGTTCTGGAAAAAGCTAAGGCATTGGATAGATCTCCTCAATTCATCATGATCTCTGCTCACGGAAGTATAGAAACTGCCGTAGAAGCCACTAAAAAAGGCGCTTTCGACTTTATCCCGAAACCTCCAGATCTTAATCGCTTACTTCTAACAGTTCGAAATGCTTTAGACAAAAAGAATCTAGTCACTGAGACTAAAGTTCTGAAGAAGAAGCTTTCCAAAAAACTGGACATGGTCGGAGAATCTGATGCCATTCAGCAGGTAAAAGAAACGATCGAGAAAGTAGCTCCTACGGACGCGCGAGTTTTAATTACAGGCCCAAATGGAACGGGCAAAGAACTGGTAGCACACTGGGTGCATGCCAAAAGCAATAGAGCTTCACAGCCTTTTGTAGCAGTAAACTGTGCAGCTATTCCTTCAGAGTTAATTGAAAGTGAGCTTTTCGGACATGAAAAAGGCGCCTTCACCTCAGCTCACAAGCAGCGTCAAGGTAAATTTGAGCAAGCTCAAGGCGGCACCCTATTTCTCGATGAAATCGGTGACATGTCACTTTCAGCCCAGTCCAAAGTACTACGTGCTCTTCAGGAAAATCTGATCAATCGTGTAGGTTCGGACAAAGACATCAAAGTAGATGTACGTGTATTGGCCGCTACGAATAAGGATCTGAAAAAAGAGATTGAGGAGAATAGATTCAGAGAGGATTTGTATCACCGACTCGGTGTGATCCTCATACAGGTGCCTGCATTGAAGGATAGAAAAGATGACATCCCTTTACTTGTTAGTAAGTTTCTGGATGACATCTCTCAGGAAAATGGTGATGCTCCTAAAAGTATCAGTAAAGCAGCAATGGCAAAACTGCAGGAATATCCTTGGACAGGAAATATCCGAGAACTTCGTAATGTGGTAGAGAGATTGGTGATTTTGGGCGAACCTGAAATTAGCCTAGAGGATATAAAAAAATACGCTGACTATTAAGTCAGCGTATTTTTTTTTTAGCTATTGGCGTCCTGAGATGTAGGTGCTTTCGCGTAAGCTGGGCATGGCTTGCTGGAAGCACAAGCTCCCAAGGCTAAAATCCCAATTAATAATGCAGCTGTGGCTAATTTTTTCATGTCGTGAATTTTGTTCTGTTCAAATATGTCCAATAAATATTAAGATAGCAATTACTGAACCAAGAGATTACAACCGCGAATTTCACTGTTATCAAATCTTCCTAGCACTTCCAACATTCCATTTTCATCGTACTTACCCAAATCTTGGGTTTCGATAAATGCACAAGAATGGAAATTTGCGAGATCAATCACATTAATACCTCCTTGGGACCTTTGAGAAAGAGTAAGTGGATCATTAACATCTCTTAGAACAACACGCATAGAATTGGGTAAGGTATATTTCCCATGACCTTTGGAATAAGCCTGAGACATCAATTCCGTCATACCGTATTCAGAATGGATAGCCTCTACACCGAAAAATGGTTTGAGGACATCGTGCACTTCCTCACGAATCATCTCCTTTCTTCTCCCCTTCATCCCGCCAGTTTCCATTACGATAAGGTTTGATGGAGCATTGAACTTTTTGCCTGATTCTGCCAAATCCAATAAGGCAAAGGTGACTCCTAGAAGTATTACTTTTCGCCCTTCATTTGCCAGCAATTCCATTTTCTCCAGCAATTCATCCTGATTGTAGAGATAAAATCCAGAATGCTCCGATTTGCTTTCTCTGATAAAATGATCAGCCATGCTCACTAAGCTACTTCCTTTTCTCTCTAAATATGCAGGCAAGAGTGCCAAAACATGAAATCCCTCTAACTCTCCATACTCAGCCTCAAAGATTTGCTGTGCATGTTGTTGATACCAACTCTCAGACCAGAAATAATGCTTACTGGTAATCATCCCAGTGGTTCCACTACTGGAGAAGTATCCTTTCATTGTAGCATTCGGAGCTGAGATCACGTCATGGTCTTTGAAAAAGCGAATTGGTAAAAATGGAATTTGATCCAAGGATTTCACCGATTGCGTATTTACGTTTCGAGCTTCAAGGTATTTCCTGTAAATTGGATTAGCCTGAGCTTGGAATCGAAAAAGTTCTAATGCAAGATTTTCAAATTCTTCCCATTTCAAATTACTTAGCCTACTCGAAAAACTTTTAAAATCCTGCATCGTTTTATATTTTGCATCAATCCAACCAAAGTATTGGTTTAATTTGGTGGTAAATTTACTTTCACCCTATGCGTTTAAAAAGCTATTTAGGAATATTCTTTTTGCTGATCCTCGCAACTGCCTGTATCAATCCACCAGATAATTTCCCTTCTGTCCCTAAAATCGTCTTTGAATCAATCGAATACGCGCCAACGTCAGGTGCAGATTCTCTGATTATCGGAATTGATTTTCAAGATGCGGAGGGAGATCTAGGATTATCAGCTACTGATGACGACCCTCCTTTTCATGATGTGGATTTCCAGAGGAATTCTACCGGAGAGTTGATCACCTATAGCACCAGACCTTCTGAGGCTCCAACTTACAATCCCATAGATTGGTTAGTGAATCCTATAGTAAACAACATAGTTGTAAAAGACACTATTTGGGTAAAACAGAACCCAAATCAATTCAATATTTTCGTGAGATTCTTTATCAAAAGAAATGGGCAATTCAAGGAATTTAAATGGCAAGACCCTCCATTCTATACCACATTCAATGGTCGATTTCCAAGAATCCTTACTTCAGAAGATGGTCAGGCTGTAGAAGGAAACATCAGTTATGGAATGCTCTCCTCGGGCTGGGAATCTATTTTCAGAACAGATACTATAAGAATAGATGTATCTATTCAGGATAGAGCTTTAAATCGAAGTAATGAAGTGTCCAGTCCTGAAGTGACACTCAAGCAAATCACCAGACCAGCTAATTAGAACAAAAAGTCCTGAAATTCAGGACTTTTTTATTTGTGCCAATACTTTGTCAGCAGTCGTTTTCTTACAGAAATGATCACCTACAATTACATTTGGCGCTGTTTTACACATATCCATGCACTTGGTTTTGATGAATTTACAGGTCCCTTTGAGCGCTGGTTCATCAGTAAGACCTTTCAGTTCCTTATACAATTTTTTAGCTCCGCCTTGCTTACAATCGGATCCATTGCATATAAAAACTAGTTTTCTAGTGTGTTTCATTATCCTACCGAGATAGCCTGCATCATCAAGCCACACAGATACGCACCATACGTACCCGCAGCATATCCTAACACAGCCAAAAGTACGCCAACTGGAGCAAGTGATGCGTCAAATGCCGCCGCTACAATAGGTGCAGATGCCGCACCTCCAACATTTGCCTGTGACCCTACAGCAACATAGAAGAATGGAGCTTTGATAATAAATGCTACGATGAGCATGATGATGATATGGAAAAGCATCCATACTATCCCTACCACAAACAACAGTGGGTTGTCTAAGACGGCTCCTAGATCCATTTGCATCCCTATGGTAGCAATCAATACATATAGCAGAACACTTCCCATACGGGAAGCTCCTGCGCCTTCCAATTTCCTAACTTTAGTGAAAGACAGTAAAAGTCCTGCGGTAGTAGCTATTACCACTATCCAGAAGAAAGCTGAATCCAATGAGAACTGCTTCAGATTTGGATAATTTTCTCCAATAAATGGTGCAACAAAATCCGCTATTAAATGGGCAACTCCTGTGACACCAAAGCCAACACCGAGAATAATCATCGTATCTGATAGGGTTGGGATCTTCATGATTCCCTTTCTGAACTCTTCAATTCTATCCCGAAGCTCATAGATCTTGGTGCTATCAGCGTTGAAAAGCTTATCTATCTTCTCTGGCTTTGCAGCCCAATAAAGCAAAACTGCCATCCATAGATTTGCGACCAACACATCCACAGCAATCATCTGACTGAAAAGCGCTGGGCTAGGTCCGAAAACCTCCAACATAGCAGTTTGATTTGCTCCTCCCCCTATCCAAGAACCCGCAATAGTCGACAAGCCTCTCCAGACCTCCTCTGGACCACTACCTCCTAATAAGTCAGGGAACAATGTGCCCACAGTCAATAATGCCAGAGGACCGCCCAGCATGATCCCAACAGTTCCTGCCAGAAACATAGTAAGTGCTTTAGGACCCAATTTCAAAATCCCTTTGATATCAATACTGATGGTAAATAAAACCAAGGAGGCGGGAAGCAAATACCTACTCGCTACTTTATAAAGTGAGGAGCTTTCTCCTGATATCAATCCAAAGGAATTGGCAAGTGCGGGTATGAAATAGCAGAGCAAAACGGTCGGAACTACTCCGTAAAATTTTTTCCAAAAAGGTTTATCACTAGCTGAGGTGACAAAAATTATAGCCAAAATTGCCATAAGCAATCCAAAAACTACAGCATCATTTGTAAGCAAAGGAGTATTTTCTTCCATTATATCTGGGATAATCGACTGCAACAATACCAACAATTGTCCAAAAAGCCCAGAGTCTAACTCTTTCCGTTTTCAAGAATCTGTAGCAATTCACTTAAAATCATCGCTGTCGCGCCCCAGACCATCTCTTGATCTACTTCAAAATAGGGAGTGTCCAAGCGGAAATTATTGCTGAATTCTAGGATCTTCTGCTTGCGAATACTGGGCTCATATAGTGTACTGACTGCAGCTTGGATAATTCTAGCTACTTCTTTTTCTTCAGGGACAAAATCTGGAACAACCTCGGAATAACCCAAAACAGGGCTTACCAAAAAATTACTAGTTGGAATAAATAAATCACTCATTCTACCAATCAATTTGACTTGCTCAGGCAGAATCCCTACTTCCTCCCAAGCTTCCCGAAGTGCCGTATCCACTTCGTCTCCGTCTTCTTCCTCCATTTTACCTCCGGGAAATGCAATCTGTCCACTATGAACTCCCTGATAAACTGGTCTTTTGATCAAAGGAAAAAATGCTTTGTTTTTGTATGGGTAAAGCAATATTAATACAGCCCCTTTTCTATGGTTATCTGGAAGTTTTGGATCAAACCTTCTCATATCTACAGGATTTGGAGACATAGAAAGTTGCGCTTCTTTGCCAGGCAAAGGATGTTTCATCCCATTTTCCAACAAATTGAGCACGCTTTCAAAATCCATATTAGCCCAAATCTACCTGTTTGATTTTTGAATTGATATACGATTGTGGCACATAGGATTCTGAAACTTTATTCATCTGAAATTGTCTCAGGGTATGATTCTCAACATTGATCAGCCAAGCCATAGGTCTATAGCCAGCTTCTTCCTGAAAAAAACCAAGTACTAAAAACTCACTTTCGCTCAGCCAAAGTCCTTCCTCAAACATACCTGAAGGTCCCATAAAGAGTAAGCGTTCTTTCATCCCATCTTCCTTATACCAGACGACTTCGGAATCTGGATTAAGGAAGGGAGTATCTATAGCATCCTGCGCTTCGACTTTGTAACTATAAATATCTATCGTCCCGTTCCCAGTTGGATGAGGCATTTGATATGGAAACAACGGGTCACCCTTAAGAATTGGATTACGTTCAGGCATTTCCATGGGATCAATAGAGTCTGTCATCACCAACTCGAACTGAGAAGCATCAAACATTCCTAGGTCACTGCTCCAGTGCGTATACCAATTCTTATTTTGCGCAAATGCCAAATCTATTTGAGATCTGTTTCGATCTAGTTCTTCTTCGTCCAGCGTAATATTTTCTATGCGTTCATTAGTGCTCTTTTCACTAGAATCACAAGAAAAAAGTGAGATTAAGGCAACGCTAAAAGCTGCTAAATAAGTAAGTGTAAATTTCGGACTCCCCATAGAAGTTTTAATTGAGAAGGTTAAGCTAAGTCTTGATGACTAAAAATCAAAAAAGGTTGGGACATTGACCCAACCTTTTCCTGCTCTCAAACCTATTAAACCTATTGTAGATATTCGTTTTATGAATACCTCCGAAAATTATAAAATGTTTTCATATACTCCAAACAATCGATTGCGAAAGATTTTCGAAATTTTATTTCCCCAAAGATTTTCTGAGATAAACCCTTAAAAATCAACGAAATTATATCTTAGCAAACGCCAAAAATATTTTCAATTAAATTTGAGCTTTACATTAAGTTTCAGCGAATAAACTTTTATGCCCTTAACACTTCCGAAACAATTAGCTGAGAAAATTGAAACTGGCTTCATTACTTACATGGAGCTTTTCAACACCTACACTCGATTAGCACCCAAATATTTTAGCGAAAAAGCCTGGCATGCAACTCATTTAAATAACAAGCAAAGGCTTCGACTCTACAAAGATTTACTATTTCCCCTCGCACAGGAGTGCAAAGAAATGCTGGGTGATCAGGCATCTGATTTCTCGAGTTGGAAGGAAATAAAGTTTCAGTATCAATTACTGATTACCAAAAGACCTGATCTCGAACTTGCAGAAACATTTTTCAACTCAGTCATCCGGAAAGCCTATCCTAAATTGACAATCGATGAGGACTTGATGTTTGTCATGGAAGGTTTCGATTCCTGTACAGTGAGAGAGTCCGAGGAACTGCTCAGGACTTACCCTTCCTTTCTTGGATTGGAAAAAAATATCAGGCAAATACTGGATGATTATGACTTTGGCGCTCCATTCATGGATAAGGAACAGGACATCAAATTCTTAATAGCCAGTGTTAAAAAAGTTATTTTAACTAGATATAGGGTCGGTCCTGAGACGAAAACTCAGATTTTGAAATCCGTTTTTTACCGAAATAAGGCTGCCTATTTAATAGGAAGGACTTTTCTAGGACATAAATGGATGCCTTTCATCATCCCAGTGGTACACGGAAAAAAGGGAGTTTTCGTAGATACTTTGATTTTTGATCCAAATCTGATGAGTAGCATGTTCAGCTTTACCAGATCATATTTCATGGTCGAAGCCGAAATCCCATCCCAAGTAGTCGGATTCCTCAACTCAGTTATCCCGCACAAGAAAATCCACGAACTCTACAATGCTATCGGATTCAACAAGCATGGAAAAACCTTATTCTATAGAGATTTTCTCCATCACTTAGAAGCTAGTGATGATCAATTTGAAGTAGCTGCAGGAATTAAAGGAATGGTAATGACAGTATTCACGTTGCCTTCCTTGAACATTGTATTCAAAATGATCAAGGATCATTTTGAACCTCCAAAAACCATGACTAGGCAAGAAGTTCGTGGCAAGTATAAGCTGGTTTCTCTACATGATCGGGTAGGAAGAATGGCAGATACACACGAGTTTGAATATTTTAAGATACCTATCGGTAGGATCAGTGCTGATTTGATGATAGAACTCCGAAAAACTACCAATTCTCACCTAATTGTCACCGACTCTCATCTAATCATCAAGCACTTATATACAGAGCGTAGAATGGAACCTTTAAATCTATTCTTGGAGCATTGCAGCACTGAGGAAGGAATGAAAGCGGCTGAAGACTATGGAAGATCTATCCTACAACTGGCTCAGGCAAATATTTTCCCGGGCGACATGATGACCAAAAACTTCGGCCTTACCCGCCAAAAGCGGGTGATTTTCTATGATTATGATGAAATAGAATTTCTGACGGATATGAACTTTCGAGTCAAGCCTAAAGCTGAAACCTATGAGCAGATATATGCTCCAGAGCCATGGTACTCCATTGCAAAAAATGACGTTTTCCCGGAAGACTTCAAGCGATGGATGATAGGAAGGAAAGATATTAAGGATCATTTTCTGGATTACCACAAAGATCTTTTTGATCCAGTTTATTGGCAAGGAGTCCAACAAAGAATAGCGGCTGGTGAGTTGATACATGCTTTCCCCTACCCTGATGAGATTCGTTTCCGCCCTGATGAAAAGATTTAAGAACAGAAGTTTTTTTCATTGGTATGCCTGCAACCCTTATTTTTGCAATCTGGGTTTAGCCCATAATCACCCAATTGAATGAATTCTGAATCACAATCGAATATAAACACCCCACAAGCCACAAAGACGAAAACCATAATTCTGAATACCCCTATTGACGATGAAAGGCCTGTTTATATCTCAGGTAATTTCAATAATTGGGCAACTCAGGATCGTCGTTATCTGATGAAAAAATGTGCCAAAGGAAAGTATGAGTTTACTTTTCCTCCTAGTTCAGAATTTGAAAAAGAGCTTATCTATAAATTCACCAAAGGTGATTGGTCAGAAGTAGAGATCGATCGCTATGGCAATAGAACTCCAAATAGATCTTGGGATGACGATAAGGACACCAAGGTCGAAAAAGTAGCAAAATGGCGTAAAAACTGGCTACCCTATCGGCCAAGTCAGCTTCCAATCATACGTTTGATTTCTGAGGAATTTGAAATCCCGCAACTCAATAAGACACGCAAAGTTTGGGCTCTACTACCGCACGATTATAACAGCAGCGATGAAACTTATCCAGTTCTTTACCTGCATGATGCTCAGAACCTTTTCAATGAAAATGCTGCATTTGGCAATTGGCAGATAGACAAGAAACTCGCTGTAATGTCTGACTACGGCATTGGCAAAATCATCGTCATCGCTGTAGAACATGGGGAGTCCGAGCGTTTGCAGGAATATAACGTAGGCAAAACTGTGCTAGGCGCAGGAAGTGGTAAGAAGTATATTCGATTCATCACGGACACTCTGAAACCTTTTGTAGACAATACCTATCGAACTAAGACCGAGCGGGAATTCACTGGAATTGGCGGCAGTTCCATGGGAGGTTTGGTGAGTATTTTCTCAGGCCTTATTTATCCAGAGGTTTTTGGGAAACTAATGGTTTTCTCTCCCTCACTTTGGGTGATACCTAAAATCAAACTGGGTTTTCTTGATATTTTCGAACCTCAGGACACCAGGCTTTACCTCTATGCAGGTGGCGATGAGAGTGAAACTATGGTAAAACATGTTCTCAAATTCCGTAAACGCTTACTCAAAAGAGAAAGCTTAAAAGGTAAAATGAAAGTTCATCTCAGCATCAATGAAGAAGGCAAGCACAACGAGACTTATTGGAGCGACGAGTTCCCGAAAGCCATAGAATGGCTATTTTTCAGTAATAAAGAAGATTAATCAGCGAAAGCAACAAACTATGCAGTTCAATATACAATCAGACTCAAGCACCAATTCAAGCCTTCTTATCATCCCAATTTTGGGCACAAACCCAGAAGCAGTTCTCAAAGAAAAACTTGCAGGCTTTACTGTAAATCCTTCACTTTTCTCTGGTAAAAAGGATACTTCCTATCAATTGGAAATTGATGGGCGGTTGATATTACTTATAGGATTGGGAGATAAACCTGATGTTGCTAGCATAGAAAAGTCATTCCGTAGAGTGCTTTCCAAAAACAAAGATCTGGTAGAAACTTCTGCTACTATTGATTTCTCTGATGACTTTTCTACAGAATTAATTGAAAGTGCTCTGGTTGGTTTTCAGCTTGGCGCGTACAGCATTGGCTTTTTTAAGCAAAAGAAAGAAGGTCAGAAAGACTTCTCAAACTTAGAAATCAATGTCATCTCCTCTTCTCAAGGAATAGATAAAACATGTGATCGCGCGGCGAAAATTGCTGCTGCTAAAATCGAAGGATTCAAATTAGTTGATCTTCCTCCCAATGTCGTTACACCAGAATATTTGGCGAACTGGGCTGTGGAGCAAGGTGCAGAACATGGCTTTACTGTCACCATATTTGACGAAGAAAAAGCTAAATCAGAAGGATTGGATGCCTTTTTGGCTGTTGCTCGAGGCAGTGCAAAAGCACCAAAATTCATCATCATGGAGTACAGAAATCCTGAAGCCAAATCCCACGTAGGTTTAGTGGGAAAGGGAGTCACTTTTGACACTGGAGGATTGAATATCAAAACACAGGGCATGGTGTACATGAAATCTGATATGGGTGGTGCCGCTGCTGTTCTAGCTGCAACTCAGCTAATCGCTGCACTCAAGCTTCCTATCAATCTTACCGCCATCGTCCCAGCCGTAGAAAACTCTGTAGACAAGGATGCTTACCTCCCATCCCAAGTCATCGGTTCTCATGCAGGATTGAGCATAGAAGTAATCGATACGGATGCCGAAGGTCGATTGATATTAGCGGATGGTCTTTCTTACCTAGTTAAGAACTACCAAGTGGATCAGCTAATCGATTTGGCAACTTTGACAGGAAGTAGTGTTGGCACTTTCGGCTACGAATGCGGAGCTCTTTTCTCTAATTCTGATGCTATTTCAAATTCACTTCGTGAAGCAGGCATGCAATCAGGCGAGAAAGTTTGGCCACTTCCGATGTGGGAAAGCTACCGCTCAGAAATGGATTCAGAAATCGCAGATATTAAAAATTACCATGGAAAACCAATCGCTGGAGCTATTACAGCGGCCAAATTTCTAGAAGCTTTTATCCATGAGCATCCTTCTTGGGCGCATTTGGATATTGCTGGAGTAGCTTTTGGCGATAGCGAATTTACCAAAACTAAGTCTGGGACTGCTTTTGGAGTGCAATTATTACTTAAATTCATCGAAAATCAATTGTAATTATGGACGATCAGGGCAAGACTTTTCTCTGCATTTCTAACTTTTTCAAGGGAAATGCATTTTTAACTCAGTTGAAAAAGCAAGGCAATCGTGTCTTTTTAGTCACTTCTGAAAAACTGAAAAACAAGCCCTGGGCATTCGAATACATAGATGAGATCTTCTATATGCCTGGTCAGGATTTGGACTGGGACCTTGAGCTTTTGATGAAAGGCGTAGGTGGGTTGATGAAAAATCATAAGATCGAAAGCATCGTTGCTCTCGATGATTATGACGTGGAAAAAGCTACTTATCTCCGCGAAAACCTTAGAATTCCAGGAATGGGTCAGACTACGGGGCGATTTTTCCGGGACAAGCTGGCCATGCGTATCAAAGCACATGACTCAGACATCAAAGTTCCAGCCTTTGCACCGCTATTCAATGACGACGACATCAATCAGTTTGCTGATCACATCCCTGCGCCATGGGTGTTAAAACCTCGTTCCGAAGCTTCTGCGCATGGAATCATCAAGGTTCACGACAAAGACTCGCTTTGGGAAAACATCCATGAATTAGGAGATAATAGACTGTATTATTTAGTAGAACAATTCAAACCAGGTGATGTCTATCATGTGGATGGGTTGATGCTGGATGGGAAAAACCTCTTCAGCTCCGTGTCGAGATATTTGTCCACGCCGATGGAAATTTCCTTAGGTGGCGGGATCTTCCGCTCGGCGAATTTGAAGTATGGATCTGACGATGAAAAAGCGATCAAAAAAGCGAATGCTGCGATCATGAAAGCATTCGGCATGAAGTCAGGAGCAACGCATACAGAATTCATCAAATCACGTGAGGATGGAGAGATTTACTTCCTCGAAACATCCTCCCGTGTAGGAGGAGCACATTTGGCAGAAATGGTGGAAGCAGCAACAGATATCAATCTCTGGGCTGAATGGGCGAAAATCGAAGATTCTCTCGCCAAAGACTACACTTACAAACTACCGAAAGTTGCCAAGAACTACGCAGGAATCTTGCTGACACTTTCTAAATTTGAACATCCTGATTTGAGTAGTTTCGATGATCCTGAGGTTTACTTTAGAGTTCCACTGGAATACCATGCTGGCTTGATTGTGAAGTCTAAAAATCAGGATCGAGTGATGCAACTCCTGGATGATTATGCAGAACGAATCGCTAGAGAATTTTCCACAGTGGCAGATGCTCCTGAGTTGAAGAAATTTCATTAAGGCTGCTCTACAATAGAAGGTTGTCTGGTTCTTTTAATTAATCAGACAGCCCTCAAAACTTCTCTTCCACTCCCAGCCCAAAAAGAGCAAAGTCATATTTGACAGGATCAGCTGCGTCAAACTCCCGAAGTTTCGCTGTTAACTCCAAAGCAGTCAACCAATCGGTTTGCTTTCTGGAAATCATCCCAAGCTTCCTCCCTACTCTATCCACGTGCAGATCACAAGGGCAAATCAATTGCGAGGGTGAGATCTTCTTCCAAATCCCAAAATCGACTCCTTTATCATCATCTCTCACCATCCAACGCAAGTACATATTAATACGCTTACATGCAGCCTTACGACTTGGTGTGGCAATATGCTTTCGGGTGCGATGTGGAGAATCTGGAATTGAAAAGAAGAATTCTTGAAATCTTGTCAGAATAGATTGCATGGCATCTATTTCGCCTGTCTGCCCAAGTAGAAAGGCTTCTTCAAGGGAATCATGCTTTTTGTAAAACCAACTTAAGAAGTGAATAAAATATAAAGTATCGATGTCATTGAAGGTTCTATGCTTGAAGTTCAAAAACGGTTTCAGATCATCTTCTTGATGATTCAGCAAAAAGTCATGCGGTGAATTGTCCATCATCTGAAACAATTCTATGCATTTATTAATGATTGTCTTGCGCTGCCCCCAAGCCAAAATAGCAGCAAAGAAACCAGAAATTTCAATATCCTCCTTTTTGGAAAATCGATGTGGAATTGATATTGGATCAAGCGTGATAAATCCAGGACGATTGTATTGTTCTACTTTCTCGTCTAAAAAATCCTTTAGGTTATGCATCAAATAGCCACTTTCACTTCCCCACCTTGTGTACCATCAAACCATTTGAAGCACAACTCATTTTCTACTTTCTCTGAAACGTGCCAGTCAAAACATTTGATATTAGTAAGAGAGCGAAGTGAATCTTCATCTGGATCATAAAGGCAAATATCAAAATCTGGCAAATCCTTAGAATCCGTACTATTCCATTTCTCTAAAAGAAATCCTTCTTCAAGCACTCTTACTTTTTTTCCAAACACGAAATCAGAGAGAATAGAGGGCACTCCATCTTTTCTCCTAAACTGGAATCCAGCAGGACCAAATACAATTTGCTTGATCAGTTTGGCTTCCAACAATTCACCAGAATATGGTAAATCCTCCCATTCAGATTGCTTCAAAACAACTTTATTCCCTTCAGGTCTAAGTCTATTCAAAAACCGAGAGAGCAAAGAAAACACATAGGTCACTCCTATAAATAGTAAGCCGAAACTTGCCAAAATCGGATAGGAAATAATAAAAATCAAATTCCAGATAAATCGGAAAATGTGGTGGAATATGAGTTGGACTTTATTCATAGCTGGAATGCAAAATTAGCAGTGGCTTTCCGGAAACCAAAATTCCCTCTTAAAACCTAAGGAGTAAACTATAGGTTCAAAACGCAAGAAGACCGCCAAATCTGACGGTCTTCTAAATATAAGTATGTTGGGGATATTGTAGTCTTTCATTGGAAAGCTACTTCTGTCTCCTGTCTTCGGTCTTCCAGCTTCTTAATACATCACTTCAACAGGGAATCTACCATTCACAGCTTTCAACTGATCAAATGCTGCCTGAGAAAGCTTAATCACTAATTTACTATTGTCGCCAGTTTGTGGAAGAGTACCTACTACTCTAGCGAAAATCGTCACGTCATTCTCTTCATTTTTCACTCTCATGATCGTACCGACTGGAGCAGTTCTGTGAAGCACTAGATATTTTTTATGGCCACCTGTACCTTCAATAAGTTCAGCTTGGCCTGTTTCTTTAATATTTTTAAAACCTCCAGAAGCATCTGCAGGCTCCACCATCATTTCATCTACACTGGAAACTACTCTTGGAGTGCCGATCACCGGAACAGTAGACTCTTCCATTGCACCGCGACCCACTTTCAATACTTGGCCTTGCTGCAGATTATTTGACGTCAATGCATTCCATGTAATCAAATCTTCAACCCGAGCTGAATGCTGACTAGCAATAGAAAAAAGTGTTTCTCCACTTTGAACAGTATGAGATCTCCACTCACCGGGCACCATTGGCTTACTTGTTTTGGCAACAGTCTCAGGATATGCAGCTTTTACCGCTTCAGGTTTAGGAGTAGGCTCCACTTTCTCTTTCACTTTCGGAGCTTCCTCTACTTTTTTAGCAGGTTTTTCTTTTGCCTTACCCTCTGTTGTGGTCGTGGTAGTAGCAACAACAACTGGTTCTTTTGCGACAGCAATTGGAACAGCCGGCTCAATAATCAAGGACTGACCTACACTTAGATCATTACCTTTCATACCATTGTCCTTCATCACACTTTCTACAGATACTCCATACTTCTTTGAAATGGAGAAAAGCGTTTCGCCAGGAACTACATTATGCAATACAGAACCAGCAGGAAGTTCAGCCATCGAAACAAAAGGTACTTTGATCGTTTGGCCAATCTTCAACCCTTCTTTCAAAACAGGATTAGCATTGACAATATCACTTACAGCTGCTTTATATCGGCGGGAAATCCCGAAAAGAGTCTCCTTTGGATCAACTTCATGAAGAATGTAAGACTGATCTCCTATACGCTGCACTCCCACCGAATCGATAGAAGTAAGCTCGGAAGCCATTGATAATGATGAAGTAAATGAGAAAACAAGAAGAAAGGACCAGAAAAACTGTGATCTATTATTCATAGGGTTGTACTGAGTTGGGAGTAAACGAATTAGAAATAAAAGATTAATTTCCAAAGTCAAGTGGCGCAAGAATTATGCTAGAAATCGAGCATGACACAAGTGACACTAATACGGATGATTATAAATCCTGCGAGATTCCCCGTCCGACTGGCATTAGCCGGGCTAGCATGTGGCCTTTTAAAAGAAAGTAATAAAAGCATGAAAAGAAATCGAGCAATACTGATACTGTATTCCTAGCAAAGATCGAAGAATAGTCCAAGAATCGGAATTTATAAACAGATATTACATCAATAAATCATAGCTAAGCGAAGAAAAGAATCACTTTTTATGTGTATTTCGTATCTTTTATCATTCGTACATGCAATCCAAAAATGAAAATCTATTTCAGTTCATTTCTACTATTACTCCTACTTTCTTCTCAACTGGTTCTAGGCCAAACTGATACTGGTGATGACAAGAAGGTTTTCACCTTCAAAATCGACACGGATATTGATCCTGCCATGACTCGTCGGGTGAAACTGGCGCTTGAAAAAGCCGAATTAGAAGAAGTTGATCTGATTATAATTGACATGGACACCTATGGTGGAGCGGTAAATGATGCAGATGCCATACGAACAATGATTCTCAATTCAACCATCCCTATTTATGTCTTTATTAATAAAGATGCTGCCTCCGCAGGAGCATTGATTTCCATTGCTACAGACAGTATTTACATGGCACCTGGTGCAAGTATAGGGGCAGCTACGGTAGTTAACGGTACAGATGGAGCTGCGGCCCCCGACAAATACCAATCTTATATGCGTTCGATGATGAGAAGTACTGCTGAAGCGCAGGGTCGTGACCCAAAAATAGCAGAAGCGATGGTAGATGAGAAAATCGAAATTGAAGGAATATCAGAAGCTGGTTCTGTGATTACTTTCTCTGCTAATGAGGCTGAAAAATATGGTTTTAGCGAAGGCCAATACGACACGATAGAAGCAATTCTTGCGTCTCAAAACCTTGCAAACGCCGAAATAATAGCATATGAGACTGATGCCGCAGAACAGATAATCGCCTTCTTCTTAAATCCCGCTGTAAGCGGATTTTTGATCTTGATCATTATCGGCGGTTTATATTTCGAATTACAAACTCCAGGTATAGGTTTCCCTATTCTTGCCTCTGTAGTTGCAGTATTCCTATACTTCATTCCCTACTATCTCAATGGTTTGGCTGAAAACTGGGAGATTCTGGTCTTTTTTATTGGAGTCATTCTTTTAGCCGTAGAACTATTTGTCATACCTGGTTTTGGGATTTTCGGCGTATTGGGAATCATCGGGATTTTGACAGGATTGGTACTAGGTATGATCCCAAATCAGAATTTCAACTTTGATTTTGTGCCTGCTGCAGACCTATTCGGGGCTTTACTCACCGTTATATTAGCTGCAATTGCCTCCGTTGGCTTAGTCTTTTGGCTTACTCCAAAAGTCAATGAATGGGGAGCTTTCAAAACTATCACACTTGCCACTACCCAGCAAAGAAGTGATGGCTATACTTCCTCTTTCTATGCAGACTCACTCAAAGGTCAAACTGGAGTAGTTCATTCCAGATTAAGACCAAGTGGAAAAATCGAAATAAATGGAGACATCTATGACGCCTATTCCCGAGGGGAATTTATTGATCAGGGTGAAAACATCATCGTTATTTCCACGGAAGGCACGTCGCTGAAAGTGAAAAAATGGGAGGCTTGATAGAAATTGGTAAGTTTGCTCCATGAATACTTCTCAGACGATATACGACCTGATCGGCGAAGAAAAAATCCGCTTACTCACCTACTATTTCTATCAGGAAGTTTCCAAAAATGAAGCTCTGAAAAAACTGTATCCGGATGATTTGGCTCCCGCCGAAGAGCGTTTGTTTCTCTTTTTACTCCAAGTATTCGGAGGCCCTGAGACCTATTCTGAGCAGCGAGGTCATCCACGTCTCAGAATGAGGCATGCCAAATGGAAAATAGATGCTGCCATGCGTGATCATTGGATGAATTCCATGCTTGTGGCGCTGGACCAAGTTGAGCTAGAAACGAATATTAAGGAAGCTATGATGAGTTATTTCGTCAAGGCTGCAAACCATATGATCAATCATGAATAACCTGCTTGCAAGGCTGTATTCGATCTATGCCTCAATAATCTTCATTCTTAGCTTTCTTATAATCTTCCCTTTTATTCTGATTTGCATCTGGGTTCCTAGTTGGAACAAATACGGCAGAAAAATCAATCGCTACTGGGCAAGAGGCTATTTCACGTGCATTTTCCTTCCTGTGAAATTTGAGAAAACCGAGAAGATTGAAAAAGGCAAACCCTACATTTATCTAGCAAATCACTTCAGCTACTTAGACATCGCTATGATGGGATTTATTCCTGGTGATGTGCTATTTGTTGGAAAAGCTTCCATTAGAAAAGCACCACTTTTCGGCTATTATTTTAAGAATCTTCATATTGCAGTGGATAGGGATAGATTGAGAAGCAGAGCAGAAACGATGAAACGAACTGATCGAGCACTTGAATCAGGAAGTTCAGTGATCATTTTTCCAGAAGGGGGAATCTTTACCAAAAACCCTCCCGAGATGATTCCCTTCAAAAACGGGGCTTTTCGGATGGCTAAAGACAAACAAATCCCCATTATCCCTGCCACTTTATCCTATAATCATCTAATTTTACCCGATGACGGGAAGTTACTGTTTCATTGGAGATCAGCAAAAATGGTTCTCCACGAGCCATTGCTTCCCGAGAATTTTGATTCTGAGAAGGCTTTGAAAGAAAAATGCTTTCAAGTAATCCAGACTCAACTCGACCTAGATAATCTAAACATATGAAAATAGATACCAATTCAATCAAGAAAATCGCTCACTTAGCGAGGTTGGAATTTGACGAAAGCAGTGCTGAGAAAATGTCAAAGGACATGAGTCAAATTCTCGACTGGGTAGAAAAATTGGATGAAATTGACACAGAGAATATTGAACCTCTGACCACCATGTCTTCAGAAGTGAATGTGATGCGTGAGGATAAAGTAGGACATCAACTGGACCATGAATCTGGGCTTAAAAATGCTCCTAAAAGAGACTCTGACTACTTCCGCGTACCTAAAGTAATGGAATAGTACTTTTGAAAAACACATTGAAAACCTCCCTAGCATTTAAAATCTTAGCCCTCCTATTCATAATTTCAGGAGGGCTTTTTGCGCTTTATTACCTGATTTTTGACCCTCAACCTTATGTCAATATTCAGGCAGGCTCATTTCTGGATACCATTGCAATACCATTTGATTGGGTTCAGATTGGACCCATTTCCTTTCCGATTAAAGTAGATAATTACCTGGTGTTTCAGGAATTTCAAGCATTAACCCCTGAAATTCATCTAACAGAATCTTACATCTATGCTGGCATAGTCTGGCTCGGCGTTGTTTCAGTACTGACTTTAATTACTGAGTTCAAAAAGGTTTTCTTCATTATAGGAGGAATAGTATGGATAGTGTTACTCACACTAAGCAATTTCAATGGTCTGAATATCGGAGGTCAAAGTGCTAATTACCCCCTAATTATTCTTTTAGCAGGGACGCTAATCCCATTGATATACTTTCACCTTTGGGGCCAAAAAACGCATTTGGCAATCAAATGGCTAACGATTTTTGCAGGGACATTTTCTGGTCTTGCCATACTCATCACCCAAAGCCCAATCACAAATCCAGAAATTTATATAGCAGAGCATAGTCTGACCATTGGTTTTTGTCTGGCACTTGCTTGGGTACTTTGGAACGGACACGGCATAATTTCCGGGGTTTACATTTTGCTTGCACGAGCCAATCGTAATCTTAATCTGAACATCACTGTACAGATCAGCTTTATAGCTATAATCTATTTGGTCACACTTTTCTTCATTCTCCTGGACTTGCAGGGAGACTTAAACTTCCCTTTCCCGGTCTTCTCTGCACTGTTCCTTCTCATACCTCTAGGGATTTTTGGTTGGATTTCTATTGGAGGAAAAGTGAATCAAAGTGAGCAATTAGTCTCAACTCCTGCAGTCATTAAAGCACTTCATTTAATAGGATTTGGACTCTCTTTGTGGCTTGTCTGGAAATTGAAACTCTCAGGAAATCAGCCAGGAGAAGAACTTTTCAAACATCTCCTTGTCTATTCGCAGTTTGGTTTCAGTTTATTTTTCTTCATCTACCTAATGGCAAATTTCATGTCTGTCATGAACTCAGGTAAGGCGATTGACACAATAATTTACAAACCACATTCTCTCATTTATTACCATGTTAGGATTGGTGGACTAATCACAATTCTGGTCATTACAACATATGCTGAGGGAATAGTAGGCGTTCAGGCTAACGGGATGACCAGTAATATTCTTGCTGATTATTACTATCAAATTGACAAGAAATTAGAGGCCAGTATTTTATACGAAAATGCCTGGATGCGCTACCGCAAAAACCCCAAAGCCAAGTTTGCTACCGCCAAATTACTGTTGGATCTGAAGCAGCCTACCTTGGCAAAGCAGAATTTGGAAGAAAGCATTACAGAAGCTCCACAAGTCGACAATATTTTGCTTTTGAGCGAAAGACTTCACTTGGAAAACAAAGTGTTTGATGCGATTTATTACTTAGAAAAAGGTCTCACTATTTTCCCTAACGAGCCACATTTAGTCAACAACCTGAGCTTGCTTTACACCAAGGTCAACAAGTCGACCGAAGCATTGGAATTGATGTCTCAGATCGAAAGTGATGATCCCGTCTTGAATTCCAATCTGACCGCTTTACAAACCAAGCTTGGCCAGCCAGAAGTTAATGTAGCTCAACCAATAGATCTGATATCGCAACTCAATCAACTTGCAGCATCAAATGCCCTGGCTAATATTCCATCAGAAGAACTAGTCAAATCGATAAAAGAAAAACTACAGCAAGAATCCTCTCCTATGCTTATCAATGCAGGATGGAGAAATCTGATGTCTGAAATCAACAGGAATGATCCCAATTCAGATCTTGCATTTTTAGATAGTATTGGGCAACAGCCTGAAATGCTAGACTACCTTATGTCTCTGCAAGAAACCGCCGTTATTAGAAGTTTGGCAGCTGGAAGAGTAACTGAAGCAGTGAAAAATCTAAATGGTTTGGCATTCAGAAATCCAAATGATGCTGCTTACTACTTGCAACTTTCTGGAAGTATTTTAGCTCAAAATCTGGATTTCCAAAAAGCTGCTAATGAATTTATTGCTGCTGAAGAAAAAGGTTTTCAAGGATTCAGCACACATCACTGGAGTATATTTGGGCTGGCTGGAATGCCTGCAAAATCAGTAGAGATCCGAGAAAAATATCAAGTTAGACTTCCTAGCTACGTATCAAATCAAGACACTACTATTCATAAGTATTTGAATATAATTGGTCGCTTTCACCAAACATTGCCTCAAATCCTATTGCATCAATGGCGGACACTTCCTGAAAATGAATTGAAAACGGACATTGCAATTCGTTTGATAGTATTCAAAGCACACGGGCTTGGCAAAGAAGATTTAAAAGAATTAGAAAAATATATTACGGATATAATTGGCCCACAAGAACACCTAACAATATTTGCCAACAATCCAGACTTGAAAAATATAGATTCTGTAAACGCATTCATTTCATGGATAAAGGCTAGCAACGAACTTACAGCAAACCCTTACCTTAGTCCGCTGATAATTAGCGCAGTAGACATAAATACTGATCCGCTTACTCAATACGAAATATTAAATGCTGCTACCGAATTTAACCAAGATCCCATTCTTTGGTTCAAAAAAATCAAGGCAGCCAGAGAGAGTGGACTTGATAACTATGCAGATCAATCCTTAGAGATTTTAAAACTATGGACAAGTCCAGAAGAGCTTGAACTCCTCCAAAACATGAACTATTGAAACCCATTAACGTTTTTTGTGTAGGCGGAAATCCAATTTCCAACCCAAAATATTAACTTTAGCAAAACCCCCAGCCATGACGAAAATTATAGAAACCAGCGAAATCAACAAAACATACAGAATGGGCTCTGAAATTATTCAGGCTCTAAAGTCTGTCTCCATATCAGTAGATAAAGGAGAATATGTAGCTTTCATGGGACCTTCTGGTTCGGGAAAATCAACGTTGATGAATATCATTGGTTGTCTAGACACGCCTACTTCAGGTACTTATATCTTGAACAATAAAGATGTTTCTGATATGACCGAGAATGAATTGGCAGAAATTAGAAATAAAGAAATTGGATTTGTCTTTCAGACGTTCAACCTTCTTCCAAGAGCAAGCTGCTTAGAAAATGTAGCGCTTCCATTGGTCTACGCAGGTATGAGCAAATCTGATCGAGAAGATATTGCTTTTCAAGCTCTGTCAAATGTAGGACTTGGGGATAGAACTAAGCACCGCCCAAATGAACTTTCTGGTGGTCAGCGTCAGCGTGTGGCCATTGCTAGAGCATTAGTAAACACACCAAGTATCATTCTTGCCGATGAGCCTACAGGTAACTTGGATTCAAAGACATCCCATGATATCATGGAGCTTTTTCATGAATTACACTCCAAAGGCAATACCATAATTATGGTAACGCACGAAGATGACATTGCACATTATGCACACAGAATTGTAAGATTGCGTGATGGATTGGTAGAATCGGACACTGTAAACCCGAATCCTACCCGAGGAATTGCAATGCACGCCTAATCACACCTTATAATTTCAAATAGATTCTTATTTTTGTCCTTAGAGAAACAGGGCAAAGAGATGAAAATTTATACGAAAACAGGCGACGAAGGACAAACCTCACTATTGGGAGGAACGAGAGTTCCTAAATTCGATATAAGAATCGATGCGTATGGCACCGTGGACGAGCTTAATTCGTACATTGGAATGCTCCGAGATCAAGAGGTTAATTGGATGAGAGCTGAAGTCTTGAAGGAAATTCAAGATAGGCTGTTCATTATCGGTGCAGATCTGGCTACAGATCCTGCCAAGCAAAATGTGAAAAAGCCTGATTTGCTGGAAACTGACATTGAAATGCTGGAAAAGCAAATCGATGAAATGGAAAAACCACTTCCTCCTCTGAAATCGTTTATACTTCCCGGCGGTCATCCTTCTGTTTCTTTTGGCCATCTGGCTAGGACTGTCTGCAGGAGATGCGAAAGAATAGTGACCGAACTGGCAGCTATGGAAGAAGTCTCCGACTTAGTAATTCAATATCTCAACAGGCTTTCTGACTACCTCTTTGTGCTATGCAGAAAGATGGCTCAAGAACTTAATGTAAATGAAGTTATCTGGAATCCCAGAAAATAATTAATAGCTACCTTGGCTCAGCCAGATTAAAGGCAAAACAAATGAAGACACAACTTGCCCTACCGATAACTAAAGTTCAGAACTCTAGATTAGCGGAAACAGATTTCTCCAACTTAGTATTTGGACGCACGATCAGTGATCACATGTTTGTGGCGGATTACAAAAATGGTGAATGGTCTGATCTTAGAATTGTGCCTTATGCACCACTTAGCTTGAACCCAGCTAACGCGACACTTCACTATGGACAATCAATTTTTGAAGGATTAAAAGCCTACAAAAATGAAGAAGGAAAAGTCATCGTCTTTCGTGCGGATGCCAACTGGAGGCGATTGAATGAATCAGCCGAAAGAATGTGCATGCCGTACCTTCCTGAAGAAATCTTTATGGAAGGAATGACCCAACTACTGGATCTCGAAAGAGACTGGGTGCCTACTGCAAAAGGAGCATCACTTTATGTGAGACCTTACATGTTTGCTACAGATGATTACATCGGAGTAAAACCTTCTGACACATACAAATTCATCATTTTCACTTGCCCAGTAGGAAATTACTATAACAAACCGGTGAGTGTAAAAGTAGAAACTACATTTACACGAGCGACTGAAGGTGGCACTGGAGCAGCTAAAACGGCGGGTAACTATGCTGCATCACTCTATCCTGCTCGTCAAGCTCAAAAGGCCGGGTACGACCAACTTCTATGGACTGATGGGAAGTCTCACAGCAAAATCGAAGAGAGTGGGACTATGAATATCATGTTCAAGATCGACGGCAAGCTGATCACTGCACCTACGAATACAGGAACCATCCTTAAAGGTATCACCAGAGATTCTGTCATTCAATTGGCTAAAGATTGGAATGAACCATTAGAGGAAAGATTCCTAACCGTTTCAGAACTAGAGACTGCCTTAATTGACGGTACGCTGGAAGAAGCTTTTGGAACTGGGACTGCTGCAACTATCGCTCATGTACAGCGCATAAATGTCAATGGCAAAGATTATATGCTTCCTGCAAAATCTGAGGATGCATTTTCCTATAGAGTTCTAGCTGAGCTTGATGGTATTAAATATGCTGAAATCGCCGATCCACATAATTGGATTATTACTATTTAAAAAATCGGTTTTATAATTTGCAAAAAAGGCTGTCTATTCAAAATAGACAGCCTTTTTTTATTCTGTTAGAACTGGTGTATCAACTCTTAATATTTTAAGTTTTTTGAGACCTCCTGGTAGTGCCCATTCAATCTCCATCCCCTCTTGAAACCCAATCATAGCAACCCCCAAAGGTGAAAGTATAGAAAGCCTCTTTTCCGCAATATTCCCAAACTTAGGCAAAGTCAATTGGAATTTCAAAAGTTGGCCAGAAGCTACATCCTGAACTTCAAAATGAGAATTGAGTCGAATTATATGAGATTCGATTTTGGCATCAGGAACAAGTTTGGCTTTTTCAATTTCCCTTGCCAACAAAGAGATTTCTTTGGTGATCAAGTGTGAAGGCGTATTGACTATTAGGTCCTTAATGGTGTTGTAATCTGATTTAGTGAGTATAGGCTTCATGATTTATAAAATAAATAAGTGAACCCGGCACAAATTGCACAGGGTAAAGGATAGTGAGAAGTCTGGTAAATTGCCCTCCTTACGTAATACTAAAAATCACTGAGGGCTAAGAAATAAAGGCTTTGTTCTTTTGGCAAAACACACAAATATTCGGGCCAATAGCCGGAGCTATAGGGAATTTACCGAAGGATTTATATGACAATTGAGATTTCAAGCGAGGCCAGATTTTAAAAAATAGCAAAATCTAAAATGATCGCTATTTGTAGAACTTATAACACTTACGTTCATCCAGAGATAAGGTTGAAAATTCAGCAGAAAAAATAGATGAAATAACCTTAGTATTCAGAATGTGAAATTCTTTAAACTGACTCTACGGGATTTTGCACGTAGCCAAATATTATTTGACAGCTTGTGACAAGTAGTTCCTAAATAGGTCGAATTGGTTTTCC
>NZ_FOKK01000016.1 GCF_900112005.1 Algoriphagus aquimarinus | reverse complement strand
GTTGAGATACGAAAGAGATCTTGCTACTTGCTACTAGCTACTGAAGTCTTACAATTTAGGCGGCCTAGCGCAGGGGTCCCACCTCTTCCCATCCCGAACAGAGAAGTTAAGCCCTGCAGCGCCGATGGTACTGGGGTTACACCCGGGAGAGTAGGTCGCCGCCTCATTTATTCAAGCCCTTTGGTTCATTCCAAAGGGCTTTTTGGTTTTATAGCCTTTTTATAGACCATCCTCCCAGCAACGTAGCCCACCTTAACAAACGAAAATACACTCGTTTACTCTAACATGTGGGGTAAGGAAATAGGGATGTATGGGTTTTATGAGCTAATTTTTATTTTATTTTGCGATACTTAGGCTTAGTTATTCTTTGGAATTCTACTTTACCAAATGCCATTGAAGCCATTATAACTATCAATTGATTATTATTTTGACTCAATTCCATGTTTTGAGGCTTATTAGTCTTCCATGGTATTGAATTTCATCCGATACAGTTATGAATTTGGTTTTTGTCCTTGTATTGTCTTGATTATCTTTTCAGATCATGTTATAGAAATATGATTTTTGTCAGTTTTTTATAGGACTTACCTCAAGTGCTTACACGTTTTCCTCGTGTAGTTTTGCTGAATCAAATAGGGCGATAGTTGTTGCATTTAAAGACCTCTCCGCTAGACGTAATTTGATTATTCTAGTTGTTTGGTTATAATGGGATAAAGCAATTGAGGTCTTTATAATTATTAGGATGATTAGTAAGTTTTAAAACAATGCATTCAAAGCTACCTAAGCAGAATATTGTCATTTGCTTTCACTGTGGTGAGGACTGTGAGGGGGTGCAGCTGGTAGTAGATGATCAGAATTTCTGCTGCCAAGGGTGTAAGTTGGTTTATGAAGTTCTCTCTGAAAATGAACTTTGTAATTACTACACCTTGGAAGCATATCCAGGTGGTAGCCAAAAGTCTAAAACAGGCTCTACGAATAGATTTGACTATCTTAATGACTCGGATACTCAATTGAATCTTTTGGATTTTCAGAATGAGCATGAAAGTCATGTTACCTTTTTTATTCCGATAATCCATTGTGCATCATGTATTTGGCTTTTGGAAAATCTGTTTCATGTTCATTCTGGTATTCTTTCCAGTAGAGTTGATTTTGTTAAGAAGAGAGTCCAAATCAAATTTAAAAATGACAAAATCAGCTTGAAAGAGCTGGTTAGTCTTCTTGCTACAATTGGTTATGAACCGAAGATTAGTCTATCTAATTTGGAGCAAAAAATGCCTAATGCAGTTGACAAGCGAACTGTAAAAAGACTTGCCGTGGCAGGATTTTGCTTTGGAAATATGATGCTCTTTAGCGTACCTGAATATTTTTCAGAAGCAGATCTTATCGACGAAGGATTTAGAGGATTGTTTAGTTATTTAAACGTAGTCCTTGCTCTTCCTGTGGTGTCCTATGCCGCAAGTGATTATTATCAATCAGCCTGGAATTCTATCAAGCAATGGCGAATCAATATGGATGTCCCAATCGTATTAGGGATTATCTCATTATTTTTTTATTCTTTATGGGAAATTTTTGCTAATAATCAGGCTGGTTTTATGGATAGCTTGGGTGGACTGTTATTCTTCCTTTTGCTTGGTAAGCTTTATCAGCAGAAAACATTTGCAACTCTTGAATTTGATAGGGATTACAAATCCTATTTCCCTATAGCCGTGACCAAAATGTCTCATAATCGTGAAGAGGTTATTCCACTTTCTAAGTTGCAGGTAGGTGATGTGATTTTGGTGAGGGATGAGGAATTAATCCCTGCGGATTCCCTTTTGCTTAGTGACCAGGCTAATGTAGATTACAGCTTTATCACCGGAGAAGAAATCCCAGTATTCAAGCAAAAGGGAGAATTGATCTATGCTGGAGGTCGCCAAATAGGTGAACCTATTATGCTAACTATTCAGAAATCACCTTCTCAGGGTTATTTGACGGATCTATGGAACCATGAATCTTTTGCTAAAAACAAAGATCGATTGCTTGAGCCTTTGGCATCAAAAATAAGCGGAGTCTTTACGTGGGTAGTTTTGGCAATTGCTTTTTCTTCCTTCGCGTATTGGTCATTTCTCGATTTTTCTCTGGCTGTTAAAACATTTGCTTCTGTACTTATAGTTGCATGCCCATGTGCGTTGGCAATGTCCACGCCATTCACCTTAGGGAATACATTGAGAATCTTTGGGAAATGTAGATTCTATTTGAAAAATGCGAGTGTCATTGAGCGTATGGCATTGATAGATACGATCGTATTTGATAAAACGGGAACATTGACTGATCCTGCGAATGCTAAAATTACTTATTATGGTGAGTCTCTTTCTACGGAAACTGCCACAATTTTGAAATCAATGGTGGAACGCTCCACACATCCTTTAAGCAATCGAATCAATCATTGGTTAGGCTTGCAAGATGGAATGGCACTTGAGCATGTAGCAGAAATTAAAGGCGGAGGTATAGAGGCAATTTTCAAAGGTCAGGTAATTCGTTTGGGATCTCCAGAATTTACTGGGTATAGATCTGTTGTAGAAAGTGAAGGAGGAAACCTTGTTTTCTTAACTATTGAGAAGTTAGAAATTGGATATTTCCATATAGAATCAGGTCTGAGAAGCTCCGCTGAGCATGTGGTGAAAAGTCTGAAATCAGACTATCAGCTGCATGTGCTTTCTGGAGATTATTCCCACGAGCAAACTTCTCTGGAAGAGAAATTAGGAGAGGGCATAAGTTTTAATTTTAAACGAGGCCCATCAGATAAACTTTCCTATATCAAGAATCTTAACATTTCTCGGCATACATTGATGATCGGTGACGGCTTAAATGACGCAGGAGCTTTGCAAGAAAGTGAAGTAGGTGTGGCTGTTTCAGATCGGGTCAGTCATTTCTCACCTGCAAGTGATGCTATATTGGATTCCGACGTTTTTGGAATGATTCCAGCATTTTTGGGCTTTGCCAAATCAAGTAGATTAATCATTAAGGCAAGTTTTATTCTCAGTTTTCTATACAATGCAGTTGGAATTACTCTGGCTGTTCAAGGTCTATTGAGTCCAGTGATTTGCGCTATTTTAATGCCACTGAGTAGTATTTCGGTGGTGGTTTTCACTTCGCTAGCTACTAATGCAGTGGCTTGGAGGAGAGGTCTATTTAACCTAAAACCTAGCTAATATGGAGGTCATCTTTCTATTAATTGCGATTAGTCTTCTACTGGCTGGTACTTTTCTTTTTTTGTTTTTCAAAGCAATGAAAGGTGGGCAGTTCGACGATGATTATACTCCTTCCGTGAGAATTCTCTTTGAGAATCCTCCAAAAAAATCAACCAAAAAGAATCCATCAACAAAACAAAAATCCTATGAATGACACTACTCTGGAGAGGTTCTACTATGACAATAAAATTGTCAAGTATTTTGGAGCCGCTACTATTATCTGGGGTGTAATAGGGATGCTAGTCGGTGTATTAATAGCCACACAGTTATTTTTACCTGCAGCCAACCTAGGAAATCCCTACACTACATTTGGGCGTATTCGCCCACTTCACACTAATGCTGTGATTTTTGCATTCGTTGGTAATGCGATTTTTGCGGGAGTTTATTACTCCATGCCGCGACTTCTCAAGGCTGCGATGTGGAACAAAAGTCTCAGTTGGTTTCACTTTTGGGGCTGGCAACTCATAATTGTAGCCGCGGTAATTACACTTCCTTTAGGATTTACTTCTTCCAAAGAATACGCTGAATTAGAGTGGCCAATAGATATTGCCATTGCCGTGGTTTGGGTAGCCTTTGGGGTGAATATGATTGCTACTATTCTTAAGCGAAGAGAGCGACATATGTACGTAGCCATATGGTTTTACTTAGCTTCCTTCCTTACGGTTGCAGTGTTGCATATATTTAATTCCTTAGAGCTACCAGTTAGCTTTATGAAAAGTTACTCCGCCTACGCAGGGGTTCAGGATGCGTTGGTTCAGTGGTGGTACGGTCATAATGCAGTTGCATTTTTCCTGACTACTCCTTTCCTAGGATTGATGTATTATTTCCTTCCGAAAGCTGCGAATAGACCAGTTTACTCCTATAAGCTCTCTATTGTTCACTTTTGGTCCTTGATTTTCCTATACATGTGGGCTGGACCGCATCACTTGCTTTATACTGCTTTGCCTGAATGGGCCCAAGTGCTTGGGACAGTTTTCTCAGTGATGCTCTTAGCTCCTTCTTGGGGTGGCATGGTGAATGGTCTGCTGACTTTGCGTGGTGCATGGGATAAAGTAGCTACTGATCCAGTACTGAAATTCATGGTCGTGGCGATCACAGCTTATGGTATGGCGACTTTCGAGGGACCAATGCTTTCCTTTAAAAGTGTAAGTGCCATAGCGCATTATACGGATTGGATTATTGCACACGTGCACGTAGGCGGACTTGGTTGGAATGGTTTCTTGACCTTCGGTATGCTTTACTGGATGTGGCCTAGATTGTTTAGAACTAAGATATATTCGACTAAGCTTGCCAATGTTCACTTTTGGTTAGGTGTGATGGGGATCATATTCTACGCTCTACCAATGTATGTTGCTGCGTTGACTCAGTTCTTGATGTTGAGAGAATTTGATGAGATGGGCAAATTGGCTTATGGCAATTTTCTTCAGACAGTAGTGGAATTGGTTCCAATGTATATGTTGAGAGCCTTTGGTGGATTAATGTATGTGAGTGGGGCTATCCTTATGGGATACAATATGATTAAGACTGCTCAACAAGGACAATTCGCGGAAGAGGAGGAGGATCAGGCTCCGGCACTCGCTAGAAACTACAACCCTAAAGGTGAGTTCTGGCATAGAGCATGGGAGAGAAAGCCTGTATTCTTTGCTGTTTTGGCTACTATAGCGATCTCCATTGGAGGTATAGTGGAGATTGTTCCTACTATTCTGGTGAAGTCCAATATCCCTACGATCAGTTCGGTGAAACCATATACCGCTTTGGAACTTGAAGGGAGAGATATTTACATAGAAAATGGTTGTGTAGGCTGTCACTCTCAGATGGTGCGTCCATTTAGATTTGAGACCGAGCGCTATGGGGAATATTCCAAAGCAGGGGAGTTCGTCTACGATCATCCATTCCTATGGGGTTCTAAGCGTACTGGTCCAGATTTACATCGTATCGGAGGCAAGTATCCAGATAGCTGGCATTATTTCCATATGGAAAATCCTAGAAGTATGTCTCCAGGTTCACTGATGCCTCCATATCCTTGGTTGGTTACAGCTGAGCTTGATTATTCAGATTTACCTGCAAAAATCAGAACTATGCAGAAGCTGGGAGTTCCCTATCCGGAGGGATATGATCAACAGGCATCTGCGGATTTAGAAGCTCAAGCGGCGAAGATAGCTGCCGGTCTGAAGGATGCTGGTGTTGCTGTAATGCCAAATACTGAGATAGTAGCCTTGATTGCCTACTTACAGCGTTTGGGGACAGATATTAAAGGAGAGTCAACTAGTAAATAATCAGATATATCATGTACAAAGAAGTATTAAGATCGATCGAAGACATAGAAATATTTCCGATTATTTCTCTAGTCATATTTGTCCTGTTTTTCATAGGTATAGCTATATGGGCGATTAGAATCCCAAAGGATTACGTAGATCATATGAGTTCCTTACCAATGGATGATGACAACGAATTAACCAACACACAGCCATGAAAAAATACTTAACCCTTTTTGCCCTCATTGGCCTGATGGTTTCTCCTTCGGCATGGGCTCAAACTGAAGCCTCCTCTGGGGGAATGATGTCAATGGATTCTAATCAAATGGCATTGCTGATCATCATAGGTGTCATCATAGGCGTGATTATTCTGCTATTGATATTGATGATTTATTTGATGTCTTTTATTTCAGCTGTTTTCCGTAAGGAAAATCCTGCGTTGGCAGAGGAGCCATCTTGGTGGGATTCATTCAAAGAGCGATTTGTCACTGGAGATATAGAAGAGGAGCAAGCTCACGAGAAATTGATGTCAGATCATTCTTATGACGGGATTCAAGAACTGGATAATTTTATGCCTCCTTGGTTGCAATATGTCTTTATTGGTACCATCGTATTTGCCGTAGGATATTATGCGAATTATACGGTTTTCGGTATTGGTATGACTGGCATAGAGGAATATGAAGAAGAGTTGAGGATAGAGGCTATAGCTGCTGAATCTCGAAGTCTTACCGCTGATGCTAGTATAGATGAGACTAATGTGACCTTAGATGATTCTGGCCCTGCACTTGGAGCTGGTAAAACTATCTTCGAAGCAAACTGTGCGGCCTGTCACGCTATTGACGGCGGCGGCGGAGTAGGCCCGAATCTTACAGATAAGTATTGGCTTCATGGAGGTGACATCAAAGATGTATTTGCAGTAGTAAAATACGGAGTGATTGAAAAAGGAATGGTTCCTTGGGAGGATCAATTGAATCCTAAAGAAATTCAAGAGGTGTCGAGTTATATTCTCAGTCTGCAAGGGACTACCCCAGCAGCTCCTAAGGATCCACAGGGTGAGTTGTATTCAGGTGGCTCTACTAGTGAGAGTGAAGCACCTGCCGAATCAATGACTGCGGCTGATACTACTGCTGTAGTGACGCCTGCCGAATAAACGTTTAACTACCGGGGACAAATGTTCCCGGTAGAATTAAAGCCTTGTATCTATTATGGCAAAGAAGAATCCACATTTGAATCCAGATACTTTCCGCGATTCGTTGGCAACAGTCCAAGATGATGGGAAAAGAAACTGGGTTTACCCGAAGAAGATAAAAGGTTTATTTTACAAGTATAGAACGTATTTCTCCTGGTTCCTTCTCGCAATTTTATTCGCAGGGCCTTTCATCCAAGTGGATGGAAGACCATGGTTATTATTCAATATTTTTGAGCGAAAGTTCATCATTTTTGGAGCAGTATTTTGGCCTCAAGATACCTATCTCCTCATTTTTCTATTGCTTATTTTTTTCGTTTTTATTATTCTATTCACTGTAGCCTTTGGGCGAGTCTGGTGCGGTTGGGCATGTCCTCAGACGCTATTCATGGAGATGGTTTTTAGGAAAATAGAATATGCAATCGAAGGTGATGCAAATCAGCAAAGAGCGCTAAATGCTCAAGCTTGGAATACCGAAAAAGTAATAAAGAAGACAAGTAAGATTACGGTTTTCGCAATTATTTCATTGATGATAGGGCATTTGGTGATGGCCTACCTGATTGGAGTGAAGGAAGTGTATACGATAGTCACTCAGCCCCCTTCAGCCAACATGGCGGGGTTTATGGGTTTGCTCGCTTTTTCTGGAATATTCATGTTCGTGTTCACCTGGTTCAGAGAGCAAGCCTGTTTGGTGGTTTGTCCATATGGAAGATTGCAGGGGGTATTGTTGGATGTCAATTCCATTAACGTAATGTATGATTACGTTCGAGGAGAACCTAGATCACCTATTCGTAAAAATCAGGAGGAGAATGAAAACAAAGGGGATTGTGTGGATTGTACACTCTGCGTTCAGGTTTGTCCTACTGGAATAGATATCCGAAATGGCATTCAGATGGAATGCGTGAATTGTACTGCTTGTATTGATGCCTGTGATGAGGTAATGTTGAAAGTGGATCGGCCAACTGGCTTAATCCGGTACGCCTCCGAGAATAGTATTCAACAAGGTTTTCAAAAACTGATAACAAATAAAGTTAAGATTTACATCGCAGTACTGGTTTTGCTAACGATCGCGTTTGTATCGCTAATAGCTACTAGAGATGATATTTCGGCTACGGTGACCAGGTATCCTGGGATGACGTATCAAGAACGGGAGGATGGAATGGTGACTAATCTGTATCAAATCACCTTGATCAATAAAACGTTTGAATCGCAGGAAGTAGAGTTGAAGTCACTTGCTGAAGGGATGGACGTAGAAATCATAGGCGCTCAACATCTGATACTGGAACCACAATCGAAGTATGAAGGCAGGTTCTTCTTGGTAAGGAATCAGAATGAGGTGAAATTAAATCAGGAAAAAGTGGATTTGGCACTATTTCATAATGGGGAGGAAATTGATCAGATTGAAACAAATTTCACTGCACCAATAAAATAAATCTAATTTATTAAAGAAGGGAAAGATGGATTGGGGAAAAGGAATATTGTTGACAATTATAGGTTTTGTAGCGCTGATCATGACTTTGGTGGTGATATCGGTGAGGATGGACGGTATAGAGTTAGTCACTGAAAACTACTACGAGGAAGAAATAAAGTATCAAGACCGAATAGACCAAACTAATCAGGCGTCCAGTCTGGACAAAGAGGTAATCTCCTATGATGCGCAGAATAAATCAGTGCTTTTAGACTTGCCTAACGGCAGCGAAGCTATGCTGCACTTATTTAGGCCATCCGATTCATCATTGGATCAGGAATTAGCGGTGAGTGTCACAGAAATCGGGAAAACTTCGGTGTCACTCCTTCAGCTGAAATCGGGCTATTGGAGAGTGAAACTCAGCTGGAATGTGGATGGAGTAGATTATTACGAGGAGAAAAAAATAACTATTTAAATGCTCTGGACAGCCTTTTTGCTAGGTTTTCTTGGCTCATTCCATTGTGTTGGAATGTGTGGACCGATTGCTCTGGCTGTGGGAGGTAAAAACAATTCCTCTTTTTTTTATCACAAAATCCTATACAATATTGGCCGAAGCCTTACCTATGCCATGCTTGGCTTGATCGTAGGAAGTTTAGGCTTCTCTTTATCTTTGGCGGGAGTGCAGCAAGGTTTTTCGATTGCCATGGGTGTTCTAATATTGATTTTGGCCCTTAGTTATAAAAATGCTGATCGATTTTTAACAATTCCAGCTTTGTCAGGCATAATAATTTGGATCAAGAGGCAACTGAATCGATTTCTAAAAGCTGGTGGAGCCTTTGCTTTTTTCGCAACTGGTTTGGCTAATGGACTTCTGCCCTGCGGAATGGTTTATATGGCTCTTGTGGCTGCTCTAGCATTTCAAAGTCCATTTTTAGGTGCTACTTACATGTTCTTTTTTGGGATTGGAACGATCCCCATGCTACTTGTATTGATGTATTCTGGAAGTTTAATTTCCCTCAAAACCAGACAAAATTTTCAGAAAGCTATTCCTTACCTAGGGGCTATGATAGGTATACTTTTTATTTTTCGTGGACTTGGCTTAGGGGTTTTCTTTAGCCCGAATCTTCAAGTGTTTGATTATGGAAGTGCACAGGTAGAGATTACCATGTGTCCTTAAATCGTTTTGCTGAATAGAACTTTTTTGCTTTGATTTTCTGCTAGCCTAAGATCAAATTGAGAGCAGATATTTCTGATAACTTTCATTCCTGGTTCGGATACAGTGATTTCATCATCGTTAATAGCTAGAAGCCCATCCTTTTCCATGTCTTTGAGGGTCATTAGCTGATCATCTGAAAGTCTCTCAGAAACTTCTCTGGGGATTCTAGCCAGCTTTCTACAAATCAAATTTTGAATCACCTCCCTAACTATAATATCCAACTTAGTTTGAAAATGCCCTTTCTGAATTGCAAAAGTATCTTTCATCACGAAGGACTCATATTTACTAATGTGCTTTTCATTTTGGGCATAAGCGTAGTAGATATCGCTAATGCTGCTGGCTCCTAATCCAATAAGGATTTTAGAAGGCAACGTGGTATATCCCATGAAATTTCTGTGCAAGTCACCGTTGTTTTTGGCCAGAGTAAGGGGATCATTGGGTAGAGCGAAATGATCCATCCCAACTTCCACATATCCCATTTTCAGCAAAAGTGATCTTCCAAATTCATATAAATCACTCTTTTCTGAATCACTCGGGAGGAATTTTTCGAAGCTTTTCTGTGCAGGAAATGCACTAGTTAAGTGTGCGTAACTATAAAATGCAATACGATCCGGTCTTAATTGATAAACCTTACTGAAAGTTTCCCCCATGGTTTCTACGGTTTGATGTGGCAGACCATAGATTAAATCATAATTGATGGATGTGTAGCCTAAAATCCGTGCGGAATCAGTGGCATGTTTTACTTTTTCGAAAGGCTGCATTCTATGAATTGCCGTTTGTACCCGTACATCAAAATCTTGAATGCCGTAACTGACACGATCGAAACCTAAATCATGGAGAGTTTTTAAGTGTTCAAAAGTTGTGTTGTTAGGATGGCCTTCAAAGCTAAACTCTGCGTTAGTTGTGATTTCAGCGCCATCAAGTAGAGACGAGATCAGGTGTTGAAGATAGAATGGTTCAAAGAATGTTGGGGTTCCTCCGCCAAGGTGTATCCCCGCAATTTTTGGCTTTCCGGTAAAGATCAGCTTGTATTTATTCCATTCAGCTAACAGGGCTTGAATATATGGATCTTTGACACCATTGTTTTTTGTGATCCGCTTGTTGCATCCGCAATAGGTACACAAGCTCTCGCAAAAGGGCAAATGAATATAAATGGATATGCCTTCTTCACTTCCAAACTCCTGAAATGCCTTTTTTACAAGTTCACTCCATTCGGAAGTATCCAGGTTATTTTCCCACAGAGGGACAGTAGGATAGGATGTGTATCGGGGAGCTTGACTATTGTATTTTTTAAGTAGTTCGGCTGGTAGTTGCATAAGAAATTGCTTTATGCAAACTAAGCTTGTTTTCACATTTCTTCAGATGATAAGTGAAAGCCTCAAATGTGACTAATATCATCTTATTTTTAATTGCAGACCTGAAATTTTGCTGATTGATGATTAATCCAAAAGGAAATTGTTTAAGAAACTACTCTTAAGACCTAACCAAACGAAGAAAAACATCAAACCCCAGAAGAGATAAGTTCTATAGTAATCTGCTGTTTCCTTGTAGCGGTTTTCGATCACTTCGGTTTTCTCCAGGGTGTCAATTCTATCGAAAATCGAAATTAAAGTTCCAGCGTCAGAAGCTCTGAAAAACTCTCCATTTCCAATTTTAGCTATCTCTCGTAAGGTGGATTCATCCAAGTAACTTTCTACCATCTGAGGTCGACCAAAGAAGTCTGTGCCGTAAGGAACGAGTCCATCCTTGCCCATCGCAATGGTGTAGATCTTAATGTCCAAGGCAGAGGCTAGGTTTGCTGCAAAAAGTGGGTCCACATTTCCGGCATTGCTCTCACCATCACTCAATAAAATCATGACTTTCGATGCAGATTCCGATTCTTTCATTCGGTTTGTCCCTGATGCCAATGCAGAACCTATAGCTGTTCCTTTTGCTTCCATCATGCTAAAAGAAATCTCATTGACAAGGTCAGTGAGTAATTCATAATCATTGGTCAATGGAGCGAGGGAATAAGCTTCTCCAGCGAATACAACCATTCCTATTCGATCTCCAACTCTGCCGTTGATGAATTCAATAGCCGTTGCTTTGGCTGCTTCGAGTCGATTAGGCGTGAAATCCTGTAAGTCCATGGATTCCGAAATATCCAATACCAACATGATGTCTATGCCTTCTGTAAATTGCTCTACGCGCTCATTACTTCGCTGCGGGCGAGCCAAAGCCACGACTAGCATGATCAGGAATAGGTAAAAGAAGCCTGCAGGTATGAGTCGTAAATATGTCCAAGGATTGTTGTTTGCTACACGTTTCGGTAGGGAAAGTTCCAATACTGGGTTTTTCAGGAATTTGACGAATGTCCTGAAAAGCATGACCACAGGAATAATCCAGATCAGATTCAGTAAAATCGGATTTTGCCATTCGTAGCTTTTGAAGGTCTCAGGCTGAAACCAAGACCAGCTAAAGAATTCAGACAGCTGCTCTCTCATGGGTGGTTTTGGTTTGTTTTTCCTGATAATTTTCTCTTGCCACTTCTAATAAATAGGTAGTAGCTTCCTCACTTTTCGAAGACTCACCTGCGTAAATAATCAAATCGATTGCTCGGAGAGCTTTGAAGATCTCTACGTTATCCATTCTTTCTCCGATTTCGCTAGATGTCCACTCCTTTACCGGAAGCTTAGTGATGCTTTCCATATAGCCTTTCCAAAGTCCAATGACTTCATCAGCTGCTTCAATAGATGGGTTTTCTGATAGCAGAGCAGTCTGAGTTTTCCATCTTTTTTCAAATTGAGCCCAGCGTCTTTTCTCTCTTCTTTCTTTCCAATACTCTTGGATTTTATCTGCAAAAAGGAAGTAAAGTACTACTAACAGAACTAGAATAACTCCAAGAATTATTCCGATGATAATCCAATTGAAGGACTTTTCAAGTGTCTGATAGATGTTGTTTTCCTGAAACACCAACTGCTCAGGAATACTATCTAACGTAAGTTTCAACTTGAGTTCAGCTTCCAGAGGATAGTGAACTATACTGTCATATCGTGCCAGTTCGTACACTGGCAAAGTCAAGTAAGAACTTGGATCTAGCGAAAAATTAGATAAATAATATACCGTGCTATCTTGAGTGATACTCTCCTCTGTATGAGATATGAATGTTTTCTTTTCCAGTAAAACCAACGGAGAAAAATCAAACGTAGAATCTGGAAATATAATCTGAACCGACTCGGGGTAGGACGCTTTTAACACATAACCTACACGCTCACCTAGCTTGGCTGAATCCTGCATGAAGTAGCCATCCACGGTGATTTGCTGAGCATTGCTCAGAACTGGAATCAGGAGAAATAAAAAGAGTTTGAGCGCTTTACCCACGTTTCATGCTTTTGTTTCGGTACTTAAATAACTCTAGAAGTGGACCTACTATGTCCTGAGTGGTATCGATAGCTAGGTAGTTTATTTGGTTCTTTTTGCAAATAGTTTTTAAATGCTCTCGCTCGGAAGTAAAGGTATCTGCAATTTTTTTAGAAAAGCTTCCAAAGGCAGTATTCACCCAAGTAGTTTTCCCTTTTTCTTTATCAAAAACAGGAATAATTCCCAATGAAGGCAAAGCTGACTCACGAGGATCTGTAAGCTGTATTGCCACGACATCATGACGCTCTGCAAGCGCTCTGAATGGCCGCTCATATCCTTCATCAATGAAGTCAGAAATGATCACGATCACAGCTCTTTTCTTGATCAAATTCAGTGCAAACATGAACATGGAGTTCAAATCTGTTTTCAAAGAATTGTTTTCATGGTTAAATATGCCACGAATCATTTTCACACCTTGCTTGCTACCTTTCGAAGGCAGGATCAGTTTTTCCTTTTGATCCGAATAACTGATCAGTCCGACTTGACTTCCTTCAAATACTGCGGCCAAAGTCAATACACCTGCGATGATCTTTCCCTGATCGATCTTCTTGTTTCCTGGCTGACCAATATCCTGGCTACCGCTGATGTCTAAAAGAAAGAAAACCGACTGTTCTTTGTCTTCGCGAAACGTTTTGACAAAAGTTCCGTGTCCCTTAGCAGATACCTTCCACTCAATCGTACGAATGTCGTCGCCATACTGGTATGGACGGAGATCGTCAAACTCCAATCCAGACCCTTTAAAGAGCGACTGGTATTCTCCTTGTAGGTGATTATTAGCCACCTTTCGGATCATGACTTCGTATTTTCTGAGCTTGCTGAATAATTCGTTCATGAATGGTGATTTGAACGGCCTAAGTTATGCTTCTAAGCTGAATTATAAAATTTCAGTTACATGAAGGGTGGGGAGATTTTCCGTTAAAAAAACCTAATTTTGAGCTGTGAAAAGATTTCTGATACTAAGTTTTTGCCTCCTTTCCCTAGGAAGTTGTGGATCTGGCAATAAGCCAGCAGGTTTATTGTCTGAGGATAAGATGGTAGAGGTACTGATAGATATACATATTACTGAGGGGCTTACGGGTGCAATTCCTGTTTCCTACGACTCATCTAAGGTGTTATATAATTTACTTGAAATGGATGTTTTTCTTAAACATCAGGTGAGTGATTCAGTTTTCACACAAAGTATGTTGTACTACCTTCAAGATCCCGCTCAGATGGAGCAGATTTATTCTCGTGTGGTTGATTCTTTAGTAGTAAGGGAATCTTCCGGAGGAGTTTTAGACCAATTCTAATGCTATACCCACGCAATCTCGAACAAAAAGTAAATTTTCTAAAGGTTAAAGAGCTACTCAAGACGGAGTGTACTTCTCTTCTTGGACAGCAGTACGTTGATCGCTTGGTGTTCTCTTCTGACTATAATTTGGTTACCAAGTTACTAGATCAGACGGAGGAATTTCGCCACATCTTAATTTCAGGCGAGCTTTTCCCCTCTTCCAATTTCACCAACCTTAACCCTTATTTAGAGAAAGCTAAGTTGGAGAATGCTTTTCTTGACGTGGAGGATTTTTATGAGATAAAGCTTTCCCTGGAAACACTCAGAAGCTGTGTTTCTTTTTTCCAGAAAAGAGGAGAAGATTATCCTGTCTTGAGCCAATTATTAGGCTTGCTGATGGATCTTGATATGAGCTTGCTCAAAGCCATCGAGTTGATTATCGATGAAAAGGGCAAGATGCGAAGCAATGCAAGTAAGGACTTGCAGCTGATCAGAAGTCAGATTATTTATGAAGAAAGCCGCTTGCGCAAAGTAATGGAGCGGGTTTTCAAAGAAGCCAGAGCGAAAGGACTAACGCCAGAGGATTCTGCTATTACTGTACGGTCAGGAAGATTAGTGATCCCTGTAGCTGCTGAAAACAAGCGGAAACTTCGTGGCTTTATTCATGATGAATCAGCAACAGGGCAGACGGTTTTCATGGAGCCTGAGGAAGCTTTGGATATCAATAATGAAATCCGAGATCTCGAATACATGGAACGTCGGGAGATTATAAAGATCCTGACTCAGCTGACAGATAAAATCCGGCCTGCTATCCCAGCTTTAAGAAAGGCAACTAATTTTCTTGGCTTGATGGATTTCATTCGTGCCAAAGCAAAATTTGCCCAGAAGACAGATAGTTGCAGACCGGAAATCACCAAGGAAAGGCAATTAACCTGGACTAAGGCAAGGCATCCTATTTTGGAGATGGCGCTAAAGACCCAAGGGAAAAGTATTGTCCCTCTTGATGTGAAACTAAGCGGCCATGAGCGATTGCTGGTCATCTCAGGTCCAAATGCCGGAGGAAAGTCTGTGACACTTAAAACTGTTGCTTTGCTGCAGTATATGCTTCAGTGTGGAATATTGATACCAGTTCATCCTGATTCCAAAAGCTCACTCTTCGATAATTTCTTTATCGATATAGGTGATGAGCAAAACCTGGAGAATGACCTGAGTACCTACAGTTCTCACCTGATGAGTATGAAGCATTTTTCGCTATTCTCCAATAAGAAAACCATTCTCTTCATTGATGAATTTGGTACAGGGACGGAGCCGCAGTTTGGTGGAGCGATCGCTGAATCCATTCTTTTGGCATTGAATAAATTAGGTGCCTATGGAGTGCTCACCACCCACTATGGTAATTTGAAGCAAATCGCCAATAAGAATCAGGGAATGGTGAATGGTGCCATGCGCTATGATGTGGATAAATTAGAGCCCCTCTATCAGCTTGAAATTGGTAAGCCAGGTTCTTCATTCGCTTTGGAGATAGCGTCGAAAATCGGTATCCCAAAGGAGATTTTGAAATATGCCAAAGAGCAAATCGGTGAGGAGCGAGTTCGCTACGATAGATTGCTCACGCAGGTGGAGAATGAGAAAAACCAGTACGCTACTTTGCTCGCCGATGTCAAAGCTAAGGAGCGCTTGCTGAAAACGAGACTTCAGGAATACAATGACCTGAAAGAGACCATGGAAAATACCAAAAAGCGGTATATCCAAGAAGCAAAGCAGGAGGCTAAGCAGTTGCTAGATCAAGCAAACAAGAAGATTGAGGCGACTATTCGTGAGATCAAAGAAGGCAAGGCTGAGAAGGAAGCTACGAAGCAGGTTCGAAAGGATCTGGAAGAATTCAAGGAAAAAGTAAAGCCTGAGAAGAACATTGTAAAAGCACCAGAGATTAAGGTCTTGACAGGGAAGATCGCAATAGGAGATTGGGTGCGAGTGAAAGACAATGGGGCCATAGCCGAAGTGCTGAGTATTAAAGGCAATGAGCTGGAGGTTTCTATCGGCGAGCTCAAATCGAAGGTTAAACTATCGAGATTGGAGAAAATATCGCAAGGCGAAGTCAAGAAGGAAAAGAAAGCTGCTGTGTCTCGAAGTGGATACAATACCAATGAGAAAATGATGGATTATTCCCTCAATCTAGATATCAGAGGTAAAAGAGGTGAAGAAATTCTCCACTTGATCCAGACATTTGTCGATGAAGGTTTTATGCTGGGTTTGAAAGATCTGCGTATAGTTCACGGCAAGGGCAACGGAATACTAAGGGATTTGACGCGTAATTTCCTGAGAGACATGAGCCAAGTCCAGCATATGGAGGATGAGCATGCAGATCGAGGAGGAGCAGGAGTCACCTTAGTGACCTTAAAATAAAAAGTAAAAGGGAGCATTAATGCTCCCTTTTTTTGGTGCGAGTGGTTTTTAAATCTACAGCTTTCGCAAATTAAAGGTATAGCTTCCTGCTACGGCCGTAACACCATTGACTCTAGCATTAGGAGCTGGTATAGTAAATGTCAAAATCAAATTATCATTATTCCGAGTAAAAGAGATCTCTCTTCCAGCGGCTGGTTTGATGCCAGAAAGCATGAATTTATCGAAATTAAGTCCTGCAAAACTCCAAGTGCCTGATGTATCGAAAAGGTCATTATTGTTTTTGGAGGTGAAAGTTTTGGAAGAACCTGATTTTAAAGCTAATTCAAATCCAGTATACAAGTCAGTGACTGCAGTTCCATCACGAAGTACAGTTCCTCCTCCGGTCAATCCCCAGGTTCCAGTCAAGGCTTCAATTGCAGTCTCCTCAGCCGTCTTCTGTGGCGGATCTGGCATAGGGTCATCTCCACCACAACTTTGAATTGCAATCATGGCAAACGCCAAAATGTATAATCTGAAAAAGTTTGATTTCATGGTCTTAACAATTAATTCCTATAGAATTAAAGATAGGAATTTAAGTTTAAAGCTAGTACTTACTTAAAGTCTTCGAGCGTGATTTTTTGTTCACAAAAAGTGTATTCTCGCGGCTCATTAGAGCAAATCACCAAAATTCTGTTTTTGCCATATTCCCTCATCATTTCTTGATACCAATCTATTCCTTTCTTGTCGAGATTAGAAGTGGGTTCATCAAGTAATATTAAAGGAACATCAGAAAAAAGCGCCAAGCCTAATTTAAGTCGCTGTTTCATTCCAGAGGAGAATTGTCCTACGGCTTTTAAAGCGTGTTGAGAAAGGTAGAGCTGCTCGATGATTTCTTTAGATGAAATCCCATCTAATGGCTTTTTGAACTTGAAATGGAAATCGAGTAATTCTTCCAGACTGAACTCTTCTGGCACTTCCATATAAGGTGCAGAAATACTCAAATAGGAAAACCAATCAGTTTCTGAGATTGGTTTTCCGTCAAGTATATAGTCGATTTTCCCGGAGGAGATCGGGATCGAGCCACTTAGGCATTTCAGCAAAGTAGATTTGCCTGATCCATTACTTCCAGTTATAGCGAGGGAATTCCCTTGAGATAGCTCAAGGTTTAGATTTTTAAAAATCCATTCGTATTGGAAGCGCTTTGAAGCTTCTTCTAAGTGGATTTTCAGCATAGTTAATTGATGTATCCCTTCATCACACCACGTTCAGAAGAGCGAATGAAATTCAATATTTCATCTCTTTCTTTGGTAGCAGGTAGATTAACTTCAATTTCTTCCAATGCACGGCTATTGTTCATGCTGTTAAGGAAAAGGTAGCGGTATACCTCTTGTATGTGAGAGATAGACTCGCTAGAAAAGCCTCTTCTTCGAAGTCCTAGGGAATTAACGCCTGCATACGAAAGTGGCTCACGCGCAGCTTTAGTGAATGGAGGCACGTCTTTTCTTACCAAAGAGCCTCCGGATATCATAGCGTGCATTCCGATTTTTACAAATTGATGCACTGCACTTGATCCACCTACAATCGCCCAATCATCAATGGCAACATGACCTGCTATCTGTACAGAGTTAGCAATAATGACATGACTTCCTATCACACAATCGTGGGCTACATGGACATAAGCCATTAGTAGGCAGTGACTTCCGATGACGGTTGTTTGTTTTTCTACAGTCCCTCTGCTGATTGTAACACACTCTCTAATAGTCGTGTTATCACCGATCATTACAGTAGAGTCTTCACCTTGGAATTTTAGATCTTGAGGAATTCCTGCTATTACGGCACCTGGAAAAATCTTGCAGTTTTTTCCAATAGATGCACCAGAAAAAATAGTAACATTTGGTCCGATCCAAGTATTATCACCAATAGTAACATTCTCGCCGATCATAGTGAATGGATCGATATGAACATTTTTTCCTATTGTTGCTTTTGGGTCAATATGAGCTAATGGGCTGATCATGATTCTTTTCGGGTTATGCTTGCTGTCATTACGGCCTCACATACTAGGGTATTTCCGACATAAGCCTCACCACGCATTTTTGCTATACCTCTTCTTATCGGGGCCAAAAGTTCACATTTAAAAATTAGAGTATCACCAGGAAGTACCATTTTTCTAAACTTACAGTTTTCGATTCCCAGAAAATAAGTCCAGTAATTTTCTGGATCATCCACTGTACTCAATACTAAAATACCGCCTGTTTGAGCCATAGCTTCTACTTGCAATACACCTGGCATTACTGGATTAGAAGGGAAATGACCCATAAAAAACGGTTCGTTTATAGTTACATTTTTCACTCCCGCTACTACTGTATCATCTAAATAGATGATTTTATCAAGTAACTGGAATGGATATCTATGCGGTAAAATACTGCTTATCTGGTTGATATCCATTACTGGAGGAAGTCTTGGGTCGTAATATGGAATGTGCGAAGTCGAGGACTTCTCCATAGCACGCTTTATTTTTTTAGCGAAGGCTACATTAGCTGCATGCCCTGGTCTAGCTGCCAAAATTTGAGCTTTTAGCGGTCTTCCAACCAAAGCCAAATCTCCCACTACGTCAAGTAATTTGTGCCTTGCTGGCTCATTTCGGTAGCGAAGATCAACATTGTTTAAAATGCCTTCTTTCTTTACTTCAACTTTTGGCTTATTAAACATCTTAGCCAGATTGACTAATTCTGCTTCTTCTACTATTCTATCCACCACTACGATGGCATTATTCAAATCTCCACCCTTGATGAGGTTAGAGTTATATAGCATTTCTAATTCGTGCAAAAAGCAAAAAGTACGACACGAAGCAATTTCTGATCTGAATTGACCGATGTCAGTGATAGAGGCATGCTGACTTCCCAAAACAGGGGAGTTGTAATCAACCATCACTGTCACGCGGTAATTATCGGTAGGCAGAGCTACCATTTCTACTTCGCGTGCGGTGTCTTTATATTGGATACTCTCTTGTACTTCGTAGAATCTACGAAGTGCATTTTGCTCTTCTAGACCAGCCTCTTCTAAAACCTCTATAAACTGAATAGAGGATCCATCCATAATAGGAGGTTCTGGGCCGTCCAATTGAATAAGCACGTTGTCAATCTCTAATCCAACTAAAGCTGCTAAAACGTGCTCTACGGTGTATACCCGAGCACCATTTTGTTCCAAGGTAGTTCCTCTAGATACATCTACAACCAGGTCGCAATCTGCATCTACAGTAGGTCTGCCTTCCAGGTCAATACGCTGAAATTTATATCCGTGATTTGGGGGTGCAGGTAGAAATGTCATGTTTGAAATGACGCCCGTGTGGAGACCCACTCCGGATAATTCCACCTGTTTTTTAATGGTGTGTTGTTTTACTTTCATCTGATTTTTGAACCGTTCAGCAAGCTAAAGGCTGCAAATTTACTGCTTTTTTTCTAGTTCTCTTATGCGGTCTTCTATTGAGCCCAGCTTTTTGAAAAGTGAATAGGACTTGAGAAAATTTTTCATGTCAAATCCAATGTATCCAAATAAGGTTGTGCCTGGGGTGGGGATAGACTTACTAACGCCGGTATTGGCACCTATTGTGGTGTTGTCTGCGATTTTTATATGGCCTACGATTCCAGCTTTACCTGCTATTACACAGTTTTTCCCAATTTCTGTTGAGCCTGAAATCCCGGTTTGTGAAGCAATGACCGTGTTCTCACCAATGATTACATTATGGGCGATTTGAACCATGTTGTCTATTTTCGCGCCTTTTTTAATCAGCGTAGATCCCATAGTAGCACAATCAATCGTGCTATTTGCGCCTACACTTACATTGTCCTCTAGAATTACATTTCCTATTTGTGGGATTGCTTTGTAGGTGCCGTCCTGTTGCGGTGCAAAACCAAATCCATCTGAACCGATGACCGCTCCTGGATGGATTTCACAATTATTACCAATAATGGTATCTGCACAGATTTTTGCGCCAGTATGAATTATAGTATTATCACCTATCTGCACACGATCTCCTATGTGCACATGGCTGTAAAGTTTTACTGACGTTCCGATTTTGCAATTTTTCCCTATATAAGAAAATGCTCCGCGGTAGGCATGTTCACCCATCTGAGAACTAGAGTCCATATAGGAAGGTTCTTCGATTCCCACTACGCTGCTTTTCATCATCATAGCGTAAGCTTCTAAAAGCATGGTGAATCCTGTGTAGGCATCTTCAACCCTAATTAAATTAGTTTTCAGGGGTTTGGTAGGGACAAAGGTGTTGGATACAATTACTGCTGTAGCCGCTGTCTCATAGATGAAAGGAGTATATTTTTCATTCGCTAAAAAACTTATTCCTCCAGCCTTACCTTCTTGGATTTTATCCAAGCGCGATACTTTTTGGTTTTCATCGCCTTCTACTTTTCCCTGTAGGATTTCAGCAACTTGTCCGAGGGTAAATTCCATAAACAATATAAACGGAGTTAATAATTTAAATTTAGGCTTTTAGCCTTACATACGTAATGTTTCTCCACGATTTTACTCATGACTTTTATATTCGGTAGGTCAGCAGCCTGAGCTACATCAATTACCTTTCCCTTTTTTGTCAAAATATTAATTCTGTCCTTGGCTAGGTAACCATAGTTACTCACAGCGCCATGAGAGAAGAAATAGTCAAGGTCTTCACTTGGTATTTGAAGTTTGGCTATGGTCTTTTCTTTTAAATGTGCTATTTCTTCTGGTGAAAATGGCTCATTTGTTAAATTGATCTTGAAAAGATTTCTAGTCAAAAACATCTGCGAAATATTTCTTAACACATAATCTGGGTGATTTTTCCAAAGCTTTACAGCGCCCCAGATATCCAAATCATCCATTTCGAGAAACAAGCGCAAAAGGTCCGGATTAGTTCGGAAATCAGATAATGTAGGGTCATTCTTTAGAAAGAAGTCAAATTCCTCTGTCACCGTAAAATGATCTCCAGATTGACGAAGAAATTTGGCACGTTGGATCAGCTTAATTAGCATTTTCTCAGCACTGACCGTGGTTTTATGCAGGTAAACTTGCCAATACATAAGGCGGCGTGCACTTAGAAAATTTTCTATAGAATAGATTCCTTTTTCCTCAATTACAACTTGATCATTTTTCACGTCCATCATTTTGATGATACGGTCAGCACCAATAGTTCCTTCGGAAACACCAGTGAAAAAACAATCGCGTTGCAGGTAATCTAGCCTATCAATATCTAATTGGCTGGATACCAGCTGATGAAAGAATTTTCGCTCGTACTTATTCTTAAATATTCTTAAAGGAAGGTCTAGTTTGCCACCAAACTCCTGATTAAGGAGTTCAATAATTAAAAGGGAAAGCTCCTCATGGGGTACGCCCTTGAGGAGGCTATATTCTAAGGCATGCGAAAAAGGTCCATGCCCAATGTCATGCAGAAGAATTGCGATTAGTGCCGCTTCATATTCTTCATCTGTGATTTCAGTGCCTTTTATTCGTAGATTGTCTAGCGTAATGCTCATCAGATGCATCGCCCCAATCGCGTGATGAAATCGGGTATGGAGAGCGCCGGGATAGACAAAATCAGTCAAGCCCAGTTGCTTTATTCTCCGCAATCGTTGAAAATAAGGATGGTCAATAATCGTAAAAATCAACTCGCTAGGGATCGTGATAAATCCGTAAACCGGGTCGTTTAATATCTTCTGGCTTTTCAAGGACGCCTTTTTTGTTTGGCTCAAAAGTAATTATAATTTTAAAAGAAACGGAACCTGAGATGTCTCAAAAATTCAAGATACTATGGGCAGACGATGAAATCGACTTGCTCAAACCACACATTCTTTTTCTCGAACAAAAGGGATATGAAATAACTACGGTTAATTCCGGGGTAGATGCCATAGAGGAAGTAGAGCAGAAAAATTTCGATGTAATTTTTCTCGATGAAATGATGCCTGGTATGACTGGCCTGGAAACACTGCAACAAATCAAGCAGATGAAGCCTCAAGTGCCTGTTGTGATGATCACCAAAAGTGAGGAGGAACACATTATGGATGATGCGATCGGTGGGAAAATTGCCGATTACCTGATCAAGCCTATCAATCCAAGCCAGATTTTGCTTTCTGTAAAGAAGCTACTTCAAAACAAGCAGTTGATTGACGAGCGTACTACGCAGAGTTACCAGCAGGATTTCATGAATATCAGTATGGCATTTGATGATGCTGAAGACCATCAAGATTGGGCAGATATCTATCGAAAGCTGACCTATTGGGAAATGCAGATCGATGACACTGAAAATAAAAACATGCTTCCTGTGTTAGAATCACAGAAAATTGAAGCAAATGCAAATTTCTCCAAATTCATCAAAGAGAATTACTTGAGTTGGATGGAGGAGAAAAACCCTGAGAAGCCATTACTTTCTCATCAGGTGATGAAGCAAAAAGTTTTCCCTCATATCAAAGAGAAGAAACCACTATTCTTTATCGTGATAGATAACTTCAGATTGGACCAATGGGAAGATATAGAGTCTATTATTTCTCCTTATTTCAATATCAAAGACAAGGGTACCTACTATAGCATATTGCCAACAACTACAGCGTTTGCTAGAAACGCACTGTTTAGCGGAATGATGCCGATGGACATGGCCAAATCTCATCCCGAATTCTGGGAAGATGAAGATTCTGATGAGGGGAAAAATAATTTCGAAGAAGAATGGTTGAAGATCAATTTGGAGAAAAACAGACTTCCAGTTAAGTCAAGCTACAATAAGATTATTCAGACACATCAAGGAAAAGCAGTCCTGGAGCAGTTTCATACATTTCTTCAGAATGACCTGAATGTTCTGGTATATAACTTTGTGGATATGGTTTCTCATGCGAGAACGGATATGAAGATGATTCGTGAATTGGCTCCAGATGAGTCAGCCTATAGATCGTTGACGACTAGTTGGTTTGAGCATTCCTCCTTGTTTGAGCTACTGAAAAAGATCCATGACGCTGGAGCCGAAGTGATTATTACCACGGATCATGGTACTAAGCGGGTAAACAAGCCGTACCGAATCATCGGTGATAAAAATGTAACTACAAATCTTCGCTACAAGCAAGGGAAGAACTTGAATTTCGAAGCAGGGAAAGTCTTTGAAATCAAAAAACCTGAGGACGCGAAGTTGCCTAGATTAAATGTTTCCTCTACTTATGTGTTTGCTGTGGAGGATTATTTCTTTGCATACCCGAATAATTACAATTATTATGTGAACTTCTACAAGGATACTTTTCAGCATGGAGGTGTATCTTTGGAGGAAATGATCATTCCGATCGTTCATTTGTCACCAAAATAATTGAGCATTTGACCCAGTTCACTTACGAGCTAGACGAGATAGATAAGGCAGCGAAAGTTGTGATTGAAACAGCTGCTGATGAAAAGGTATGGATATTTCAAGGCGATATGGGTGCGGGTAAGACCACGCTTATAAAGGCTCTCTCCAAAGCCTTTTCAGTCACAGACCAAGTGAGCAGTCCTACTTTTGGTATTGTAAATCATTATGAAAATCAAGGTGGTGAAATTTTTTACCACTTTGATTTTTATAGGATGGATGACCCTACAGAAGCCTTGGATATCGGAATAGAAGAGTATTTTTATAGTGGAAATTATTGCTGGTTAGAATGGGCTGAAAAAATAGCTGCATTTTTGCCTGAGAAATTTCTACTTGTTCGAATCATCAACGATTCTGAAACGCAACGAACCCTGACCTTACAACATATCCAAGATGCCAGCTGAAATAGATCAACTTACTGCTGTGGGACTAATCCCAAAAGAATCGCCAGCTAAGGTGAGAAAGAATGACTATACCCTAGTGGTGGGACTTCCTAAAGAGAGATCCACTCAGGAGAAGCGAATTGTTATTACGCCTGAATCGGTAGGTTTGCTTTCAAACAACGGCATCAGCGTAGTAGTTGAGGCAGGAGCTGGTCTACAATCTAAATTCACTGATCAGGATTTTTCTGATGCTGGCGCCAAAGTGACTAGTTCTAAAAAAGAAGTTTTTGAATCGGATGTTGTGCTTAAAATAGATCCGCCTACGCAAGAAGAGCTAGAATACATGAATCAGGGAAGTTGCCTGATGTCGGCGCTGCAGCTCGAGGGTCAAGATCAAGAGTTTATCCAAACGCTGAATAGAAAGAAAATCACCGCTGTTGCTTTTGAGTATTTGGAAGACAAAGTAGGAGGAATGCCGGTAGTGAGGGCAATGTCAGAGATTGCAGGGAGTACAGTGATGCTCATTGCGGCTGAGTATCTCTCTAGCGAAAACAATGGTAAGGGGTTGATCATGGGAGGCGTGACTGGAGTCCCACCGACTCAAGTAGTGATCATAGGGGCTGGAACTGTTGCTGAGTACGCAGCCAGAACCGCTTTGGGTTTAGGAGCTAACATTAAGGTTTTTGACAATCATATCTATAAACTTCGAAGACTCAAGCAGCTACTTGGTCAACAGATCTATACTTCAACAATTGATAATTTCAGTCTTAATCAGGCTCTGTCAGAAGCAGATGTGGTCATCGGCGCTTTACGAGCAGAAAAGGGGAGGAATAAAATTGTAGTATCTGAAGAAATGGTGGCTAATATGATGCACGGAAGTATCATCATCGATGTAGCTATTGATGAGGGAGGATGCATTGAGACAGGGAAAATGACTTCTCACGATGAGCCAGTCTACCAAGTTCATGATATAATTCATTATTGCGTTCCCAACATTGCTTCACGTGTGGCAAGAACTGCCTCTTATTCCTTGAGCAATATTTTTACGCCTATCATCCTTCAAATGGCAGACCTAGGCGGTGCCGAAGAAATGATTTTCAACTATAAATGGTTTTTGAGGGGAGTGTACACCTATAGAGGGAGCTTAACAAATGCCTATATGGGTAGGAAGTTTGGCATTAGCCATAAGGAATTGCAGCTATTACTTGCTGCTAGGTATTAACTTATGAAAGTAAGTTTTGTCTCAGGATAAATTCGAGCTGATCATTGGATTTGATCAGCGCTTGAGTCAATTTTTCATTTTCTCGGCGAAGCTGATAGATTTCAAAAGCATTTTTGATCACCGTTCGTAAGTAATCTTCCTCCCAAGGTTTGGTCAGGTAGTGATAAACTTGTCCTTTGTTGATCGCATCAATAACCGCCTGGATGTCTGTGTATCCTGTCAATAGAATACGGATAGGATGCGGATAAATAGGAATGATAGATTCTAAAAATTCCACGCCAGTTTCGCCTGGCATTCTTTGATCTGTAATGATAATGTCAACTTCTTGAGTTTCTAGGGTTTCACGCGCAACATTCGCATCTATAGCCAAGAAAATTGTGTAATCTCTTCTAAAAGTAGCCTTAAATGCTTGAAGATTATTTTCTTCATCATCTACGTAAAGGATCTTGATTTTTTCCTGCGGTGTGCCTTCCATTCCACAAATTTGATTAAAATCGATTGATACATTACAATTTAAAGACTCTTTTCTTAAAAATAAACTCGTCTAAACTTAATTAGTATTTAATAAGCTGTTGATACTCACTCAAAATACTATATTTAAGCATGAGTAAAATAAAAACTAAATAATTGGACTTATAACTGAAAAAACTAACTTTACCCAGTTTTTATCACCCCCGATAATATAAATGCTTCCTAGTTCACAATTTGATTTCTACCGTCAGATTTCCCCAATTATTTATCAGCTAAATGATTTGCAGGATTGTCTGATGGTTAAGGAGTTACTTAATACTCCATATGTGCGTTCTGTTGATCAGCTAGATAGTCAGATGGCTGAGTTGATCAAAGCAAAAAATCCCGCGAAATCATATTCTGATATAGAGTTGTCTAAGCTTGTTTCCGAATTTTTTAGTGAAAATAACAGAGAAAAATATGGCGTTTGGGTTTTCTATCCATGGAAAAATATTCTAGTAAGATTGCTTCCTGAAGAAGAGTTTATACTGGTAAGAACCCAAAGAAATAATTACAAAATAACTTCGAAAGAGCAAAATGATCTAAGAAAGAAGAAAATCGGGATCATTGGACTATCAGTAGGGCAGAGTATAGCTTTTGCAATAGCATTAGAGAGAGGTTGTGGTGAATTAAGACTTGCAGATTTCGATACTTTGGAATTGAGCAATCTCAATAGAATTAAAGCGGGAGTTACTGATCTTGGAGTGGAGAAGGTAGTCATTGCCGCACGGGAGATTTCAGAAATAGATCCCTACTTGAAAGTCACGGTCTTCAGAGATGGAATAAGCGAAGACAATATCGATGATTTTCTCAGTGCAGGAGGAAGCCTTGATGTTTTGATAGATGAGTGCGATAGTTTAGATATTAAAGCTTTGGCCAGAGAAAAAGCTAAGGCTAAGCATATCCCTGTTTTAATGGAAACCTCAGATCGAGGTATGCTAGACGTGGAACGATTCGACTTAGAGCCAGAAAGAGCGATTTTTCATGGATTAATTGGTGATCTAAAATTTACAGATCTACAAGGGTTGACCAGCAAGCAAAAAGTCCCAATGGCTTTAAAAATAACTGGGATTAGCACTGTTTCAACTAGAATGAAGGTTTCACTGCTTGAGGTGAATCAGACGATTGCTTCTTGGCCACAGTTGGCATCCGCTGTGTATTTGGGCGGAGCTACGGTTTCTCATGCTTCTCGTAAATTGCTTCTAGGTGAAAAAGTAGAATCAGGAAGGTATTATGTAGATCTTGATGAATTAATCAAAAAAGAAAGCGAGCCAATTACTGAAGCTGCTAAGAAGCCTGTCAAAACTAAAGCTGAATTTGTTGATTTTCTTCCTGCTGGGGATAACCTTAAATCTACCTATAGATTAAACGAAGCAGAGCTAACATACTTGTTAGAAAAGGCCAACACAGCTCCTTCAGGGGGGAACAGTCAGCCATGGAAATGGATTTTTGATAAAGAAGGAGTTCTGCATTTAATTCATGATAAAGATAAAAGTGAATCACTATTAGACTTCTTAGGTACCGGTTCTTTACTTGCTTTTGGAGCGGCACTGGAAATCATTAGATTGACGGGAGCAAATATGGGGCTTGCATTAAGTATCCATTATCAGATATCCCAATTTGGCGAGGATTTGATTGCCTCAGTTTTGTTTTATTCTAAAGCTGATAGTTCAATCGTAGTTTCACACGATGATCTTACAGAAGGGATAGACTTGAGGTGCACCAACAGGAAAAATGACAAACGAGAGCTTGTAAGTACTGAGGAAACCCTAGCTTTTAAATCGTTAGCAGAAGATCTTGGAGTGACTCTCGAAGTGATAGATGATCTAGAAGTGTTAGGGGAACTTGCACCGATTTTAGGAGGAATGGACCGGTTGCGTTTACTCCATGAGCAGGGTTATTCAGATTTCATTAGTGAAATCCGCTGGTCTGAAAAGGAAGCTTTGGAAACAAAAGACGGAATAGATATAGCTACTTTAGAGATGGGCAATGTCGAACGAGCTGCTATTGGCCTTGTTCGTGACCCTGGGACTGTGGAATTCTTTAGAAAAAATGATTTGGGATATGGGTTGACCAAGATTTCAGATCAAACGATACTTACAGCCGGTGCAGTGATGATGCTACAGGCAGATGAATATAGCCCTGAGGCATTTCTTAAGTCTGGTGCAGCTCTTCAAAGAATTTGGATGAAGGCAAACCTTTGTGGTTATAGTATTCAGCCCGTTTCAGCCTCATTGTTTATTTTTCATAGAGTGAATCGAGAAAAAAATACTGGATTTAATTCCGCGGAAAAAACTCAGATTATAAATTTTAAAAGCCAACTCAATACTATATTTAATCTCAAGAGACAGAAAGAAGAGATGTTTATGGTGCGAATAAATAAAGCAAGCGCTCCATCAATGCGTTCTTTTAGAAGAGATGTATCAGATAGTTTGATTATTCTTTAGATTCAATGTTTAAACTAATAGCATTTAAGGCAGTTGATGACCCGGAAAGGTGTCAAAAATTTATAGAAGGACACCGACAGGTGCTGGAAAGCATTGGTGTAAAGAAGGTGACATCTGCCAATGACCTTTGGGTGAAGAATCCAGACGTAATTGTGGTGATTGTTGAATCTATTGAAGATGGTTTGATCTATGGAGGGGCAAGAGTTCATAAAGCCAATCCCCAATTTAAACTGCCAATAGAAGAAGCTATAGAAGACCTTGATAGCTCAATAAGAAGTATTATTAGCGAAGATATTGATGCAGGGACAGGTGAGATATGCGGGCTCTGGAACTCGAGGAAAATTACAGGATTAGGAATAGGGGCTATATTTATGTCAAAAGCTTGTCTAGCCTTAGCTCCTAAATTGGGACTCACGTCTCTTTATGCACTTTTAGCACCTACTACTGTTAAGCTTGGGCATGAAACTGGGTATGAGATTTTAAGCCAGATTGGTAACAATGGGACTTTTTATTATCCAAAACTGGATTTGATAGCCACGGCAATGAAACTATATGATGCTATAAACCTTCCCCTAACTTCTCCAGAATTTAGAGAGTCTGTGGCAAAGATTCGAGAAAATGATCGATTGGTAATTGAAGAAAATTATCGTGGTAGAAAAGTAGTGCTTGAATATACATCTTACATAGAATGACGAAAATATTTTTATATCTCTCTTGTTTTGCTCTCCTGTCTTCTTGTTCTTTCAAGTCTAGCGAGCAGGATTTTGTTTATTTAGGTTATGTTATTGAGTCGGATACTGTTGATGATATAAAATCTTTTATCAATTACGACCCGGACTTATTATTGCCTATCACCAATCAGTATATTTCTCTGGGGCACTTTGAAAAATCTCTTTTTATAAAACTGATAATTAAAGAAGATAGATTTTTGACCGATGAAATCTTGCTGAGCTTTAATAATCCGATGTTAACGGAGATTGAGGTGTATGATGCTAATGCAAAAAGGATTGCTTTACTCGGTAGGATGAATTTTGTAAAGGACAATTATGCTAGCTTTTTTAATACCACTAGACTAGCTGAAAAACAAGGATTAACCTATTATGTTAAAGTAACTAGTTTTGGGAGTGTAACTGTCCCTATTGATCTAGTGGATGAAAACGATTTTCAACTGACAATAGATGAGCGAAATGTGTTGTTTGGGATCTATTTTGGTATAGTAATCGCCATGTTTTTTTACAACCTTTTCCTATGGTTTTCTACTAAGGATGGGATATATGGAGTATATATTGCCTATATATTAGTTGTAGGTATGACTCAGGGAGTTATAGCGGGATATCTGGATGTGTATCTTTGGCCAAACAATGTGTTTTTAAAGCAAAATTCTTATTTCCTTTTTACTGTTTTAGTAAATATGGTGGGGATTTATTACTCTCTTAAGTTTTTGATAATTAAAGAGTTTAATAGGGGTTTATGGCTTACGGGTCTTAGTATAATTGGTGTATATATCCTGGTTTTCTTGGCCTTCTTTTTTGATTTAGGCACTATTAATTCTCGCGTTCGAGTATTACAAGTGTTATTAGGGATAGTGCCTTTCTATCTTCTATATATATCTATTTATAGTTTTAAGAAGGGGTATAGACCCGCTAAGTTTTTCCTGATTTCTTGGTCCTTACTGATTTTGAGTATGGTTATTTTTTTACTTACCGATCTTAATGTTTTGTCAAACAATTTTTTCACTAATTATATATTCACATTTGGATCAGCATGTGAGGCTCTTTTACTTTCTTTTGCACTTGCTGACAAAATCAATATACTGAAAAAAGAAAAGGAGAAAGAACAGCTAGAACTCGTTGATGCATTGAATAAAAATGATCAACTAGTGCGTGAGCAAAACGCGATGCTAGAGGAAAAAGTACGAATAAGAACTGATGAATTGGAGCAAGTGCTTCGTAATCTACAGAATACCCAAAGTCAGCTGGTAAATCAAGAAAAAATGGCTTCTCTTGGCCAACTGACAGCCGGAATTGCACACGAAATCAATAACCCGATCAACTTTGTGAGTTCTAATATTATGCCCTTAAAAAGAGACATAAAGGATATCATGGAAGTGATAGAGTTTTACAGGACGACAGGTGCGAAAGAGTTTACTCTTGATTCACAAAAAGCAGCCAAGCAATTAGAGGCGGATTTGGAACTAGACTATGTGCTTGATGAAGTGGAGCAACTGCTGAAGGGGATGGATGATGGCGCAAGAAGAACAGTTGAAATAGTGAAGGGATTACGACTTTTTTCTCGTGTAGATGAGCAAGATGTCAAGAAAGTTGATCTCCATGATGGTATTAATAGCACGATCATCTTGCTTAATAGCACCATGCCAACCAAGATTCGCATTATCCGTGATTTTGGTGAGTTGCCATTAGTTGAGTGTTTAGCTGGTAAAATCAATCAGGTATTTATGAATATTATTAACAATGCGGTTCACGCATTGGCTGATCATATTGACACTATTAATGACCCAAACATAGAAATACGAACCAGATCCCTATTAGATTCTATAACAATTGAAATTATAGATAATGGTCCGGGAATGCCTGAGCATGTGAAGAAACGAATTTTTGAGCCTTTCTTCACTACAAAAGCTGTAGGTAAGGGAACAGGTTTGGGTCTTTCAATAGTTTATTCTATTATTGAGAATCACAAAGGAACGCTGGAAGTTATTTCGGAAGAGAACCAGGGTACTACCTTTAAAATAACTCTTCCTATACATCAAAGTACCCAACGCTATGAATGATAAAATTCATGTCCTCTATATAGATGATGAGGATAATAACCTTAAGTCCTTCAGAGCTACGTTAAGAAAAGATTTTAAAATTTTTACTGCCATAGATGCAGATGAAGGATTGAGAATTGCACGGGAGGAAGAAGTTCACGTAGTAATTGCTGATCAGAGAATGCCCGGAATGACGGGGACAGAGTTTTTTGAGGAATTGGTAAAGTTTAATCCCGATCCCATCCGTATTCTGCTAACAGGATATTCGGATATAGCTTCAGTAATAGATGCTATTAATAAGGGCGAGGTATATAGATTTATTGATAAGCCTTGGAATATTGAGCAGATAAAAAACTCGATTAAAAATGCGGCTGATATTTTCTTCATGCGCAGAGAGTTGAAGGATAAAAACCTGAAGCTGAAGAAGTTGCATTCAGAAATGAATCAGTTTGTTTACAGCTTATCGCATGAGTTGCGAGGTCCTTTAATGAGTATTTCTGGGGTGTCAAAGCTGGCTAAAATGGAATTGAAAGACCCTGAGGCTGCAGAGTATTTTGACATGATAGATAGTGCCACGGGTAAGTTGGATGATTTTATCTATAAAATGTTAGACTTCTATAGATCTACAAAAATTGATAATAAGATTACGAAAATCGACTTTAAAGGGATTGTAGATCAGCAGTTAACTGCTTACAAAGCAAAGTTTGATATAGGTCATATTCATATTGATATTCAGATCAATCAAGAAAATAGTTTCTCCTCTGATGATGCGAAAATCCGGGTAATACTCAATAATCTCTTTAGTAATTCAGTTCAATTTCAGAGAGCAGACCAGAGTGAAAAAAGGATTAGTCTTAGAATTGATGCTTCTGCATCTGAAGCTGTTATTGTCTTGGAAGATAATGGGATAGGGATAGAGGAGAAGCATCACGCAGATGTATTCAATTTATTCACGCGTGCTACTCAGAGAAATGTGGGCACAGGTTTGGGCCTCTATATGGTCAAAGAAGCCGTAGAGCAAATGGGTGGAAAAATTGATTTGGAATCAGTGTTTGGGACTGGGACTACTTTCAAAGTCACTTTGCCGAACATGAAATAATGACAGGTTACTGGTCATTTTCAAGCTAAATCCTATCTTTGCACGTGCTTTGCGAAAAGCTTCACTTTTTATCAACTAATTAAAGATATTATGATTAATCCCTGGCATGACGTCAACATCGGGAAAAATGCCCCTGAATTCGTAACAGGAGTAATTGAAATACCAAAGGGTAGCAAAGGAAAGTACGAGTTGGACAAGAAAACCGGGATGCTGATGCTGGACCGTGTGCTCTTCTCTGCGGTGCATTACCCAGCAAATTATGGTTTTATTCCACAGACTTTCTGTGAAGACCATGATCCATTGGACATTCTGATCATTTCTCAGATTGATATCCCTTCTATGTGTTTGGTAGAAGCTAAGGTGATCGGTGTGATGCGAATGATTGACGGTGGTGAAGCTGATGACAAGATCATCGCTGTTGCAGCTGGTGATCAATCTGTCAATTACATCAATGACATTGATGATCTTCCTCCGCATTTGATGAAGGAAGTTCACAGATTCTTTGAAGACTATAAGAAGCTCGAAAACAAGGAAGTGAAAGTAGAAGACTTCCTTGGCAAAGAAGATGCGATGCGAATCATCAGAGAAAGCGTTGATCTTTATGATCAGAATTTCCGAACGAAACGATAAACTAAAAGCCTGAGATTGATCTCAGGCTTTTTTGCTTTTAGTGATTTTACCGCAAAGCATACATAGGGTTACGCGGAGAGCGCAGTTTGGAAGTATAATCCGATTTCCTACTTCAATTGTTTTCCTGCTTCATCAGAAAATGGACTGTCCATGACCATTCGTGAGATACGAACGGTGGCGAAGACTTCCCACTTTTCACCTTTTACCACTTACTTCATTTTCAGCAGCATCGGCATTATGCATCGGACATCATAGTTTCTCTATTGTTGTCCTGCTTCTCCAGAAGCTGGACTAACCATAAATCTGATACTGATCACTGATACTGAATACTTTTCACCTATCCCTTCTAACTTCCTACTTTTAACTTCCAACCTCTCACTTTTTACTCTTCACCTTCTGTTTCCCCGCTTTTTTAGCTAAATATGCGACTAGGTCTGCATAGGCCTCATGTTCGTGATTGGAAACTGATATAGATTGCTTGTCAGTGAAAGCTATAGTCACCTGACGGAATTCCTTCTTATTGGCCTTCACGATTTCCTCCTCCCAAGCTAGAATCTGAGCAACGGGATAGGTTTTGGTGTATCCTCTCAAGGGAAGTTTGACGATGATTTGATCCCTTCCTGCAGTGATAAATCTATAGCCAGCAAGCATTTTCACCAGCAGCATCAGGATCACCAAGGTGATCAGCGTACAGGCAATCAGATAAAACCAAATCCCGAAACTCCCTGTGTAGGCAAAATCTCTAAGGATATATACCAAACCCGAAATGAGAATGAGCAGCACTAGGCTCAATGAAATGTAAGTGGATACTTTTGGTTTAATGACCAGCATTGGCTTCTTGGATTTCTAGTAATTTCTCTCGTGCAAAAGTCTCCAAATCCTCGAAAAAAGCGAAGAATATCACCTGAAATTCTGCTTCTTTCTCCAATAAGGCTAAATGTGCCACCTCCATCTTGGAATCAAAACTGGTTCTTCGGGACATCCCTATGAACGTTTGTTCCATTCCTTTAATTTCCCCGTATTTCAAAAGCCAATTGTCCTGCACCATCCATTGAAACATATTTGCGAAGCGATCCGGAAAAAGTTGGCGGTGATGCTTCAGCGTAGTAAAGGTGTTTTGGATAAAGTCCTCAAGAGGAATACGGGAATATTTCTCCCAATTTTTTGACAGGTAATAATCAAAGTAAATATCCGTGATGACCGTAGCGTAATGCCCGAATTGCGGTCTCAGATAACTCTGTCCTGCCCGTACAAGAGGATGCGTATCTGTGAACTTGTCTATTGCTCTATGGAGCTTAATCCCATTCTGGACTTCCTCAGGAAAGGTGTTCATCATTTTCCCTTTTACAAAATCACCCATGAAATTCCCCACAAGCACTTCATCTTGACCAAAAGAAAGGTATGCGTGTGCTAGATAGTTCATTGAAAGCGGTTGGATGGGAAAACTCGATAGGTTTTGATTAGTTTCGGGCTAAAATACGCATTGATGGACAAAGTCACGGAGGAATTAAAGAAAGGTCTGAAACTTTTAAAACTGGAATGGCAGGAAGATCTCGCCCAATACAAGCAGAAATTTCTGAATTCCTCTCTTGCGGATAAAAAAAAGGCAGGTATCACTTGGCATCCTGTTCAACTCAAAAAGAGCAAAATCGGTATGGGTGAGCGTCTCTTGGTGGAAGTGGAGCGCTCGGATTCCAATCATGCTTCGTCCTTCAATTCCGGTAAGTCTGTGTCATTTTTCAGCACCCATGATTCTTACAATTCCTCCGAGGATCGCGTTAATGGAGTGATCAATTTTGTGAAGCAAAACACCATGATGGTCACCTTGCAGGCCGATGAATTGCCGGAATGGATGCATGGAAGCAAACTTGGAGTGGATTTGCTTTTTGATGAGGCGAGCTATAGAGAAATGGAGTTTGCGCTGAAAAAAGTGATTTCGGCGGAAAACAAGCGGGTGGATGAATTGAAAGATATTCTACTGGGTGAAAAAGCCCCTCAGTTTTTTGAAAAGCAACTTGCTTCTAAATCCAATCTCAATTTCTCCCAAAACCAAGCCTGTGAACTGATCGCCAATGCAAAGGATGTAGCAGTCGTACATGGGCCTCCAGGTACTGGAAAGACGACTACGCTGATCGATGCGATCCAGGATTCAGTGATCGCTGGAGAATCGATTTTAGTATGTGCGCCAAGTAATGCTGCGGTAGATCTTTTGGTAGAAAAACTGATTGATCGAGGGATAGAGACCTTGAGATTTGGACATCCAGCACGAGTGGAGGAGAAAATTTTGAATCAGACCTTGGATGCCAAAACAGCTTTTCATGCCAGCTACAGAGATCTGAAGAAGCTTCGGAAAGAAACTGACCAACAGCTGAAAATTGCCAAGCAATACAAACGCAATTTTGGGCACAATGAGCGTGTCCAGCGCAAGATGATGTTTGCGGAAGTTTCCCGACTGCGTGAAGCGTCCAAGTCACTCGAGGAATACATACAATACGATATTTATCAGAAGACAAAGGTTTTTGCTTGTACACTTGTCGGCGCATCGTCCTACAACCTGAAAGGGATGGAGTTTGATGTGGTATTTATTGACGAAGCAGCGCAGGGATTGGAAGCAGCAACTTGGATTCCGATTTTGAAGGCCAAGAAGGTGGTATTTGCAGGAGATCACTGCCAGCTGCCGCCTACGATCAAATCCTATCAGGCAGGAAAGGATGGGCTTGCAGAGACGCTTTTCGAGAAAGTGATCGCTCGTAAACCCCAAGCTGCGCAAATGCTGCAAGTGCAATACAGGATGCCTGAGGTAATTATGGGTTTTTCCAATGAGCAGTTTTATAAGGGGAAATTGATCGCGGATGAGCGTACGAAAACCCATGTATTTCCTTTAGAAGAATCAGTCATAGAATGGATAGATACCGCTGGTGCAGGCTATTCGGATCAGAAGGAAGCGGAGAGCTTGAGTACCTTCAATCCTGAGGAAGCACTATTCGCGGCGAAATACCTGAATGATCTTGTGGAGAGAATTGGGTCAGACAATTTCCTGCAAAATGATTGGACGATTGGTTTGATTGCGCCCTATGGAGCTCAGGTTCGGAGATTGCGTGGGTTGATTTTTGACTCTGAAGATTACCCAAGTTTGCTTGCTGTAAAAGAGCAAATCACCATCGATACGGTAGATGGTTTCCAAGGTCAGGAACGGGATCTGATGATGATTTCCCTGACTCGATCCAATGAGAAAGGGGAGATAGGTTTCCTCGCTGATACTCGTCGAATGAATGTAGCCCTGACCCGCGCGAAGCGTAAATTGGTGCTAATAGGTGATTCTGGTACACTTACTCAAAACCATTTCTTTGATGAATTGCTACGATACTTTGAGGCTCGGGATGGGTATAGATCTGTGTGGGAGTTTTTGGGGTGATTGGAAGATTGAAAAATTTGAAGATTGAAAAATTCTAACTCGAGAACTCGGCAATTAAGGGAAGGTGGTCACTCAGCCTAATCCAGTCCTCAACTTTGCCTATCTCTATTTTTTCTAGGTTGTTTCTGAATCCTGAACTACCAAAAATGTAATCGATATGGTAAGGTTTGTTGAGTTTTTTTGTAGGAAAAAAGTAGGGTGCTCTTCATTTCCCTGAGTTTGATTTCCTTCGAAATGGTATAAACTTGTGATGTTTATTTCTTCCAGTTCTCTTACAACTTCACTATGATTCCATGCCCTTTTTGGCTTATCCCAAATTGAGTTACTATTGAAATCACCAACGATTAAACAGTTTTTGAAATTGGATTTATGAAGCTGAAGATATTTCCAAAATTGGCCTATATATCCAAAAGTTGGAGACTTATTGTAATGAGTCCATACAGCAATTAAGCTAAATTCTGAATTTACCCGACAGGTTAAAAGATACTTTAAGGGATTGTCTTCGTAAATATTTGTCCAATCAAGAAGTTCAAGACTTATCCCTTCTCTAGCAAATATCCCTAATCCTTTATGCTTACTATCACCTTTCCAAAGATAGTTTTGCGCCCATTCTATATAGTCTAGATGTCCAGTTTCTGTGGGATTCTCGCATTCTTGAATTACATAGATATCAGCATCAAATTCATCTATAAAGTTGAATTTTCTTCTAAATGCACCGTTACAATTCCACGTGACAATCTTCAAATTTTTCAATTTTAAAATTTTCCAATCCAGGTCTCAATTCTTCGAAATCGAATCCTTCACTTTATAATGATAGCTCAACGTGCTGAGAATATCTCCATAAGCATCCGCTGACTTTAGTTGCTCATCGGATACTTTTCTGCCCAGAAGTCGGCAAAGCAATAAGCCATACACGCCATTCAGGCAGATCTGGATTTCATTCCCTAGATCTTGACCATTAGCCTGCATCACCGCATCTAGGATAAATGGCTTGGCTTTTCCGTATGCTTCAAAATAGGTAGGGTCGGTTTTCAGTTGATTCCAGTGGATTTGCGCAAGGTCAGTAACCAGACTGTTCAATTCATCCAGATGCCCTTTTTCCAGAATATTCTGAGCTTTCATTTGATCAAGAAGCCCTAAATACCAATCAGCAATTTTAGCTTTATCTTCAGGTGATACTGGGTATTTTTCGACCACAAAGGTTTTGATTTCTTCTCTATTTCCCTGATAGGATCGAATCAAATCCTCCATTTGGTACATGTATATAATGTATTCGGCAATGTTGCTTGACTTCTTGTTTTCGGCTACTGCTTGCATTTGTACTGGGTTTTGATCGGTAAAGGTAGGGAAGATGTGGTAAAGCTGTTAATAATTCACCGGCCTTTAGGCTGAAAGACTGCTTTCCTTCTATCTTAGCAAACTCATATCCAGTAAGGGTAAATAGGGCGTACAAAGTCAGAATTCAAGTTAAAATATGAAGCAATTATTCTCCAATCTCCTTTTTAAAGTATTTATCGCCATTGTTTTGGGTATAGTTTCCGGACTTTATCTGCCTGAATCTATCAACAGGATTTTTGCTACGTTCAATGCGTTTTTTGGTCAATTCCTCAACTTTGCCATTCCTTTGATCATACTAGGGCTGATCATGCCGGCCATTTCGGATCTTGGTAAAGGTGCTGGTAGATTGTTGCTTATCACCGCAGCTATCGCTTATGGATCCACACTATTTTCTGGGTTTATGAGCTATTTCACTTCCTCTACTATTTTCCCTTCCTTATTAGCTTCTCATGTGAATGAAGCTGCGGAAATCACTGAGGGTGGAAAGTATCTAATTCCTTATTTCAGCATTACTATTCCTGCTGTGATCGATGTGATGTCGGCTTTGGTATTGGCTTTTGTGATTGGCTTGGGTCTTTCCTATCAGGAGAATTCCATGTTGAAAAAAGTGGTTAAGAATTTTGAGACCATTATTATGCAAGTGATCGAGAATGTGATTGTACCACTTTTGCCGATTTTCATTTTAGGGATTTTTGCAAATATGGCTTACAGTGGGCAGGTTTATTCCATCCTTTCTGTATTCCTCAATATCATCGGAGTAATCTTTGCGATGCACATTTTCCTATTGATTTTGCAGTATGTGATCACAGGTGCGATAGTAAAGAAAAACCCGTTTAAACTGTTGGCTACCATGATGCCGGCTTATTTCACAGCATTGGGAACACAGTCCTCTGCAGCGACGATTCCGGTTACGTTGGAGCAGGCAGAAAAGAATGGAGTTTCTCCAAAGATCGCTGGGTTTGTGATTCCGCTTTGTGCTACAATTCACCTTTCTGGAAGTATTATGAAAATCACGGCATGTGCCATGGCTTTGATGATTCTGGAAGGAGTTCCTTATGACTTCGGGATGTTTGCCGGGTTTATTTTTATGCTTGGCGTTGCGATGGTAGCTGCTCCTGGAGTGCCAGGTGGAGCGATTATGGCGGCAATTGGTGTGCTACAATCCATGCTAGGTTTCAGCGAAGAAATGATCGGTTTGATGATCGCTCTTTATATCGCAATGGACAGTTTTGGCACGGCTTGCAACGTGACGGGTGATGGCGCTATCGCTTTGGTGGTGGATAAAATCACCCAGAAAGAGGCTGCTTAAAAGGCTTTATACTATTATTTCAAGTTCATTCTCTGAATTCTAGGATGTCTCCAGGCTGGCAATCCAGCGCTTTGCAAATAGCTTCTAAGGTTGTGAATCGGATTGCTTTGGCCTTACCAGTTTTCAAAATGGAAAGGTTGGAAAGCGTTAACTCTACTTTCTCTGAAAGTTCGTTCAACGACATTTTCCGCTTTGCCATCATTACATCTAGGTTTACGATTATAGACATGGCTTATACAGTTAAGTCGTTTTCGGTTTGCAATTCTATTCCTTTTTTGAAAATCGAAGCGATAATTAACAATATAATCCCCATAAAAATCCACACATCTGCTCCTCCTAGCCTTAAGTAGTATAGATCTGGGATAGCTACTCCTTGAGCTATTAGGTTTAAAGCATATTTTGCTCCCCCGTAGGAAAAAAGGCCAACTCCTAAAGCCAAGTATGCGATGGTTTGAATAAAGCCTCTTGTTGCCTCATTGAAGGGCTGGGAGAGGTCGAATTTTTTGTCATGAAATAACTTCACTATCCTATAAAATAGGATAGCTCTCAATACGGATACAATTACCATCAGCGAAGTCACCGTGATGAAATGACTGTCGTTGTACCTATACAGTTCCGATAAATCTACCTCCATCCAGAATTTGCTTGCGGCCTCTGGCTTGAGTAGAATTGTCATAACAGCATTGACTAAGAAGCCACCTGCTTCGATGCAGAGACCAATGAATATGATCCATGAAATGACATGAAGGGCTTTGAGAAGGTAATCTGTTTTGATAGACATAGCAGTAGATGTTTAAACCAATGCTCAAACATAGCTATTTTTATTGATAAACAATAAAAATATTACTTATATCAAAAAATATTTACTGTTAGTAAGCTTTTAAAGATAGCGTGTAGTATAGGCGACTGAATGTTTTTCAACTTGACTACAACAGTCCTTCGATCACCTCTGGGAAATGCTTATGCTCCAAGGCATGTACTTTATCTGCGATGGAATCGGGAGTGTCCTCTGAAGTAACTGGGGTAGATGCCTGAAAAACGATTCTTCCCTCATCGTAATTTTCGTTGACCAAGTGTATAGTGATGCCAGTTTCGGTGTCTCCAGCAGCTTTTACGGCTTCATGGACGAAGCTTCCATACATTCCTTTTCCTCCGTATTTTGGCAAAAGAGCTGGGTGAATATTGACCATTCTATCAGGGAAAGCTCTCGTCAATTCCACTGGGATTTTTAGTAAAAAACCAGCTAGAATCACCCAATCGATGTTTTCTTCCTGTAATTTCTCCAGTAAAACACCTGCGTCCATTTCCTTTCGGGAAAAGGTAAACCTAGGAACTTCGAATTTCTTTGCCCGCTCCAGCACAAAAGCTTCAGCCTTATTGGAGGCAACCAATGCAATTTCTGCTATTTCGGAATTCTGGAAATGGGCCATGATCTTTTCAGCATTACTGCCAGATCCAGAGGCTAAGATTGCGAGACGTTTCAAGGGATATGAGATTTTGATGGGGTGATGCGAAATTAAGGGAATTCTCCTGTAAAGACGCGATGACGCAATTTGTTTTAAACCTTTGAGGTTTACAAAACCTCGAAGGTTTTAGGGTCGCTTTCTTTTCAATTCAACAAGGCATACATATTCTTCGATCTTCCAATATCAAATAATGAATTATGAATGTCGAAGTAGGGAACCAACAACCAAAAACCAGCAACTAACCTCAGCTCCTCACTTGCCCATTTCCTCGCACGATCCACTTATAGCTACATAGTTCTTTCAGCGCCATTGGGCCACGAGCGTGAAATTTTTGGGTGCTTATGCCGATTTCGGCTCCAAGTCCGAATTGTGCGCCGTCCGTGAATGCTGTGGATGCATTTGCATAAACAGCCGCTGCATCTACTTCCAGTAGGAATCTATTAATGGTTTCTTGGTTTTCTGCGACAATAGCTTCGGAATGCTTGGACGAATAGGCTTCAATATGATCCAGTGCCTCATCCAGATTTGCTACGGTTTTGATAGCTAGTTTGAGTCCGAGAAATTCTGTTCCGAAATGTGATTCATCAGCTTTTGAAATCAGTTCACTGGAATTCAAAGCTTCATAGGCTTTCTCATCCGCATAAACCTGAACCTTGCTTTCCAGCATAGGTTGGATTAAATCATTTAAGGCTGATAGGTGACTTTCATGAATTACTAGGCAATCTAGAGAGTTACAGACGCTAGGCCTACGGGTTTTGGCATTGAAGATGATTTGCTTAGCCTTTTCCAGATCCGCAGATTCATCGACATATGTATGCACGATTCCAGCTCCTGTTTCGATTACAGGCACTTTTGCATTTTCTCTCACGAAATTGATTAAGCCCTGAGAACCGCGTGGTATAATCACATCCACAAAGCCAACTGCTTCCAAAAGCGCTTTAGTCGCTGCTCGATCCGCAGGTAAAAGTTGGAATGCTGAAGTCGGTAATTCATTAAGTTCAAGTACCTGATGAATCAAACTCATGATCGCGCGATTGGAGAAATCGGCATCCGAACCGCCTTTCAGCACCAAGCCGTTACCGGACTTCAAAGCCAAGGTGAACACATCAAAAGTTACATTTGGCCTAGCTTCGTAGATGATTCCTATCACGCCGAGAGGTACGGTAGTTTTCTCCAGAGAAAGCCCGTTTTCCAGCGTTTTACTTTCCAGTACATGATGTAAAGGACTTGGTAAAGCGCTCACTTGGATGATCTCTCCAGCGATATTCTGGATTCGATCTTCGGTAAGCAATAATCGATCATACATGGGATTGTCCTGCTCCATGCGATCTAGGTCTTTTTGATTTTCTTCTAAGAGAAAATAAGTGTTTTCCACCGCCAAAATCGCTAGGTTATGCAAGACCTGATTGACTTTCTCATTGCTGAGTCCAGTAAGTTTTCTAGCTCCTTTTTTTACTCCTTCAAATATATGTTGGTACTCAGTCATGATCGAAAATATAGAGGTAATCGTAGTGAATTAATGCTTTTTGGTTCTTTTGGCCAATGCGATCATTGGCTACTTTGGAGGAATATTCCGCTCTGCCGAGACCGATTTTGTGTCCGGATTCATCGCGGATCAGCAGGATGTCTCCCTTGGAGAACTCTCCTTCGAGTTTAATAATTCCTATCGGTAGAAGACTTCGGATCACTTCAGCAGTGAGGGAGCTTTTTGCACCCTCATTGATGGTAACTTCACCCACGTAATACTGTTCACCGTGAGCCAGCCATTTCTTCGCGCCATGCTTTGCTTTTTGGGGTTCAAACCAAGTACATCGCAAGCTTTTGTCAGCAAATTCTCCCAATACATTCTCCCGCTTGCCATTAGCAATAATCACTTGAATGCCGAGATCAGCAGATTTCTTTGCCATGGCATATTTGGTGAGCATCCCGCCGCGACCAAATGATGACTTGGAAGCAGAAATGTAATTAGACACTTCGGGCATGCTGGAAGATACTTTTTCTATGAGTTCCGAACTTGGATCAGATGGATTTCCAGTGAAAATCCCGTCCACATTTGTCAGTAACATCATCGTGTCTGCATTGATCATCGCAGCGGCTAGGCTTGCCAGTTCATCGTTATCCGTGAACATCAACTCGGTGATCGTGACCGTGTCATTTTCATTGATGATGGGCAAAATACCCTGTGAAAGCAAGGCTTGCACGCAGTTCTTCATGTTCAGGAAATGCTTTCTGTCACGAAAATCCTCCTTGGTCACCAAGATCTGTGCAACGTGCTGCTTATGCTTTTCGAAGAAGTTTTGGTATTGATTGATTAAGCGGATTTGCCCTGTGGAAGCCCAAATTTGCTTTTTGATCACAGGATTAAGTTTCTCAGGAAGTGGAATGGCCTGTCGCCCAAAAGCTACTGCCCCTGAGCTTACGAGTACGATTTTCTTCCCAAGAGAGGTCAAATGCTGGATTTGCGCCACAAGTTTCTCCATACGCTCCAAATCAGGAAGTCCATTTTCCTGAGTCAGGACATTTGACCCGATCTTGATTACAAGTAATTTGCTGTCTAGCATGATTGAGAAATTTGCCTGAAAATAGAGGAAATGATGTGGAATTGCTAAAGAAGATACTGTTTCATTTACGAATTCAGATTTACGAGGTCAAATTGGTCATTGATGCCTTGCTATACCATATAGGCATCCATTATAGGAGATGTCGTAAATCGTAATTCGTAAATCCCACCTACAATAATCCCATGCTCAGCGTCCCAACCAGCATCAATACCTTAGCCATTGCACTTAGTTTGGTGAAGTGATCTTTTCGATCAGCAATGTAAATTCGGTACATGAAATAGGTGAAAAAAATTCCTAGCCCACCGAAATAGATAAAAATCATGGGGCGGTTCAATTTGAAAGTCACCACCAATATGGCACAGACAAATACGGCGGCGATAAGGAAAATAACAGACTTTGTCCTGCGAAAACCAATTACAATCGGCAATGTACGACAACCGTGTTTTCTGTCTCCCTGTCGATCTTCTATGTCTTTGATGATCTCCCGAATGAGATTGAGGAAGAAGGCGAAAATGGCGTAAGTAAGTACTAGGAGCTCTGATTTTTGAAAATAGAACCCAATCAAATAGATGGAAACGCCTGTGAGTAAGGCTACGGTGAAATTCCCTATGAATGGCTCTCTTTTAAGTTGGTTGCTATACAGCCAAAGCAGAAATGCAGCGCCGAAATTGATTAAAGCGATTGTAGGACTTACTAGATAGCCTAGACCGATTGCGGTGAAATTCAAAATCGTATGAAGCAAAATGACCACTCTTCTCTTGATACCTTTGCCTACCACTACATTCTGTGGTCGATTGACATAGTCGATTTTGACATCGTAATAGTCATTGATCATGTAGCCAGCTGCGGTGATCAAAATCGTAGAAATCACGATTAAATAGAGCTTGTAGTCGTGGAAGACTGGCAATCCTGAAGTGGTAGTTCTGACTAAAAAGTAAGCTGTCATTAACTGTGCGAAACCTACCATCAGCAGATTGATCGGTCTGCTGATCCGAAAAAGTCCTCGGATGGAAATCGTTCTGTCCACAGTTAGGGTGTTCATACGTCAAAAATAGATTCAATTCCATTCACATCTAGGGAAATAGCTAGGTATGTGGAAATTAAAGGTTTTTTTAAGGGGTTTGTAACCGCATTGAGCGCAGAGGTTTCGCAGAGAGATGCAGGCGGTTTACTGAAATGTTTTATTACAGTATGATGTTTAATTGAGTCAACCTGAGCTCCTGCCTGTCCGGTAGGCAGGAAGTCGAAGCTATAAATTGAAATTCGCCGTGATACAATCACGATTAGGCAAATTGAAAATTAACCATTGAATTTGAACATTGACAATTTCCTTTCTACTGTCGGTTAAACAAATTTCACACTGGTCTGCCGCTCTCGATTGACATTCAATTGCAACACATCTGGCCGTGAATAATGCCCAACCGCATCAAAGTTCTGGCGCTCTTCCAATACCCGGTTAAAATCTAAGGTTTCTATCAAAAGACCTTCGGTATTTGCGACAGGTTCTAGGATCCACTTACCATCCGGCCCAGCAATGCAGGAACCTCCATCGGCCAAGACTTCAGGAGCATTTTCAAGAATTACATCCAAATGTGGTGTGTCAGATGGAAAGTCTGATTTCCGCATCAAACTGGAAACAGAGATCACAAAAGACCTGCTTTCCTGAGCGATCATGCGAGTGATGTTTTCTGTATTTCTAACAGCTCCCGGCCAAACTGCTATATGTAGATTTTCGCCCAAACCATACAGTGCTGTCCTTGCTAGCGGCATCCAATTTTCCCAGCAATTCAAACCTCCAACAGTAAAATCCTTCAAGGGATGCACTTGAAGTCCATTCCCATCGCCAGGAGCCCAAGTCAGCCGCTCTTCGAAGGTAGGTTGGAGTTTACGATGAACGGATTTAATCTCCCCGTCGGAATTGATATACACCAACGAGCAATAAATGCTGTGGCCACCTCGGTCAATTGGTCTTTCAATAATCCCCAAGTAGATGGCGATTTTGAGCTTTTTTGCTAAGTCCTGAATTTCTAACAAATCTCCACTCTCGATCTGAACGGCATTCCTTAAGTAATGTGCGTGGATCTCCTTTTGGATTTTATCATCCCATGCAGTTCCATTTGTCATCGAAAGCCAAAATGGATAACCCGGTACTAAACCTTCTCCGAAAACAACCAACTCACAACCTTGAGCTGCTGCGTCTGTGATGGACGTTTTCACTTTTTCAAGTGTGGCTGCTTTGTCAAGCCAAACGGGTGAAATCTGGGCAAGGGCTACTTTCAGAAGATTGGAAGAATTCATGGGATTCAAGTTTGATCGGAAATTACCAGAATGTGATCTTGGATCAAAATTAATTAAGGTAACAAAAAGAAATCCCCCTAGCCCCCTTTGGAAAGGGGGATTGCCGAAATTGAACTTCAATCATTACTCTATAAAAATGACTTCCATAATCTTAGTCACCATATTAACACGATAAAAAGAAGAGAGGAAAGAAGTGCAGCTATGCCGCACTTCTTTTCTCTCTTATAATATTCTTTCTTCTGGTCACCGAGCAAAGTCGATGTGGAATAAACTCGAATTGTATTATTTAGAAATACTCGGACTTTCAAAACCAAGTTTCTTCAAACCTTCCTGAACTTCGGGTGCTCCCATAAATAATTTCCAGCCCAGACCAGTTCTGTAATTTTCTATCATAGCGACCATCGGCCCTTGGTCTATGGCGAGATATCGATCTGGGAAATAATCGTGCTCAGGACTCATTGCATCATAGAAACCATATCTACCCAATACTTTTTTACCATAATTGTAATAGAGATTCTTGATCACTTTCAGGGATTCTTCAGGAGTGTACACAATGGAAGAAATAGCGGCTGTAGGAGAAATAACTCCTGTGTCATTTGCTGGGAAATGCGCATTGTAGCCGTTGATGGAGTAGGAAGCAGTTAAGCCCCAAAGATCCTCGCCATACCCAGCATATTCATTTGGATTCTTTACAGCATGAGCTCTATTAATCAGCGTATGGTTTGTATTCAATTTTTGATAATCTGAATATTGGTCTTTCAATCCCATAGGATTTAAACCCAAATAGGAATAATGAGCCCAAAAAAGTGGGCCGCCCATTTCTTCGGCTCCGTTATGCTTTAGAATCAAGTCATAGCCAAAAGATTCCTTATCAGATTTGATACCTCCGCTTCTTGCCCAGCCTTTATGATATACATCAGCATCAATCGTGTGCGTAGGAGAGGAAGCTGCAAGTACATAGGTGATCAGGCATTCATTGTATCCTTCAAGTGGGAAGTTCATATCCCAGTCATATTCTGGTGACCAGTGCCAATAAAGCACATCCTCACCGTCTCGAGTGTACCAAGTCCAGTCCATATCTTTCCAAAGTTGATCTAATCGATTTGCAACAGCTTTTTCTCTATCATCTCCATCTTTGAAATACTCCCGAACTGCAATTAGCCCTTGGATTAGAAAAGCAGACTCTACCAAGTCACCGCCGTTATCTTTCTGGCCAAAGGGCTGCACTTTCCCTGTTTGTCCATTGATCCAATGTGGCCATACACCTTTGAATCGATCAGCTTTTTCCAGAAATCCTGCAATTTTCTCAAATCGCTCAACCCCCTGTTCTCTGGTAATCCAACCTCTTTCCATTCCCGAGATAAGTCCGAAAATGCCCATGCCAGATCCACCAGTAGTTACTACATGCGCATCGTTTTGAGGGTATTCACCATCCATGTGAATGCGCTCAGGGGCCAACCCAGAATTAGGTTCTGCTCCATCCCAGAAGTATCGGAAGGTATAAAACTGCACCATGTCCAACAGCTCCTCGTCCGTCATCTTATGTGTTTTGGTGGCAGCCTTTCCGACGATGGTGGAATCTTCGCCTGAGTAAGCTCGGATCTCATAGTTCAGATCAATTTCCATCCCCAGATCATTTACAAAATCCAGGTATAGCGTGTCCTCCAAGACGGATCGTCTAGTATAATGATCGTCATCCATACTTACCCACACGCCATAAGAATCTGCATTTGGGCTTTTATTCCAAGCGAGTTCTACATGGATGTCATAAGGAGTTACTTTTAAGGAGTTTGCTACTTCTGGAGGTGAGGAGCAGGCAAAAGAAAATGCGTATAGTGCGAGAAGGAAGAGGTGTGAACGGCTTTGCATAGCTTAAAAATAGGATGAAATATAGAAACATAGGAGACTCCCCGTTCAGAAAGCAGGTAGGAGTTATTTGGGCATGTTATGGATTTCAATTCTATTGGGATCTTCGGTCAGGATCAAGAGCATAATAAGCAAGTATGAAGACTATGATGATTGTTTTTGTTTATTCTTATAGAGTTTTCTTCCTCTGCACTCACTAGATCAACCGATAAGTTGGAGATCTATTCTGACTAAAGACCCAAAAGATTACTTATCGAATTCTGAGGGTGATGATTATATTCTATTAAAGTGGATTTATCCTTTATCCCTGATCTTTTGGGACTATTTTTACTTCTTCATAAGTGCACAGTCGACGACCTAAATCTCTATCTACTTAAAAATGGATGATCTTATAGCAGCACGTTCACAGATGGCCCTCTCTATGGCCTTTCACATTATTTTTGCTTGTATCGGGATGGTAATGCCTTTTTTCATGGCGACTTCCCATTACAAATATTTGAAAACCAACGATTATCATCAGAAAGCACTGACCAAGGCTTGGAGTAGGGGTGTTGCAATTTTCTTCGTGACCGGGGCTGTTTCCGGCACCATGCTTTCCTTTGAGTTGGGATTGCTTTGGCCGGAATTTATGCTTCATGCAGGGCCGATTTTTGGAATGCCTTTTTCGCTGGAAGGAACAGCTTTTTTCATTGAGGCAATCGCGCTGGGTTTTTATCTATATGGCTGGGATAGGTTTAACAAGTGGTTTCACTGGTTTACCGGAGTTGTAGTCGGATTGAGTGGTTTGGCTTCCGGGATACTCGTGGTGTCTGCAAATGGCTGGATGAATAGCCCCACAGGTTTTGATTATGTAGATGGAAAGTATATCAATATCGATCCTATCGCTGCACTTTTCAACGATGCATGGTTTACTCAGGCGCTACACATGTCCTTGGCTGCCTTTGCTGCTACAGGATTTGCAGTCGCTGGAATTCACGCGCTGATGCTTATCAATGGCAAAAACAAGGTGTTCCACTGGAAGGCTTTTCGCATCGCGATAGTCTATGGAGGGATAGCGGCATTGCTTCAGCCTATTTCAGGAGATATTTCTGCCAAGGATATTGCGGTTCGTCAACCCGCCAAACTCGCTGCTATGGAGGCGCATTTTGAAACTTCGAAAAGTGCTCCTCTATTGATAGGAGGAATTCCTGATGTGGAGAAAAAGGAAGTGAATTATGGGATTAAAATCCCGGGAGCGCTGAGTTTTTTGGCGCATGGGGATTTTGAAAAAGAAGTGATAGGACTGGATCAATTCCCAGAAGATGAACAACCACCGGTGATGATCACTCATTTTGCCTTTCAGATAATGGTGGGCTTGGGTATGATTATGATGGTCTTGAGTATTTTGTATTTCTTTTCTACTTGGAAAAAGAAATACTGGCAGGAAAAACGCTGGTTTCTCTGGCTATTTGTATTAGCTACACCGATAGGATTTATGGCTGTGGAGGCAGGCTGGACAGTGACTGAATTGGGTAGGCAACCGTGGATTATCTATGGTTTTATGAAAACAAAAGATGCGCTGACTCCGATTCCGGGGATACAGATTTCCTTTATGATTTTCACTGCGGTGTATGTTTCGCTTTCGGTTATAGTGAGTTTTTTACTCTATAGGCAAATCAAAAGTCTGCCAAACATGGAGGGCGAGCAGCCAGCTGAAAATCAATCTTCCACCCAACATTAAATTCTACCGATATGCTGTATGTAGTGATTGTGTTCCTCTGCCTTGCGATATTGATGTACCTGCTCCTTGGAGGCGCTGATTTTGGAGCTGGAATAGTAGAATTGATTACTCCCCGAGCTGTGCGGGAGAAAGTTCGGACGATTACTTACTCTACCATCGGCCCGATCTGGGAAGCAAATCACATGTGGTTGATTATCGCGATTGTGATTTTATTCGTGGGTTTTCCGCCTATTTACACCATGCTTTCTGTGCACTTGCATATTCCGCTTGTGCTGATGCTTTTGGGGATTATCGGTAGGGGAACGGCCTTTATTTTTCGTCATTACGATGCCGTAAAGGACGACATGCAGCGTGTTTATAACTTGATCTTCACCTATTCCAGTTTTATCACACCGTTTTTCCTGGGAGTGATTGCGGGAGCGATGGTTTCGGGACAAATAGACCCAAATGCCCCAGATTTCTATTCTGCTTACATAGGATCCTGGCTACATTTATTCAGTATTTCTGTGGGGATTTTTACTGTGGCGATCTGTGGATTTTTGGCAGCGGTGTTTTTAATAGGAGAGGTAGAGGATGAAGCTATCAAGGCGCTGTTTATTCCGCGAGCCAAGGTTTTGACTTTCCTGACCTTCATTTCTGGTGGTTTTGTTTTCCTAGCTGCTGAGATAGATGGCTTGAGTCTGACCAAAGAGAAATTTACCGATTGGGTCAGTTTGAGCTTTTTGATATTGGCTACGATTTGTCTTTTTGTGCTCTGGAAATATCTCCGAACTGGACATAAAACCATTTGTCGTCTCTTGGCGGGTTTTCAGATTACGCTGATTTTGGGTTCATTTGGCTATCACTATTTCCCTAATTTTATCATTGTGAAATCAGGAGAAAACCTCAGTCTTTTCAACTCTGGCGCGATGGGACTTCCTATCGAAACATTAGGTTGGGCGCTGCTTCTAGGGAGTTTGCTGATTCTTCCATCTCTGTTTTACCTTATTTACAGTTTCCAGCGAAGACCAGCAGAACTCTGAGAGCTAAGCTTACTTCCGGTCTTTAATGATTCTAAAAAGCAACTCAGGCTCATCCGTAGTGATGAAATCAGGTTCTTGATCTAGAAACCAAATCAAATCTTCAGCGGAATTAACCGTCCAGGCATTCACTGTCAAGCCAAGGGCCTTCGCTTCCTTGATCCACTGAGGATTCTTTTTCAGCAAATTGATATTGTAGTCGAAACCAAAGAATCCAGCTTCCTTCAATTCAGCAGGTGTTTTGTCTCCTGTGAGGTAAGCCACATTCGCTTCTGGGTCCATCTCGATTGCTTTCAAACCACCTTCATAACTGAAAGTGATGTAATCCACCCACTTTTGAGCTTTCATTTTCTTCACTGCTAGCACAGACTTCTCTGCTACTTCTATACTTCGTGCCACTGAGATTTTGGAAGGCTTGATCTCAAAAATCAATTTAGTGCCTTTCTGTTTTTTACCTGCTTTGAGATATTCTTCTACGGTAGAAAGCTTCTCACCATTTTCATGTTTAATAGTCAAAAGGTCTTTGTAAGTAGATGTTTCGATTTCCATTCCATCGAAATCTGCATCATGATTTACCACCAAAACTCCATCTGAAGTCATCCAGACATCAAATTCAGAACCTTCACAACCTAGTCTTACCGCTTCTTTGAGTGAAGCCAAAGAGTTCTGAGGAAGTACCTGTGCTTTCCATGCACCACGGTGAGCGATTACTTTATTTTTGTGAAAGGATTTCTGCGCAAAAGAAGCAGAACTGGCAACCAAAAAAGTAAGAATAGTAAATAGTATGGTTTTCATGAGGTAAGGGTTAAAGTATGTCAACTAGCTTTCCAAAAATAGAGAATCGAGTGATACGAACTGTCCCACCTGTCAGAATTCACGAAAACTTAATCACTGAGGTGCGGATGCGCGGGAATTGGCTCGCGGCGGCGCAACGGATAAGGGTGGTTTTCCATTAGGCATTGCGGGTGAAAATTGGTTAGTGAACATTCTTTTTTTAACGCCGAGACGCCGAGTTCGCCAAGAAAAACGCAATGGCTTCACTTCCTTTTTTCAATAAAAAACTTGGCTAAAACTCTGCGCTCTTCACGACTACGCGGTGAAAAAAGTACTTCTTAATCTCATTGGAAATAGATAAGGTTTTTGTCCCAGCGGGACAACTGGTCTGTAGCTGATTGATAAAAGATCGTTTCCTCGTTCCATAGGAACGAATGGTGACCTATTATTACGAGACGTTCCTATGGAACGAGGATTTTTTAATTATCCTGTTTTTGCTACAAACGAATCGTTCCTACGGAACGAACAGGCTGCTGAGCTAGTGTTGGTCATGCTTCCTTGTCCTGATGATTATCGGGATGAATTTGAACATTGATCATTGAATAGTTATTTCTTCTAAATTCCTTCCAAATTGAATGCTTAATTTGAGTCCTATGAAATCGAGCATTTAGCAGGAGACACACACACACGGAGGTAATCCTCAGAAATGCGAGATTCCATCTGACCATTGAAAAAATATATAGACAGATGAAAATCTTGGTGATCGAAGACGAAAAGGAGCTGGCCAGTGATATTGTGCACTATCTCTCAGGTGAAAATTACCGCTGTGAGACAGCCAGTGATTTTGCGACAGCCAAAGAAAAAGTAAGCCTCTACCAATACGATTGCATTTTGCTGGACCTGATGCTGCCTGGAGGAGATGGATTTGATATTCTGGAGCATTTGCGCAGTCAGAATAAGCAGGATGGCGTGATTATCATTTCCGCCAAAGACACGCTTGAGGACAAGATCAAAGGTTTGAATATCGGTGCAGATGATTACTTGGCCAAGCCATTTCACCACTCGGAGTTAGCCGCGAGAATACATTCCGTGATTCGCAGGAAACAATTTGATCCTTCAAACCTGATCATACAAAACGAAATTAAAATTGATTTACTTTCAAAAACTGTCCAAATAGAGGGGAATCCCATTCTTTTGACCAAAAAGGAATATGATTTATTACTGTTCTTTATAGGTAATAAAAACAGGGTTTTATCAAAAAGCGCTCTGGCTGAGCATCTTTCCGGGGATGTGGCGGATATGTTTGATAGCCATGATTTCGTCTATGCACACGTGAAAAACCTTAAGAAAAAGCTCAATGAACAGGGGTATGCTGGCTATCTCAAAACAATCTACGGAACTGGCTATAAGTGGGAAATATGACAAAACTGCTCGATAAACCTTTCAAGGCATTCACCATCTATGCACTAATCATCTTGTTGGTAAGTATTCCTATCTATTTTTTGGTGGTGGATTGGATTTGGGTGACTGAGATTGACGATCACCATGAGATGACTATGGAGCGCATTGAAAACCGATTTAAGGAAGCTCATCTCTCAGGTCATGATCTAGAAGCAATTCTGAATTCGTGGAATATGCTGCAGCCGAGTTCGTCGATCATGCCTATAACAGAAAATATAGCTAGGCCCGATAGCATATACGAAGTGACGAAGTACAATGAGTATGAGCTGGAATCGGATCGTTTTCGCGGGTTGCAAACGGTTATTGAGATTGATAAAAAACCCTATTTATTGAATATAGAAACCAACGTGGAGGAAGCTTACGAGACTATTTTCGCAATTGGTCTGGTGACTATTTTGCTCTATGGACTTCTGGTTTTTGGTTTTATCCAACTCAATCGAAGGATTTCTAAGAGCGCCTGGAAGCCATTTGACAATACACTTACAAAATTGAAATCCTTTGATTTGAGCTTAAGTAAAGGGGTGGAATTTGATGAGACTGACATTGAAGAATTTACAGAGCTGAATCAAGCCATTACTAGGTTGATTGCTGAAAATGTCAATGCCTATAATCAGCAGAAAGCCTTTGTCGCAAATGCTTCTCACGAATTGCAAACTCCTATTGCTTTGCTGAAATCTAAATTGGATATCCTTTTTCAGGATGAAAAACTCAGTGCCAGACAATCAGAGCTGGTGAATGCCATACAGATTCCGTTGGCACGGCTAACCCGGGTGAATAAGAATTTGCTTCTACTGGCAAGAATCGACAACAGTAAATTTTCGGATAGTTCTGAAATTGATTTTTTAGAGAAAATAGAGAAGAGTGAAGAGTTACTTCAGGATTATATTTCAGAGCGAAAATTGACTTATAAAAAAGAAATCACCGGGATAGCAAACGTGACCTGTAGTCTTTTTTTGGCGGAAACGCTTGTCAATAATTTGCTCTCCAATGCGATCCGTCATAGTCCTGTTTCAGGCGAAATCATTGTACGGATTGGTGAAAATGAGATTGCATTTTTGAATTCAGGAGTCGAACGCTTGAAGGAAGAGACTCTTTTTAAGCGATTTTCCATATCCACCACAGAGACGACCAACAGTGGATTGGGGCTGGCCATTGTGAAAGAGATCTGCAAGCAAAATGGCTGGGAAATCAACTATGATTTCTTGGATCATTTCCACATTTTTTCGGTACGCTTCAGTAAATTCTAAATGTCTTCTAAATCTCATGCGACTTTTGGGTAATCATATTTACCAAACCCAAATCTCATATGAACAAGTACCTAACGATTTTATCTATTGGCGTCTTGCTTTCGACGGGCGCCTGTGCTCAGGAACAATCTGGCGAAGAAGTGCCTGAGGCTGTAAAAGCTGCCTTTTCTCAGAAATTTCCAACCGCAAAGAAAGTAAGCTGGGATATGGAGTCTGCTACTGAATGGGAGGCTGAATTTAAACTGGAAGGGAATGAGTATTCTGCGAATTTTTTAGCTGACGGAACTTGGCAAGAAACTGAACACGAAATTAAAAAAGCTGATATCCCAGAAGCTATCAAACAGACTTTAGCTCAGGACTTCGCTGGATTCAAAATCGAAGAAGCAGAGATCTCAGAAAAAGCCGATGGAAGCGTCTATGAATTGGCGGTGGAAAAAGGCGAGGAAGAGTGGGAGTTAGTGTTCGATATCAATGGAAAACTAATCGAAAAGAAAGCAATCGAAGAAGATGATGAAGATTAAAAACTATTTGCTGATCATTTTTCTAATGTTATCTCAGCCTCTTTTGGCTCAGGAAACAAAAATAAAAGTGTCAGGAAAAATCACGGACAAGACCTCTCAGGAGGACTTGTCCTATGTTAATGTAGTGCTGAAAACAGCCAAAGACGCCAGTTTTGTGACTGGTGCTATTACCGATGAATCGGGACTTTTTACTTTAGTAGATGTAGCTCCGGGAGATTATGAATTGGAAGCAAGTTTCATAGGGTTTGAGACGGTGAGCAAAGCCATTTTTGTGGGGTCAAGTTCTGCATTTCTGAATCTGGGTGAGATTATGATGACTGCATCTTTCCAGGATTTGATAGCTGTGGAGGTAGTGGGGCAGGCGGAAGCAGTAAGTGCCAAAATGGATAAGAAAACCTATGATTTGGGTCAGAATATTAGCCAAAGCGGGGGCTCCGTGCTTCAGGCTATGTCCAATCTTCCTGGGGTAACCGTTCAGGATGGTAAAGTTCAGATTCGGGGAAATGACCGTGTAGCAGTTTTGATCGACGGAAAGCAGACTGCTTTGACTGGATTTGGTAATCAAACTGGCCTAGACAATCTTCCGTCCTCCGCAGTGGAGAGAATTGAGATCATCAATAATCCCTCTGCAAAGTTTGATGCAAATGGAAATGCGGGTATTATCAATATCATTCTCAAAAAAGAAAAGCAGGAGGGATTCAACGGGAAAGTTGGTCTAGCGCTTGGTTTAGGAGCACTTTGGGAGAAAAAAGCAAATCTTCCAAGCATCAGACCTCAATATCAAGGCACGCCAAAAATCAATCCTTCGATATCACTGAATTATCGCAAGAAGGATGTGAATTTCTTCCTTTCGGCAGATAACCTCTACACCCAGACATTGAATAAAAATGAGTTTGTCACCCGAACTTATACTGATGGAACTGTCATCAATCAGCAACTTAAGAGAAACAGAAATACCAATTTTTTGACCACCCGCGCAGGGATGGATTGGACGATAGACCAGTCAAATACACTTAGTATTTCAGGACTTTTTGGGAGTGAAAAAATCATTGACAGAGGCGATCAGCCTTTTTTCAATGGGAATTATTCAGAGCGATTGAGGCTTTGGCAGTTCTTAGAAGACGAGCTCAAGACCACTGTGATGGCTACAGCGGCTTTCAAACATAACTTTGCAGATCCAGGTCATAGCCTTTCAGCAGGGTTGAATTATACTTTTCACCGAGAGGATGAGCAGTATTTCTTTACCAATATTTTACCAAGCTCTTCAGGTAAAGATGCTTTCAAATTGCTCTCAGATGAGAACGTGGTGGACGTCACGCTTGATTATGTGAAACCCATGAAGAATGGTAGGCTGGAAACCGGAATGAAGTTTAGAAGACGTTGGATTCCAACCAACATGCAGTTTTTTCCAGGCGAAAACTCCCCGATTGATTCTCTGGCCGGTGGAGCGGCTACATACAAGGAAATCATTCCTGCAGTATATGGTAATTACGTGTTTGAGTCGAAAAAACTGGAAGCGGAAATCGGGCTGAGATTGGAATACATCAAGCTGAACTATGATGTGAACCCAAATCATCCGACCTACAAAAGTGATGGATACAATTACTTCCAGCCCTTTCCGAATACCCGATTTTCTTACAAAATCAATGGGATGAATAAGATCACTGCATCCTACAACAGAAGAGTAGATCGACCAAATGAAGTGGATATCCGGATCTTCCCGAAGTACGATGATGCGGAGATTATCAAGGTGGGTAATCCTGCTTTGAAACCTCAGTTTACTAATTCCTACGAACTAGGATGGAAGACGGGCTGGAGTACCGGTTCACTATATACAGCAGCCTATCATCGACAGGTGGATGGGACGATCACCAGGATTTCTTCTACCTATGGGGACAGCAAATTGATCTACGCCATCTTTCAGAATGCTGCAAAAAGCTACAATACTGGTTTGGAATTGATCTGGGATCAGGATGTCAACGATTGGTATTCTTTTGACCTAAATCTGAATGGATATCACAATCAGATTGATGCATTTACTGTACAGAATCTATATCCAGAACCACATGCGTTTTCAGCGGATAAGCAGGAGATTTTCTCTGGCAATGCCAAATGGAATTCGAAATTCAAGTTTTCAGAGAATTTCACAGGCCAATTGACGGCCATTTATTTGGCTCCGGATATTATTCCTCAGGGTAAAATTCAAGGAAGATTTACGCTTGACATGGGTTTGAAAAAAGTGATTCAAGGTGGTAGTGGTGAGTTGTTTTTCAATGCCACTGATTTGCTGAATACGATGGTGATCAAGAAGACTATAGATGGAAATGACTTCAGCTACACGAGTGCGGATTATTACGAGACGCAGGTGTTTCGGGTAGGGTATAGTTATAAGTTCTGATAATAGAAACGATAAGTATTTAGCCATGACTGTTTATAAAAAACTTAATAAGGTAGCCGAAATCACCCTTCTTTTCTGGTTGATGAAGATTGTGGCTACGACGCTAGGAGAGACCTTGGGCGACTTCCTCTCGATGACGCTAAACCTTGGATACCTTACGGGGCTGGTTATTACTGCGGGATTCTTTCTGGTGGTATTGATGATACAGTTGTCTTCTCAGAAATACATTCCAGTTTATTACTGGCTGGTTATTATTGCCACGACGACGCTAGGAACTGAGGTTTCTGATTTTATGGATAGAAGTCTCCATTTGGGATATACAGTAGGCAGCATCATCTTATTCGCGGGACTAATCCTGGTCTTATTTATCTGGTTCAAAAAATATGGGTCACTAGCTGTCTTCCCTATTCAGGACAGGGGTAAAGAGCTGTTTTACTGGATAGCCATCTTGTTTTCCAACAGTCTTGGAACTGCTTTTGGCGATTTTCTGACGGATAGTTTGGGGCTGAGCTATCTCCATGGAGCTTTTGTCACTGCGGCTATCATTTTGATCGTGTTTCTGCTGCATCAGTTCACACGTGCCAATCAAATACTTCTGTTTTGGATTGCATTTATTTTCACTAGACCCTTCGGTGCCACATTCGGCGATTTTTTAACCAAGCCATTGGCAAAGGGAGGATTGGATTTAGGGACGTTGAATGCCTCCATTGTCTCATTGGCTATCATTAGTATGTTAATTTATATCTCTCACAGAGGATCGGTAAAGATGCAACAATCTGAAAATGAGACTGAATAATAAGTGCCTTTCATCTGGAAATAGTTATTCCATTCCAGATTTTTATTGTGTTTTGAACAGTGAAGTTGTTTTAAAAAATGAATAAGCAATCTAACGGAATCACTATAGTCATCCCTATTTTCAATGAAGAAGATGGGATAGGAAGAATTTTGCCAGCCTTTGAAGAGTATATCAATCAGTCAAAATTCGAGGTCAATCTATTATTGGTCAATGATGGTTCTACTGATCATAGCTTGAGTAAAATAAAGAAAATTGCAGCGCTTCATGACCATGTTGGCTTCATTTCCTTCGAGAAAAATGCGGGACTCAGTGCTGCAATTCGGGCAGGCTTCGAAAAATCCAATACTAAATGGGTGGGCTACATTGACGCTGACTTGCAGACAGATCCTATGGACTTTCTGAGATTGGAAGCGATGATTCCTGATTATGATCTGGTGACGGGCAGGAGAACAGGGCGCAAGGACAGCGCGGTGAAGAAAATGTCTTCCACTTTTGCCAACTGGTTTCGGGATTCCATGCTACACGACGGTGTTCATGATTCGGGATGTCCGTTGAAAATAATGCGTAGATCGGTCGCATTGCATATGCCTTTTTTCAAAGGGATGCATCGATTTTTTCCAGCGCTTACCTTGATTCAAGGCAAAAAAGTCATTGAAATTCCTGTAAAGCATTTCCCAAGAGTTACAGGTAAATCCAAATTTAACGTGTGGAATCGGCTTTTGTCTCCCCTTCAGGACACACTAGCGCTGCGATGGATGATGAAGCGTCAGTCAGTATATACCATTTCGGAGAATTCCATCAAAACACATAAAGCAGCAATCCATGAATAGTTGGGTGCTACTTGGAGTTGGTTTTCTAGCTCAGGGGCTTTTTTCAGCCCGATTTCTAATACAATTGGTCAAGTCTGAGAAAGCAGGAAAAGTGCTTTCACCGGTTATTTTCTGGCAACTCAGTTTGGTTGCCTCCTTTCTACTGTTGGTTTATGGGACATTTCGCCAGGATCTGGTGATTGTCGGCGGACAATTGGTAGGCTATTTCATTTACATCCGAAACCTGAAAATCCAAAACGCCTGGCAGCTTTTCCCGAAATGGATTCGCTGGAGTTTCATTCTTCTTCCCTTGCTGTTTCTGGGGTACTTGGTCTTTCATGCACATTATGATTTCCATAGTTTGGTGCACAATCCGGAGATCAGTGGAATGCTACTCACTTGGGGCACGCTCGGTCAGGTTATTTTCACGACTAGGTTTGTGGTGCAATGGTATGAAGCAGAGCGAAGCAAGGAATCCCAATTCCCATTGAGTTTTTGGTACATCAGCTTGGTAGGAGCGGTATTGATCGCTTCCTATGCGATACTTCGCAAGGACTCTGTGCTGTTTATTGGTCAGGCATTTGGGATCTTGGTGTATGTGAGAAATCTGATGATCCACTACGGAGCAGCCAATGAGGAGAAACTCAGTTTCCTCGATCGGATCAAAAGCATGAGAATGACTTTGCTGTTGGTCTTTGTAGGAATGGTGTTGTTTTTCAACTTAGGAGCTTGGTCTGTCACCGAATCCAGCGAAGCCCGCTATGCCCAAATCGCCAAGGAAATGGTGCAAACAGGCGATTGGATGCATCCCCAACTCATGGGAATCTACCACTATCATAAACCGCCAGTGACTTATTGGCTGACTGCTTTGAGCTATGAAGTGATGGGGATTTCTCCTTTTTCGGCTAGATTTCTATTACAGATTTCAGTGCTTCTTCAGATCTGGCTAGTCTATAAGCTTGCCTTGATCTTCTTCAAGCGATCCAATCCGGCCTTTCTATCCGCCATGCTGTATGCCTCATTTCCAGCATTGATTATTGGCAGTAGGGCATTGACGACAGATACCTTTCTGGCACTATTCGTTTTGGCGGCGCTCTATTTCTGGTTTGATTTTTTGGAGAAAAGAAAAGGGTACCTACTGATGCTATGTTATGTTTTTCTGGGGATTGGCTTTCTGACCAAAGGCCCCGTGGTGTTGATTGTGCCGCTTTTAATCTGGGCCTATCAAGGGCTGGTCATGAAGGAGAAAATGGGTTCGGTCAAAATTCATCTGGCCGGAATAGCCTTGATGCTGGGAATTGGATTGAGTTGGTTTGTCCTCTTGCACCTGGAAGATGAGCGCTTTCTCGACTACTTCCTGTTCAAGCATACCATAGATCGCTATGCCACAGATACCTTCCACAGGGGACAACCCTTCTGGTTTTATGGTGCGGTGCTGCTGGGAACGGCCTTCCCTTGGATATTGATCTTACTGCGAAAGATTCCGCTCAAGCGGGCTGATTTCGTGAAAAAAGGAGCTATGCTGGTGATGTGGGTACTTTTACCTTTAGTTTTTTTCTCCCTCAGTCAGTCCAAACTGGTGCTGTATATCTTGCCGCTGTATTCCGGGTTGGCGATTGGTGCGATTTATTATTGGGAAAAGCTTACTGATCCACAGCAAAAAATATGGGAGCGATTGCAGTTGGGTTTTCATGCACTGCTGATGCTTGCCTTGGTGGCCTTGCCCCTGATAGATCCCAAGATCTCCTTGAATTTCAAGTTTTACTTCATCTGGTTTATCACCGCGTCATTACTAGCTGCGATGCAGAAAGTAGATATCCGCAGAGTCGAACGCACGGTGATTTCCGTTTTTATATTCACGATGGGCTTGACGGGAATGTCCACCTATTTCATGAGTCAAAATGCTGGACTGACTAACGATACCCGTAATGTAACCGCTTGGCTGCATCAAAATAAACCAGAGCTCAAGGAGGTAATAGTTTACAACAAACGCCTGCCTTCTGTGTTGTTCAATTCGGATTTGAAAGTGATTTCTGTGTATGATGGCGATGAAAGCCTGAACCGGGAAACGCAGTTTCAGCAGAATGATAATTGGAAGTCTGGCTTGATCAATTTACAATCAGATTCCACTTGGATCATAGAAAAAGCCCCGGATAATTCGATATGGATTTCCAAGGAAAGAAAAGAGCTTCCAGACTTGAGGGGAAATGGAGAGTGGAAGGAGTTGGAGATTGTAGATGGATGGAAGATTTTGGAGCTAAGAAGGAACTGAGTTTAGCCAGAGTTCTTTGATTTGCTCGCGGCGGCGCAGCGGATAAGGCGGGTTTTTACTTGAGTTTAAACATTGATCATTGAGAATTTTTTCTCGCGCTCCCGATAGCTATCGGGAGGCGCAAAGAACTATTCTAAGGATTCTATTTAAAGGTCCTCTGCGACAAACTCCGTTATCTTCGTGGCTTCGCGGTGAAAAAAGTACTTCTTAATCTCATTGGAAACAGATAAGGTTTTGTCCCAGTGGGACAACTGGTCTTTAGGGGATTGGAATAGAAGACCGTTTCCTCGTTACGTAGGACCTTATGGGGACTTTATTTCACGAAACGTTCCTATGGAACGAGGTGTCTTTATTTATTCCATTTTGCTACAAACGAATCGTTCCTACGGAACGAAAAGGCTACTGGGCTAGTGTTGGTTCTACTTCCTTTATCATTGATTTTGAAAATTGATCACTGAACATTCTTTTTTTACCTCCGAGACGCCGAGTTCGCCGAGAAAATTGCTAAGTCTTCTTCATTCTTTTTTAAAAAAAAAACTTTGCGACAAACTCAGCGATCTTCGCGGCTTCGCGGTGAAAAAAGTACTTCTTATTCTCATTAGAAACAGATTAGGTTTTGTCCCAGCGGGACAACTGGTCTGTAGCCAATTGGAATAGAAGACAGTTTCCTCGTTCCGTAGGAACGAATGGTGAATTATTATTACGAGACGTTCCTGTGGAACGAGGTGTCTTTATTTATTCCGTTTTGCTACAAACGAATAGTTCCTACGGAACGGTAATACTTGGAATATTGAGTTTGAACATTGATGATTGATCATTGAACATTCTTTTTTTACCGCCGAGACGCCGAGTTCGCCGAGAAAATCGCTAAGTCTTCTTCATTCTTTTAAAAAAAAACTTTGCGACAAACTCAGCGATCTTCGCGGCTTCGCGGTGAAAAAAGTACTTCTTAATCTCATTAGAAACAGATTAGGTTTTGTCCCAGCGGGACAACTGGTCTGTAGCCAATTGGAATAGAAGACCGTTTCCTCGTTCCGTAGGAACGAATGGTGAATTATTATTACGAGACGTTCCTATGGAACGAGGTGTTCTTATTTGTTCCGTTTTGCTACAAACGAATCGTTCCTACGGAACGGAAATACTTGGAATATTGAGTTTGAACATTGATGATTGATCATTTTTTAGCTCAGTCCAGCTTCTGGAGAAGCAGGACAACTCTAGCTTGTTCACTCTGTGTTAACCTCCGTGTACTCTGCTGTTAAATCCTAGCAAATTATTTTTTAACCGCGGTGGACACAGAGGAGTATTGAATTTTGGGATAGCGTTTTTTTTAAACTATGTTGATTAGTTCAACCCCTTCAGGGTTGCTGTCTTACACCATCGAACCACTTTTCCACGGGTTGCACCCGCGGTTATTGAAAGGTTTGACCACTTCGTGGTCGATGTCAAGGACTATTTGATAATGAAAAGATCCTGAAAGGATCTAACTTTTCAATAGCCATGGGTGGAACCCATGGTTTGACAAACAACCAAAAAGAATGTACGACCCCGAAGGGAGTCGAACTTAGTGGGCAATTCCAGGGTAATGCAGTTAAATCAAAAAAAAAACACCTTGAAATCTTAAAATCCCAAGGTGTTTTCGAATTGCTATAAATCTCGCAGTCTTTTATTTCTGCTGCTGCAGATACGTAATCAATGACGCTAATTCCTCATAAGAAAGGGAGTTAACCAAACCTGGAGGCATCATGGAAGTTTCCATCACCTTACGTGTTTTGATTGTAGCCTTATCCAGTTTGGTAGCTGTGCCAGTGATGTCCTGAAGTACCACTTCATTTGCTGTCTCGGCAGTGACAAAGCCCATGTAGCTCTTATCGTCATTGGTAGAGATAAGAACTGAAGCAAAGCCCTGTGAGATAGAAGCATTTGGTTTCAAGATAGATTCTGTGATCTGAGAACGATTCATGATCGAGCCGATCTGACCCATAAATGGACCTTTCAGCGGCTGACCTTTTTCTACACTGTGACAAGCCACACAACCTTGGCTGGTGAAGAGTGCTTTACCTTTGATAGGATCTCCTTTTAGATCTTGTACTGCGATCATCACATCCTCTATAGACGTGGCGCCTACTTGTCCTTTTTTGTTTTTGATTTTTTCCAAATCAACTTCAGTTTCTTGGATCACCAAGTTTGATTGCTCTTCTCCAAATTCCTCGATTTCCATTCTGTTTCGCTCATTAAGCTCAGCGAAGAATTGTCTTTTCGTAGGGTCATCTTGTGCATTGCGCTCGCCTACCAAGAAGTCTTTGATCTTATCAGAAGATTCCCAAGTGATTGCCTTGTAATACGGGCCATGCGTATCTGGGCGAGTTCCCCACCACCATGAACCATCATAAGGTGCTTCTTTCTTGTACAATCTAGAAAGTGTGCCCAAAATCTCAGCTTTCAGTTCCATGTCATCTGTGTCACCATAGGCTTTGATCAATCCATCGACTGCTTTTGGATCATGCATGTAGCGCAAAGTCCAAAGTGCGATTTTTGAATTCTCTGTACCAATTGCTTCTACCGCTGCATCTACCGCATGAAGTTTAACCAGTGATTTCACTGCTACGTGTGGAAGAATAATTGCGGAATTAGGCGTAGCGTGTGGGCCTTCAGTGCCTTTCTCTGGCTGTTTGAATGAGGTAGGTACACTTACTTTCAACAATTCTTCAGCTGCTTCTGGATTTCCGATTCTTCCCAAAGCAACGATTGCTGCTGATTTTACGCGGTCATTAGGATCAGTGACTCCTTCGATAAATGGATCAAGTGGAACTCCCTGAAGACAGGTTTTACGATCTGCTAATGCTCTTAGCGCAAATTCTCTTACTTTTTCTTCTTGGCTCAATTTCACCAATTCACCATTTCCACTTTCGCAAGTAGCCTGTGCGTACGTGTAAATACCTGCAACTCTCACTTCAAGAGTTAGTGTTTTGTCTGTAGCTACTGAAAGAGCTGCGGCTCCAGCTTCATTTGGGAAGCGGGCAAGAAGTTCGCGCTGTGCGTGGAAACGTGAAACTGAATTATGTGCTTTCAGCAAGGCTGTCAATTCTTCTACCGTGGAAGTATTCAAGTCAGGGAAAGCTTCATAAGTCCAGTCCTTAGGAACTACACGAACAACATAACCTTTCTCTGGGCTACCGAAGTAACCCGCACCATTCCAAGCGGCAAGGAACATACGTCCAGAACCATCCACATCTAGATCTGAGATCTGTGGAAGTTTGATGAATTCCTCATCCTGCTGCGTAAAACCAGCGCCGTCCATTGTCACACGGTGAATATACAAATGGCTTCTGCCCCAATCCGCCATCATCGGCACGTGATTGTATTTGGCTGGCCATCTGTCATCATCCATGAAGTAACTACCTGTACCGGAACCTCCGCCTAGATCTACTAGTGCAGGAATGGTTTCTTCAGTGAAGTTTTTGAAAAAGTTAGGGTAGCCATACTCACCAGACTGTGTGTAGTGAATGAAACGAATGTTCCAGCCACCGCCGTCGTTGGTATTGCCACGGGTATAAATATTCATAAATGGATCAATCGCCACATCGTAGATGTTTCTAGTTCCATGGATGTACTCTTCCATTTCGGTGCCATCAGGACGTACACGGACAATTCCGCCACCCAACATGGTCATATGCGTACCGTCTCTATCGACAGCATCTGGAAAACCAAAATCTCCTACGGCGATATAGATCCAGCCATCGATACCCATACGGATACCATTGGTAGAGTGATCTGTACCACGGGAACGGATAGATTCTGGAGAGGAAATGCCTTCAATTAACATTTTGGCAGGGCCATCAGCTACACCGTCGTCGTCCTTATCTTCATAAACGACCAAGTTCATACCTTCTGCTTTTCCGGTTGCTTCCGAAAACTGCGTATGAAGAACGAAGACTTGATCTCTTACAGCGATGATACCACGTGGATTATCTACTTTGACAAATTCAGTATGTGAATCAAGTTCGCCGTCATTGTTACTATCTACCAAGCGAACAATTGCGCCTTTTCCGGGCTCTTTTCCCAGTGAACCCATCATATCTACTCCTACGAATACATTTCCGTTAGGAGAAACTGCCAATGCAGCGGGACTTGGAACGATGTCCGGCCCTGCGAAATTGGTCATGATCAATTCGGTGCTGTCAGCACCATGCTTCGCGGTGTCTAGAGGGTACTGAGGATAGTAATTGGTAAGCTCTTCTAAGTCAGCTTTTCTTGTATCGGGACTTGAGCATCCAAAAGCCAATAGACCGCCAGCTATTGCTATAACTGGAAACGAAATTTTAGACATGCTAAAAATGAAATTAGAGGTTTATTATTTTGAGGTCGCAGTTTGCGACCTCAAATATATCAGATTCTCCTTTTTTGGAGCATGTTTTCATTCATTCCTTTGTTCGTAGGGGTAATTCAATGATAAATGGCGAGAACTTTGAGAGGCAGAGGCCAAGATTTAACTTGATTTTCTTCCTTAGAGCTTTGGCGCTTAGGTTCAGTCTTCTGCCCTACAGGTTACTTTTTGATTTGATTTTCGAAGAGAAAAATACCATTCTTATTTGCAATTACGATGTCAGGTTTGCCGTCCTTGTTCATGTCTTCTACGGTGATGTTCAGGCCAGCTCCAGAGTCGTTGTCGATGATATGCTCGCGGAAAAAGGGACCTATCATAGGAGTGAATTCTATATAAAATAAGTAAGGAGTATCTGCATCACCTGCATCGTTTCCATTGTGCGCCAAGTATCTTTTGCCAGCAATCATTTCCATCTCTCCATCTCCGTTGAGATCAGCCAAAATGGTGGCGTGAGTTTGGGAAGTGAGGTTATTGATCAGGTGAGTTTGGAAGGTGGAATCGTTGATGTATTCCTGCCACCATACGCCCATAGAATGGGCGGAGGAGCTTACTACGTCATTTTTCATATCACCATTTACATCCAAAATCTGCATGTGTGCGGCTTTGTCACTGATAGTAGCAGGGTGAAAAACCCAGTCCCCTGAAGTCAGGTCTGCTTTTCCCTCAAACCATCCTTCGGAAATCACCACGTCTTTGATCTTGTCGCCATTGATGTCACCGTATCCAAGGCCATGAGAAAATCGGTCGGTGCCAGGTACGTTTTCCTCTGTGAGTGCAAAGCGTTTCCACTCCGTTTCTCCAGGCTGAGTAGGTGCTTTCAGCCAGATGATTTGTCTGGTTTTGTAGTCGCCACAGAGGATATCGACCCTGCCGTCTCCATCCATATCTACAAATGCGGGTGACTCATTAGATATTCCAACAGAGTCGGCGATGATGTGCTTTTGCCAGTCGTTGCTCGCAGTTTTTGGGTTTTCAAACCAGTAAGCAGGAGTTCCAGGGTAATCTATAATGACTACATCGTCCCAGCCATCCAAATTGACGTCCATTCCAAGATTCAGAAAGGAATTACTGTATTCTTTTCTGGGGTCAAAAGCGCGTGAAGGTGAGATTTCGTGCTGAGTCCAATTGGGTGCTTCAAACCAGAAATATCCAGCAACTATATCCATCAGGCCATCTTTATTTAGATCAGCCACAGCTACTCCTTCGGAAATAAAATCTTTGGAAATCACCGTTTTTTTAAAGTCAGACTTATGTTGATCTTGACTAAGAGCTGGATTTGAAAAGAGTGAAATAGCCAATAAGCCAAGCAGTACCTTACCTGTGCTTTGAAAAATGTTAGTGTTCATAATATTTTATTTAGGTTTTTGGCGAGTTATAGAAGCTTTTATTAGAGAAAGGATAAAGTTTAATCTCAGATTTAATATGATAAATTTCGAATAGTGAAGGCTACAAACCAGCCATATCCCACTTTTTAATAATGTCTTGGATGAATGCTGAGACTTTAGAATTTACTTTTTTGAAATACTCATCTGCTTGTGCCTGATCAAAATTCGGATATCCCTGACCTTCTTTGTAAAGTCCGATTGATGATGGAAAGGGGCTGGCAGACCATGTTCCAGATGCAGGATATGCAGTAGTCATGTCAGTACTGTACTTTTCCTTATGGACGAGAGTTGGGTCGATAGCCTGTATATAAGCAGTTTCGTTTAACCCGGCGTGCCCGCCGTCTTCATCAAAAACTTCAAATGTAATATCCGAGGCAAAAGACCACCAGTTCAGCACGAGAGTTCTCACGCCGAGCTCATTGGCTACTTCTGCAGCTACTTCTTGCAGGACTTTGGTTTGTCCACCTCCATGTCCATTGAGAATGATGATATTTTTAAAGCCATTTTTTGCAAGACCTTTTAAGATGTCTCTGATAAAGGGACGATAGGCTTCTTCAGTGATTTGAAAAGCCCCAGGGAAAGCTGCCATGCTTCCAGTGATGCCATAATTCAGAGTAGGAGCGATGAGTGCATTGAGATTTTCGGCTATATATTTTGCCATTGCTGTGGGTGCTGTATTGTCTGCTCCATTGTTTATGACTCCATGAGGTTCCAGTGTTCCGGTAGGTAAAAGCACGGTAGTGATGTGCTCCGGGACGAAGTCTGCAAATTCCATCCAGTTAATTCTATCCATTTCACGGGTGGAGGGGTTTAGCTGTGCCAGAGCAGCATGAGCTATAAGAGCTAGGGAAAAAGAAAAGAGTAGCTTTTTCATGACAAAATTTTACTTGAAAAATAGGTCTTTTCTGGGAGAGATGCAGTCAAAAATTAGATGTTTGTCTTTATAGGCTAGTATAAAAACAGTGATTTAAGGTAATTGATGGGACTGTTCTATTTGGTAACTGCTTACCAAATCAAAAATAATATGTGTGTTCGCTTAACTGCACGTATGTACTTTATCATTAATGCTATAAGTTCAAATTTGGCAATTCCCCCTTTCCAAAGGGGGCAAGGGGGATTTTTTACCACTAAAACCATATATAATACTAGAACGTGCATTCATGCGGATACACATAAAAAATAAAATAGAGTAGAAAGATATTCTCCCTACTCTATTATTACAGGTTTCAGAGCTTAGTTTTAATTACACATCACATTAGGATTGAATTTCGTGAAGATGCCTGATGGATTGTTTTTCCATATCCAAGCATGAAGTTGGTAGTTGTCGAATGGAAGAGGCTCTGGAGCAAAAGCTACATCAAACCCCTGCATACCAAAATATGGGATCATTGTATGTGGTATTATATCCCATGCTTCTTTTACGATGATAAATTCTACGCCTACTAATTTCATCTGTCCATTTTTACTCATTTCATAGAGCAATGCTTCAGGCATAGAAGGATCGTAGATTCCATCTACAATAGCAAAATTAACGAAGTGATAGCCCATTCCTCCGTCTGGGGAGGACACGCAAGGAGAACCGAGTGCATAGCCGTCAGTCATAGCCACTTCTATGTCATGGTATTTAGCAGTTGCCCCTCGCAGATCTGCCAGCATTTTAAGAGTTGCCGGATCCATCCTTAGATTTTCTAAAGAAAATGCCTCTGTGTAATCGATAGCTTGTTCAACGCCCACGTTTGGGTCTGACGGCAGATCCAAATTGCTCTCGTCAGAGATGCAACTTGTGAATGAGAAGATTACTGAAAAAATCAGTAGTAGGCTTCCAAATGAATTCTGAAAGTAATTTTTCATAGTTTTTTGTGTTTGGAATGGAAAAATAATTTTAAGATAAAAATTCATACCCCTTTGCAAGGGATTTCTATCAAATTAGTTGATAGTCAATAGATTGCATTCCTAATCTACAAATGGAATTGGACTTTGCCAAAGCTTATTTGGTATTTTTTCAAGAGTGTTATTTCCTGAAAATGTTTGCAAAGAACATTTTTCTACCTGCACTAAATCCAGTTAACTCATGCACTTCGTAAATCTTTTTCAAATCACCCATTCGAAACAAATCCCGATGAGTGATTGAATCTTTTAAGATGAAAACCAAAACCGGATTATTAACCTAAACACTCAGAAAATGAAAAATGAATTAATTAAGCCCCAGGGACTGGTGAAAAATGCAAACCGCCGACAGTTCCTTAGAACAGGTACACTATCGGTAGCTGCTGCTGGACTTTTGTTAGTAGGCTGTAACGATGACGAAGACATGATGCCTCCTATGGATGGAGGAGTAATGCTTGGATCTGGAGACATTGGAATTTTGAACTATGCGTATGCATTGGAGCAGTTGGAAGCGGCGTTTTATGCCACTGTAATCAAAGGAGGTTATTTCGCAAATGCGAGTGCTGAAGAAAAGCAGGTTTTAGGAGATGTAGAAAAGCATGAAAGAGCTCACAAAGAGTTTTTCAAGGCTGCTTTAGGTAGTGCTGCAATTGCAGATTTAGAAGTTGATTTTAGCTCGATTAATTTTGGCGATAGAATGTCAGTATTGACAGCTGCGAAGACTTTTGAAGACTTAGGAGTAGCTGCATACAATGGAGCAGGCCAATTCATCGAAGATGTGAACTATTTGGTGATTGCAGGTAAGATCGTATCTGTGGAGGCTAGACATGCCGCCGCTATTAGAGATTTGATCAATCCAGGATCTGCTGATTTTGCAGGAGATGATTTGATAGATGCGAATGGATTGGAAAGAACTTTAAATTTCTCTCAAGTTCTTACTGCCGCTAGTACTTACGTAACCACGCCAATTGACTTCAGTCAGTTGCCAACAGCCTAATCCACCAACTTAAATTACAACGACATGAACTTATTGAATTTATTAGATAAAATGTGCCCGGAGACAAGTAGTCCGGAAGAGAAAGATATGTTTTTCTCCAGAAGAGAGGCTTTCCGCCAGTTTGGAGATATGGGTAAGAAAGTAGCTATGGCTGCTGTACCACTTGGACTTTTGTCGGCTTTGCCAAAAGTAGCAAAGGCAGATACTGCAAGTTTGATCGGCGTATTGAATTTCGCCTTAACCTTGGAGCATTTGGAGTACAGATATTACCAAATGGGTATTGAGTCAGGAGTTATAGCTGGAGCTGATGCAGCGATTTTCAACAAAATCAGAGACCATGAATTGGCTCACGTGAATTTCCTAAGCGAGGTAATCAGTTCAGTACTTAAAGGTACTCCAGTTTCGGAACCAGCATTTGATTTCACTGCAGGTGGAAACTTCTCTCCATTCACAGATTACCCTACCTTCTTGGCACTTTCTCAGGCATTTGAAGATACAGGAGTAAGAGCCTATAAAGGTCAGGCAGGTAATGTGATGGAAAATGATGTGGTATTGACTGCAGCGCTTTCAATACATTCTGTAGAGGCAAGACATGCGTCTATGGTAAGAAGATTAAGAACTAAGAAAGGACAGGATACTGTGAAAGGATGGATCACAAATGGATCTATCGGAACACTTCCGGCTGCAACACAAGCAATCTATACCGGCGAAGAAAACGTCACGCATGGGGGTGTAAACGTCGTTAATTTGACTGGCATAGATGCTGGTGCTGTATCCGAAGGATGGGATGAGCCGCTTAACAAAGATCAAGTGTTAGGAATTGCTTCCCTTTTCCTAGCCTAGAACAAGGTTATTAGTTGGGGTTGAGTGGTTTAGATGTCACTTCCGTTTGGAGGTGGCATCTTTTTTTTGATTATTAATCTCCCGCTCCCGATAGCTATCGGGAGGTGAAACGGCGCAACGTTATTTTAATCATTCACTTGGTTACTCAGGTGAAATCTAAGTTCAGGCCTTTATAATCTTGTTTTATTGTTATTCTGCTTCTCCAGAAGTTGGATTTTACCTGAACTTTTTTGAAAATTTCCCGCAGATGGACGGAGATAAAATTCGCAGATTTCCGAAGATTTTGTTCTGCTTATCACTTAACATTCACTACCTGACAATATTCACGATGAAAGGTTATAGCTCAATCTTATACAAACTACAAGGCTGTAATCTTGGGTGTTCCAAAAGGTCTGGATGCTCAAAGTCATACTCGTAGGTCATTCCGATTTTTTGCATCACACGAACAGAAGCCGCATTCTTAGAAGAAGCTAGAGAGTATACTTTTTTAATCCCTAACTCTATGGCCAAGTCAAGGCATCTGGCAGCTCCTTCACTGGCAAAACCTTGACTCCAGAATTTTCTACGGATTCTCCAGCCTATATCCACGCACGGCGTGAAGGGAGCGATGAAAGATTTTGTGCCCAAGCCTATCATTCCTAGAAATTCTCCGCTGTCCAAAACTTCTACAGCAAAGTAACAATGACCACGATCAGTATATAGTCGAGTCATTCTATCCATCAAAACTTGCGATTCCTTTTTTGAAAGCGGATGCTGAAAAAAAGTCATAGTCTCCGGATCAGCATTCATAGCAGAAAAAGCAGGTAAATCTGAAGGATGCCAAGTGCGGAAACCAAGTCGCTGACTTTGGAATAGGTAAGGTAAATCCATAGTTCAATTTAATAGTTTCAGAAAATAGTTACATGAATTTTTTGATTTTCAATTAACATTGTAGGCTTTGATCAGGATTTACTTTTAATCAATGCGGAGAATAGTAAAGTATGGATTTCGAAGAATTCAAGGTTCTCATATTTGAATTTGTACTCTCCTGAAAAACTGAATTTAAGTTTTACTTCAGCTACAGATTTTAGCTTGGTGTTAGATGAAAATCAATGCAAAGTTTCTGGTCAAATAGAGGGGCTCTCTGGAACGATTCGAGATAATATAGAGCTTATTGTTCCTTCGGATATTCAGAAGTTGGATGTGAATACTTCTGAAAATGGAAAGCTTACGCTCAGGTGAGATTCTCTAGAGATTAATGTTTTATAAATTGCTTGTTAGGCTCGCTATTTTTATGAAAGAGAAAATACAGTGCAGTTATTCATAATTGAGGATGATAAACTAGAATTTAAGCTAGATCAAAGGCATGAGTTCTCTGTAATAATAGCGTTGAGACCTGTAAAATACTTAATTTGGTGGTAGCAGATTATTGAAAGTATCTGAAGATGAGTGCGATAGGCGTAAAGTGTTAAACAGGCAATTTGTAAAGTTTATCGATGAAGGCTGAAATAGTTATTTCTTGGCAAAAGGATGATCGGACACACAAAATATAACAGAACCAAATTCTTTTTAGCTATAGGGATTATTGGGCTATTAGCCGTATTGATTGGTTTTTCCACAACCTTTATTATTCCCTTGGGGAAAGGCGAGTTTAAAGCGCCCTTGGTAATTTATGTTCATGGAATATTTGCTTTCTGTTGGGTTTTCTTGTTCTTTATTCAGTCTCTGTTGGTTCAGAATAACGACATTAAAAAACATCGGCTTTTAGGTTTTTTTGGTGTTTTAATAGCGATTGGAGTTACTGTAACGTTAGTGCCGGTTGGACTATATCAAGTTGAAAAAGAGTTACTTCAGGGGCTTGGACCAACTGCCATTTCATCGATAGTAGGCACAGTGTCCTCAGCAATACTATTTATATCGCTTGTTTTAGGAGGTATTCTAAAAAGGCACAACCCGTCAACTCATAAACGACTAATGCTTCTTGCCACAATAGTATTGTTGTGGCCGGCATGGTTTCGTTTTAGGCACTTATTTCCATTTATACCCCATCCTGAAATTTGGTTTGCTATAGTTTTAGCAGACAGCTTAATAGTCGTTAGTATTATTTGGGATAAAATCACTTATGGGAAATTCAACCCTGTTCTCCTATATGTTGGGTTGTTGATAATTATAGAGCATTCTTTCGAAGCCTACATGTTTGACAATTCCGCATGGCGTGAATTAGCGAATAAAATTTACGAATTATTGACATAAACAGCAGGAGTTCCTGACGGGTAAACCATCTGCCAAGGGGGAAGCGTAATTATCGATTTCAGGTAACAACAAATAAGCATTTGCTAATTAGGAGAAACATTAGTTTAGATCGTATTCTTGGCACACTAACCCAAAATCTTTTCGGCTGTAATAGGTAAATTATACACGCGCTTACCACTGGCTTTATATACTGCATTGGCAATTGCTGCACCGGTAGGCGGCATAGATACTTCACCGCCGCCTTCTGCTGCTTCATTGGGACGATCGATCATAGCTACTTCCACTTCTGGGATATCAGAAAAGCGAAATACAGGGTATTTCCTCCAGTCTGAGCTAGTGATCTTATTATCTTCAAATGTTACCTCTTCTTTCAGTGTCCAGCTTGCTGCTTGAAGCATGCCACCTTCTATTTGGTTGATGATTCCATCCAGATTGATGATTTCTCCTACGTCTACTGCAGCCCACATTTTTAGGAGTTTGATAGTTCCAGAAGCTCGATCTATGCTCACTTTTGCTGCCGCAGTTGCATAAGCCGTGGTGTTTTTATACCGAGAAAAAGCATAGCCAATTCCTTCTCCTTCTTCCAGTTTTTCGCCACTACACATCTCTTGGATTTTAGTGATGACTGCGATGGCTCTTGCATCTTCCAAATGTGCCAAACGGAATTCTAAAGGATCTTTTCCGGCTTTTTCTGCCAATTCATCCATAAATGACTCAATGGAAAAGATAGTAGTATAAGAGCCCAAGCTTCTCAGAGAAGAAACGCGAAGTGGGCCATTAAAGAAATGAGCGTTCACCTGCATGTTTGGAATGTTATAATATGGGTCAGCATTTCTGTGTCCACCTCCTAGATATCCTCTGCCTTTTAACTGCACAGGATTCTCCAAATATCTTGTGTCTAAAAGTGTGGCGGGATCATTATCAGGCCGGATGCTATGGGAGTCAGTCCAAACATCTGTTTTCCAAGTTTTTATTTTCCCATTAGCATCTAAACTTGCCTCCAATTCCATGATCATGGCAGTTCCATAAGGATCCCAAGTGTGTTCGTCTTGGCGAGACCACTGAACGCGAATGTGTTTTCCGGGATAAGACAAAGCCAGAATTGCAGCATCTGCAGCGGCGTCATCTGCTGTACTATGCCCAAAGCAACCAGCACCAGGAACAGCAATTACGTGGAGTTTCTCCAGCTCCATTTTCAGCATCGCAGCGATTGCTCTTCGCATGGGGTATATCCCCTGACTATGTGACCAGATATGTAGAATTTCCCCATCGTACATCGCAATTCCACAGGCAGGGCCTATTGAGCCATGTTTGAGATAAGGTTTGGCATAACTTGCCTTGAAAGTCTCTTTGCCGTTAGGTATCGTGGTTATATCTCCTTCGTTTCGAATGCTCTGAGGCTTTTCAGCAATGGATTTAAGGTGAGCAAAAAGGGTTTCTTGCTTGGGAAAAGATGGGCTTGTAGTCCATTCAGAATGTTTTCTTAAATATGCTTCTGCCTTTACTGCCTGATATTCTCTCTCGGTGATTACACCTACAAAACTACCATTTACTACAGTTTTGATGATTCCTGAAATGGCTGTTGAAAGTCCGGAACCGTCAATTTTTACCAATTTCGATTGGTAGCCTGCTGGGCGTAAAACCCGCGCATGCACCATGCCTGGAAATCGTAAGTCCTGAATATAGACTTCCTCTCCCCGAACCATTTTCTCAATATCCTTGCGGTGAATGGCTTTGCCGACATATCTATAGCCAGATTTTATTTTTAGAGGAACGGGCTTGGTTACCTCCATGTCAATTTGAGCACCTTCCAGTACCTCAGCAAAATTCAAAGCTTGATTGCTCTTCTTAGATTTCACTTTTCCATTGTAAAGAATCAGATCTTCCTCCGCAGTATTCAGTTTTGCACTTGCCAGTTCCAATAATTTCTGTCTGGCAGTTGCTGCTGCATAGCGAACCGACATCGCACTGTTCGGGATAGAACTACTGCCCGCGGTATAGCCTTCGTCAGGAGTCACACCTGTTTCTGCCAGATGTACTTCTACCTGATCCAATTCCAAGTCCAATTCTTCTGCGGCTACTTGCCGAATTGCCGTTCTGATGCCTTGTCCCAACTCCACTTTTCCTGAAAATACCATCACCCGTCCGTCTTCCAATACGTGTAGCCAAGCGTTTACTTTGCTGGCATTCCGCATACTTCCAGGTAAATCGCCTTCAAAATTTACTCTAGCTACAACTTCTGGTTCCTGCACTACTAAATTGGAACTGAGGAGAGGGAATCCCACACTGATGTAACCAATGTTTCGTAGGAATTTCCTTCTGGAGGTTTTTGAGAGTTCGATCATTTTCCAGATAGGTTTTTAGAGGCTGTTTTGACGGCTTGGATGATTCTGGTATGTGCACTGCAGCGGCATAGGTTTAACTGCAAAGCATCTTTAATCTCGGAATCATTTGGAGACGGGTTAGAATTCAACAAACCCACAGAGGCTATCACCATTCCATTAAGGCAGTAGCCGCACTGAGCTGCTTGTTCTCTGTTAAATGCTTCTTGGACTGCATGTAGTTTGCCATTCTCGCTAGCCAGTCCTTCCAAAGTTGTGATCTTAGAATCTCCGATTGATGCAATAGGTCTCATGCAACTGGTAGCTGCGCTTCCATCAATTAATACCATACAAGCTCCACATTGAGACAGGCCACAACCGAACTTCGGTCCGTTAAGTTCTAGGTAATCGCGAAGCACATAAAGTAGGGGAGTATCGGGTTCAGTATCAATTTCTTTCTGCAAGCCATTGATGTGAAGGCTGAATTTGGGCATGGTCAATTAGGTTGAATTCTAAGATAGGAATTAGAAAGGTTAATTGAGAATGATAAGGGTAAAAGGATGTTGGCAAGTTACTTTCAGTCTTTAAAGGAGGTGTGAGGATTATGGAGTTACACTATTTATATTAAAAAAGTAGTTGAAAACTTGATAGAAGAAACGAAACCTTTATTCTGGTGAAAGTATAACTCAGTAGGATTTGAAATACATGAAACTTAGATTTACAAAATTGAATAAATCAATAGTTCTTTTATACTGTCGTCCGACATATTTAAGGAATCAGGAATAATAGGCCTCTAATGTTAGATTAGGGGCCTTTTTTTTGTTTATCAAAAAGTATCCCTCTATCCTGAGAACAGCAACTCTGTTTGTATTTTATTGAGTTCTGTTTGAAATATTCTTTTACCATATGCACCTTCCTCGTGATTTAGGAATTTGTTTTCATGTTTATTGATTTCAAATTAGGGGGAAGAGCTATGGATTCAGTATTACTAAAAAGATGATTGAAATCACAATTTGCCTTAGGGTGTACGTGGTATTTCAATAAATAGTAGTTAGTAATTTTTCAATAAAGGCAGGGGGAAGAAATATTTAAAAATGAAATTCAAAAATTTAGTTATTATAGGTTTACTGGCAATACTTTTTGCAAGTTTTAAACAGGGAAATTCAATTGTATTAGAGAACGACTATCTCAGTAGAACAATTTCTGTAGCTGATGGCACACTATCAACCATAGCTATAGTCAACAAAATCAATGGTAAAACAATCACTCCTTCTGATCACAATGAGTTTAAACTCAGAATATCCAAAGGAACGAGTGAAGTTAATGGAGATATAACTTTAACGGCCAAAGATTTTGAAGTGGTTAATTTCAATATCTCCAAGGAAAATAATTCTCAAACTCTCGTGGTAGAGTTGCAAAACAAAAAGCATAAACTGAAGGTAGATGTTCATTATGAACTAGCCGATAATGAATCATATGCTAGGAAATATTTAAAGATCACCTCTGAAAAAAACATAACACTGGAGCGTATCGATGTGGATGCAATAAGTGCTAATGGTGCATACCAGCCCTATACACTTAAGGAAATCACCACACAAGGGCCAGCAAATTGGAAACCAGGATTAGGACAGCCATTGTATGAACGGGAGAGTGCTACTTTTTGGGGTATAGAATTCCCTGCAGCTACAAATGAGGTCGTTAATCAAGAATTGAACTGTGGATACCTATGGGGAAATGAATTGAATGCTAATCAAACTTACACTTCCTATAAATCAGTACTGGGTGTGGCGGATGATTATGAATTTATTGATGAAGCATTCTATAAATACATAGATAATATCCGAATTCGACCTCTCCGTCTGCAGGTTCAATACAATTCCTGGTTTGATTTTCATTCTAACGTGGACAAAGAAAGTTTCAAAAAAAGTAGCCTGAAAATCCATAATGAACTAGTTAGCAAGCGAGATGTAAAACCTCTAAATGCCTATGTTATAGATGATGGATGGCAAGACAGTCGCAGAAAAGATGCTGACTGGTCGGATAAAGTTTGGAAAATAAACGAGAAATTTTCTCCAGATTTTCAGGAAACATTTAAAACTATTGATTCGCTTGATTCTAAACTTGGTCTTTGGCTTAGCCCTGGGTGCTTCTTTGGGGCTAGACCTATGGTTGAGAAATTGGGCGAAAAAGGCTTTGAGAGATTGGAACTTTCGATGTCTATGACGGGCGAAAAATACATGCAGAAACTCGAAGATCGGGTACTTGAGCTCACGGGCCAAGGCGTCAACTATTTTAAATTCGATGGGATTTTTGGACATCTCAATATACGAGATTTTGAATTGCAGGGAAGAGGAACTCCCAAGATGACGCAGTTAGGAGTTGAAAATCTAAGTCCAAATGATAGCACGCTGAATGATCCAATCTATGACGAATTAAAAACCTATTACCTAGTCAATGGAACGGAGCGTATAATTGAGATTTTCAATAAAATGGATGAGATAGATCCAGATGTTTTTATTGCTATTACCAATGGAGCTTATCTAAGTTCATGGTGGTTGCAGTATGTAGACGTAGTATGGATGATAAATGCTGGAGATGCAGCCGGAGGTAGTTCAAGAACTGATGAATTAACCTATAGAGATGGGGTGTATTATGAAATATGGGAAACAGAAAACACAAAATTCCCTATGAATGCCATCTTCAATCATGAACCAAAAAAGGACAAAACAGGTGAAGATGAGCACACATTTAGAGACTACCTATTTATGAATCTTTCACGGGGCACTGGGTTTATTGAGCTCTATCTTAAAACCGATAATCTAGTGGATAAAGATTGGGATGTAATTGCTGAAGGTCTAAAATGGAGTGAAAAAGTATTTCCAACCTTTCACAATGTAAGAATGCACGGAGGTAATCCCAGAAATTCTGAAGTGTATGGTTACTCCGCTTGGGACGATGACCAAGGATATATTTCTATTCATAATCCATCTGATAAATCCATAACATACAAACTTGTTCTTAACCGAGAACTGGGTATATCTAATTCAAAGGATAAATATGTATTATCATCTCCAATAGAAAATAACACTGCAGGGCTAAAGAATTCTTATAGTCCTGGTGACACACTTACAGTTGATCTAAAGCCAAAGGAAATTCGAGTCCTAAATTTCAATTAAATCATTATTGTTAGAGGGAATTTAAAATTTAGGGTAAGCTTCTTTTGAGATGCTTACCCTTTTTTATATTCGCCATAAAAATTAAATGAATCAAGAGATAGAAAATACTATTTTACTGGACATACGATGTTTTCATAGATAACTTACTTTGACCTTTATTTAGTTGTTAAAGTAGTCTATCTATTAAGCACTAAAAATTGAAAATGCTAGTAAGTACAAATAAACACAAGATTTGAACTGCTTGCTTGAAGTTTTTCAAGGCCAGAGAAATGTGATTTTCTACTGTTTTTGGGCTTATTCCAAGTTCTTTTGAAATTTCCTTATGGCTCATACCTTTAAATCGTGAAAGTTCAAAAACTTCTCTTCTTTTGCCAGGGAGTGAATTAAGTGTTTTCTGAAATGTGGAATTCAAGTCATTGTAATCCATTATTTCCTCTACATCATTTTTAGGTTCAAGAAGTTTCATCTGATAAACTGACACTGCTTGAAGTTTTATTTTTTTCTTGAAATTATCAATAATGATGTTTTTACTAATAGTAAATATAAATGAGGACAAACTTTTATCCGGGTCTATTCGATCCTTTGAAGTCCAGAGCTTGACAAAGGTTTCTTGGACGACCTCTTCGGCGTCCTCTTGTCTCAATCCATATTTTAGGCAAAAGAAAAAGATTTTCTGATGGTATTTGCCATAGAGTTGATCAAAAGCTTTATGATCTCCATGTCGAAGTCTTTCGGCTAATTTTTCAAAGTCTTGATTCATCTATTGCAGCTTAGGGTCTTTGCTATTTGATTTAAGATTTTTAAATATATTGAAAATTATGAAAAAGGATATTTATTAATTTGATAAAGAATTCATTTAATACATGAAATTTTATCAAAAGTCATCTCAGCGAAAATTTATTTGTGTTTTTTTAATTTTCTGATTAGGGGGAATAACAAGAAACTCAGTATTACTAAAAAAGGATATAAATGGATTCAGAATTATTGAAACGTTTTTTTGAGGGGAAATGCGATCCCCACGAGGTTCATCAAATTCTAGTTTGGATAAATAGCCAAGAAGGAGGCCACGATATTGAAGATGCTTATCTGAACTTTAAGGATGACAAAAAACTCGACCCTATTGTGAGCGATTTGGTACTTGAGAGAATTCATAAAGAGTTGAAATTGGAAGAGGATGGAAATAGAAAAGGGTCTTTGAGTAAAAAAAAGAAGGTGATTTCTAATGATAAAAGGAGAGGTGCTTTTGATAAAAATTGGTTCAAATTAGGTGTTGCTGCAGTTTTGGTTTTTGGTTTCGTCCTTACAGTATATTGGACTGACAATCGCTTAGGTCTTGAGGAAAAAGTAGCTGTAGTATCTCAAGTGGAATACATAATCAGGGAGGTGGGGCCGGGACAGAAGTTGACCCTCAAACTGACAGATGGGAGTGTAGTTATACTTAATTCCAATAGCCAGCTGAAATTCCCTAAAAATTTCGATGGGGCTACTCGGGATGTTTACCTTGAAGGAGAAGCTTTTTTTGATGTATATAGAGATGAGCTGAAACCTTTTGTGGTGCATAGCAAATTTGTGGAGACCTCTGTATTGGGGACTTCTTTTGTGGTGAATGAAAATCTACTTGCTGGAAAAGTCCAAGTGTCAGTATTAACAGGTAAAGTGCGGGTTACTGAGCAAGAGAATTTTGGGAAAGATAGAAAAGTAGTTTTGGCTCCAATGGATGCTGTTAGGTTTAATGATAAAACTGGGGCATTTGAGACAAAAAAAGTAGGATACGATGAGGTCTTTGCGTGGAAAGATAATGTGCTGTTTTTTGACAATACACAATTTAGTGAAGTAGTAATTGAGTTAGAGAATTGGTTTGGGGTGAAAATAGATGTTCAAAAAAACATTAAAAACCGAAAAGATTATTCAGGGAGATTTGACAATGAATCCCTTGAAATGATCCTGACAGGGCTAGCTTTTACGTACGGATTTGAGTTCGAAATAATCTCAAACAAAGTAATTATTTACTAAATCAGATTGCCTATGGCGAAAAAAAGGAAAAGAAAAAAGACCATCAGTCAAAACTGGATTTAGCGGTGCAGTGATGACCAATGATCTAATTGATTATCAGATAAAATTAATTATCCTCTAATACTATAACTATGAATGTAAAGTTACTAAAATTAATTGTAACAATGGGAAAGTATGCTTTTTTTGGAATGCTACTTCAGTGCCTGTTTTTCAGCGTACTGCTAGCGAGCAATTCCAGCGGTCAAACTAGAATCGACAAAGTATTCTTGTCTCTATCGGAGACTAATCTTCCCGTAGTTGAAGTGTTTCACAAGATCGAACGTGAAACCGATTTTAAGTTCTCCTTTCGGAGTTCAGATGTTGGCCAGCAGAGATTTCTTAATCCTGCTTCTGGGAAAAAGGTATCAATTGAATACCTATTACAAGAGATCTCCAAAACTTCTAATTTGAAGTTTAAACAGGTCAATAATACCATACATGTTGGAGCAAAGGCAATACAAACACCCATTTTTGAGGTAGCAGAGGTCACGGTCAGTGGAGTGATACTGGATGAAAATCAAGTTCCAATGCCTGGAGTGACGATTACGGTCTCAGGAACTACGAATGGGACTATTTCCGATATAGATGGCAAGTATTCCATAACTGTGGATGAAGATGCGGTGTTAGTATTTTCCTTTATCGGGTTTATCAAGCAGACTATCCAAGTGGGAAGTCGAAGTCAGCTAGACGTGGTGCTTCTTGAAGATGCTAGATCACTAGAAGAAGTAATTGTAGTGGGTTATGGTACTCAAAAGAAGGTCAATTTGACTGGAGCAATAACAGCTGTCAGTACAGAGGATTTTTCGGATGTCCCACTAACTAATCTTTCCAATGGATTGGCTGGTAGAGCTCCTGGAGTACAGGTGGTCGGTACATCTGGACTTGCAGGTGCTAGTTCTTCCATAAGAATTCGTGGAAGTGTTGGTGAACCATTGTATGTGATTAACGGCATTATCCGGAATAAGGCGGATTTTGATGCTCTAAATCCAAATGAAGTAGAAAATATCAGCTTTTTGAAGGATGCTGCGAGTGCTGCTATCTATGGTTCTAGTGCAGGGAATGGGGTTGTCTTGGTGAAAACCAAAGGGGGAGCTAATCAAAAGCCTGTATTTGAATATAAGGGGAATTATTCTACATCGAATCCTACTCGACCTTTGCAGGACTTTAATGCTCAGGAAGAAATCCGCTTTTTGAATAATTCGGCTGTAAGTAATGGTTTACCAGAACAATATGGGCAAGAAATTCTTGATTATTTTTCTGATAAATCTTATTCAATTAATGATTTGATTTGGCAAAACCCCACGATTCAGGAACACAATCTAAGCGTTAGGGGAGGTTCTGAAGATGTGAGTTACTATGTGATGATGGGGTATCATGCCGAGGAAGGTTCTTACAAGAACCTAGGTTTTGACCGGTACAATTTCAGAACTGACCTAACAGCCAAAATTACGGAAAACCTAAAGTTAAACTTAAATGTTAGCGGTAACGAACGTAATTACAACCGATGGTATTGGCCATATGATGGAGCGGAGGATTTTAATGTTGGAGATTTCTATCGTGCTACCTTCAACTGGTCTCGTCTATATCCTTTCTATGTAGATGAGGAGGGGAATCCTACAAATAATCCTAATGATCTCCCTGTGATGAGGGGAGGATGGCATCCGCCACAGCTAATGCTGAATGAGGGTGGATATAGGGATACCAAATACAGAACATTGGATGGTATAATGCGTCTTGATCTCAATTTGGGTAACCTGATAGAAGGACTTAGTACAAGTGTTCAAGGTAATATCAATGCAAATGACCGAAATATGAAGTCATTTGTAGTACACAATAAATTCTACCTTACTCAGTCAGCAGGAGTTGCAAATGTCTTCATCCCAGGCCCAGTTGATTATACTCAGACCGGCACCCATAATTTGAGTTCAGGATATGAAAATATTCAAGAGGATGTCACACTTGGGAGTTCATATCAATTAGACTGGTATCTCAATTATGACAGAACTTTTAAAAAACATTCTGTTTCTGGATTGATGGTGTATGAGCAGGCAGGGAGTAACTCAAAGAATATAGGTGGAAGAGCAGAAGATTTGCTTTCTACAGAAATAGACCAGATCTACAATTCTTCTAGTGATACGGAGAGAAGGTGGTTTTATGGAAGTGAAAGTCAATTTGCTCGAGCTTCTTGGATAGGCAGAGCAAAGTATTCTTATTCAGAGAAATACTTAGCAGAGTTTTCTTTCAGATATGATGGCAACTATAAGTTTGCACCAGGAAACCAATGGGGCTTCTTTCCATCAGGATCTGTGGGTTGGAGGATCATCGAAGAAGATTTTATGAAAAACCAGAACTTTCTTGATGAATTGAAATTTAGAGCCTCTTACGGAACTACAGGAAGCGATAGTGGTATAGGTGCGTGGCGCTGGAGTCAAGTTTATCAAAAGTCTGGCGGATATGTCTTTGGTAGTACACTCTATGATGGGCTGGTTCCTGGAGCAGTACCAAATCCAGGCATCACTTGGTCCACGGTTTCCATGTGGAATCTAGGATTGGATTTTGCATTTCTGAATAATAGATTGGTTGGGGAATTTGATGTTTGGGGTAAAACCGAAAGCGATATTTTAGGTACCCGTCTAGGTTCTACTCCGACTACTTATGGAGCTTCTTTGCCTGCAGTTAATTATGCTGAGAAATCTTGGAAAGGTTTTGAATTGAATATGGACTGGAGAGATAGGATAGGTGAATTTAGCTATAGTGTCTATGGAAATATGGGCTTTGCTAAAGATCAATGGGATATTTTTGATGAACCTGAATCCTATACGGATGGAACTTATGAAGGGAACTGGAGAAGTACTATAGGCCAGCCAGCAAATAGGGTCTTTGGATATATATCTAAAGGTATTATCCGAACCCAAGCAGAACTGGATGCTTTAGACCCATCTTTTAAACAATTTGGTAGAGCTCCAATTATTGGGGGACTTTTATTTGAGGACATTCGAGGAGCGAACTATTCAGAGGGTCCCGACGGGAAAATTGACAGCAACGATCAGACCTACTTAAGTGACAATGGTGCTCCTAGAATCAATTATGGATTCGGTTTTAAGGGTGATTGGAAAGGGATTACATTTAATGCTCATTTCCAAGGAGTGGGGGCATATGATCGAATGGTCAGTACCCGAAATGGAGGTGGTGTATTTCAAGTTGGGGAAAAGCCCTATTTTGAGATTTGGGCGAAGGATAACTACTGGACACCAGAAAATCCAAATGCAGAATATCCACGTGTTAATGGTCAATGGATGCAGCCGGAAGTTGGAGGAGGTCCTTCGAGTTTTTGGTTGAGAAATGGAGCCTATATGAGATTGAGAAATCTTAATTTGGGATATAATTTGCCAGAAAAATGGTTTTCTAAATCAGGCAATACAAAAATTCAGATCTATGGCAATGCTACTAATCTTTTTGTAATATCCGACCTTAAGGAGCATGATCCTGAACAAAATACGCTGGATTCCTATCCTTTAATGAAAACCTTCACTGCTGGTTTGGTTGTACAGTTTTAATCCATGAAAAAGAGAACTATGATAATTAGATATAACATTTCACTGAAACTGAAATCCCTACTTCTGGTGATAACATTTGCCACAATGATGGGATGCGATAGCGTCTTGGATGATGTAGAGGATCTTAGCAATTATCCTGGGCAAGGAACCTTCGATGATGTACAAACCGTGAATGCATACTTGTCAGCGTTGTATGGTAGTACCTTTGGTGGTTGGCCTCTAAACTTTGGGAATAATGCAGATGAAAGTGGGGGGATCATTGCTCCTAATTGGATTACCGAGACTAACGGAACAATGAAGTTTTGGCCTTATAACATCATTCGAAGGGTCAATATTATGCTTGAAGAACTTCCCGTTGGTGAGGTTCCGGTAGGAGATCAAGATGAGTTGTTGGCACAAGCAAAATTTATCCGAGCCTTTTTGTATTTCAAGATGGTTTATTACCATGGAGGAGTTCCCATAATCGAAGTACCTCAAAATTTGGATGATGACCTGGAAGTAACTAGAAATTCTACTGCAGAATGTTTTGATTTTATAATTCGTGATCTGGACGATGCAATTTCTGGACTTCCGGCAACATATAATGGAGATGAATTTGGCAAAATAGATAAGGTCTTTGCGAAAGCTTTTAAAGCCAAAGTTCTCTTATACAAAGCTTCTCCTCAGTTCAATCCTAGCAATCCATATGACAACTCTTCTTGGCAAGATGCTTATGCTGCCAATTTGGAAGCTAAACAGTATTTGGAAGGACAAGGATTTGGACTTTTAGATAACTATACTGCTGTTTTTGAGACTTCTAATCACCGAGAAAATGTGTTTTCGGTAGTCTATCAGGACCCTATTAAAGTAAATGGGAGAAGAGAAGATGCAGTCAGACCTTTGTCAGAGTCAAAAAATGCAACTGGTGGCGATCAGCCAATATGGGCTTTGGCTAAAGCTTATCCTATGAAGGATGGTAAAATACCAGGTGATCCTACCTCAGAGTATAGCTATGATGTACAGCATTTCTGGGAAAATAGAGATCCGAGATTTGAAGCTACTTTGGTTTGGAATGGGGCTGTATATCCAGTAAGTGGAAAATCCGGCAGAAGACAATATACCATGGCCAATGTTTCTCATTCAGTAGATGCCTTTGGATATGTAATCCAAGGTGGGCAAGGTCAATATAGAACAGGCTTGTTCTGTAGAAAAGGAATTATGGAGGAGCTTCCTATAGAGTTGGTGGGTACCAATGACGTGGATTGGCCTGAAATGCGTTTTGCAGAAGTGTTGTTCAATTTTGCCGAGGCGGCTAATGAAACTGGTCATTTGGATGAAGCAGTTCAGGTTCTTCTTGATATTCGTGCGAGAGCAGGAATTGAGCCTGGAAGCGATGGGATGTATGGCATCACCTCAGGCATGAACAGAGATCAACTTCGAGAAGCTATTCTTCAAGAAAAATACATTGAAATGGCATTTGAAGGCCAGCGATTTTGGGATTTGCGCAGACATCGTAAGCTAGATCGTCTGGATGGCATGAAAAAATATGGTGTAATGGCTATGACTTTAAACGGGAAAGCGTACAATGAGGTGACATCAGAAGATCAGTTGGCGGCAAATTCTTCTACTTTGCTTCCTGATGAATTTACCTATGAAATTGTCGAATTGATTTCTAATGGCCCAAAGGAAATGTCTATGCCTGAGACTTATTATTTCTTCCCAATTCAATCTAGTCACATAGATAGAAATCCGAAATTGGAACAAAACGTAGGTTGGTCTGGAGGGACTTTTGACCCTACACTTTAAGCTTATAGTATAAAATAAACCTAAATCGGCGGGCGCAAGTCCGCCGATTTTTTTAATACGATGTTTCCAGTTGCTTGCATTTATCATACGATTAATATTATGAAAATTAACACGCGCTTACTATTTACAATATTGATTGCAATCCTTGCTTCCATAAATCTGGAGGTTTTTGCACAAGAAATAGCCACTTTACCGCTTTATCATAAAGAGAATATATCTTCTTCTCAGGATTGGCTTCTAGGCAATATTCATGAGAAATCAGATTTATATAAAACATCTGAAGGAAGCCTTGTCTAGAGTAACGGATTGGTGAGCCGTATTTTTGATGTCCAAAAGGGAGGAGCTACTATTGGATTGGACAATCTCATGACTGGTGAAAACATGTTGCGATCAGTCCGAGCAGAGGCTATGATAGAAGTAAATGGTATTGAACTTCCAGTAGGAGGATTGATTGGACAACCAATACATAACTATCTACTTCCAGAGTGGCTTGAAGCTATGCAGGCTGATCCCAAAGCTCTTAAACTTCAGTGCTTTTATTGGTCCGAAACTGAGGCTCGGATGAGTTGGAAAAAGAGACCTGAATGGATGCCCAAAGATTTGCCATGGCCAGAGCCTGGTAAAAAACTGACTTTCGAATACCAAGAATATGCAGCCTTAGTCCAAAGCCTGATGAGTGGAACTGTTTCGGATTTGTCGAGAAAGGAATTGCTTTAAGACGATTTTGAAGAGTTGAAGGATCATTGGACAGTATTTGCCTCCATGGGGGATCCTCGAAATTCTTTAATTAATGAAGGAAAGCCTGGGGAAATTATGGCGATGGCCAATCAATCGGTGGTTGCAGAAGTTCTGTCGCCAAAGGATAGTAAAGTATGGATTGTTCATTTGGATCCTGGAACTGATCTTTCTGCAAGTTAGGGGCCAGGGCTTGCCATAGAAACTGAATTGGGAGTTACGTATAAATTGAATGTACGGCCTGCAGATAATTCTTTTGGGATTTTTGACGGTAAAAGAGAATCCCACACTGGGACATATAATCCTGGAAGCGCTGTCATTTTAAAGATTGAAAAGACAGACCAAAATTTGGTTTATTCCTATTCCTATTCAGGATTGGAATATGATGAATTGGCAAAAATAGCTGCTCCAAAGGCTGAGATCACAAAAATGCGTATTGGGAAGACGGACGCTAGAGGAGGCTTTGAAGATTCTCCCAACGCTGGAGAAAGAACCAGAAGTAAAATAATTCAAGCTAAAATTCTTGGTGATCCTGATCCAAATAAAGTTGCCATGGTGAGAGATTTGGTTGCGTATCTAACACAGGTCAAAGTTCTGGTTCATTATGAGATGTACGATGGAATCCCATTAATATCAAAGTGGATAGAGGTGAAGAATGATTCTAAAGAATTGGTAACAGTAAATCGCTTCAAATCTGAGATTTTGGCATTTGCAGAAGAGGAAAGCGCTGTTGATTCAAAGAAAGAATGGGTGAAGCCTAATGTTACAGTTGAAACTGATTACCGATTTGGAGGAATGTCAAATGACAACCTCTATTCCACTAGTATTTCTTGGAATCCAGATCCGCTGTATAAAACACAAGTGAATTATGCATTTCAGACACCAGTTCTTCTGGAGGCCTATCCCAAAATTGGGCCTCAGAAAATACTTAAACCGGGCGAATCATTTGGAAGTTTTCGTACCTGGGAATTGTTCCATGATTCATGGGACAGAGAAAGAATAGGATTGGCTGATCGAAGTATGTATCGTTCTCAAGCCCCTTGGATTACGGAAAGCCCTATTATGATGCATGTGAGAAATGCAGATAATGAATCCGTAAAAAAGGCGATCGATCAAAGTGCAGAATTTGGGTTTGAAATGGTGATCATGACTTTTGGCAGTGGTTTTCAAATCGAAAATGATAGCCCTGAGAATCTAGCTAGAATGAAGGAATTAGCTGACTATGCACATTCCAAGGGAATCGCTTTGGGTGGATATTCTCTTCTGGCAAGCAGGAGTATAGACAAGGAAAATGACGTGGTGATGCCTGGAGGGCTGAAGCCAAGGTTTGGCAACTCACCTTGCTTGGAGAGTGAATGGGGCATTGATTATTTTAATAAACTGTACAATTTTTATGAGCAAACTGGGCAGGATGTCCTAGAGCATGATGGTAGCTATCCGGGTGATGTCTGTGCTAGTCATGACCACCCCGGCCATGTGGGGTTGGAGGATTCACAATGGAACCAATACGAACGAATCAAGACGTTTTATGAATGGTCTCGTAGTAAGGGAATCTTCTTGAACGTACCTGATCATTACTTCATGGCTGGAAGCAATAAGACAGGAATGGGCTATCGGGAAACCAACTGGTCTCTGCCCCGTCAGCAGCAGGAGATTATAGAGCGTCAGAATATATATGATGGTACTTGGCAGAAGACACCAAGTATGGGCTGGATGTTTGTACCCTTAGTTGAATATCATGGTGGTGGTAAAGAAGCTACTATTGAACCTCTCAAAGACCACTTGGGGCATTACGAGCAGCGTCTTGCGAATCTATTTGGATCAGGTGTACAAGCCTGCTATCGAGGTCCTCAGCTATACGATACACCAGAGACAAAAGCTGTAGTGGAAAAATGGGTAGATTTTTACAAAGCCCATAGAGAGGTGCTAAATGGCGATGTGATACATGTTCGTAGGCCAGATGGGAGAGATTTTGATGGCTTACTTCATGTCAACCCACAAGGAAATGAAAAAGGCTTGATTATGCTATACAACCCTTTGGATGTCCCATTAGTGAAGGAAATCAGGGTCAGTTTATATTATACAGGGTTGACAGATCAGGCCAACCTAAAAGATTCGAATGAAAAAGAAGTAACATTGACCTTAAACAGGGATTATGAAATAACGCTTCCGGTATCCATTCCGGCGAGAGGGCAGCAATGGTGGGTCATCAAAAATCCTTGATTTTCTTTATGCTTCAAACGGGTAAATTGAAATTTGATCAAGTCTATTAGATAAATGAAAAAAGTAAAAAAGTAAAAAAGTATCTGGTAATTCTGCTGGTTGTATTGCTTTTTTGCATCGCATTTCAGGGTAATAGGGTGAAAAAAGAGACTATTTTCACCACGGAATACTTCAGGATTAGAGTAGATGAGCGGGGATTTATCAATAGTATGCAGAACATTGCAAATTCATCCCACCAAGAGTTTAGTCCAGTCGACAAACCGTCTCCTTTGCTGAGATTGTATGTTGAGGAAAAACAGCTGTACTTTGAGCCGGTAAAATCGGTTTATAAAGCCTCTAAAAACGAATTTGAACTAAACTACGACAATGGCTCGGTGGCAGTAGTGGAGGTTGATCCCAAAGCAAAGTATCTAAAGCTTACCCTAAAGTCCTTAACCCCACACAATGGTATTGATGACGTAGAATGGGGTAGCATTCAGACCAATATTACCAACCTCATGGGGGAAATTATCGGAGTGGCCCGCGATACTAGTGAGGCAGTGAATTATGCTATTGGTATGATGGCGCTCAATGACAATACCCTTGGTGGACTGTCCACGACGATAGGGGATGCGGCTCCATTTCAGTACATTATCCATTCGCCAAATCCGGTTCAATTCCCGCTACCAGATCACCTTCATGAGGGAGAGATTTTTACCTTAGGTGGAGATGGGATCAGCGATGTGGCATTTTATGCACACAAGGAGCCCTATTACAGAATAATGTATGGAAATGCCGCTATGGTAGATGAAAAAGCGAGGATTTCCATCGCCTATCATTCCCGTGATAGAGATCGGGACAGAGAGGTTCTGTTTTCTTTGATTCCGAATATGAAGGCTAATATCCCTAATCACTTAGAGGTGCAGAGAGTTCCTGGAGTGGATTTTATCGGGTCTTCAGTTGCCTTTTGGGGTAGTCCTGATGATCTCGCGCTGATGGACGTAATCCAGACTATTGTTCTCGATGAAGGCCTGCCTTACCCAACAGTTGATGGGAAATGGGTGAAAGACCCTGCGGCTTTCAAGCCGGATGCGATGACTCATGGAGGAGTTTATGATAGTATTATTTCATATACTAATCGCTTAGGATTCAAAACCATAAGCCTCTATGATCAGGGATTTTTGAATCCCGATCGTGGAAATAAGGGCTATATCGACGGTGAAAATTATGAAAAAAAGCCCATTAATCTCAAGTCTGGGGCTTTATCACATCTGGAGTTCTCAGAGTTGGCAGCGAGGCTCGGAATCACAATCGGGCGTACTACCATTACGAATTCCATGGCACCAGGAACCAAAGACGCCAGTCCTATACCGAGTGATAGCATTTGGTATCAACAGAAAAGGTTATTGACTCAATTTATTGATGCTGAGGATACATTGATCTATGTTAATGATCCTATTTACTTGGATGAAATAGCCAGTTGGGAAGGGCATACCAAAGAACTAAACATGGTGAAGATTGGAAAGGAGCTTATCCACTATGTAGGAGTGTCAGATTTTGCGCCATACAGATTACTGAATGTAACTCGGGGCTATTGGAATTCTCAGAAGATAGCTCATCATAAGAATGATACGATCTATAAGCTCCAAGTGACGGTCGGCTGGGGGTATGAGGGTGTGATTCCAAATTTGCAGTTACAAGATGAAATCGCCAAGTATTATGCGGATGTGTGTGCAGGCAATGGGTTGGCTTACTATGATTTTGACGGGCAGGAGTTTTTGTTCTACAATGGTCATGGCTATTATTCGACCAAGCGGTTTTTCGGAACTATGTTTGATCGGGCGAAGGATCTTGGAGTGCCCTACATTCGATTTACGGGAGCTACGCTTTCAGAAGGATCATGGCACTATCAAAGCATTTGGAATGTGGATGGAGGTAAAAACCTATATGATCCCAATCCAGAGAATGGGGTAGTGCGACTAGCCAGGGCAAAGATCTTCGAGATGTAACCTATGCCAATTTTTTCCAGTAGGTATGGGTGGGAATTTCAGGATTCAAGCAGATTCTAAAGTTGAAGAATACGAGCATATACAGGTTGTATCGGTGGGAATTGGTTCTACCTATAGTTTGATTTTGAACCAAAAAGATGTGGAAAGCTGTCCCGAAAAAGATGCTATTTTTAAAGTGATCCGGATCTGGGAAAACGCCAGGTCGGCTAATGCCATTCCAAAAGCCGTTAAAAAGGAACTTGTAAACCCCAAAAGAACTTGGAGGCTGAAAGAAATAGATCGGGAAACTTTATGAGTTCATCAATGGAGCCTGGGCAAATGAGAAAACATTTGCCCGAGCTTATGGATACTAGTGTCGACTGAATCTGGGTTTCTGGCTGGGGAGATTCTCTGTGTAATCTCCTCACTTTTTAAGGTACTTTATATTTTGTCTTCTTTTGAATAAGAGTTTATTGGCCGTAAACGTCAATCAACCTGACCCCATATAAGATGTTTGCGAAAGAATAGTCTTTGCAATGGGTTAAATTATAGACGTTGCTTTTTCCAAGTGCTATTTTACCTTCAGCTTCATTCTGTGCGCATCGTAAACAAAACGGGAATATTATTGAGTCAACTGGGGCTTGATCTACTATAATAAACTAGATGGTATGATCTTAACCTAGGAGATCTAGAGAATCGTGAGATATAATTTTAGAGGAAAGAAAAAACTGAATAGAAACAGCAAAAAGAAAAAAAAAATTACCTTAAGATTCGTACCAGTCGTACAGCTCGTACACCTCGTACTGTACGATTTATTCGAGTTCTGAAATGTCTGATGATTCAAAAGAATCTTGATTTGGAATTAGTGTCATCCTCGATATGATCTTGCATATTTCGATAGTTAGAAATAGGATATTCCATTTTAGAAAATTTTTAAGAGCTTACTTTTCCTGAAAATTTTGGGGAATTTTTGATTCTTGAAATGCTCTAGCTAAATGCTGAGCTCTTCGATTTTAATTGTGTAAGCAAAGGTTTTGAGTTCTTCTGAAATAATCTTTGAATAATTCGAGTAGGCCACAGGAAAAAATAAGCCTAGGAAGTACATTTTGTATAATTCTTATTCAAACAAAATTTTATTCACCCAAATCCTTCAACTTTTCAGTAGCCTGCCTTTTGCCAAAAACAAAACTAATTCGCTACTGATTTAAAAAAAAACAAAACCCTAACTATCAATATTTCAGATAGTTAGGGTTTTTAGGTGTAGAGAGTGGGGGATTCGAACCCCCGGTACGCGTTGAGGCGTACGACAGTTTAGCAAACTGCTGGTTTAAGCCACTCACCCAACTCTCTAGATATGTTTATTTGGCTTAGTTTTCGTTTTACTATTTAAACCACCCTTTCGGTAATTTTTCGAATTTGTGACTGATTTCTCGGCCTAATCCATTTTGTAAAGCGATGCAAATATAAGTCAATTGATCAGAATTTTACAAGTCATTACCAGATAGGAATTCTATGAATAGATCTTTTTGGCTAATAGTCTGAATATCAAATAAAATAATTTGACAGTTAGTTACTGGAAACATGAAAAATACCTTGTACAGGGTATGTTTTTTCAATAATCTCCCTTTAAATTTGATTTTTAATTCAACGCCGGAAACTATGATAATCCAAACAGCTACAGCAAATTTCATGATTGAGAGATGTGAATCTAGAAATGGTTGCATCACAATCCGTTCAAATTCCCAAGAAGAACTACATAGGTTTTTTGGGTCTTTGGAAATATCTGAATCAAATGATCCGTTCTATCCATTTGCTGTCCTAGCCTGTAAGCAGGAATTTGCTAATGCTATGATCATAATGGTGAAGGAAATTGATTATTCTGAATTCTCTGAATTCAGCCTTCAAACTGCTTAAGAATTCTTTAATTTTTTCAAGTTCATTTACTCTATCCAAAGTAAACTGCTATCTCCGTAACTTAGGAAACGATAGTCATTTGCCAGTGCATCCCTGTATACACGTCGCCAATCTTCGCCTAGAATCGAAGCAATTAGCAATATTAATGTGGAGCCTGGCTGGTGAAAGTTTGTAATCAAGCCTTTCACAATTTTGAACTCATATCCAGGGAATATAAAAATCTCTGTGGTTCCCATGATCGTTTGAAGACCCTTTTCTTTCATATAAATAAGAATGGCTTCGTAAGATTTCTGGGCCGAAGGTAAATTTTCTCTCTCTTCATAAGGAAATAGCTTTTCAATCCTTAATTCCTCGCCTTTTCCTTCAAGTAGCTTGACACCATACCAATACAGACTTTCCAGTGTACGAACGGAGGTAGTTCCTACGGTTACAATTTTACCCAGATTAGAGATGATTGTTTCTATAGTTTTCCTATCTACATGGATTTGCTCACTGTGCATAGGGTGATCGGTGACTTGACTTGCCTTGATAGGCTGAAAAGTGCCTGCGCTTACATGGAGTGTTACTTGAGCTTCTTTTATTCCTTTCGTTTTTAAACGTTCAAAAATCTCAGGAGTGAAATGCAATCCGGCAGTAGGTGCTGCTACGGCACCTTCTTTTTCTGAGTAAACTGTTTGATACCTTGATTTATCTTCCTCTACCGGCTTTCGGTTCAGATAGGGAGGTAGAGGGACTTCACCACTTGCTTCTACCACATCCACAAAGGCCACTTCTTCATTATCCCATGAGAATTCAACTTGACGCGTCTCTCGATTGATTAATTTGGCAAAAAGCGTAATAGAGCTTTCCTTGTATGGGATCAGCCCTTTCAATATCTCTCCGTCTTTCCATTTTTTTGAATTTCCTATCATGGTTTCCCAGATCACCGGATGCTTTGCCAGCATGATCTCAGGAATAACTGAAGTTGGAGAAATAGGCTGAAGTAAAAAAATCTCTATCCGTGCTCCAGTTTCTCGTTGAAAAATCAATCGAGCAGGAATTACTTTAGTGTCATTATAAACGAGCAAGGTGTCCGCAGGGAGCAAATCCGGAATGTTACTAAAATTCAAATGAGAAATCTGCCCATCTTTGTAGTGTAAAAGTTTCGAGGCGTCTCGTTTTGCCAGTGGGAACTTCGCGATTTTTTCCTCTGGTAATGTATATTCGTAACTGTTTAAATCAATAGCTGGGATTTGCATATAGGTTGTTATTCTGCCTGCAAATATAGCCCAAGTCAATTCAAGTACCTTCCAAAAGCAGTCATAATCCATGTCCAATTCTTCCAAAATTACTTTTGAATACCTTAAGCGGACGCTGATTTTTAAATTTGATGCGGGTACTTCTAGAGGAGTTTTGAAGACTAAAGATGTGTTCTGGATCAAAGCCTTTCATTCAGAAAATCCTGAAACAATAGGATGGGGAGAAGCAGCTCCTTTGGTGAAACTGAGCTTGGATGATCGCCCGGATTTTGAAGAAGTTCTCCGCAAAACTCTAGATCAAATGTCTCAAGTGCTTTTCGGATCAGGCGAGAAAAATGTTGTGAACCAGTTGCAGGGGTTAATTCCCTTTGACTTGCCAAGTATTCGATTTGGCTTAGAAACAGCGATTCTTGATCTACTGAATGGTGGGAAAAAGAAGGTTCTGGGAGATGCTTTCTATAAAGGTGAAAAAGCTATTGCAATCAATGGATTAATCTGGATGGGGCAAAAGGACTTTATGCTTGATCAAATCAAGGAGAAACTGGAACAAGGATTTGACTGCATCAAGATGAAAATTGGTGCAATAGATTTTGAGCAGGAATTAGCTCTTCTTGATTACATTCGGACTCGCTTTTCTAAAGATCAAATTACCCTTCGGGTAGACGCGAACGGAGCTTTTTCGGAGAATGATGCTTTGGTTAAACTCCATCAACTAGCAAAGTATGAGTTGCATAGCATAGAACAGCCAATTGCCGCGGGGAATTGGAAAGCGATGAGGCATCTTTGCACTGCAACTCCGCTACCTATTGCACTTGATGAGGAATTAATAGGAGTTAAAAATAAAGCTGAGCTTTTGGATGATATTCAGCCTCAGTATATTATTTTAAAACCCACCTTACTTGGTGGGATCCTTGAAACCAAAGCATGGATCGAGCTAGCAGAGCTTCGTCAAATAGGCTGGTGGATGACCTCAGCATTGGAGAGTAATATTGGATTGAACGCAATTGCGCAGCTTGCAGATAGCCTAGGCGCTACTGTTCCTCAAGGTTTGGGCACAGGTAAATTATATCAGAACAATCTGGAATCTCCATTGAAAATAGAAGAGGGGAAAATTCTTTACAATCCCCAATTCGCCTGGGAGCAACCTTCCTAGTCACCAAGTCTAAATAAGTAAACTGGACTGTGTACACTCACTTTCCAATTGGTTTGGGTAAGTACTCCTGTCTCCAGATCTCGCTCAAAAATGATCACATCATCACTTGCTTGATGTGCTGCGAGTAAATATTTTCCATCTGCAGTCAAATTGAAATTTCTTGGCATAATCCCTCCCGATAATATCTGCTGAATGAATTCGTATTCCCCAGAAGCTTTCTTGCTGATCACAGAAATGGTATTGGCATCTCCTCGATTTGAAACGTAGATGTTTTTTTCGTCAGGAGATAATCTCACTTCAGCAGCTCCGACTCCACCATCAAATCCCTCAGTTACCAATGATATTTTCTGTTTTGGACTGATTTTTCCTGCATCAAAACTTAGAATGTCCAGAGAAGCAGACATCTCTTCTACTAACATGATTTCTTTTCCATCCTTTGAAAAAATCAAGTGTCTTGGTCCATCTCCTGGAGTGACTTTGTGTATGTTGTTTAAAGTCAAAGGCTTTGCTTCGTCCTGATTAAAATTATAAACATAAACCTGATCTGTACCAAGATCTGCTACAAGCAAGAATTTACCGTCTGGGCTGAATACTGTGCTATGAACATGTGGTGAGCTTTGCCTTGCTTGGTTTATGCTGCTTCCCTCATGCTGAATAGTCTGTAAGTGAGATAGATTTGCATTTTCTCCAATTTTATAAGCACTAAAACTCCCGCCGCTGTAATTTGCAACGGTTAGGAATTGCTCGTTTGGAGAGAGGGCGATATAACAAGGGTGATCACCGAAACTAGGTAATTCGCTTAATTTTGTGAGAACTTGATCCTCTGAAGTACGGCTCAAGCTTATTATATTTCCACCTGGGACATTGTCTATTTCTTCTAAAGTAAAGACCTTGTCTCCTACGGAATTTGCTATTACAAAAGAAGGATTTTGAATACCAGGGAAAATTGTCCGAACTTCTAGTTTATTTTCCGAAGGAGTAAAATCAAGTTGATTAATGCCCTGACTTGCATCATCTGTGTAGGTGCCTACCAAAAAAGAGTAAGTAATCGGGTTTTCGGTCATTTTGGTTGTTTTGTCTGTGGTGCAGGCGAAGAAAATGGCTAAAAACACAGTTACTAGAAGTGATTGTTTCATGTGTTTATAATTTGTTTATCAAAGTTCAATGGGAGTATCGCATGGCTGATTATCATTCCACTGTAAATCGTATGCGATATGCTAGATTTCATGACAGAAAGATATTGAATTATCCGGTATGAGGTTTTTGCGCTTTTATTGGAGATTTACTCATTTGGTTAATAAAAAGGAAGATAAAAAGTTTATTTGTTAATGAATACTCAATAATTATTTCAGTTTTTAGAATTTTTACTAATTTGCTTAACCATTAAAACGGAAGATGAATAATGTATAAAACCTATGATACCCAAGTAGCCAAGCGCTTCACTATTTACAACAGTTTATTTTTAGATCTTCCCTTCAATGACATCTACCGAACTGGAACATTGCTTCCGATTTTGGGAACAGCATGTCAAAATGGTTTCCAGAAAGGTTTAACTCCAAAGGAAATTATTGCAGGGTTTTTCGATGAACTGATGCCTGACTCTACGGAATCTCAGCAATCTGATTTGCTATTCCAAATGATCCAGTACGTAGAAAGACAAGTAGTCTTGTTTGATTCTATTGAGGATGCTGCTTATGAGAAAATCCATGATTTGAAGGGGAAAGGGACTATCAAAGCTTTGATTGACCGAACAGACAATGATAACAAGCGAGAAGAGTTGGTAGAAAAGTTGAAAACTTTCTCTGTGCGTTTGACGCTAACGGCTCACCCTACTCAATTTTACCCAGGCAATGTCTTAGCCATTATCACAGATCTTGAGAATGCTATTCGTACCGATGACATCGGTAAGATAAATTCCTTATTGCAACAGTTAGGTAAAACAGGTTTCACCAAAAGAGAAAAGCCAAGCCCTTATGACGAGGCGGTTAGCTTGATCTGGTTTTTGGAAAATGTATTTTATCAAAGCATATCAGATATCATGATTCGCTTACTAGGATCCTTAAATATTCCACTTCACGATTGGGAGAATCCGGGATTACTTAAGATAGGATTTTGGCCTGGTGGAGATAGAGATGGGAATCCATTTGTTACACATACGATTACAAAGCAAGTAGCTGAGCGCCTTAAGAAATGGGTGTTGAAATGCTACTATAGAGATGTGCGTAAAGTGCGAAGAAGGTTGACTTTCAAGCACGTAGAAGATATTCTGATAAATATTGAGCGTGGTCTATATGCTACTCTATTTGAAAACGATCCTGTTTACAAGAGCAAAGATCAATTGCTGGCTGATCTACTTTCAGCCAGAGAAGGCTTGATTAAATATCACGAGGGACTTTTCTTGGATGTATTAGATCAGTTTATTTTAAAAGTAAAAATATTTGGTTTCCACTTCGCGTGCATGGATATGCGTCAGGATAGCCGTAAGCACGATGCGCTGATAGAGGAGATTTTCCAACTACAGGGCAAGGAGCTTCAGGGAACAGAAGATGAGCAGATAGCTCAGATTATGAGCCTTACTTCTATTCCGGAAATTGCTTCTTTCCAAGATCCGTTTAACCAAGAGATGTTGCAGTCATTTGGTGTGATCGATTCTATCCAACAGGAAAGTGGCGAAGAAGTTCTGAATCGCTACATTATCTCAAACTGTCAGTCTAGAAAGCACCTTCTTGAGGTGTTCAAGTTGAATCAATTGTGTTTGGGTAAAGACAAGGAGTATATGCCATTGGATATTGTCCCGCTTTTTGAGACGATTGATGATTTGGCTGAAGCTCCTGAGATCATGACTAGTCTTTACAATATGCCTGAGTACAAAAAGCATTTGGCATTTAGAGGTAATAAACAAACGATCATGCTTGGGTTCTCTGATGGAACCAAGGATGGTGGTTATCTACAGGCTAACTGGTCTATTCTTAGAGCAAAAGAAGAGATGACCAGAGTATCCAGAGAGAATGGCATCGAAGTCGTTTTCTTTGACGGTAGAGGTGGACCTCCTGCTCGTGGTGGAGGAAACATGCATAATTTCTATGCTTCTCTAGGTGAAAAAGTAGAAAATTCTGAAATCCAAGTTACTATTCAAGGACAGACGATTTCTTCAAATTATGGCAAGCAAGCGTCTTGTACATACAATTTTGAGCAACTTCTAAGTGCAGGCTTGGAAAACCATTTGTATGGCGGTGCAGATAAGAATCTAAACACTGACCAACGTGCTTTGATAGATGAACTTGCTGGAGAAGCTTACGAGGCATATAAGAAATTCAAAAGTCATCCGATGTTTGTTCCATATTTAGAGCATGTGACTCCGCTAAAGTATTTTGGGATGACCAATATTGGCTCCAGACCATTGAAAAGAGGTAAAGGTGGTGAAGGTCTAAAGTTTGAAGATCTTAGAGCGATTCCTTTTGTAGGATCTTGGGCGCAGATGAAGCAAAATATTCCAGGTTTCTACGGAGTAGGAGCTGCCGTAGAGGTGTTGGAAAAGAAAGGGAAATTAGATGAGTTGAAAGACCTTTATAACAATAGCCTTTTCTTTAGAGCTCTTTTAGGAAATTCCATGCAGTCGCTTACTAAGTGCTTTTATCCAGCTACAGCTTATTTGAAACAAGATAAGAACTACGGTGAGTTTTGGGAAATCATGTATGATGAGTACCTGAGGTCTATAGAGAAGCTCAAAGAAGTGTCTTCAATGGATGAATTGATGGGCGATAACAAGGTGATTAAAAAATCAATTGAAATTCGTGAGCGAATCGTATTGCCATTGATTACTGTGCAGCAATATGCTATCCAGAGAATTCTAGAAACAGGTAAGACTACGGAAGTACTTCAAAAGTTAATCCTGAGAAGTATGTTTGGAATTATAAATGCAGCAAGAAACGCTGCGTAGATTTCAAACATCAATTTAAAAGCCCGACTGATTATTTTCAGTCGGGCTTTTTGCTTGAGGGGAATTGGCCACTGAGGCCAACAAGGAATACACTCCAACCATCGAGGTGTTGAAAACCTCTAAGGTTTTATTATAAGTCTAAGTAACTGTTTGAAACTGCTGCCGGTTTCCTCTAAAACTTTGTCATTTGGTCTTTGCAGGTGTTTTGGTTCTATCCTAGCTTGGCTAGACTTTCTTCCAATGCTTTAATCTTGGCTTCTGCGTCTGCTTGTTTTTTACGTTCCATTTCGATGACTTGAGCAGGTGCTCCAGCAACAAACCTTTCGTTGCTAAGCTTTTTCATTACAGAGTTCAGGAAGCCTTTATTATAATCGATCTCTTTCTGGATATTTTCTTTTTCCTCTTCCACGTTGATCGAGTCTCCCATAGGGATAAAGCACTCGTCAGACTTCACTACAAAGCTTATTGCATTATCTACTTTATCACCAAAGTTCAGCGAAGATAGATTGGCTAGCTTATTTAATACGGCGGAGAATCTACCGTAAAGTGCTTCATTCCTAGTATTGATCGTAAGATCAAGTGCATCTTTCGGAGACATTCCTTTGGATGCCCGCAGGTTTCTTACTTGTGAAACCACCTCGAAAATCTGCGAAGCATCCTCTGTGATCTGAGAATCGTATCCTTTTTCTCTAGGCCACGAAGCCAGAATCAAGGATTCTTCTACAGATCGTTCTTTGATCTGATGCCAAAGTTCTTCCGAAATAAACGGCATGAAAGGATGAAGAATTTTTAAGATATCTTCAAAAAGAGCAATAGTCTTATCGTAAGTCTGCTGATCGATCGGATGCTGATATGCTGGTTTGATCATCTCTAAGTACCAAGAACAGAAATCTCCCCAAACCAACTTATAGGTGGACATGAGCGCATCGGAAATTCTGAATTTCTCGAAGTGATCATTGATTTCCACCAAAGCTTGATTGAAACGATTCTCAAACCATTCTATACTAGAAGCATTGGCAGATCCGTCAAGGTTTGGATCAATTTCCCAGCCTTGAACAAGACGGAAGGCATTCCATATTTTATTAGAGAAGTTTCTTCCTTGTTCTACCAATTTGTCATCATACGGCAAATCATTTCCGGCAGGAGAGGAGAAAAGCATCCCTGTACGAACCCCATCAGCTCCGTTTTGAGTGATAAGATCTAGTGGATCAGGAGAATTGCCGAGAGACTTAGACATCTTTCTGCCCAATTTATCCCGTACTATGCCCGTCAAGTATACGTTCTTGAAAGGCTTTTCGCCAGTATATTCATAACCTGCAATGATCATTCTTGCTACCCAGAAGAAAAGAATCTCAGGAGCAGTTACCAAGTCATTGGTAGGGTAGTAGTATTTCAGTTCTTCATTAGGCTTTCCTGTGGTAAATACTTCTGGGTCAAAAACCGAAATTGGCCAAAGCCATGAGCTGAACCAGGTATCCAATACATCCTCGTCTTGTTTCAGGTCAGCTAAAGTGAATTTGCCATCATATTGCTCATTGGCGATTATCAAAGCTTCCTCAGCAGTTTTTGCTACTACAAATTCTCCGTTTGGAAGGTGGTACGCTGGAATTCGATGTCCCCACCAAAGCTGTCGAGAAATACACCAATCACGTACATTTTCCATCCAAGCACGGTACATGTTCTTGAATTTCGGTGGATATAACTGGATCACATCATCCATTACCGCGCTTAGTGCAGGCTTGGTGATATCGTCCATTTTTAAGAACCATTGCAAGGAAAGCTTTGGCTCAATTACAGCATCTGTCCTTTCAGAATGACCCACATTAGATTTGTAATCTTCGATTTTCTCCAACTGATCAACTGCCTTGAGTTTTTTGGCTATCATTTTTCTAGCCACAAAGCGATCTTCTCCTATAAGAATTTGAGCTTTTTCATTTAGAGTGCCGTCATCATTTAAGATGTCGATCACTTCCAGTTTATGCTTAAGTCCTAATTCGTAGTCATTGATGTCGTGAGCAGGAGTCACTTTCAAGCAACCTGTTCCGAACTCCATGTCTACATATTCATCTTCGATGATAGGAATTGCCTTATTGATCAACGGAACGATAGCTTTCTTACCTTTAAGATGTGTGAACCGAGGATCATTTGGATTGACACAAATCGCTACATCGGCCATGATAGTTTCAGGTCGGGTGGTGGCGATTGTTAGGAATTGATCTTCTGTTCCTTCGATTTTATACTTGATGTAGTAAAGCTTAGACTGAATTTCCTTGGTGATTACTTCGTCATCGGACAAAGCCGTTTTGCCTTGTGGATCCCAGTTTACCATACGGATACCACGATAGATTTTTCCTTTTTTGTGGAGATCTACGAAAACAGAGATTACTGCATCACTCAGATCAGCATCCATTGTAAAGGCGGTGCGATCCCAGTCACATGAAGCGCCAAGTTTCTTCAGTTGGTCCAGGATAATTCCTCCGTATTTATCTTTCCATTCCCAGGCATGTTCTAGAAATTTCTCACGAGTCAGAGATTTCTTGTCAATTCCCTGCTCTTTTAGCATGTTCACTACTTTGGTCTCTGTAGCTATAGATGCATGATCAGTACCAGGCACCCATAAAGCATTTTTGCCTTGCATACGTGCGCGGCGAATCAAAACATCCTGTATGGTATTGTTCAGCATATGCCCCATGTGCAAAACGCCTGTTACGTTTGGTGGAGGCATTGTAATGGTGTACGGCTCTTTGGAATGGTCAACTTTAGAAGAAAAAAGCTTGTGCTCCATCCAGTAAGCATACCATTTGGCTTCGGTAGATACTGGATCGTATTTGCTGGCAATAGACATATTCGGATTATTAATTAGAGGAGCAAAAATAGGGAATTTATACTTTGGAAGAAGACTATATGGTATAGGAAACAGCCTTTTTCAAATCATGAGCTACTTTTTAAGCAAGAATAAACTTGGTGCTGATGAAAACAAAGGAAGTCATATTTCATGTCCGGGCTTATTTTGGTGTAAAATTCCCGGGTTAGCTCCTCTGCAAAAATAGGGTCATCTAAGGTGCTAATTGTAATCCATAAAAAAAGCAAGTGAGAACTTGCCGTTTTTTATGTTGTTGTCTTACTTGTCATTGCAAGTTTTCTTCGCTTTTTCATCTCATATTCTTCTAGATCTTCAAAACGCGTATCAACATCAAGATTATTTAGATAATCATTGATTGTCTCTCTGATTTCTTGGAAGGACATATTATGAATGATTTTTCCATTTTTGGACATAGATAATTGTCCAGTTTCTTCAGAAACTATCAAAACAATAGCATCGGTGGCTTCAGACATGCCTATAGCTGCGCGGTGGCGAAGTCCAAATTGTGCTGGAACTTCTCGCTCTGTTACGGGCAAAATACAGCGAGCGGCCTTAATTTTGCCGTTATGGATGATCACAGCGCCGTCATGAAGTGGGCTGTATTTATTGAAAATTGAGATAAGAAGTCTTTTAGATAGTTCTGCGTCCAAAATATCTCCACTTTCTGCATAAAACTTCAATTCGGTGCTCTTTGAAATAACCATCAAAGCTCCAGTATTACTACCTGCCAATGTTTTTGAGGCATCAATGATGGGACTGATGTTGAAGAGAGAATTATCCTTTTTTCTCCAAAAGAAAAGCATGTCCTTCCAGACATTGTCGTCTGATAGTAAAGAAGATCGACCTATTAAAAGTAGAAATTTCCTTATTTCTGGAGCAAATATAATGATGGCTGCTATTACACCCACTCCCATGAACTGCCCCAAAATTGCAGAAAGAAGCTCCATCCTAAGAGCTCGTACCAATAAATAAATCAGATAAATAGAAAGGAAGCCTAGAAAGATCTTAATAGCTACACTTCCTTTAAGGAGTTTGTAGACTTGATATAATAGGGCGGCAACCAAGGCAATATCAATGATATTGACGATGGAGATGTCTAAAAATCCTATTTTGAAAAGTAATGTCAAGGGTATAAAGTGTTGTATAATTTTAATGTTTCGTTTGCTTCTTTAACGTCGTGAACTCGTAGGATGTTTGCACCCTGACACAAAGCAAACATATTTAATGCGGTTGTGCCGTTCAGTGCTTCTTCAGCTTTTATGTCCAATGCCTTTGATATCATCGATTTTCTCGAAATACCGACTAGTACTGGTAATGAAAGCGTCTGGAACTGATGAAGGTTCCTTAGTAAGAAATAATTTTGTTCAAGAGTTTTTGCAAATCCAAACCCAGGATCAATTATTACATCTTTGATGCCAAACTTTCTGAATTGTTCCAGTTTTTCAGTGAAATAATACAATATTTCTCCCAAAATATCTGAATAATTCGTTTTTTTCTGCATGTTTTGAGGGTTTCCTCTCATATGCATTGCTATATATGGGACTTGAAGATTAGCTACAGTTTCTAACATTTGCTCATCCAAATCCCCTGCCGAAATATCATTTACGATGTGTGCACCTGAACGTATCGCCTCCTTAGCAACTTTTGCCCGAAAAGTATCAACTGATATTAATGTCTCGGGATAATTAGCTGTGATCCATCTGACTGCAGGAATTACTCGGTCGATTTCTTCTTGCAAACTCACCTCTGCTGCACCTGGCCTGCTGCTGTATCCCCCAAGGTCCAGAATGCTAGCGCCGTTAGAAATATGCGACTTCGCTAAAGTGGCAACTTTATCCAAGGATTTTTCAGCTCTACTTCCTTCAAAGAATGAGTCGGGCGTTAAATTAACAATTCCCATCAGCTGAGGTTTGTCCCAACTGATAAGCCTTCCATCGATTAGAAGGGTGTTTTTTTGGGGAAATGATTTATCTTCGATTTTAGAAGACTTGCCCGGTAGAGGAAACATTAAACAAATATACTTTGGAGACGCAAACGAGTAACGAATATAGGGAAGTTATCAGCCGTTGTAAAGAACTATTTCGTAAGAAGACTATAGATTATGGTACGGCATGGAGGATTTTTAGGCTTTCATCTATTACAGATCAGATTTTCATTAAAGCTCAGCGTATTCGCTCCATACAGGAGAAAGGGAGTCAAAAAGTTAATGATCCTATAGAAGATGATTTCGTAGGTATCATTAATTATTGTCTGATAGCTCTGCTGCAAATCAGTTATTTAAAAGATGAGCGGATGGAGATCCCTTTTGAGGAGCTGGAGTCCGCTTACGATCACTGGGTAAATGAAACCCGTGGGCTTTTGGAAAATAAGAATCACGATTATGGAGAAGCTTGGAGAGAAATGAGGGTGAGTTCAATGACTGATATTATTTTGATGAAATTATTGCGAACCAAGCAAATAGAAGATAATCAAGGTCAAACATTAGTGTCAGAGGGTATAGAAGCTAACTATCAGGATATGATCAATTATGCAGTATTTTGTTTAATTAAATTAGACTACCATGTTTAAGCAAGGGTTTTTGTGGGTGATTCGATTTATTGTCGGAGGCCTTTTTATTTTTTCAGGACTGATCAAGGTCAATGATCCTGTAGGAACCGCGATCAAATTGGAAGAATACTTTGATGTGTTCTCAAATGATATAGCTGGGTTTTTTATCTATTTGAAGCCTTTTGCATTGGAGCTTGGGATATTTCTAGTAGTTGTGGAGGTAGTACTTGGGGTGATGTTGATACTGGGAGTTAAGAGCAGATTTACTGTCTGGGCACTTGGCTTAATGATTTTGTTTTTCACTTTTCTCACCTTTTACTCCGCATATTTCAATAAAGTGACTGATTGCGGATGTTTTGGTGATGCAATCAAATTGACTCCGTGGGAATCTTTTTACAAAGATTTAATTCTTCTGGTTTTGATTTCTATACTGTTTTTGTTTCAATTGGATTTACCCAATACATCTCCTAAATGGGCTAAAGGCGTAACGGTAGCTGCATTAGTGATGTCATTTGTATTGGCGATAATGGCAGTTCGTAATCTCCCTTTTATAGATTTTAGAGCCTATAAAATAGGGGTGAATATTCCTCAAAATATGCAACCATCATCTCCCTTGCAGTATTCCTATGTAATGAAAAAGGGTGGAGAGCTGGTTGTCTTTGATCAATATCCATCGGATGAAAGTCTCGAGTTTGTTGAAATGAATTTGAAGAACCCTGATGCATTGCCTAAAATTTCGGATTTCGCAGTTTGGAATGAGGATGGTGATTTTTCCGAAGAAGTCTTCACAGGAAACAAATTATTGATATTGGTAAGCAGTATGGCTAAAGTGAGTGATTCAAACCTTGATAGAATTGATCAATTAGTTAAATCACTGAAAGATTCGCCTGTTCAAGCTGTATTTGTAGCTGCTGCTTCTCAGGAAGAAATCCAGAACTTCACCAAATCAAGAGGCTGGGATGTGCTTTCACTTCAAGCTGATGCTACTGTAGTCAAAACCATGATCAGATCTAATCCGGGAATTCTAGTGCTAAAAAATGGTGAGGTACTAGGTAAGTATCACCACAATAACACTCCTGAGGCAAGTGAAATCATAGATTTATACATCAAATAGGAGATGAGTAAGGATTTGAAAATCGTTTTAGTAGGACTCCCTGGTTCAGGTAAAAGTACGTTTGGAAAACAACTTGCTTCAGTGCTACAGTTCCCGTATTATGACCTTGATCATCTGATTGAGGACCGTTTTCAAATGACAATTCCGGATGTTTTTTCCAGATATGGTGAAGGTAAATTTCGTGAATGGGAGACTGAGGTTCTTCAGAAATTTTTGAATAGAGAAGACTCCTATGTTTTGGCTTCTGGAGGTGGATGTCCCTGCTTCAATGATAACATGGACTTGATCAATGATAAAGCTGTATCAGTATATTTAGATGTTCCATTAGAGGAGATTTCTATGAGGCTCGGTCTCTCTAAAGCACATAATAGGCCTATGTTTTCAGGCCTTGATCAGGGTGAAATCACCTTGAAATTAAAAAGCTTGCTAGTTGAAAGAGATTATTTTTATCGCCAATCAAAAATAAAACTCAGCGGTGAAGACTTCTCCGCTGAGTTATTGGTATCTGAATTGATTCGTTTGCTTAAAAACTAAGACCTAATGTAAGTACACCGTTGAGCTGGTTATTTTTGATTTCAGTGATCGGGCCAACATTGTTTCCTTGAGTATCTAATACTTGATAACTGCTGTAGAGCGTATTGAATTTTTGATTCACCAGTGCAAAGTCAACAGAGAATTTTTTGATTTTCAAACCTAAGCCACCAGTGATTTGCTGTGAACTTCTATCATAATCTGAATCAGCGATTGGGTCGCCATAGTAACCATAACCTCCTCTAAATCTAAAATTGCTCACTCTAAATTCAGCTCCGAATCTGAAATTGATGGTACTAGCATAAAGGTTTTGGATTTCTGAATTATCCGGTCCCTCATTAAAGTCTTTGGATTTAATTCTAGCAGCACTATAATTTAACCATTCAACATCAGTGGAGATAAAGCCATTCTTGCCTAGGAATACGGTAGCACCTCCGCCAATTTTAAGAGGAGTGTTTAAATTGTAAGAGCTTAGAAATACATCTGTAAAATCTTCTTCAAGGCCTAGTGTCTTGCCTTCGGGGGCATAATCGTAATTATCATAATTAGCAATCATACTTGCGCTATATTCATCATTTAAAGCATACCAAGTAGGGCTTTGGAAGGTGAAACCAAAATTCAGGTAATCAATTGGCTTATATATCAAGCCTAAATTGATGTTCACCCCTCCACCATTTATGTATAGGTTTTCTTGCAGGCTAGAGTTAATCAGTGGGCCTTCAGAGAATTCTTCATTATAAGTTTTTTGAGAGTTGAAATTCAATGACCGTATTCCAACTGAACCGCCTACAAATAATTTGTAATTGAAATTAGCACCGTAGGCAAAGGATATTTGACTTGAGCTCCCTTCTTGCAAGATATTTTCATCCTGAAACGGAGCAATAAAACCATTGATAGGTTCATATTCTCCTGGAATCACATTGCCATTACTGTTGAGTTTTGGATTTATTTGGTAGGTATTGTAGGCCATTCCAGTCAATCCAAAATTAACTACCTGATTTTCAGTGAACCCTTGAGCATCCTGTAGATAGAAATCAATAATGGATGTGGTGCCCAGATTATCAGAAAAGTAACCATATTCAGTATTGAAATTGGCAATTCTCTGGATACTGATTCCAAATGAACCTCCTTTAAAAGAGCCTCTTGCAAAATCATCTTTAGGATTTGCCATAACGAAACTGACATTCGGTAAAGAGAAGTCAGATGTATTATAACTTTTACTTTGTCCTAAAAAACTGGTTTCTACACCCCAGTTGGTATAGCCAATAGTAGCACTTGCCTCTGATGAGCGAAAGAAGCCTAAGCCTGCTGGATTCCCGGCAATATTTGAAACATCACCACCCAAAGACCATTGAGTGCCTCCAACGCCCATTATACGGGCTGAACCAGAGGGTTTAACTTGGCTGAATCTGAAAGCATCTTCATAATATCCACTCTGTGCAAATAGCGACGAGGCGGAAAATAAACATAGTGATAAAACCAGAATGGGTATTCTCATTTAGATTTGATTTGGGTGTAATAAATAAACGTAGGTAGCTGGTAAAAATGTTTCTTTAAAGCAGATTCTTTTCCGAAAAAAAACTCAATAAAGAAATTGAGATGTGGTGATCAAATAGGTATTAACAAACAAGGCAGTGTTCTCACTGCCTTGTTTGTTAATACACTGTCAAAAGAAATTAATTGCCTCGTCCGCCTCTTGTAGTAGTGGTGGTTGTAGTAGTTCTTGTAGTTCCAGTAGAAGTCCCAGTACTACCGGAGCTTCTAGTAGGCGCGGTATACGTAGGTGTACTAGTAGGAGTGCTAGTTCTTGATGGAGTTACTGTTCTAGTATTTGTCTCTCCTCTATTGTATGTAGGAGAAGAACTTCTTGCAGGAACATTACTTCTGTTATATGAAGGGCTAGATGTTCTAGAATTGGACGGTATTGCAGATCTTACAGTACCACCTCTACCGGTATCAATAGATCTAGTATTTGAAGTACTTACACTTGGTCTAGCAGAAGGCATGGCACTTCTTGAACTTGAAACCGATCTATCCATTGCTGCTGAACCGACATTTCTTGAGCTTCCTTCTCTTGCTCTTGAATTATAATAATCATTTTGTGAAGAGCTAAAGTCTCTAGCTGAAACTCTTGAATTATCAGAATTAGAAACCAAGCGTCTTGGGGTAGCACTGTTAGTGCTATTTAATACGTCTCTTCTTGCCTGAGCTCTGGCAGTACTTGGTTGAAGCGCTACATTAGATATACTTCCTCCTCTAGAAGCAGCTAATGATGAACCTCTTGTAGGTCTTGCTCCCCTTACAACTTGACGATCTCCATATTCTCCACCAGGAAGTACATAGATTGGATTGCTCGAGAACATTGGAGAATAGCCATAACCTGGATATCCGTATCCGTATCCACCCATACCATATACTGGTCCCCATGGATCATAGAATCCCATCATACCATAAGAAGGTCTATAATACATAGATCTATAGAATGGATTGCCAAAGCCAAATCCTATATTCATATTAAATCCTGGTCTAAAGCCATAACCCATATAAGGGTTGTAGAATCCACCCATTCCAAAAGAATTCATTCCATACATCATCCCCATGTTAAAAGCCATAGAATTGCTGAAATTGGAATTATTTCCTGAGCTGCCTACTCTATAATTGTCGTAAGCATTAATATCTGGATTGCTTTCTTCTCCACTCGCTTCGTCGAAGTACACTACGTCATCTTGAGCAGTGCCTTCTTCAGCCTGATATCTTGCGATATAGTCTGGGTTAACGTTTCTTGAACTAAAGCTTTCCTGAGGGATAGTTTCAGTTGCAGAGGATGAAAGTGTCTGGAATTGCTCTGGATTATTGTTTTGCACAGCATATTCAGTAGCTATTCTAGCATCTGATGCCATGAAATACAAATTATCACTGGTATCCGAGCTAGCTAATTTGCTTGTGCTACAAGATACTAAGATCAGTGATCCGAGTATAAATGATGAGGTTATGATTGAGGAATTCTTCATAGTAGAAGTTTAAATGTTACTTTCTTATACGAGAGCAGAAGTGAAGGGTTATACTTTTTGGTTTATATTTGCCACGCATAAGTTAGCAAAAATAACCAGAATCTGTATCTCAACCAACCACAATGAGTAAAGGACTACCTAAGAGAAGCGAGGATTATTCGCTTTGGTACAACGAATTAGTTAAAAAAGCCGACTTGGCAGAGAATTCCGCTGTCAGAGGTTGCATGGTCATTAAGCCTTATGGCTATTCAATATGGGAGAAAATGCAAGCGGAACTTGATCGGATGTTTAAAGAGACCGGTCATTCCAACGCATATTTTCCACTTTTTATTCCTAAGTCTTTTCTAAGCAAAGAGGCTAAACATGTAGAGGGCTTTGCCAAGGAATGTGCTGTAGTAACACATTATAGACTCAAAAATGCTGAAGATGGAAGTGGAGTGATCGTAGATCCTGATGCTAAATTGGATGAAGAGTTAATTGTACGCCCTACTTCCGAAACTGTTATCTGGAGTACTTACAAAAATTGGGTTCAGTCCTATAGAGATCTTCCGCTTTTGGTAAATCAGTGGGCAAATGTTGTTCGCTGGGAAATGAGAACTAGATTATTTCTACGTACTACGGAATTCCTTTGGCAGGAAGGACATACAGCCCACGCTACTAAAAAAGAAGCAGAAGTGGAAACCATGCAAATGATGAATGTCTATGCACAGTTTGCTGAAGATTTTATGGCTTTGCCAGTAGTAAGAGGAAGAAAAACTGAAAGCGAACGCTTTGCGGGAGCTGATGACACCTTATGTATTGAAGCTTTGATGCAAGATGGAAAGGCTCTTCAGGCTGGGACTTCTCACTTTTTGGGACAGAATTTTGCTAAAGCTTTCGACGTGAAATTTGCTACCAAAGAAGGCGGCCTTGAATACGTTTGGGGAACGTCATGGGGAGTAAGTACTCGTTTGATGGGAGCATTGATTATGGCTCATTCAGATGATAATGGCTTGGTTTTGCCTCCAAAATTGGCCCCAATACAAGTAGTGATCATACCTATTTATAGAAAAGACGAAGAGCTGGATGCCATCACGGAGAAAGCTAATGAGATTATAGCTGAGCTTCGCAAAGTTGGAGTTTCAGGGAAATATGATAATCGTGATACCTATAAGCCGGGATGGAAATTTGCAGAGCACGAGTTAAAAGGTGTTCCGCTTAGAATAGCTATTGGCCCAAGAGATTTGGAAAATGGTACCATTGAAATCGCTAGACGTGACACCTTGACCAAAGAGCAATTTGAATTGAGCTCTGAGCCAATCTCAGATAAAATCACTGCCTTGTTAGATGAAATCCAAACTAGCATCTATTCAAAAGCTTTCAATTTCAGAGGTGAAATGACTACAGAGGTAAATTCATGGGATGAGTTTAAAGAAATATTGGAAGAAAAAGGTGGATTCCTGTCAGCCCATTGGGATGGAACTGCTGAGACTGAGGAGAAAATCAAGGATCTTACCAAAGCAACTATAAGATGTATTCCTTTAGACAGAAAGGAAGAAGCAGGAGTTTGTGTCTATACTGGGCAACCCTCTACTGGTCGAGTCCTTTTTGCAAAAGCCTACTAATCAACAAGCCCGGAAATATCCGGGCTTTTTTTATTTGTAATTGTGTCCCGTCCTGAAATAGCGTTACACAAAATGTAATGTTATGAAAGAAGAACAAGAGAGTAAGTATGTTAAGCGAACCCAACGAGATTACAGT